>JAZMZG010000001.1:0-5776 GCA_045585835.1 Eubacteriales bacterium
TCTTATGCAAAAAGTATGGTATTCATTCTCAGGGTACAATCTACGTTATCCTGAAACGTGTTGAACAACGTCTTAAAGCACAGAACGTATGAAAACGTATTCAAAACTAACACAATGGATCGTGACAGGTCTTCTGTTTACTTGGGGGGCTGTGTCTTTCCTCATTCTCGCGGGCGAAGAAGACCCGATGAACCCGATGCCTCTCGGCAAGTTCTTTCTTCTGAAAATCGGCGCAATGCTCAGTTTTGGTCTCTGTTGTTTGGCGGGGAAATGGCTTAACGGCAAAGGTCTCATTGCAGATATTGATGAAGACGATGAAATCTAAACTGAAAGGGTCTGAGTATGGAGAAAGAAATCACACTTCAAACGCTGTCTGAAAAACTTGACAGCATTTCAAGAATGACGCTCATCGGGGCGAAGTCTGTTCTTGACCTTGAAGAAACAATTCTTTTCACAGGTATGAGCAAAGGACACTTGTATCGCCTTACGTCAGCGAAAGAGATACCGCATTTCAAGAAGAACAGGAAACTGTATTTCAAGAAGTCAGACCTTGAACGGTGGTTGCTTGACACCCCTTGCCTTTCAAACAAAGAGGTAAACAGTCAGGCGGCGACTTATGTGTCAACCCATAGGAAGCGCATCTGATATTAAATAATCAAAAACAGCAACGCCCGAAGCAGTAAGAGGGCAAAAAATCATTCAATTATGAGCAACGAAATTATTAAAGTTGAACAGGCTGATATGCTACAAGCAATCAACCGAGCCGAGATTGACATTCAAATCTCAACGGCTAAACAGTATCCCCGTGACATCAACGCAGTTCTTAATAAGATTGCGACCTATGCCACAATGGATAAAGAGACAGCGGAAGACTGTTTCTATGTACTCAGACGTGAAGACAAACAAGGCAACGTAAATGTAATTGAGGGTCTTTCTGTGAGAATGGCTGAAATCATTGCGGGGGCTTGGGGTAACCTCAGGGTTCAGGCTCGTATCATTGGAAATGACGGGCGACAGATAACCGCACAGGCAATCTGTCACGACCTTGAAACAAACTTCGCCGTATCAAAGGAAGTGAAGCGTTCAATCCTCACAAAGAAAGGTTATACGTTCTCAGAGGATATGCAAGTTGTGACAGGAAACGCCGCCTGTTCTATCGCTCTGAGAAACGCCGTTCTGACAGTCATTCCTAAGGCGGTCACAAAACGCATCATCAATGAAGTGAAACAGGTTGCGCTCGGTCAGTCTATTGACCTTGAACAGAGCCGTCAGAACGTCATTCAGTATTTCGCCAAACTCGGTGTAAAGCAAGAAGCCCTGTTCTTGTATCTCGGCGTGAAGTCAATTCAGGAAATTGACAAACAGAAAATCTTTGAACTGAGAGCCACAGCCAACGCAATCAAAGAGGGTACGACCACCGTTGAAGAATGTTTCGTAAAGCCCGCTCTTGAAGCGAAGAAAGAGGCGGCGGCTCAGGCAAAGGGCGATGACGCTAATTCAAGAGCAGAAGCCGCAATCGCTCAGGCAATAGGCTCAGAAGCCGTTCCGTCTAATGTTGACCCTGAAACAGGCGAAATCAAAGAAGAAAAAGCAAAGAAATCAACATCATCTAAAAAATAACAGCAATTATGAAATCAGAGACTATTGAAGTGAAAAAAGACGATTTGAGAGGTCTTTTTCAGGTATTGACCAATTACCCCGCAATTTCAAAAGAACAGATTCAGAATGAAATGTACAAGGTCTTCGGCGAAGATGCGTTCAAACCTCAGGACGTTACAGAGAGGGTCAAGACGTTTGAAGACGCTTGCCGTGAGTTGGGCGAAGACCACCCGTTCGTGTCAGCGTATAATGAACTGTTGAGCACAGCAACAAGAGAAAACTTCTTGATAGAAGTCTTTGGCTTTGACACTGTTTCATTTATGAAACTCCGTATTATTTGCGCCGCCCTGAATGAGGGTTGGGAACCTCAGTTCACAGAAGATGAATGGCGTTGGTTCCCGTGGTTCACTCTATGGACGAAAGAAGAACTGTCACAGAAGTCAAATGAATGGAAGTCTAACAGAAGTCTCATTTTCATAGGCGATAAATACCGCTCAGTTTATGCGGGTCTCGCCTGTGCGCTCGCATTACGCCCCCTCGTATACAGTTGCGTACTTCGGCTCTCGCCTTTGCTTAAAGAGCGAATCCCTCGCCACGTACTGCGGAAAACAGTTCATTGACATTTGGGCTGACTTCTATCTAATCCGCAAGTGTGAATAACCCCTGAATAATAACTTCAAAAAACAGCAAATATGGCAACAAAAATTATCAGACCTCAGAACCGTGAAGAATGGCTCAAATACCGTGAGAGCGGAATCGGTTCATCAGAAGTAGCCACAATCGTAGGCTTGAACCCGTGGGAAACCCCTCTTCAACTTTGGAGACGAAAGAAAGGTCTTGACCCCGCAAAGGTTGAGAATTTCGCGATGAAAGCGGGTCATTACCTTGAAGACGCTGTCGCTCAGTTTTGGAGAGACGAAACAGGTCTTGAAATAATCAAGAGTTCTGCCATTGATTGGCTCATCGTCAACACAGAAAAGCCGTATATGCGTGTCAGCCCTGACCGCACATATTGGCTTGCGGGTCTTCCGAAGAACGCTCATAACAAGGGTATTCTTGAATGTAAAACAACTCAGATGAGTATTGACGGAGACAGCATCCCGAAACATTGGTTCTGTCAGGTTCAGTATCAACTCGGAGTTGCTGAACTTCAAGAGGGTTCTTTGGCTTGGCTCTGTTCAGGACGTGAGTTCGGCTATAAAAACCTGAGTTTCGTTCCTGACTTCTTCGGGTGGCTCACTGAACAGGTTGACCGTTTTTGGATTGACAACATTCAGGGGAACATTGAGCCTGAGCCTGTGAATGTTCAGGACGTTCTGTTGAAGTTTAACCGCCATACAGACGGGAAGACGATTGAGATAAGCGATGAAATCTTTGAAGCCTATAACGGGCTGAAACAGGTCAAAGATGAGATTGCAGCACTTGAAGAGAAGAAAGCCGCCTTTGAAGAGCGCATAAAGCTCGGCTTCGGGGACGCAGAGGCTATCAGTTACGGGGGACAGACCATAGCAACGTGGAAAGCCCCTAAACCGTCTCAGAAGTTTGATGACAAGGCTTTCAAGGCGGCGCACCCCGATATGTATTCAGAGTTCACGAGAGAGGTTCAGGGCGCACGCCGTTTCCTCTTGAAATAACCGTCAGAAAGGGGGTCAGTGTATGTATATCATTTCAAACAAGCAAATGGAAGAAATCATCAAATACGTTGAAGACTTCCGTATGAGTGTTGACGTGAAACAATGTGACACACGGACATACAACTCATACAGGCTTGCGGGTATTCTCGTCAAGAAGTTGAAAGCGAAACAGCCGTTCTCAAAAGATGACCTGACAGAAGGGATGAAAAAATCTCTCTAACCCGTGAAGTGATTATATTGTAATCGTTTTTAACCGAAAGAATGAACAGAAACAATAACATAAAAACTCCGTGTATGGGTAGAATTTCCGAAAGGTTTTCTGACGCTTGCTGTTATGCGTGGTTAGCCCTGAGGCACGGAGTTTCATTTTCAAATTGATATGATAACACTCAGAGAAAATCAGAGTGAACCGATACAAAAGGCAGTTGAGTTCTTCAATGAAAAAAAGCCGAAGCCGTCTTTGATTGTTCTTCCCACCGCTTGGGGGAAGTCAATCCTGACGGCTTTTGTCGCAAAGAACAGTGAAGACAGGATGATCGTGCTTCAACCCTCAAAAGAGTTGTTAGAACAGAACTATCAGAAGTATTTCGCACTCTGTGGGGATTTCGCTAACGATGCGGGCATTTACAGCGCGAGTTTCGGGCGAAAAGAAATCTCAAAGATAACTTACGCCACAATCGGTTCAATAAAGAATTTGGGGGCTAAATTCAAAGAAATGGGCTTCACTAAAATGCTCATAGATGAAGCCCACCTCTATCCCCGTGAGGCTGATAGTATGCTCGGACGGTTCTTGAAAGACAGCGGTATCACACACGTTCTCGGTATAACGGCAACACCTGTGAAACTTCAAACGGGAAGAGACCGTGACGGAATGACGTATTCAAAACTTGTCATGCTGACATCAAGGTCAAAGAAAGGAAATTTCTTCAAAGAAATCATTCACGTTGGTCAGGTCTCAGAAATGGTTCGTCTCGGCTTTTGGTCTCCTTTGACTTATGAAACAACGGGCTTTGACAGCAGTATGTTGGTCTTCAACAGCAGCCGTTCAGAATACACAGAAGAGAGCGTTCAGAGGGCGTATGACGCAAACGGGGGAACAGAACAGGTCATTCAGGTTCTTGACAAACACAGTGACCGCCGTCACGTTCTTGCCTTTGTTCCGTCTGTTCAGGACGCTATAAACCTGTCAGAGCGTTATCCTAATTCGGCTGTAATATACGGGGATATGGATAAACGTGAGCGGGCTGACATCATAGCCCGTTTCAGAGCGGGGCAAATACGTGTCATTTTCAACGTCAGAGTGCTTTCTACGGGATTTGACTATACAGGGATTGACTTGATTGTCTTCGGCATTTCTACGGCTTCTATCGCCCTGTATTATCAGATAATCGGAAGAGCCACACGAATTGCCCCTGAGAAGAAAGACGCTCTGATAGTTGACCTTGGAGGCAATGTTGAACGCTTCGGGCGTGTCGAAGACCTGACCTTTGAAAAGGGGCGTATGTGGCGGCTCTTCGGTTCAGGCGGGCGGCTTCTGTCAGGAATACCTATCACAGACATTGGAACGATAACCCGTGAAGACACTGAGGCGGTTGACCGTCAGGCGGTTCAGCCGATTGAAATAATGCCTTTCGGAAAATATAAGGGGGAACGCCTGACTGATATTCCCCTCGATTATCGTCAATGGATGTTGCGCTCTTTCGATTGGAATGACAAGAATGAGAAACTGAGAAAATCACTTTTAGCAATCGTTTAACACTGACGGAGTATGGCAAGACCGAAAAAACAAACTGTTGACTATTTCCCTCACTTCTGTAAAGGCGGGCGCACAATCTTCATTCTTGAAGACAGGTTCGGGAATGACGGTTACGCCTTTTGGTTCAAGGTTCTTGAAATCCTTGGCGAGGCTGAGGGGCATTATTATGATTGTTCAAACGCTTCAAATTGGGCTTTTCTTCTTGCAAGAACCCACACAGATGAAGCGAGGGCAAATGAGATTATCAGTGTGCTGATTGACCTTGGAAAGATTGACGCTGAACTGTGGGAGAAGAAACGTATCCTTTGGGTTGAAAACTTCTTGAAGAACCTTGTTCCGATATACAGTCAGCGCAAAGTTTCTCTTCCTCAAAAGCCGTTTTCAGGCAAAGAAATACCTGTTAGCGGGAATAATTCTGAGAGAAACCCCACTGAGACGGAGTTTTCAGACGAAGAAACAACCAAAGAAAAGGAAAGTAAAGAAAAGAAGAGTAAAGCAAAATCATACCCCTATCAGGGTATTTGCGACCTGTGGAACTCAATCTGTGTTTCTCTTCCGAAAATCGCCAAACTCAATGACAAGAGGCGACAGAAAATCAAATGCCGTCTTGACGAGTTTGACGTTGAACCCGAACAATGGCTGTCAACAGCCGAAGAATTATTCAAGCGTGTTCAGGCTTCTGACTTCCTAACGGGGCGTTCATCTAACAAGAATGATTGGCGGGCGAGTTTTGATTGGCTCTTTGAGAACCCGACAAATTGGGTAAAGGTCACAGAGGGCAACTATG
>JAZMZG010000002.1:0-2632 GCA_045585835.1 Eubacteriales bacterium
CTGTCCTTGCGCTTTAGGTCTTGCAACGCCTGTTGCCATTATGGTAGGAACGGGAAAGGGCGCAGAAAACGGCGTTCTCATAAAATCAGCCGAGGCGCTTGAAACAGCGCACAAGCTTGACGTTGTCGTGCTTGACAAGACGGGGACGATTACGATGGGAAAGCCCTCGGTAACTTCTGTCGTGGCGTTTGGGGCTGAAGAAAGGGAAATTGTTTCCATAGCCGCTAGCCTTGAAAAACAGTCCTCGCATCCTCTTGCACAGGCGATAATTGATTACGCAGAGGAAAAAGGCGTTGAAATATTACAGACTGTAAACTTTGATGCCGTTTTTGGTCGGGGAATCAGCGGCGTTATAAACGAGCGAAAGGTTTTTGCAGGCAACCTTACCTTTATGAACGACAACGGGATTTCAACAAATAAAGCTCAGGAGGCGGCTGACCGGCTAGCTCAGAGCGGTGCAACTGCGCTTTATATTGCAAGGGATAAAGAGGTTGTTGGCGTAATCGGCGTTTCAGACGAGCCAAAGCCCGACGCTTCAGAGGCAGTAGCCGAGCTTGAGGCGCTGGGAATTGACGTTGTAATGCTCAGCGGCGACAATGAAAAGACAGCTCGTGCCATTGCACAAAAGGTAGGGATAAAATCGGTGATTTCCGACGTGCTCCCTCAGCAGAAGGAGGAAGAAATCCGCCGCCTTCAGCAAAAGGGCAAGGTTGTAGCTATGGTTGGCGACGGTATAAACGACGCTCCTGCCCTTGCACGGGCGGACGTGGGAATCGCCATCGGAGCCGGAACAGATATTGCAATAGAGTCAGCAGACATCGTTCTTATGAGAGGGGCGCTTTGCGGCGTTTCCTCGGCGGTAAGGCTCAGTAAAGCCACAATCCGCAATATCAGACAGAATCTTTTCTGGGCGTTTTTCTATAATGCCCTTTGTATTCCGCTTGCGGCGGGGGCGTTTTCGGGGCTTCTCGGCTGGACGCTCAATCCGATGTTTGCGGCGGCGGCAATGAGCTTATCGAGCTTTTGCGTTGTAACAAACGCACTCAGGCTCAAGCTTGTCAGAATAAACTCAAAATCATCACAAATACAACCAATACAGGAGGAAAAGAAAATGACAAAAACAGTTTACATTGAAGGAATGATGTGCGGTCACTGCAAGGCGCACGTGGAAAAAGCCCTTGGAGCAATCGGCGGCTTTGATTACGAAGTGAGCCTTGAAAATAAATGCGCTGTGATTACCTCTGAAAACGAGGTCTCGGACGAAACGCTCACAAGTGCAATTACCGAAGCCAGCTACGAGGTTACCTCAATCAAGTAATCGTTCGGGCGAAGGGTTACGAAAAAAGAGCCTCCCTTGATTAAGGGGAGGCTTTTGATTTAAGCGAAAAGGGCGGGGGAGGATCTCGCCTTGCGCTCAGAGGCACATAAAGCACAGGGGGGCGCAGCCCCCCTGTTTTCGCCTGCGGCGAAAACAGGGCAAGCGGCGGCTCCGCCGCCGCTTGAGCCCCACGAGGTAAGAGCTTTGCCTTTGGCAAAGCTCTTACCTCGTGGGGCGGGCTGCGCCCGCCTGTGCAAAGGAGCACCTATAAGCGCAAGGCGAAACGAAAACAAAAAAGGCAGGCTCAACACCTGCCTTTAGTATCAGTTCTTTTCAAACGAGTCGATTTTCCAAAGCCCGTCGCCCATCACGATTTTCATCGAAACCGAAACAGGCTCCTCGTAAAGCGTCATACCGCCGCACTGTGCGGTAAAGCTCGTCTGAGTAATATCGCTTATCGTCATCGTGTCGTAAGCCCATTCGTTACCGCCGCCGCCACCGCCTGTGACGTTCTGATAAAGCTCGCCCTCGTAGTCGATAAAGCACACCGTGTAATCCTCAGCGCCGATTATGTAGGTGTAAACGCTGTTTTCGTAAAAGCGTCTCGTGTAGGTATCGTTGAGGAAAATCTTTATATCGTCAACGCTCTTAAACGGACATCTCTCGTCGTCAACAGGCGCAAAATACCAATCCATTTCGTCCTCGTGGAAGGTAACGGTTCTTTCTGAGTCAACAGAATACTGGCATCTGGAAAGGCTTGATTCAACGATAGCGTCGTTTGCAAGGAGGGTAGAAGCGATTTCCTTTGCTGTGGCTTGTGAAATGATTTCGGGTTCGGTTGTCGCTTCCGTTGTTGTGGCAACAGCAGCCGGTTCAGTTGTCGTTGCCGGCTGAGGCTCTTGAGAGCTATTTTCACAAGCGCTCAGAGATAGAACTGCAAGAGCTGTCAAAGCTGCACAAATAAACTTTTTCACAAATACTCCTATTTTCTCTCAAGGCTCTTGAGAATATCGTCAATGTTATATTTCTTTTCGGGTTTCTTGTCGTCGCTGAGAAGTCTGTCAAGCGAAGCTGACGAACGGCGTTCCTTGGCCTGAGGTGCAGAGTGGGGAACAAATTCCTTTACGTTCTGCTCAGGTGGAGCCTTTGGCGTCGGCTTTTCTTCACGCACAGGCTCGTCGTCGGGGACAAGCTGACGACGTGGTTGAGGTCGTGTCGTCGGGATAGCGGCTGTGTGCGCCTGCACGGACGGCTTGACCTTTTCAGAGTCGTTTGTCAGCTCCGACTTTATCGAAAGAGTGTGCTGGAGTTTGA
>JAZMZG010000003.1:0-11449 GCA_045585835.1 Eubacteriales bacterium
GAGATATCGTGGACGAAGGGTGATTTGGTGGGCATATACGAGCTGTTTTCGGACAGCGGTCAGCTTTACCGAAAGCGTCCCACGAATTCCGAGTTTATTGCTCTTGCCGCAGATAACATCAGGCTTAAAAGCTTACTTTAACGTGTACGATATATAGATTTTCAATATTGAGCATATAAAAAGCGGGAGGCTGTAAATCTCCCGCTTTTTATATAAGATAATTTTTATGGCTTTAATTATTGCATTTATAATGATGGAATGGTACAATAAATAAAATGGGCAAGTTTTTTATTCAGGGTTACAGATGAAGGTATTGGTCATATCGGGAAGGCCTGATGGAAATACAGCATTACATGTCAGACGTTTGGCTTTTTTGGAAAAAACTTTCCGGAGGACATTTTCGATGTGCTGCACGTAGGTGCGCATATAGTCGCTTTAAAAAGGATACGTCATCTGTGCTCGGTGCGATAAGCAAGGCTGAGCTTTTTGATGTTTTGCTATACGTTTATTGCACTGTATCGGATCCACCGTTTTATAAGGCTTTTGAAGGAAAGCGACGTGCCCCTATGAGAATTTGTTTTCGCAAATGGATGCGAAAAATAGTTCAAATAAATAAAAATAATTGAAAAAACTATTGACTTTATCAAGATAAAGTGATAAAATGATAAACAAGTTTCTTGATGAGGGACAAATACGGTTTTGAGGAAGAACTATGAATTTTGATCAGAGTATACTTAAAAACGACGAAAAGGCGATATTTACTTTAAGAAGTCTTTATCAAGGCAAGGGGTATCGCCGTTTCAGAATGAGCAAGTTTGAGGAATACGACCTTTATTCCGCCAACAAGGAGATGCTCGTTTCGGAGGGCGTTATCACCTTTAACGACACGGACGGACGCCTTCTTGCATTAAAGCCCGACGTCACTCTTTCCATAATAAAGAACTCTCTTGCCGAAAATAAAAAGGTTGAGAAGCTTTACTATAACGAAAACGTCTATCGTATAAGCGACGATTCTCACTCATATAAGGAGATAATGCAAACGGGCGTTGAGTGCATAGGCGATATTGGAGAGTGTGACATAAAAGAGGTCGTACTGCTTGCCGCAGAAAGCCTTGAGGCGATATGCGACGATTACAAGCTTTGTATTTCGGATGTTGCTTTGGTAGAGGGACTTTTAAAAGACAACGGCATAGAAAACGCTTTGTATTCACAAGTATTTGCCGCTTTGGAGGATAAGAACTTCCACGCACTTGAGGGAATTTTGGGCGGTGATGCGCTTTATGCAGTAAGTAAGCTTTTTTCGGTGGGAAAAACAAGCGGTGAGATTTATGAGGATATAAAGTCCGCTATAAAGAGCGAAGAAACGTTCCTTGCGCTTGAAAGACTGAAGGCTATCGCCGATGCGCTCGATACCGAATTTGCCGGCAGAGCCGTAATAGATTTTAGCGTTACAAGCGGCGGATATTACAGCGGCGTTATCTTTAAGGGCTACATAAACGGCATCGCATCAAAGGTGCTTTCGGGCGGTCAGTACGATAAGCTTTTAAAGAAAATGGGCAAGAATGCCTCAGCAATAGGCTTTGCGGTATATCTCGATACGCTTGACAGACGTATGGACACAGACGAAAAAGGTGATGACAAGACCTTTATAAACGTTGCGCTTCCGAAAGGAAGGCTCGGCGAGAAGGTCTACGATATTTTTGAAAATGCAGGCTTTGACTGTCCTTCGATAAAAGAAAATAACAGAAAACTCGTATTTGAAAACGAAGAAGTCGGCATAAGGTTTTTCTGGGTAAAGCCCTCGGACGTTGCGATATACGTCGAAAGAGGCGCGGCAGATATAGGCGTTGTCGGAAAGGATATACTTCTTGAATATTCGCCCGACGTGTATGAGCTTCTCGATATGAACATCGGAAAATGCAGAATGGCGGTAGCCGCAAAGAAGGATTTTTGCGACGACGATTCAAAGGTGCTTCGAGTTGCCACAAAGTTTTCAAACGTTGCAAAAAAGTATTACGGCGAGCGAAGCAGAGATATCGACATAATCCATCTAAACGGCTCTATAGAGCTTGCACCTTTGCTTAATCTTTCAGACGTTATAGTGGATATCGTCGAAACGGGAAAGACACTTCTTGAAAACGATCTCGTGCCCTATGAAACGATATTTGATATAAGCGCAAGGCTTGTATCGAATAAGTCATCTTACAGCTTTAAGACGCAAAAGATAGAAAAAATACGGAAGGCACTTGCAAAACAGGTGATGAAAAACGATGATTAAGATAATGAAATACGGCGAAATATCCAAGGACGAGATATTTGCAAGAACACAAAGCGAGGTCGACGTTTCTTCGATAGTGTCCGATATAATTGCAGACGTCAGAAAAAGAGGCGATGAGGCTTTATTTGAGTATTGCAAAAAATTTGACAAAGCAGAGCTTGAAAGCCTTGAGGTTAGCGCCGAAGAGATAGAAGAGGCTTTCGGGCTTGTCGACGAGGAATTTATAAAGACCGTAGAGGAAGCTGCGGAAAATATAAGAAATTTCCACCAAAAGCAAGTGCGTAACAGCTTTATCATAAACGACAAAGACGGCGTCGTTACAGGTCAGAAGGTCACGCCCATTGAAAAGGTCGGACTTTACGTGCCCGGCGGCACGGCGGCTTATCCGTCAACGGTGCTTATGGACAGTATTCCCGCCAAAATAGCGGGCTGTGAGCAGATATGCATTACGACACCGCCCTCAAAGGACGGCAAGGTAAATCCCGCAATACTTGCGGCGGCAAAGATAGCGGGCGTTGACCGCATTTTCAAAATAGGTGGCGCACAGGCAGTGGCGGCACTTGCATACGGCACAAAGAGCGTGCCGAAGGTCGATAAGATAGTAGGCCCCGGCAACGCCTTCGTTGCGGAGGCGAAAAGACAGGTATTCGGACTTGTTTCGATAGATATGATAGCGGGTCCGAGCGAGATACTCGTTATTGCAGACAAAAACAGTAATCCCTCCTTCGTTGCCGCAGACCTTCTTTCACAGGCAGAGCACGATAAGATGGCAAGCGCCGTACTCGTTACGGAAAGCGCAGAGCTTTCCAAAGCGGTGTCTGACGAGATAGAAAGACAGCTTGAGCTTTTGCCGAGAAAAGAGATAGCGAGAGCATCTATAGACAACAACGGTAAAATTATAATCGCAGAGGATATAAATGCGGTGCTTGAGGTCGCAAACGAAATAGCGCCCGAGCATTTGGAATTATGCGTGGACAACCCCTTCGATTATCTTGATAAGGTGAAGAATGCGGGAAGTATTTTTATGGGACGCTATTGCCCCGAGGCGCTCGGTGACTATTTTGCGGGCCCCAACCACACGCTTCCCACGTCGGGAACGGCAAGATTTTCAAGTCCTCTTTCCGTTGATGATTTCGTCAAGAAATCGCAGTATACGTACTATACCGAAGAAGCTTTGAAAAAGGTCTACAAAAAGGTTGAGATGTTTGCAGAGCGCGAAGGACTTTCGGCACACGCAAGAAGTGCTACGGTAAGATTTGAGGAAATAAAATGAGCAGATTTATAAACGAGCGTCTTTCCTCTTTGGAGGAATATACGCCGGGAGAACAGCCTAAAGATAAAAAATATATAAAGCTCAACACGAACGAGTCGCCCTATCCTGCACCGCAAGGTGTAATTGATGCGGTAAATAGGGACGTTATTGCAAATTTAAGGCTCTATTGCGACCCCGAAGCTACGGCTTTGAAAAACGCCATAGCAGAGCATTACGGTATGAGCGCAGAAAACGTATTTTTGACAAACGGAAGTGACGATATTTTAAATTTTGCGTTCCTTGCGTTTGGTGCACACGGCGTCGTATTCCCCGATATAAGCTACGGCTTTTACGAGGTGTTTGCCCGTTTTCACGGACTTGACTTTGAAATTTTGCCGCTTCGCGAAGATTTCACGGTAAATACTCAAGATTATATGGGCAGAGAGGGAAAGCTTCTTGTTTTGGCAAACCCCAATGCGCCCACGGGAATAGCACTTTCGCTTTGCGAGGTGGAAAATATTGTAAAATCAAACCCAAACTGCGTAGTGCTTATAGACGAGGCGTACGTTGATTTCGGCGGCGAAAGCTGTGCACAGCTTACCAAGAAATATGACAATCTCCTATGTGTACAGACGTTTTCCAAATCACGCAGTATGGCGGGTGCAAGGCTCGGATTTGCGTTTGCCGACAAAGAGCTTATACGTGACCTTGAAAAGATAAAGTATTCGACAAACCCCTACAATATAAATTCCGTAACGCAAACAGCGGGCGTTGCCGCGATAACGCAAGATGCTTACTTTAAAGAAAACTGCAAGAGGATAATCGATACAAGAGCGTTCGTAACAGCAGAGCTTGAAAAGCTCGGATTTACGCTCACAGAGTCAAAAGCAAACTTCATATTTGCAAAAAGCAACCGTATAGGCGGCAAGGAGCTTTATCTTGCGTTAAAGGAAAAGGGCGTTTTAATAAGGCATTTTGAAAAGCCGAGAATAAAGGACTATAACCGTATTACGATAGGAAGCAGAGAGGAAATGGAAATATTCCTCGAAAAAGTAAAAGAAATATTGGGAGAATTAAAATGAGACAGGCACAAATCAAGCGCAAGACCGCAGAAACGGATATTGAAATCAGCATAAATCTTGACGGAGAGGGCAAGGCGGATATTTCTACGGGATGCGGATTTTTCGACCATATGCTTACCCTTTTTGCCCACCACGCACGTTTTGATCTTACGGTCAAGGCGATAGGCGATACGAACGTTGACTACCACCACACCGTTGAGGACGTGGGAATCGCACTCGGCACTCTTATTCTTAAAGCGCTCGGCGAAAAGAAAGGCATAACCCGCTACGGAAATACGATACTTCCCATGGACGAGGCGCTTATTTTGGCGGCTGTGGATATTTCGGGTAGAGCGCACCTTGCGTATGGGCTTGATATACCTTCATATAAGGTGGGTGACTTCGATACGGAGCTTTGCGAAGAATTTTTCGTAAGCCTCACAAGAAACGCACTTATCACCCTTCACATAAAACAGCTTGCGGGGACAAACTCGCACCACATAATAGAGGGAGCGTTCAAGGCAGTTGCACGTGCGCTTTCTGCGGCGGTCAAGACGGATCAATCTCTTGGCGATAAGGTGCCCTCAACAAAAGGAGTTCTTTGATGATAGCGGTAATTGACTACGGTGTCGGAAACCTCTTTTCCCTCACGTCATCGCTTAAAGCCGTAGGCGCAGAAGCTGTGGTTACAAGAGATGAAGACGTGATAAAATCCGCTCAAAAGCTCATACTTCCCGGTGTGGGGGCGTTTGAGGACGCAAGAAAAAAGCTTTCCGAGGGCGGACTTGATAGGCTCATCACGGAAGAGGTGGGAAAAGGTAAGCCGATAATGGGTATATGCCTTGGTATGCAGCTTTTATTTGAAAAAAGCTACGAGTACGGAGAGCACGAGGGACTTGGCTTTTTAAAGGGTGACATCGTGCCCATGAAGGACAGCATTCCCGATAATTTAAAGATTCCGCACATCGGCTGGAACGGACTTATCTTCAAAAAGGACAGCGCGCTTTTTAAGTATATAAAGGACGGCGACTTCGTTTACTTCGTCCATTCGTTTTACGCCGAGGGCGTAGGTGATGCGCTTCTTGCTACGAGCGAGTACGGTAAAGAGCTTACGGCGGCGGTGGCAAAAGATAACGTCTACGGCTGTCAGTTCCACCCCGAAAAGAGCGGCGAGGTCGGACTTAATATTTTAAGAGGATTTAAGGATCTATGATAATTTTTCCCGCAATAGATTTATATGAAGGCAAGGCGGTGCGCCTTTATAAAGGCAACTACGATAAGATGACCGTCTACAGCGAAAATCCCGTAGAGGTTGCAAGAGCGTTCAAAAAAAGCGGCGCGGAGTATATCCACCTCGTTGATTTGGAGGGTGCAAGATACGGCACTACTCCGAATATTGATACGGTGGAAAAAATTGTAAAGGGCGTCGGACTTTTTTGCGAGATAGGCGGCGGCATAAGAGATATCAAAACGGTCGATGCCTACCTTGAAAGAGGAGTTGGCAGAGTGATACTCGGTACGGCTGCGGTAAAGGACGAGGCGTTTTTAAGAAAGGCAGTCGAGAAATACGGCGATAAAATCGCTGTCGGTATCGACATAAAGGACGGCTACGTTGCCATAAAGGGTTGGACGGAGAAAAGCGCATATACGGCAGACGAGTTTTTCTTAAAAATGGAAAAGCTCGGCGTAAAGTACGTTATCTGCACGGATATTTCCAAGGACGGCGCAATGCAAGGCACCAACAGAGAGCTTTACCATGAGCTTTCCAAAAAATATTCGATGTGCATTACTGCATCGGGCGGCGTTTCAAGTAAAGACGACGTTGCGGCGCTTTCGAAAATGGGACTTTACGCTGCGATAGTAGGCAAGGCTTACTATACGGGCGCTTTGACGATAGAAGATGCGTTGGAGGCGGCAAAATGATAACAAAAAGAATAATTCCCTGCCTTGACGTAAAGGACGGCAGAGTGGTAAAGGGTACGAATTTTCAAAATTTAAACGACGTTTCCTCACCCGTAGAGCTTGGAAAATACTATAGCGACTGCGGTGCGGACGAGCTTGTTTTTTACGATATAACCGCATCAAGCGACGGACGAAAGCTCTTTACCGAGATACTTACGGAGGTTGCGGAGAATATATTTATACCGCTTACCGTCGGCGGCGGCATAAATACGCTTGACGATTTTGACCGAGTTTTAAAATGCGGTGCGGATAAGGTAAGCGTAAATTCGGGTGCGATAAAAAATCCCGAGCTTATCACACAGGCAGCAAAAAAATACGGTGACCAATGCGTAGTGCTTTCTGCGGATATAAAGAGAGTAGACGGCGAGTTTCGAGTATTTGCCAAGGGCGGCAGAGAGGATACGGGACTTGAAGCATTGTCGTGGATAAAGCGATGCGTTTCGATGGGCGCAGGTGAGGTAGTTGTCAATTCCATCGACACGGACGGTGTAAAGAAAGGCTTTGACATCGAGCTGTTAAGGCTCGTATGTGATGCGGTTTCAGTACCCGTTATCGCCTCGGGCGGTGCGGGAAGCGCCGATGATTTCGTTTATTTGTTTAAGGAAATCCCCGATATAGACGCAGGGCTTGCCGCATCTGTATTTCACTTCGGTCAGGTTAAAATACCCGAGTTGAAAAAGCTTCTTTTGAAAGAAAAAATCACGGTCAGAATATAGGAGAATAAAGATGATAAACATTGACGAGCTTAAATTTGACGAAAAGGGACTTATCCCTGCTATAGTTGTGGACGCATTTTCGAAAAAGGTGCTGACACTTGCGTATATGAGCAAGGAAAGTCTTGAAATCTCACTTGAAAAGAAGCTTACGTGCTTTTACAGCAGGTCAAGACAAGAGCTTTGGCTTAAGGGCGAAACGAGCGGAAATTATCAGCACATAGTTTCCATAACCGCCGATTGCGACAAAGACGCTCTCGTTGTGCTTGTCGAAAAGGACGGTCCCGCTTGTCACGAGGGAACGGACTCTTGCTTCAACTCTCCCTTGTATATAAATGAAGAAAAAGGACAGTTTTCGCTTGATGGACTGTACGCACTTCTTGAGGGCAGAAAAAACGAAATGCCCGAGGGCTCGTATACGACGTATCTTTTCCAAAAGGGTATAGACAAGATACTCAAAAAAGTCGGCGAGGAATGCACCGAGGTCATAATTGCAGGCAAGGCTGACGATAAAAAAGAAACGGTATATGAGATAGCCGACCTTGCATATCACGTGATGGTCTTGATGGTGCAAATGGGCATCAGCGTTGAGGATATCAAAAAAGAGCTTGCCTCCCGCCATATAATCGACCATAAGGTGAAACAGGAGAAGATGACCAAATAGAAATTTTGTTTTTTCTCTTGACAAAGCAAAACAAAAGTAGTAAACTAAAGAAAATCCAAGAAAAACACGGACGAAGGAGAAAGAAAATGGAGAAGCTTATTGCTTTAAACGCAAAAAACTCCGTGTCTTGCTCTGTCCGTATGGGTAATGTATTTGCTGACGTAGTACGCTATTTTGCGTACTACTTTTTTTACTTTTTTTACTTTTACGGCTTTTTAAAATCTATTTCCAAAGGAAAAAGTAACAGTTTTGCGGCATAATGAAGCAGGAACTGTAAATCGTCAAAACGGCGGCTTTCCTTTGGGAAAGCCGCTTTATTTTTATATATAAGAGGTATAAGAAAAATGGAAGAACTTGACGTTTTAAGAAAAGAAATAAACGAAGTTGACGTTGAAATGGCGCACCTTTTCGAAAGGCGTATGCAAATATGCAAAAAGATTGGTGAGTATAAAAAAGAGCGCGGACTTTCCGTGAAGGATAAGAGCAGAGAGGACGCTTTAATCGAGAAAAACCGCGCGCTTATCAAAGATAGCGAAATTGCGCCCTATTATATTAATTTCTTGAAGAACAACATAGAGCTTTCCTGTAAGCTTCAGTCGAGGGTGCTTTGCGGAATGAAAGTTGCGTATTGCGGAAGCGCCGGCGCTTATGCGCAGCTTGCCGCAAAGGCGATGTTTCCCGAGGCAAATCTCGTTGCTTTTTTGGATTTTGAGAGCGCATATAAGAGTGTCGAAAACGGTGAGTGCGACTGTGCCGTTCTTCCTATTGAAAACAGCTATGCGGGCGAGGTCGGCGCTGTTACGGACCTTATCTTCTCGGGAAGCCTTTATGTAAATCAAGTCGTTGATATGGACATCGTTCACAGTCTTATCGCCGTTGAGGGTGCGGATTTTTCGGATATAAAGACGGTCATAAGCCACCCGCAAGCGCTTTCACAATGTGACGGATACATTAAAAAGCACGGCTTTGAAGCGGAGGTATTTTCAAATACCGCACTTGCGGTGAGAGCCGTACTTGAGAAGAACGATAAGAGCGTTGCCGCAATAGCATCTGAAAAAAGTATTGAAGGACTCGGACTCAAGGTACTTGATAAGGGTATTAACGACAGTATTAACAACACTACCCGCTTCGGAGCATTTTCACTTGCAAGAAACCTTCCCGTAAAGAAGGGCAAAAACGAAAACTTCATCTTGGTATTTACCGTAGAAAACGAAGCAGGCTCGCTTGCAAAGGCGCTTAACATAATCGGCGCGCACGGCTTTAATATGAGAACGCTAAGGTCAAGACCTATGAAGGACCTTCAGTGGAGCTATTATTTCTATCTTGAAGCAGAGGGTGATATAAACACCGAGGACGGCAAAGATATGTTAACGGAGCTTTCGGCAGTTTGCGCAAGGGTAAAGCTTGTGGGAAGCTACGATTTTGAAAATGTACAGTAAGGAGCTTAATATGGACATTATAAATGTTCAGGATTATGATATAGTCATCGAAAAAGGTGTGCTTTCAAAGGCACACGAGCTTTTAAACCTTTCCCGTAAGGTGCTTATCGTGACCGATACGGGCGTACCGAAACAGTATTCCGAAACGGTTGCAGGTGCCTGTGCAGAGCCTTATATCGTAACGATACCAATGGGCGAGGAAAGCAAGAATTTGAGAACTTTTGAGCATATTTTATCAGTAATGCTTGAAAATTCCTTCACAAGAGGCGATGCTGTCGTTGCCGTTGGCGGCGGAGTGGTCGGCGACCTTGCGGGATTTTGCGCAGCATGCTATATGAGGGGCGTGGATTTTTACAACGTTCCGACGACGCTTCTTTCGCAAGTGGACTCCTCTATAGGAGGAAAGACGGCGGTTGATTTCAGGGGAGTAAAAAACGTCGTAGGTGCTTTTTATACTCCTAAAAGAGTGATAATCGACCCCGATACCTTAAAAACGCTTGATGAAAGACAGCTTCGCGCGGGGCTTTCGGAGGGCATCAAGATGGCGGCTTGCTTTGACAAGGAACTTTTTGCCTGCATCGAAGAAGCAAAGGATATAAACGAGATACTCGACGAAGTGATAATCGGCTCTTTAAAGATAAAAAAGAAGGTAGTAGAGGAAGACTTCAAGGAAAAGGGGCTTCGCGCCGTCCTTAATTTCGGACACACCGTAGGCCACGCGATAGAGGCGCTCGGAGAGGGTAAATACCTTCACGGCGAGTGCGTTGCAATGGGTATGCTCCCGTTTTGCAGTGAAGGCGCGAGAGCGCGCATAAAGGCAGTCCTTGAAAAATACGGGCTCGAAACCCGTATAGAGTACGGCGCAAATGAGCTTGCGGGATATATCTTACACGATAAGAAAATGTCAAAGGATAAAATAAAGGCGGTGCTCGTAGACGAGATAGGAAGCTTTTATTTTGACGAGCTCGGCATTTCGGACATAATAAATCGGTTGGAGGAATCAAGGTGAAAAACACTTACGGAAACAGCATAAGCTTAACGCTTTTCGGTGAAAGCCACGGCAAAGCTATAGGTGCGGTCATAGACGGACTTGCCCCCGGCATAAAGGTTTCGGAGGAGAATATAAAAAGACTCCTTGCAAAAAGAAGACCCGACGGCATAAGCTCCACGCCGAGAGTGGAAAATGACAGCTTTGAGATATTAAGCGGTGTAATGAGCGGCAAAACTACGGGTACACCCATAGCAATAGTAATTCCGAATGAAAACACGAAAAGCTCCGACTATACCTACGGAATAGCACGTCCCTCTCACGCTGACTATAGCGCATACGCAAAATATCACGGAAACGAGGACTACAGAGGCAGCGGACATTTTTCGGGCAGGATAACTGCTGCCCTCGTTGCCGCAGGAGCTATATTTACCGATGCCTTAAGCGGACTCGGAATTACTGTCGGCACGCATATTTTAAGCTGTGCGGGAGTAGCAGACCGAGAGTTTTGTGACGTAGAGAACGATATTGAATTATTGAAAAATTCCGATTTTCCGACTCTTTCGAAAGAAAGTGCCGAAGATATCACAAAAGTAATACTTTCGGCAAAAGAAAGAGGCGACAGTGTAGGGGGCGTTACGCAGAGTGCACTTTGCGGACTTCCCGCAGGGCTAGGTGAGCCGTGGTTTGACAGCGTTGAGGGCGACCTTTCGAAAGCGCTTTTCGCTATAGGCGGAATAAAGGGCGTGGAATTCGGGCTCGGATTTGGCTTTAAAAACAAAAGCGGAGCCGAAGCAAACGATGCGTTTGGTATAAGAAACGGAAAGATATACACTAAGACTAACAATAACGGCGGTATAAACGGCGGTATAACCAACGGTATGCCCATACTGTTCAGATGCGCCGTAAAGCCAACCCCTTCAATATTCCGTGCCCAGGATACCGTGGACATGGTGAAAAAAGAAAATACGGTTCTCAGACTTGAAGGCAGACATGACCCTGCAGTGATCCACCGCGCACGTGTTGTGGTAGACAGCATGGCGGCGATCGTTGTTGCGGATATGCTGGCTACAAAATACGGAACCGACTATC
>JAZMZG010000004.1:0-4947 GCA_045585835.1 Eubacteriales bacterium
ACGTCTGAGGAAACCACACCCGAAGAAACCTCTGACGAGGAAGTATCAGTCGTTGATATTGACGACGAGCCTGCGGCGGGCGCTTCCGAGCCTCCCGAATATACAGGCGGAGCTGTTATTGCAAATGGCGTAAGAGTAAAGGACGGAACGGTTTATTATAACAATACTCCTCTTACTCCTTCTGACGCTCAAGCGGCAGTAAACTATCTCAATAACGGAGACGTTGACGATTCAACCGAAGGCGTATGGACAGTAAACGAAGGTGCTCCTTCTCTTCCCGACTATATTAAAGAATATACCGCCAAAATAACCTTAACAAAGCCCGTGTCCGTTTCTACGTTTGGAAATATTCCGCTTACTCAGACCTATAAGACCTCTGAGGTAGTTATTGATAAGGCAACCGACAGCAACACTATTTCAAGTCTTACTTACACAAATGCTCCGGGGCTTTCTCATACCTCTGAAATTCCTACCGTTTCTGACAGTAAGCCGACAAGACCCGACGTTGAGATTATAACCACCGACGTTACCCTTATAAACGGCGAAACCGTTGGCGAAGAGCTTATAGCTACTGTTGGCGGAAGTTCTGACGGACTTGTGTTTGAATGTATGTCAAGTCAAGGTGAGGGTGCAGTTGCAAAAATCGGCGACGACACAAAGGTTTATCCTCTTAACGAGGGTAAGACGAGAATAAAGGTTTCCTACCCCCAGACTCAAACCTCCTCCACTAGCGTTGCGTACATTAACGTCACCGTTGAAACGGGCGTTTTTGAGGAGTCCGACTTCTATATCAACGGCGCTCCGATAAGCGATTCGAATAACGAAGTCTCTGTTACTTATACGGGAAGCGACCTTACCGATATTATAAGCGCTCCCGATATAAGCGGCGTTTCGTTCTCTTACAGAATCAGCGGAAGCGGCGGGGCTTATAATCCGTCCGTTGCCCATAAGAACGTAACAAGCGCTCCTCTTGAAATTGAATTCAAGGCTTCAAGATATGGCTTTGAGGACTATGTAAGCAATAGAATTATCCTTGTAAATATAGTAAAGGCTGATTCTCTGATAGAGTATACGGCGCCTTCTTCTACCGTTGCTTATACGGGAACTCCAATAACTCTCTCTCCATCTGTCACACTTCTTGGAGCTGACGGCGTTTCTCAGTCTGACCTTATTTCCTTCAAGTACAGAGTGCATATTGACGCAGGCGAAAACAACAACCCCCTCTCTGACGGAATCCCTCACGAAAGAGGAGTTTACGATATTTTCGCCTACTATACGCCAAGCGGCTTGAACGCTCAGAACTATAACTCGTCGTCAACCGCCGAGCCTTTCGTTCTTACTATAACCTACGCCGATTATGAGGCTTCCTTGGGTTCAATCGTAAAAATCTACGATAACGAGGCGCCGGAGCTTAACCTTCTTTATCCTGCTCCTCCGATAAATTCAACGGTTAAATATTCCCTTGACGGCGTTGTTTTCTACGATTCAATAAACGCCCTCGGACGAGATATAATTGACGTATGCTCTGATAAGGATTTCTACGTCCTTGTAAATAACTACAACTACAACAACGGAACAGACACAATCTTCAGCTCAAAGCTCACAATCAATAAAGCAACTCCCGTCATAAATATGACTCAGACAAGCTTTGAGATTACCTATGACCGTGCCGATGAGCTTGACGACAACATAAGAAGCGTTCTTTCCCTGTCTCTTACAGGCGGCGAGGTGTATAACGGAGATTATTCCTTCGAATATTCCTCCGATAGCGGCTCAAGTTGGACTCAGGGACTCCCCACAGTAGTTGGAGATTATACCGTAAGAATTACTCCTCTTGACATTTCTTCAAACTATAACTGCGTTTCAAAGGATATAACGGTTGAGGTTACTCCTATTAACTGGCCCGACGACGCAACAAGCAACGGACTTATAAGAATAGAAAATCTCTATAACTACACCTACGACGGAACAACTCCGATTCCTGTTATAATCGTAAACGACCCCGATTATACGATTGAATACAGTCTTACGGAAAACGGAACCTACTATTCCGCCGAAAGCTTCAGCTGTAAAAATTCAACAGCAGAAAGACCTGAAGAAAAAATTACCTATTTCATAAGGATTTCAAGCCCCAACTATAACGGATATTTTAAGACGCACACGGACGTTTCTATTGACCAGCGCCCGATAGGTCTTGACTATACCGATAATTTCCAAAGCTCCTGTTATAACAGAGGTTCCGCTGTTGCAATAGGCGAGCCTCGCCTTACAAACCTTGCAAGCGGAGATAACCTTATTCTTGACAGTGACTACACTATTACCTACGAGTACTGTGACTTTGCGGATAAGAATAATCCTTCTCCGGTATACACACAAGGACTCCCTGTAAATATCGGAAATTATTACGTTAAGGCTTATTATAACGGCTTAACTACCCTCGGAAAAAACTATAAGCCAACCGAAGCCTCCTTCCACCTTTACGTTTACCCCGAATATTTCAGCGGAATTTCTGCTGAAGATCTTGACGTTTCCTACGACGGACTTGAACATTCCATCAACGTTACGGGAGCGCCTCTTGGCTCTGTGATTGAATATTCTACTTCAATAAACGGAACCTACTCAACAACCCCGATTGTTATGACAAACGTCTGCGAGAACTTAGTAGTTTACTATAAGGTTACAAACCCCAACTACTCAACCGAAGACGGATTCAACTATTACCTTGGAAACGCAACCATAACAATCAGAAAAGCCTCCCCGACAATAAGCTTTACAACCGCCTCACGCTCTATGACTTATACCGGAAACGCTCCTGAGCTTGTTGCACAGGCAAAGCTCGGCGACAGGGTTATGAACGATGTTACCATCCTTTATACCTATAAGGAAAAGGGAGCAACAGGCGTAAACGAGATTATTTACGAGGGACTTCCCGTTCAGGCAGGAGAATATGAGATAAGAGCTTATGTTCCTGAGCTTGAAAACTACAATACCGCCGAATGTGTAATTGACTACACAATCAACAAGGCTCCCTTTACAGAGGAGCATTGCGTGGTGCCTGAGGATATAACTCTGACCTACGACGGCGGGAACGCACTTCATATCCCATTTGAAAACGTTCCCGACGAAACCCTTATTCTTTATTCCTTTGAAGAAGACGGCGAATATAAGGCAATGCTTTTCACAAGCTCCTGCGCTACCAAAACAGTTTATTTTAAGGCAACAAACCCCAATCTTTCGGGCGAAAAAACAGGAAGCTTCAACCTTACGATAAATAAAGCTACTCCGTCGATTTCTGGTGCAAGCTGCACAGAAATAACCTACGGAAGCGAGCTTTCTTCAAGTAAGATTACCGCAAGCGCATATTTCACCGACAGCAGAGGCTACACACGCTCAGTAAGCGGAAGCTTTATGTGGTTGAGTCCGTCCTCTATTGTCTCAGCAGGTAACGTAAGCTCTTACGGCTTTATTTTCATTCCCTCCGACTCAAATTATAGTTCAGTAACAGGTACTCTCACGCCAAGCGTTAAGAAATCCGAGATTTCTATTACCTTTAACGATACCATGACTGAATTTACAGGAAAAGAAATTTCCCCCGAAGCTCTTGATATTTCAACCTCTCCTGTTGAAATTTCCTTGAAGTCGCTTAAATATTCTTACCGACTTTACGGAACAAACGCAAGCTTCACCGACGGACTTCCTCAGAATATCGGCGTTTACGAGGTTAAGGCTGAGCTTGATTCTCAGAGCTATTATTCTTCGTCCGTTACCGCTAAGGTTCAGATTTTCTCAAAAGACGTTGAAATTAAGGAATATGAAGGAAAGTATGACTCAAAGCCTCATTCAATAAAAATTACCGCCGCAAACGGAATAATTGTTGAATATAAAAAGGCAGGAGAAGATACTTATTCCTCAATAAATCCCGAATTTACAGACATCGGCGTTTATACGGTTGAATATAAGCTGACCTTCCCCGACGGAAAAATAGCTTATGGCGCTTCTACCGTTACTATTCTTACTGACCATAAGATTATTGACGATAACGTTATTATTGAAATAACCGAGGGCAACAGCTACATAGACGAAAAAACCTCCGCTGAGATTTCCGTTATCGACGGACTCCTTAACGTTATTCTTCCAAACGGACTTATCTGGAGAACTGATTGTGAAAATGCAGTTTATGTAAATAACCTTGATTTCTTCACTCGTCTTGTTGAGTCAAAGAATAAAAACAATCTGCGCCTTGATATTATCTTCTCAAGGGTACTTGATTTTGATTTTGATGCCGAGATACTTATTCCTATAAACGAATATTACGCTGATAAGGAAATCTCCTTGTTCAGAATCAAGAACGGAAAGCTTCAGAAGCTTGATAATTTTGAAGTAATTAACAATACTGTTTGCTTCTCCCTTAATTCCACTAAGTTTAACTACGCTCTTATTATAGACGGAGCAGGGGACGAGGCTCACGATATTCCTATTACCAACGGCTCTGATAAGAATAACGTTTCAGACGGCGAGAAAAACCCCGAAACAGGCGTTCATTCCGAGCTTCTTACTTCAATAATCTGTGCTTCCTCAGGCTTTACCGTTGCCGGACTTTCAGTCTATAAGAGAAAACACAGCAAATAATTAAAAATTACACCGTAAGGCGAGCCGCCTTTGGCAGTTCCGCCGCACAATAAACAAATGCCATTTAACACTTTGTCTGTGCGGCGGTTTCAAAACTGCTTTATGACGCCCTCGCTAAATGGAGCCCCTTTGGGCAGTTCCCGCCTTTTATAAGAAACAGCTAACCCCGCAGTTGCAAAACGGCGGGGTTAAAAGTTTTTACATGGTATCCACACTAAGGCGTGCCGCCTTACAGGATTTTTTGTTTGTATCTATAACAGCGCAAGTGTCTGTTCGCGTGTTTCTGAAATAAGAACAAATCCGACAATTCCTAACATC
>JAZMZG010000005.1:0-2066 GCA_045585835.1 Eubacteriales bacterium
TCGCCCGACTCAAAGGCGCACCGTCTGCACAGGCTAGGGCGCAGCCCCCTGAGTTTTGCCTTCGGCAAAACTCAGGAAGGCGGGCGGCGGAGCCGCCCGCCCACGCTTTCGCCAGCGGCGAAAGCGTGGGGGGTGCGCCCGGCGCCTGTGCTTTTCAAAGCCTCTCCCAAAGCGCAAGGCGCCAGGACATCGCCTCGCTCGGCGTACCCCGAAGCCGTAAGGCTGAGTGGGTGCCAAGAGCGAGGCGACTTGATTTCAGAGCTGATATAAAAAGGAGAAAACGACGCTGAAAAGCAAAAGCACAGCACGCTTACGAAGAGCGTTCTCTCCAAGCCCCACAATAAAAAAGAAGACTCGGAATAAACCGAGCCTTCAATCTTTTTATCTTTTGGGAATTTTTACTTACCAAGCGCTTCCTTGGCTGTCTTAACGATATTGTCAGCGCATAGTCCGAATTCCTTGAGAAGTGCGACAGCCGGGCCGCTGTGACCGAACTTGTCCTGAACGCCGATTTTGATAACGGGAACAGGAACCGTTTCTGTTACAACGTCAGCAACAGCGCTTCCGAGACCGCCGATTACGCTGTGCTCTTCAACTGTGATAATCTTGCCTGTTTCCTTCGCCGCTTCAATGATAATGTCACGGTCAATAGGCTTGATTGTGTGAATATTGATAATTCTTGCGTCAATTCCCTGTTCAGCAAGAGCCTTTCCTGCTTCGATTGCTTCTGCAACCATAAGACCTGTTGCAATAATTGTGATGTCCTTACCGTCTCTGAGCTTTATACCCTTTCCAAGCTCGAACTTATAAGTAGCCGCGTCGTTGAACACAGGAACTGCAAGTCTGCCAAAGCGCATATAGGTCGGGCCTACGTAGTCAGCCATTGCAAGAACAGCCGCCTTAGCCTCAACGTCGTCGGCGGGGTTGATAACCGTCATATTCGGGATAGCTCTCATAAGGGCTATGTCCTCGTTGCACTGGTGAGAAGCGCCGTCCTCGCCTACTGAGATGCCTGCGTGTGTTGCGCCGATTTTTACGTTGAGGTTAGGGTAACCGATACTGTTTCTTACTACCTCAAAGGCACGACCTGCCGCAAACATAGCGAACGTGCTTGCGAAAACGAGCTTTCCTGTTGAGGCAAGTCCTGCCGCAACGCCCATCATATTTGCTTCCTGGATACCGCAGTCGAAAAATCTGTCGGGATACGCCTTCTTGAATATTCCTGTCTTTGTTGCAGCCGCAAGGTCAGCGTCAAGTACAACAAGGTCAGGTCTTTTTTCAGCGAGCATTACGAGTGCTTCGCCGTAGCTTTCACGGGTTGCTTTCTTTTCCATATCTGTTGTTTCCTTTCCGCTTACTTTGTCAGCTCGTCAAGCTGTGCCTTAAGCTCTGCCATTGCAATATTGTACTGTTCTTCGTTAGGAGCTGCGCCGTGCCACGAAACCTGGTTTTCCATATAGCTTACGCCCTTGCCCTTAACGCTCTTCTGAATGATTGCAACAGGCTGATTGGCAATCGTTTCAGCCTCGTCGAACGCCTTATTGATTTCATCGAAGTTATGACCGTCAATCACAATAACGTGCCAACCGAATGCTCTGAATTTTTCGTCAATCGGATACGGGCTCATTACGTCCTTGATTTTACCGTCAATCTGAAGTCCGTTGTTGTCAATTACAGCAACGAGATTATCAAGCTGATAGTGAGCTGCGAACATTGCCGCCTCCCACACCTGACCTTCTTCGATTTCGCCGTCGCCAAGGATAGTGTAAACCTTATATGTGTCGTTTGAAATCTTTGCTGAAAGAGCCATACCGCAAGCGGCGGAAATTCCCTGACCGAGCGAGCCTGTGCTCATATCAACGCCCGGAATTTTATTCATTACAGGGTGTCCCTGAAGATAGCTGTCGATGTGACGAAGAGTCTTTAAGTCGTCAAGGGGGAAGAAGCCCTTATTTGCAAGAACAGAATAAAGAGCCGGGGCGGTATGTCCCTTTGAAAGAACGAGTCTGTCTCTGTCTGCCATAGCGGGGTTCTTAGGGTCAACGTTCATCTTCATCTCATAAATA
>JAZMZG010000006.1:0-1922 GCA_045585835.1 Eubacteriales bacterium
CACGAGGGTTTGCGCTTATATTTAGCGACGGATATGAGCGCACAGAGAAGACCTAAACTCACAGGCGCAACGCTCCACACCCGGCGAAAACATCGCTCTCCCCCGTTCGCTTCGCCCCCTCGAATCCACAGGCGTTTCACCTCCACGCTCAGGGGGAGGCTCGTTTCCGCGCAGGCTCCGCTCACCCCTCGTCTGCGCCTTCGCTCCACTGCGTTCCGCTTCAGCTCAGCCTCGCGGCTCGCTCCGCCTCCGTACTTTTCTCCACACGACCTCCCTTTTACCACAACCACATAAAAAACAACCCGTGAAAAGCATCACGGGTTGTTATAAGTTGTTATAATTATTCTTCTCTGAGCTGATAGCGTTCCATAAGTATTCTCAGCGTATCTGCCTGCTGAGAAAGCTCGTCTGCGGCGGCGGCACTCTCCTGTGCAAGTGCTGAGTTCGTCTGAACAACGCCCGAAATCTGCTCGACAGCCTCGCTTATTTGAGCAATAGCGTTCTTTTCTTCCAGTGCGGAGGTTGCGATAAGCTCAACGATTTCGTCGGTTTTTCTTGACGCTTCAAGGATTCCCTTCATTGCATCAGCCGTACGACCTGCATGCTCTGCGCCTTGGTTTACCGCTTCTATCGAAGCTCTTATGAGTGCGGCGGTAGAATTAGCGGCTTCGGCTGATTTTCCTGCGAGGTTTCTTACCTCGTCGGCAACAACCGCAAAGCCCTTACCTGCGTCGCCGGCTCTTGCCGCCTCAACAGCGGCGTTAAGCGCAAGAATATTCGTCTGGAAGGCAATATCCTCAATCGTTTTTATAATCTTTTCAATTCTATCCGAGGTCTGCTTGATTTCGTCCATCGCCCCAAGCATCTTCTGCATTGCAGCATTGCCCGCGTCAAGCGCTCTGAAGGTTTCAGCTGAATAATCGCTGGCGGTCTTTGCGTTTTGGGCGTTCTGAGTTGACTTCTGAGTAATATCGTCAACGCTGTCGGAAAGAAGCTCGATTGCCTTAGACTGATCAAGAGCGCCGTCAGAAAGACTTGACGAGCTTGAAGAAAGCTGAGTCGAAGCCGACGAAACAGCGTCCGACGACTCTCTTATCCTTGTAAATTCACGGTTATTTTCGTTAAGTATTGTGTCAAGGGCAATTTTTATCGAATTAAACTCGCCCTTATAGGCAAGAGCTATTCTGAAGCTTACGTTTCCGTGTGCAATCTGGTCAAGAATCCACGAAAGCTCGTCTACCATCTTACAAAGGAGCTTTTTGGTTTCCTTAATCGAGGCAACGACAAGACCTATATCCGCCTCGCCCTCAGTAAGCTCAAACGGGTGCGTGTAAATACCCTCGGAGAAAAGGCGAAGCTCTTCTCTGATGAGGTTTATAGGTCTGAAGATTGCCTTTGAGGTATAAACGATAAGAACCACAAAGACGCCGCAAACACAAACCACAAGCGCCGCTACGACGATTACTACTATAAGGACGGTCGTTTGGTCGGAATTTATCTGAGCGTTAAGCGTCTGTGAAAGCGAGGCGTTGAGAGCGTTCGCCTTCTCAGCAAGCGACGAAAGCGTTTGAGAAAAAGCGTCCGACTTATTTATCTTCATTGTCGCAAGCGCAGTCGAGCCTTCCTTTGCAAGAGCAACAGACTCCTGAGCCGTCGAAATAAGAGAATCAACCGAAGCTATGAACTCGTCGCAAAGTGCCTTCTGCTCATTTGTGGGAGAAAGCTCCAGAACCAATACGGAAACCGAAGCGGCGTTTATTCCGCTGACAGTTTCAGTGTAGCTCTTATAATTATTATCTATCGGAGAAGCAACGTACGCCCTTGCCTTTTCAACGGTTTCATAAACCGTAAGCGTCAGCGAATTTATCGAATCGGTAGTTTTCGTCTTCGTTGAGGTTGAAGTAGCGTAGGAGCTAAGAGAG
>JAZMZG010000007.1:0-3608 GCA_045585835.1 Eubacteriales bacterium
GAAAGGGCAGAGCTGACAACTCAGAGTCAGATGTGCCACCTGAGAGAAATGATGGGGGATGCGAAGCTGTTTGAAGGAGACGGGTGCCGTATTTATGTAAGATACGATAGCGAGATGTGTGCTTCGCCTCTTTTCAGAACCCTTATCGTTAAGCCCATTAAGAAAGATGAGATAATTTCTGTGCTCAGGCCTTTCCGTTCATATCTGCAGAGCGTAGGTCTTGCCTGCGGAAGAGAAGAGATTGCCGTGATGAGCAAGCTTCTCCTTGCAGGCGGTGTTAACAGAATCACGGAGCCGGGACTTATGATGGGTGGCTATACAGGAGAGCCTCACGACGGTGTGTATGCTATGACAAGATACTTAAAGAGAGTGAGCCTTATCAGCGAGAGTCTGCCAAAGGGAAGTATGTCCTTATCAGAAATGGATCCCGTGCGCAGAGCGCCCTTCGAAGAAGGAACACCTATTCTTAAAAAGGATGATTTTCCCTCAAAGAGAGAAATTGCTGATACGGGTTATCTTCTCCTCAAGAGCGGAGGAAGCTCTGGTAAGGCGAAGTATGCACCGCATTCCTATGATGATGCACAAATGACATATGATGAAACTGCACGTTTTATCATAGCTGCAGGAATAGATCCCAAGACGGATGTTTGTATGAATCTTTTCTATTCGGGAGATTTGTACGGGGGATTTATAAGCATATATGAAGGACTCAAGGCGGCAGACGTTGTTCAGCTTCCGATGACGGCGGAGATGGATATGAAGCACGTTGCCGATGAGATAATTGCAAATAATGTAAACGTGTTGGTTGGTATGCCAACGTATCTGCTCAGACTTTTCAGCGAGCAGAAGGATGCCCTTTTAAGTTATGGCGGAATCGAAAAGGTTCTCTACGGAGGAGAGCATTTTGATCCTGCTCAGATTGCATACCTGAAGGAAGCCTTTGGCGTCAGAAGAATCGCTTCTCTTGCGTACGGTTGCAATGAAATCGGCTCTATGGGTTATACTTGCGAATACTGCGAGGGAACGACACATCACGTAGTTGCAACAAAATATCTTGAAATACTTAAACTTGACAGCGACGAGCCTGTTGAAGATGGCGAAATCGGAAGGCTTGTGTGGACTCCGAGAGATCAGGAAAATATCGGTGTAAAAAGATATGAGATAGGCGATCTCGGACGCTTTGTTTCAGAGCCGTGCAAGTGCGGAAGACTTGCTCCTCGTTTTGAACTTCTCGGACGCTTTGGCGATATTTTTAAGTTTGCAACCAACTACATCAACTATAAAAAAATCAAGTCTATATTCGGAAACGAAATCGGGTATACAGGCTGGATTCAGCTGATATTGAGCTACAACGAAACGAGCTGCATGGAAATCTGCGTTGAGGAGGATATGGCTCTTACGGAAGCTGAGGCTCTTGATATTCTTTCAAAGCACTATCCTGAAATCAACGAAATACTTACCGATAAAACAGGAAGAATTTCAGTTGTAAGAAAAGCAAAGGAACAGTTTGAATTAAGCACAGGCGGCGGAAAGGTAAAGAGCGTAATAGACAACAGAATTTAAGATAAGGAAGCTTTTATGAACCTAAATTTTATGTATAAGCACAACCCCATAGTCAAAAAAATATTCCTTTCAATGCTTTTGCCCACTATTCTTATGAATCTTACGACGGCAATAGGTTCTGTTGCGGATACGATTATTATCGGGCAATATCTTGACGACCTTTCGCTGTCTGTCGTGACTTTTGCGACGCCGATTTATATGATTATAAATACATTCGCAGCGCTTTTCGCTGTCGGAGGATGTATTGCTATGGGAATAGATACGGGAAAAGGAGACAAGGCTTCTGCAAATCAGGCGTTCAGCCTTTCAATCGAGCTTCTTGCGGGAGTAGGAGTTCTGTTTCTTTTGTCGGGGATGTTATTTATTGACGTTATTACCCAATGGCTTGGGGCAGGGGAAGCGGTTTTTCATTCTGTACGGGAATATTCTCAGATAATTCTTGTCGGAGGTCCTGTGTTTGTTATAAATATCGGGCTTGCATTCTTCGTAAGGAACGACGGACGACCAACTCTTTCAATGATAGGAATGTTCACGTCAATAGTTGTTGATATTGCATTCAATTTTATTTTCGTAGGCTTTCTCGGAATGGGCGTTTCGGGGGCCGCTTATTCGACAGTGCTCGGACAGCTTGTCAGTATAGCTGTAATATCAACTCACTTTTTCTCGAAAAAAAACACGCTGAAATTCAGATTCACGTTTAACAAAACAGCTCTTCGTATTATCAAAAACGGCTTCAGCTCAGCTCTTCATTTTATCTATCAGTTTCTGACGATTCTTATCATGAATCACTTTCTGTCAACGATTGCAGGCGTAAACGGAATTGTGGTTTATACCGTGGTGTTCAATCTCTCGACGGTATCGCTCTCGGTTTTTGAGGGAATAAGTCAGACGATTCAGCCGATGGTCAGCAATTATTTCGGCGAAAAAAGCTTCAGAAGTATAAAGGAAACGCTCCGACTTGCTTTGATTACTATTTTCATTATCTGCGGCTCTGTCACTCTGATTCTTGAAATAATACCGAGCGTTGTCCCGATTGTTTTTGGAATAGACGACGCTTTGCTTATTGAGCAATCGGCTGTCGCTGTAAGAATATTTGCCACAAGTATGATTATTATGACCGTCAACGTGGTGATAGGTTACTATCTTCAGTCAACCGAGCAGAGCTTTATGTCGTCGGTTATAATAAGTCTTCGTTGCTTTGTGCTTTTTTTGGCGGCGACCTTTTTACTTGGAAAGCTCTTTGGCGAAGGCGGTATCTGGGCGGCTTATACCGTAGCTGAGCTTGCGACGTTTGTGATTATTGCATTTATGGTTCAGATAAAGCGCAAGCGGTTAAAAAAGCAGGGTGTTGACGCAAATATTCTTCTGCTTGATAAGTCGGTTGAAAATAATACCGCTTGTTTTACTTCTAAGTACAGCTCGGAGCTTCTTGACGATTTTATCGCTTATGTTGAAGAGGAGCTTCAGAAGAATGAGCAGGTCAGCAATACGGTCAGATATAATACAATTACATATCTGAAAGCAATCGCAGAGCATTGCCCTGAGGCCAAGGGAAGATACGTAGAGGTTGAAATAAACAGCGTTCAGAAAAAAGTTACCATCAGAGATAATCTTAAATATGAAAATGCAATTGAACATTTAGAGGCTATTGCCCAAAAGAGCAATGGTACTTCAGAATCCGTTCTCGGATGGAACAGAATCTGCTTTGAATGAGGTAAAAAATGAACAGAACAAAAATAGCTTCAATTGAAATCACCAACAGAAAAATTTATATAAACGCTGTTCTGAGCTTTCTTGATTCTCTTGCCGCAACCAGCAAAACTATGGATTACAGCAGATATAACCGTCTGAGATACGTTGCGGCGGAGATGCTCAAGCACAGGATAGAAAGAGCCTACCCCGGAGCTGAGGGCGTGATTACAGCCGAGTTTTTTGTTGCTGAAAATTATTTTGAGTTTTCGGTAAGAGATAAGGGCGTTCCTTCGTGGACGGACGTTTCGGTTGATAAAGAGAAAAAGGATTCAAACGGCAGTGAATCCTTGCGT
>JAZMZG010000008.1:0-59792 GCA_045585835.1 Eubacteriales bacterium
CAGTATCCCGCCCAAAATGAGCATTTCGGGATTTATGGGATATTTAAAAGGGAAAAGCGCAATGTTAATATTCCAAAAATTTGGCAATATGAAATTTGCATACCGAAATCGCGAATTTTGGTGTAAGGGATATTACGTTGATACCGTGGGCAAAAACACAAAAGAGATAAAAGAATATATTGCAAATCAATTAAAGAGCGATCGAGAGAGTGATCAATTAAGTTTATTTGACCCACGGGACCCATTTATGGGTAGTAAGTAACAAATGCGTGGCTGGCAGGCCAATAAAATACGCACTTGTGCGTAGCCAGTAGTATTAGGGCTATGCCCGAAAATGAAATACCCCCCCGCTATGCGGGGGGATCATTATTTTGAGTAGAGGGGCCGAAAAAGATGTCTATCATTGTTTACTTTCAAGATCGATATTTTTCCTTGCTTCGTCCAATACAGCGATAATCATACCTAAACAAGCGGTTAGCGTCGGGGAAAGTCCGTTTGGAAATCCTGTTATGAAATACACAACATCCATAACTACAGAAAATGCACCCATGATCAGAAAGAAGCAAACACCAAATTTTATAAATTTCAAAGAACCATTAATTCTAACAACCTTGAACATTAGCCTTACAAATCCATATATTACAAACGGCAAGACCAAGGATAAGACAAGAACCATTATTTTATCCTCTCCGTTGCCAAAAATCAACGTCATTATCCAAAGTATAAGTAAAATCGCAACGCATATGATTAAAATATATTTTTTCTTTTGAACTAATTTGTTAAGCATATATTTTTCTCCCTTGAGTTTATTGTTCTATATCGTATCGAAATTGTATCATATTATTCTTCATCGATCCGCTTTACTTTTTCACCTTTATCATTTACATACCAATCATCAATAATTGTTCGGAAGCCGCCGCCAAACGTCCAGCCGTTATTTTCTACAAAATCAATAAATTTATCTATTACAAAATCCGTCTCAACATCAGAGGGTATTTCGATACAACTGCCTATTTCAACTAACTTATTCATTTCATTCTCTCCTTAGTTGCATTTCGCTCATTCATTATATCAAAATTGCACTCTGTCTGCAATGGTTTTAGTTCAAGTCCTCCCCAAAGGTCGTTTTCGAAAAATGATATCTTTTGAATTGCACCTTGAAAAATGACACGAAAAAAACCCAGAAACCGTTGTGGTTTCTGGGTTTTCCGAACCGATATCTTTCTCGGTTCGCATTGTTGGCAAGTTGCACCGATTTAGATATCAAGCGTTTTTGCTACTTGACATTAAAACTAAAATGTGCTATACTTATACTACCACACAAAACTTAATATGGACAAATGTCGCGAAGTCGTATTTTTATATTGGTAAAAATGCAGACTTCTGTTTTGGCGTTCTTCGTGAATTTGTCCGAAAAGTTTTGTGTGGTAGCAAACTTGAAGTTATGCATTTTTCGGTGTGTGTAACTTTAAGTTGCACACACTTTTTATTTTTAGAGGAGAAGAGGAAATGAAAAAAAGTCTATCACTATTATCAACACTGCTTCTAATGTTATTGTGTGCCTGCAATATTACTTCAGATACAAGCGGAGTATCAAACAACCAGTTAATAGAAGATATTTCAACTAACGATGCGTTTGTAAAAAATTTTTCATCAAAGTTTGTTGATGAGCAAGATTTTAGGTATGTTGAACACAGTATAGAAAAAAGGCAAACCAATATAGAAAAAAAAGAAGAGATTATTCACTGTACTGTGAAAATGGAAAATGATTATTTTTCAACAATTATGAGCGTAATAATAACCTATGGATACTATGATGTCGGTGGTTGGAGCATAGATAATGTTGAAGTTGTGGAGAAAAATACAGTTCCTATTAGCGCTATAAGTGTAGATGCGTTTTATGGCGAAATGATAGATTGTTTATCTTTGGATTCAAGTTCAAGAAATTGGTATGAAAGAATTGTCTACACAAGCGAAGAAGAATATTACAATCGAACCGCCGGCTGGATACATGATTCGACTGTTACAAGTGCAGAAGATTTTGAAATTGTTGACTGTAGTTTTTTTAGTGGTGAATATTCCCCTGAGGAAGGACATGGATCATTAACTTATTACACATCTAATGTACATGTAAAAATTCAATCATCATTAAGCGTAATAGAAGGAAAAATCGTTCTAATATTCGATCCTCAAAAGGGTTGGCGATGGGCGATGGAACAAGCTGGATTAAGTGGTGAAAAAAACTATCCAATGGTGTTCCTTGAAAATGTTCAGTTCGGAAGTTACAAGGAGGCGTTGGGGAAGTTTATATGTGAAACACCAGAGTATATGAGTCTTAGCCTTAATAGGAAGATTGTTGAGTTTGAAATATTATCGGTGGATCCAAATGATAATACATTAACTTACAAGGATTGGTATGGTCGAGAATGGAAAACAGAGTTTGATCCTGTATTGGGCAATTTTTATATTAAGGATAGATTTCATAATGGTATGAATATGTATTATGATAGCAATAGAGAAACATGGTTTAGTCCCTACGATTATTGTACAAAACAATAACTGCTGTACCAAAATTCAATATAGCATGTAAGGTGAATCTTGACTACGGCAGAGGCAAACCTGCTCGCTGCATCCGCCCCCTGGCGGCACTTAGTTAGCACAAGTGCATTGCACTTATTTGCCATCTTGCGGTTCCCTAAAAAATCTGCGCATCCGTGGGTGCTTGATTTTTTAGACCGCTGTGCCAAGAAATCCTCCCTTCCTCGTCCACCGGACGCGGGCGGATTTCTTGCCCAACGAGCCACGCTCGTCGGTCTCATAACAAAAAATCAAGAGATCAAGTCCCATCTACATAACAAAAAATCCCTTGCACCGATGGTGCAAGGGATTTTTTTGGTTGCGGGGGCGGGATTTGAACCACACGACCTCCGGGTTATGAGCCCGACGAGCTACCAGGCTGCTCTACCCCGCGATATAAAATTGGTGCCGGAAACCGGGGTCGAACCGGCACGGGATTTAAGTCCCACGGGATTTTAAGTCCCGGGCGTCTGCCTATTCCGCCATTCCGGCATTCCGTACGACATCTGTTATTATATCATCTCATTTTGTAAATGTCAAGCCTATTTTCAAAAATTCTAAAGAATTATCTTCCGACAAAAAGGGAGACGGTTTTCCCGTCTCCCAAAGCGTTTATTTAGATAGCCGTATATCCGCCGTCGATGGGGAGGATAACGCCCGTAACGTAGGAAGCCTCGTTACTTGCAAGGAAGATAGCACCGGCATTAAGCTCGCCACTGTAGCCGTATCTTCCCAAGGGAACGGTCGCTTTCATATACTGCGTGAACTGTTCCGTCTTGAGTACGTCAGCAGTAAGTTCCGTTTCGAAGTAGCCGGGGCAGATGCAGTTGCAGGTAATGTTATACTTTGCAAGCTCAGCCGCAACGGCTCTTGTAAAGTTAACAACTCCGCCCTTGGAAGCGTGATATGCAACCGTGTCGATGGCGGGGTTGCCGACAAGACCGTACATAGAAGCGATGTTGATAATTCTTCCGTAGTTATTCTTCTTCATTATATTACCGAAGGCTCTCGTTACGTAGAATACGCTCGTCATATCCGTAGAAATGGTGAAATCCCATTCTTCATCCGTCATTTCAAGAACGCCTGCGTTCTTTGCAGAACCCGCGCAGTTAACGAGAATATCTATTTTACCGAATTCCTTTTCTGCTGCTGCCGCGCATTCGTCAACATTTTTGGGATCTGTAACGTCGCACTTTAAGGGCAAGCACTTAACGCCCATAGCGCGAAGTTCTTCTGCGAAAGCTTCAAGTCTTTCAATTCTTCTTGCCGTAATAACGAGGTCGGCACCCTGTGCGGCAAAGCCTTTTGCCATCTGCATACCAAGACCCGATGATGCGCCCGTGATTACCGCAACTCTTCCTTTAAGATCAAACATATATAATACCTCCGAAAAAATTTGGTGCTTCGATTATAACATACCGAAGCACCAAATGCAAGATTTCAAGGGAAATATTTTATTATTTTATCGCGCTAAATCTATTTCAATACCCACTGGACAATGGTCGCTGCCCATAACGTCTTTATAGATGTAAGCGTCTTTTATCTTATCCTTTATCCTGTCGGATACCAAAAAGTAGTCTATCCTCCAACCGATATCCTTTGCCCTTGCGCCCGCTCTGTACGACCACCAAGAGTATCTTTTGTCATCGGGGTATAGGAACCTGAAGCTGTCGGTAAATCCCGCAGAAAGAAGCTGTGTCATCTTACCGCGCTCCTCGTAGGAAAAGCCTGCATTTCCGATGTTTTCCTTCGGGCGTGCAAGGTCTATTTCCTCGTGCGCGACGTTGAGATCTCCGCAATATATAACGGGCTTTTTCTTATCAAGCTTCACGAGATACGCACGCAGATCATCTTCGAACTGCATTCTGTAACCGAGCCTTGCAAGCTCGGGCTGTGCGTTTGGGACGTAGCAGTTGACGCTGTAGAATTTATCAAATTCGAGCGTTATGACTCTGCCTTCGTCCGTGTGCTTTCCGTCTATTCCGTAGCTTACAAAAATAGGAGAAGCCTTCGTAAACGAAAGCGTGCCCGAATAGCCCTTCTTTTCTGCAGAAAACCAATACTGCTCATAGCCTTCGCTATCAACTTCGGCTTGTCCTTGTTGCATCTTCGTTTCCTGAACGCAAAAAATATCTGCATTTTCCTGCATAAAAAAGTCGAAAAAGCCTTTTCCAATACAAGCACGAAGACCGTTTACGTTCCAAGATATAAGCTTCATCTCGCAAGCACCGTATCAGCAGCCTTTACAGCAGCAACAGCGTCCTTTGCATAGATATCGGCGCCTATTTTCTCGGCGTATTCCGACGTAATGACCGCACCGCCGACCATTATTTTACATTCGGGAGCGGCAGCCTTTACGACCTTAACGGCTTCGGCCATAGCGGGAGCGGTAGTCGTCATAAGCGCAGAGAGGGCGACAAGAGGTATATTTTCGCTTACAACTACTTCGGCTATAGTTTCACTTGCGACGTCTTTTCCGAGGTCTATAACCTCGTAGCCGTAGTTAGAAAGCATAGCTTTTACGATGTTTTTGCCGAGGTCGTGTATGTCACCCTTTACCGTAGCGATGAGTATTTTACCTTTTGTCTTTTGAGTGCTTCCGCTTGCTTTTAAAGCTTCTTTGATTTTTTCAAAAGAGGCTTCCGAGGCTTCTGCCGAAGTCAAAAGGGAGGGAAGGAATATTTCTCCTTTTTCAAAGCTTTGCCCTATTTCGTTAAGTGCGGGGATTATAGATTCATCGATTATTTTTGCGGGGTCTTTCTCGTTAAGCTCCGCTTTTGTAAATTCCACGGCTTTGTCAACAAGTCCGTGCACTATTGCGTCGTGAAGATTTTGCACGGTATTACGACTATCCGTATTTGATACGCAAGAGATATATTTTTCGCAGTTATTATCCGCACCGAGTATTGCAAGTCTTGCAAGGAAGCTTTGCTTCATTTTTTCTGAAAGCGGATTTATTATGGCACCGGAAAGACCTCTTGCGAGAGCTTCCGTAAGGAATACGGAATTTATGAGGTCGCGCTCGGGCAGACCGTAGCTTGCATTTGATATACCGAGTACCGTCTTTACACCAAAGGTCTCTTTTATTGCAACCATTGAATCAAGTGTAATTTTCGCAGATTCGGGATTTGCGGCGATGGGCATTGTGAGCGTATCGAATACTATGTTCTTTCTTGCAATTCCGCAAGCTTCCGCAACCTTTATAATACGAGCGGCGATCTTAACTCTGCCTTCGACGGTTTCGGGTATACCCTTTTCATCGAGCGTGAGAGCGACCATAACACCGCCGTACTTTTTGACCAAAGGTATAACGGAAAGAAGCGACTTTTTGGAGCCGTTCACGGAGTTGACCATAGGCTTGCCGTTATAAAGGCGAAGGGCGGCTTCCATAGCCGAGGGGTTAGCGGTGTCGAGCTGCAAGGGTGTTGCGCTCACCTTTTGTATGGCCTTTACGGTATCGCAAAGACGGGCCGCTTCGTCAATATCGGGAATACCTACGTTTACGTCCAAGATATGCGCACCCGCATCAATCTGCGCCAATGCTTCGGAGATTATATAATCCGTTTGGTTTGCTCTTAAAGCGGCTTTGAGCTTGGGTTTTCCGGTAGGATTGATGCGCTCGCCGATAATTACGGGCTCGTTGTTTCCGATTATAACTGTCTTACCGTATGATGTGACGGCGCAAAGACCTTTATCGGTAACTCTCGGGGGAGGATTATGCGAGCAAGCACCGTATGCGGAGGAGATATGGTCGGGAGTCGTGCCGCAGCAGCCGCCGATTATCTGAGCACCGCTTGACACTATGTCAGCCATGGCATAACCGAATTCGGTAGGTGTCATCGTGTAGCTCGTAGACTCACCCTCAATAACGGGAAGTCCCGCATTGGGATTTGCAATAAGGGGTACGGATACTGTCTTTGCAAGCTGTTTAACCATGCCTAAAGCCATATCGGGACCGAAGCTGCAGTTGATACCCACAGCACTAACGCCGAGTCCCTCACAGGTGAGGGCAAAGGTTTTGGCATCTGCGCCGCAGAGAAGCGTTCCGTTTTCACAGAAGGTCGCGGTGACGAATATGGGTAGGTCACAGCATTCTTTTGCGGCAATTATCGCAGCCTTTATCTCGTAAAGGTCACTCATCGTTTCAAAAAGAATGAGGTCGGCTTCGGCGGCGCCCGCACTTATGGTTTTCTTATAGATGGAAACGGCGTCTTCGAAGGTCATAGTTCCCATCGGCTCAAGGAGTACGCCGAGAGGGCCGATATCGAGTGCTACAAGGCCCTTCTTCATTTCGGTTACGGCACGGCGGGCAAGTGCGACGCCCTCGCTTACAACTTGCACTACGGGATAGCCGATAGCGCTTTCTTTAAGCTCGTTTGCGCAGAAGGTATTTGTTTTGATGATATCCGCACCGGCACGCAGATAGCTTTTGTGAAGCCTTAAAACAGTATTGGGGCGCTCTATATTAAACGCCTCGCCGAGTTTACCTGCGCCAAGTCCGTATTTTTGGAGCATGGTGCCCGTTGCACCGTCAAAGAATATAGGTCTTGTTGATAAAACGCTTAAATCTAACATGTCGCTACTTCCTATCTTTCAAGTATTCCCGAGAGGTTATCTATAAACGCCTTCGCTACCTCGGGTCTGTTCATTGTGTAAATATGTACTGCTTGTATGCCGTTTGCAATTAGATTAACTATCTGATCGCAGGCGTAAATGATACCTGCCTGTTTGAGCGCTTCGGGCTTGTCCTCGTATTTGTCGATTATTACTTTGAGCTTTGGCGGAAGCTGCGAGCCCGACATTTCACAACTTCGCTTGATTTGTTTTGCGTTCATTATGGGCATTATTCCGGGGATTATAGGTACGTTTATGCCCGCCTTGAGCGCTCTGTATAAAAATCCGTATAAAACGTCGTTGTCAAAAAACATTTGCGTTGTGAGAAAGTCAACTCCGCTGTCGACCTTTTGTTTAAGACATACCATATCTTTTTCTCGGCTTTCGGCTTCGATATGTCCTTCGGGGTAACATGCCGCTCCTATACAAAGCTCCGGCTTTCTCTTTCTTATATGCTCTACGAGCTGATATGCGTATTGGAATGCTCTCTCGGGAGCGTCGGGGGATAGGTCTCCGCGAAGAGCAAGTACGTTTTCGATACCCTTTTCTTCGAGCGAATCAAGCACACCGTCAATATGAGAAAGTGAGGAATTTCCGCACGTCAGATGAGCTACGGAGGGAATTCCCTCTTCGGAAAGAAGTTTTGCTATCTCTCCGGTGTAATGCGAGGTGCCGCCTCCCGCACCGTAGGTCACGCTCATAAAATCGGGAGCAAGCTTCGCTATGCATTTACAAGCCGAAGCGACCGACTCAAATTTCGTACTGTCTTTCGGGGGGAAAACTTCGAAAGAAAGTGTGACCTTACCGCTTTTGAGCATATTTGAAATTTTCACTTGCAAACCTCCAAAAAACAGAATAGCTACATTATAATAACTCATTATAACAAAAAAAAGTAAACTGTGCAAGGACTTTTATCATAAAAAGCAGTTATCGGCGGGATTTTTTTGAATAAATGTCAAAATAACGCATATTTTTGTCACATACGGGGATTTTATGAGATTTTTTCTTGACAAACGATCGTTTTTTAGAATATAATAAATAGGATTATTATAAGAATTACCGTTATGGAGGAAAATATATGTCAATCGTTACAAAAGTGGCAAAATTCGGAGGAAGCTCCCTTGCCGATGCCGCACAGTTTCGCAAGGTAATAAATATCGTAAGATCGGACGATTCAATTAAATACGTCGTACCTTCCGCTCCCGGAAAGAGATTTTCCGATGATACGAAGGTTACGGATATGCTTCTTAACTGCTACGAAAAGGTGCTTTCAGGGGCGGATTATACCGAAGACCTTGCAAACATCAAAAGCAGATACGACACGATAATCGCAGACCTCGGCATAGAGCTCTCTCTTGACGAGGAATTTGTGCGTATCGGATATGCGATGCGTTCACGTGCGGGCAGGGACTACGTTGCAAGCAGAGGTGAATATCTTTGCGGAATCGTACTTGCAAAGTGTCTCGGGTTCGACTTCATCGATGCATCGGGTATCGTCAGATTCAAAAACGACGGAAGCCTTGACGTTAAGCTTACCGACGAGTCCACTGCAAAGGCTCTTTTGAAGTGTGAAAAGGCCGTCATTCCCGGATTTTACGGTTCAATGCCCAACGATACCATCAAGACCTTCTCAAGAGGTGGCTCGGATATTACGGGTGCCATCGTCGCAAGAGCCGTAAAAGCGGATATGTATGAGAATTGGACGGACGTTTCCGGATTTTTGATGGCAGACCCCAGAATTGTAAAAGAGCCTAAGTCCATTTCCACTATTACGTACAGAGAGCTTCGCGAGCTTTCCTATATGGGCGCTACGGTATTGCACGAGGACAGCATTTTCCCTGTAAGTACGGTAGGCATTCCCATCAATATAAGAAACACCAACCGTCCCGACGACAGAGGAACGATGATCGTTGAGAGCGTTCCCGAAAATCAAGAGGACGATAAAGTAATTACGGGTATTGCGGGAAGAAAGACCTTTGCCGTTGTCGATATCGAAAAGGACCAAATGCACGGCGACGTCGGATTTATGTCAAGGACATGCGAAATATTCAGACGTTACGAAATATCCATTGAGCACGTTCCCACGGGAATCGATAATATGAGCGTTGTCGTTTTGGATGATCAAAACTTCACTTCGAGAGAAGAAGCGTTGCTCAAGGAGCTTGATGCAAAGCTTGCGCCCGACTATTTGAAGGTCGACCACGACCTTGCGCTTATAGCGGTGGTAGGCAGATCGATGAAATCGAAGCCCGGAACCGCCGCAAAGGTGTTCTCTGCGGTTGCCAAAAACAACATAAGCATCAGAATGATCGATCAAGGCTCAAGCGAGCTTAACATAATAATCGGTGTTGACCGCGTAAACTTTGAGACCGCAATAAATGCGATCTATAACGAGTTTGCGGAGGCTTAAAAATGATCGTTAAAACACCCGTTGCCAATATGTACGGTCCCGACGCAGAGCTTATATGCGACCAAGTTTTATACGGTTGGAACGTAAAGGCCGTGACTGTGACCGAGCGCCTTGCACTTGTGCAGGCGCCTATGCGCTACAGAGGATACGTTAATTTAGGCGATTTTTCGGGTAAGCGCTACGAGGCGAATTTCAGGATATGTACTCTTTGTGCGGGTGCATACAGGGAGCCGACGTTTAAATCACCGGAGGTATTCACGCTCTTTATGGGCAGTCTTGTGAAGGCTACGGCATACGAAAAGGACGGCTTCAGAGAAATAGAAGGAGTAAACGGGGATAGGTTTTTCGTTCACGCAAAAAGCCTTGAAAAGACTGAAAGTGCGTTTGACGCCGACAAGATCATAAGATGCGCCAAGCTCTTCTTGGGCACGCCGTATAAATGGGGCGGCAAAACGGCGCTCGGAATAGACTGCTCGGGATTTGTTGCGATGTGCTATAACGCATGCGGCGTAGAGCTTTACCGTGACTCCGACCCCGCAAAGCAAGCGGGGAAGAGGGTGGAATTTGACAGCCTTGAAAAAGCTGATATCGTATACCTCAAGGGGCACGTCGGATTATATGCGGGAGGCGGTATAGTCGTACACGCATCGTGGAAAGAGGGAAAAGTTTGCTACACTACGCTTGCCGATTTTCTTTCTTTGGGCGAGCCGATATGCGCTTTAAGAATACAGGAATAAATATAAAAAACGCATGCCCGAGGAGCATTCTTCTCGGGCATAACTTTACCCAAACAGAGCAGGTATTGACAAAGTGCTGTGTTTTATGCTATAATAACTACGATTGAGTGTTAATTTTGTCGAAAGGGGGCTTTTGATGGCTACCGCCCAAAAAAACAAAAAAAGAGAGCTTGAAAAAGTTTTCTCCTATATTTCACCGATATTATCGGCAATAATAGTTGTGTTTTTGATCACGGCAACCGTTAAAAGCGGTGTTAAGATACGCATTGATTGCGACGGTCAGACTCTTGGATACGTTGACAGCGTTGACGTATATGAAGAAGCAAAAGGCTTGTTGGAAAACGAAATGTCTGACATTTTGGGAATTAAATATAAATACGACGCAAATATAAACTTTGAAATGACCTACGGCAAGCTCACGTCGACCGTAGATGCAAAGACGTTATTCGGCAAGATGCTTACGATAGTTGCAGACAAAAGACTTGCGGAAGCGTACGCATTATACGTAGACGGTAATTTTATTGCCGCGAATGAGGACATCTCGGTGCTGCAAGGTGCGCTCGAAGAGGTGACGGCGCTTGTCGGCAGCCGTTATGAAGGTAAAGTTGAAATTGCAAACACCGTATATTTTCAAAAAAGAGCAGTCGCAAAGGAAGCTATTTATACGAAAGAGGAGCTTGTGACCCTTCTTTTAAATGCAACGGTTGAATATTCCGAGGATGAAGTCGTGGCCCTTCGTGCATGCGCAAGCGGACTTGAAGATGACTGTGATTTCACAAATACGTATTATACACACGTTGATTTTAGCGGCGACGATACGACCCTTTTGCTTTATAAAACGACTGTGACGGAGGAGTACGAGGAGAGCGTTCCGTATAAGACCGTCTACAAAGACAGCAGCAGCTATTACGATGGCGTCACCTATGTTGTAAGAGAAGGCCAAACTGGACTTCGCAGCGTAGTCGCCAGTGCAAGCTATATAAACGGCGAGGAAGTCGAGAGGGTGGTTTTATCCGCACAGACCATAACCGAACCCGTTGAAAAGATAGTTCTTGTCGGAACAAAACCGAAGCCGCCTACGGCGCCTACGGGAACGTTCATTCTTCCTTTAAACAATCCGCTCGTAACGAGTCCTTACGGCTGGAGATATATCTTTAACGGCCATAGCTTCCACGGAGGCATTGATTTTAATGCTGCGATGGGAACGATGGTATACGCTTGCGACGGCGGTGTTGTTACAAGAGCGCAGTACAGCGGCTCCTTCGGTCTTATGATAGAGATAAAGCACGGCGGAAAATATAAGACTATATACGCACACCTTTCGGGCCTTTTGGTTCAGGCGGGCGACGAGGTGTATCAAGGTCAGCCAATAGGTCTTTCAGGTGATACCGGAATGGTAACGGGGCCACACCTCCACCTTGAAATTTATGAGCAAGGCGTAAGAAAGGACCCTGCAATTTTCTTAAAGAAGATAACCCCCGACCAAGTTCAAAAGTTGAGTCAAGCGGATATTGAGAAATTACGCCAAGAAGCTACGGTTATAGGTCCTGCGACTCCACCCTCCGATCCGAATACGGAAGGCAGCGAAAATAGCGGAGATACCGGTGGCGAAACCGGTGGCGAAACCAACGAGGAAAACGATAACGGTTCGGACGAAGAACCCCAAGATCCAAGCAAAGAAGATAAACCCGAACCCGATCCGCTAAATCAAACCGAAGAAACAACAGAATAAACAAAATTCCCCTCGCTTATTATAAGCGAGGGGAATTTTTTATGATTTTTTTAGCCTACAGTTATCGTTACAGATGTTTTATACGTTTTTGCGGGTGCAAGAGAAAGGTTTTGCGGCTTTTTTCTGAAGTCGATAGCTTCACCGTTTACAACAGGGCAGCTTGACCAAGGCTCGATGCAAACGTAGGGAGCTTCGACGTTGGGCTTGTGCCAAATACCGAGACACTTCATTCCCGCAAAATGCACGTGTACGAAGTGCTTGCTTTGCGAGGATTTAAGCGTCACGCCGTTTATAACACCGTCAAGGAAGATGGCGTCGTTGTTAAAGAGCTTGTGAGAGAGATTTAAGATACGTCCGCCGCGCAAGGGAAAATCTCTCATCTTTCCGCTGAAATATCCGTCAGAATTCATAACGTATTCCTGCGGATCGCCTTCTGCATAAAATTCGAGATAATAGTCCTCGAATACCTCTTTTTCGCAAAGGGGAACGTTAAATCCGGGGTGGCCTCCGATAGCGAAGAGCATAGTTTTGCTGTCCTCGTTCTTTACCTCGTAGCTTATTACCACCGTATCGTTTGCAAGCGTATAGGTTATGGTGAACTCAAAGAGGAATGGATAAGCCTTCAATGTATCTGCGTTAGCTCTTAAAGTGAAGCTCATTTGGCCGTCTTGCATATCCGACAGCACGAAATCCATACGTCTTGCAAATCCGTGGGGATTCATTTCGTAAGTCACACCGTCGAAGGTATATTTATTTTGTGCTATTTTACCGCAGGTGGGGAAGAGGTTATAAGCTCTTCCTGCCCAAATGTCGGGATTACCTTGCCAAAGGTATTCTTTTCCCGTTTTCTTAGAGTATATAGACTGCATCTCCGCACCTTTTTCGGCGACGGTCAAAATAAGATTTTCGTTTTCGATGGAATGGTTCATTTTACGTCCTCTTAATCAATAGTTTTGTCGATGGTAAATCTGATTATCTTCTTCGAAGTATTCTTTTCAAATTCAGTACTTCTGAGCTTTACGCGCTTAACTGCCTTATAAGGAGGCATTTTTTCGTTAAGCTTTTTAATTTCAGTTTCAAAATATGCCTTATTGTCTTGAATGCCGAGCTCTTTAAGTGCGTCATAGTCGGGGAATATTTCAGCAACGATAAGCTTTTTGTCGTTTTGAAGAGCACTTATGCCCTCGTATACGACTACTTCGCTTACGCCGGGAATCTTTTGAATATCGGCCTCGATCTCCTCGGGGTATACATTTTTACCGTTAGGAAGAATAATGAGGTTTTTAAGTCTTCCTGTAATGTATATCCAACCTTCCTCGTCAAGTCTTCCGTAATCGCCCGTCTTAAAGAAGCCGTCCTCGTCGAATGCCGCTTCGGTCGCTTCGGGATTTTCGAAATAGCCGAGCATTACGTTGGGGCCTTTTACGCAGATCTCGCCTTCACCGTTTTCGTCGGGGCTTGCGATTTTTACCTGACAGCCGATAATCGGAACACCTACGCTGTCTTTTTTCTGATACTTATTTCTGTTTGCCGAAATAAGAGGAGCGCATTCGGTAATGCCGTAACCGTTAAGGAGCGTAATACCGATAGCATCAAAGGTCTTTATGATATCCTCATCAAGCTTTGCACCGCCGGAAATAACAAGTTCGAGCTTTCCGCCGAATGCGGCGAGAACGCTTGAAAAGAGCTTACGGCGCATATCAAGTCCAAACTTACGCGCAAAGTTGCTCACGCTCATCATCGTCTTCAAAAGTCCGACTTTACCGCTCTTTTTTGCAGTCTGCCATATCTTCTTGTTCATAACCTCCAAGAAGGCAGGAACGAGAACGAGGTGGGTAGGCTGCTGTTCCTTGATTTCTTCACTCACGTATTTGATACCGCTTGAGATGTATATCTCCTTACCCAATGCGATGTGGCCTACGAGCATGACCGTAGAACCGAAGGTGTGGTGGGGAGGAAGTACGTGAATAGTCTTTTCGGTAACCGTAAAGTTGTACATACCGCAGACCATATCCTGAGTGATATTGTATTGCGAGAGCATAACGCCCTTGCCCTTACCGGTAGTACCGGATGTAAATACGATAGATGCGACCTTGTGGGGATCTATCTTGTATTCATAGTAGCATTTGTCACCTTCCGCATAAGCTTCAGCGCCTCTTTGCGTTAAGTCGGAAAGTCTTTCAGCACCCTCAAAGGCGGACGTCTCGGCGATTGAAAAATATTTTTTTACCGTCGTAAGTGACGAAGCTATTTCCGAAATTTTAGCTTCAGCGGTCTTGCCGAATATAACCGCATCGCACTTTGAAACGTTGATGATACCGGCAATATCGGCGGCGGGAAGCTCTTTGTCGATAGGAACCAAAACCGCACCGATTGACATAACTGCGTAATAAGAGCAGCACCAGCCGTATGAGTTTTCGCCGATAAGAGCGATAGTTTTTTCGCGATACCCCATTCTTGTAAGCTCGGTTCCGAGAGCTCTTATGTCATCTCTGAATTCGGGATAGGTTTTCTTTTTTGTTTCCTTGTCGCTCGGAGAATCCTTAAACGACAAAGCGACCTTGTCTGAATATTTTTTTGCGGAGTTTTCAATAAGAGAGCGCATATCGTCTATATAGACGGGGGTGTAAAGCGGATAATTCTTACTACTCATAATTAAATCCTTTCATTTACATATATACAATAGATATTATACCATATTTTTCAATAAAATCAATAGAAAAATTAAGGCGTCTTCTGAGCATCGGCGAGCTCTTTTTCAATCCAAGCCATCAAAAGAGCAACTATTTTTTCTTGTTGATGCTCGGTAAGAGGCACGTTTTTAGGCACCTTATACCACTTATAAAGGCAATTGCGGCAACAGCAAGCGCAGGCGTGCTGCGCAATAAAGACGGGGTGATTTTTCATCGGCGTTTGAGCTCCGTCATTTTCGATATATTCGGGCGCAAGCCTTTTCTTTATTATGTCCGTTGCATGTTCTTTTATTGTATCAAGCCCTTTTTCTCTTACGTAATCAAGCTCCTTTTTTCGAAGATGAAACGAGGAGCGGAACTTGGAGCTTTCGAGCTTTAAAAGCGCTTGGTTTATACTTTGCACGATTTTTACCTCTAAAATACTTTACCAAGCGATTATACCAAAAAAGCAATCATTTTTCAATAATGTGAAAGTTAATTGTTAAATTTCGGTTAAAAATATTGACATAACGCCTGCGAATACTATAATAAGATAGTATAAAAAATTATGACAGATTGCGAAAAGGAAGAAAAATGAAGCGTTGGAGTAAATACGTAAAGCCTTATACGGCCTATTTTATTCTCGGCCCGCTTTGTATGATAGTGGAGATAGTGGGCGAGATACTTATGCCTGCATTACTTGCAAGGATAATTGACAAAGGAATTACAAACGGGGATTGGGGTTACGTTGCCATAATGTCCGCACTTATGGTGGCTTTGGCAGTCATAATGATGCTCGGCGGTATAGGCGGAGCGTGGTTTGGCGCAAAGGCGTCGGGAAATTTCGCGACGGATTTGAGACTTGACGTTTATAAGAAGATACAGGACTTTTCGTTTACGAATATAGATAAATTCTCGACAAGCTCGCTTATTACAAGACTCACAAATGACGTTACACAGCTTCAAAATTTCATTAATATGCTTTTGCGTATGTGCCTTCGAAGCCCGGGTATTTTGATAGGTGCGCTTATTATGGCAATAATGATTGCCCCTAAGCTTTCGACCGTGCTTTTCTTTGCAATACCGCTTATCATCGCCATACAGGCTGTAATAATATCCAAATCATTTTCCCGTTTTTCGAAGATGCAGGAAAAGATAGACGCTCTAAACAGCTCCGTGGGCGAAAATATAGCAAACGTAAGAGTGGTAAAATCCTTTAACCGCGAGGAATACGAAAAGAAGAAATTTGCAAAGGCAAACAAAAATTTAAAGGATGCGGGCATCGGTGCCATGAAGCTTATGATACTTTCCTCCCCGCTTATGACGCTCGTGATGAATCTTGCGTCGGTGGCGGTTTTGTACATAGGTGGCAAGACTGTAATAGATGCTCCGTTTTCGCTTTCGATAGGCAGTCTTTCGGCATTTGTAACGTATCTTTCGCAAATTTTAATGTCGCTTACGATGCTCAGTATGCTTTTCGTGTTTGCTTCCCGTGCAATAGCATCGGGCAAGCGTATATGCGAGGTGCTCGATGAGAATACCGATATCAAGTCGGGCGCATCAGATATAACGGTAGAACACGGAAGCATTGAATTTGAAAACGTGAGCTTCCGTTACTATAAGGATAGCCCCGAGCCCGTGCTTGATAATATCAGCTTCAAAATAGAAGCGGGTACAACTCTCGGTATCATAGGCACTACCGGCTCCGGTAAGAGTACGCTCGTGTCGATGATACCCCGCCTTTATGACGTAACGAGCGGCAGAGTGCTTATTGACGGAGTCGACGTCAAGGAGTATTCATTAAAAAATCTCCGAAGCGGTGTAAGTATGGTGCTTCAAAACAACGTATTGTTCTCGGGTACGATTGCGCAGAACTTACGTTTCGGCGACGAAGATGCAAACGACAAAGAGCTTATACGTGCTTGCGAAGCGGCACAGGCAGATAAATTTGTAAACGGCTTTGACGGCGGATACGACTTCTCCGTTACAAGAGGCGGAACCAACGTATCAGGCGGACAAAAGCAAAGGCTTTGCATAGCAAGAGCGCTTGTTGCAAAGCCTAAGATACTTATTTTGGACGACAGCACGAGTGCCGTTGATACGGCTACCGAGGCAAGTATACGAAAGAGCCTTCGCGAGCTTAAAGATACGACGAAGATAATCATAGCACAGCGCATATCTTCCGTTGTGTCCGCAGATATGATAATCGTTATGAATAACGGTAAGATAATGGGTATGGGAACGCATAACGAGCTGCTCGAAACAAACGGTGAGTACAGAGAGATATATGATTCCCAAATAAGTGGAGGCAAGGAGTAATATGGCAGGCAAATCTTTAGAAGAGCTCCGCAATCTTTACGGCGGAAATCCGTCTTCTCCTCAAAAAAACCGACCGATGATGATGGGCGGGGGTATGCGAGGCAGAGCGGGCAATCCCGCACACCACGGAAAGCCCAAAAATATGAAAGGCACCCTAAAAAAGCTTCTTTCATATATCGGCAAATACAGATTTTTGCTTGTTTTGGCGATACTTTGTATGGTCATATCCACGGCAGTTTCCCTTGTCGGTTCCTACGTGCTTCGCCCTGTAATAAACAGTATAGACGACGCAAAGTATAAGACGACCGTAAACGGCACGGAAAGCGACGAGCTTAATCTTACCAAGCAAAAAGACGGCGATAAGCTGACAGCAAAGGTGACTTTGCCCGATTATGAAATAGAAAGCTATCGCTTTACCGTTAACTTTCCCAAAGACGAGCTTACGTTAACGGGTGCATATTTGCCCGAAGAAAACGCCGCTTTAATAAGTGAAGACTGCCTTATAATGAAAAACGAGGACAGCGTAAGCGTGCTTTCAAAGGATGGCGCAAGCATAAATGCGGGAGCGGTCGCAGTTGTTTTGGAGTTTTCCGTAAATGACCCGCAGGCTTTATGCGAGCTTTCTTTTTCAAAGATAAATACGGCACAAAACGTGCTTATTTCGCTTATAAAGGTTTTGTCGATGCTCGTTTTGATATATATTTCAGGCGTGGCGGCAAGCTTCGTTCAAGCAAGACTTATGCTTAAAGTATCGCAAAATGCGGTTGAAAAAATAAGAAACGACCTATTTTGCAAAATGCAAGAGCTACCCGTAAGCGTATACGATAAAAGCAGTGCAGGCGAGCTTATGAGCCGTTACACAAACGATGTTGACAACATTGGCGTCATGCTCGATAACTCCGTAATATCGCTTATTTCGGGAAGTATAAATATTGTCGGAACACTCGCTATGATGGCTTATACGAATATATGGCTCACGCTCATAATACTCGTGTTTATGCCCATATTTACTTTCGGCGGTGCGGCTATAATGAAACTCAGCCGCAAGTATTACAGCGCACAGCAGTATGCGCTCGGCGCGGTAAACGGATATATTGAGGAGAGCGTTTCGGGACAGAAGGTCACAAAGGTCTTTTGCCGAGAGGATATAAGTATAGAGGAGTTTTCAAAGCTCAACGAATATATGAGAGATAAGCAGATAGGCGCACAGTTTTGGGGCGGCGTAATGGGTCCCATAATGGGCAACCTCGGCAGAGTGGGTTATGCGCTCGTTGCGGGTATAGGCGGACTGCTTTGTATATTCAGAGGCTTTGACGTGGGCGGACTTTCGATATTCGTAAACTATTCCATACATTTTTCACGCCCGATAAACGAGCTTTCGGCACAGATGGCAACAGTGTTTTCCGCACTTGCGGGTGCAGAGAGAGTATTTGCGCTTATGGATAGTGCTCCCGAGAGCGCCGATAGCGAAGATGCGGTAAGCGCCGAGAATATAAAAGGCGACGTTGTATTCGAAAACGTAAGCTTTTCCTACGTTGAAGGTAAGCAGGTGCTTAAAAATATTACGCTCTATGCGCACCCCGGTCAGAAGATAGCTTTCGTAGGCTCTACGGGAGCGGGAAAGACGACGGTTATGAATCTTTTGCCGAGATTCTATGATATACAAGAAGGAATCATTACCGTGGACGGAGTGGATATAAAGAAATATCGCCGCAAGGAGCTGCGTGAAAAGGTTGCGATGGTTCTTCAGGACACGAAGCTGTTTACGGGTACGGTTATGGAAAATATCCGCTACGGAAGGCTCGATGCGACTGATGAAGAGGTAATAAATGCGGCAAAGACCGCCTCGGCGCATAGCTTTATAACGAAGCTTGCGGACGGATATAACACTTACCTTTCAGGTGACGGCGCAAATCTTTCGCAAGGTCAAAGACAGCTGCTCAATATCGCAAGAGCCGCTTTATCGAAAGCGCCGATACTCATACTTGATGAGGCGACAAGCTCCGTAGACTCAAAGACGGAGAAGATGATAAACGAGGGAATGGCGAAGCTTATGGAAAACCGCACGACCTTCGTAATAGCGCACCGCCTTTCGACTATAAGCGACTCAGACTGCATAATGGTACTTGAACGGGGCGAAATAATCGAAAGAGGAACCCAAGAACAGCTTATAGAGCAAAAGGGAAGATACTACGAGCTGTATATGGGACTTCGCGAGCTTGATTAAAAATAAAAGCCGATGCAATTTGCATCGGCTTTTTAAATTTCAACAAGTGTAATAGGCTTATTCTTTTTCTTTGCGTATTTTAATGTGAATTCCGTTCCTTTTGAGCAACCGTCCCATATAATAAGCACTTTATCAGCCATATCAACAAGTAACTCATTACGCTTCAGCGGCGCATAGCGACTGTAAAGGTCGTAACGGGGACGTATAATATATTTAGAAAGACGATGCGTATCGGCATATTGTTCGGCCAAACTATCAACACCTCCCGCACCGACGCTTAATATGGTATCAACATCGGATGCAATATAGTCTGACAAATCAAAAGTTTTGATATTGCGTGAACCGACTATAAGTAATTTCATCGAATAAAACCCCCTCATTTTTATATACTTATATAAGTATATACCCTAAAAGAGAAATTGTCAATTAGGTATATATTAAATAAAATATATATCGAGGGAGGGGTACTTATGGTAAGATTAACTTTGGACAAATATTTGAGCAAGTGCGGGATTTCCCGATATGAGCTTGCAAAGAGAACTGACATAAAATTTCAAACGATAGACCGTTATTATAAAAACCGTGTTGTCCGTTACGATAGTTATATTTTAAACCGTATCTGTGCTGCTTTGAAATGTAATATTTGCGACATTATAGAATATGTTGAGGATAATAAATAACACAAAAGCAAATAAAAAGCCGATGCAATTTGCATCGGCTTTTGTTTTACTTATTTTCAAGCTCTTCCGCCAAAATTTGTTCTTCGATTTCAATATATGTTCTGTAATCGGAAACTTTTACTTTGTTGAAGATTTTAAATCCATACCAGCTTGTTTTAAGGCCTGACATTTCGGTAGTTACGTAGTTGTCTGTGTTGAAGTAAAGGGGGATAGCAACCATATCGTCTACGAGTAACTCTTCTGCCTGATGAAGAAGCTTTGCTCTTTCTTTGAGATTTGTTTGTGCAAAAGCTTGGTCCATAAGTGCATTGAAGTCCTCGTCCTTAAGACCGGTAGAGTGAGAAGCAAATCCGTATTCACGTGTTTCGTCATTAAGCACCAATTTTCTGCCGTTATACTTTGATGTGAATTGTGCCAATACGGAGAAAGCGTCTGTGGAGTATGCGTGAAGGTCAGATACGATAGCTTCGTAAGCGCCGGTTCTCATAACTACGCAGTATTTATCGTATTCAAGCTCTTGTAACTGTACGGTTATGCCGTATTGCTTCCAAGCTTCAACAATCATATTTGCTGCAGTCAAGTGATTGGTATTGCCCTTGAGGAGTGTGAGCTTTACGGTTCCGCTTACTGCGTTAAGGGGGTCGGTGCTCTTATATGCGCCGATAAGATTTCCTCCAACCTTACGGAAGGATTTTGAAGCCTTGGTGGTTTCAAATACTCCGTAGGGAACAAGAGCGGTGGCAGCCTTACCGTCTACTGCTTCGGCTATAGCGTTTCTGTCGAGAGCTGCGGAAAGACCTTGTCTTACTGCTCTTTTACTAAACAATTTGCTGCTTGTGTTAAGATAAACAACCGTCGTAGCAAGAAGGTCGTTGTTTTTCGTCTTGTAATCTTTTTCGCCGGAGAAATTACCGAGATAGAAGAGGAAGCTATTTTCGGCATCACCGGATTTTGTAGCGTCAAATACGTTTTCGGCATCTGCGGGTTTGCCAAAAGTAATGGTGATTTTTTCGGGGTTAACATATTTCTGCTTATCTTCGGTGGAGATACCCTTGAGATAGTAATAACTGTTTCTCTTGAGTACAAGCTTATCCTCTGTCCAAGCGGAAATAGCAAAAGGACCGTTTGAAACAATGGTCGTGGGATCGGCAACGGCACTCGTAGCCCAACCGTCAGGATCGGCTACAACCACCTCTTCACGTACGGGAACGAGGTAGGGGCTTGCCAAGTTTCTAAGGAAAAGGTCTACATTATAGTTGGGATTTTCAAAGGTGACCTCTATAAGCTTTTCGTTGAGCTCCACAAGACCTAAGTCGTCAATGGTCATCATCTTCTGCACGCCTTCTTTAACCGCTACGGCGTTTTTAATGCAGAAAAGAAGCGATGCGCCGGGGCCTTCGTAGTTAGGCTCCAAAAGACGCTTCCAAGCATAAACGATGTTAGCCGCGGTGACTGTGACGCCGTCACTCCAAGAGGTATCCTTGAGTTCAATGTAAAGCTTAAGCTCACCGTTGATCTCTTTCGTATAGTAATTATCGCAAAGAGCCTTTTCGAGCTTGCCGTTTGAATTTAACTTAAAAAGACCCTCATACAAAAGACCGAGATACTGAAGAGTATCAACATCGTATTGGGGAGCACCCGGGTCAAGCGTTGCGGGAGCGTTTTCAGTGAAGTATGCGTATGTATAGGGACCGTTGTCTTCCTTTTTGCCCGAGCAGCCGGCAAAAGCGCCGACAAGCATGATAGCACCGAGCAACAAGGCAGTTAATCTTTTGAATGTATGCATAGTATATTTTTCCTCCTTGAAATGCGCTACATATTATATCCATTGTATTATATCATTAAACAAAGATAATTTCAATATACTTTTTTAACAAATTTTTCGCTTATGTATATTATTTTTGACTAAAGGAAAAATAATAAGGATAAAAATATACGGAGAGAGATATGAAGAGATTTTTAATTATATCCGCAATAATGTTTTTCTGCCTTGGCTTTGATACGTATGCCTATACCGATGAGCTTTCATACGGAATTGCCGTTTTGCGAAAAGAAGTGAGTTTAAACAAGAGCATTGATTTAAAGGAAGAACCCGCTTTTTCTCCTGCGGATTTTGAAAGTGCAATAGGTATAAACCGTATCGGTGCAATATCAATTCAAAAGCTTCCCGACAGAGCGGAAGGAGCGCTTTATCTTTACGGCAGTCCCGTATACAGCGGCCAAGTTATAAAGCGTATGGCGCTTTTCGGACTCAGCTTTACGCCCTCGTTTGACGGTGTGAAAAGCACGAGCTTCAGCTTTTGTGACGTAGGAGAGGGAAGCGGCGAGTACGAGTGCGTGATAACTCTGCCGTAGCTAAAAAAAATCCTCCGCTTTCAAAGCGGAGGATTTTTTTGTTTGGTTTAAATTATTCAGCAACAACCGTTACGGAAGTGATGTGAGTGTTAGCGCCGTTGTACCAGTAGAGGAAGCCTTCGCAGTCGATCTTATCGCCGGCCTTGAGAGCAGCAACAGCCTTGTAAACATCAGTGTCGGGACCGCAGAGGTAGTTTTCAACACAGAAGCTATACTCGTTCTCACCGTAAGTGAGTGTTACATAGATATCGGGATCCCATTCGCTTTCCTTGAAAGAAATGGACTTAACAGTCATACCTTTGAATGCTACGAGCTTGTTCATATCTTTGATGAGCTCATCTGTGCCGAGTGCTGCGGTAACGTCCTTGGGCTCAGCGATGAAGGGTTCTGCGCCTTCAATGATCTCAAAAGTGGAACCGGTATTGATCTCCACCTCGCCGCTCCATTCAGCCTTTACACCGCTTACTCTGATCTTCGTTCCGGGAATAAGCTTTGCAGCGTCAGCTTCTTCGCACTTCATTTCATAAATGAAATAAGCGCCGTCAGCATCCTGAGCGTATACGGTGATCTTACCGAATCCTGCATCGGAGTCAAACCACCAGCTTTGGGTTGCCTGAACGTAAGCTTCAATAACTACGTCAGCATCAATAGCAGCAGCCATGTACTCAGCATAGGTCATAACCTTAACTGTGTCTTCCGTGCCTGCATCTTCATTGTTTTCGCCGTCTTTGTTTTCTTCGCCGTCAGTGACCTTATCGGTAACGGGAGTCTTGTCGTCGGGCGTGTCGGGTGTTTCGTCTTTTGCGCAAGCCGCAAAAGAAAGCACCATAGCGAGAGCCAAAAGCATAACTAATACTTTTTTCATTTTTTATTCTCCTTTAAAAATGTTTTATTGCTTTATTTGGTTATTGCTTTGTTGTATTCTACATCAAAAATGCAAAAAGGTCAATACAAAAAAGTCAAATTTTACTTATTGTCCGTATTTTTACGCTTTTTAAGCGCCTCAATTATAAAAAATGCAACAATAAAAGTCCATATAACGCCGAGCGATATAAGCAGAGCCTTCGAAGCGGAAGGCAGAGCACCGAATTTAATTTTGGCACCGCCCGTAGCGCCAACCTCCGTGAGCCTGTAGAGAGCTTCGGTATCATCAAAAAGCTTATCTATATCAAGCTCTTGCTTTCTTTTTATTGCCTTTACCGTTTCTTCGACAAGGTGTCCCGATGCATTTCGAAGCGATGCCGAGCCGTTGAATACGGGGGTGACGAAGCTATGGTTTACGTTATCAAGCAAAAGCTTTGCCGCCTTTATTTTCACGTCGTAGTAAAGCTCGTTATCGGCGCCTTCTTTTGAAAGATAGTCGATATATTCCGCACTCTCTTGTGCCTTTTTTGTAACGGGCACATAGCCTTCTGTCTGCGAATAAGCTATCTGTACCTCGTTTGTAAGCATAAACTGCATAAAGAGCCAAGATGCCATAACCTCTCCGCTGTCTTCCTTGTTAAAGATGCAGATGGAAGGCCCTTGCGATATCATTTTGGGATTATCCGTATCGTATTGCGGTACGGGTAACACGGCGGTTTCAAAATCGACAGTTTTATCCTCAGAGATAGTGTTAAGAGGTGCTTTTGCTCCCATCCAAGTAGCACCCGCCGTGGAGTCTATGGCAAATATGCACTGACCGGCGTTAAGATAGTCTGCGGGATATCCGCGTCTTTTGAATGTTTCAAGACAGCCGTTTTCCGTTGCTTCGGCAAGCTCGGAGATGATAGCTTTCGTTTTGTCCGAGAATATTTCTATTTCGCCTTTTGAGTTACTGTAGGGAGCATCCTTTTGGCGAAGCATCTGTATCATCATATTGTCGGTGGATTTATATATAAACGGCATCAAAACATTTTGTCCGTTTATAGCGTAGGTGCCGTCGTCGTTTTTCTTTAAGGCGGCCTTGCTCACCTCAAATATGAATTCCCAAGTAACAACGTCGCCAAGCGTATATCCGAGCTTTTCGACGTAGGTCTTGTTCACGTACAGAGCTTCAGTTGAACGCATAAAGGGGAGCGCATAGTGGCTTCCGCCTATATTGCACTCGGCTAAAAATTTAGGCACTATCTGTGCTCGCTTTGGACTGTCAAACAAAAGCTCCGAGCCGCCGAGTCCGTATTTTTCGTTATCAAAGAGCTCATCAAGCGGCACGACGATGTTGTTTCCCGTAAGATACGTTGCAATATGGTCGGGATACGTTATACATACGTTGGGCGTCGTTCCCGTTTCGATATTGGTTATTACGTCTTGGTATATTCTTCCGTAGTCCGTGTAGAGCTTTAAGTTTACTGTTATGTTTGGGTAAAGCTTTTGGAAATCCTCAATAGCTTTTTCGTAAATACCGACTTGTGTGATATTCGTGTCGTTTTTAGCCCAAAAGGATATCTCGTAATTTACGGTAGTATCGAAGCTTTCGGGAACTTCAAAGACCGCGGCGTCGCTTTTTGCGCCGTGGCAGGAGCAAAGCACAGGCAGCGTTACCAAAACGCAGAGGAACAAACAAAGAAGCTTTTTCATCCTTTCGTGCCTCCTCTCGAAACGCCCGCCATTATTTGACGTCTGAATATTAAAAACAGTATGATAAGCGGGATAGATATGGCAACTACCGCTGCCATCATTGCGGGTATATTGTCACGTCCGAATCCGTGCTGCCTTATTTCCTGTATACCGTTGGAAACGAGAAAATATTTCGGGTCGTCAGCGGCAAGGCGGGGCCAAACGTAAGAGTTCCAGCACTCAATGACCTTTAATATAAGCACCGTGACTATGGTGGGACGGCATATCGGTATCATTACCTTAAAAAGATATTTAAGGTCGGCAGTTCCGTCAACCTTTGCCGCATAGTAAAGCTCGTTTGGCACTTGCGCAAAGTTTTCTTTTAAAAGATACACGTAGAATACGGAGGTTATCGACGGTAGGATAAGACCCAAAAAAGTGTTTCTCATATCGAGATTTGTCACCGTTGTGTAATTTGTTATAACTACAAGCTCCGTCGGTATCATCATAAGCGCAAGAAACAGCGTAAACACGAGGTTTTTGCCTTTAAAATCGAGGCGCGCAAACGCGTACGCGGCAAGCACCGATACCATAAGCATAACGACGGTCGTTACCACCGTAAAAATAAGCGTGTTGAGAAAATATCTGTCGAGAGGCACTGCCGTAAAAGCGAATTTGTAGTTTTCCGCAGTCGGCGCGTTTGAGAAAAACTTGGGTATTATCTCGCCGTTATATTCCGCAGTGCTTTTTGCGGAGGTAAGTATCATCCAATAAAAAGGGAAGAGTACAATAAGCCCCCAAAGCGTAAGGAGAGTGTAAACGACACCGCTTCCAAAGGCGGTCTTTATGCGATCTGTCTTTTTGTTAAAACTCGATTCGTTCATAAATCACACCTCCTAATAGTGTACGTGCTTGCGGCTTATCATAAGGTTTATGCAGGTTATGGTAAGCACTATCGCAAACAAAATGACTGCCGCCGCCGATGCAAATGACGGATATCCTCCGCTGTCGCCGTAAAGCATATCGTATATGTAGCCCACGAGAGTATTCATTTCGGCGGCGTTAAGCTCCGTACCGAAAAGCGCAACGGAATCGCTGTAGGCTTTAAATGCGCCTATAAATCCCGTGATAACGAGATAAAACAGCATGGGCGATATCATCGGAAGAGTTATCTTTCTGAAAATACGCCATTTTGAAGTGCCGTCGACCTTTGCGACGTTGTAGTAATCCTTATTTACCGAAGCAAGCGCACTCGTTAAAATAAGCACCTTAAAAGGCATTACCACCCATACCGTGTATATGCACAAAACGAGCATTTTCGCCCAATAAGGCCCCGTTATAAAGTCTACGCTTTCCCCGCCGAAGAAGTTTATCAGTACGTTTACGAGTCCGTCGGAGTAAGGCGTGGTTTGAAAGAGTATCATAAATACCAAGCCGACTGCGAGCGTATTTGTGACATAGGGGAGAAAATATACGGTTTGGAAAAGCTCACGGAGCTTTTTTATCGAGGAAAGTCCAAGCGATATAAGAAGCGCAAGGCCCGTTGAAACGGGCACGGTTATCAGAACGAGGATAAGCGTATTTTTAAGCGCTTGCAAAAAGTATGGGTCGTGAAGCACCTTTTCGAAATTATAGGTACCGATACCGTAGCTCGTTTGCGATGTGAAGTTATATCCCTCTTCGACCGAGTATACGAACACGTCCATAAGCGGATATATCATAAATACCGCCAAAAACAGAAGCGAAGGCAATAGGTAAAGCCAAGCTTTTTTGTTGTTTTTTTCCATTATCTTATACCTCTATCTTATACCTCGAAACGAATGCGCTCTTCGGTTTGTTTGTCAAAGATGAATACTTTTTGAGGCTTCAAGTTAAAACGCACGTATTCTTTAGAGGTGTCAACCTTTGCTTCGGAGTTGATTATAGCTCTGACAAAAGGAGCTTCGCAGTATGTATTTTCCGCTACAACGGAGATATCTCTGCCCATTATCTCAACACGGGAGAGCTTTGCGGAAAATGCGCCGCCTTCATCGAGAACGAAGCCTTCGGGACGTACTGCGGCGTATACCTCGCCGTCTTTTGCGCCCTTAACATCAAGCACAGCCTCGTCGCCTATATATAGCTTTTCTTCAAATACACGCGCAGAGAATACATTTATGGGAGGAGTACCCAAGAATTTTGCAACGAACAGATTTTTCGGTTCATCGTATACTTCTTGCGGAGCGCCTATCTGCATGATCGCACCGTCGCGCATTACTACGATAAGGTCGGATATGCTCATAGCTTCCTCTTGGTCGTGTGTGACGAAGACCGTTGTAATGCCCGTCTTTCTCTGTATTCTTCTTATTTCCTCTCTCGTTTGAAGACGGAGTCTTGCATCGAGGTTGGAGAGGGGCTCGTCAAGAAGAAGAACCTTCGGAAGCTTTACCAAAGCTCTGGCTATAGCAACACGCTGTTGTTGACCGCCCGAGAGGGCGGAGGGCTTTCTGTCCATATATTCTTCGATTTGAACAAGTCTTGCGGCTTCTTCGGCACGCTCTTTCATCTGTGCCTTCGTAAGCTTATTCTTGCCCTTAAAATTTTGTAAGGGGAACAGCACGTTTTCTCTGACCGTCAAATGAGGATAGAGAGCGTAGTTTTGGAACACCATTCCGACGCCTCTTTTTTCGGGAGGAAGAAGCGTTACGTCTTCATCGCCGAAATATATTTTTCCTTCGCTTGCCTTTAAGAGTCCGCAGATAAGATTTAAAGTCGTGCTTTTGCCGCAACCGGAAGGACCGAGAAGTGCAACGAGCTTTCCGTCGGGTATCTCAAAGCTTACGTCCGCAACTGCCGTGACAAAGCTTTTGTCGCCCTTTTTCATCGAGGGAAATTTTTTTGTCAAATTTTCGAGTAAAACTTTCATTTTTATCGCTTCCTTGATAGTTATATAGGGTAGGTTTGCACCTCAATTATATCCCCAACTTTACGAAATGTCAATAAAAGCACTTGCATTTATTGACAATATGGGGTATATTGTTATTAGTTTAAATAAGGATGAATGTTATGCCGAGATTTTTTATACCCACCGACTGCATAGAAGATAATAAAATTGTGATTTACGGAAGCGATGCGCACCATTTAAGCCACGTTTTACGAATGGCAAAGGGTGATACGGTCACCGTTTGCGATATGGGAAGACGTGAGCACGAGTGCAAGATATGCGATTTCCGAGAGGGAGAAGTTGAACTTGAGATAATCTCCACAAAAGAAAGCTCAAACGAGCCTACGGTAAAAGTGACGCTTTACCAAGGGCTTCCAAAGGCGGATAAGCTCGAGCAGATAATCCAAAAATCGGTTGAGCTCGGCGTTTATAAGATAGTGCCGGTGGAGGCGGAAAGAAGCGTTGTTAAGGTCAAGGACGGCTACGATAAGAAGCTTGACCGCTATAACGCCATCGCACTTGCCGCAGCAAAACAGTGCGGCAGGGGATATGTTCCGAGCGTTGAAGCTCCGATGAAATTTAAAGCGGCGGCAGAGGCGCTTGCCTCCCACGAGCTTTCGTTTATATGTTACGAGGGCACGGACGTAGTGCCGATTATAAAGATTGCAAACGAGGCGTTTTCAAGGGGCGTTTTTGACGTAGGATTTTATATCGGTCCCGAGGGAGGACTTTCAAACGATGAGATAATGCTTGCAAAAGAGGCGGGGATAGCTCTTTGCGGACTCGGCAAACGAATACTTCGTACGGAAACCGCATCAAGTTGTGTGCTTTCGGCGCTTATGCTTTTAAGCGGAAATCTCGAATAGGTGAAGATATGAAAAAACAAAACAAGATTTTGGAAGAAATATATACGGTAAGAACGATAACGGCGTTTTCGCTTTTCTGCGTGCTTTTCGTCGCTTTGCTTTTTGCGCTAAAGCTTGACGAGCTTACGCTGTATATGGCAAGTGACTATATATTGCCCATCTTTTCGGTAATTGCCGTGCTCGGAGCGGTATTGTGGGTACTCGGCAAAATAAAAAAGGGCGCCCTTCGTGCGTATACCTTGGCGTTTATCGGTCAGCTCGTATTCTTCGGTGCGCTGCCAGTGGTGCTGTTTGCGCTTCTTATGAAGGACGTTCCCGATAAAAACGACGTATTTTCCGCACTTCTTGCATACGGCATACTTTGCGTTGTATTGTATACAGTCTACGCCTCATCGCGTGAATCGTTTTCACACGCTCTTTCGTCGGGTATGGGCATAGCTCTGATTTACGTATTGAGGCATTTTCAAGGCGGCAGAAAGTTTTTTCCGATACTTATTGCCGCAAACGTGATTTTCGTTGCGTATTTGGTATTTTCAATACTTCGCAAAAGAAAACAAAAAAGCGAGCTTTTTGCAATAGGCGCGGCAACGCTTTTTAATGTAGCCGCCACCGTGATTTTTGCTTTAGAGCCACCCTTGTTTTTCTATATTATCGGCGGACAAGCCGCTTTATATATCGTAACACGACTTTTCGTAAAGCTCCAATAAAAAAACGAAGACCTCTCCAAAGCGGAGAGGTTTTTTCTATGTTCTTTCGTGCGCAAGCAGTAGCCTGTTTTCCAAATCGTACTTGTCGTAAAGCGCTTTGATAATATAGAAGGAAACTACCGCAAAGAGCGCTCCGAGCACACTTCCCGCCAAAACGTCGGAGGGGAAGTGCACGAAAAGGTAGAGCCTTGAGAAAGCGATAAGAGATGCAATCACGAGAGCTGCCGCACCAAGCGGCTTTTTGTACATAAATATCGCTACGGCAGCTTCAAACGAAGCGAGCGTATGTCCCGAGGGAAAGGAGCCGTCATGGAGCTTTTCCACCAAGAGTGAATCTCTCATAGCCTCATATCCCGCACAGTCGTACGGCCTTGTTCTGAAAAATACGTTTTTCAAAAATCCGTTTCCGATTATAAGACCTATGATAAGAGCCATTCCCACCGTAAGACCCATTTTACGTGTTTTTTTGAAACAAAGGCATATTACGGCGCATATTATCCAAAATAAACCCGCATCGCCAAGCATAGTTACGTAGGTCATAAACTTATCCATAAACGGACTTTTAAATGTTTCCTGTATCCAATTCAGTACGGAAAATTCCATATTTTTCACCTTTTGTTTTCTTCACCGAACACCCATTTTTTCTGTATAAAATAGCTTGCAAAGAAAATGAGCGTCTTGATAGCGGTGATTATCAAGAAGTATACAAATCCCTCTTGCCTTCCGAGCAAGGATTCGGCACCGATGGTACAAATGTAGGTCACTATCGCCAAAATTGCCCAAAGGACGGCATAACGAAAGACCGAGCGGCCGTTTTGCTTTTTGAAAACGAGCTTTGCATTTATAAAATAGTTGACTATAGACGAAATGAGCCTTGCGGGGAGAAAGTCAACAAGCTCGTTTACGAATACGTTTCGGAAATTAAACGTATCGTGCAATATCACCTGAATGACGTTTTCCAAAATAACGCAGAAAAATGAGCTTAAAGCATATTTTACCGTTTTTTCAAACAGATGGTAATATATACGCAGCGAATCCTTTACGGGATGGAAATGGGAGTTTTTGTTTTCTTCGATATATACCGTTTCGATTTTCACTTCGCTGTAGGGGATATTGTTATCCTTCATCGTGAGGAGCATATTGTTTTCGTATTCATAGCGCTCGCCTTCCGTTTGGAGCATATACGCATAAAATTTTGAGGGAACTGCGCGAAGTCCCGTCTGTGTATCCGACACGTCCATTTTGAAGAATCTCTTGAATACGTTTTTCGTGATATTATTTCCCTTGCGGCTTCTTTCGGGCACGAAAGGGAGAGTGAAGTCGCGGCAGCCGAGCACGATGTGAGGCTCGCCCGAAAGCATTTCTTTTGCACACGCAAGCACGTCTTTCGGAAGATGCTGTCCGTCGCAGTCAACGCATACCGCTCCGAGTGATTCGGGACGGTTTTCGAGTATATATTTGTACGCTGTTTTTAAAGCTGCGCCTTTTCCTCGGTTTTGCCCGTGAACAAGAAGCGTCACCGCCGAAAATTCTTTTGTTTTTTCAAATATTTTATTATAGGCAGAGCTGCTGCCGTCGTTTACGATGATTATATCGCAAAATCCTGCTTCCATCAAAAGAGGGATAGCCGTTATGAGCTTATCGTCGGGCTCGTAAGCGGGGACGATAAGAGAAATGTTTTCAAGTTGCATAACCCATCTCCTTGCTGTCATGCGACACTGTAATACATAACAATTATACATCTTTTGTAAATAATTACAATAGTTTTTTCAAAACAGTTTTTTGCGGCATTTGGGAAAGAAAATTATTGCAATTATTTGTAATATGTATTATAATAAGATATATTATTCAAAAAGCGGCCATTGGCGTAAAGAACGTAAAGGAAGAACGTGCAAATTGGAAAATAAAGAATTTATCAGAAATTTCAGTATAATAGCTCATATAGACCACGGTAAAAGTACGCTTGCGGACAGACTTCTTGAAAAAACGGATACCGTTACGAAAAGAGAGATGAGCGAGCAGCTTCTTGACAATATGGAGCTTGAAAAGGAAAGAGGCATCACCATAAAGGCAAGAGCGGTAAGAATGAACTACACCGCAAAAAACGGCGAAGGGTACGTGTTCAACCTTATCGACACCCCCGGCCACGTTGACTTTAACTATGAGGTCTCCCGTTCTCTGAAGGCTTGTGAGGGTGCGGTGCTCGTGGTTGACGCAACGCAGGGAATAGAGGCGCAAACGCTCGGCAACACCTATCTTGCGCTCGATAACGACCTTGAGATAGTTCCCGTGGTAAATAAGATAGACCTTCCCAGTGCCGACGTTGACGGCGTACGCAAGGAGATAGAGGATATAATAGGCATAATTGCGGAGGATTGCCCCGCAGTTTCCGCAAAAATGGGCACTAACATAGAGGACGTACTCGAACGCATCGTCACTGACGTTCCCGCTCCCAAGGGTGACGAAAACGCTCCCTTGAAAGCTCTTATATTCGATTCCTACTATGACTCCTATCTCGGAGTCGTGGTATACGTCAGAATTTTCGACGGCGCCGTTAAAGCGGGCGACAGAATACGCTTTATGGAGGGCGGAAGCGAATTCGACGTTGTAAGCGTCGGATATATGCGCCCCTTCGGACTTGAACCTTGTGAAGAGCTTACAGCGGGCGAGGTAGGCTATATAACCGCAAGCATAAAGAGCGTAGGCGACACGAGAGTCGGCGACACAGTCACTTTGGCGGCAAATCCCGCAAAAGAGGCTCTTACGGGCTATAAAAACGTAATACCCATGGTGTACAGCGGCGTATATCCCGCCGACGGCTCACGCTACGGCGACCTTCGAGATGCACTTGAAAAGCTTAAACTCAACGATGCGTCCTTGGTTTTCGAGCCGGAGACCTCACAGGCTCTCGGCTTCGGTTTCAGATGCGGATTTTTGGGACTTTTGCATATGGAGATAATCCAAGAAAGACTTGAAAGAGAGTTTAACATCGAGCTTATAACCACCGCACCGAGCGTTATATACGAATTCGAAACGAAAAGCGAGGGACTTATTCGTATAAATAACCCCTCGAACTATCCCGCACAGGACGATATCATTTCGGCAAAGGAGCCCGTCGTAAACGCAAGTATCATCACACCGAAGGAATACGTCGGCGGAATAATGGAGCTTTGTCAAGACCGACGGGGCATATTCAAGGATATGACGTATCTTGATACGACACGTACGGAGATGCATTATACCTTGCCGTTAAACGAGATAGTGTACGACTTTTTCGATGCTTTAAAGTCAAGGACGAAGGGATATGCATCGCTTGATTACGAGCTTGCGGGCTATGAAGAATCGAAGCTTGTAAAGCTCGATATCATCATATCGGGAGAGCAGGTCGACGCACTTTCGTTTATAGTACACTCGGAAAAAGCGTACGCGAGGGGCAGAAAGATATGCGAGAAGCTCAAGGATAATATGCAAAGAGAGCTTTTCGAGGTTCCCATTCAAGCTGCAGTCGGCGGTAAGATAATAGCAAGAGAGACCTTGAAAGCGGTCAGAAAAGACGTTCTTGCCAAGTGTTACGGCGGCGATATAACGAGAAAGAAGAAGCTTCTTGAGAAGCAAAAGGAAGGTAAGAAGCGTATGCGCTCCTTCGGAAGCGTATCCTTGCCGCCCGAAGCGTTTATGGCGGTATTGAAGCTTGATGACGATGAGTAATCGGAGAAAGTATGAATAATTTAGGATTATATATACACATTCCGTTTTGTGTAAGAAAATGCGGATATTGCGATTTTTACTCCATGGAGCAAAGCTCGGGCAAAAAGGACAGATACTTAAAGGCGCTCAATAAATATATCGACTCTTATTCAATGCAGTGTGCACAAAGGGACGTTGATACAGTCTATATAGGCGGCGGCACACCCACTTGCCTTGATACGTCGAAGCTCGTAAAGCTCATAAAGAGCCTTCAAAAGAAGTTCAAGCTGACCAAAAACTGCGAGATAACCGTAGAGGCAAATCCGGGAACGGTGACGTTACCTGATTTAAAGAAGCTTAAGGCGGCGGGTATGACGAGGCTTTCGGTCGGTGCGCAGAGTGCATTTGACGATGAACTGACGGGACTTACACGCATATATAAGGCTTCTACGCTTTTTGATACGCTTAAAGCTGCCGAAGAAGCCGAGATACCCGAGGTCAGCGTTGACATTATGTACGGAATACCTCACCAAACAGTACGTTCGCTTTTGGAAACCATTGGGCTTTTGACCGGATACAAGAACGTAAATCACGTATCTCTTTACGGACTCACGATAGAGGAAGGAACGGATTTTGACAGATATAAGGATATCCTTCCGCTTCCCGACGAAGATACGGAAAGAGATATGTATTTTGCCGCATCGGAGCGTCTTGAAGCGCTCGGATATAAGCAATACGAGATATCGAATTTTGCAAAGCCTTCTCACGAGAGCAGACATAATTTGAAATATTGGAACTGCGAGGAATATATCGGACTTGGGCCGGGTGCGCATTCGTATTTTGCAAATAAGCGATTCTCATACAAGAGAGATATCGACCTTTTTTGCGCAGATAAGGACAGCCCCGACAAAGAGGTTCTCGACGAATATATGGAGATTTATCCCAAGCACCGCATAGGAGAATACGTAATGCTCCGCTTCCGTCTTGCAGAGGGAATAAATACGGATACGTTTTACAACAAATTCGGAGTTGAATTCGATACGCTGTATTTCGATAAGCTCGCACCCTACGTTTTCCAAGGCTACGTCACGAAGGAAAACGGAAGTTACAGCTTAACGAGAGAGGGAATGTATATCTCCAACAGGATACTTTCCGATATATTAGACATTTAGTTTGTGAGGAAGATATGGCACAGTACAAGAAGGAAAATTTTAAGAGGGAAGAGCCTGCGGAAAATCTCGTTGCGGGCAGAAATGCGGTAAAGGAGCTTTTGGCGGCGGACGTTACGGTGGACAAGCTATTTGTTCAAAGCGGACAGAGAGAAGGCTCCGTTATACCTCTTATCGCAAAAGCCAGAGAAAGAGGTATCCCCGTTATAGACGCGGATAAAAGAAGGCTTGACGCTCTTTGCGGCGGCACTTACCATCAAGGAATAGTAGCGTTTTGCGCGGCAAAGGAATATTGCAGCGTGGACGATATAATAAGCATAGCAAGAGATAGGGGAGAAAGACCGCTTATAGTAGTGCTTGACGGTATAGAGGACCCCCGTAATCTCGGAGCGATAATAAGATGCGCAGAGGGTGCGGGCGCTCACGGCGTAATTATATCAAAGCGCCACAGCGCAGGACTTTCGCCCGTTGCGGTCAAGACCTCCGCAGGTGCCTTAGAGCATATGGCTGTAGCGAAGGTCTCAAATATCGCCGCAACCGTAGAAACGTTAAAGGAAAAGGGAATTTGGACGTTTTGTGCTGATATGGACGGCGAGTGCTATACAGATGCTCCATTTGACAGAGCGGTCGCAATTATCCTCGGAAACGAGGGAGAGGGAGTATCAAAGCTTGTTAAGGAAAGGTGCGACTATACCGTATCCATTCCGATGTACGGCAAGGTTTCGTCCCTTAACGTTTCAGCGTCGGCGGGCATACTTTTGTATGCGGCGAAAAACAAGCAGTTAATGTAAAATATCTTGAAAGGTGAGAGATATGAAGGATAACGAAAACATAAGCTTTGAGGAGCTTCTTGAAAGCCTTAACCAAGCCATAGACGGAAATTCCAAACAGCTCAAGGATATTCCCGACGACCAAAGCGGTATGGAGAAAACTGTCATAATGAAGCCCGTTTCCGAAAAGAGCGAGGGCGATAGCGAGGGATTGCACGAAAGGATAACGAACACCTTTAGAAAGCTGAAAAATCCCGACGTGTACAGCGATTCGGAGGATAGCTTTGCAAAACAGCTTAAAGATGCTTCGGATATGCTTGAGACGGAAAAAGCCGAAAAGGGAATACCGAGTGCGGCAGAGGATTTGTTGAAGGAAGTCACGACAGAATTCGTCATAAGCGATGAAACGAAAAGAGTAGGCTCCAAAGAGCTCAAAAAGGCGTTTGAGGATAAAGCACAAGACGAGAAGGAAGATTTCTCGGTAAAAATAAATAAGATAAAGGGCGTTTTGACAAGCCTTGCAAATAAGTTAAAAAGCGGCAAAGAAAACGCTTACGATGGCGACGAGTATACGAGCGTAGAGCAAAACAAGAAGTTTCTTTCTATGTTCGGCAGGGACAACAATTCCGTTTTGCTGCGTATGGTGGCAACGGTATTTATAGCTTTACTTCTTTTTTACGTTGACCTCGTGCCCGTATTAAATGCAAAGCTGTTGCCTTCGTTTTTGATGCCGCCGGAGTATAATGTCGTATATACGCTTTTCCAGATGCAGCTTTTGCTTTTTATAGTTTTGATAAACAATAAAGTTGTCGGAAAAGGATTTTCTTCGTTATTTACGGGAAAGATAGGGCCGGAGGCAATAACCCTCGTCACCTTTACTGCGGTGATAATTCACGACGTAATCACCATTCTCACCTGCACCAAGCTAAACACGGTATGTCTTTATAACAGCGTAAGCGCTCTCGTGTTCATTATGGCGCTTGCGTATGAGTTCTTAAATCTCAAAACAAGACTCTCCGCTTTCAGAATAGCATCGGGAAAGGCTATGAAATACGTAAGTAACCGTATCCCCGAGGGTTCCTCGGAGGAAAGAGTATTTTCGGATTATGCCGACGAAGACAGCGCGGATATGTATTGCGTGACGAAAACGAAGTTTGTAAACGGAGTTATGGCAAAGCTTCACAGCCCGTCAAAGATAGAAAAGTATATCAAATACGCAGTTTTGGCAAGTCTTGCCGTAAGCGTGGTGTTTGCAATCATAAGCATCAAAAACGGCGGTGCGGCTTGTTTTCATACCTTCACCTTGAGCTTGCTTTTGTGTATGCCGTTTTCGATGTTTGCGGCATCCTCGCAGCCTCTTGCGAGAGCACAATCCATATTGGAGAAAAACGGCACAGCTCTTCTCGGATACGACAGCGTAGAGGAACTTGCAAGTGCGGGAGTTATGAGCTTTAACGACAGCGATGTTTTCCCCTCCGCAGGTATCAAAGTTAACAATATCTATATTTACGAGAACAACCGCATAGACCACGTCATATACTATGCCGCAGGAGCTTTTGCAAGGCTCGGGGGGCCGTTAAAGGCGGTATTTGAAAGCGCTGACGCCGACGGAGCCGGTTCTTGCGCAAATATAAATTTCGTAAGCGTTGAGAAAAACGGCTTTACGATGCTTGCCGACGGAAAACTTGTCACCGTGGGAAAATCGACTTTCCTTCGAGAAAAGGGATTTTTAACGGAATCCTTGGAAAGCGATGCAGTATACGAGTCCAAGGGCGGAAGAATTATGTATATGGCATACGACGGACACCTTGCCGCCAAGTTTTACATAAAGTATACTATGGACATCGAATTTGCGGACCTTCTTAAAAAAGCGGACGGCGTGGGCATTTATATAGGCCTTCGAACGCTTGACCCGAATATTGACGACAGCCTACTTGCTACGTCGCTTAACCTAAAGAAATATCCCGTAAAGGTAGTAAAGCTTAAATTCGGAGAGCAGATTTCGGAAATAAGCGAAGAGGAAAGCAGTCCCGCCGTTTCAAGAGGCGCAAGAGGCGGTTCAAAGGCACTTCTTTCGGCTATGTTCTTATCAAGCAGAATACGCTTTTTAAGAAAGCTCCATCTTTGCACCTGCGCTTTGGCGCTTATAATTGGAATCATTATCACGGCACTCCTGTTGAATGCGGGTACTTTCGGAGCAACTTATGCGATATACCCGATATTATTGCAAATACTTTGGACTGTGGTAACGACCGCATCAACACACTTTTTGTTACAGTAAGAGGATATGGTAAATTATGAAATACGCAGTAATTCTTTGCGACGGAATGGCAGATTATAAGATTCCCGAGCTTTTGGGAAAGACACCTATGGAGGTCGCTTATAAGCCTTATATGGATATGCTTGCAAAAACGAGCCTTTGCGGTATGGTACAGCACGTACCCGCTTCAATGGTTCCCGAAAGCGACACCGCAAACCTTTCGGTAATGGGTTATGACCCGCTTGTTTATTCCAAGGGGCGCTCGCCGCTTGAAGCGATGAGTATGGGTCTTGAAATGGATGCTGACGATACCGCATTCAGAACGAACGTGGTCACCCTTTCGGGCGACGGCAAATACGAGGATCTCACGATAGTCGATCACAGCGCAGGCGAGATATCTACCGACGAAGCCGATGAGCTTATTAAAGCCGTAAACGAGGCTTTTGCAACCGACGAAAGGCGTTGGTTTACGGGTGTAAGCTACCGTCATTGTCTTATATGGAAAAATTGTCCGGGCGAGTATAACTTTAACCGCCCCCACGATATTTTGGGAAAGAGAATAGGCGACTATTTGCCCGTGGGAAGAATAGGTGATGTATACCGTAAGCTTATGGAAGAAAGCTACGAGATACTCAAGGACCACCCCGTAAACAAAAAGCGCATAGCCGAGGGTAAAAATCCCGCAAACTCTATATGGCTTTGGAGTCCCGGCAAGAAGCCGAGACTGCCCGATTTCTATGAAAAATACGGAAAGAAGATGGCGGTAATATCCGCAGTCGACCTTATAAAAGGCATCGGCGTATGCGCAGGCGCAGAGGTTATCGACGTAGAGGGCGCAACAGGCAATTTCAGAACCAACTACGCAGGCAAAGGAAATGCCGCTATAGAAGCGTTTAAAAACGGAAGTGACCTTGTATACATACACATCGAGGCGCCTGACGAGAGCGGACACGGAGCAAACCTTGAAGAGAAGATAAAGTCTATAGAGCTTATAGATAAGCACGTTCTCGGCCCCGTTTACGAATATTTGAAAGCAAGCGGCGAGGACTTCAAGATCATGGTAAGTCCCGACCACCCAACGCCTGTTTCGAGAAGAACGCATACGCACGAGCCCGTGCCGTTCATAATTTACGATAGCACGAGAGAGGAAAGCGGAGTAGACGTTTACAGCGAGGATGCTTGTGAAAGTAAGGGCTTTTATCTCGGTGACGGCAATAAACTTATGGACGCATTTATCTGAAAATAAAGCAACCCCCGTTCTCGCAAAGAGAACGGGTGTTTGTACGTTTTGAGTTATCTGCTTAAATACCAAGCTCTTTTCTTAATTTATCGTTTCTTTTTATGATGCCTTCGGTTTCGGTTTTGAGATTTGTCAAAAATTCACGCCAATCATTTGACGAAATGAAGGGATTTCCGCCTTCCCGAAGCTGCTTTTCCCGCTTTTCCAGGGTATGATTGTTTGCGGGGTGGTTACCAAGGTGAATCGATACCGATTCGTTCCATACTTTCTCTACGGATGAAAGCATTTGTCTGTCACAGTCAAGCGGATGGTCGTTATAGCTTGCGTATGAGAGGGTGATAGCATTGGTGCCCGCACCGCCGTATAAGCCCGCAAGATACGTTTTACCGTCGTAAGAAACGTCGAAGAAAAGGCTCATTACGCCTTGCGTATGTCCGGGAGTAAGCACACAGCGTATATTCACGTTGCCGAAATGGAGGCTCTCTCCGTCTTCTATTTCGTAATCAAACTCGGGTATCGTTGCAAAAGGGAAAAGCTCCTCGGGTATATGCGCACGGCTCGGTTTTTCCCTTAAAGCTACTGCATCGACCTTGCTGATGGCAAGCTTTGTGCCGTACATTGTCTTAAATAGCTTCGATGCGCCAAAATGGTCGTAGTGCCCGTGAGTGTGGATTATCCACTTGACGTCTTTGGGGTCAAATCCCGCACGGTTGATGCTTTCTATTAAAAGATATTCCGCACCGAAATATCCCGAATCTATAAGAACGAGTCCGTCGCCGGTGTCTATAAGATGTATGCACACCCTTTTATCTCCCACGTAATAAAGACCGTCCGCTATTTTAAACGGCTCTACTCGCTCGTTTGCGGGATCCTTGAAAAACGGCATCATTCTGTCTAAATAAGCACCCCATAATACGTCAAACTGTTCTTTTAATATGTCTTTCGTTTCCATGTTTCGCCCTACCTTCCGAGAATACACGGCTATTGTAGCACGTATTTGTCGCAAAATCAAGATTTTATAATAAATAAATCGGTCTCGGAAATTTTCCGAGACCGATTTATTTAAAAGGCTTTGCTTACTTGTTCTTCATTGCGTTCTCGGCGTTCTCGATCATCTTCTTAACCATCTGACCGCCGATAGAGCCTGCCTGCTTTGCAGTGATGTCGCCGTTGTAACCCTGCTTGAGGTTTACGCCAACTTCGGAAGCAGCTTCCATTTTGAACTTGTCCATAGCTTCTCTGGCTTCGGGAACAAGCGTCTTGCTCTTACTGTTTGCCATTTTGTATGACTCCTTAAATATTCTTTTTGAACTTTGGTTTCCCTTTGTTCACGGTTATTTTATGCAAGGAAGCTTCGTTTATTCAGGTAAATTATGGATAATGTTTTTTATTGACAAAAACAATAAAAGAGTTTATCATATAAAGTAAAAGCAAAACCGATAGTGAGAATACTATATGACGGATGAACTTAAAACGAATATGAAATCTAAAAGAACAATAATACAAATATTTTCGTTAACGCTTATCGCTATAGTGCTTACGTCTATACTTGTCGGCTGCGGCGATAAGCTTCCTCAAAAGAATACGCAAGACGAAAGCGCTATTCAGTCGAGTATGCAAGTGCCTAATACAGACGTGCCAAGCACAGAGATACCCCTTCCCGATGAGGATTCATATAAAGAACTGTTCGCTATCCCCGTCGGCTCGACGGAGGACTACGAAAAGTATATCGGTGTTGAGTATAAGGTCGATATGACCGATTACGAAAAGTACGTTTGCCCCGAGAACGAATCGGAGTTCGTATTTTTGGTAAACGCCGCCAATCCGCTTCCTTCCGACTACGTACCCTCCGACCTCGTTAAATGCACCTATATCCGCAAAGGGCGTTCGGGTAGCTGGGCAAAGATAAACGCTACAGCAAACAAGGCGCTTGAAGCTTTTTTGAAGGAAGCGGCGTATTACGGGTTTGACGATATTACGGTAACGAATGCTTACCGTCCCTACAGCTCACAGGTAAGCCTTTTTAATAAATATTTTAACAGAGATATAAAGCAGGATTTCTTTTGCGACTCTTGCGTTGAATATCTTGATATTTCGGAGCATCCCGAAAGGATAGTAAATGCGGAGCGTTGCAGGATCTGCAAGGGTGAGGTCACCAAACAAAACGGAAAGAACTATTGTAAAAGCTGCGATAAAGCAGTCAGCACCTCAAAGATATACTGTTGTTCTAAATGCGCTGCGGCGGTGCGCCGTCCTACCGAGGCTGAAACGGAAGTCCAAGTATCTACGTATTCCTCAAAGCCGGGAACGAGCGAGCACCAATCGGGATTGTGCTGCGATATGCATAATTTATCAAGCGCTTCGAGCGCTTTCCATAACACACCAGAAGCAAATTGGCTTGCCGCAAACGCCCACCGTTTCGGATTTATATTGCGCTATCCTCCGAACACACAGCATATAACGGGAATAATGCACGAATCTTGGCATTTCCGTTACGTCGGAAGAACGGCGGCAACCGAAATGTACGAAAAGAGCTTGACATTGGAAGAATACTGTGCCGCTTTGGCAGATTTAAAGTAAATATATAAGCGTTGCGTATATGGGATTTACTCAAAAAGCAACGCTTATTTTATTGCGGGAACATTTTGTTGTACCTATGTGATTAAAACAGACCATAAATCTCAAAAATATGTTGAAATGCAAAGCATTTTGTGATAAAGTATTATTGGATAATTATATATAATGGAGAGAACTATGGCACAGCGCAATATCGAGATGAATGACCTTAGTCTTACCGCCGCTATATTTGGCGAGTTTGACAGGAATATGGAGATAATAGAAAATGAATACGGTGTGACGGGAAGAAACTTTCACGACGAGATAGTCGTATCGGGACACAATGAAGACGGTGTTGAAAAAGCCGCCGAGGTAATAGGCTTTCTTGCGAAGATGGCAGCTGTAAGCGGAAGCCTTACGGAGCAAAACGTGCGTTACGTTATTTCGATGGTAAACGAGGGAAACACGGAGGGACTTTTGAGCTTTGATTCGGGCTGTGTATGCATAAGCGCGAAGGGCAAGCCGATAAAGCCCAAGACAGTCGGACAAAAGGCGTATACGGACGCAATAAAGAAGAATTCCGTCGTTATATGCACAGGACCCGCAGGTACGGGTAAGACCTTCCTTGCGGTTGCGATGGCTGTTTCCGCATTAAGACAAAAGCAGATAAGTAAGATAGTGCTTACAAGACCTGCGGTTGAGGCGGGGGAGCGACTCGGTTTTTTGCCCGGTGACCTTCAGAGCAAGATAGACCCCTATTTAAGACCTTTATACGATGCGCTTTTTGAAATGCTCGGTGCGGAGAGCTTTCAAAGAAATCTTGAAAAGGGAATAATCGAGGTAGCGCCCCTTGCGTATATGCGAGGCAGAACGCTTGACGATGCTTTCATCATTCTTGACGAAGCGCAGAATACCACGGGCGAGCAGATGAAGATGTTTCTTACGAGAATGGGTAATAACTCAAAAAGCGTCGTGTGCGGTGACCTTACTCAAACCGACCTCGAGTACGGCAAAAAAAGCGGTCTTTCCGAGGCGGTAAGGGTGCTTGGCGGAATAGACGGTATATGCATATATAACTTAACGAAAAAGGACGTAGTAAGGCATAAGCTCGTGCAGACCATCATCGACGCCTATGAAAAATACGAAGCAAAGCAAGGAAAGTAAAAATGAACAGAGTTTATATAGATAACAGACAAGCTAAAATCGAGTTTTGCGCAAAACAGCGAGGGCTTTTGAAAAGAAGTATAAGTACGGCGCTGAAATTTATGAAATTCGAATATCCCGCAGAGGTTTCGGTTACGGCTGTGGACGATGAGCAGATAAGAGAGCTTAACAGAGATTACCGTAACAAAGACAAACCCACGGACGTTTTGTCCTTTCCGATGTGCGAGTATGGCGAGAGGGAGATAAGCGAGGACGGATACGCAATACTCGGCGATATAGTTTTATCGCTTGAAAGATGCGCCGACCAAGCCGAAAAATTCGGACATAGCTTTGAAAGAGAGCTTTCGTTTTTGACTGTACATTCCGTGCTGCATTTGCTCGGATATGACCACGAAACGTCAAAGGAAGACGAAGAAGAAATGTTCTTGCTTCAAAAACAAATAATGGAGAAGATAAAATTATGAAAAGTGCTTATATATCAATAGTAGGACGCCCCAACGTAGGCAAGTCCACGCTTTTAAACTTTATACTCGGCGAGAAGGTCGCTATCGTATCCAAAAAGCCGCAGACCACTCGTAACACCATCACGGGAATACTCACCGAAGGCGACACGCAGTACGTGTTTATCGATACGCCCGGCGTACATAAGCCAAAAACGGCGCTTGGCAAGACGATGGTTAAAAACGCTATGCGCTCTATGACGGATACGGACGTCATCATTTTCGTAGTCGAGCCCGGCAAGAGCATAAATCCCGCCGAGGAAAAGCTCATTTCGAGCTTTACGACTTCCAAAATACCCGTTATCTTGGCAGTCAATAAGACCGACACCTACAAAGCACACGAGATAGCGGAGGCGATAAAGCTCTATTCGGAGAAGTTTGATTTCGAAAAGGTAGTGCCCATAAGTGCGATGACGGGCGACAACGTAGAATTCGTTATGGACGCCGTAAAGGGACATGCAAAAGAGGGAATATGGTTTTTCCCCGAGGATATAGCCACAAGCCAACCCGAGCGTCAGATTGCAGCAGAGATAGTCAGAGAGAAAATTTTAAGACTTCTTGATGACGAGATACCTCACGGCACGGCAGTCGTTATAGAAAAATTCCAAGATGGTGAGAGAATGCTTGAAATTGCCGCAAACATCTTCTGCGAAAAGGAAAGCCATAAAAGAATTATCATCGGAAGCAAAGGTGAGATGATAAAGAAGATAGGAAGCTACGCAAGAGAGGATATGGAAGCCTTCTTCGGAATAAAGGTATTCCTTGACCTATGGGTAAAGGTAAAGAAGAATTGGCGTGACAGCGAGACGGAGATAAACCGCCTCGGATATAAGCTTGACGATAGGGATTAAATATGCAGATAAGCGTTAAGGGACTCGTGCTTCGCGAGACGAAGGTTGGCGACTATGACAAAATAATAACCCTGCTCACGAAGGAATACGGGAAGATATCCGTATCCGCCAAGGGCTCGAAAAATTTAAAAAGTCGCTTTTTGGCGGGCACGCAGAGCTTTTGCTACGGAAGCTACATGCTTTTTTACGCAAAGGGCAAGTATTCCTTAAACGAGCTTGAGCTTATAGAAAGCTTTTACGGACTTAGAAGCGATATAGCATCTCTTGCTTTGGGAGGATATATCTGCGCTTTGGCTTACGAGCTTTCAAACGAAAACGAGGATTGCGGAGAGCTTCTTTCGCTCACCTTGAATGCGTTGCATTTGACGGTAAAAAACGACAGACCGAAAGAACTCATAAAGTCCGTATATGAGCTTCGCGCCCTTTCCATAAGCGGATTTGCGCCCGATTTAGTCGCTTGCAACGGTTGCGGCTGTTTTGAAAGCGACACGGTGCTCTTTTCCGTTACCGAGGGACTTATGTGGTGTAAGGAGTGCTTCGACAAGCTTGATATAAAGCCCCTTGATGCAAAGGCGCTTTCGCCAAACGTGCTTTATGCGATGCGGTATATTCTTTTTTCCGAGGACAAGAAGATATTTTCATTTAAGCTTGACGGTACGGAGCTTCGCACGCTTGCAGATATATGCGAAAGCTATGTGAAAGAGAAGACGGAGCATAACATTACAGCGCTTGATTTTTACAACAGCGTTAAGGAATAGGTAATATGATGAAATTTGAAAGGGCGCTTCGTGTGCTCGAATATAAAAAAGTACTTGCGCAGGTAGCCGAGCTTGCGGCGACGGAGGGAGCAAAAAGCAGAATACTTGCACTTTCTCCGTCTGCATCGTTTCGCACGGTATACGATATGCTTGCGCAAACGGACGATGCAAAATATCTTATAGGACTTAAAGGCAGTCCCGCTTTCGGCACGGTGCACGATATAGGCTCTGCGCTTGAAAGGGCAAAAAAGAGCGCAAAGCTTTCGCTTCGTGAGCTTTTGGATATAGCGGAGGTTCTGAAAAGCGCATCGAGCCTCAAAGAATATATCGTAAGCGACAGAAAAAGACAGACCGTGCTTGACGACGTTTTCGAAAGGCTTTATACGAACGATAAACTTGCAGATAAGATATTGCGCTCGATAATAAGCGAGGAGCTTGTTGCGGACGAGGCAAGTCCTGCGCTTGCGGATATAAGGCGAAAGATAAGACGTGCAAACGATAAGGTCAGAGACAGCCTTCATAACTACGTCACAAGCGCAAATTACAGTAAATTTTTGCAAGACGGAATAGTTACGACAAGAGGAGGCAGATTCGTTATACCCGTAAAGAGTGAATACAGAAACGAAATAAAGGGACTCGTACACGATACGAGTGCAACGGGCGCAACGCTCTTTGTTGAGCCGCTTACCGTTGTTGAAACGAATAACGAAATAAGGCTTCTTGCGATAGACGAGGAAAAGGAGATAGAGAGGATAATCTATGCGCTTTCTTCGGAATGTGCGGATTTTGCTCTTCAGCTTTCGGAGGACTATAATACGATTACGTTTATCGCCTGCGTTTTCGCAAGAGCGGAGTATTCGTACAGAACAAACAGTACAAGTCCCGTGATAAGCAAGGAAAACAAGGTGAACTTTATAAACGCAAGACACCCCTTGCTTGATAAGGATAAGGTCGTGCCGATAAGCATATCCTTGGGCGGTGAATACAATCAGCTTGTCATAACGGGGCCCAATACGGGCGGCAAGACCGTAAGCTTAAAGACACTCGGACTTCTTTCCCTTATGGCGCAATCGGGACTTCACATACCCGCCGAAAGCGGCTCGGAATTTGTTATTTTTTCCGATATACTTGCGGATATAGGCGACGAGCAGAGCATCGAACAAAACCTTTCCACGTTTTCCTCGCATATGGTAAACGTCATATCTATTTTAGAGCAAGCGGACGACACCTCGCTTGTGCTTCTTGATGAGCTTGGAAGCGGCACCGACCCTGTGGAGGGTGCGGCTCTTGCAAATGCGATATTGGAGGACCTGAAGTTAAGAGGCACTTTTTGCGCCGTCACATCTCACTATGCAGAGATAAAAGCCTATGCGCTTAATACAGACGGCGTACAAAATGCATCTTGCGAATTTGACGTTGAAACGTTGAAGCCTACCTATAAGCTTATAATAGGCACACCCGGTAAATCCAACGCTTTTGCGATATCGCAAAAACTCGGCCTTCCGGAATATATCGTCGATAAGGCAAAAGCCTTTATTTCGAGTGACAGCCTTCATTTTGAAGACGTACTGCAAAAGCTTGAGGCGACGAGAATGGATATGGAAAGAAAAAGGGACGAGGCTGAAGGCGCAAGAGCAAAGGCGAAAGCGGAATACGAGGACGCCGTAAAGGAAGCAAAGAAAAAGGCAGAACTTGCCGATAAGGAATACGAAAAGGCAAGAGCGGAGGCAGCAAGAATAGTCAGAAGCGCAAGAGCAACGAGCGAGTACGTGCTTACAGAGCTTGATGAGCTACGCAAAGCTAAAGAAAGAGAAGAATTTGCGCAAAATTTAGATAAGGCAAGACGTGCCATATCGACAAGCCTCAACAAGCTCGACGATGAGGCAAACCCGGTCAGAAAAGCGGATATGTCGGACTACGAGCCCGTGGAAAATATCAAAGCGGGAGATACGGTGTTTATTCCCGATATGAAACAAAACGCCACGGTAAACAAAGCACCCGACAAGGACGGTAACGTAGAGCTTCAAATAGGCGTTATACGCACGAAGCTTCATATATCGAAGCTTGCAAAGCCCGACAAGGCGGCACTTAAAAAGAAGAAAAAGGTGCAGAGCGCGGGATATATTCCTTCGACGAAGGAATTTGAAATGGAGCTTGATATGAGAGGTCAGACGGGCGACGATGCTTGGTTTATGACCGACAGATATATGGACGATGCATTAAGGGCGGGTGTGCATACCGTAACGCTTCTTCACGGCAAGGGCACGGGCGCTTTGCGTAATCACTTGTGGCAGTGCCTAAAAAGAGATAAGCGTGTAAAGAGCTTCAGAGCGGGCGCTTACGGAGAGGGTGATTACGGTGTTACCGTCGTAGAGCTAAAATAAGAAAAAGGTGACGAAAAAGTGACAAGAGAAGAGCTTTATCAAAAGGCGATGGAGCTACCTTTGACAAGCGGCGTATATATAATCAAAAACGGGCAGGGAGATGTCATCTACGTAGGAAAGTCGAAGAAATTGAGAAACCGCGTGTCGCAGTATTTCTCCAAAATACCTCACAGCATAAAAACGGAAAAAATGGTAAATGCCGCAAGGGATTTCGACTATATCCTCACTCAAAGCGAGAGTGAAGCGCTTATTTTGGAAAATATACAGATAAAAAAGTACCTTCCGAAATATAATATTCTTCTTAAAGATGACAAAAACTATCCGTATATAAAGCTGACGTGCGAAAAATATCCTAAGGTAACGGTTACGAGAAGACGCAGCGGTGCAGGTGAGTATTTCGGGCCGTACAGCACCGTAGGCTCCGCCGGACGTCTTGCGGACCTTGTCGGAAAGCTCTTTGCTTTACCGACGTGCAAGAAAAGCTTTCCCAAGGATATAGGTAAAGCGCGTCCCTGCCTTAATTATCACATAGGGCGTTGCGTGGGCATTTGTACGGGCAAAGTAAGCTGTGAAGAATATGCACAGATAATCGACGACGTACGTGCGTTTTTAAAGGGGCATCAGGAAAAGGTCATACGCTCCCTTGAAAACAAAATGCAAGAGTCGGTAGAAAAGCTCGAATTTGAAAAGGCGGCGGGGTACCGTGATGCCATAAAGAGCATAAAAGTTCTCAGAGAAAAGCAGAGAGTGCAAGGCAAATGCGAAAAGAACGCCGATTACGTTGTTTTATATGAGGGCGAGCAAGGCTCAGCTCTTACTCTTGCAACGGTGAGAGACGGTTGCTTCGGGGATAAGATATCCTACCGATTTGCATCCGATACCGTTATAAACAGCGAGAGCTTTTCGAGCGTATTGTACGAGCTTTACGAAAAGAGGGCGGATATCCCCGCAAGGATATTCACTAATATAGACGTAGATGAAGAGGAAAAAGAGGCTATTGAAGCATATCTTTCCGAAAGGGCGGGAAGAAAGGTCGTATTTTCCAAATCACAGATAGGCGACAATAAAAAGCTTTGCGATATGGTACTTGCAAACGCTGCAGAGTACGTGCGTGCATATAATGAAAGAAGTCGCAGAGAGGGAAAGACGCTTGCACTTCTTGCGAATCTCCTTTGCCTTGAGGTATACCCCGAGCGCATCGAAAGCTATGACGTATCGAATTGGGGAAGCGATTTTATAAGCACGGGTATGATAGTCGTGGAAAACGGCGTATTCAATAAAAAAGCGTACCGCAGCTTCAATGCGAAGGAATTTGATATGCAAAACGACAGTGCGTGTATGGCACAGGCGCTTAAAAGACGGCTTGAGAGAGCTTTAGAAGGCGATGAGAGCTTCCTGCCGATGCCCGACCTTATACTTGCCGACGGCGGCGAGATACAAGTGAATGCTTTAAAAGATGTACTTGAGGAGCTTTCGCTCGATATAGCCGTGTTTGGTATGGTCAAAGACAGACACCATAAAACACGCACGCTCACCGACGGCGTGCGGGAAATATCTATTGCGAAGGACGCAGAGATATTTTCGTTTATTTACAAGATACAGGAGGAAGTCCACCGCTACAGCTTATCCCGTATGGATAAGCGCAGGAGAGAGTCGCTTAAAAAAAGCAGTCTTGAGAACCTTGAGGGTATAGGTAAGGTAAAGGCAAACGCTTTGCGTGCATATTTCGGAAGCCTTGAAAACTTGAAAAACGCAAGTGTAGAGGAGCTTTCCAAAGTAAAGGGAATCTCACCCAAAATAGCAGAAAATATATATAAACAACTTCACGAGGTAAAGTAAAAATGAGAATTATTACGGGAACAGCAAGAGGAACAAGACTTGAAACGCTTGAAGGAGAGGATATAACCCGTCCCACTACGGAGAAGGTCAAGGAGGGTATTTTTTCCGCCATACAGTTCGATATAGAGGGAAGACGTGTGCTCGACCTTTTCGGCGGTTGCGGTCAGCTCGGACTTGAAGCACTCAGCAGAGGCGCCGAGAACTGCGTATTCGTAGACGCAAACGACAAGGCGGTAGAGCTTATGAAGCGCAATTGCCAAAAAACGAAGCTTTATTCAAAGAGCCTCGTGCTTTGCAGCGGATATAAGGAATACATTAAAAGCGCCGCTGACAGACGTGAATTTGACCTTGTATTTATAGACCCGCCTTACTCAAGCGACTATGCGCTTGATGCACTCGTAAGGCTTATAGAGGGAAACCTTCTTTCAGACGGAGCCATAGTTATTGTGGAAAGTGATAAGGACGAGCCTATAGAGTGCGACGGTTACGATACCCTCAAGGTATACCGCTACGGAAAAACTTTCGTAACGAAGCTTCAAAAGAAGGAGAGCCTGTAATGGCAAAGGAAAATATAGCGCTCGTGCCGGGCTCCTTCGACCCTGTGACGCTGGGGCATACGGATATCGTCAAGAGAGCATCAAAGCTCTTCGATAAAGTTTACGTTGTCGTTGCGCAAAATGCGGAAAAGACGTATATGTTTTCCGCAGAGCAAAGACTTGAAATGGTAAAAGCGGCTATAAGACATATCGAAAACGCAGAAGCCGTTTTTTGTGACGGTATAGTTGCAGAGCTTGGACAGAAGCTCGGCGCACGTGCGCTCGTCAAGGGCGTAAGAGACGGAAAGGACCTTGAATACGAAGCGCATATCGCACGTGTAAACAAAGGGATTGCACCCGATATGGAAACCGTGCTTTTGCCGGCAGACGACAGCATAAAAAGCATAAGCTCAACGGCAGTCAGAAAGCTTATTTCCTATGGTATGCCCATAGATAAATATGTAGGCGGCGAAGTCTCGGCGCTGATAAAGGCAATATCAAAGTAGACTCCCTTAACATAAACTATAGTGGGAGGATAGAGCTATGAGTAATAACATTATTGTAATAATGATTTCTCTTGCGCTGTTTTTCTCCGTGGTTTATACGGTAAGAGATATACTTTTGACAATTCTGAAAAAAGGCTTTAAGCCAAAACTCAAAGGTGCTGTTATAGTAATAAAGGCAAGCGGAGAGTGCAAAGATACCGAAGCGCTTGTAAGATATGCCGTAGGTCTTGATGCAGATGAGATATTCATTGAGAAAGACGGTCTTACCGAGGACGGAGAAAAGCTCGTTGGACTGATACTCGGGGATTTCCCTTATATAAAGATATTAGATAAAGTTTAGGAAGAGCAAAGTGAAGAAGTTTGAAAACGTAATCCTTTTTTCCGATATAGACGGAACTTTAACGAATGACGATGGCGTGATATCCAAAGAAAATCTTGAAGCAATTGAATATTTCACCTCCGGCGGCGGCAAATTTATCATAAGCTCGGGGCGTTATCATAACTACGCCGAAACGAAGCTCGGTTATAAGTCCGAATATCCCATCATCGCTTTAAACGGAACGCATATATATGACGTGAAAAGCGGTAAAGACTTATGGGCAAAAAGCTTAAACGACAAAGAAAAAAGTGTTGCTATGTCGCTTTTTGAGAAATGCGCGGGGCACGATAACGTTATAGTTTGCCTAAATTGCCGTAAATCGACCGCTATTTGTAAAACGGTGAAAGATTTAAACGATGCGCTTTTTGGCGCAAACGAGATACACGCCGAAGCATTTAAGGCAGTCTTTGTAAGCGACAAAGAGCTTTTAAACGAGCTTTGTGAGTACGCCCAAGAGCATTTTTCGGATATTGCGAGAGTTGTAAAAAGCTCCGATACTTTACTTGAGGTACTGCCGCTTGGCACGGGCAAACACATATGCATAGAAAAGCTATGCGAGTATTTCGGAGGTGACCCTACCGTCGTCGCAGTCGGCGACCATTCCAACGATATCGAAATGATAACCAAAGCGGATATAGGGTATGCCGTCGAAAATGCGATCCCCGAACTAAAAGCGGTAGCGGACAGAATAGCTCCGAAAAACACGGAGCACGCAATAGCATATGTAGTAAAGGAGCTTGAAAATATATGATAAAAAAAGGCATCACAAGGCGAGAGAGAGAGATAACGGATATTTCCAAAATAACACAAATACTTGATAAGGCGAAGATAGCTCATATTGGACTCGTTGACGATAATATGCCATACGTTGTGCCTATGAACTACGGCTATACTCTCACAAACGGACGCCTTACGTTCTATATACACGGTGCTCTTGAGGGCAGAAAAATTGATATAATAAGAAAAAAGCCCGACGTATTCGTTGAGGTGGACTGTGATATAGTACACTTTGAGGGTGATATAGCTTGCAGATACGGCACCTCTTATTCAAGCGTTATGGCGCAGGGCACGGCACATATACTTGAAGACACAAGCGAAAAGAGCGAAGGCCTTAAAATTCTTATGAAAACGCAGACGGGCAAGGATTTCGACTTTACGGATAAAATGCTAAACGTAGTAAACGTTATACGCATAGATGTGGATGAATACACCGCAAAGCATCGTCCGAGCCCAAATAAATAATCGCACGGTGCTTCTTTTCGGAGGCGATTTTGCATAAGCTTAAATAACGCCATTGTAAAAGCGAGGTATGCTTATGCTTGATCTGATTGCCGTAATATGCTCATTTTTCCTTGTAACCTTAAAGATAGGCGGGAATATGAGCTTTCCTCCGCCCTTATCTCCAAAGGAGGAAAAGGAATGCTTTATACGAATGAAGCTTGGAGACAAAAAAGCCAGAGCGACGCTTATCGAGAGAAATTTAAGGCTCGTTGCGCATATTGTAAAAAAATACAGCGGTAGCTACGACCAAGACGACCTTCTTTCGATAGGTACGATAGGACTTATCAAAGCAGTAGACAGCTTTAACGTTGAAAGCGGAACACGCTTTGCCACGTACGGAGCAAAATGCTTGCAAAATGAGATATTTATGTATTTCCGGACCTTGAAGAAAACGGGTGCGGAGGTAAGTATAAACGAGCCGATAGACACGGACAAAAACGGCAACGCCTTAACCTATATGGATATCGTGAGCTGTGAGGACGATATATGCGAAACGATAGACAGAAAGATAAAAAGCGCAAAAGCACTTAGGGCAGTAGGCGAAACGTTATCAGACAGAGAAAGGCAGATAATATGCTATCGCTACGGACTTTTCGGTTATCCCCAAAAAACGCAAAGGGAGATAGCCTCTGTTTTGGGAATTTCCCGTTCCTACGTGTCAAGGATAGAGAAGATAGCTTTAAAGAAGCTTGAGAAGGTATTGATTTAAAAATATAAAATATAGGAGTTATTATGAAAAAGACTGTTGACTACAAAACAAAAGGCACTTGCTCAAGAAGCGTTCACGTTGAAATCGAAGACGGAATCGTAACAGAAGTTAGCTTTGACGGCGGTTGCAGCGGCAATACGAAGGGGGTTTCGGCACTCATTATCGGAATGAACGCCGAAGAGGCAATTAAAAGACTTTCGGGAATAAAGTGCGGCTTAAAGCTCACCTCTTGCCCCGACCAGCTTTCCATGGCAATAAAAGAAGCGCTCGAAAAGTAAAAACAGTCGGTTGCAATTTGCAACCGACTGTTTTTTTGTCATTCACAAAGGTTTTTTACTTATTGCTCCGCCCGCACGGGGATACGTAAGGGGAGTGGCTTTTACCTTTTCTATCACGATTATCGTTCTTTCCGAATCCGAAAACGGAAGCCTTAATTCCCTTATCTCTTTTATCCTGCCGCCCAATACGGCTATCGCCTTTTTTGCGTTTTCTATCTCTTCTCTTGCGTTTGCCTTCATCGCAACGAATATACCGCCAACCTTTACAAGCGGCAAGCAATATTCACAAAGTACGTTAAGAGATGCTACCGCCCTTGCAGTGCATACGTCGAAGCTCTCACGGAAATCCGCTTTTTTACCAAGCTCCTCCGCTCTTGCCGCAATCGCAATTACATTTTCAAGACCGAGCGCCCTTGCCGTTTCGTTTACGTAACGTATGCGTTTTTCGGTCGAATCGACTGCGGTTATATTAACGTCACTTCTTGCACAGGCAACGGGGAGGGTAGGAAATCCCGCACCGCAGCCAATATCCGCAAGACGCACGCCCTTTTCGAGAAAATTTGAAAGAGTTAGGCTATCGAGCATATGTTTCTCGGCAACGTCCTCTTCCGTAACGATTCTCGTCAAGTTTTGTCTTTCGTTTTCCGAGAGCATAAGCTCGTATAGCTTTTCGAGCCTTTCATAGCAAGCATCGTCTATGCCGATGTTTAATTTTTCCGCTCCCGCAAGAAGCGAAGCTTTAAACAGAGCCTTGTCCATTTTTATTCCTCATTTCCACGTATACGAGAAGTACGGTTATATCCGCAGGGCTTACTCCCGATATTCTCGTTGCTTGCCCGATGTTTATGGGTCTTATCTGCTTTAGCTTTTGAGTTGCTTCAAGACGAAGCCCTACGACCTTATCGTAGTCGAAATCCTCGGGTATCTTTTTGCTTTCGAGCTTTTTGACACGCTCAATTTCCGCAAGCTCCTTTAATATATATCCCGCATACTTAATTTCAGTTTGCACCCTCGATTTAACTTCATCGGGAAGTGCGGGGCGCTCGGGGTCAAGCGGGAGAGTATCGTCATAGCTTATTTCGGGCCTTTTTAAAAGGTCGTTTAAGTGTATGCCCGTATCAAGCTCCGTGCTGTTTTTTGACCTCATTATCTCATTTGCAAGCGCAGAGGGTGGCACGACTATCTTTGATATACGCTTTATCTCCTTTTGTATGGCTTCACAGCGCTTTATAATGTGCTCGTAGCGCTCTTTGTCAACAAGACCTATGTCGTAGCCTATCTTGCAAAGCCTTTCTTCCGCATTGTCTTGGCGAAGCAAAAGCCTGTATTCGCAGCGTGATGTCATGATACGGTACGGCTCATTTGTGCCTTTTGTGACAAGGTCGTCGATAAGCGTGCCGATATACGATGAGCTTCGTGACAAAACGAGGCTTTCACGTCCCATAATCGAAAGCGAAGCGTTTATACCCGCAACAAGACCTTGGCATGCGGCTTCCTCGTAACCGGAGGTGCCGTTAAACTGTCCGGCACCGTAAAGTCCCTTTATGTCCTTAAATTCAAGCGTGGGATAAAGTTGGGTCGGGTCACAGCAATCGTATTCTATGGCATATGCACTGCGCATCACCCTTGCATTTTCGAGCCCCTTTAAAGAGTGTATCATTTGCATTTGAACGTCCTCGGGAAGCGAGGAGCTAAAGCCTTGAATATACATCTCCTTAGTATCCTCGCCGCAGGGCTCTATGAAAAGCTGATGACGCTCTTTTTCGGCAAATCTGACTACTTTATCTTCTATACTCGGACAATATCTTGGTCCTACGCCTTTTATCTTTCCCGAATAAAGAGGAGAGCGGTGCAGATTTGCTCTTATTATATCGTGCGTCTTTTCGTTCGTATATGTAACGTAGCAGGGAAGCTGCGGCCTTTGCTTGCTCTTGTCCGTATAGTAGGAGAAGTATTGCGGCTTTTCATCGCCCTCTTGAACTTGCAGCTCGCTTGTATCTATACTGTCCCTATGCACTCTTGACGGCGTACCCGTTTTAAAGCGCATTATCTTAACGCCCGCATCTTCAAGAGATTTTGTGAGTCCGACTGCGGCGTGAGAGCCGTCGGGTCCGCCGCTGTAGAATACGTCACCGATAATTATGGTGCTGTCAAGATACGTGCCCGTAGAAACGATAGCGGCTTTTACGTTATACACTGCGCCAAGCTTTGTTACGACGGAGGTGACCTTGCCGTCTTCGACTCGAATTTCCGTGACCTCCGCTTGCTTTAAGAGGAGATTTTCGGTATTTTCCAATACCTTCTTCATCGCAATTTGATATTTGCGTCTGTCGGTTTGCTGACGAAGCGAATGGACGGCAACACCCTTTGTTTGATTAAGTATTCTGCTTTGGAGCATGACCTCGTCTGCAGTTTTTCCCATTTGCCCGCCGAGAGCATCAAGCTCGCACACGAGATGCCCTTTACCGCTTCCGCCGATAGATGGATTGCAGGGGAGATTTGCAACGGCGTCAAGACAAAGCGTAAAAAGCACGGTTGACATTCCAAGCCTTGCGCAAGCCAAAGCGGCTTCACAGCCGGCGTGTCCTGCGCCGATTACCGCAACGTCTATAGAATCTGCAAAATATTCGTTTTTCGTCTTTTCGTTTTGCATATTAGTCCTTCTTTTTGCCCAAAACGGCACGCTTTACGCCGTAAAGGTCGGTGAAAATTTGAATATCCTTTGCGCCTTCTTCCGTAAGAAGTGCACATACGTCGTCTGCTTGGTCATAGCCGACTTCAAATATGATGTATCCGCCGTCTTTGAGTGAGTTAAAGTGCTTTTTGCATATAGCTTTGTAAAAATCAAGCCCGTCGTTACCGCCAAAAAGAGCGATTTTCGGCTCACAGAGAACTTCTTTTTGAAGGCTGCGCATATCACGTGCGTTTATGTACGGCGGATTCGACATTATTAAGGAAAGCCCGCCCGGGAGCTTATCGTTGAGTACGTCGAATTTTGCTGTTTTTACTCTGTCTTGTACTTTATGAAGGGCAAGGTTTTTATTTGCTACGGTTAAAGCGTTATCGGAGATATCGTAAAGCTCTCCCGATGCCGTTTTATTTTGTAAAGCATAGCTTATGCCGATACAACCGCTTCCCGTACAGAGATCTGCAAAGCGGCAATTTTTTATATCGAGTTTAAGTGCGGTTTTTACTATAAGCTCCGTTTCCCCTCGGGGGATAAGACAACCCTCGTCAACAAAGAATTCATAGCCGTAAAAATCCCACGAGCCTAAAATATACTGAAGAGGATATCCTCCCGCCCTCTTTTTACAGAGCTTTCTAAAGAGTTCAAGCCTTGCTTCGTCACAAGGCTCGTTCTTTTCTATAGCGTATTTTTCGGGAGTTAGAGCAAACAAGTGGCAAAGAAGCTGTTTTGCATCGCCTTTTGCGCTGTCTATGCCACACTCCTCAAAAAACAGCACGGCTTCTTTTAATGCTTCAAAGAGCTTCATTCCGAGTCCTCTTCTTGCACGGCATCTTGCCCATAAATATCGGGGAGCGATGCTTTTAAAGATGCGATAGCAACCTCAAGCATAGAATCGTCGGGTTGTTTTGTCGTAATTCTCTGTACCCAAAGTCCCGGCGCAGAGAGTATTTTTACGATAAGATTCGTGTCGTGTTTTCCCGCAAACTTTATAAATTCATATCCCACACCTACTATAAGAGGGAGGAAGATTATGCTTATGAGAGAGCGAACAAGAGAGTTTTCGGTTATCTGACTCCAAGGCACAAATGATGTAATAATGATGCTAACAAGCATCATTATTACCATAAAGCTTGTTCCGCAACGGGGATGGAAGCGCTTGTATTTTTTGACATTTTCCACCGTAAGCTCTTCGCCGCTTTCGTGCGCAAATATAGACATATGCTCCGCACCGTGATATTGGAAGACCCTGTGCATTTCTTTCCAAAGTGAGATGAGGTATATATACGCCAAAAATATGGCGATGCGCACTATGCCTTTTATAAGACTGTATACGAGATCCGATAAATAGGTGTCCTCTTCCATATTAAAAAGAGGATGCAAAAAGTCGGAGGCAAGTGTAGGTAAGAATACGAAAAGAGCGAGCGATAAAAGCACGCCCAGAAGCATGCCGACAGTTCCGACGACAGCCATAAGGCTTTTACCAAATTTTTTCTCAAGCCATTTTTCGAATTTTGTCGGCTCTTCCTCTATACCGAGCATTTCCGTGGATTTCGTAAGAGTGTCCATAGAAAGCTTCATGGTTTCTATAAAGTTTATCACTCCTCGAATAACGGGGATCTTCCCCCAAAACGTGCGCTGACAAATAGTTGTATACTTATGTGACTCGACCGCAATCTCTCCGCTTTCCTTACGTACGGCAAGCGCCCAACGGTCTTTTGATTTCATCATTACGCCCTCAATGACGGCTTGACCGCCCGTAGAGCCCTTTCTGTTACTTATCGAGCAACTGTTTTTCTTCATTATGTATCGCCTTTCGTTAAAAAAGGCTTTCTCAAAGTATGACCTTCAAGAAAGCCTTGCGTGTTGCGTTTTCCGCTAAAAAGGCTTCCGTGCCTTTGCGGTATTAAGTTGCTAATTTGATTATTCTGCGTCCGTACCTTCGGTTTCTGTACCTTCGGTCTCTGTACCTTCGGCCTCTGTACCTTCGGTTTCTGTGCCTTCAGTCTCTGTGCCTTCGGTTTTTGTACCTTCGGTTTCTGTACCTTCGGTTTCTGTGCCTTCGGTTTCCGTACCTTCCTCGGTCTGTGTACCTTCAGTATCGGCAGCTTTCTCGGGAATTTGGTTGAAGATGCAAACGAGAATAACGAGGATCGCAAAAATAATTGATGCGATTATGGTGAGAACGTTAAGAGTTTTCTCAATCGAAGAAGCCTTCTTTTTACCGAAGAAGGTTTCTGCACCGCCGGAAACAACTCCGGAGAGAGAACGGTTTTTGGAACTCTGCATAAGAACTGCGATTATAATAAATACTGCAAATACAATGATCAGTATTCCGAACACCAAGTTAAGTGTTGACAAATTGTTTACTGCTGCTGTAATCATATTTCCTCCATAGGTCTATATTTTTTTACTACCTAAACGGACAGATTATACCACGCTTTTTGATAAATTGCAATAGCTTTCGGGAAAATATTTTCTTATATAATAAATAACACTTGATTTATTTGTGCGTATGTTGTAAAATAGCGTTAAGACCGACATTAAAAATAAACTCGAAAGGAGAGCGAAATGGCAGAAAAAGATAACGTATTTTCCTTTGCCGGAGACTTTTTTGTCGTGCCCTCCTTCGTTATGGCACGTTCAAAATCCGCAACGGCGAATGAAATTAAAACAGCGCTTTATTTTTGCGCAAATGCAGGGCGTACGGTTTTTGACTGTGCGGCATATCTCGGTATAGACGCAAAAGAAGTGGAAAAAGCACTTATTTTTTGGAGAGGCGCAAGTGATATATCCTTTGTCGGCGCATCGCCGTCTTGTGAGCTTTCGCCGAATCTCCCTTCACGTCCCGATTATGACGGAGAGACCTTGGCAAAAATAATATCTAAAAATAAGCCGCTTAAGGCAATACTTGACGATTGCCAAAAGCTTATCGGAAAGAGCTTCACACCGCACGATACGGAAATATTCGTCGGCTGTCTTTACGATTGGCTTTCTCTTTCCCCCGAGTACATACTTTCTCTGACCTCGTACTGTTGCGAGAGGGGCAAGAAGAGCGTGCGGTATATCGAAAAGACTGCACTTTCGCTTGTGGAAGAGGGAGTAGACGATTTTTCAAAGCTTGAGGCTTATATTGCCGAAGCGGAGAAGAAAAACCGTAAAGAGTACAAGCTTCGTAAGCTCTTCGGATTCGGTGACAGAGCGCTGACACCCTCCGAAAAGAAGCATTTTACGTTGTATGCCGAAACGGATTTTTCGCTTTTGGAATACGCTTACGAAAAGATGATACAAAATATAGGCACGGTGCGCCTTGCTTATATGACGAAGATAATTCAAAGTTGGAAGGAAAAGGGTATAGACACACTCGAGAAGGCAAAGCAAGAGGAGCAAGGAGACACGAAAGTAAAAGACGTGTTCTCGTCCGAGAGCTTTGTATTTGACGATTTTCTTTCCGCCGCAATAAAGAAGGGCGCAAAGAAGAAAGGAAAAGAAAATGGCAAATAATTACGTTGCCGTAAAGGAACAGTTTGAAAAAAAGCGCAACGCCGCTCAAAGTAAAGCTGAAGCAAATAAGGAGGCTCTTCGCCGTGAAAGCCCTGAGTTTGCCTCGGTTGAGGGAGAGATAGCCACTCTCGGTATAAGCCTTATGCGCTGTATGCAGGATATTGGGCATAACCATAGCGACGACATTTTGCGTATAAAGGAAAAAATGAAGTCGCTTCGTGTGCTTCGAAGCGAGATACTTTTCTCGCTCGGATATGACGATAGCTTCATAACGCCCCAATATGAGTGCGAAAAATGCGAAGATACGGGACTTGTCGGAATAGACGTATGCGAGTGCTTTAAAAAAGCGCTTAAAAGGGAAAACTATCTTTCCTCGGGACTCGGAAAAGCGCTTCTTCGTCAGAGATTCGAAAATTTCGATTTAGAACTTTATCCTGTTGAAAACAGAGACAGTATGGCAGGACTGTTTGAATATTGCAAAGAGTACTCTGCGGATTTTTGCGAAAGAAGTCCCAGCCTTTTGTTTATGGGCGGTACGGGACTCGGAAAAACCCATCTTTCGTCGGCTATGGCGATGAGCATTTTGGATAAGGGCTATGAAGTGGTATACGATACGGCACAGAGCATTTTCTCGGCATACGAAAAGAATCGCTTTAACCGTGAGGATAACGAAACGGCAAAGTATACCGAATGCACCTTGCTTATAATGGACGACCTCGGAGCGGAGATGGGCGGCAATATGGCGGAGAGTACGCTTTATAATATACTTAACGCGCGAATGAACGCACAGCTCCCGACGATAATAAGCACGAACTTAAATCCCAAGGAAATAAAGGCAAAATACGACGATAGGATAATATCCCGCCTTTTCGGACAGTTTATGCTTTTACAGTTTGAGGGCAAGGATATCAGAATGCAGAAGCTTTTGGGTGAATAGTTTTTTGTATATTTTGCAAAAAGTTGTAAAAAATTACTTGACAATACGCATTTTTGATGCTATACTGTTATGCGTTGTCAGTGGGAATTTGTGTAATGGTAGCACACCGGACTCTGACTCCGTTTGTGGGGGTTCGAATCCCTCATTCCCAGCCAACGAAAAGGACGCCAAACGGCGTCCTTTTTTCTTTGGCGGGAATTATAAAAAAGGGATTCGAAGCAGCGAAAAAAGGCTCCGGTGGAGCGTTTTTGAGCGGTGACCGAAGAAATTTTCAAAGCACAACATTTTAGAAAATCCGAGGTGATTTGAAAATTTCAAGAAGAATCCCTCATTCCCAGCCAACGAAAAGGACGCCAAACGGCGTCCTTTTTTCTTTGGCGGGAATTATAAAAAAGGGATTCGAAGCAGCGAAAAAAGGCTCCGGTGGAGCGTTTTTGAGCG
>JAZMZG010000009.1:0-218862 GCA_045585835.1 Eubacteriales bacterium
TCAAGGTTGAGAATTGTACTGCCAATGCTGGTATGCACTCCCTCTTGCAGGTAACCAACGTTGAAAAGGGTCTTACCATTACTGATTGTAAGGTATACTCCAAGAATGGTATCAACCTTAACAATACACCTTCTCTCACCATGAGCGGTTGTGAGTTCGATACCACCGGCTACTGTGTTCGCGTTGGCGTGAATGGTAGCACAAACAGCGGTAATTTCACTATTGCTAACAGCACTCTCAAGAGCGCTAACGACGACGGTGATGCCGTTATCATTCTTCGCGGAACTATGAGTGGCGCTACTGTAAATCTTCAGGGTACCACTCTTGTCGGAACTCCTGATGTTTCCGGTGAAGCTACTATTATCAAATAAATCTACGTGATGTAAGTCCACCCACTCCTCCTTATGGGGAGTGGGCGGCAATCAAAGGGCATAAGTAAATCCTGCTTGTGTCTTTTGATTGCCGAGTTATTAACTCAAATACCCAAAAAGGAGGACATTATGTTGGGCAAGATCAAAATAAAAATCGTTGTTGTTGCTCTTATGGCAGCACTCATAACCCTTATGAGCCAGGCAACCCTTGCATATTACTCAACCGTCGGAAAAGCCACCAATGTCGTGACCTCCGGTAATATTCAGCTTATAATCCATGAAACGACCGACGGGGGACAAGAATTTCCCGAAGAAGGCGTATACATCGTTCCCGGAGATATCGTATCCAAGGTAGTCACAATAGAAAACGATTGCGAGCATCCGTTCTATCTTCGCGTGAAGATCGTTTACGGTGTGGATTCCGAGGAGCTTTCAGCCGATGACTGCTTTAAGCTCAACATAAGCGACGAGCATTGGGAGCTTTTTGACGGCTGGTACTACTATAAGGGTATCGTAGAGCCTCACGAAACTACGCCGAAAGTATTCTCTCACGTGGAGATAGTAGGCGGAAAAGTAGATAACAGATATCTTGGCAAGACCTTGACTCTCACCGTAAATGCGCAGGCCGTACAAAGTGAGAATAACCCGATAACAGACGGCAACACCTTTACCGCTTCGGGTTGGCCCGCAGAGTAAGGAGGAAGGATAGATGGAGAAGATAATTACGTTTTTGACCGTTCTTTTTCTCATATCTTCGGCGGCTTTTTCGGTATACGCAGAGGGCGGCAAGGTCACTTACAGTGGTAATGCAGGTGAGTTTTTATTTGAGCCCGGAAGCGATAATTCGATAAGCGACCTTTTTCCCGATTTTAAGGGCGTTATGCCGGGCGATACGCTCTTGCAGACGGTCACCGTCAAAAACGATGCCGATAACAAAGTAAAGGTCGACATATATATTCGCTCGCTCGGAGCGCACGAGGACAGCGCCGAATTTTTGTCACAGCTTGACCTTAAGGTGTCAAAGAGCGAAGAAAACGAGATGGCGTATATGTTCGACGCCGCCGCAAACGAAACGGCAGGTCTTACGGACTGGGTGCTTCTCGGTACGCTCTATTCGGGCGGCGAGGTCAACCTTGACGTACTTTTAAGCGTTCCCACGGAGCTTTCAAACGAATATCAAAACGAAATCGGTTTTCTTGATTGGGAATTTAAGGTCGAGGAATTCCCTGTAGACCCCGATGACCCAAGACCCCCGCAGACTTCGGATAACAGTAACGCTTGGATATATTTTGTAATTATGCTTTGCGCTCTCTTTGTCATAATCGTTCTTTTAACAAAGGAGAAGGAGAGCAAAGAATCGAACTGAAAAAGCAAGGAGGAATAAGGCGTGAGATCACCGTCAAATAAAACACTGTACAAAAGAATAGCCTTAGCCTTCAGCTTGTGCGCCATCATTATTTGGGGCATTCTCGGCACGGGAGCGTCGCTTGCGTGGTTTGTCGATACCACTCCTGAGATGAACAATATTTTTCACTTCGCGGATTTCGACCTCAAGGTATCTTATTTGGACGAAAACAAAGAGTGGGACGAAATAGAGGCTGACACCGAAATTTTTGATAAAAACGCGCTCTACGAGCCCGGTTACGTGCAGGTCGTATACCTGAAAGTCGAAAATGAGGGCGACTTACCGTTTAATTTCCACACGGCAGTCAACGTAAACGACTGCGTTGCGGCGACTAACGTTTTCGGCACGGAGTTTTTACTGCAGGACTATCTCAAATTCGGTGTGATAAGCGATATCACCGAGGATTACGTCTTAAGCGGCTCGCTTATTCGCGATATTGCAAAAGAAAACGCGCAGATACCATTAGATGAAATCGCCGATATGCCGCTTCATAACTACGCTACCGATCCCGTAAGGCTTGAAGCCGAGGGGGAAGCGTATATCGCGCTCATCGTGCGTATGCCCGAAGAGGTCGGCAACGTCGCAAACTACCGAGGCGATACCGTGCCTACGGTCGAGCTCGGTATTACCGTAAAAGCGGACCAGATTCAAAATTAACACGACAGATAATCTTTGAAAGGAGGCTGATAGCGTGAGAAAACTGTATAACGAGTTTTTCTACGTGCCCAAACACGCAAAAATACGTGAAAAAGTAATGCTTACGCGTGTCGTTATGACCGTAGCCGTTATGGTTATGTGCCTTTTGGCTATGGGACTTACGGCGTACGCATATTTCACTTGCGATGTCACCTCCGAGTACAACACAATTAAAACAGCGACCTTTAAGACCTCCATTACCGTTACGGACCCCGACGGAAACGAGGTCAAGTTGATGACGAGCAATTACAGATCGTTTGAAACAAGCGATTTGGTGCCCGGCGTTCTTTACACCGTGAAGATTGGCGAGTTGAAGCCGCAGAGCACAGCACAGACGGGCTTTGTAGTCATCAAGGCAGACGGTAAAACCTACCATACCGCACAGCTCGGCGTAGATGAAAAGGCAAAAGGCGGCAAGACCTTGGGGCTCGAATTTGAGCTTGTGATGACCGACGAAGCCAAAGTAACGTTCGTTGCGCATTGGGGTACGTCGTCACAGTATTCCGCTTACAAATATAACTCGGAGTATATCGTAAATGGCGGATTGGCAAAGCTTGTCGTAAACGATGTATTGGAGCCGCCCGTAATCAATACGGAAAACGGCGATGATAGCGAGGGCGACGGTAGCGATGGCGACGATAGCGAAGAGGGCAAAGAGACCCCGACGCCGCCCGAAGAACAAGGCGAAGATTTGCCCGAACAGACACAGCCCGAACAGACGGAGCCTGACGGTGAAGAAACAGAGCAGACCGATATAGAGCAAACGGATATAGAGCAAACGGATATAGAACAGACCGATACCGAAGAGCCAGCGAAGACGCAAGAGGGCACGGATACGGAGCTTGCAGAATAAAAAAACAAGTTAATAACCGACTCTTTCGCTGTGTCGGCGTCGGAAAGAGAACGGTTAAATTTTCGACGTTGGTAAAGTAAAAAAGGAGGTCATTGGAAATGACAAACAAAAGAGGCACCAAGCACGCACTTCTTATGAGCGCGCTCGCACTTTTACTGTGCGTATCCATGCTCGTAGGCAGTACATACGCTTGGTTTACAGACAGCGTTACATCTACGGGTAACAAAATTCAGTCGGGTACGTTGAAGCTCGATCTTGAACTGCTTGATAAAGAAACCGGTTGGAACTCAATTAAGGATTCAAATGCTCCTATCTTTAATTACACCCATTGGGAACCCGGTTACACAGATGTGAAGATTCTCAAGGTTGAAAACGAAGGAACTCTTGCCCTCAAATGGATTGCAAAATTTGTGTGCATGGAAGATCTTACAGATCTTGCAAAGGTAATTGACGTATATGTTTGCCCGAGTGAAACCGAGCTTACATATCCAGCCGACCGCAATCTTGACGGCTACGAAAGGGTTGGCACTGTTGCACAGTTTGTGAATACCATTGAGACTACTACGAAGGGCAACCTTGAAGCAAGCGAAGTTGCTTATCTCGGCATTGCGCTTAAGATGCAGGAAAGTGCGGGAAACGATTATCAGGGTATGGATCTCGGTGCTGCGTTCGATATTCAGATCCTTGCAACACAAGAAACTTTTGAAAGCGACAGTTTCGATAATCAGTACGATATAAACGGCGAATATCCTGTTATTCCTACTCCCGTAAAGGTTTCGAGCGCCAATACCTTTGCGGAAATCGCTGATCTGCTTGCTGAAGGTAAAGACATTTATGTTACCGAAAACATTGATTTAACCAATGAGGCAAATGGCAACACATATCTTACAGTAAACGAGGATGTTGCTATTTACGCTTCTGAAGGTACTGCTATTTCTTTTAATGAAACTGCATTGATAAATGGTAGTGGCTCAATTACCGTTTATAGCGGTGCGTTAAAGACTAATTATGAGTTGTGTGTAACAGGTGACGCTACGTTGATTATTGAAGGCGGAGAACATTCTTTTGGTGCATTCTCTGCAACCGGTAACGGCAAGATCGTTGTAAATGGCGGTACTTTGAATTGCCGTGGAACGTATGCAAGCGTTTTAGGCGTATCCTTTGCCGAAAACGGACAGCTGATTGTCAATGACGGCACCATGAACATGTATCAACCCTTTAACCTGAACGCCGATCGCTGTGATGCTGCTTACATTGAAATTAATGGCGGCGACATTCATTTGCTGAATGGCGCAGATAAGTTGTTCGCTGTTAGAAACATTATGGATAAGGACCGTGAAGGCGGAGTTTTGCGCGGCAGTTCCATTAAAATCACCGGCGGTATCTTTACTACGACCTATGAGCTCGATAATACCGGTGATGCGAATGCCTTTATCAGAAATGAAGACGGAAATGCTGATACCACCAGAGTGTTGGAGTTTAATTACTATAACGGTGAGAAGCAATATGATTGCTTTGTAACCGGAGGAACATTCTACGGTAGCTGGATGCGTACCGGTGAAACCGAAGGCGATGCCGCTACGGTTTGTGAAAATACCATTGCCGGCTTCGTTGCAGACGGTTATAAGATTACCGGCGATGCTGTTAACGGTTACGTTGTTAGTGCAAAATAATTAAGATTATAAATCCCGTCCTATCCCGCTTTACCGCGGGATAGGCGGCAAGCAGAGGGTAAAAAATCTTTGAAGTTTTTATCTTCTGCTTGACGAACAAGAAGTGAAAAAGCCAAGATAAAAAAGGAGAATGCCCTTATGAAATTTACACTTAAGGTGAAAATCTGGGGCACGCGCATTAAGCGTTCCAATAAGGAGATTAAAAGCGTGAAGAAGACGTCCAAAACAGAGGAATTTGAAAGATGTATATTGTGCGGGGCGATAACGGAAATTCCGATATCCATGCCTATTGACCTTCGTGAAAATTATGAGGTCGGCGTCGGGCAAATTTGCGATGTTTGTGCGGGAGTTCAGCATGATATCGAGGTAAACGAGAAAAACGTGCTGACGCAGGAGCAGATAATAATTGCGGTCGAGCAAAGCATAGAAAACTGACACAAAAATCAAAACACGGTTTGGGAGTACCAAACCGTGTTTTTACTATTTCACTATTCCGTTTTTGCCGTAAAAGAATATGCCGTAGCCTTGACCCATAGGGTTGCCGTCTTTGATAAATTTAAGCATATTCCTTTGCAAAGACGTCTCCTTGGGCACGCTGTCCAAATCTTCATTTCGATAGGCTCTGCCGAAAACCGTCGCAAAATTTGCAAAATTTTCGTCGTTTTCGTCTATTACGTTAAAAAGCCGTGCAAACTTTTCAAGATTCCCGCCTTTCTTAAACACGCAGTCAAAATATGGCGGATATATGAGCCAAGAGTGCGTGATAAAGGGCACCGTCTCGTTTTCAAATCTGTCCTTGAAATGCTCATAGCCAAGCTTCAGCGATTTTTCAACTTCGCCCATATCAAGCGGTGTTCCGCCGGGGATATGTATAAGTATTACGGGGGCATTCTTTTTTATTCCTTTATATTCTACGTCGCAGAAATGGAAGTACGGCTCAAACTGCAGTCTGCCGAGCCTTATACATTGGTGGTCGTGAAACATCCAATTCCAAAGCGCGTTTTTAAGTCCCCAGACGCCGTAAGTTTCCTTGCATGCTTCAAGAAGTTTTTTCAAGGCCTTCGCGTAGGAGTCAAATTTCCCCCTTTCGCCTTGGCTTTCGTAAATCTTACAAAGCTCGTCAAGGCAGGAGATGCAAAGCACCATATTGAGCGTGTATGCGTTGATACCGCTTGTCTTAATTATTTCCTCCGTTGTCTCGTTAAACGCGGCGGTGTTAGGCGAAAGAAGACTCTCACGCGCCTTTTGAAAACAAGGGTGATTGCAAACGGACAGATACGCACTTTCCAATACGGGTAAGCTTTCCGACGGGAATCCGAGCTTTTTACAAAGATCTGCGAACATTGTTACTCCTCTTTAGAAACAGGATTTAATGATAGTTTAGCATATTTGTATTGCAGTGTCAATTAAATGGGAAAAATCCTTGATTTTTATTTGTTTTTGGAATATAATCAAGCCGTAGACATTCTTTTTCCGGAGGAATCTTATGGACAATGATTTTCCCTATTTCAAAAATACGCAGTGCAAGTTTTTCCCTTGCCATAAAACAGACGGAGAATATTTCAACTGCATTTTTTGCTATTGCCCGCTCTATCCTTTGGGTGACAAATGCGGCGGCAATTTCGTTTATCTCGAAAGCGGTGTCAAGGACTGCTCGAATTGTATTGTGCCGCACGGAAAAAACGGCTCTGCTTATATAGTCTCGAAATTCCCCGAGATATCGGCTCTTGCAAAGAAAAAAGAAAAATAATTAAAGGCTCCTCAAAAGGAGCCTTTTTGCTTTATATCGTGCAAGAATAAAGTGAGCGCGAGAAGATCTGCACATCCGCCGGCGGACAGATTTCTTTTTATAAATTCCTCGTCCATTTTTAAAAGCTTTTTGTGCGTTACGCCTTCCGAAATCAAGCTTTGTGCGTAGTTTTTTGCATAGTTTGCACCGTCTTTTCCGCCTCTTTTATATAGGGTGGTATCTTCCACGCTTGCGATAAGATGCACAAGACAAACCGACGCGGCATCATTTCTATTGTATCCGTCCGAAAGCATTTTTTCAAAAACGGGTAAGGCGATATTTTTAACGCTTGGAAAGCCCAAAAGCGCCTCACCGCGTATTCCTTTTATTTTGCTCTCAAGATATAGTTTTTCACCTGCAGTCTTACCGCTTGCTTTTTCGAAGTCTTCCATAGCCGACTTTTCGGAAAGCTTTGCGCAGACTGCTAAAATATCTTTGGTTTCGGCTATGGGCTTTTCGGCACTGTAGAGTCTGCCCAAAGCGCCTAAAATGATTCCCAAAGAATATATGGCGCCTTTATGCGTGTTTACGCCGCCTGTTGCGGCAAACATTTTTTCTTCTGCTTTAAGCCCCGCTTTTCGTAGGAGCGAAAAGGTTTCGTCAAAAGACTTCTCGGCACTTTCAATACCTATGAGAACGCAGGTTTTAAAATAAGGCTCTATTGCCTCTGCACTTTTTTTGAAGCTTTCGAGGTTCATATCGGCGTGGCTGCCGCAGTTGTTTTTGTCGACAAGTCCTGCTTTTGGGGTAGTCTCGACCTCGCCGATAAGGCTCTTTTCGGCAAACAAGGCGATTTTTTCGCTGTCTTTTTGCTTAAAATATTCAAGGAGAATATTATTTGTTACGGCAAATACTTCGTTTGCGGTGTGCGCCCTGCTTGCGCTACATAGGCGTCCCGATTTGCCGCATACGATACAGCCTCTTTCGTTTTGCCTTGTAAGCTTTTTGCTGTCTTTTGTTATAACGTCCATATCAAAAAGTCTGCCGAGTGCGTTTTGTTCTTCGATTTGCGTGCATACGGCTTTTATCTTTTCGGGCGGCAAATCTATCACGATATACGCTTCGGGGCCTGTTTTCAACAATCTGACGCTTTTTTCCTTGACGGCGCTTTCGTCTATGCGGCCAAGAAGCATAGCAAGTCCTTCGTCAAAGCCTCTTTTTATAACGGGAGAGGTTTTTTGGGGCCCCGCTATATTCATTGTGAAGGAAACGATGGGGCACTTATGCTTTTTTATAAGCTCTTTTTGCATCTGCACACGCTCTTCGCGGCAGAGGAGCATTTCTTCAAGCGTTACCATCAAGCTATATGATAAGGTCGGATTGCTTCTTCTGCTGCTCGTCGAGCTTTTGAAGGAGCTTTTTCGCATTTTTACCGACACAACCTATAAGCATAAAGTTATGCTTGAATCTGTCGTAAACGAAGTGGTTTAAAAGGTGGAAGTTTTCTATCTGTCCCGTATGGGAAACGTGTATTCTCGGGCCGGTGCAGTAGTGGAGCTTTCCGTTTATGGAAATGTGGCAGTTGTCCGCATACGTGACGGGCAGATTCGCCTTTATAAGCTCATTTACCTTTTCTTCGAGTTCGACGATATCGAACGAGGGTTTGGTATCGGGGAAAGTGATTGCAAAGCCGTGCTTAACGTCACCGTGTCCGCATCTTTCCATATCCTCTTTCGGCATACAGGTTTCGCAAAGGTCCTCCGCAGTATGCGCCATAAGGCGATAGCCGAGCGATTCGTAGACTGTCTCGCGTATCTCCGAAGGCTCTGGGCCGAAGATAGTCGGCCTTGAAATGAGTATCTGCTCACCGACACCTATTAGCAGATTTGCGTTGAACCCAAGAAGCGGATACAGCAGGTCAAAATGCTCGACGATGACTCTTTTACCGTTTTGCAGAGCTTCCGTTACGGCGTCCGCAAGCACGCTCATTTGTGTAAATCCGTTTTCAAAGCGCACGTCCACGTGATATGTGTGGGGCGTGAAAAATCCCTTGTCCTGCTCTAAAAGGGGGAGAGGGCGCACGTATACGCCGTCATCGTCGTTTGTAAGCTCAAGTCCGGGAAACATTCCGCGTAAAAGCGCGCTTTTGCCCGAGCCCGCTTCGCCGATGACGCCTATGAGCTTATCGAAGGGCGACAGATAGAGCTGAGCAAGCTGCATTCCCAAGTTATACATTCTTTGATGTCCACGGGGCGCAAAATAACTGCTTATCAAATGGTTGGTTTGAAGATTCATTATTTACCTCCAATCAAATGAGTTTGTTTTCCATAATATAATCAAACGTGGATTTTGGCACAAGCGCTTTCGCAGATTCCAAATCGCCTTCTTGCAAAAGGCGGCGGAAAGTGCTTGCGGATATGGCGGCGCCGTCTTTTTCAAGGCGTTCGATCTCCCTTACCTCGATATTTTTTTCGGGAAGAGCTTTTATAAGCTCCTTGTTGTACATATCCGTAAGTTTAGAGGCGTGCTCCGTGCCGACGTATCGGCGTGTTATGTTTAGTCTCGGTGCAAAATATTTAGTGAATATCTCAATATCAAGCTCGCACTGTGCGATGGGCGCATTTTCTCTGTCCTTTAAAAAGTAGGTGGGAAAGGTTTTCGATGAAATGAGATAATCACCCGTTTCAACGACCCTTACATTTTCAAGGTCATTCGTTCCGAGCCGTACCATTTTTATTCTGTCGGCAGCCGAAAACGCACTTTTATCCTCCGACAAAACGAAAACGTAAAGAAGGTCGCATTCCTTCGCCGCCGTTTTTATAAGATAGCGATGCCCGAGGGTGAAGGGGTTACAGTTCATAACGCAGGCACCGACGGTTTTACCCTCCTCCTTTGCGGGCAAAGTGCCGATAAATCCTTCTATGCCGTTTTTCTTGTCCTCCATTAGCAAGACCTTGTCCGTTTTTGCTACGGTGTAGAAGAACAGAGAAGAAAACAGAATTTCGTTTTTCGGTTTGGTGTAAAGAAAAAGATGCCTGTATCCGTTTGAAAACGCCTCGTTTTTAAGAGCTGTCAAGACAGTTGCCGTAAGTCCCTGCCCTTGAAAGCTTTCATCAACGGCGATACATTTTATAAGATTTTCCCGCAAAGAGCCGCAAGCGATAAGCAAGCCGTTTTCCCAAACGAGAACGGTTTTTTCAATATCTGTATCCGCTTGTAAGTCGGAGCTTTTCAAAAAATTCTTCCAAATATTCAGTTTTTCACCTTTAAGACGAGAAGAAATTTCGATTTCCATAGCATTTCCCCTCCTTTTCAAGATTATTATACTACAATTATTGCAATATGCAAAGAAAAAAATATAAAAAAGCCCAAAAAGAATTGCTTTTTTCGAAATTGTGTTATACAATATCATTGAATTGTTACTATATCTTTTATAATCGGTAAAGGAGAGAAGTATGGATATTTTAAAAAACGCATCTTCGGGAACTCTTGAGTCCAGCGATGCATACGTTGAGATATCAAAATCGGACGTGTTGACCGTCGAGATAGAATCGGTCGTAAAGCAGCAGTTCGGAAAAGAAATAGAGGCGGCGGTCTTTGACGTATTAAAAGAGCAGGGCGTGGACGCCGCTTTCGTTAAAGTTATCGACAGAGGTGCTTTGGAGTGCGTTATCCGCGCTCGTGTCGAAACGGCAGTGCTTCGTGCAAAGGAGGAAAAGTGATGCGCCGCAGTATGCTTTTTTTACCCGGCAACAATCCCAATATGCTTATAAACGGAAACTGCCTTGGCGCAGATGCCGTTATATTTGACCTTGAGGACGCCGTAAGTCCAACCGAAAAGGACGCTGCGAGGATACTTGTGCGCAATACCGTAAAATATATGGATTTTCGCGGCTGTGAAATTATCGTGCGCGTAAATTCGGTTGACACCGAATATTTTAAAGCAGATATCGACGCGATACTGCCGTATAGGCCCGGCCTTATCTTGCTTCCTAAAACGAGCAGTGCCGAAGAAGTTCGCTTTGCCGACGAATATATGGCAAGCGTTGAAAAAAGCCTCGGTATAGCGGAAGGCACTGTTGGACTTATGCCGCTTATCGAAACGGCGCTCGGAGTTGAAAATTCCTTTGCTATCGCGACGTGCACGAAAAGAGTAAAGGCGTTGTTTTTGGGTGCGGAGGATCTTACCGCCGATTTACAGTGTAAGCGCACGAAAGAGGGCAGAGAGATAGAATATGCAAGAACGCGCCTTGTCGTTGCTGCACGCGCCGCAGGCATTGATGTTTACGATACGCCTTTTACCGACGTAAACGACGACGAGGGTGCGCTCTCTGACGCAGAGCTTTCAAAGGCTTTGGGATTTACGGGCAAGGCGGCGATCTCGCCCCGTCACGTCGAGGTGATAAATTCCGTCTTTAGTCCGACTTTAGAGGAGATCGACTATGCATACGAGGTATTGGAAGCTATAGAGCTTGCTAAAGCGCAGGGCAAGGGCGCTATAGCGCTTCGAGGAAAAATGATAGATGCTCCGATAGTTACGAGAGCCGAGCGCATAGTCGCTATGGCAAAACAGCTTGGTATGGATAGGAGGTACGAAAATGAATAAGCTCGTTTCTTCCGTTAGAGAGGCAATATCGCTTTGCGGACTTCGTGACGGAATGACCGTATCCTTTCACCATCATTTGAGAAACGGCGACTACGTTCTAAACACGGTTATGGGCGAAATTGCAAATATGGGATACCGTGATATAAGCGTAAACGCAAGCTCCCTTTTCGATGCGCACGCACCCCTTATCGAGCATATCAAAAACGGCGTCGTTACGAACGTTGCCGCCGATTATATATCGGCATATCTCGGCAGAGCCTTTTCAAACGGCGTGCTTGCAAATCCCGTACAGTTCAGAACGCACGGCGGAAGACCTGCGGATATCGCAAGAGGAGCAACGCCCATTGACGTTGCGTTTATAGCCGCACCGAGCGCAGACCCTATGGGCAACTGCTCGGGAAAATACGGTCCCTCTGCGTGCGGAAGCCTCGGATATGCGTTTGCGGACGCTATGTTTGCAAAAAAGGTGGTCGTAATAACCGACAATCTCGTTTCATATCCCATGCAGGATTTTTCGATATCGGAGGATTATGTAGACTTTGTTGTCAAAGTCGATGCGATAGGTGACCCCAAGGGCATCGTTTCGGGCACGACGAAGATAACCCGTGACCCCGTGGGACTCGTTATGGCACGCCATGCGGCAAGAGTTATCGAGGCGTCGGGCTATTTAAAGGACGGCTTTTCTTTCCAAACGGGCGCAGGCGGCGCATCTCTTGCGGCGGCAAAATACTTAAAGGATATTATGCTTTCAAAAGGCGTGGTCGGCAGCTTCGGAATGGGCGGCATCACGGGATATATGGTAGATATGTTAAGGGAAGGCTGCTTTGAAAAGCTCCTTGACGTTCAGTGCTTCGACCTTGCGGCAGTAGAGTCTATCCGCACAGACCCAAGGCATATCGAGATATCGGCTATGCAGTACGCTTCTCCGACTGCCAAAAGCGCGGCGGTAGACAGCCTTGACGTTGTTATATTGGGCGCAACCGAGATAGATACCGATTTCAACGTAAACGTGCATACGGACTCAAACGGATACATTATGGGCGGAAGCGGCGGCCACAGCGATACTGCGGCGGGCTCGAAGCTGTCTATGATAATTGCGCCGATGTTCCGTGCAAGACTCCCCATAGTTACGGATAAGGTGTCTTGTATTTCAACACCCGGGCGTGACATCGATGTTCTCGTAACGCAAGGCGGTATTGCCGTAAACCCCAAGAACGACGAGCTAAAATATCGCTTAAAGGACGCAGGACTTCCCATAGTGGATATTTTTGAGCTTAAAGAGAAAACGGAAAAGATAACGGGAACGCCCCGCCCAATAGCAAAAGGCGACAGGGTAGTAGCGGAGGTTATAAGTCGCGACGGCGATTTACTTGACAAAATCTACAACGTTCCCGAAAACAGATAGGAGAAATTCAATGAGAGAGATAGAAGCAAGTCTTATAACAAAAACCGTAAAAAGACTTTGCATTGAAGCAAATTGCCATTTAACAAACGATGTAAAGGAGCGTATTTGCTCTTGTCACGAAAAAGAAACGTGGCCGCAGGCGAAAGAGATACTCGGACATATAATCGAAAACTACGAGATTGCCGACAAGCAAAACCAACCCGTATGTCAGGACACGGGAGTGACTTGCGTATTTCTTAATATAGGACAGGACGTTCACATTACGGGCGACCTTGCCGATGCCGTAAACGAGGGCGTAAGGCAGGGCTACGATGAAGGATATTTGCGCAAAAGCGTAATAAAAGACCCGCTGTTTGACAGAGTGAATACGGGCGATAACACTCCCGCTATGATATATACGGAGATAGTGCCGGGGGATAAGATAGAGGTGACAGTTGCACCCAAGGGCTTTGGAAGCGAAAACGTAAGCAAGCTTACGATGCTTCGCCCCTCGGACGGACTTGAAGGCGTAAAAGATTTTATATGCAAGGTCGTTGAGGACGCAGGCCCCAACCCCTGTCCGCCCATCATTGTCGGCGTAGGTGTCGGCGGCACCTTCGATAAGGCGGCGTATCTTGCGAAGAAGGCACTTTTACGTCCTCTTGACAAAAGGCACCCCGACCCCTTATACGCAGCTTTGGAAGAGGAGCTTTTGGAGCGAATAAACGCACTTGGTATAGGGCCTCAAGGCTTTGGCGGAAAGACTACCGCCCTTGCCGTAAATATTGAAAAATTCGCAACGCATTTTGCGGGACTTCCCGTAGCGGTAAACTTAAACTGCCACGTTGCAAGACATAAGACGGAGGTGCTTTAAAATGGCTATACATATCAAAGCGCCTCTTTCAAGAGAGGACGCAAAAAAATTGCGTGCGGGAGATTCGATTCTTATTTCGGGTGTAATTTACACCGCACGAGACGCCGCACATAAAAGGCTTTGCGAGCTTGAAGCCGAAGGCAAAGAAATGCCTATTGACTTAAAGGACAGTATTATATATTTCGTAGGCCCGACACCCGCAAAGCCGGGGCAGGTCATCGGCTCTGCAGGGCCGACCACCTCGTACAGAATGGACGCATACAGTCCTTCCCTTATAAAAGAGGGGCTCACGGGTATGATAGGCAAGGGCAAGAGAGGGAATGATGTCGTCGAGGCTATGAAAAAATACGGTGCCGTGTATTTCGGTGCGATAGGCGGTTGCGGCGCACTGCTCAGCAAATGCATAAAGAAAGCGGAAGTAGTAGCTTACGAGGACCTCGGCGCAGAGGCTATAAGAAGGCTTGAGGTCGAAGATTTGCCTGTGGTCGTCATTATCGACAGCTTGGGCAATAACCTATACGAAAGCGGCAGAAAAAATTATCTTCAGCAAAATAAATAAGAAGTCGGGGCGTCTTTTGAAGGACGCCCCGTTTTAATTTACATTTTGCCAAAAACACTTGACAAAATTGCCTGTGGGTATTAGAATTGATATATAACAATTACAGAGGTGCGATTTCAGTGAGTATAATTTACAAAATAAATCCTGAGCTTGACATACCGATTTACAGACAGCTTGTAGATGCTGTTCGTGCGGCGATAAAGAAGGGTGAGCTTACGGCAGGGCAGAGGCTTCCGACGGTTGCCGAGATGACGGATATGCTATCTGTGGCAAGAGGAACCGTAAAGCGTGCATACGACGAGCTTGAGATAGCGGGACTTATCGAAAAGGTGCAGGGCAGAGGAACCTTCGTGCGCTATCAGCCGCAGAATTCGGGAAGCCGCAAGGAGCAGGCGATGGCTGCTATAGACAGTATGCTCACGTCGCTTGAGGAGATGGGACTGTCGGCGGCGGAGATAAATATTTTCTTAAATTTAAAGTTGCGAGAGAGAAGCGAGGAGGAGTCGCACGTTAAGGTTGCGGTTATAGAATGCAACCCCGAAACTCTTTCGCATATGTCCGAGCAGCTCAGGCTCATAAACGGAGTTGACCTTTATTCGTATATGCTTGACAACATAAAGCAGTATCCGTATACCGTCGGCGACGATTTCGACCTTATTGTTTCGACCTCTACGCATACCGAGCTTCTTGAGGAGCTTTTGCCCGAAAAGAAGAAGATAGCAAGGGTCGCACTTCGCCCCTCACCGATATTTTTGTCGCATATCATAAAGCTGCGCCACAACGAAAAGCTCGGAATCATAGGCTACAGCCGCCGCTTCGGAGAGCTTATAAAGAAAGCGACCGATGCATATACCGACGACGTTTCGGTCAACGCCCCTCTTGCACTTGAAGACAACGGTAATATAAAGGAATATTTAGAGGATAAAGATGTAGTATTGGTACCCAAGCACTACGAAAAGTATTTCGGCGCAGAGGGTGCGGCAGACGTGAAAAAGTTTAAAGGCGAGATAATTGAGTGCTTTTACGAAATGGATGAAGGCTCGCTTTTGTATCTTGAGAATAAGATAAAGCGTCTTTTGAACGATAAAACCATATAACTTGATTTCCCTCTTCGTTTGAAGGGGGAAATTTTTGCAAAAAAGCGATTCTTTTACGCTTTTGCTTATTGACAAATGTTATATCACATTGTATTATATAGGAGTAGAACAATAATGTATACATTTGTTCACTATGAATACAATGAGGTGCAATTATGGAAAATCGCAAGAAGGTCTTGGTTATGGGCGTTATCGGCGCAGACGTTCACGCCGTAGGTAACAAGATACTGTATCACGCATTTACACAGGCAGGCTTTGAGGTAGTAAACCTCGGCGTTATGGTAAGCCAAGAGGAATACATCGCCGCCGCTATCGAAGCGAACGCCGATGCTATCGTTATCTCCTCGCTTTACGGTCAGGGAGAGCTTGACTGCAGAGGTATGAGAGAAAAATGCAACGAAGCGGGCCTTAAGGATATTCCCCTCTTGGTAGGCGGAAATATCGTTATAGGAAAACAGAAGTTCGAGGACGTTGAGAAGAGATTTGCGGCGATGGGCTTTGACAGAGCATTCCCTCCCGGAACGCCTCCCGAAACAACTATAAAAGCGCTTCACGAAATCCTCGGTGAATAACGTGAAGAACGTTTTACTTATCGACTTTGGAAGCACCTACACAAAGCTTTGCGCAGTCGATGTTGAAAACGAAAAGATACTTGGCACCGCATCGTCTTATACGACCGTCCAAACGGATATAAACGACGGTCTTGCCAACGCACTCGATTTACTTGAAAAGAAAACGGGGAAGATAAACTACGATGAGTGCTATGCTTGCTCGTCGGCGGCGGGCGGACTTCGAATGGTCGTAAGCGGACTTGTGCCCGAGCTTACATCGGAAGCCGCAAAGCTTGCTTCCTTGGGTGCGGGTGCAAAGATAGTAGGGCTTTATTCCTTCGAGCTTACGGAGGATGATATAGAGGATATCAAAAATCTCTCGCCCGATATATTTTTGCTCACGGGCGGTACGGACGGCGGAAATACCGAGTGTATTTTAAATAATGCAAGGGTGATTGCCCAATTAAAGCCGAAATTCCCGATAGTCATAGCGGGAAACCGAAGCGCCGTGAGGGAATGCGAGAGGATTTTAGACGGCTGTGAGGTATATGTTTGCCCAAACGTTATGCCAAAGTTCGGAGTGCTTAACATAGAGCCCACGCAAAAGCAGATACGTGAGATATTCTTAAACAGGATAGTCAATGCAAAGGGGCTCAGCAAAGCCGCAGAGCTTTTATCGGACATTATGATGCCGACCCCGGCGGCAGTCTTGCAAGCCGTAAAGCTTCTTGCCGACGGTTATGACGGCGAAATGGGCATAGGCGAGCTTGTGGCGGTAGACGTCGGCGGTGCGACCACTGACGTATATTCCATCGCAGACGGAATGCCCGAGCATATGAACACGGTCTTTAAAGGTCTTCCCGAGCCGTATGCAAAGAGAACCGTTGAGGGCGATATCGGCATGCGATATAGCATTGGCGGAATAATCGACGCTGCGGGAATAGAAAGGATAGCCGAGCTTTCGGGACTTAGCAAGGAAAGAGTCACGGAGCTTACGGAGCATCTTAAACAAAACACGGATAAGGTACCCGACGGCGATGCAGAGCTTGAAGCGCTTGATTTTGCGCTTGCATCTTGTGCAGTCAGCGAGGCAGTACGCCGCCACGCAGGAACGATAGGTGAGACTTATACGATGATGGGGCTCACTTACGTTCAAGAGGGGAAAAACCTCACGAAAGTAAAGCAGATAGTCGTAACGGGCGGAAGCCTTATTCACACAAAGCGCACCGAGCAGATAGCCGCAAATGCACTGTACAGTGCGCAAAACCCCGAATCTTTGCGCCCGCAAAACGCAGATATTTGGGTGGACAGAACGTATATACTTGCCGCTATGGGACTTTTGTCATCATATTATCCCAAAGCGGCACTTCGAATAATGAAAAAGGAGCTTGAGCAGTATGGATATTCAGAACAAACGAATCTCTGATGCGGAATTTGAAGCTATCAGAAAAGAAGTCCTCACCCAATGGCCTACGGGAAAAGACGTAGATCTTGAAGAGGCTGTCGCATATCATAAGGCGATGCCCGAGTCAAGAAACTTCTCCAAAAAGCTTTTGGAGGCAAAGAAAAACCGCCGCACTCTCGTACAACCTCGTGCGGGCGTTCCCGTTATAGAAGAGCACATTAAGCTTATGCAATACTTGGAAAAAGAGGGCGAAGCAGACCTTCTTCCTTCCACTATCGACAGCTATACCCGTCAGAACCGTTACGAAGAAGCCGAAAACGGAATCGCCGAGTCTTTAAGACTTGACAGAGCGATGTTAAATGGCTTCCCCGCGGTAAACCACGGCGTTGCAAACTGCCGTAAGGTCATAGAAAGCGTAAACGTACCTATGCAGGTGCGACATGGCACGCCCGATGCAAGACTTCTTGCCGAGATAACCCTTGCGGGCGGATATACGAGCTACGAGGGCGGCGGAATCTCCTATAACCTCCCTTATTGCAAAAATATTCCTATGGAGCGTACTATCCGCGATTGGCAGTACGTTGACCGCCTTACAGGTATTTATGAGGAGATGGGTGTGGCTATAAACCGCGAGCCCTTTGGACCTCTTACGGGAACTCTTGTTCCCCCTTGCATCTCCCATGCTGCCGCAATTATCGAGGCGCTTCTTGCCGCAGAGCAGGGCGTTAAGAATATAACCGTCGGCTACGGTCAGTGCGGAAACCTCGTTCAAGATATTGCCGCTATCCGCACGCTTCAAGAGCTCACGGACGAATATCTTGCAAAGTACGGCTACAGCGACGTTGAGGTGACGACGGTATTGCATCAGTGGATGGGCGGATTCCCCGCTGATGAAGCCAAGTCGTTCGGCGTAATCTCCTTCGGAAGCGTTATCGCCGCTTTGTCGAAGGCTACGAAGGTCATCGTTAAAACTCCTCACGAAGCAGTCGGTATTCCCACTATGGAAGCTAACGCCGAGGGACTTCGTTGCACAAAGCAGGTAGTAAATATGCTTGCAGACCAAGACTTCCAAAACAAAGAGCTTGATGCGGAAAAAGAGATAATCCGCAGAGAAACACGCGCTATTGTTGACAAATGCTTTGAGCTCGGCAACGGTGATATTGCAGTCGGCGTATGCCGAGGCGTTGAAGCAGGCGTGCTTGACGTACCTTTTGCACCTTGCCGTGCAAACGCAGGTCTTATGCTTCCTTGCCGTGATAATGACGGTGCGGTGCGTATATTGGAGCCCGGACATCTTCCCTTTGATAAAGAGATTATAGATTTCCACAAGTCGAAGATAAGTGAGCGTGCCGCTGCTGAAAAGCGTGATGCTTCATTCCAAATGGTAATCGACGACGTATACGCCATAGGTAAGGGCAGACTCGTAGGACGCCCCAAATATTAAGCTATAGGAGAATTAAAATGAAAATTAAAAATATTGTTTGTTCCGCAGGCAGAACGGGATTTTATTTTGATGACCAGCGTGCAATAAAAGCGGGTGCGGGCCACGACGGAGTTTTCTACGTCGGTACTCCCGTAACCGAGGGATTTACGTCTGTCAGACAGGCGGGTGAGTCCATTTCCGTTATGATAGTCCTTGAGGACGGTCAGATAGCATACGGTGACTGCGCCGCAGTTCAGTATTCGGGCGCAGGCGGCAGAGACCCTCTGTTTTTGGCAAAGGACTTTATACCCGTTATAGAAAAATATATAAAGCCCGAGCTTGTAGGCAAAGAAGCGGACAATTTCAGAGAGCTTGCAAAAATGATGGAGGCTATAGAGGTTGACGGCAAGCGCCTTCACACCGCTATTCGATACGGCATTTCGCAAGCGCTTCTTGATGCGGTTGCAAAGGCGACGGGCAGAATGATGTGTGAGGTAGTTGCAGACGAGTATGGCTGTGAGGTTTCGGATAAGCCTATCGACATCTTTACTCAGTCGGGCGATGACCGCTACGATAACTCCGACAAAATGATAATTAAGGGTGCACAGGTTCTTCCTCACGCTCTCATAAATAACGTCGAGAGTAAGCTCGGCAAAAACGGCGAAAAGCTTGCGGATTACGTTGCTTGGCTTCGTGACCGTATTCTTAATAATCGCAAGGACGAAAGCTACGCACCCGTTATGCATATTGACGTATACGGAACGATAGGAGCCATTTTCGGAAATAACAATTATACGGCGATGGCTGACTATATCGAAAAGCTCGGCAAGATAGCAAAGCCCTTCCATCTTCGCATAGAGGGTCCTATGGACTGCGACTGTGACAGAGAAACTCAAATAAAAGCGCTTGCGGGCCTTACCGCAGAGCTTGACAGACGCGGCTGTGACGTTGAGCTCGTTGCTGACGAGTGGTGCAATACTTTAGAGGATATCAAGCTCTTTGCAGATAATAAGGCAGGGCATATGATACAGATAAAAACGCCTGACCTCGGCGGTGTAAACAATACTATCGAAGCGGTGCTTTACTGCAAGGAAAAGGGCATTGGCGCATATCAGGGCGGTACTTGTAACGAGACCGACAGAAGTGCGCAGGTATGCGTACACTGTGCGATGGCAACAAAGCCAGTGCAGATACTTGCAAAGCCCGGTATGGGTGTTGACGAGGGATATATGATCGTCTACAACGAAATGAACCGCATTATCGCTTTAAAAAATGCAAAATAAAATAAAGCATAAGAAAACGACCGATAGAGCTTAACTCTATCGGTCGTTTTGCATTTAATTTGCATTTCACGCTTTCGTGAAAGCTTGCCGAATCAAACTTTATAAAAAGTGTGCAATAAAGATATCGGCAAAAGTTTAAATCGTATAAGTCTTATTTGCTGAGGTTGTAGTACTTGCCGAGGATCTCAAGAGCCTTCTCAACGTTAGCCTTGTGAGCTTCCTTAGACGTGTTGTAGTAACCGTCATATCCGTTAGCGGAAGCGCCGCCGTTAGCAGTCTTGTAGAACTCTGTTCCGTCGGGGTTGGTCATACCCATAGCAACGAAGGAAGAAGCGGGGATCTCACCTGCCTGAGAAACAGACTCAACGATGTAGTTACGGTCGAACAAAAGACCGAGAGCCGTACGGATCTCTGCCTGAGCTGCTTCGAGCTGTTCAGCGGTGAGTGTTGTGTTAGCGGGGTTGTAGATCTTCTCGTTGATGTTCCAGCATACGTAGTATGTACCGATCTGACCTGCGATAACGAATTCTTCGGGATACTCTGTCTTGAGAGTAGCGATTTCGTTGGTGGGAACGTCGTCGATGAGAGCCCAGTCACCCTTCTTGAAGTTAGCAAGCATATTGTTTGCATCATCGGAAAGGTAGCAGTTGATCTTGTTCATCGTAACGTCTGCAGCGCCGTGGTAGTTTGCGTTCTTAGCGAGAGTGATGATGCTCTCGTGAGTCCAAGACTCGATGGTGTATGCACCGTTGCAGATGTAAGTAGCAGCCTCAGTTGCCCAAGACTCGTTTGCCAATGCGCTGGAGTGTACGGGGAAGTAGGTGGGGAATGCAAGAAGCTCGTTCCAGTAGGAAACTGCGTTTGCGAGAGTAACCTTAATAGTCTTCTCGTCAACAGCCTCAACTGCGAGGTCGTCCTTGTTTTCCGTGCCGTAACCCTTAACGATTTCAAACATATAGCCGTAGTCAGCAGCGAGGTCAGCAGATGCAGCTCTCTTCCAAGAATTTGCGAAGTCTGCAGCCGTGAGAGCGTCGCCGTTGCTCCACTTAAGACCGTCTTTGAGTGTGTAGGTGTAGGTTACTGTTCCGTCTTCGTTTACAACGCCTTCGGGAAGTGCTACTGCACAGTCGGGAACGATAACGAGCTTACCGTCTTCGCCCTGTGACCACTTAGCAAGTCCGGAGAAGAGGTGAGAGAGCATCGTAGCGCCGTCAACAGCGGAGTTGAGAGCGGGATCAAGCGTGTCGGGCTCGGAAGCAAGGCACACGTTGATAGCCTCTGTAGAACCGTCAACGGTTGTGTACATGAAGTACTTGTAGCCGAGAGGGTTGGAGAAGAAGCCTTCTACCTTATCATCGATCATATAAAGGTCGGTGTAGTAGTAGAGGGGAACGATACAACCTGTGGACATAAGGATGTCTTCAGCAAGGTGCATCATTTCATAACGCTTTACAGTGTCGGTGCAAGACTTGATAGTATTGATGAGAACGTCATAGGTCTCTGCCCATGTTCCATCTTCAACCTTCGTCTCGTAGCCCCACTTTGTGAGGTCGAGATCGTACATCTTAAGGTTTGCGTGTGCACCCTTACCGAACTGTACGTCGTTGTTACCGGAAGCGGTAGTCCACATATCGAGGAAGCAGATGGGATCGTTGTAGTCAGCGACCCAACCGTTACGAGCTATGGAATACTGACCGTCTTTACGTGTGTTAAGGAAGGTAGCCCATTCCTGATTCTCAAGGTTCATCGTAAGACCGATGTTGGAAAGTGCTGCCTGGAGGTACTCAGCTATTGCCTTGTGGGCGTCACTGGTATTGTAAAGGTATGTAAGGGTAGGTAAATTGACTTTGGTGTCATCTGTTTTGCCGGGTTCTTCCTTAGCACAACCGATAAGAGCTGTTGCGAGCATTGCGATTGTGAGCAAAAGTGCCAAAATCTTTTTCATTTTCTTTTCATCCTTTCTGAATTTTGGGTTTTTATATTTTCATAGCTATCACAAAGAATTGCACGCCTTTGGGACAGCTTAATGAAACGAGAGTAAAGAGTGTTTGCTTAGTTGAACTTGTCCATATTATGACAAGCTACGAAATGGCCCTTTGAAACCTCCTTGAATTCGGGCATCGACTCTGCGCAAGCTTCGGTTGCATAGGGGCAACGTGTGCGGAAGGGGCAACCCGAGGGAGCGTTTAAGGGACTGGGGATATCGCCGCCGAGCGGTATTCTTTGGTTTGCTCTTGCGATATTGGGGTCGGGGACGGGAACTGCGGACATAAGAGCCTTCGAATAAGGGTGCAAGGGATGATCGTATATCTCGTCGGCGTCCGCCATTTCGACTATCTTACCAAGATACATTACGGCGATACGGTGGCTTATATGGCGTACGACCAAAAGGTCGTGTGCGATAAACAGATAGGAAAGCCCCATCTTATCCTGCAGATCGTCAAACATATTGATAACTTGAGCTTGAATCGAAACGTCGAGTGCGGAAACGGGCTCGTCGCAGACGATAAAGTCGGGTGATATAGCCAAAGCTCTCGCAATACCTATTCTCTGTCTTTGACCGCCCGAAAATTCGTGCGCATAACGTGAAGCGTGTTCGCTGTTAAGACCGACGTGCTCCATAAGCTCAAGGACCTTATCGCGTCTTTCCTGTGAGCTTTTGTACATTCTGTGTATGTCAAGAGGCTCGGCGATAATATCCGATACTGTCATACGGGGGTTAAGCGACGAATAGGGGTCTTGGAATACCATAGCCGCTTTTTTGCGGAACTCTACGATATCCTTCTTGGTAACTATTTGATTTCCGTTATAGTATATCTCGCCTGCAGTAGGCTTGTAAATATTCATAAGCGTACGGCCTACCGTGGTCTTACCGCAACCCGATTCACCAACAAGACCGAGAGTTTCGCCTTTATTTATATAGAAGGAAACTCCGTCGACCGCTTTGAGTGGCTTCGATTTTAAAAGACCTGTGCTTATGTTGAAGTATTGTTTTAAGTTTTTGACTTCTACAAGAGGAGTTTGTGCGTTGTTTTCGATGTTATTCATTGGACTCTCCTCCTTCCGAGGACTTTTCGGGGGATTCAATTTCAAGTTTTCCTTCTTCAAAATCCTTTTTTACGTTCATAAAGCAAGCCGCTGCGTGATTTTCGTTGATGAGCTGTCTTTCTGCGCGGTGAGTAAGGCAGATCTTCATAGCATTGTTGCAACGGGGCGCAAATGGGCAGCCCGCAGGCATATTGAGTAAGTCTATGGGTGAGCCTTCGATAGGCTCCAATTTTTCCTTTTCATCGGAGACCGTGGGGATAGAGCGGAGCAGACCCTTCGTATATTCGTGCGAGGGGTTATAGAATATCTCGTCTGCCGTGCCTTGCTCACAGATAGAGCCTGCGTACATAACTATTACCTCGTCGCACATCTGTGCAACTACGCCAAGGTCGTGCGTTATCATAATAATAGCCATTCCAAGCTCCTTTTGGAGCGAGTTCATAAGCTCGAGTATCTGTGCCTGAATGGTAACATCAAGCGCTGTTGTGGGTTCGTCTGCGATAAGTATATCAGGCTCGCATGCAAGCGCCATGGCGATAACTATACGCTGGCGCATACCGCCGGAAAATTCGTGCGGATACTGCTTCATACGCTTTTCGGGCTCGTTGATGTTAACAAGCTTAAGCATCTCGATAGCCCTATCTCTTGCTTGCGCCTTGTTTCTCGGGGTATGGAGCATTATAGCTTCCATAAGCTGATGACCGATGGTGTAAGTGGGGTTAAGAGAGGTCATAGGGTCTTGGAATATTATGGACACCTTGTTTCCTCTAACGGTTTTCATAACCTTTTCTCCCGAACCTACAAGTTCCTGTCCGTCGAGCTTGATGGAGGAATCGGGGTGAATTCTTGCCGTGGGAGCGAGTATCTGCATTATCGAATAAGCGGTAACGGATTTGCCCGAACCCGACTCACCGACGATACCGAGGACTTTTCCTCGCTCAAGGTTAAAGGATATGCCGTTGACCGCCTTTACCTCACCTGCGTCGGTGAGAAAGGTGGTACGTAAATTTCTAACTTCCAATAAAGCCATTTCTTCGTCCTCCTTTAGTTGTTAAGCTTCGGGTCGAACGCATCGCGAAGACCGTCGCCGAAGAGGTTGAGTGAGAGAACGATCAAAGAAATAACTATTGCGGGTATGATCAGTCGCATAGGGTAGGTTGATATACCGTCAAGAGCATCGGACGCAAGAGAACCAAGCGAGGGCATAGGCGCATTTACGCCGAGGCCGAGGAATGAGAGGTAGCTTTCGGTAAAGATCGCGCTTGGTATTTGAAGCGCCGTCGAAATGATAATAACGCTTATGCAGTTGGGGATAAGGTGCTTTCTTATTATCCAAGAGCTTTTTGCACCCGAGGCCTTTGCCGAGAGTACATACTCTTGCTCTCGAAGAGAAAGTATCTGTCCTCTGATAAGACGGGACATAGACACCCAATAAAGAAGCGCAAACACTATAAACAAGCTTATCATATTGCTTCCGAGGTCTGCGAGAATCGTTCCTTCTATGATGGGACCGAGCACAAGCTTCATAACCGAAGCAAGCAATATGACCATAAGCATATCGGGAAGCGAATATACGATATCCACTATTCTCATTATAATAAGGTCGACCTTGCCGCCGCAGTAGCCTGCGATAGAGCCTACGACCATACCTATAATGAGGACGATTATACTTGCAAAAAATCCTACCAAAAGAGAGATCCTCGTTCCGTAAACTATACGGATAAGATAGTCACGACCGTGGGAATCCGTGCCGAATATGTGAGGGAATACGGATTTTCCGCCCGCAAAGGAATTCACACAGATAACATAAAAGGCACCGCTTTTTGACTCAATGACAGTTGCGTCGCCCGACACTCTTGCTGCCTTGTGAGACATACCCGTTGTTTCCCAAACCCAATCGTTTTCAAATGAGCTAACGCCGAAGGTATCGCAGGTTGCGGCGTTTTTGTGAGTGTACTTGCCTGTGGATGTCTCGGCAAGCTTTGCAAACTCCTCCACGCCCTTAAACGTGCCGTCGTCATTCTTATAGCTTGCAAGAAATTTGTCTGCGGATTCCTTGTCTGTAAATTCAACGTAATGGATATCCGCGTCTCCGAGAGTTTGATATCTCTCGGTAGAGCCAAGCTTAAAAGGTGCAAGATTGTTATAGGAAGCGTCAACGCCGTAAAGGGAGTTTCCGAGCTGCTGTTCGTAGCCGTAGGGCCAAAACATAGGCAAAAATACGGACGTTAGAACGATTGCTACGATGATAAAGAAGCTTACAGTAGCCACCTTGTTTTTCAAAAGGCGCTTTACGCCGTCCTTGAAGAAGGTCGATGCGGGGCGCATCTGCACCATATATTCTTTTTCTTTATCTGTTGCGGGAAGGAATGAATCCACGTCAAGATGCATACTTAATGCGTTCTTTTTCATTTGCTTCTTCCTCCTTAATCCAACTTGATGCGGGGGTCAACCACCTTATACATTATGTCACCTATAAGGTTCATAACGACTATCAAGGTTGCCAAAACGATGGTAGTGCCCATAATAAGTGTGTAGTCACGGTTCGTGATGCTGCTTACGAAAGAACGACCGATACCGGGAACTGCGAATATCTGCTCAACAACGAGAGAGCCTGTAACTATGTATGCGAGCATCGGGCCAAGATACGTAATAACGGGTATAAGCGAGTTCTTGAGTGCGTGTCCGAAGATTATCTTTACGCCCGAAACGCCCTTTGCCTTTGCCGTACGTATATAGTCTTGACCGAGAACGTCGAGCATAGACGAACGTGTAAGACGAGTGATATGCGCCATAGGGCTCAAAGAAAGCGTGATTACGGGCAGTATGAGGCCTGCGGTTGACGCACCGTTTGCGGGAACAAGGTTCAGCGTAACGGCAAACAGGTACAAAAGAAGAGTTCCCATAATAAATGACGGGATAGATACGAAGGCCGTGGTCACGACCATAATGACACGGTCGATAAACTTGTTGCGGCGCAAAGCGGCAACGGCACCGAGCACTACACCTACAACTACTGCTATTGCGGCGGCGATAACGCCGAGCTTAGCCGAGGTCTTCAGACCGTTGGCGATTATATCCTGAACCATCATACCGTCTTTTTTAAGAGAGGGACCGAAGTCGAAATCGGTGACGACGTCTTTTAAGTAACTGAAATACTGTTCGTGGAGCGGTTTGTCCAAGCCGAATTTTTCCTCAAGGCGCTCTTTTGCTGCTTGGGGCAAAGCTTTTTCACTTGTAAACGGATCACCGGGGACGGCGTGCATAACGAAAAACGTTACGGTGATGACTACCCAAACCGTCAGCAGTGCCAATAAAATACGTTTGCCAACGTATAGCAATGTTTTCAAACTCATTTTTTAACCTTTCCTTTGATAAGAACACGAAATTCCCGACGTTTTTCACCCCAAAAAGCGAGAAAAACCCCGGATAAAACTTATAATTGACTTAATTTTATCACAAAATATTGTTTTTTTCAATAGCAAAATTACTTTTTGATGAAATTTGTGGCAATAAACAAAAGGAAAACCTCTACTTTAACCCACCTATACAGATGTTGTAATAACTTTTGATTGCCCCCTTAATATAATTCAAACCGACCGTTTTTATATTTTCGGGAATTGAGTAAAAGGCTTCGGCTATAGCGCCCGCAATTGCGGCTTGAGTATCTCCGTCGCCGCCGAGAGAAACTGCATTTCGCAAGGCATCTTCAAAATCGACGGATTCCAAAAAACATTCTATTGCTTGCGGCACGCTGCCTTGACAGGTCACGTCGAATTCATAGTCGGGGCGTATCATGTCGAGAGTGAAATCGAGCTTATAATAGTTTTTCTCCACGTACTCTTTGATCTCCGCCTTTGAACTTCCCGTCCTCGCAAGATATACGGCGCCCGCAACGGACATAGCACCCTTTATGCCTTCCGAGTGATTATGCGTCACCTCTGCACTCCATTTTGCGAGCCTTTCGGCTTCTTCAAGGCTGTTTGCATACCAAGCCGTTGCGGATACACGCATGGCGGAGCCGTTGCCTAAGCTGTTATATGCGCCCATAAAGTCGCTTTTTATCCATCTGAAGAAGTGATGTCCGTATCCTGCTTCGGGAAACTGCCTGCCTATCTTGCGCATATAGTAAATGACCCACGATTTGAAATCGTCTTCATCGTTTAAATCAGCCTTTGCGCAAGCGCAACCCACCGCTATGGTCATCATACTGTCGTCGGTAAGTCGGCACTCCTTGTCAAAAAGCTCGAAATCCTTGCTTTTATCGGATTCGAATTCATATACAGAACCCACGATATCGCCAATAATTGCACCAAGCATATCCTTGTATACCGCCTTATATCAGATTATCTTCCAACACGAGCACGTTGACTTTTTTTGTGTCGAAGGTGCCGGCATCTATTGCTATTATACCGTCGCCGTAAAAAATACCGTAGTCGTCTTTTGCTCTGCTTTTGTCGAATTTAGTCGCAAAAAGAGTGGGGAAGTGTCCGCAAACGAGTGTTTTATCGGCAAGCGGTCTTGTGCCGTTATATTTTTCGGTCCATTTTACCCATCGAGCCTCTGCCCAAGCCTCATCACTCGCACTTGCACGCTCTTTTGCCGTTTCGGCGTTTTCTGCCAACCAACCGTGAACGAATACGTAATTTTCCGTTTCAAAATAGTTTACGGTTTCCTCTATAAACTCGCAAATGCGGTCGACCGTACGTGTTTTGCCCGAAAAATCAATGGTGTCGTCAGCGGGGTCTATCGAGTATTTTCCGAAGAAGTTTTCAAGAGTTATCATAGTTCCGTTGATGTAGTTGTGGGGCAAGACCTTTCCCGTTTGCAAGAGCTTTAATAAAAGATCTTCGTGATTGCCTTTAAGCAACACTTTGCGTTTAAGCCTTTCGAAAAACTTTAGGACCTCTGCGTTTTCGTTTCCTCTGTCAAAGTAATCTCCGCAACTTATCAACAGATGATTTTCGTTATCTTTATCAAAGCCCGCTTTGTTAAGAGCTTCCGAAAGTAAGCTAAAGTGTCCGTGTACGTCCGAAATGACAAACAGTTTCATTTTATTTCACCTTCTTTTTTATCTTCGGCAACGCTATATCATGGCCGAATATTGATATAATTACCGCAAGCTGAAAGAAGCGAAACAGCGCATTTTGAAAGTTTTTGGGTTTATCGGTCAAATAAACGTTCTTGCCGTCAAAGTCCGCACCGAAGCGGCCCGAAAGCTTTGAGATGAATTTTCCGAAAACGGAAATGTCGGTACTGTCATTATACCAATAACATGCCTCAAACAGCTCGCCCTCGTATTTGCCTTTAAGCTTATCACTGAGTCTTATCTGCCCGTTATCAAGCGTTTCTATCAAAAAATAAAAGCGTGTTGTAAAAGGCGAGCTTCTTAGACTTGGACGGCAGCAAAGGCCGAAGTCTTCGTCATAATAGGTATGTAAGCTCCGTTTGAAAATATCCGTCAAGACTGATTCGTCAAAGGGCTCGGATTTGTCGGCGGATATATAAGTATAGCCTTTATCCTTAAAGCACAACTTATTTTTTGCTTTTGAATAATACAAATCTGCATGTGCCGCAAACGTCAAATCCTTTAAATAGTCGACAAAGCCGTATTCATCTGTAAAGTTGCCGGTTATTCTGCCTGCCGATATACGCGCGTTATGGCATACTTTTTTTACGGCTCTTTCGTATTTATCCTTGTTTTTTATATTCCGTGCCAAAAATTTCAGGGCGCACTTATTGTCGTGAGCGTAATAAATTCCGTTCGATTTATGTACCGACACGGTCAAAGCGGAGCTGCCGAAAAAGTGCGGTATTTTAATAGTTGCGGCATTGTCGGAATAACTTATATCAATACCGTCGAAAGCCAAATCAATAAGCTTTTCGGGCTCGACGAATTTTTTTGCGGGCTTCCAATCCCGCAACTGTCTTGCAAGGTCTGATTTAATTTTAAGTTCACTGCAAAGTGCGTCAATTTTATCAATGACGTAATCGTATACGTTTTTGTCGGCTTCACTCAATGCGGCGATAATATCGTCATCGGACGATATGCGCTTAACGACCGCTTTGTACGATGGCTCCAACTGTTTCAAAGCGCACAAAAACAGTATGTCCGCCGTCAGCAAATCAGCTTTCCGCAAAACAGCTACACGCTCACAGCACTTGAGGTCGAAAGCGGCTTCTTCAAGCTTTTCTTTGGAGTTTTTTGACAATTTTATTTTCAAATACGATGCCATACGCATTTCTTTTGAAAAAACGTACCTAAGGCGCTCCTCTTCAAAACAAGCGGAGCGTGCAAGCTCGGGAGGGAGAAATCCGCTGTATTTTGTCAGGCAAAAATCGCTTGCGGCCGCCGCAATATGAGAGGCGGCAACACACTTTGCGCCGAATTTGTTTTTTATTTCTTCGGCTTTTTCAAGTATCATATTAAACAATGCCGTTTTCAGCATAAGATCACTCCTTAACGATTCAATATTTCTATAGCGTTTTTCACGTCCGTTTCGTCCAATCCGTTAAAATGATTGGACGTTTTCACAAAATGACCGTCTAAATAATCCGCACACAAAAGCATATCATCAAGAACGGCAAAACATGATATTTCGCCGTGCCCTTCAAGCCAAGCTTTGATCTCCGATTCTCTGCCCATACAAAGCTTCGGCGTTTTGTCAAATATCTTCAAGCCGAATTTTTCGAAAATATTATTCATTTGAGCTCCCGTGTCATCGCAGTTGTCCGCACACTTGTCCCAATGCTCTCGCCAAGACGTTGACAAAACGATCTTTGCGTCGGTTGAGTCGATTATCTGTTTTAATAAGACCATTCTTGACGGGTCGATTATAAGTCCGCTTTGCCCGCAAGAACGTATATATTTTTCGCAGTTTAGTACTCCGTCTATATCAAGAAAAATAACTTTCATATAAGCTTCTCCGACTGCCTTTTGCAGTATGTTTACAGTTAGAATTTTTCGCTTTTGAGCTTATGCTCTCCATAAAAAGCGTAGCCGATGCGGTATAGCTTAAACGGCGTTGTGAAATTTCCGTCGGAATCAATGTACGTATATAGCGAAAGCGACTCGTAATCCTCCGCTCCGAATCCCCACGAATCCGCCCAATATCTGCCGTCGGGCCTTACCGTCCACACCATCATGATTTTGTCACCGTCAACTTTTTCGAACGATGCTTCATATTTGACGGTTGGTTTTATTGAAGATTTGTCTATTTCTTCGCTAAGCTTATCGGTATATTCGATGCCGGGGAAGTCTGCTATATTGCCGTTGTTGTCAACTATCTGCTTGACGATCCCTTTCTCTTCGTTTGTAAAAATAACGCTGCAATCCACCTTAAAGAGATAATCCGAGTGCGGTTTACCGACGAAATATTTATCAAGATATATTTTTTTGCAGATTTCACTCATGACGGGCACCTCTTTGTGTTTGCTGATGATTTAAAGTCTTCATATTATAATTATATATTTTCACTCAACGTTTTTCAACTATTTTTTTGGATTTTAATGAAGAAAACAGTCCGAACATATAAGATGTTCGGACTGTCGAGTGTTGGTGCGGGTAACAAGATTTGAACTTGCACAGCCTTTCGACCATTAGAACCTGAATCTAACGCGTCTGCCAATTCCGCCATACCCGCATATTCAATTGTTTGTTAAAGGCAGCCGCTTCGCGTGACACTTGCGGTGCCCGACATTTTCTCGGGCGCCGATACGCGCCCTCGCCTCTGTCGACCGCTGCATCTTTTGAGCCTTCGCTTATTCCTCCGCAGGAGGCGCTCGGCTCAAAACTGCCAATTCCGCCATACCCGCATATACATATATAAGAAATAGTGAAGAAGTTGATGTTGCGCAGAGTAGAGTATATCACAGGCCTTGCGTTTTGTCAAGAACGAGAAAAGTCGATTTGACGGGTGAGGGGAAAATATTTCGCCAAAAAACAAAAATATGTATTGACAAAGTAATATTTGCGTGATATAATCTCAATGTTTCAACCGAATAATGCTGGTGTGGCTCAATGGCAGAGCAGCTGATTTGTAATCAGCAGGTTGTTGGTTCGACTCCGATCACCAGCTCCAGTATGGGAGCGTTCCCGAGTGGCCAAAGGGGGCAGACTGTAAATCTGTTGCGATAGCTTCGGTGGTCCGAATCCACCCGCTCCCACCAAAACAAAACGACACGTATATCGTGTCGTTTTTGTTTTGTCAGGGTGGCTTCGCAAATCCCGCGTTAGAAAAACAGTCCGGGGGACTGTTTTTTAGGGCGTGGGACTTTTTATGTTGATATCCACCTGAAATACAAAAAAGCGATAAATCCCAATCCCAAAAGCGTTTCTATGGCGTCCCAACTTTCACCGTTTGCAATAAAGCAGATAAGCATCACAATGACTGCCGCAATAACTGCCCCACCGCAACAAAATCCGCCGCTACCGCCATTACCTCCATTACCGCCGTTTGTACTTTTATATGCGTGAAAATCATCCATATTCGGCATAACGGTTCCTCCCATATATGAGTTTGGCAAATTTGCGGGCGGTTACGCTTATAGCACGGCACTGCTCGTCACAGTGTAAATCCGCCGTTTTCCTTGCCGTCTACAGCAAATGCAAAAAGCGTACCTTTATTAATTGCCGCAAAATATCCGCTGCGTGCGAATTTTTCGCTGTATTGCTTTTCTATCAGCTCTAAAGTTTCTTTAAGCTGCAGTAAAGCCGCAAATTCGTGCTTACACTTGCCCGTGCAAAAGCAAGAGCAAGTAAGGCTTTTGATTTTTCCGGCTTCGAATTTAAATTCAACCTCATAAGTTTCGCCGCCTTCGACTATTGCATATCCGCTTTTTGCATCAAGGCATATATATCTGACTTTGTTTGCAAGGTAGTAATCATGGCCTCGCTGAGCCACGTCCGGACTTACATTCATACCGCTTAAGTCATCAAGGTGAAATTCACCGTCGTCTTCACCGGAGGCGATCTCGTCTTCAGTATCCGTCGGAGCTTTAAACCATGCAAGCGCCTTACCCGCAGGCAAAGCCCCTTTTTCAAACGTCACGAAATGGTTTCCTGCCATAAAAAATTCGCCTTTGACGTCCGTGTCTGCGACGGCGATGATGCGCTTGTAATCCGATACTTTTATCTTGAAATTATAGTTTAGCTCCGTCACTCGTCCGCGAACACCCTCAAGCTTGCCTTCTACGTAAACCAAATCGCCGAGACGAAGGTCAAAACGGTCGTTATAGTATGTAAGCGACGTATTGCGCTTCTCAAAATATACCGAAACCACCGATTTGCGCGGCGTGAGATCTTGCTTTGGTGCGCTACATACTTCCGCCGTCTTTTGCTCTTCCGAGAATTTTTCCGCAAAGCCTATCTTAAATGCCATAATTTTTACTCCTTAAAACGTTTTTTCTTTTACAATTATATTCTACACCTGTCAATGTCCCAAAAAACGGACTTTGTTTTTTCTGCTTGTCGAAATATTTTTTGCTTTTTTTGAGATTTCACATCGCTCGCTATCGAAAAAATGTATACATAGACCGCTTTACACCTTACACATATTGTGCTTTTCCCCTTTTTTGACAATAATCGCCTACTATATTTAGCAAATTTTGACAAATTGTTGCATTTTACTTTAATTTGTGATAAAATATTTAGGCATTATTTTTTAAGGAGGGTGTTTTTACGAAACGGTTAACGGTTTTTGTGCTTGCCTTTTTGGTGATTTTCGGTTCGTTTACGGTTTTCGCAAACGACAAAACTTCCGAAGAAATAGCAGAAGAAAGAGCACTTGAAAAAATAAACGAGCTTAGTTTGATTCTCGACGGAAAATATTTTACGACTACGCAAAAGCCTTGCCACAACAACTCTTGTTCCAAATGTAAAAATTTAAACGTGACAAGTTGTGATTGGTTTGTCGATATCTTCGGATATTCCGTTAAAAAGAGTCAGATGCCAAGTCAGTATTTTCCGAGCGGAAGAAATGTCAAGCCTGAAGGTTGGAGCTGTTTTGGTTTTAGCGTGTTCGCACAATGGTATATTTTCTCTCCATCGAACGACGGCACGATAGGCAGTGATGTGACCTGCGTCGCTACATACTTAAACGACAGAAGCGTTAAATTCAACTACGAAACGCTTACGAAATATGCGCGCCCGGGAGATGCCATACGTATTTCCACATCGGGCGATGACGGGCATTCGGTCATTTTCGTTTCTTGCGACGAAAAAGGCGTTACGGTGCTCGACAATAACTATATTGACTCAAACCAAGTGGGACTTCACAAGATATCTTATTCGGCAAGCTACGGCGGTTCGGCAATATCTAAGAGAGGCATCAGTATTACCAGGGCAAACAACTACGATACGGTGAGCACGGGTACGACTTGTGCGGCTCTTTGCGAAGAATCGTCTGTTGATTTCCTCTACGTAGACTGCCCGATCGTACACGTTAAGGGACGCAGTTACACATTAAGCGGCAGTATAATTTCGGGGAAAATAATAGATTCTGTCGGTGTTAAGCTGCTTGATGCAAAAACAGAAAAAACCGTTTTTGAATACACACAAGGGGTCGGAAGGAGAACGTTTTCTCTTGCAGGCTCCGAGCTTGATAAAAACACTAAATTCAATAATTTCAAAAAGGGCGTATATTTTTTAGAGTATACCGTCACTGACATATCGGGTTACAGCGAAAGCTTGCGCTTGGGCAGCTTTTCCGTATATGACACCGCTCACGAATGCTCGCTTGACGGCATTGAGTATGTAGACGGAAAGATTATCTGCACTTGCGTTTTTTGCGGAAGATTTGAAGTATACGATGCTCCGTCTTATGATGAGGATACGCCGTCGCAAGACAATAATCAGCCACCACTGTTTACTCCCGATATTGATATAATTCCGCCTCAAATTGATACGTCCGCACCCCTAAATCCCCCTGCGACCGTATGTGATCACGGCGACATTAACGTTGACGGAACTACAGACGCAAGCGATGCAATATATTTGCTCTATCACGTATTTTTTGAAAGCGAAAATTATCCGATAGGCGAAAATTGCGATTTTGACGGCAGCAGCTTAGTTGATGCAAGGGATGCAATATATTTGCTGTATCATATCTTCTTTGGCAGTGAAACTTATCCCATAAACGAATAAAAGACAAGACAGACCTTAAAATCAAGGTCTGTCTTTGTTTATTGCATATATTGCATCGTATATTTCTTCTTTGGTAAACATCATATCAAGCGCCCGAAGAAGTGCGTTTGACGACATCTTCAAGGGCAGGTCAAGATATTTGCAAAGCTTGTCACGCATAAGCGAGGAGTCTTTTTTGCCGAAAAGCCCGAGCTCGTACATCTCGCTTTTCGTTATTTTACAAGGCTTTTTTTCTTCGTCCGTTGCAAAGGGCGCAAAGAGCTTTTCCAAGATATCGTTTTCGATACCTTCTACGCCGAGAAATCCGTCTTTTGAAAATTCTTCTTTTCTCGGCTCTTTTCCTTTGTGTTGGGGAATATACAGATGTATCACGTTTTCCGTGGGCAAAAAGCCCGTTATATGTCCTCTGATCTTAAAACCCGCTCTGTCGCTGTCGGTTAAAAGTATTATGCCGTTTTTTTTCGCAAGCTTTATAAGGAGTTCTCGTTTTTCTTTGTCCTTATATATATCGAAGCCGCCGGTCGTTATTATCTGTGCGTCGATTATGCTTGCAAGTCTTGATTTATCGTACTTGCCCTCGACGATGACGGTTTGTTTTATGTGTAGCATAGCGTCACCTCAAGGAAGCGATAAGAAGCTCGACTTGCGTGTAGCCGTCGGTGCTTAGGGATTTTGATTTTGCGTCGGCTTCTGAAAAAAGCTCAAGAGCCCTTTTCAAATACCTCTCGTCACAGCGGGCAAGGCTTGTGTAGAGGAGCTTTGCACGGTATTCGTTGATGCCGAAGAGCTTTGCGGCGCTGTCATAGGGCATACCGCCGTCTTTTGCGAGCTTCATTTTATATAAGGTGGAAAAATTTGAAACAAGAGAGCCGAGTATCATCTGCGGCGGAGTGTTTTGACGCTTCATTTTTGAGTATATGGCAAGTGCGTCGGCGATACGCCTGTCGCTTATTGCGTTTGTGAGGTCAAATGCGCCGACTTCGATATTTTCGCTTACCACTTTTTCTATATCGTCGGTCAAGATCTCGCATCGTCCCTTTGATTTGGCGTATGCAGCAAGCTTTGCGACCTCTCCTACGAGCGAAAACATAGAATACGAGCACTTTCTTGCCAAAGCTGCCGTAGTATCGGGAGATGCGCTGACACCGAGGGCTGCCATTCTGTGCGCAAGCCACGTGTGTATTTCCGATGGGGTCGCTTTTTGGCAGTTTACCAAAAATGGCGGATATTTTTCTTTTACCAAAAGCTTATAAAGAGGAGAGGAGGTGATTTCTTTTTCGCTCTTATCCTTTGAGTTTAGGTGAAAAACTACTGCGGTGAAGCCGCCGGAGAACGAAAACAGCTTTGCGTATTCCTCAAGCTCCTTTTGCTTTGGTGATAAAAGGTCGGAGCCGTCAATTTCGATAAGCTTCAGATCGCTCATCATCGGCGGTGTATCTATAGCTTCGTGAAGACTGTCGAGATTTATTTTCCCCGCAGAAAATCTGACGAGGTTGAATTCCGCAAACCCGCTTTCCGACGCGGCTTTGCGAAATCTCGATACGGCGTCGGCTTTTGTATAATCCTCTTCGCCGAAGAGGATATAAACTCCGCCGAGCTCTCCGCCCGACTTTATTTTTTTGGTTATGTCCCTGTATGACAGAGTCGCCAATTTTCTTCACTCCTAACGTGAGAATAGCTTTTTTATACTTTCCCACAGTTTAAATTTCACAACGTATTTTTTATCTTCTTGGAATTCGTCTATTCCGTAATCCTCAAGCACGTCCTCCGTGCACGAGTCCGCAAGGCATATGGGCGGGAACAAAACGCACCAAAAGTTGTCGCCTTTTGCCTGTCCGAGCTCAAGCCTTACCGCCGTGTATACGCCCTCGGGGAAAACTACGCCCCCGTAGCTCTTTTCGGGGAAATATTCCCTTACAAGATGCGCTTTTGACGTGTACTTAAATCCGTTTTCAAGCAAAATGCGGTCCGCAACGGCTTCCATAGCACCGAAATTTTCTTCAAGACGCTCGGCAGCTTCGATCGAGTTTTCGCAGTTTGCCGTAATGGTGTTTGTGAATTCGACTATACTGTCACGCACCAAAAGCTTTATATCTTGGTCGGCATCGGTGTTTGAGTTTGCCCTTATGTGAAAGCGCACGACGCTTTCGTATTCGGGCGGTGTGCTCTCCGTATAAAGAGGCTTAAAGCATACGGAGCAGATCATGCATATACAAAATATAAGTACGGTTTTTTTCATTGGCAATTATCTCCTTTCGGGGAGATTGTTGCCATAAATTTTCACTTTTAATCAAATATCAGCGCCGAAAGCCCGGCGGGACTTTCCACAATATAGTCGGCGCCCGCATTTTCAAGTGATTTTCGAGTTCCGTAGCCGTATGAAACGCCTATGCTCGCTATGGAAAACTGCTTTGCGCCGAGTACGTCAAACTCCGTGTCGCCTATCATAACGCACTCATCTTTCGGGAGAGCGAGAGTATCGAATATGTGCCCAATTATCTCGGGCTTTCTTGCGCGCACGCCGTCCATTACCGCACCCGCTATAAAATGGAAATACTTTTTTATTTCAAATCGCTCAAGTATCTGCAAAGAGAATTTTTCGGGCTTTGAGGTGCAGAGGATTATCTTTTTGTCCGCTTTGGACATTTTTTCGAGAAGCTCTTTGATGCCGTCATAAAGCCTGTTTTCAAATATGCCCTTTTCTGCAAAATATTGCCTGTACGTCGCAACCGCTTTGTCGGCGGTAGGCTCGTCCATGCCGTATTGGCTCATAAAAACGTCCTTTAAGGGAGGGCCGATAAATTTTCGTAAGGTTTCCTCGGGCGGTATCGGATAGCCCATAGTGCCGAGGGCGTATCTTGCGGAGTTGAGTATGCCTTCTCCGCTTTCGGTCAAGGTGCCGTCAAGATCGAAGAAATAATATTTTTTATCCAATTTTATATACCTGCGCCCATTTCGATAATGAGCCAAACCTCTCTTTTGCTTTTTCTGCTTTTTCAAGGTCGTTATAAAGTGCGAAAACGCCGCCGCCCGATCCGGAAAGCATAGATATTTCGGCATCGGAAAGCTCATGCTTTACAGCTTCAAGGTCTGCGCCGAGCTCTGTAAATATCTGTTCAAAATCGTTATAAAAATCCGTTTGGTTGAAAACTTTAGCTTCTCCCACACGTTTTTCGGAGTTATCGAATGCCCTGTACATTTCACCCGCCGTGAAGCTCTTGTCGGAGAGGGTGCATAATAGAAAGGTGTTTTCAATAGGAGAAGTGCAAGGCGTCATAAGCTCGCCTATACCTTTGCAAACGGCGCAGTAAGGAACATATTTTTTCATTGATCTGTCAATTGCGGCAAATAAAAACGGCATATCAGCGGAAAGCCTTGCGGCAATAGATATAAGGTCGCTCTTTCTTAAAGCACCGAGCGCCTTGTTTAAACCCAAAAGCACGGCCGCTCCGTCCGTGGAGCTGCCTCCGAATCCGCTTGCGAGGGGTATGTTCTTTTCTATATGTATTTTCACTCCGCCGTGATAGCCTATCTCATCGAAATACGCCTTTGCGGCTTTGTGGGCTATATTTCTTTCGTCGGTCGGGATTTCCGGATTTGTGCATTCTACGGTGATACCGTGCTCACAAAGCTCGAGTGTAACGGTGTCGCACAAGGGAATAGCGTGCATAAGCGAAGATATCTCGTGATATCCGTCTGCACGCTTTTGCTCTATACGCAGGTTTAAATTGACCTTTGCGTAGGCTCTGATTATGTATTTCATACTACCTCACAGCTTAACGATAAACGGTTTTTTGATATCAATGGCATGCTCGCGGCAAAGCTCGTGACAGCAGAAACAGTGTATACAGCCCTCGTGCTTTATATGCACTCTGCCTTTTTTTATGTATATGAGATTTTGCGGGCAATTTCGCACGCAGTCGCCGCATACTTTGCAACGGGTTTTTACTATTTTCGGCTTCGGTTCAAGATATCTTTTGAGCCTTCCGCCGAATATGGTCGATACGGTCTGAAATTTTGTGTCGACGGTGTCGGGAAGCCGAAGCTTTCTTGCAAGCAAATCGATACTTTCACCGACGGTTTCTATGCTGTCGAGTGAAGGCTCTATTATATCCTTTGCCGCTTCAAGAGTCGGTATTTTTTCGAACGGTATTTTAGCAAGAGAAGCTGCCGCTATATCAAGTGCGTATGGGGAGAGGGAGGAGAGAATTGCTCCCACTTTAACCTTTTCGCCTGCCGTGGGGCCGTTGCCCTCCATCGCATCTACAGCGTCCATAATACACAGCCCGCAAGGTATGGTACGGTTAAGCTCCACCAACATTTTACAAAAGTCCGTGATCTCGGGGAATCGGGAGTGAAGCTCCACCTTGGAAAGTCCGGGGATTAAGCCGAACATATTTTTTACACCGCCCGACATAGTCGCTATCGTGTGCGTCTTTAATTTGCAAACGTTCACGATAAGGTCGGCTTGCAGGGCGGGATTTATCACGTTAAAGCTTCTGCAAAGCCTGTTTTCGTCGCGCGACACCACGGTGTCGCCGAAATCCGTATGAAGACGCGCTCCCGAATTTTTTGCGGCGTCTGCCATTTTGCAGGTCTTGTAGGTCATATTCATAACGGCTTGATTGTAAAGACCGCCCGAGCTTTCGCCTATGACCACGTCGCAGCCTGCCTCTGCGAAAATTTCGCATACCGCTTCAACTACGACAGGGTGCGTCGTTGCCGCCGCATCGGGCGACTTGCGCATAACGAGATTCGGCTTTACAAGCACTCGTTTTCCTTTTTTCAAGAGAGCGTCCATACCGCCGAGAGCGTCTATTTGTTCGAGAATTATGCGTTTTATTTCCGTTTTGTCATATTGCAAACATTTTGCAATACAAACTAATTGCTTATTTGAGTTTTTCAACGAATTCCCTCATTCTTTTAAGTGCTTCGGTTATATGCTCGACGGAGTATGCGTAAGAGATTCTCGCATATCCCTCGCCGCAGTCGCCGAATGCCGTACCGGGCACGATTGCAACATGTGCTTCATTTAAGAGCCTTGTTGCGAATTCCTCGCTTGAAAGTCCGAATACGCCTACATTCGGGAATACGTAAAATGCGCCCTCGGGCTCAAAGCAGGGGATACCCATATCACGAAGACCCTTGACGAGAAGCTTTCTTCTGTCGTTATAGCTTGCGACCATCATTTCAACGTCCGCATCGCCGTTTTTCAGCGCCTCTATAGCGGCAAGCTGACTTGCGGTGGGAGCGCACATAATGGCGTATTGGTGTATTTTGAACATTTGGTGCGTAAGCTCTTTGGGAGCGCACACGAAACCAAGGCGCCAGCCTGTCATAGCGTAGGCTTTGGAAAATCCGTTTACGGTTATGGTGCGCTCACGCATACCCTCGATGTTTGCGAAGCTGACGTGGGGCTTTTGACCGTAGTGAAGCTCTGCGTAAATTTCATCGGAGAGCACCATTATATCCGTGCCTCGAAGCACGTCCGCTATCGCTTCGAGCTCTTCTTTTGTCATAATTGCGCCCGTGGGGTTGCTCGGGAAGGGCAAAACGAGAAGCTTCGTTTTATCCGTTATGCATTTTTTAAGGGTTTCTGCCGTGAGCTTGAAGTTATCCTTTTCGTAGGTCTCGGCAACGACGGGAACGCCGCCGCAAAGTGAAGCTATCGGCTTATAGCAAACGAACGAAGGCTCGACGACGATGACCTCGTCGCCGGGATCTATGAGGCTGCGCATCGCAATATCTATAGCTTCGCTTCCGCCGACTGTGACGATTATCTCTTCCTCTGCGGAATAGTTGAGCGCAAATCGCCTTTTTAAATAGTTTGATATTTCTCGGCGAAGCTCAAGGGTGCCTTTATTCGACGTATAGTAGGTCTTGCCCTTTACAAGCGATTCGACACCGACCTCTCGTATGTGCCAAGGCGTGACGAAATCGGGTTGACCGACGGTGAGGGCGATAACGTCTTTCATATCGTCAAGCATATCAAAAAACTTACGAATTCCCGAGGGCTTTATGTCGTATGCCCTTTTTGAAATAATCTTATCGTAATTCATTAAAACTCGTTACCTCTTTCATCTTCAAAGGGTTTTCCGTAGGTTACGCCTTTTTCCTTATACTTGCGCAAAACGAAGTGGGTTGCGGTGGAGGTCACCTCGTCAAGCGTGGATAGCTTTTCCGCAACGAACAATGCTACCTCTCGAAGAGTGCGTCCTTCGATTATTATGGCAAGGTCAAATCCGCCCGAGATGAGATAAAGGCTTTGCACCTCGGGGTATTGATAAATGCGCTCGGCAACCTTGTCAAAGCCGCTGTCCCTTTGGGGAGTGACTTTGAGCTCGATTAAAGCCGTAGTGCTTTCTCTGTCCGTTTTATCCCAATCCACGAGCGCTTTATAGCCGACGATGACGCCGTCTTTTTCGTACGCCTTTATCATTTTGGCAATATCGCCCGTTTCCTTTCCGAGCATAGCGGCAAGCTGTTCGTTTGTAAGTCTGCAATCGTTTTCGATAAGTTGAAGTAAGCGGTCCATATCCGTCTCCTTGTGTAAAAATGTATATACTTATTGATAGTATATCATAACCGCATACGTTTTGTAAAGGATTTTTGGGTAAAAAATACTAAAAGTCGGTCTTCCTTCCCTAAAGGGAAGAAAACGGCTTTAAATGATAAAAAAATCGGGCGCAAAGTGCCGAAAACTATTTACACGGCGCAAAAATTTTGATATAATTACTAAATTGAGAAGAAATATCTTTAAGAGAGGTAAATATATGCAGTGGACAGGACTTAACGAACTCAGAGAAAAGTATCTTTCTTTCTTTGAGAGCAAGGGACATTTGAGGCTCGGAAGCTTTTCTCTTGTACCCAACAACGACAAATCTCTTTTGCTTATAAACTCGGGTATGGCGCCTATGAAAAAGTTTTTCACGGGTGAGGAAGAGCCCCCGAGAAGAAGGGTTACCACCTGCCAAAAGTGTATCCGTACACCCGACCTTGAAAGAGTAGGCCACACGGCTCGCCACGGCACCTATTTTGAGATGCTTGGAAACTTTTCCTTTGGTGATTACTTTAAGGTCGAGGCTATCAAGTGGGCGTGGGAATTTTTGACCGAGTGCCTTGAGATCCCCGGCGACAGACTCTATCCCTCCATTTACGAAAACGATGAGGAAGCGTTTGAGATATGGACTAAAGAAATCGGTCTTGCACCCGAGAAGATAACTCGTCTCGGAAAAGCCGACAACTTCTGGGAGCACGGCAGCGGCCCCTGCGGACCTTGCTCGGAGATATATTTCGACAGAGGTGAAAAGTACGGTTGCGGAAGCGAAAATTGCGGCCCCGGCTGCGACTGCGACAGATTTATGGAGATATGGAACAACGTATTTTCGCAGTTCAACAATGACGGTAAGGGCAACTATACGGAGCTTGCACAGAAAAACATAGATACGGGTATGAAACTTGAGAGACTTGCATGCGTAATGCAGGGCGTGGACAACCTTTTCGAAGTCGATACCGTGCAGAAGATACTTAAAACCGTATGTTCATACGCAAATAAGAACTACGGCGACGACGCAAAGGATGATATTTCCATAAGAGTCGTTACCGACCACATAAGAAGCGCTACGTTTATGATATCAGACGGCGTTATCCCTTCAAACGAGGGAAGAGGTTACGTACTGCGAAGAATACTTCGCCGTGCCGCACGCCACGGTAAGCTTCTCGGCATTGACAGAGCTTTCCTCTACGAGCTTTGCGAGGTCGTTATCGGCGAAAACAAGGGCGCATATCCCGAGCTTGAGGAAAAGCACGATTACGTAATTAAGGTCATCGAGATAGAGGAGGAGCGCTTTGCGCAGACTATCGACTCGGGACTTAACATTCTTTCAGGTATGACCGCCAAGGCAAAGGAAAACGGTGAGGGCGTGCTTTCGGGTGAAGATGCGTTTAAGCTCTACGATACTTTCGGATTCCCCATTGACCTTACAAGAGAGATAGCAGAGGAAGCGGGACTTTCCCTTGACGAGGAAACTTTTGCAAAGCTTATGAAGGAGCAGAAGGAAAGAGCAAGAAACGCAAGAGCGAACATAAGCGGTTGGAGCGACAGCTCAAAGACCGCACTTTCGGGTATAGAGCCCACGGAGTTTGTCGGATATACTGCATACGAAACGAAAGCGAAGATTGTCGCAATTATCGGCGAAGACGGTGCTTCGGACGAAATAAGCGAGGGCGAGTGCAGTATAATACTTGACAAGACCGTATGCTACGGCGAGGGAGGCGGTCAGGTAGGCGATACGGGCGTTATCGAAAAAAGCGGCGCGACGCTTACCGTAAACGATACGAAAAAGACCGACGGAATATATATACACCTTGCAACCGTTACCGACGGAAGCTTCAAAGTGGGCGACGAGGTTACGGTAAAGCTTGATACGGAAAAGCGCGAAGCTATCCGCAGAAACCACAGCGCACTCCACCTTTTACAAGCGGCACTCCGTAAGGTCCTCGGCACGCACGTTGAGCAGGCGGGCTCTTACGTTGATGCGGAGAGGGGAAGATTCGACTTCTCACACTTTGCGGCTATGACGAAAGAGGAGATACTTGCGGTAGAAGCTCTCGTAAACGAAGAAATTATGGCGGGCGCCGAGGTCGAGACTATGGAGACCGACATCGAAACGGCGAAGAAAAACGGTGCGATGGCACTTTTCGGTGAAAAGTACGGTGCAACCGTAAGAATGGTAAAAATGGGCGATTTCTCCACCGAGCTCTGCGGAGGAACGCATATAGACCAAATAGCAAAACTCGGGCTTTTTAAGATACTTTCCGAAAGCTCTGTTGCGGCGGGCGTGAGAAGAATCGAATGCACGACGGGTAAGGGCGTTTTGAAGCTTATGGCGGAAAAAGAAGCTCTTATCAACGAGACGGCAGGTGTTTTGAAAGCGCAGACTCCTGCGGATATCGCAAAGAGAGCAAGCGCCGTTTTGGAAGAGACGAAAGAACTTAAAGCACAGATAGAGCAAGCGGCTATGGGTATGGCGAAAGCGAAAGCAGACGAGCTTATCGGCACGGGCAAGGACGTAGGAGCGTATAAGCTCATTACTGCAAGACTTGATAACGTAAGCGTAGACTTTGCAAGAAACGTTTGCGACTTTATAAAGGACGTATATGCAAATGCGGTATGCGTGCTTGCGAGCGTAGACGGCGGTAAGCTTACATTCGTTGCTTGCTGTGGCACAGATGCCGTTAAGGCGGGCGCTCACGCGGGCAAGCTTATCAAGGAAGTTGCAAGCATCGCAGGCGGCGGCGGCGGCGGACGTCCCGACAGTGCAACTGCGGGCGGCAAGAATATAGAGAAGATAGGCGAAGCACTTGCAGCAGTTGAAGCTATAATTGCAAAATAATTGTAAAATAATTGCAAAAGAGGAGAAATGAAATGGACTGCCTTTTCTGTAAAATAATTGCGGGGGAGATACCCTCAAGTACGGTATATGAGGACGACAAAATCAAAGCCTTCAAGGACATCGCACCTCAAGCCCCCGTGCATATCATCGTAATTCCCAAGATACACGTGGCGTGTGCCGACGAGATAAGCGCCGAAAACAGCACGTATATCGCATACATTTTTGAGAAAATACCCGAGATAGCAAGGCTTGCGGGCATAACAAACGGATACCGTATCATAAATAACTGCGGCGAAGACGGCTGTCAGAGCGTAAAGCATATCCACTTCCACGTTTTAGGAGGCAAGAAGCTTCCCGAGACGATGGGCTAAACAAGGAGGAAGAAAGATGACCGAATATTACAGTATGACTATAGCGGGGCTTGAGAGAAAGCTTCCGATATGTGCCTTAAACGATAAGCTCTCCATAGCGGGATTCGTAATTTTCGGAGACGTGGAGCTTACGGTCGCTTGTGCAAAGGAGCTTGTAAAGAGGATCCCCGAGCACGACATAATAATCACCGCCGAGAGCAAGGGTATTCCGCTTGCATACGAAATGGCGCGTCAGATGGGTGAAGGCTATCTTTTGGCGAGAAAAGGGCTTAAGGCGTATATGGTCGATCCCGTCAAGGTGGAGGTAAATTCCATCACTACGGCAAAGACGCAGACGCTTTACATAGACGAAAAGGACGCAGAGGCGATGAGAGGAAAGAGAGTTGTCATAATCGACGACGTCATCTCCACGGGCGAAAGTCTTAAAGCGCTCGAAAGTCTCGTCGAAAGCGTAGGCGGTAATATCGTTGGCAAGATGGCGATACTCGCAGAAGGTGACGCGCAGGACAGAGATGATATAATCTATCTTGAAAAGCTCCCCTTATTTTTCCACGAATAACAAATAATAAGCGAAAGAGGATATAAAATGAACAATTCGGAAAAGACTTTTGATAAAATCGTAGCGCTCTGCAAAAACAGAGGTATCATTTTTGCGGGAAGCGAAATTTACGGCGGCCTTGCTAATACTTGGGACTACGGCCCCTTGGGCGTAGAGCTCAAAAATAACGTAAAGCGTGCTTGGTGGAAGAAATTTGTCCAAGAATCTCCATATAACGTAGGTATGGACGCGGCTATCCTTATGAACAGAGAGGTATGGGTAGCATCGGGACACGTTGGCGGATTTTCCGATCCCCTTATGGACTGCCGTGCCTGCAAGACACGCCACAGAGCTGATAAGCTTATAGAGGATGTAACGGGCGAAGCTGCAGACGGTTGGACGGACGATCAGCTTAAAAACTTTATCGAGGAGAAGGGTATCGTATGCCCCTCCTGCGGAAAGCACGACTTTACCGATATACGCCACTTCAACCTTATGTTTAAGACCTTCCAAGGCGTAACCGAGGACAGCAAGAACGAGATATACCTTCGTCCCGAAACTGCACAGGGTATTTTCGTAAACTTCAAGAACATTCAAAGAAGCGCAAGAAAGAAAGTTCCCTTCGGCGTTGCGCAGGTGGGTAAATCCTTCAGAAATGAGATAACTCCCGGCAACTTTACGTTCAGAACAAGAGAATTCGAGCAGATGGAGCTCGAGTTCTTCTGCAAGCCCGGCACAGACCTTGAGTGGTTTGAATATTGGAGAGGCTTTTGCAGAGATTGGCTCTACGGCCTCGGCATCAAGCCCGAAAATCTCCGTCTTCGCGACCATAAGCCCGAGGAGCTTTGCTTCTACTCCAAGGCTACAACGGACTTTGAATATATGTTCCCGTTTGGTTGGGGCGAGCTTTGGGGCGTAGCAGACAGAACGGACTACGACTTAAAGCAGCATACCGAGCACAGCGGCGAGAGAATGGACTATTTCGACCCCGAAACAAACGAAAGCTACATTCCTTACGTTGTCGAGCCCTCTTTAGGTGCTGACCGTGTAACACTTGCGTTCCTTTTTGAAGCGTACGACGAGGAGCAGATAGACGAAAAGGACACGAGAATCGTAATGCGCTTCCACCCCGCACTTGCACCCATAAAGTGTGCGGTGCTTCCTCTTTCAAAGAAGCTCTCTGATAAGGCAAACGAGGTCTACACGATGCTTTCGAAGAAGTATATGTGCGACTTCGACGATGCGGGCTCCATCGGTAAGCGTTACCGCAGAGAAGACGAGATCGGAACGCCTTTCTGTATCACGTACGACTTCGAATCGCTTGAAGATAACTGTGTGACGGTACGTTACCGTGACTCTATGGAGCAAAAGCGTATGCCCATAGATGAGCTTTGCGCATTCCTCGACAAGGAGCTTGAATATTAAGTTAAAATTAAGGAGAAAGAAAAATGAAGAAGTTTTTTCAAGATTTCAAGGCGTTTATCAATAAAGGCAACGTGATCGATATGGCTGTCGGTGTCGTAGTCGGTACCGCTTTCGGAAAAATCACCACGTCTCTTGTAAACGATATCATTATGCCGCTTATAGGAAAGCTTATCGGCGGACTTGACGTTTCCGAGTGGAAATGGGTGCTCACAGAAGCAGTTGAAGCAACGGAAACTACGCCCGCTGTAGCGGAGGTTGCCGTAAGATACGGAAACTTTATCCAGCTTATCATTGATTTCCTTATCATCGCATTCAGCGTATTCGTCGTGATAAAGCTTATCGGCAAGGCAAGAGAAAAAGCAGAGGCGAAGAAGAAAGCGGAAGAGGCTGCGGCAGCAGCAGTAGAGGCCGCAAAAGAGCCTGAGCCCACGAAGGAAGAAATCTTACTTACCGAGATAAGAGATCTCCTCAAGGAAAAGAAATAAAACAGAGTTATGCACCCGAAAGCAATTGCTTTTTGGGTGCATATTTTTTCAAAAACAGGTAGAAAAGTTCGAAATATTATGCTATACTGTTACTATAGTGATATCAAGTGTTCAAGACAGGCGGTGAAATATGAAAAAAGCATTACTCGGCAAAATCAAAGAGGCGTTATTTTCGGTATTACCTGTGACGCTTATAGTTGTTATTTTGGATTTTACGCCGCTTGTGAATCTTTCGCTTAAAGAGATACTTATCTTTTGCGCTTCCGCGCTTTTTTTGATATTGGGCATCGGATTTTTCACTCTCGGTGCTGATGTTGCGATGACGCCTATGGGCGAACACGTCGGCAGCGGACTTACGAAGACCAAAAATTTGAAGCTTTTGCTTATTATATGCTTTGCACTCGGCGTGCTTATCACGGTTGCGGAGCCCGATCTGACCGTTTTGGCGGATCAGGTGGGAAGTAAGCTGATAATCCTCTTTGTTGGGCTCGGAGTGGGACTTTTTCTCATTTTGTCCGTATTGAAGATAGGATTTAAGATGGATCTCGGCAGTTTGCTCGTATATTTTTATATGGTGCTGTTTGCCTTGGCGCTTATTATGACGGCGGTAAATCCGGAAAATTTAAAGCTTTTGCCCTTATCGTTTGACTCGGGCGGTGTGACGACGGGCCCGATAACCGTTCCGTTTATCATGGCTCTCGGCGTCGGTATTGCAGTCGCTGTCGGCGGACGTAACGCAAGCGAAAACAGCTTCGGTCTGGTTGCGATGTGCTCGGTCGGCCCTATTCTTGCGGTGCTTCTTTTAAGCTTTATAAACGGCGGAGATATTGCAGCTCCCGACACGTCGTCTTATGCGCTCCCCGAAAACCTTTTTGGCGAGGCGGTCAATACGCTTATAAAAACCGCACAGGACGTAGCATTGGCGCTCGGTATGGTCGTGGCTTTCTTCTTTGCGGTCAACTTCATATTCTTGAAATTGCCCAAGAATAAGCTTTTGCAGATATCCGTCGGTACGGTTATAACGTATATGGGACTTGTCATATTCTTGACCTCCGTGCACGTTGGATTTATGCCCGTTGGCTTTAAGATGGGCAGTGAGCTTGCAAAAACGTCGCCCGTTGCGATAACCGTGGCAGGATTTGTACTCGGACTCGTGGTCGTTTTGGCAGAGCCTGCGGTACACGTGCTGAATAAGCAGGTCGAGGAAATAACCAACGGTACGGTATCGAAGAAGTCGATGATGATAGCCTTATCCGTAGGTGTCGGTCTTTCCATTTGTCTTTCGGTCATAAGAATAATATTCGGATTTTCCGTGCTCTACTATTTGGTGCCCGGTTATCTTATTTCACTCGGACTTTCGTTTTTCGTGCCCAAGATATATACCGCTATCGCATTTGACTCGGGCGGAGTTGCTTCCGGTCCTTTGACCTCTACCTTCATATTGCCGTTTGCTATCGGTGCGTGCGTCGCTATGGGCGGAGATATTTTATCCGACGCTTTCGGAATCGTTGCTATGGTTGCGATGACGCCGCTTATAACGATACAGATGCTCGGATTTACGGCGATCTCCAAAAAGAAAGTGAGCGAGCGGCTCGCCATGAAGCGTATCTTGGATGAGGACGACGACCACATTATCCGCTTTATGTAGGAGGTAGATATGGCAAGAAATATTGATAAAAGCAATACGGTAAAGCCCGCTGCCGCAAAAAAGCGTGTGTCAAACGTTCATAAGCTGAAGCTTCTTATAACCGTTGTTGACAGAAGCAAAGCACTTTTTTACGTTGACTTACTTGAACAGTTCGAGATAAATGTGCAGATGGTATCTTTCGGAAGGGGTACGGCGAATTCGCAAATGCTCTATCTTCTCGGACTTGCGGAAACCGAAAAAGCCATTATTATTTCTCATATAAGAGAGGACAAGGTGAAAGAGGCTCTTTTAACCTTGGACGAGAAATTCCACAAGGTCAAAAACGGAAAGGGCATAGCCTTTACCGTGCCGCTGGACAGTATCATAGGAGTATCTATGTATCAACTGCTCAGCAACGACAGAACCGCGAAGGAAGGAGAATGGAAATAATGAAAAAAGGATATAAGTGCATTTTAGCCGCAGTAAACAACGGCTTTGCCGAGGAAGCGATGGAAGCGGCAAAGGCTTGCGGGGCGACGGGCGGTACGATACTTCACGCAAGAGGAACTGTCTCAAAGGAAGCCGAAAACGCATTTAATATAGCGATACAGTCCGACAAGGAGATATTGATGATACTTGCAAAAGCGGATCAAACGGACGCCATTTTAAAGGGGCTTTACAGCGCCGTAGGCACGGCAACGAAAGCACAAGGCATTATTTTTGCTCTTCCCGTTGACGAATCCGCAGGAATTGGTATTACGCAAAATAACGCATAAAAATAAAAACGGCACGCTCCGAAGCGGAGCGTGCCGTAATTTTTCGTTTAAAAATATGTTCCGGGATAAACCTTTTCAAGAAGGCTTCCGCTTACGTTGCGGTATAATACGCCGTGCGTTATCTTTTCATACGAGCTTTCGTTTGTATAGACGATGTCTTGCGGATTTTTAACAAACAGCATATCGCCGTTTTGCGTTACGTTTAAGGTAACGGTCTTTACCGTTTGCTCACCGTCGGTGTAGCTTAAAACGATGCCGTTTTCAGTTACTTCATAAGTGCCGCCGAGCTCATTGCCGCCTTCTTCCGATACGTCCCAACTGCTCACGTTTACCTCTTTACTGTACAAGACGGAAACGTATTTATCGTATCCGCATACAAAGCTTCCGTCTGCATTTAGCGTAAGCAAGCCTTTTAGGGCGAAGAAACGCTCTTCATTTACGGTATAGCTGTAGCTTGTAAGCTTAACAAATTCCCAAGAGCCGAGGACGCTTTCTGCGGTGGGGGCTACGCTGTCTTTAGAGGAGGGAGTGACCTCTTTAAAATCGGGAGCAAGATAGAAGGGGGCGACCTTATCGGCGTTCTTGCCCTCTGCGATTTCTACGTCTTGGTCGAGCTCTACGTATTCAAGGCAGACCCATCCGTAAGAAGTGAGTCCCCATATTGCCGTGCCGAAGCAAGCGAATGCGGATACGTCGATTCTTGTTCCGTTTGAGAGCTTTTCAATAACCTCGCAGAAGGTGTGCGGAGCTTCTCTTACGGAGAGATTGTCCGCAGTGACGGTACCGCTTATGATGATACCTTCTCCGTTTTGGTCAAACGCTACGTAGTCAAGGCAAACGTAGCCTTCTCCCGTATACCCCCACAAAACAGAGTCAACGCCTTGAAGCTTACTTATAAGCAATTGCGTATCTCGCTCGACGGTGCCCAGCGCTTTGCCTTTTGTTCCGGGAGTTTCTCTTATGTTGATGCTTGCCGCCGTGACCTTGCCGTTTATACCCGTAGCAATAGGTGCGGGCAAGTCAGGCTCCGGTTCGGGTTCGGGTTCGGGTTCGGGATCCAAATCCAAATCTACGTCCGAGTCTAAATCCAAATCTACGTCCGAGTTCTCGTCATTCTCTGCGCCGTTTTCATTATTGATTTGAGAGTCGTTTGAAGGGGGAGCTTGGGTGTCGTTTACATCTGATTTGGTTGCCGAACAAGCGCTAAGCGCCGTTAATGCAATACAAATTGCAAGAAAAACAGAAAGCAGTTTCAATTCCAACAGTCCTTTTTTAAAAAATTATTTAATTTATTATACCACACTTGTCAAGTGGGCAAAAACAAACTCCGAGATCTCTCTCGGAGTTTGTTTTTATACGTTCATTTCTTCGCCGTCGAGGCCGTTTTTAACGAGATCTTCGAGGCCTGCGATAGCTTCGTCCTCGTCTTCGCCCTGTGCGATAACGGTTATGGTCATTCCCTTTGCAATTCCGAGAGAAAGCACTCCGAGCAAGCTTTTAGCGTTAACTCTGCGGTCGTCTTTCTCAACCCAGATGCTTGACTTGTAGGAATTTGCCTTTTTAATAAAAAACGTTGCGGGTCTTACGTGAAGACCAACGGGATTGACGATTAAAACCTCAGTTGTTTTCATCAGAAATCACCTTTCAATATACGTTACACGGCAAAACAAAGTCACAGTTGCCGTAACTGTTTACGATCATTATATCATACTTTTTTAAAAAAAGCAAGGGGAAAAGCTATGAATTTGTATACAGCCTTCGGTATGCCGTTTGTGTATTTTATATAAGGCGCGCATCAGAACAGCGGGTAATCGCTTTTGTCGAAGAAAATGTGGTAGAGCAGATATATTGCATCTTTGGCGTTGGTTTCGCTGTCATCGTTAAAATCGCAGTCTTGGTATAAGGGATAATCTTCTTCATCGAAGAATATCGAGTAAAGCAGATATATTGCATCGCTTGCGGCAACGCCGCCATCGCCATTTAAATCTCCGGGGATAGCGTCAAAGCGTGCCCACTCGCAGTACAAATACGTATCCTTTAAATAATCTGCAGCAGCAGCGGGATCGTCAAGCAGGGCGCTGTCGAGCCTCGTGCCGTTTGCCCACCAACCTTCCGTGTCTTCAAAATATACGTTTTCGAGGTCCGAACAGAAGCCAAACGCAACGTAACCCATAGACTCAAGCCCCTTGCCAAGCGTTACTTCCTTAAGGCTCAAACAACAGAAAAACGCATGTTCGTTAATGTGCGTAAGACTGTCGGGAACGCTTACGCTTACAAGCTCCTCGCAAGATCCAAATGCGTAGCTTGCTATGGTCTTCGTTCCGCTCTTTATCTCGTATTCACCCGCCAATGCCGTATCCGCATCAATCAAATGATTGCCGATATACAGTACGCCGTTTTCCCAATTCGACTCGTTGTTGTAATACGCCGTATCAAAAAATGCGGTGTTGTCGATATACGTTACGCTGTCGGGAATGCTTATGCTTGAGAGCGCAGTGCATTGCCAAAACGCATCGCCGCCTATATACGTAAGCGTAGCGGGCAGGTCTGCGCTTTCAAGACTGTCACAAGCGTAAAACGCAAGGGCGCCGATATGCGTTAAGCCTTCCGTGAAGGTTATGCTTGTAAGACTGCCACAGTTTTGAAAAGCGATGCTGTCTATCGTCGTCACGCTTGAAGGAATAGTTATACTTTCGAGCTCGCAGCTTCCGAACGCATTTGTTCCGATATACGTAACACCTTCGGGTATTACGCTTGATTTACAGCCCGCAATAAGAGTTTCCGTGTCGGTTTCGATAAGGCAGTTTCCGTCACTGCGGTATACGGGGTTATTTTCGCTCACACTTATGCTTACAAGAGATTTGCAGTTTGAAAACAGACCCGAGCCTATCGTCGTTGTGCTTGACGGAATGCTTACGCTTTCAAGCTTTTCGCAATATCTGAACGCATCGTCGCCGATATACGTAACACCTTCGGGAATAGTTATGCTTTCGATAAGCGAGCAATAATAAAACGCATCGTCGCCGATAGCCGTGACGGGATAGTCATCAAGCATTTTGGGAATTTCGACGTTGCCGTTTAACATCTCGCTTGCACTCGTTATCGTAGCTTCGCCGTAGCTTACCTCGTAAGTGTACAAAACGTCGCTGACGGCTCGTGTCCAAATGCTGTATGTGTACTCATTTGTTAAATGGTGTGCCGCCATCAAGGAGTTTTCAAGCTCTAAAGAGGGAAGCTTTGTGTTGTAGGAAAACCAACTTTTTGCATTTTCGAAATATACGTCGGTAAGCTCGTCGCAGCCTCGAAATGCACAGTAGCCGATTTTCGTTACGCATTTGGGGATCGTTATGCTTTCAAGTCCCTTGCAACCGAAAAATCCGTAATCTCCGATTGCCGTAACGCTTTCGTCCGTAGGAATAGTGCTTCCCTTACAGCTTGCGACGATCGTTTTCGTTTCTGTTTCGATAATGCAATTATTTGCGCTGTGATATACGGGGTTATTGGGGCTGACCATTATAACTTCAAGATTGGGGCAGAATGCAAATATACCGTGGCCGATGGACGTGACGCAGTCGGAGATGGTCACACTCGTTATGTCGTCACAATTCGAAAACGCATTATCGTCTATGGCTGTTACAGTATATCCGTCGAGCGTTACGGGGACGACTACGTCGCCGCTTATGCTCGAATCGACATAGGTTATCGTAGCCTCGTTTCCGTTTACTTCGTAGGTATACATTTCGATCAAGCACCAATCGTAGCTTTTATGAGTGTTGCTCAAAAATTCTGCCGCAGTTTGTGAGTTTTCAAGGACTTCGGGCGAAATATCCGTGACACCCGTACGCCAATTCCCCGTATTTTCGAAATATACGTTTTCAAGGTCGTAGCAGCTGTTAAATGCCGATGAGCCGATAAACTCGACATTGGCGGGAATATTTATGCTCAAAAGCGACCAACAGTCGTAAAATGCGTTGCTTTCGATACGCGTTATGCTGTCGGGGAGAGTGATGGTCACCATATCCATACAGCCGAAAAATGCGGAATTTCCGATAGTTGTAACGCTTTCATCAGTAGGTATCACGCTCGTATTGCAGCCCGAGATAAGCACGCCCGTATCGGTTTCGATAAGGCAGTTTCCGCTACTGTGATATACGGTGTTATCCTCGTCTACCGTTATGCTCGTAAGTTCGTTGCATTTTCTGAAAAGAGAGCCTTCGATAGACGTCGTGCTTGCGGGAATGCTTATGCTCGTCAAGGACTCACAGAATAGGAATGCTCCGTAACCAATACTCTCTACGCCTTCGGGTATAATTATACTCGTTATACTCTCGCACCCCGAAAACGCTTCATAACCGATAGAGGTGACGGGATATCCGCCGAGCTCTTCGGGTACCGTAACCGCACCGCTTATCGCTTCGTCGACGGCGGTTATCGTAACCTCTTTATTGTTTATTTCGTAGGTATAATAGCCTTCGGATTCGGCGCTTGTAACGTAATTAAACGGCGCAAGTGTTGCTATAAGACATATTGACAAAAGAAAAGTCAAAATTCTTTTCATCGTTATCGCTCCTTAATTTTTTCCGTATTATTATGTTATCATAAAAAAACCGTTTTCGCAAGTCCCTATCATATGCAAAAGACCGTCCCCGACAAAAGCGGGGACGGTCAACGTTTTTTGATTATTCTGCTTTCTTGGGAGCTTGCTCAATTATCTTTTGCATTACGGGAGCGGGCGCTTCTTCGTAATGGTCGAAATCAAGCGAATATGTTGCAAGACCTTGGCTTATTGCACGCAAGTTTACGGCAAAGTCGAGCATTTCCGACATAGGTACGTCTGCTTCGATATAGGTGTAGCCGGGACGGTTTTCAACGTGATTCATACCGTTGATTCTGCCTCTGCGCTTATTAAGATCGCCGTTTATGTCGCCCATAAGCGAGTCGGGCGTCGTCACAACGAGTCTTCCTATAGGCTCTAAAATCACGGGTGCGGCTTGGGGAAGACCCGCCTTATACGCTTCGCGTGCGGCAAGCTTGAAGGACATTTCCGAGGAGTCAACGTCGTGATATGAGCCGTCGTAGAGGTTTGCGTGGAGCTTAACTACGGGATAGCCCGCAAGTATACCCTCCTTCATACATTCCTCAAGGCCCTTTTGAACTGCGGGATGGAAGCTCTTGGGAACGGAGCCGCCGACGGTTGACTCGGTAAAGGTGAGTCCGTCTTCTTCGCCGGGCTTGAATTCGATCCACACGTCACCGTACTGTCCGTGTCCGCCGGACTGCTTCTTATATTTACCCTGTACCTTTACGGGCTTTCTGATGGTCTCTCTGTAAGCTATCTTGGGAGCGACCAAATCGACTTGCGTCGAATATTTGCTCTTTAGTTTTGCAACCACTATGTCAAGATGCGTGTTGCCCATACCGTAAATGAGCATCTGCTTTGTCTCGGCGTTGTTTTCGTAGCGGAGCGTGCGGTCTTCCTCAAGGAGTTTCGAAATACCGCCCGATATCTTATCCTCGTCGCCCTTTGCCTTGGGAACGATAGCCATATACGAATACGGCTTTGCAAATTCGATCTCTCTGTATTTAACGGGAGTCGTGAGATAGTACGTTTCATTGGTTTCCGCATCGGAAAGCTTCGTGGTTACGCCGATGTCACCGCATACGAGCTCGTCTACCTCCGTTTGCTTTTTGCCCGTCACAACGTAGATGTGAGCAAATTTTTCGCCGTGACCGTCGGTGGAGCTCTTTAAGGTCATATCTCTCTTTAATGTTCCGCTCATCACCTTAAAGAAGGTCATTCTTCCCACGAAGGGGTCAACTACGGACTTAAATACGAACACGGAGGGGTCGCCGCTTTCGGAAAGCGTTACGTCCTCACCCTCGCTTGTAAGCTCAGCTCTGTCAAGAGGAGAGGGGAAGAAGTGCTTTATATGGTAGCAAAGTGAGGATATAGCCTGAAGGCGAAGCGCCGCACCCGACATAACGGGAACGATGGTGCCGTCAAGTATGCCCTTTGACAAAGCCGCTATGGACTCTTCAAACGTGAATCTTTCGCCCGCAAAGAATTTTTCCATCATCTCGTCGGAGGTGCCCGCAAGAGATTCTGCAATCATTTCCGCATACATAGCCGCATCGGCTTCAGCTTCTGCGGGAAATTCGACTTCGCTTGATGCGCCCGTCTTTGCATCGTATACGAATGCCTTGTGCTCAAGAAGGTCCGCATAAGCTACGACCTTGCTGTCAACGATAAGGGGAACGAGTACGGGGCAGACGCTCACGCCGAATTTTTCGCGGAGCTTGTTAAATGTCTTTTTGAAGTTTGCGTTTTCATCGTCAACCTTATTTACGAATATTGCCTTGGGAATACCCGCATCGGTTGCCTTTTGCCAAGCGATATCCATACCCGCACGCACACCGTCACGGCTGTTTGCATCGGCAAGTATAAGTGCGATATCCGCCACGCGAAGCGCTTGGTCGACTTCGCCTTCGAAATCCGCAAAGCCGGGGGCGTCGATAAGATTTATCTTTATCTCTTTCCACTGTACGGGAGCTATCGAAGCAGAAATCGAAAACTTACGCTTGATCTCCTCGGGATCATAGTCGCACACGGTATTGCCGTCTGCCGTTTTGCCGAAGCGGTCTGTTGTACCGGACAAATAAAGCATAGCTTCCGCAAGAGTGGTCTTACCGTTTCCGCTGTGTCCGATGAGTGCAATATTGCGAATGTTTTTCGTTTCTGTCATGGGTCTTATCTCCTTATCTAAATGATCGTTTTAATAATCGCTCGCGATTACATACATATATTTTATACCAAAAGAAACAAAATTTCAATAGGAAATTTGATTATTTTTACAACAAAATCAACTTTTTTTGCTTACCTTTTGTGCAAAATTCACATATTGATTAAATATTTTTTGTGCAAAGGAAAAATTTGTAAAAGTATTTCGACAAAAAACGAACAAAAGTTTGACATTTGCGAAAAAGTGTGGTATATTGTACTTGGTAAGCAGAATTTGTTAGGAGAAAAGGCTATGCGTAATACCGACATAAAGCTCGAAGAGGTTTTTGAATTCATAAAGAAAAGCCGTGAAAAGACGGGCTATGCTCCCTCGGTCAGAGATATAAGAGATGCGGTGGGCATTAAGTCCACCTCCACAGTCCACGCCTATATCGAAAGGCTTATAAAGGATGGCAGACTCATCAAGGACGACGGAAAGAGTCGCAGCCTTCGTGTAGGAACGGACGATGCAGACGACGCAGGCGGCACCCTAAAAGTACCGCTTCTCGGAAAAGTTGCCGCCGGCGTACCGATAACCGCCGTGGAAAACCGCGACGGATTCGTTGAATTTGCGCCTACCCGTACGGGTGTGAGAAATGACGAGCTTTTTGCGCTGAAGATACAGGGCGAGAGTATGATCGAAGCGGGAATAATGGACGGCGACTATATCATCGTAAAAAGCACACCCGTTGCCGAAAACGGCAAGATAGTCGTTGCACTAATCGACGACGAAGCGACCTGCAAGAGACTTTTCGTTGAAGACGGCCATATAAGGCTTCAGCCCGAAAATTCAGCTATGGAGCCCATAATCGTTGACGAAGTCAGAATTTTGGGCGAGGTCATCGCTTGCGTAAGGCACTATTTTTAACGTAGGTGTAAGAAGTGAATTTTGAAGACGTAAAGGTTATAAAAAGTGCAAGGAAAAGCTTTTGTCTTGAGATATCGCCACGGCTTGAGGTGATTTTGCGAGCGCCCCGCACGGCGACAAGTATGAGTATAAGGGCGTTTTTCGACGGCAAGGCGAAGTGGCTTGATGAGCACCTTCGGATAATGGAAAATCGAATAAAAGAGACGCCGCGCGAAGAAAAGCTCTCGGAAGAAGAAATACGAAGGCTCAAAGCCGAAGCAAAAGAAGTGATAGGCGAGAGGGTAAAGCATTTTGCGGATATAATGGGTGTGCGTTACGGTAAGGTGACGGTGAGAAAGCAAAAAACGAGATGGGGCAGCTGCAGTGCAAAGGGAAATTTGAACTTCAACTGCCTTCTTCTTTTATTCCCGTCGGAGATAGTCGATTACGTCGTAGTGCACGAGCTGTGCCACGTAAAGTATATGAATCATTCGCAGAAATTTTGGGCAGAGGTGGAAAAATTTTTGCCCGATTATAAACGCCGCCGAGCACTGCTGAAAAAATGTAAAACGGATATGATATAATAAGGGATTTGCGATGTAAAATTTGCAAATCCCTCGTTTATCCATTGACTTTAATTACGGCGTTTGATATAATGCAAACAGTTGTATTTATATTTTTTGAAAGGATTTTATACAAAATGACTAAAAGATTACTTGCTCTCGCTGTTGCTGCGATAATGCTCATCGCATGCTTTTCGTTTACGGCGGCGGCAGAGGCCGAGACGTTTGAGATAGTTTCGGCTGCTATCGATACCGATAAATTCGCGGTAAGGTTTGAATTTTCGGAGCCGGTGCACATATTCAGCACCTCACACATTTGGTTCTGCACAAGACCTTCACCCGCAGGTGACGTTAAGGATAATGGCAACATCGTCGGACACGACCAATACGGCGTCAATGGTGTGGAATACGTAGACTCTACGGTTGTTTCCGGCTATGAATACTCCGACACTGTAGTTATCACCTTTAAAAAGCCCGTTGACATAAGCGACTTCTTGTTTACGAAAGATCTTGCCGCAACTGCCGCACAGGCGGGCGTAAGATTCGTTGAATACAGCTACGTTACCGAGCACGGAAACAACGGTACGGTCGCGCCCAACGTTATCAGAACGGCTGACAATAAGGAGCTTAAATCAAACTTCATCAGAGGAAACGACGTGGATATCTGCTGGGTACCCACGGTAGCGTGGTACGACGTCATGAATTCGATACCTACTTGGAACTACCTTACAACAGAGTACACTTATGATGTGACGATGGATATAATCGAACCCGAGGTTTCCCTTATCAATACCATTGACGCGGCAAGCGGCAAGCTCGAATTCACCTTTACTCAAAACGTAAAGCTTCAGGAGGGATATAAAATGAGCGTCGACGGCACGGAGTCTGTTTCCGTGGTTTCCGCGGGTGCAGGCGAATACGGCGCGTCGTATATTGCGGATTTCGCAACCGACGTTTCTGATGCAACCCAATATTCCATTCCTGCAGAGATGTTCACGACCGATTCGAATATAGGACTCGGTGACACGAAAAACGGACTTATCGCAGACTATCCGCTTCCTTCGTACGATGATATTTCCGATAAGTTCGAAGCGGGCAAAAAATACAGCTTTATGAATACGGACACGGGCAGAATGCTCACCGTAGACGGAGAAACGAGCTTCAAGCTCGAATACTACGAGTCTGTGAACAAATACGCTCTCGTAGACGCAAACGGCAAGTACATCAATCTTCAGACTATGACGGCGCAGGATGCAAGATACGTATTCGATATCGTTTTGAATAACGAATACGAGCGCTATCAGCTTGTTGCGCAAAACGGTATGGTGCTTCTTGATAACGATACGGGCGACACGAATGCGGCGGCGATCGCTTACGCAGAATACGGCACGAACACAATAGAGACGGGTTGGTATATGACCAAAGAAGGCGACGTGCTTCCCAAGAAGTTCGTATGCATCGGTGACTCCATTACTTGCGGAGTAACCCCCGAGACGGCTACCGTTAAGCCCGGCTACAGAAAAGAGCTTTCCGAGATGCTCCTTGAAGAATACGGTAGAGTCGTATTCGTGGGCAACTTAAAGCACGTAAGAGGCGGCAACACGACCTCTATTGACAATACTCTCGTAACCGACGGCTTCTTATACAGACACGAGGGACATAGCGGTTGGGTAATTGAAGGCGGTCACTATCCCGAAGCGGCTGCCCCCGATAACAACAGAGGTATTGCAGATCTTCGTGAAGGATTGCAGACCAAGTACGCACCCGACGTATTCTTTATGATGATAGGCATCAACGATATCGGTGGTATGTCAGCGTACGGCGGCGGTGAAAATGAGATAAACATTATTGCAGACCGTTGGGAAACGCTTGTAAGAAATATTCTTGCGGATCTTCCCGAGGACGGAATTCTCTGCGGTGCAACCCTAACACCCCGCTCAAACGGCAGTACGTGGCTCACAACCGGCAACATCGGTCTTGAAATGCTTAACGAAAAATATACGGCTATCATTGAAGAGATCAACGCAGAGGGCGATGAAAGACTTGTTAAGGCGGATAACTACACCTACGTTAAGAACGCAGGACCTACAGCGGTTTCCACCGATACGGTCCATTTGATGTCCTCGGGCTTCACGGCACTTGCAAACAGCTACTTCGATACTTATACTAATGCTGTTGCTAATGCCGCAACGGAGATACCCGGTGATTTGGACGACAATGGTCAGGTAAATGCAAAGGACGCAATCTACTTGCTCTATAATATATTCTTTAATGACAGCGGTGACTACCCGATATCAGCAGACCGTGACGTAAACAGCGACGGGGCGGTCAACGCAAAGGACGCAATTTATTTGCTTTACAACATATTCTTCAATGACAACGGCGACTACCCCCTTTATCCCGATTCAAGCATTGAAGGCGGAAGCGGAAGCGAAGGCGAAAGCGGAAGTGAAGGCGGAAGTGAAGGCGGAAGCGAAGGCGGAAGCGAAGGCGGAAGCGAAAACAACGGAGACGACGAGTATACGGGAAATTATTGAGATAATCAAAAAGACCGCGAACGGTGTTCGCGGTCTTTTTTAGGCATTAGGCATTATGGGCGGCCGTTGGCTGCCTCTTTTTGCTGTATTTACATTCTTTTCTTCAACAGCTCAAGCGAGATAAAACCCGCAAATCTGAAAAGGGAATCCGCCAAGACCTCTTTTACGCTTTTATTACTTTTTTGGGCAACGTTTTCATAGAATTTATAGAGATATTCGTCAAGCTCAAGCTCGGTTTTTCTTTTATCCATAGATTTCCTCCGAAAAATAAATGCTTTTAGGGATATTATTCGCAAAAAGCCGGCTATTTTATACAGAAATTTTATCCTATATCTTGCACTTTGGAAAGCTTTGGTATATAATGTACATTGTAATGCTATATCTATATATAATATTCTGCGGAGGAACGTATGGAATACACGGTAGCGCTGACGAAGATAATAAACAACTTTGCACTTGAAACTGTATATTTGCCGGAGGATATCGAACAGCGCCTTGTAAAGTGTGCCGACATCAATCACCCGGGGCTTGCGCTTTCGGGATATTCCGATTTGTTCGATAAGGACAGGATACAGCTTATAGGTTTTACGGAGCATAAGTATCTGACCGATTTGGGCGAAGAAAAGCGTGATGAGGCGTTTGAAAGGCTTTGCGCACTTGATCCGTGCTGTATAATATTTACGTCAGACTTGCCTATCCCCGAAAAGCTCGTAAAGATAGCAAGTTCCCACAAGGTGCCATTATGCCGTACGGAGAGCAGAACGAGCTATTTTTCATATGCACTCGTAGCTTATCTTAACGTTGAGCTTGCGCAGAGGATAACCCGTCACGGTGTTTTGGTCGAGGTCTACGGCGAGGGCGTACTTATTTTGGGCGACAGCGGTGTCGGAAAAAGTGAAACCGCAATCGAGCTCATCAAGAGAGGACATCGTCTTATTGCGGATGATGCGGTCGAGATAAAGAAGGTATCGAGCAAGGCGCTTGTCGGAAGTGCACCCGATATAATCAAGCACATGGTAGAGCTTCGAGGAATCGGACTTGTCGACGTGAGCCGTATATTCGGTATGGGTGCGATAAAGGAAACGGAGAAGATAGACCTTATAGTCAACTTCGAGCCTTGGGAAAAGGGCAAATTCTACGATAGGATAGGTCTTGAAACCGACTATATGGAGATACTCGGAATAAAGCTCCCGAGCCTTACCATTCCCGTGCGCCCCGGACGAAACCTTGCGGTAATTCTTGAGATAGCCGCAATGAATTTCCGTCAAAAGAGGCTCGGGTACAACGCCGCAGAGGAGTTTAACAAGCGTCTTGAGGAGCAGATGAAGAAAAACAGCGAGGACTTTTTGGCAGAAGGCAAAGAGAATATATAATGTTTTTCGGGAGAATAATATGCAAATAGAAAATTGCAGCTTTGAATATAACAGTCCCATAGCGCCTAAAACGACGTTTAAGATAGGCGGTAATGCCAAAGCCGTTGCGATTCCGAGTACAAAAAAGGCGCTTTCGGAGCTTATTTGCAAGCTCAACGCCGCAGGTGAAAAATATACGGTGCTCGGAAACGGAAGCAACGTGCTTTTTATGGGCGATTACGACGGTACGCTCGTTTTAACGAAAAAGCTTAATGACGTTACGTTCGACGGTGAAAATATAACCGCACTTTGCGGAGCATCGCTTACGAGCATCAGCGCAATAGCACGTGACAAAGGACTTACGGGAATGGAATTTGCCTACGGCATTCCGGGAAGCCTCGGCGGCGGCGTGTATATGAATGCGGGCGCGTACGGCGGTCAGCTTTCCGACGTCGTTACAGAGAGCGAAGCGATAGACAAGGACGGAAACATTACCGTTTTTTCAGGGGGCGAGCATTGTTTTGGCTACAGAGACAGCGCATTTATCCATAACGGATATACGGTCGTTTCCACAACGCTCGGACTGAAAAAAGGCGACGGTGAGCAAATAAACGCACTTATGGAAGACTATATGCAACGGCGCAAGGATAAGCAGCCGCTTGATAAACCGAGTGCGGGAAGCGTATTCAAAAGAGGCGACGGCTTTATAACGGCGCAGGTCATCGACAGATGCGGACTTAAAGGGCTTCGAGTCGGAGATGCCGAGGTCTCAACAAAGCATGCGGGATTTATAGTAAATCTCGGTGCCGCTACGGGCGATGACGTGCTTAAACTCGTCGAAAAGGTTAAAAACGAAGTCTTCTTAAAAGAGGGCAAGGAATTGGAATGCGAGATTCGCATAATAAGGTGAGGATATGAAATATATTATCGTAACGGGAATATCGGGTGCGGGAAAGACGACGGTATTAAACACTTTGGAGGACCTCGGATATCATTGTGTGGACAATATGCCCGTTGACCTAATACCGAAATTTACCGCATTGATGGACAAGAATCTTGCGGGAATACAAAAGGTTGCGATAGGTCTTGATGCGAGAAACGCTTTCGGTTTTCACGCATTCGAAATGGCAAAGGAGAGTATCATAAATACGGGCGCGGAGTGTAAGGTCATATTCGTTGATTGCTCCGATTCGGTCATAATATCAAGATATAAGCAGACAAGACGCCGCCACCCGCTTATGACCTCAAGCAAGCTGTCTTTGTCGGACGCAATAGCCGAGGACAGACGTCTTATGTCGGGCGTAAGAGGAGAAACGGATATCGTTATAGATACCGCAAAAATAAGCTCCGTGCAGCTTCGTCAGAGAATAATTGCCGCCGCAGGCGAAAAAAGTAAAATGGCGGTGACGGTTATGAGCTTCGGCTTCAAGCACGGCATACCCGCAGATGCGGATATGGTATTTGACGTAAGATGCTTTGCAAATCCCTACTATATAGAGTCGATGAAGCATCATACGGGTATGGAGGACGAGGTATATAATTTTGTATTCAGCTTTGATGAGGTACACGAATTCGTAAAAAAGCTTTTTGATATGCTCGATCATCTGCTCCCGCTTTACGAAAGAGAGGGCAAGGCACAGCTTTCCGTAGCGATAGGCTGTACGGGCGGAAAGCATAGGAGCGTTGCCATAACGAGAGCTATGGCCGAAAGACTTAATAAAAAAGGCTACAACTGTGTCGAAATACACAGAGATATGGACAAGTAGTATGTCTTTTACACAAAATACGAAAAAAGAGCTTTGCACCGAAAAAAGAAAGCACGATGCGCCGCTATGCTGTAAGGACTCGCTTTTACACGGATTGCTGCTTTGTTGCAGAGAGTACGGACAGAGGATAGTGTTTTCGTCCGAAAGTGCAAAAGCGACAGAGCTTTTTGAAAGGCTTATAAGAGCGAAATACAAATGCGATATGGTCAGCACGAGAGAAAGCATCGCCGGACATAAGATGTACGTTAAGGAGCTTTCCGATGCGAAAACCGTTATGCTCATTCACTCGGATTTTGATTTGTTCAGCGACTCTTACAGACTCAACGAGTCGATAGTTTACGCTTGCGAAAGCTGCTCGGTGTATTTTCTCAAAGGACTTTTTGTGGGAGGCGGATACGTTTCGGAGCCGACTGCGGAAAGCAGACTTGAAATACGTGTAAGGACGCAGGCACTTGCAGAGGATATAGCGGGGCTTTTGTCTATGATAATGCTGCCGCCCAATATAACGCAAAGACGGGGCAAGCCCGTACTTCTTTACAAAAAAGGCACGAGCATTGAGAACTTTCTCGGTTTTATCGGAGCTGATACGGCGGTGCTTGAGCTTATGAGCGAAAAGCCGGTAAAGGAGCTTCGAAACAACACTAACCGCAGACTTAATTTGGAGACCAGCGGAATAAACCGCTCGATAAAAACGGCTGTAAAGCAGAGTGCTGCGGTAAAGGCGCTTGAAGAAAGCGGTCTTATAAACGGACTGTCCGCAGAGCTTCGTTATACGGCAAGACTAAGGCTTGAATACAGCTCTTTGTCGCTTGAACAGCTTGCGCAAAAGCACGAGCCGCCGATAACGAAATCGGGACTTTGTCACCGAATGGAAAAGATAATGGAGCTTGCGAAAAAGCTCGAAAAATAGGAAAGGAGGGTCTGCAAATGAAGGATTTTGTTCACTTACATCTGCATACTGAATACAGCTTGCTCGACGGCATTTGCAGACTGTCCGAGCTTCCCGAAGCGGTGATTTCGGCGGGACAAAGTGCGGTGGCGATAACCGATCACGGAAATATGTACGGTGCGCTCGATTTTCATAAGGCGTGTAAAAAGGCGGGCGTAAAGCCGATAATCGGCTGTGAGGTATACGTATCACCCACCTCCCGTTTTGATAAAAAGGATAGGATATCGCCTTATCACCTAACGCTGTTATGCGAAAATGAAACGGGATACGCAAATCTCTCAAAGCTCGTTTCGAGAGGTTTTACGGAGGGATTTTACACAAAACCCCGTGTTGATAAAGAGCTTTTATTGAAATTTCACGAGGGGCTTATCGCCTTGTCGGGTTGCTTTAAGGGAGAGGTTGCGCAGAAGATACTTGACGGCGACTTGCAAGGCGCAAAGCAAAGCGCCAAAGAGCTTTGTTCGATATTCGGCAAGGATAATTTCTTCCTTGAGGTGCAAAACCACGGCCTTGATGAACAAAGAAAAATAAACTACCGCATGCGTATGATATCGGACGAGCTCGGAATACCGCTTGTTGCGACAAACGACGTGCACTTCATAAAGAGAGAGGACTGCGAGGTGCAGGCTATCTCCTTGTGCATACAGACGGGAACGACTCTTGACGACGAAACACGTTTTAAATTCGAAACGGATAAGTGCTATCTTCGAACAAGAGAAGAGATGGAGGAAGCACTGCCCGAATTTACGGACGCTCTCGATAATACGGTCAAGATCGCCCAAAGGTGCAATTTCGATTTTGAGTACGGCACCTATAAGCTCCCCGCATTCGATACGGGCTGTGAGCTTACACCTAAAGAATATCTGAAAAAGCTCTGCTATGAGGGACTTGAAAAGAAAATTGCCAAGGACCCCGATATAGACAGAGAGGTTTATTCGAAAAGAATAGAAAACGAGCTTAAGACTATAGAAGAAACGGGCTTTGTGGAGTATTATCTCATAGTTTGGGATTTCGTAAACTACGCAAAGACTAATAAAATACCTGTCGGACTCGGCAGGGGTTCGGGCGTGGGAAGCCTTTGCGCGTATCTTATTTCCATAACCGACGTCGACCCGATAAAATACGAGCTTTATTTCGAAAGATTTTTGACAAGCGAAAGAGTGAGTATGCCCGACTTCGACATTGACTTTTCCGATGAGCGCAGAGACGAGGTCATAAAATACGTTGCGTCAAGATACGGAGAGGACCGTGTCTGTCAGATAATCACCTTCGGTACGCTTGCGGCTTTGGCGGCAATAAGGGACGTCGGCAGAGTTATGGGAATGCCGTATTCGGAGGTAGACGAGGTCGCAAAGGCGGTAAGGCAAGGCTCGAGAAGCTCGCTTGAGGTCGCTTTGAGAGAATCGAAGAGCCTTCGGGATATGTACGATGCAAGTCCGAAAATAAAGCGGCTTGTAGATATGGCGTTAAGGCTTGAGGGCCTTCCCCGAAACTCCTCGACACACGCATCGGGAGTGCTTATAACGCCACGCCCCTGCGATGAATACGTACCGCTTGCCAAAAACGGCGACACGGTCACAACGCAGTATACGATGACGGGTATTGCAGACCTCGGGCTTTTGAAGATTGACTTTTTGGGGCTTCGCTATCTTACGATAGTGGACCACGCCGAAAAGCTCATAAAAGAGAAAAATCCCGATTTCAGCATAAACGATATACCTCTTGACGACCAAAAGGTATACGGCATGTTTTCAAAGGGCCTTACGGAAGGCGTATTCCAATTTGAAAGTGCGGGTATCAAAAGAGTGCTCGGGCTCGTACTGCCAAAGAGCATAGAGGATATAATAGCGGTCGTATCGCTTTACCGTCCCGGCCCGATGGACAGTATACCGACCTTCGTCGAAAACAGAAAGCACCCGGAAAACATAAAATATTTGCACCCTGACCTTGAACCGATACTGAAGACGACCTTCGGCTGCGTTATATACCAAGAGCAAGTAATGCAGATATTCCGCACCCTTGCGGGCTATAGCCTCGGCAGAGCCGATATAGTCAGACGAATGATGGCGAAAAAGCAGCAGGAAAAGATGGCAAGAGAGCGCAAATATTTTATATACGGAGATGCCGAGGGAGAAGGCGGAAGTCCTTGCACGGGAACGCTTGCACACGGCATATCGCTTGAAAAGTCAAACGAGATATTTGATGCGCTCGTTACCTTTTCAAACTACGGATTCAATAAATCGCACGCCGCTCCTTACGGAATACTTGCATATAAGACGGCGTATCTGAAATATCATTATCCTGCGGAATATATGAGCTCGCTTCTTTCGAACTCACTTTCGGATAAGGTTTCGGCATATATTGCGGAATGCAACCGACTTAACATAAAGGTCATGCGCCCCGACGTAAACCGCAGCCGCAACGAATTTACCGTAGAGGACGGGAACATACGGTTCGGCTTTTGCGGCGTAAAGAGCCTCGGCGACGGCTTTTCTCAAAAGATAGTTGACGAAAGGGCGTTTTCGGGAGAGTTTACGAGCTTTGAGAATTTCGTTTTGCGAATGAGCGACAGAGGCATAAATAAAAAGCACCTTGAAGCTCTTATAAAGAGCGGCGCTTTGGACGTATTCGAAAAAAAACGCTCTGTGCTGCTTGTCGTTTACGAGGTGCTGCTTGACCGTATATACTCGGAAAACAGCAAAAATATAGCAGGTCAGATAGATATGTTTGCGCAAAGCGGAGATGTGAGTATTTCCGTAGAATATCCCGAAAAGGCAGAGCTTCCCCGAGAGGAGCTTCTTGCGATGGAAAAGGAAATGACGGGATTTTATTTCTCGGGCAGTCCGCTTGAAAATTACAGCGCTCATATAGCTTCCCTCGGTGCCGTGGGTCCCGAAAGGATAAAGGAGCTTCTTTCGGACGGCAAAAGCGTAAACGTGACCTTGGCGGGAACGGTGATGCGCCGCACGGATAAGAAGACGAAGAAAAACGAGCGTATGGCTTTCGTTTTGCTTGAAGACGCATACAGCTCGATGGAGCTTATAGTCTTCCCCAAGCTTTTTGAAAAGACCGAAAGGCTTTTATACGTCGGCTCAAAGCTTGCCGTTGTCGGCAAAGCCGAAAAAAACGAAGACGAAGAGCCCAAGCTCTTATGTGAAAAAATAATAGAGCTTGTGCCCAACGGCATATTTGAAAAGCCCACCGCAGAAGCCAAAATACCGCAAAAAGCGCAAAGGCTTTATTTAAGACTCCCCGAAGAAAGCTCCGAGGTCACAAAAAAAGCGGTCGCTTTGGCGGAAATATTTGACGGGGACACCGAAGTTGTGGTATACTTCTCAAAAGAGGATAAAAAGTTCAAGTTAAAAACGGGCGTGGGCATTACAAAATACGTCTTTGAGGAATTCGTAAAGCTCCTCGGTGAAGAAAACGTTGTGCTCAAATAGCTTAGCTTGTGTAGCTTTCTATAAGAGCCCAAACGTCGTCCATTGTTTTGAAGGTGATTCCTTCTTCGAGAAGACGCCTTTCACCTTCGGGCAAGGTATATCCCGAAAGTCCGAAGTTATAAACCTCCGAGCCGTCGGAGTTTTCAACCTTTACCGTTTTGCCATCATAGCTGACGGTATACGGAAAACCGTCCGAATTTCCTTGTGTTAGGGTGATATCGGGCAAAACGGTGCTTTGTCCCTCCTCGAGCTTTTTTGGCAGCTTCATTATACTGTCTGCGATAAACACGGTCATCGCAAGTACCATAAGGCAGAGGATAAGGATAAGACTCCACATAATAAAATGTTTAAGTTCACTCATAAGCACACTCCTAAATTTCGGTTGCTTTATTATTTACCGAAAATATGAAAAAAATTCACAGTTTAGGGGTAAAATAGCAAGTATAAGGCAGATATTGAAAGGAAAAGAAAATGGAAAGCAGTTCTACGAAAACCGGAAAGGGAAAAAGAGTTTTGAATATAGTCGGCGCCGTGCTTTCTTGGCTGGCAAAGGCGGTTATATTCTTGACGAAAAAGTTCATAGAATACTTTTTCAACATTGTTATAACTCTGCTTCTCATCATAATCGTCACAGGCGGTATTCTTGCAACTACGTTTGCGATATATATCCGCGACAATATTGATGCAAGCTTTGATTTGAGCGAGTACGTTTCGACGCTTAATCAGACCAGCACAATATTCTATACGGATTATGAAGACCTAAACAGAAGCGTGGGCGTTGAAAAAGAACTCGGAGAGATAAAGAGCAGAGTCAACAGAACGTGGGCTACCATAGACGCCTCGGAAACGAGCGATGAGGCTCTGATAATTCCCGAGCACGTCGTAAATGCGTTTATTTCTATTGAGGATAAGCGCTTCTTCAACCATAACGGCGTCGACTGGCTTCGTACGGGCTCGGCGGCGATAAGCTTTGCCACGACCTTTAAGATGAGCTACGGCGGCTCGACGATCACCCAACAGCTCATAAAGAACTTGACGGGGGACGATGACAGCACCATTCAGCGTAAGCTGCAGGAGATACTCAGGGCGCTGTATTTGGAACGTACTCTTGAAGAGCAGTACGCCGACTACGAAGACCCGAAATACGAAACGAAGAAGCATATCATAGAAACGTATATGAACACCATCTTCTTATCTCAAAGCGCATACGGTGTTCAGGCGGCTTCACAAACGTACTTCTCAAAGGACGTTTCTGAGCTTACACTTGTTGAAGCTGCGGCACTTGCGGCAATTCCTCAAAACCCTTATAAATGGAATCCCGCCTCCCACCCCGAGAATAATAAGGAGCGCCGCAACACAGTTCTTCGCAGAATGTACGATCAGGAGTTCATCACCGAGGAAGAGTACAGAGATGCGATAAACACTAACCTTGAGTTGAATCTTAATACGAGCGAAAGCTCAATGAACTCTTATTTTGTAGACTATATGATCGACTGCGTAGCAAAGGATCTTGCGGCGGAATACGGTTATTCAAAAGAAATAGCCGAACAGCTCATAAACGGCGGCGGACTTCAGATATATGCTACCGTTGATCCTCAGATACAGACCATTCTGGAAGAAGAGTATTGCAACGACAAGAATTTCCCCGACGTCGGTGACGGAATAGTGCCTCAAAGCGCTATGGTAATAATTGACCCTTACACAGGATATCTTCTCGGAATGGTCGGTGGAAGAGGCGAGAAAGAGGGAAGCGTATTAAACCGTGCGGCAGATTCAAAGCGTCAGCCCGGTTCAACGATAAAACCGATTGCCGTATATGCTCTTGCGATAGATGCGAAGCTCGTTACTTGGGGCTCGGTTATCGACGACACTCCGCTTGAATTCAAGGGCGGAAAAACACCGTGGCCCAAAAACGCAAACTTGAAATACAGAGGCCTTACGACAGTAAAATACGCCCTTCAGTATTCGTTAAACACTCTGCCCGTAAAGATACTCGAAATGATAAAGCCCGAGGAGTCGTTCAGAATATTGACGGAAGAGCTTGGACTTACAACACTTATTGAGAGCAAAGAATCCGCAAACGGCACGATATTCTCGGATATAGGCCTTGCGCCCTTGGCTTTGGGCGGTCTTACCTATGGCGTACAGCTCGTTGAATTTACCGCAGCGTACTCTATGTTCCCCAACAACGGCGTTCACTCAAAGTGCACTCCGTATACAAGGGTCGTCGATAAAGAAGGAAACGTGATTTTGTCCAACGAGATACCCGAACAAAAGGAAGTAATAAGTCCGCAAACGGCAACGATAATGAATTTATTACTTCAAAACGTAATTTCAAGCGGTACGGGTGCTTCCATTACTCTTGATAAAAAGGTTCAGGTTGCGGGTAAAACGGGTACGACATCAGATTCAAAAGACCTTGTGTTTATCGGATATACACCCTATCTTCTTGCAGGCTCGTGGTACGGCTACGATACGCCTAAAAGAATTCCATCTCCCGGCACGGCTGCGCTTAAAATTTGGGATAAGGTCATGAACCGAGTTTACGATGAGTGTATTTCTCCCGCACTCAAGAGCGGAGAAGCCAAAAAGACGTTCAAGACAGTAGGTCAAACAGGCGGAATAGTGAGAGCAAATTATTGTAAAGACAGCGGAATGATACCCACCGCCGCTTGTTACAGTGACCTTCGCGGCGACCGTATAGAATCCGGATACTTTATAGCGGGTACACAGCCCAAGGAAAAATGCACGTGCCACGTAAGTGTAAAATACGATACGGTTACCAAGGCTGTAGCTTGTGAAAACTGTCCTGCGGAAAACGTAAAGATGGTCGGCCTTATAAACATTGACAGAGAATTCCCCGTATATATTGCGGTTGATGATGCTCAATACACTTGGAGAAAAGTAGGAGAAAGCTTTAAATATGCAGAGCGTGACGACGTGCCCTTCTACTACGGACTTCGCACGTCTAACCTGAAGACCAAGGATTTCTATTACGGAATAGCCAAGGATATTGAAAAGCCTTTAAACCGTATTTGCACCGAACACTTACACGCAGCTCCTCCCGCAGAAGAACCCGGCGGTGACAGCGGTGAAAACGGCGGCGAAAACAGCGGCGAAAACGGCGGTGAAAACAGCGGTGCCGACGGTGGAAATACCAATGATGACGGCAGCTTCTTGCCCGGATTTTTTGACTGATAGAAAATGTTTAAGAGATTTATAAGTTATTACAGACCCTACAAGCTTTTATTTAGTTTGGATATGGCGGCGGCTCTTTTAATTGCCCTTATAGGTGCGCTTTACCCTATAGTGACAAGAGAGATGCTAAACGAGCTTATACCAAATAAAAATTACAGAATGATAATAATTTACGGCACAGCGCTTTTGGTGATATACTTTGTGCGTATGCTCCTTAATTATTTCGTTCAATACTACGGTCACGTTATGGGTGTGCGTATGCAGGCTCAGATGCGCTCGGATATGTTTGCGCATCTTGAGCGCCTCCCGTACAGCTTTTACGATAATCACGAAACGGGAAAAATTATGTCCCGTATGACCAACGACCTTATGGATATAAGCGAGCTTGCACACCACGGACCCGAAAACCTTATAATTTCGGGCATCTCCGTGATTATCGCTTTCGTTTATCTTTCCACCATCAACCTATGGCTAACACTTATCATATTTGCCTGCGTACCGTTTCTTCTTTTGATAACGATGTCACTGCGAGGCAAGATGAGAAATGCGTTTAAAAGAAGCCGACAAAACGTAGCGGTGATAAATTCTGCGCTCGAAAGCAGTATTTCGGGCATCAGAGTTACGAAGGCGTTTAACAATTCCGAAAAGGAAAAGGGAAAATTCGAAGAGGGAAACAAGGAATTCGTCGCATCTCGTGCGCAAGCATACGATGCGATGGGAAAATTCCACTCGTCAACCGTATTTGTAACGGACGTATTCAATGTCGTGATACTTATTGCGGGCGGACTTTTCCTCTATAACGGAAAGATAAACTTCGGTGATTATTCTGCATTTTTCCTCTCTGTGAGCCTGTTTATAAGCCCCATAATGACGCTCATAAACTTTATGGAGCAATTCCAAAACGGAATCACGGGCTTTGAGAGATTTGTTGAAATTATGGATACGGAGCCCGAAAAGGACAAAGACGGTGCGGAAGATGCGGGCGTCCTATCGGGACAGATCGAATTTAAGGGAGTGACTTATTCCTACGGCACGGAGGATAACGTTTTAAAGAACGTGAGCTTCGAGGTTAAAAAGGGCGAGACCTTTGCTCTCGTAGGCCCAAGCGGCGGCGGAAAGACCACTATCTGCCACCTCATACCGAGATTTTATCCCGTAAGTTGCGGAGATATCTTAATTGACAGCAAGAGCGTAAACGGTATGACGATGGCGTCGCTTCGCAAAAATATAGGAATCGTTCAGCAGGACATATATCTTTTCAACGCAAGCATAAGGGATAATATCCTTTACGGAAGGCTTGATGCAAGCGAAGAAGAGGTTATAGAGGCGGCAAAGAGAGCAAATATCCACGATTACGTAATGACGCTTGAGGACGGATACGATACCGTTATCGGCGAAAGAGGAGTGAAGCTCTCGGGCGGACAAAAGCAAAGGCTTTCCATAGCGAGAGTTTTCTTAAAAAATCCCCCGATACTTATTCTCGACGAGGCGACGAGTGCGCTTGATAATGCAACGGAGATACTTATCCAAAAGTCGCTTGACGAGCTTGCGATGGGTAGAACGACCATAGTCGTTGCGCACAGACTTTCGACTATCAAGAATGCAAATACGATAGCCGTCGTTTCCGACGGAGAAATAGTCGAAAGCGGAAGCCACGCAGAGCTTCTTGAAAAAGACGGCGCATATGCCGAGCTTTACAAAAAGCAGTTCAGAGAAAACTAAAAATACATAAACGAAATCGGGTGCATATAGGGACGCCCGATTTCGTTTTGCAATATCTAAAATTCCCTTTTTAAAAAGAAAGGTATGTAAATGAAACGAGATACTGAAAAAATGTACGCCGAGATGAAGCCGTGGCGGCTGTTTTTCATCGTGGCGTTACCGGGTATGATCAGTATGTTCGCTATGTCTGTGTACAGCATAGTAGAAGGAATATTTATAGGTCAGAGGCTCGGAGAGAGTGCATTTGCGGCGGTAAATATAGCGATGCCTCTCGTTATGATAAATTTCTCGCTTTCCGATCTTATCGGTGTGGGTGCATCGGTGCCTATATCTATTGCGCTTGGCAGAAAGGATAGAAAAATTGCCAATAACGTATTCACCTGCTCCGTTATAATGATATTTATCACGTCAATCATAATGGGAGGCGTGATGTATACAGCGGCACAGCCGCTTTGCAAAATGATGGGTGCAGACGGCGAGCTTCTCGATACTTCCGTAAGGTATCTTCGTACGGTGGCACTTTTAAGTCCGCTGTCCACCGTATTTTTTGCGATGGACAACTATCTTCGTATAAGCGGATACGTAAAAATGAGCATGGCAATAAACATCGGCTCAAACGTAGCGACTATAGGCTTTTTGAGTGTGTTTTTGCTCGTGTTTAATATGGACGTAGTGGGCTCCGCTTTGGCGGTTTCCGTTGCTATGTCTTTAAGCTCTGTTGTTGCGATGATACCGTTTATAAGAAAAAAGGCGCTCTTACAGTTTGCAAAACCTAAATTTACGAAAGCGATGGTCGGGGAGATAGCCGCTTGCGGAAGCCCCGTGTTTTTAAGCAACGTTGCGGGACGTGTGACCTCTATAATTATGAATATATCGCTTATGTCGCTCGGCGTCGAAGCGTTTGGTGAAAACGGCGGCACGACGGCAGTTGCCGTATATGCGGTGCTCATGTATTCAAGTGACCTTTGTTGGCCGCTTTTATACGGTATCAGCGACTCGCTTTCACCCGCAATCGGATATAATTGGGGCGCCAAAAGCTATGACAGAGTCAAGAAGATAGCAAAATGCGCATTCGTCGGAACAGCGGCGGTAGGACTTGTTTCAACTACGTTTTTGTTTTGCTTTTCAAAAACGGTCGCTACGTGGTTTGCAAATGCTCAAGACGTGCTTTTGCTTGAAGAGTCCGCACACGCCATAAAGCTCTTCTGCTTTGCGTATCTGTTTAGGTGGTTTGCGGTCACGACACAAGGCTTTTTGAGCGCTATCGAAAAGCCTGTATTGGCAACGCTTATGTCGGTTGCGACAGCTCTTGTTTTCCCCGTTATAATTCTCGGCGCACTGTGGCCGTTTGGACTTGACGGTATATGGGTAAACTTTGTAGGCGTAAACATACTCACCGCCGCACTCGGCACAGTTTTGCTTTTACGTATCAAAAAAGAAATAAGGCGCAGAGAAAAAGCTGCGTAATGACAACAAAAAGGCTACGGCAATCTGCCGTAGCCTTTTTACGTTAAATATTAAATTAGAACGTTCTGATGGAGGAGGTCCAACCGCCGTCAATAATTTGAACTGCGCCCGTCATATAGCCGGAAGCTGTTTCGGAAGCTAAAAAGCAAGCGGCGCCGCCGATATCTGCGGGGTCGCCGGGACGGTGCATGGGGATAGCAGCCATCATCTTCTCTGCTGTCTCGGGGTTAGCGTAGAAGAGCTTTTTGGTGCCCTCAAACATAATTGAGCCGGGGCAGATAACGTTTACGCGGATATTGTCTGTAGCGTACTCGATAGCCATAGCCTTGGACATATTGATAACACCTGCTTTTGCTGCCGTGAAAGCAACCTGCAAACGAAGGGGTTGTACGCCCGCTACGGAAGAAACGTTGATGATAGAGCAGGGGGTGCCTTGCTTAAGCATCTGACGGATAGCATACTTTGAGCAGTAGTAAACGCCGTTTAAGTCACAAGCCATAATTCTGTCCCAAAGGCCGTCATCGTATTCGTGAGTCTTCTTGCGGTACTCGGGACCGCCGTTGATACCTGCGTTATTAACCAAGCAGTCAACCTTGCCATAGAGCTTTACGGTTTCTGCGATGAGATTTTCTGCGCTTTCTTTGTTTCCGACGTCGCAAGTGATAGCTGCGCACTCGCCGCCTTTTGCTTTGATATCCTCAACGACCTTTTCAAGAGATGCAAGAGTACGTCCCGTAACGACTACTTTTGCGCCTTCTTTTGCAAAGCTGTCTGCGATAGCAGAACCGATAGCTCCGCCGCCGCCTGTTACTATTACGACTTTGTCTTTCAAATTAAGATCCATTTTCGTTCTCCTTTATATGTATATTTAAGTTTAATAGTTCGCCAAGTTAGATTTTACCACATAAATCCGCCGTTTACAAGGGATTTTGCAAAATATTTTCCTTTAAAACATTCTCATGGAGGAGGTCCAACCGCCGTCGATTACCTGTACCGAGCCCGTCATATAGCCAAGCGCCGTTTCAGAAGCCATAAAGCAAGCGGCGCTTGCGATATCCGCAGGGTCGCCCGGGCGGTTCATCGGGATAGACGCCATCATCTTTTCCGCAGTTTCGGGGTTAGCGTAGAAGAGCTTTTTGGTGCCCTCAAACATGATAGAACCGGGGCAGATGACGTTTACGCGGATATTGTCGCCTGCATATTCGATAGCCATAGCTTTTGAGAGGTTTATAACGCCCGCCTTTGCCGCCGTAAATGCGGCTTGTAAGCGAAGCGGGAGCACGCCCGCAACGGACGATATGTTGATAATGGAGCCGGGTGTGCCTTGACTGAGCATTTGAGCTATTGCGTGCTTTGAGCAATAGTAAACGCCGTTTAAGTCGCAGTCTATTATCCTTTTCCAAAGGCTGTCGTCGTATTCGTGCGTTCTTTTTCTGTACTCGGGGCCGCCGTTGATGCCTGCGTTGTTTACAAGGCAGTCTAATTTGCCGTATATTTTAACCGTCTCCGCAATCAGATTTTTCGCACTTTCCATATCCGTCACGTCACAGATAAGGGGCGTACACTCGCCACCGCTTTCTCTTATGACCTTTACTATTCCATCGAGATCGGAAAGCCTAAGTCCCGCCACGACGACCTTTGCACCCTCTTTTGCAAAGGCTTCCGAAATGGCAGAGCCGATAGCTCCGCCACCGCCTGTGACGATTACGACTTTATCTTTTAAATTGAGTTCCATTCTGTTTTCCTCCATATATTACTTTTTATTTTTTCCTTTTCCTATCACGGCGCACAAAAGCCCTCTTTTTACGCCTTGCGCTCTGTGAGAAAAGTATTTTTCGTTGTTTATCTTCGTACATTCACCCGATACGTCTATGCTCGCAATACCCTCTTTTTCGAGTTGGCTTTTGCATATTGCCACAAGGTCGATGTGAGGCTTTTCGTGATTTCGGTCAATGAAGCTTCCGTATCCTTTATCCGAAAACATTTTTGCTACGTCTTTGCCCACTTCAAAGCTCTCCGTTGAAATGCAAGGGCCTATTGCGGCGCATATATTTTCCGCATCTATGCCGTAGCTTTCGCAAAATCCATTCACTGTTTTTCCGATTATGTTATCTATCGTGCCTTTCCAACCCGAATGAATTGCCGCCACCGCCGTGTTATTTTTATCCCACAGTAAAACGGGAGTGCAGTCGGCGCTTCTTACGAGTAAAAGAACTTCGTCATCATCCGTCATTACAGCATCGGCGGGTTCTGAAAACTTTTCCTTAAAAACGCCCGTGCCTTTATCGGCGCTTGTGACTTTTCTATATACGGTCGAGTGAGTTTGGTTTGAGCAGACTATGTCACCTTCCTCGTATCCCAAGGCTTTTGCTATCCTTGAAAGATTTTCGTGGACGTTTTTCTCGTCGTCGCCTACGGTAAAGCTCGTGTTAAGACTTGCGTATACGCCCGAAGAAACGCCCCCGAATCGCGTAGAGAAAAAATGGGGAGCGTTTATGTTTTCGGCGACGTTTACGGGAAGTGTGCCAATATTTTTAAATATCATCTCTCGTCACCGTCATCCTTATTCTGTTAAGCTGTGCTTGCGTGTTGTTTATTTCCAATGCGTAAACGATATCGAGCTTTCCGCCTTTTTCAAGAGTAATGCTGTTCTTGACAGCTTTGGTAAACATATTTATACGAAGCGTCATGACCTCCGCACCGTAGATAAAACTCTTTGTCTTGTTTTCCTCAAATATCATATTCGAGGTATGCGTACCTCTGCGCTTCATAAATACGGTCTTAGGCTTATCGGGTGCAAAAACGATGCTCGTTGTACTGCCCTTCATACCCGTAGCTTCCGTTTCGTCATAGCTTATATCTATTTTCGAGCCGCAGAGCTTCATCGTGCCCTTTGTGTACATCTCGGCGGAGAATCTGCCGTCCTCGCCGTCTGCAAAGGGGAGTATGGAATCGAAGTCGTCCTTTGCGATATCAAAGCATCGTGAAAGCTCTTTTTCAAGAGCACTCATACTGCCGTATTCGGTGGCTTTCTTCATAAGGTCAGCCCGCACGTATTCTCTGCCCATCGCACTTTGTGCGGGGTCGAAGTTTTTTTGGACTGATGAAATTTCAATAGTTACGGGTATATCGGTCATGGCTTGAAATAGTCCTCTATATTTATTTTCGTCACGCCGTCGGGCGTCTGTCCCAAAAATGCGCCCGCAAATTTTTCGAAGTTACGCACGCTGTCGCTGACGTATATTTCGGTGCTTCCTTTTTCTCTGTCTGCGCAAAGCGAATTCTTTTCAAGATATTCCTTGATACCTCTTGCGCCCTCCGAGCCCGAATTTACAAGCTTTGAACCGGGCAGAGCCTTGCTTATTGCGTCATAAAGAAGCGGATAGTGAGTACAGCCGAGTATTACCGTATCAACCTTGCCCTTGTACTCTCCGATGTAGTCGGAAACGACTGTGCTTACCGCCGTATTGTCTGCGCTTGTATATCCGTTTTCGACAAGCGGAACGAATAGGGGACAAGCCTTTGATTGTATCTTTATATCGGAGCGAAGCGAGCTTACGAGCTTCTCGTAAACGCCTGAGCATATAGTCGCCTCAGTGCCTAAAACGAGCAAGGTGCCGCCTTTGCGAGTTTCCTTACACGCTTTTTCTACGGTGGGCTCAATAACGCCCATAACGCCGTCGCCGAAGGCTTCCCTAAGCTCCGTCATAGCGTTGGTGCTGACCGTGCCGCAAGCGACAAGGATAGCCTTAACGCCGAAGCTTTTTAAAAAGCGTGCGTCCTCAAGAGCGTATCTTTTGATGGTCTGTGCTGATTTCGTTCCGTACGGAACTCTGCCCGTATCGCCGAAATATATTATATTTTCATTGGGGCAAAGAGCTTTGAGCTCCTTTAGCGCAGTGAGCCCTCCGAGTCCCGAATCGAACACTCCGAGCGGGCTGTTTTTTAAATCCATATCAGACACCTCCGTACGTTTACAATATACCATAAAGTTACGGGTTTTACAAGAGCTTTACATAAGAAAGTTGCGTCAATATAATGATATGCAAACGAAAAAAATAAAGTACAGGGAGCGTTTTACGCTCCCTGTACTTTGAAAGGTCTATTTCAGTTTTCTCGGTACGTCGGTAAACCCCGCAATATAATCAAGCGAAACGTTGTAGTATTTTGCCAAAGCGACCATACGCTCAAACGGAACAGCTCTTTTCCCGTTTTCGTACTGTGCATAATACGATTGGCTCGTTCCGATTATTTTTGCTATATCTTCTTGACTCTTATCGGCGTCTTCCCTTAAATCCTTCAGCCTTTGGTATACGTTCATTTTTAATAATCAGTCACAGCAGGGGTCAGTTTCGGGCAGGGGAACTTTTTCGGGAGCGGGGCTTGTGAAGTCGCCGAGCTCTGTCGTTTCGGAGAACATTACGTTTGACTTTACCGCATTTACCGCATCCGTGGGAACGATGAGCTTGACTGCCTTGCCGTCGCCCATCTTAACAAGTGCCTCGTACTTTTTAAGCTCAAGCACAGCTGCGTCGGGAGCGGCTTTTCTTATAAGCTCAATACCCTTTGCCTCTGCTTCTTTGGCAAGAAGCACGGCTTTTGCTTCACCTTCGGCTCTTGCGATACGTGCATCTCTTTCACCCTCTGCCTCAAGTATCATAGCCTGCTTATCACCCTCGGCTCTCGTTATAGCCGCAGCCTTGTGTCCTTCTGCCTGCAAAAGAGTTTCACGGCGGTCACGCTCGGCCTTCATCTGCTTTTCCATCGCGTTTTGTATTTCTGCGGGAGGGATTATGTTTTTGAGCTCAACTCTGCCGACTTTTATACCCCATTGGTCAGTTGCGTCGTCGAGTATCTCCGTCATCTTTCCGTTTATGGTGTCTCTTGAAGTAAGCGTACCGTCGAGTTCAAGCTCGCCGACGATGTTACGCAAGGTAGTTGCAGTGAGGTTTTCCAAAGCGCCTATGGGATTTACCGCACCGTAAGCATAGAGCTTTGCGTCGAATATGCGGAAATAAACGACCGTATCGATTTGCATAGTTACGTTATCCTTCGTGATAACGGGTTGGGGAGGGGAGTCGATGACCTGCTCCTTTAAGGTAACTTTCTTTGATATTCTTTCAAAAATAGGAATCTTGATGTGTATTCCCGCATCCCAAGTCTTGCGGTATTTACCCAAAAATTCGATTACGTATTGCGTAGCTTGCGGTACGATGCAGATGTTAGCGCCGATGATATAAAGCACCACCGCAGCGATGATATAGGGGATATACTTTTCCATAATGAAACCTCCTTATTGTTTTCGTGTATATTTTATCATATTTTATGTTTTGCTGTCAATGCCTTGTACGAGCTCATCTCGCTCAAAAGTACGGTTTATATAGTTTAGAACACGCTTTTTGTCAGCGCTCCATAAGGGAGCGACAAGCGTTCTTTTGTCACCGTCGCCGGTTATGCGGTGAACTACGACATTTTTCGGAAGCGCTCTTATACAGTCCTCCAAAAGCTCCGTATATTCCTCTAAAGACAAAACGGGAACTTTACCTTTTTTGTATTCGTCATAAAGGTCGCTGTCCTTTAATATATGCAGAAGCTGCAGCTTTATACCGTCGCTGTGAGCGCCTATAAAACGAGCCGTTTGCGTTATCATTTCCTTGCTTTCGCCCGGAAGCCCAATTATCTGATGCGTTATGACCTCTGCACCTATTTTGTGAAGCTCTGCGACTGCCTTTTCATATACGTCAAGCTCGTATCCTCTGCGTATGTAATCTGCAGTGCTTTTATGTATGCTCTGAAGTCCGAGCTCCACCCAAATCGGCTTCTTTTTTATAAGAGATGCGAGCATATCAAGCACGTCTTTCCCGAGACAGTCCGGACGTGTTGCTATAGACAGAAGGACTATTCTTTCGTCGCCCGCAGCTTCTTCGAATCGGCTTTTTAAATATTCGAGGTCGCCGTATGTATTGGTGAAGCTTTGAAAATATGCAATATATTTACAGCCCTTGCCCTTTTCACCGAGCAGCTCTATTGCCGAGTCTATCTGCTCCTTTACGCTTTCTGCACAAGCGGCGAATTCACCGCTTCCCTTTTCGGAGCAGAATATGCACCCTCTCGTGCCTGCAGTGCCGTCTCTGTTGGGGCAGGTCAAGGACGCCGTAAGCGAGAGCTTATACACCTTCGTGCCGAAGCGCTTTTTCAAATATGCGTTTACACTGTTATATCTTTCCGTAGCCACCGCCTCCTTTATTCCTATTTTACAACTGCTTTCGAAATAAGTCAACAAGAAAGCTCCCGTTTGGCTATTGCAAAAATCCGCATTTTATGGTAATATCAACGTAGGTGCATAAGAGGAGGTGCTTTTATGAACGATAGGGAATACATAAGGCTGTCAGAGGAGCTTCAGGAGAGGATAAAGAAGGACAGAAACATTGACAAAGTTCCCGACCCCGCAATACGCAGAGACCCCACGAGAGATAAAGCAAATCTTTGGAGAGGTGCGTTTGTAAGGGACGTGGAAAAGATACTTCACTGCCCGTATTACAACAGATATTCGGACAAAACGCAGGTATTCACCTTTTACAAAAACGATGACATATCAAGACGAGCCCTCCACGTTCAGCTCGTAAGCAGAATAGCAAGAAATATCGGAGGGATGCTCGGACTTGACCTTGACCTTATAGAAGCGATAGCGCTCGGACACGATATAGGGCACACGCCCTTCGGACACGCAGGCGAGCGAATGCTCGATAAGGTATACTATGAGCACAGCGGGCGTCATTTCAGACACAACATACAGAGCGTGCGGGTGCTTGACACTATTTTTGGATTCAACGTGAGCCTTCAAACGCTTGACGGTATAATATGCCATAACGGCGAATTTGCGATGGACGAGTACAGACCCGCACCTATGCCCACTTGGGAAGAGTTTGATGCACGCACCGAAAGGTGCATACTTGCGGATACCACCGCCCGCTCCGACGAGCTTCTTATACCCGCAACCTTGGAGGGCTGCGTGGTGCGCATAAGCGATATGATAGCATATATCGGAAAGGACAGACAGGACGCTGTCAGAACGAAGCTCCTTGCACCCGATTTCCAACCCGACTCCGACCCCAAACGCCATAATGCGTCTATCATAAACAATATGATAGTCAACATAGTCGAAAACAGCTACGGCAGGGATTACATAAAGCTTGACAGCAGTATATACAAGCAGTTTGAGCAGAGCAAGCGCATAAACTATGCGCATATATACAAAAACCCCAAGGTATCCGAGCAGTACGAGATACTTGAGCCTTTGTTTGCAAGACTTTACGAGAAGTGCTTAAAGGACTTAAAGGACGGGGACGAGAACAGTATAATTTACCGCCACCACATCAAATATTTACAGCAGTACACGAGATTTTATGAGGGAAGACCTTATCTTTCGCAAAGCCCCGAAAGCATCGTGACGGACTATATAGCAAGTATGACCGACGATTACTTCGTTGAGCTGTGCGAGCATATATTCCCCGATTCACCCGCAGTAAAGTATATTCCGTATTTCGACAAAGAAGAATTTTGAAAAAATTTTAAAAAACTATTTACATGGGGCAAGTTTTGATATATAATATCTTGTTGATTTTTCAGTGCCATTATTAAGGAGATGTACAAAACTATGGAAAGAACGGTAGGAACCGTCGTAAGAGGAGTCAGAGCTCCCATCATAAGACAGGGAGACGATCTTGCACAGATCGTTACCGACTCTATTGTAAACTGCATAAAGAGCGAGAATATAACCGTAGGAGAGAAGGACGTCGTCACAGTCACGGAGTCTATCCTTGCCAGAGCACAGGGTAACTACGCAAGCGTTGACGATATCGCAGCGGATATAAAGGCGAAATTTCCCGCAGGACACGTGGGCGTAATTTTCCCCATTTTGAGCAGAAACCGCTTCGCTATCTGCCTTCGAGGAATTGCAAAGGGCGTAAAGAAGATAACTCTTATGCTCAGCTATCCCTCCGACGAGGTGGGAAACCACTTAATAAGCGTTGACGCTATGGACGAGAAGGACGTTGACCCTTACCGTGACGTTCTTACCGAGGAAAAATACAGAGAGCTTTTCGGCTATACGCTTCACCCCTTTACAGGTATTGACTACGTAGCGTATTACAGAGAGATAGTCGAAGAGTGCGGCTGTGAGTGCGAGATAATATTTGCAAATCGCGCGACTGCGATACTTGACTATACCAAGGACGTTCTTGCTTGCGATATTCACACAAGAGCAAGAACGAAGCGCCTTCTTGTAAAGGGCGGCGCAAAGACCGTATTCGGACTTGACGACGTTCTTGCCACTTCCGTAAACGGAAGCGGATATAACGATTTTTGCGGACTTCTTGGTTCAAACAAGGCTACCGAGGATACGGTAAAGCTTTTCCCCAGAGATTCACAAGCTTTCGTCGAGAGAGTGCAAGAGCTTATTTATAAGGCACTCGGCAAAAAGATGGAGGTTATGGTATACGGTGACGGCGCATTCAAGGATCCCGTAGGAAAGATTTGGGAGCTTGCAGACCCCGTAGTATCTCCCGGATATACATCGGGGCTTGTCGGAACGCCTAATGAGCTCAAGCTCAAGTACCTTGCCGACAACGATTATGCGGGACTTCAGGGCGATGAGCTTAAAGCGGCTATAACGAAAGCGATAAAGGAAAAAGACAGCGACCTTAAAGGCAAGATGGCGACGGAGGGCACTACACCCCGTCAGCTCACCGACCTTATCGGCTCATTAAGCGACCTCACCTCCGGAAGCGGAGATAAGGGTACGCCTATCATCTATATCCAAGGATATTTCGACAACTATACGAAATAATACGGCAAAAATCCTCTCCGAGCGGAGAGGATTTTTTGTGTTTTTGCGCTTTGATGCGGCAATTTGGCACTACAGACGGCTTTTTGGAAGAAGAAATTGTCACGGTATAAATCTATTGACTTTTTAATGTATCTACATTATAATAAAATTAAGTATAAAAATATAAATGGATTTTTCGCATAGTATAATCTATGGAAACGTCGTCATAGATTATACGGTGATTAGCTTTGGATATCATTCGTGAAGGCAGGAGATTTTCGCTATGTACAGGAAATTTTTTAAAAGGTTCATTGACGTTGTTTTGGCAGTTATTGCGCTTATTATATTAGCAATTCCGATGTTGCTTATTGCAGTAGCGGTCAAATTGGAGTCATCGGGGCCGGTTTTGTTTAAGCAGCAAAGACTGGGCAAAGACGGAAAGGCTTTTTGGATATATAAATTTCGCTCTATGTGTGTCGGCGCGGAAAAACAAGGCGTTTATTCCGACAGCAAAGACAGCAGGGTCACTCGAGTCGGGAAGATACTGCGTGCTTTAAGTCTTGATGAATTACCGCAGCTTTTCAACATTTTAAAGGGTGATATGGCACTTATCGGGCCCCGTCCGCCCTTGGTTTACCATCCGTGGCCTTTTGAGGAATATACAGAAGAACAAAAGCGTATGTTTGAGGTGCGCCCCGGTCTTACGGGCTGGGCGCAGATCAACGGTCGAAAAGACGTGGAATGGAATCATCGAATAGAATTGAACGTTTGGTACGTGGATAACGTATCCGTAGCTTTGGATATTAAAATTTTCTTTCTTACCGTTTATAAGGTGCTTGCCAATAAGGACAACGAAAACAAGGGCGCTACGGTAGTACATACTTCTCAAACGAATGACAAAAATGAGTAAAGCGAGGCAGATAAAATGTCTTTAAAATTGATGTACATAACCAATGACTGCGACGTTGCGAAAATTGCGGAAGACGCAGGGGTAGACCGTATTTTTTTGGATATGGAAACTATCGGCAAACAGGAAAGACAGGGCGGTATGGATACCGTGCAGTCAAAACACAGTTTTCAGGATATTGTAAAGATCAAACAAATCTTGCGTAAATCGGAGCTTTTGGTGCGCTCCAATCCGATTCACGACGGCTCTTGCAAAGAGATAGAGCAAATAATTTCTTGCGGTGCCGAGATCGTGATGCTGCCTTATTTCAAAACCGTCGAAGAGGTGAAAAAGTTTCTTTCTTACGTGGACGGAAGAGCAAGGACGATGCTTCTTTTCGAAACTCCCGAGGCGATAGAGCTTATAGACGAGATACTTGCCCTTGACGGAATCGACGAGGTTTTTATGGGACTTAACGATTTGAGCCTCGGTTACGGAATGAGCTTTATGTTTTCCCTTTTGGCAGACGGCACGGTGGAAAGCTTTTGCTTAAAATGCAGACGAAAAGGGATTCCTTACGGATTTGGCGGTATAGCCGCAATCGGAACGGGAACTCTCCCCGCAGAAGCGATTTTGAAGGAGCACTATAGGCTTGGCTCTTCGTCCGTTATTTTGTCAAGAAGCTTTTGTAATTATGAAAAGATCGCAGATCTTGATGCAGTCAAGCAAATTTTCACACAAGGGCTGCAAGATATGAGAGAGAAAGAAAAGGAAATTGAAGTTTACAGCAAATACTTTTTTAAAAATATAGCATTGGTGAAGGAAAAAACCAAAATAATTGCTGATGAAATAGAAAAACGGAGGCAGGAATGAAACTGCTGTTGACAGGCGCATTTCATTATACTTCTGAACAAATAGAAAAAATAAAGGCGATGGGGCATGATGTAGTATTTGTTCAGCAAGAACGCGAGCCGATTTCGGATATGGATACGTTTGAGGGTGTGATATGTAACAGCTTGTTTATGTATCATTCCATCGAAAAATTCACAAAGCTTCGCTACATACAGCTGACGAGTGCGGGACTTGACAGAGTGCCGATGGATTACATTAAAGAGCACGGTATCAAGATCCGCAACGCCGGCGGGGTATATAGCTCTCCTATGGCAGAATTTGCCCTTGGCGGTGTTTTGGCACTGTACAAGCAGAGCAGATTTTTTCTGCAAAATCAACTGACTCACAAATGGGAAAAGCACCAAGACCTTAAAGAGCTCTGCGGCAAGACAGTCTTGATAGTCGGTTGCGGCAGTGTCGGTACGGAATGCGCAAAACGCTTTTCGGCTTTTGGCTGTAAAGTTATAGGCGCAGATTTATTTCCGTCACCCAAAACGGAATATGCGCATATCTTTCCTATCTCCGAATTGGACAATGTTTTATCTCAAAGCGACGTAGTGGTTCTGACCGTACCGCTTACAAGCGAAACCAAGCATTTGTTTAACAAAGAACGAATCGGAAAGATGAAGGACGGGGCAGTTTTCGTGAATATAGCACGAGGCGGAATCATAGAAACCGAAGCGATATTCGATGCTTTGAAGACCAAGCTTTTCGGTGCGGTCTTGGACGTATTTGAGCAAGAGCCTTTGCCGGCAGAGCATCCCTTGTGGGATCTTGAAAACGTGATATTGACCCCGCATAACTCGTTTGTCGGAGAGGGGAATAGCGAAAGACTTTTCGATTTGATTTGTAAAAATTTAGAGGGATAAGTCTATGAAGAAAGTATTGTTGGTTGCAACGGTGCAGAGCCATATCGCCCAATTTCATAAGCCGCTTATTTCGTGGCTTGCCGAAAGAGGATATCAGGTAGACGTTGCCGCCGGATATAATTTAGACACCAAGCCGAATCTGCATCTTGAGGTTTCCGGCGCTATTTATGACGTTCCTTTTTCTCGCTCACCTTTCAGTATGAAGAATATCAAAGCTTACAAAGTATTGAGGGATATCATAAACAGCGGAAATTACGATGTCGTTCATTGTAACACGCCCGTCGGCGGAATACTCGCAAGGCTCGCGGGAAACGCAAAGAGAAAGAAAAATGAATTAAAAATGATATACGAAGCCCACGGATTTCATTTTTTCAAGGGCGGCTCAAGGAAAAATTGGCTGTTGTGGTACCCCATTGAAAAATGGTTTTCGAGGTATACCGACGTCTTGATAACCATAAATAAGATGGACTACGAACTTGCTCTTGAAAAATTCAAATCAAAGGCTATCAAGTATATTCCGGGTGTCGGTGTTAATCTTGATCAATTTATCAACAACGAACAGATATGCAACCTCAGAGAAGAATACGGTCTTTCGAAGGATACGAAAATAATCATATCCGTCGGGGAGCTCAATAACAATAAAAATCACAGCGTAATTATCCGTGCGTTAGCGCATTTGGGCGATAAAAACGTACACTATTTTCTCGTGGGAAACGGCCCGCTGCGAGAAGAGCTTGAAAGCTTGGCGGCAAGTCTGGGCGTACAAAGCAACGTACATTTCTTGGGATACAGAAGAGACGTGCCCGCACTTATGAAAAATGCCGATGCTTTTGTTTTTCCGTCTTTGCGCGAGGGCTTGGGTATGGCGTCTATCGAAGCGATGGCGACGGGGGTGCCGATCATAACCTCAGACAGACACGGCATAAATGACTATTCCATATCGGGTAAGACGGGATTTAAGTATCATCCGACCGATCACGTCGGCTTTGCTGAGGGAATATCGAAGATCGTTTATGATGCAGATATGAAAAAGCGAATGGGCGAATACAATATAGAGGTTTCAAAGAATTTTACCGTTGAGGCTTCTATGAATTGCCTTGCAGAAATATATTTGGAGATTTTGAATGATGGAAGCTTTGGTAACGATAGTAATACCGATATATAACGTCGGAAAATATCTTGAAGAATGCGTCGGTTCCGTCAAAGCGCAAACGTTTTCAAATATTGAAATACTTTTGGTTGACGACGGCTCAACGGACGGAAGCTCCGAGATATGTGACAGACTTGCCGAAGGCGACGAGAGAGTCAGAGTTATTCATAAGGAAAACGGAGGTGCGGCATCTGCGAGAAATCTCGGGATTTACGAAGCCAAGGGAAAATACGTTATGTTCCTTGACGGCGACGATTGGTTGGATAAAGATACGGTAAAAACCGTTGCGGGCTGTGCAGAGGAAAACGATTTAGACGTCGTTCGTTTTAATTACGTAAGAGAGTTTTCGGGAAAGAAGCTTGTCAAAAGGAATACGTTTCTTGAAGAAAAGGTATACCAAGACGATGAGTGCCTTGAGGTATGCAGACAGATATTGGGACTTACGGGCAAGGAGCTTGAGCATCCGGAAAATATGAATTTTCTTGCCTCTTGCGGATTTAATATGTATAGGACAGAGCTTTTAAGGGATAGCGGCGTTTTGTTTATTCCGATTCAAGAAACCGGCTCCTTCGTGGACGGTCTTTTCAATTTTTGTGTTTTTATGAAAGTGAAAAGATTTGCGTATATCGATAAGTCCTTCTATCATTACAGAAAAACAAACGAGAGTGCGGCGACAGCAAGGTACAGACAAAATTATTTGCAGCGCCAAACGGTATTGTTTGAAAAAATCAAAAAACAGATAGAGGAAAACGGCATGACAGAGTTCTTTTCCGAAGCATATAACAACCGTATCGTTTTAAGCTCTATGGAGATTGCGTTTAACGCAATGAGACAAAAAGCCGGATTTTCCTCGAAATACAGAGAAATCAAAAGTATGCTGAAGCATCCCGATTTCAAGAAAGCATATAAGAATTTTTCGTTAAAGCCGATGAAATTAAAGTGGAAGGTTTATTTTTTCTTTATTAAATATTCCATGCCCTTGTTTACTTGCATTATGACGAGCATTATTTTGAAATTGAAAAACAGAGGTGTAGCATGAGTAACAATCCGCAAGTCAGCATCGTAATTCCGCTGTACAACGGAGCAAATTACGTAGAGCAGGCGATACAGAGCGCACTTGAGCAAACTTATGAAAATATTGAGATCGTCGTTGTCAACGACGGCTCAACAGACGATGGCGCGGGAAAAGAGATATGCGATAAATATGCCGACAGGATATTATATTACGAAAAGGAAAACGGCGGTTGCGCTTCCGCATTAAACTATGGAATACGCATGGCGCACGGTGAGTATATTTCGTGGCTTTCGCACGACGATTTGTACGAACCGACCAAAGTAGAATATCAGATTGCTTGCTACGACAAGTATTCCTTGGATAAAAGCAGTACGGTAATAAGCAACAAAGGCTCTTTGATAGATAAAGACGGCAAGCCTATCGCTCATCCCTCTGCCGTTGAAAATAAATATTTATGCCCTATTGACTTTTTTAAATATCTGCTTTTCAAAAAATGCGTAAACGGCTGCGGACTTTTGATACCCAAAGCAATATTTGACAAAGGGTGCTGTTTTAACGAAAATATGCGATTTGTCTTGGATTGGAATTTGTGGCTCAAATTTGCTTTAGACGGTGTCGGAGCTTACATTGACAGCGCCGTTTTGGTTAAAAACCGTGTTCATGGCGGACAAGTCACGGTAAAACAAAAAGAGTTGCATTATACGGAGAGCTGCGATACCGTAACGGAGCTTTTTGAGATGTTGAAGGATAGCCCTGCGGAATATATGCTGCAGTTGTATTATTTTGCATTTTCCACCCAAAAGGGAAATGTAAAGGAAATTTACAAGTATCTTTCGGCAAGAAAAATAAGGGTGAATAAATTTAAAGCTTATGCTTTACGGTTTAAGCTTGTCGTGAAAAAGTTTTTAAAGGCTATATATCATAAATTCAGATAAAAAGGTGATAGAATGCTCATATTGATTTTGCTGACATTGTATACTGTTTTATTGTTGGCATTATTCCCGCAGGGGAAAATGATACAAAAGGATAAAAGGAACTATCTTATTTTAGCGGGTATTGCAATTGCTCTTGTTGCCGGACTGCGTGCGGAAGACGTAGGCTCGCGCGACACAGAGGTGTATTGCAGGCTGTTCAGGCTTTTATCGGGAAAAGACAGCTTCATGTCATATTACGAGTCGTCTTTAAGCGAAACCTTCTTTTTGTTTTCCGAAACGGGATTTTACTTTTGCGTGTGGTTGCTTACCCGCATAATTTCAACCCCGCAGGCACTTATTTTTGTGTCGTCTGCATTTATTACGCTTGCCGTGTGTATTTTCATATATAAAAATTCGGAGAACGCCCCTCTGTCTTTGCTTATGTATTTGACGCTCGGCTCGTTCACCTTTAACTTAAACGGTATGCGTCAGGCTCTTGCTATGGCAATATGTCTGTTATCTTACGAATTTGTCAAGAAAAGAAAATTTATCCCCTTCATATTTACGGTTTTGATAGCAATGCTTTTTCATAAAACCGCATTCGTTTTTTTACTTGTTTATTTTTTACCTATCCTCAAAAAGAAAAGACATATGCTTCTCTATATTGCGTCAATGGCGGTATGTTTTTCCATGGCTACACGGCTTATCGAGCTTTATGACAGCGTTTCGGGTGAGGACTACGCCGCCGCATCGACTGTCGAATCGGGCGGACTTTTTACAATTTTGATATATTTATTCGTTGTTTTACTCGGACTTGTAACCTTCAAGCTGATGGATAACGTATACGCAAAAATTGTTTTCTATTGCGCCCTTACGGGATTTGCTTTGTTTGTATCGCGATATGTGTTGAATGCGATGACCGAACGCTTGAGTTGGTATTTCTTTTATTTTATAGTTTTGGCACTTCCCAATTCGTTAGAGAAATTCGTCAAAAAAGACAGACGGCTCATAACGGTTTTGTTCGGCGTATTTGCAATAGCGCTTTTTGCTTACCGTGTAAACGGCGGCGCTTTCAGTACTTTTCACCTATGCTTTTAAGGAGAGAGTGATTTATGAATGTTTTATGGATAGTAAATATGGTTTTCCCCGCCGCAGCAAAGGAAATAGGAATTTCCACATCCTCAAGCGGGACGTGGCTATTGGATCTTGCCGACAGACTTTCCGCATCGGGAGAGGTCAAGTTGAGCGTTATGACATATTATGCCGGGCCTTTTCGAGATTTGGAGGTTAACGGAATACGTTACTTGCTTTTTCCGGGCGGCGGAAAAAGACTTTTGCTTGACAATAAAAAGACTATCGATGACTGTAAGCAAGCGGTTGAGCTTTGCAAGCCCGATCTAATACATATTCACGGCACGGAATATGCCCCCGGTCTTGCTATGCTTAAAGCTGCTCCGGAAATTCCTTCGTTGCTTACTATTCAAGGAATACTCTGCCGTATTGCCGATGAGTATTTTGGCGGCTTATCCGTAGGCACGCTATTAAAAATGACATCTTTCAAAAGCTTTATTAAGATGAAAACGCCGTTTATTTCCAAGCTGTTATATATTCGCAACGCCAAAAGAGAAGCAGAGGTTCTAAAGCGAGTTAAATATGTTACCGGAAGAACCGATTGGGATAAATCCACTATGCTTTCCATCAATCCGCAACTCAAGTATTACCGTTGCAATTATAATTTGCCGGATGCTTTTTATAAGAGTGAAAAATGGTCGGTTGAAAAAATGCAAAGGCATACTATTGCAACGGGGGCGGCATTGTATTCATTGAAGGGATTACATATTTTGATCAAAGCTCTCGCTATCGTGAAGAAAAAGTATCCCGACGTTAAGCTGTATATACCGGGCGGCAAAGCTGCGAATAATCGCATAACTCGCCCTTCGGATTATATCAGGTACATTGAAAAAATGATAAAGCAATATGACTTGGACGATAACGTCATTTTCACGGGAACGTTATCATCACAAGAAGTAGCTTCCCTTTTGGCAAAATCAAACGTATGTGTTGTTCCGTCTGCTATAGAGGGGGCGTCTGCTACGCTTCGCGAGGCATCAATGATCGGCACGCCGTCTATATGTTCTTACAGAGGCGGTATGACGGATTTGATCACCGACAAAGTAAACGGGTTTACGTACGATTTCCCCGAATATCCGCAACTTGCCTTGCGTATTACGGAGCTTTTTGAGGACGATGAGCTTTGTGAAACGTTTTCTCAACGCAGTATGGAAATTTCCGACATACGACACGATAGGGAACGCAATCCCCGTGAAATGATAGAGGTATATAAAGAGGTTTTGAATAATGAATGAAGTAGATAAAAAACCTGCGGCGATCGACCTTGCGGTCTTACTTATTTTTTTCGCTCGTCCGGCTACCCTTAAAGAAGTTTTTGAGAGAGTGAAAGAAGCAAGACCCTCTAAGCTGTTTTTGGCTTGCGACGGCCCGAGAGAGTCAAACCCCGCCGATGCCGAAAGAATAGCGGAGTGCAAAGAAATAGTATCCGACATAGATTGGGAATGTGAGGTACACACTCTGTATTCCGACATAAACAAAGGCTGCGGAAAAGGGCCGTCGGAGGCGATATCTTGGGCTTTTGAGCATACGGAAAAGCTCGTTATACTTGAAGATGACTGCGTGCCCGAAATGTCGTTTTTCCCTTATATGAAGGAATTGCTTGACAAATATGAAAACGATGACCGCATAGGTATAGTAAGCGGATTTAATCATTTTCAAAATTGGGATTGCGGCGGCAACAGCTATTGCTTTACCAAATGCGGTGCAACGCTCGGATGGGGCACGTGGAAGCGTGTATGGGATAACTATGATTTTTATGTAAAAAACGCAGAAAATCCGTATTATTTAAAACTGCTTGAAAACGAGATAATAAATAAACGTGCGGGAAGAGGACGCTGCGGCTCTTGGAGGGCTGCGGCGGTTGAAACAAGAGAAAAAAAGGTGAAGTATTGGGATATTCAGTTTGGATTTGTCAAGTATTCGCAGTCATATCTTTGTATCGTTCCCAAAGAAAATCTCATCTATAACATAGGTATCGGCGAGGGCTCAACTCATACCGCCAACGCCAAGAAAACACGTTGGAAGCTCGGAAGAGTGCTTTTTATGCCGGTATGCGAAATGAAGTTTCCTCTTGTGCACCCCGAATATATTATTTGCGACAGGGTGTATGATGAAAAAAATTTCAATTTACTTTCGTATCCGCCCAAAGCGGTAAAATATTTCAGAAAAATACGCAGGAGGCTTTTGGGATGGTAAAACAGCGAGGTTCACTTGACGTTGCAAAGTTTATAAGCGCTATTTTAATCATTATTATTCATACGGCGCCTTTTGCAAGCTACAGCAAACTCTTGACCTTTGCTTTCCGAAATTACATAACCGTAATTGCGGTTCCGTTTTTCTTTGCCGCAAGCGGCTTTTTGCTCAGTGAAAAGTTGGCGTCTTTAACAACTGACGGGCAAAATACATATATGAAAAATTACGTTAAGCGCTTGCTTATAATTTACGTTTTTTGGAGTGCGGTATATTTTCCCTTCGTGGTTGCAAAATGGCTTCGAAAAGGATTTGGCTTTGCCTTGGTTTTAGAATACATTAAGGATTTTATTTTTGAGGGCAGTTATTCAACCATTTGGTTTTTGCCCGCACTGACCGTAGCTGCTTCGGTGACTTTTTTATTGCACAAAAAGTTTAAATACAAGAAGATTTTTGCTATCGGATGTGTCTTTTATATCTTTACGCTTTTTGCAAGCTCATACTATGGCTTGGGAACAAAAATTCCGATCATCAAGGACGTATTGCATTTATACTATTCGTTTTTTGACAGCGTGAAAAACGGAATTTTGTTCGGACTTATCTACGTATCCCTCGGCGGAATGATTTTTGAGGAAGATCTGATGCGAAAGCTATCCCGAAATAAGAGTCTTTTCGGTATGGCTATATGTGCCGTTTTGTTATTTGGTGAGGTTTTAGTTTATAAATCATTGGGAACCAACAGAGGCGTTGATACCGTAGCCGTTTTGGTGCCTCTTGCTTTATTTACGCTTACGTTTGTATTGAACGTCGAGATTAAAAACGACGGGCTTTGTTACAAGTTGAGGAAATACAGTATGCTGTTGTTTTTATGTCAGAGAATCCCAATTTCGATTTTAGAAATGTTTTTAGCCGAAACGGTTTTTGTCACAAATTCGATGATGTTTTTTGCTGTAGTGACGATAAGCACTTTTGCGATTTCGTTTGCTGTACTGAAGCTTTCGGATAAATTTAAATTTTTAAAGAAGGTGTATTGATGGCTGTAGACATTAAAGTTCTTCAAGACCATATCTATGCAATATTTAAGGAATTCGACAGAATATGCAATAAGCACGGTATACATTATTCGATGGAAGGCGGAACACTGCTCGGTGCGGTGAAATTTAAAGATTACGTTCCGTGGGATGACGATATCGACGTCGTGATGAAACGTGACCAATACGAAAAGTTTTTAGCGCTCGCACCGCAAGAGCTTGACGGGAGATTCTTTTTGCAATCTTATCACAACGTGCCCGAATTCCCCTTAAATTATGCAAAGCTCTGCCTAAACGGCACGCAGATATACGACTATGATTATTCCAAATTAAAACAAATGCATCACGGAATATTTATGGATATTTTCCCTGTTGACAACGTTATACCGGAAAAGCTTCACAGACAGTGCTCTTTGGTAGGAGTGTTCACGGGCGCAAGAAAGACAAAGCTGAAAGTTATAAAGCCGACAGGGATAAGAAAGATCGTATATAACGTCTTGGCGCTTTTGCCGATGAAGACGCTTATAAAGCTCGTTGAGCATTTTTGTAAAAAATATAACGGAAAGCAAACGGGATATATCTACGAGGTCTGCAATTCCAATCGCAAATTCCCGCCTTTACCCGAGGAATTTTACAACAATACAACAAGGCTTTCCTTCCGTGACGGCAAGTATGAAGCTGTGGCGGAATACGACGAATTTTTGAGATCCCGTTTTGGCGAAAACTACGCCGAGGTGCTTCCTGACCCGAAGGATAGGAAGCCCTCCCACTGTCAAAACATTAAAATAGATGAAGGACTAATTGATGAATAGGAAGATTTCGGGAGTAATATTTTCATATCTTTTGATTATTGCGGATATTGCTGTCGCAATATTGTTTGTCCCGTATTTACTTGGAAGCTTGGGGAAAGATGAATACGGTCTTTATAAGCTTATGCTTTCGACGGCATCCTATCTTTCCGTATTGGATTTCGGCCTTGGCGGAACTATAACGAGATACGTTGTTAAATACAAAACCGAAAAAGATAAGAAGTCCGAAGAAAATTTCGTGGCGATGGGACTTATAATTTACGGCGTTTTGGCATTTGTGGTTTTACTTATTGCCGTTGCCGTGGGCTCATTGATACCCTTAATGTATCAAAGCTCCGTTGCGCAGGAAAAAATGTTTTCCGCACAGCTTATATTTATCCTGCTGTGTTCTCGCACGGCGGTGTCGCTGTTTAATCACGCATATCACGGACTGTTTTCCGCTTACGAACGCTTCAGCTACAGCAAAATTGCGAATATATGCCATATACTTTTACGTGTTTTGGTGCTGATATTCGGGCTTATGTTTTGGAAAACGGCAATCCTCGTTGCGCTTGTGGACTTCTCTCTGTCGTTTTTGTTTTTGATTATAAACGTTTTTTATGCTCGATATGGAGTAAAATGCCGTATTAAGCTACATAAATGGGATAAGAAACTTGCAAGAGAAGCGTTGGTATTTACGTCCGCAATATTGATTCAGTCTATCATAAATCAGTTTAATACAAACGTTGACAGCGTTGTTTTGGGTATATATTCAACAACTGCGGTAATTGCGATGTATTCTCTCGTAATGCAGCTTTATAATATGTATTCGGGACTGTCGACGGCGGTCTCCTCCGTGTTTTTGCCGTCAATAAGCACTGCTGTATTCAGCGGAAGCTCCAACGACGAAATCACAAGAAAGGTCGTAACTCCAAGCCGAATACAGCTTGTCGTTTTGCTGTTGGCGGCGAGCGGATTTGCACTTTTCGGAAAACATTTTATAAATTTGTGGGTAGGAGAAGGGTATGAGCAAGTGTACCTGCTCACCTGTATACTTATGTTGGCATCGGTCATAGACCTTTCCCAAAACAGTATGACGAGCGTTTTAAAAGCCAAAAACAAGCTACACGGCAAAACGCTTATTTTGGGTATATCGACCGCCGTCAATTTTCTCATCACCGTTATCTTGGTGCCGCAAATAGGCGTGTTAGGAGCGGTCATCGGCACGGCAACATCTATGTTACTTGGATATGGAGTCGGCTTAAACCTTTATTATCACCATTACATCGGAATCAATATGAAATTGTATTACAAGGAAACGTATAAAGGTATTTTGCCCGTGGCAATTTTAAGCGTATGCTTTGGACTTTTGATAAATTACTTTATTCGTTCGGGCGGTTGGCTCATGTTTATTGTAAAAGGCGTATCATATACTGCGGTATTTATGGTTTTGATGTTCTTTTTCGGCTTTAACGAAAAAGAAAAAACGCTTGTTAGGCGAATCGCAAATAAATTTAAGAAAAAGGGTTGAGATAAATAGTGATAATTTTTTGGTTTATATTTTGACGACCGTTACGGCATTATTGCTTACGTTTTGTGCAGATCGTTTGTTTAAGCTTGCGAAAAAAGGCGGGCGGAAAATAGCGAAATAAATACATAAAAAATCCTCTCCGTGCGGAGAGGATTTTTTATGTATTTTTCAGTCGGACGTTTTGCGTATATCGCTTACCGCGATCAAAACTCCTGCTGCGATAACCAAAACTGCGCCGATTACGGTAAATTTTCCAAGCGACTCTTTGAGTATTAACGTGCCGACTATGACGCTCGTGATAGGCTCAAAGGTACTGAGGATCGCCGCCCTGCTTCCGCCTATGAGGAACGCTCCTTTTTGGAAAAGCAATACGGCGCCCACGTTTAACGCAAGGGCAAACAAAAGCGATAAGACCCAGCCTTTTAAGGTCGTGGGTATAGCAAGCTTATTCGTAGCGACGCAAACAAAAAGCATAACGAAGGAACAAACCAAAGTCACATAAAAGCCCAGGGTAAACATCGGTATCTTTTTATCCTTTATCATACGTAAGGATATGACGTATATGGCGTATACGATGCCCGACAGCAGTGCCAACGCCGCACCCGACGGATTCAGAGCGTCGTTTGGGTTGTAAAACAAGGCTATACCTGCAATACAAAGCAGCACGCTTATAATATGTCCTATGCGAAGCTTTATTTTAAAAATGAGCCATTCGCCCAAAATCACGACGGCGGGGTATATAAAATGGATCACCGTTGCGGCTCCCGACGGAATATGGTTATAAGAAACAAAAAGCAAAAGCGGCGTCAGACAGCAGCCCATAATAGCCACAAAGCTTATTTTACCAAAGGTCTTCCGGTCGATCTTAATACCGCTTTTTGCCGACAAGAGCAACAGTATCGGCATAGCTAAAATATTTCTCAAAAAAACGAGCGTGATGGGGTTTACGCCGTCACTATATATTGATTTTGTCATAAGCGGCATTAAGCCGTATATTATTGCGCTGAAAATAACGAAAAGATATCCTATAAAAATATTTTTGTTTTTCATAAACGTACCTAAAATATAAATTCCTTGAAAAGTTCTTCCGATTTATTTAAATAGCTTAAAGTTTCTTCATTATTTGCGGCTATGCGGTTGCAAAGGCAGTCAACAAGACATATCGGTGCCGCGGCAGAGTTTTTAATTCCGTTTATATCAACGTTGCAAGAGAATAAAACGTCTGCGTACTCTTCTATGCTGTCGTAGGGCGAAGAGGTTATAAGAATAACCGTAACCCCCTGTTTTTTAAGAAACTCAAGAATTTTCGGAGCGGGGCTCGTATATCTGTGAAACAGAAAGAAAATGCACACGTCGCCCTTTTCTAAACTCAAAACAGACTCTATTTCACCGCTTTGACCTGCGGAGAGCATAAAGACGTTATTTCGTATCGTTAAAAATCTCGTGTAAGCATAATGCGAGAGCGCAAACGATTCTTTCAAACCGAAGCAAAATACTCTTTTTGCTTCCGAAACCGTATTTGCCGCAAGGTATATCGAGTCTGCCGAAATATTTTCAAACGTTTTGTTAATGCAATCTATCGCATTTTGTACAATTTGAAAATGTTGCAGATCACCGCAATTATTTTCGGTGACTCTTTTGAGCTTTGCGGGCAGAGAAAGGTTTGATTTGACGTCCGTCCTGACCTCGTTTTGCAAAGCCTTATATCCCGAAAAGCCGAGCCTACGGCAAAAACGTATGACCGAGGTGGTACTTGTTCCTATTTTATCTGCGATACCTTCAAGCGTTTCAAAGGCAAAGGTGCCCGCATTTTCTAAAAAGTACGAAGCTATTACTTTTTCCGACTTTGTCATTTCGGGGAGTAATGAATTAATTGTTCTGTTTATGTTCATATAAATTGCTCCTTTGGTTGCGAATATTATAACATACGGATAAAAGAAAAGCAATATTTTGTACTAAAAAATACAAAAAATAAAAATAAATGAGATTTTCACTTGATTTATCTTTGAAAAGGGTGTATAATCGCATAGAAATGTACTAAATAATACAGAATGGAGAATGATCATGGGTAAGAAAACAGAGTTTTTGTATTTGAATGAAAGCGAGATGATCGAAGCGGGCGTCCTCGATTACAATCGTTGCATGGACGTTGAAGAAGAGGTGTTTCGCCTTTTAAGCACGGGAGATTACGTAATGGGCGGCGACAAGTTCAATTCGCACGGCATTATGATGAAGTTCCCGAAGGAAAGCCCCTTCCCGAATATGCCCAAGGACGCACCCGACAGACGTTTTATGGCTATGCCTGCGTATGTCGGCGGCCGATTTAACGTAGCGGGAGAGAAGTGGTACGGCTCAAATATCCTCAATCCCGAAAAAGGCTTGCCTCGTTCAATATTGATGGTAATGCTTAACAATGCGGAAACCGGAGAGCCTATTGCGCTTATGTCCGGTAACCTCATCAGCTCCGTAAGAACGGGCTGCGTTCCCGGAGTTGCGGTAAGACACCTTGCAAATAAAGATGCAGCGGTTTGCTCTTGTATCGGCGCAGGCCCCGTAAGCAAGGCTTGCTTTGAAGCTATCGCACTTGCGGCAAAGAATCTTAAAGAAATCGTGGTTTGCGACATTGTTTTGGAAAAGGCGGAAGCTTTTGCAAACGAAATGGGAGCAAAGTATGGCTTAAAGGCAAGTGCTACTACCTGTCTTGAGGAAGCGGTAAGGGCGGGCGATATCGTAAGTGTTGCCGCTTCGCCCGTAAAGCCCATAAAGCTCGAAAACGATTGGCTCAAAGAAGGCTCTTTGCTTATCTTTTCCGGCAGAGGCGGTGTTGACGAGGAATATTTCACGTCCTCAAAGGTAATTTGGGATAACAAGAAAATGCACGAGGTCTATTACGACGAGCATATGGCGCTTCCCGCAAACGAAAGATTCATAAACGGTATTGCGGTACAGATATACAAGTTTATGTACGAGGGAAAGATTCCGCCCATTACGGAAGGCGTAAGCTTGGGCGACGTTCTTTGCGAGACTGCAAAGGGACGTACTTCCGAGAAGGAGAGAATCTGCTTTATCGCAAGCGGTATGCCCGTATGGGACGTTGCGTGGGGATTTGACCTTTATAACAATGCACGCGAAAAGGGACTTGGCCAAGTTCTCAAGCTTTGGGATGAGCCGTATCTTGCGTAATTGAATAATAAAAAATTCCTCTCCGAGCGGAGAGGAATTTTTTGTGCCGTTTATTACAATATTATACAAATAAGGCCGCCCGAGCCTTCATTTATGAGTCTTTCGAGTGTTTTTGAGAATTTTGCTCTCGATTCGTCGGGCAAGTGACCGAGCTTTGCGTGCAAACCCTCGTTTACGAGCTCGTGCAGATTTTTACCGAATATATTTGACTCCCATATTTTTTTCGGGTCTTCCTCAAATTCCTTGAGAAGATATTTCACAAGCTCCTCGCTTTGCTTTTCCGTGCCGACTATGGGCGACACCTCGGTTTCTATCTGCGCCTTTATCATGTGTATCGACGGCGCGGACGCGCGAAGCTTTACTCCGTAGCCGCCGACCTGTCTTACTATCTCGGGCTCTTCGAGGCTCAGATCCTCAACGTCGGGCGTAACTATACCGTAGCCGGTCTCCTTTACGCTTTGCAATGCCTCCTCGACCTTTACGAACCTCCTCTTTATATCGGAAAGCTCGCAGACGAGGTTTATCAGTTCACTTTCGTTTTCGACTTGTACGCCGCAGCTTTCGCTTATGACCTTGTAAAGAAGCTCGTTTTCTATGCTGATGCTTACGGTTGCCGCACCGCAGCCGAGGTCGGTTTGTTCGATTTTTCCTTCCTTAATATACTCTTGCTCGGCGATAGCGGCAAATGCCTCTTTCACGTCGCCGACCTTGTTTATTTTCTCTGCGCATGAAAGAACGCTTCCGTATACGGCGCTTTTAAGCCAATGGCCGTCCTCAAGGGAGTTTATCCAAGACGGAAAATTGAGGCGTACCTCTTTTACGGGGAACGAGAACAGAACGGCCGAAAGGATATTATTTATATCGTCTGCGGTAAGGCGCATACAGCTTACGGGAATGATCGGAACGCCGTACTCGGCTTCCATATCCTCCTTGGTCTGCTTTACGGATACTGCGCAGGGGTCGAGGGTGTTGAGTACTACCGCAAAAGGCTTGCCTTGCGCTTTCAGCTCGTTTATAACTCGCTTTTCGCTTTCGACGTAGTTTTCACGGGCGATCTCACCTATAGAGCCGTCGGTGGTTACGACGAGTGCGACGGTTGAATGCTCGGTTATAACCTTATATGTGCCAAGCTCTGCCGCCTTTTCAAATTCCATAGGCTCACTGCTCCAAGGCGTGTTTACCATACGTGCACTGCCGTCCTCGTAGTTACCCAAAGATGTCGGTACGGGATATCCGACACAGTCAATCATTTTCACACGGAAGCTTATGCTGTCGCCGATGTCGACCTTTACGGCGTTTGCGGGGATAAATTTCGGCTCGGTGGTCATAACGGTCTTTCCCGAAGCGCTTTGCGGGAGCTCGTCGACGGTGCGCATTTTATCGTTTGCGTCACGGATATTCGGTATGACCAAGGTCTCCATAAAGCGTTTGATAAGCGTAGATTTTCCCGTTCGTACGGGGCCGACGACGCCGATATATATGTCACCGCCCGTACGTAATGCCATATCCGAATAGATGTTTCCCATTTATTTTTCCTCCGAAAATATTGTTTTGTTTGTTAATAATTATGTAGCGTGCGGGTGAAATATGACAGCTTCGGGCAAATACTTTGCAAATATACGGGCAAGCGAGCATATATTATATGGTAAGAAAGCGCAAACGGTGAAATGATGCGACGGAAGGGGCATTTTTTAATAAAAAAAACAAAAAAATATATTTTTTATGATTTTATTTGTTGACAACGCCATACTTTTGGTTGTATAATATATTCGGAATTATCTACGCTTAATAAATTGGAGTATTGTCTAATTTTATAAAAGAGCGTAATTTGGCAGTGGGGAGAGTGATATATGAATCTTGTTGAAACGTGGGAATCGACGGAGGAGATTTTCGACGGAGTGATTCTCAAAATCAACAGAGATAAGGTGAAGCTTCCAAATGGAGAATATGCCACACGGGAAGTAGTACGGCACGTCGGCGCAGTCTGCGTGGTACCGCTTCTTGATGACGGACGGGTGATAATGGAACGGCAGTTTCGATATCCCATGGGTGAGGTGGTATATGAGATACCTGCGGGCAAGTTGGATTCAAAAAAAGAGGATCCGGAGCTTGCGGCACGCAGAGAGCTTAAAGAGGAGACCGGCTATACGGCCGAGAAGATGATATACCTCGGACAGTTCTATCCTGCGGCGGCTTATACCGACGAACGACTCAATATGTATGTTGCCACAGGTCTTAAAGCGGGCGATACACATTTAGATGACGGGGAGTTTATCAATGTTGAAGCTGTACCCTTGGAAGAGGTAGCCAGGGACGTAGTGGAGGGTAAAATTCCCGACGCCAAGACCCAAGCGGCAATTATGCGTGTTCTGTATATGAAGGAGCGCGGACTGTTATGAAAATAGGAATTGCCAAACTTAATGAAAAAGCGATAATCCCAACTCGAGGAAGTGCCCATGCGGCAGGCTACGATCTGTACGCTTGCCTTGATGGTGACGTAACGATAGAGGCGGGAGGGGTCGCAAAGATCGGAACGGGACTTTCGATAGAGGTTCCCGAGGGCTATTTCGGAGGCATATTTGCCCGAAGCGGCCTTGCCGTAAAAGAGGGGCTTCGCCCCGCCAACTGCGTTGGAGTTGCGGATTCCGATTACCGCGGTGAATACATAGTCGCACTATATAATGACTCTGACACCGCAAAGACCGTACATCACGGTGACCGAATCGCACAGCTTTTGGTGCTTCCGTACCTTGAATGTGAATTTGAGGAAAAGGAACTCACGAAAACGCAAAGGGGGAGCGGTGGATTCGGCAGTACGGGAAGGTAGCAAGAGCACCTTCAAAATCTCCCGAGAGGGATGAAAAAGTTATTGTTGCCGCAATATGCGGTGTATAATAAAAATTAGAAAGGATACTATGATGAAGAGAGTATTATCATTTTTATGCGCAGTAGCGATGGTACTTACGATGTGCACCTTCTATATGGGCGAAGCTTTGAGCGTAGCCGCAGAAGAAGAGCAGATTCCTGCTGAAAACGTCGTAGATATCTATAGCTACGAAGAATTATTGACAGAAATGGCTAATTCGGATAACGTAGGCAAAACACTTCGTTTTGCAAACGACCTCGAAGCTTCGAAATGGACGTTCGAAGCTGTAAGCGGCACGGCCGTTACAGGTACGAATACCGAAACGGGTGAAACCGTTACGATAAGTGTTGCAAACGACGACACTTTCGGCACGGCAACAGCCGGCACTTTGCCCGAGAACACGGCATTCGGTGCAAATCTTGTTGACGGTATCAACATTGACGGTAACACCTATGCTATCAAGGGTCTTGTTGTTACCGGTGAGCAGGCGGGCAATGTTTGCCTTATCAATACTATCGGTGCAAACAGCACGGTTAAAGACGTAGTTATTGCAGACTCCGTTTTTGCTGTTGCGGGTAAAGTCGTAAGACCTCTTGCAAACGATGTTCGCGGTAAGGTAATCGCTTGCGAGACCGAAGCCGACGTTACGGTTGCTTTGAGATGGACGACTTCGGGCGAAGTTAACATCTCCGGTCTTCTCGGCCAGTTGAGTTCTGACGGTTATGACCCCACTGTTTCAAGCGACACCACCACGCTCACGCTTCAACAAGTTTACGACGCAATTCAAGACGGCACGTTTGAGCCTCAGAGCGAAGCTTTCGTAGACGATTGTATAAACAGAGCTTCTGTGTTTGGCTATGCTACGGGCAACGTAATTATGGGCGGTGTAGCAAACCGTATATATTTCTCCAACGCAACTATCCGTAACAGCACAAACTACGGCGATTTGACTGCTTCTTCCAGTGGTTCTATCGGCGGTATTACGGGTTACGTTCAGGTGGGAAGAAACGGTCAGACCATCGGTTACTACAGAAACGTCAACATTATCAACTGTGCAAACTACGGTGACGTTACCGGCGGTACGAATGCAGCCGGTATAATCGGTGAATCGAACGCTTCGTCCTCGACAGGCGGACAGTACAACGTTGCACTCTGCTATAACGCAGGCGTTATCGGCAAAGGCGAGCAATATGGCATTTACGGCTTTAACACAAATCCGTTCGATAAAACCAAAACGGCAGACGGCTACGGCTACGGCGCACGTCTTACGGGCGGTACGGCATTTAACTTCACTAACATAGTAGCAGATGCTACCGCTCCTCAAGCAGGAACCGATTTGGACTATAAGCTTCCTTATAATTCTGAAGCAAACAGAACCGTAAGCTTCTCGTATTCACAAATTTTCAAGTCTACAGACGGCGTAAATGTAAGTGAGACTGAGTTCTTCGGAAAAGACAACGTTTGGGAAATACTCAACACAGCTTCCAAATATTTCGAAGGCGTAAGACCTTGGAAAAACGGTGCAAACGGCCCCGAAATTAACTACGAGGCAACGAATTCTCCCGTAGAAATAAGCACTATAAACGAACTTTACGAAGTGAGAGATATGTTCAACTATTGCTACAACCTCGGCAGCAATATGGAAATCAAGGCTACTCTCACGGCAGATATCGACCTTAACGAAGGCGTAACCTTCGGCTTTGATGCAGACAAGAATGCAGGCATAGTGAAAAAGGGCGGCACGACCTACTACCTCGGTTACGGTGCCAATACTTTAAGCAGTGCCGATGCAGGCTTGTTCTACACCACCTCCGATGGTACTACCTACACGCCTGTTGATGCGGCTACGGTGGGACTTACCTCTTGGACACCCTTTGCTTCTGCTATGTCGCCTGCAGGTAACTCCGATGCGTCAAGATGCTTTGCCGATAAGGTAACTCTCCGTCTTGACGGTAACGGACACACGATTCACGGCTTATATATCAATAACACAACGGCTAACTACGTTGGATTTGCTTCAATAGCAAGCAACGTTCACTTTGCAAACCTTACTCTTGACGGTATTATTTTCCACAGCAAAACGGATTGGCGTTACGGAGCGGGTGCGTTCATAGGAACGGCTAACACCGACTGTACGATTGTCAATTGCGTAAATAACGTAAACGTTCTTACGTACAATGGCGGCAACTACATCGGACCTATAGGCGGCATTGTTGGATGGATGGGCACCACTAATACCAGCAACTTCGTCTACGAACGTATGCCCAACCGTATTTGCAAGGTTATCGGTTGCGTAAATAACGGTACTATTGCAAACGGTACAAACAGCGCGAACCGTTATTTAGGCGGTATCGTCGGCTTGGTAACGCAAGGCGAGGTTAAGTATTGCACTAATACCGGAGACATTGACCTTGCTGTAACCAGCGGTGTCGGAAACAATATTGCCGGCATAGCGGTAGTACAACCCAGCTACAACACCTCATACACCTTACCCGGCGACTACGTTACGGGAACAGTTCCTCCTTATCAGACGACGATAAGAATTATCGGCAACTCCAACTCCGGGCATATTCCTAATATAGTTTATGACGCTGCTGCAGTATTTACTGACCTCGGAAAATTGAGTGACGGTGCATGGTTAGTAACTGCGGAAGGTCCTAAAACAGTTCTTCCCTCCGAAGTAGTTATCAGTAACAACATTGGTATATGCGATGATACCAATACCGCTAAAATAGTTAGAGATTCTACTGTCGGAACTGCTATTACTTGGACAGACGGAACTATTGAAGCTGATCTCACAGCTACTCTTGTTAAGGAAAACAACGTATACGTAACAGCAACTGCTGCAACGAGCGCGACTTCCTTAAACAACAATCTTAAGCAAGCATATATCAAGGCTGACGGATATGAAATGTTCTATGACTACGATTACTCCAACAAGGGTATTCCTCACGCAGTCAAGATGCCCGAAGGCTTCGTATACACTACTGACGGATCCACGAATGCAATCACAGCTATTGAAATCGGCGATGCAGAAGCACTTATGCTCTTAAACGACATCGTTAATGCATTTACGAGCAACGACGCTGTTGTTGGCGAAGTTGCGGTAACAGACTTGTACGATGCTTATGCTAAGGGCGTTTCTATCGCAGATTACCTCACCGCAGCAAGAAACGGCGCACCTCAGGTAATTGATAACTCACTTTCGGGCGTTTCGGTTAAGCTCACGGCAGACATTGACCTCGGCGGCGCAAAGTGGCGTCCTCTCGGTGATGACGTTCCTTACTTTAACGTTGATGACGTTACGACTCCCGCAGCTACGATGGCTCCTACTTATTTCTTTGCAGGTGCTTTTGACGGTAATCATTATACCGTTTCCAACTTTAAGTTTATAAGAGAGTCCGGCGTAGGCTTCTTCGGCTCTGCAAAGGGCGGCTCGATAACTCGTGTTAAATTCGCAGACGTTAACGTTAACGCAGGTGAATACGCAGCAATTGCTGTTTGCTTCTCGTCTGAAGCTGTCACCTCAATTACGGTTAAAGAGTCTTGCTCTATAACTGCTACAGGCGGCCACATCGCAGGTATTGCAGCTCAGCACAACGGACAGCTTGATGACAACGTAAACGGCGCTGACATTACGACCGAAAGCGGTAGCTACATCGGCGGTATTGCAGGTCAATTAGTCAGCGGTCAGATCAAATACAGCACCAACACCGGTGACATTACGATGAGCGGCGCAGGTCAATTTGTCGGCGGTATCGCAGGCTTTGCGAAGGTTTATGCTTCACTTGATAGAGACATAAACACGGGTGACGTATACGCACCTAACGCTGAACGTGTCGGCGGTATCATAGGTAGATACGGTTCGAACAACAAGCTTTCGAACTTTGAAAACAGCGGTGATATCACAGGTAAGAATTTTGTCGGCGGTATTCTCGGATTTAACTCCGAATACGGTGATATAATATTAGAGAACAATAAGAACACAGGTAACGTAACCGGTACGTCTGCAGTAGGCGGCATCTTCGGATATAGCCGTATGACTCAAGCAACCGGTTGTCAAAATGACGGTACTATCACCGGTAACGGTGCAACAGGCGCAACAGTAAGCTCCGGTCTCGGAAGCGCATATGGTGTCGGCGGTATCGGCGGTGCTATCAACGCAGGTACGATTTCATCTTGTACCAACACCGGTGCTGTAGACGGCACGAATACGGCTGCAGGTATCGTAGGTTGGACTCAAAATACGGTTACGATTCAAAACTGCACCAATAACGGTGACGTTTACGACATCGGTGACGAAACGGCAACTGCTCAGTATATCGCAGGTATTGTCGGTAAAAACGCATCAGCTGTTACGCTTACCGAAAATACGAATACCGGTGACATAACGGGCGCATCTCGTGTAGGCGGTATTTTGGCTGTCGCTTCCGAAGTTGCAACGCTTTCGGGCAACACTAACAGCGGTGCGATAAGCGCTACCGGTAACTTCGTTGGCGGTATCATGGGACGTAATGATAAGGCCGGCACGACCTTGAACGGTGACTCAAACAGCGGTACCGTAACGGGCGCACAGTACGTCGGCGGTATCATAGGTTACGCTAACAGTGCTTCAACGTTCACTAATTGTGTAAACAGCGGTGCTGTAAACGGCTCGACCATGACTGCAGGTATAGTCGGTGTGACTAATGCGGCAGTAACGGTAACAGGCGCTGAAAACAGCGGTGCGGTAACGGGTACACAGTATATTGCAGGTATCATAGGTGTGACTAACGTTGCAGGCGTAACGGTTGAAGAGTCTGTAAACTCCGGCGAAATAAGCGGTGAGACCATTATTGCGGGTATCGTTGCTTACCTCAATGGCGGTACGGCAGAAGCACCTCATACTATCGAAAAATGCGAAAATACCGGTACGATCAAGAGCACGAGAGTAAATCCTGAAAACGACAGTGCAAGGGTAACATACATCGCAGGTATCGTTTCAGAGATAAACGGTACGGGTGATCAGATTATCCAGAACGTAAACCGTGCGACTATTGACAACGGTACGGATCTTACGTGGGCAGGCGGTATCGTCGGAATGCTCAGAAGCGGCGGCGCTTTGGTCGAGGGTAACGTAAACTACGGTGACATCATCGCACAGGCGTATGCTTCGGGTATCGTTGCACGTGCTTATTCTGCAAATACGGCAGATGTCACTGTAATCAGAGGTAACGTAAACTACGGCGATTACACGATTCAATTGTCTTCTTTGGGTAACGGCGGTATCGTTGCAGTTATGAGAAATCCCGGCGCTACAGAAGTATGCTACAACGTAAACTTCGGTACGACCAACAAAACAGGTTATGCAACCGGCGGCGTTACGGGCGATACGGGTACTGACACAACTAAGATCAAGACTTCCGTTTACGGTAACATAGACGCTTCAAAGAGCATTGAGGGAGCAATGACGGCAAAAGTTATCGGTGCTTTGGCGAGCGGCTTTGCAACGAACAACTATGGCTTGGGAATTTCCACTAATGCTACTTTCATCGATGGCAAGACGGTTACCGAAAATCAGTTCAAGAGCGGACACGTAGCATATATCATCAACCATTTGAACTATACGGCAGGTAACTTTGATTCCGAGAGCGAAGAATATCTCTGGAAAGCCGGCACGAATGAAATGGCTCACAAGACAGTAGGCGAAACGGCAACCTACTCTGCACCCGTAGGTCTTATTACGACCAACGACTACATGGTACAGGAGATCGGCGTTGACGCTTATCCTCTCCCCAAGTTCGCAGCTCAAATCATTTATGCTGACAGAGAAGTATCTGCTCCTACGGCAGGCGGTATTTACACGACCGCTCCCGAAGCTCCCGCTACAAGCGGCAACGAGCAGTTCATCGGTTTCGTAGATGCAAATAATATGGGTATCGAAAATCCCGTATTCTACAAGGCAGGTCAGGTGCTTGAATCCGAGACATATCTCTATCCCATCATCGTTGACTTCTACACGGCATACGGTGCAGGCGTTCGTACCTCCGCTCCTACGGGTATCAGATTCCAGACGCTCGTTAAGGCAGACGGCATCGCAATTATGGGCGACGTATTCTCCAAGAACTTTGGTACTGTTATCCTTCCCACCGCTTACGTGGAAGGTATGATGGGCTCTGCAAACTTCAACAATAAGGCTGACGTTGAGCTTCTCAAGAACAGCACGCTCATGCACGTAACCGTTGCAAACGAGGGCTGGGCAGGCGATAACGTTGGAGCTATCAAGGTTGACGGATACAACACTTACATGGGCTCTCTCGTTAATATCTTGGAAGCAAACTATGACAGACCCTTCTCCGGCCTCTCATACGTATATGCACAGTACGCTGACGGTACCGATATGTACTTCACAGCTAACTGGCAGACGGCAAAAGACGGCGCAGAGTTTGTAGACGGTGCGTCTTACTCATCGGCTGCTAACTCCAGAATGGTTTGCCAGGTTGCATTCCGTGCACTTCAAGATCCTAACTTCAACCCCAGTGCTGCAGTTAGAGCAACTCTTGAGTTGTACGCAGGTGACTATAACGAATAATCACTCGCACAATAAAAAATAGTTTCCGTGCCGAAGCAAACGCTTCGGCACGGTTTTTGAAACGGAGATTTCAATGAAAAAAATAACGGCACTTATTTTGTGTGCAATTGCTATCCTCTCTCTTTTTTGCTCTTGCAAAAAAGAGACGGACTCCGCAAAGCTCTTGCCCGGTTCCATATGGGACAACCACACCGCTTATATCAGCATAAGTTTTGATATAGACGGAACCTGCGTCCTTTCAAACGCTATCAGCCAAGAAAAATGTACGTACACAGTTGAAAATGACAAGATAACCATAAAAGGTGAGCTTTCCACATGGCAAGGCACTTTGACTTTGGATAATATCGTAATTGAGGAAATGGAAGGCAACTTTGTAAAAACAAAGGAGCGTACTTATTTTGGGTCGGTCGATGGCTACGGAAACCTTATAAGTACTCTTGAACCCGATTCCGAAGATGAATACGAGGAAGGTGCAATACACGATTTGAGCTTTTGGTACGGCTTGTATAAAAACGCTCACGGCGAGATAATCATCAGTGATTCGGGAATACTCAACACGCTCGCATATTTGATAATTCTCAATGACGGAGCCAATATAAACGGATCCATAAGGCCGACGGAATATACCGTCACAGAGCTTGCAAATTCAAGCTTTAGCATATATCTATCAGAGCTTGGCGTCATTGTTGAAGCAAATGACTCCCAATTCGAAAAATATAGCGGAAGCTATATAAGAAAATAAAAAAACCGTGTAGAAATTTTCTACACGGTTTTTCACTTTTTAAAAATTATCAAGAAACTCTTTGTTTCGTTCAATACGGAGCTTTTCGGCACGGAAAATAGCTACGATATTTTCCACAGCCTTCTCTATTTTCCCTGTCGGATTCACGACGATATAGTCGTAGCCTCGTGCGATCTCAAGCTCTTTTTCCGCTTTTTGAAGGCGCTTTTCGATAACCTCTGCACTCTCCGTACCTCTGCCCGTGAGTCTTTTGCGTATCATTTCCTTGCTTTCGGGCACGAGGAATATGGTAACGGCTTCGGGCATCAGCTTCTTTATCTGCCCTGCACCGTCTGTTTCTATCTCCAAAATCACGTCCTTGCCTTCTTCGACAAGCTTCTTCACGTAATCTGCGGGCGTGCCGTAAAAATTATCGCAATACTCCGTATATTCGAGGATCCTACCCTCCGAAATGCGTTTCTTGAACTCCTCTCGGCTTATGAAAAAATACTCCTTGCCGTCTGTTTCGCCCGGACGCATATCTCTTGTCGTGCATGAAATCGACAGATTAAAGTTATCATACTCCGCACAGAGTTTTTTGACCACAGTGCCTTTTCCCGTGCCCGCAGGCCCCGATATTACCGCAACGATACCTTTAGCCATCGTTTTCACCTCCGCATTCAGCTTCGTTTATTCTTGCGCTGACCGTTTCTGCGGTAAGCGATGAGAGTATAACGTGGCCGCTGTCGCAAATTATGACACATTTCGTCTTTCTTCCGCAAGTTACGTCAATCGCACGGCGTTCTTCCTTTGCCTCTATGATTATACGCTTTATAGGTGCCGATTCGGGCGATGCGACCGTCACGACCCTTTCTGCCGCCACGGTATTGCCGAATCCAACGTTTATAAGCTTCATTTATATCCCTCTATTCTACGTTTTGTACCTGTTCTCTTATCTTTTCTATCTCGGATTTGACCTCTATTACGATTTTTGCTATGTCGGTATCGTTTGCCTTTGAGCCGACTGTATTTATCTCACGGTTAAGCTCTTGCGTCAAAAAATCAAGCTTTCTGCCGACAGGGGTCGTTTCCTTGAGTATTTGTTTAAACTGCGATATATGCGAACGAAGGCGTGTAAGCTCTTCCGTTACGGATACCTTATCCGCAAATATCGCACATTCCGTCAAAAGTCTGCCTTCGTCGACCTGTGCATCGCCGAGCATTTCTGTTATACGTTCTTGCAGACGCTCACGGTATGCGGCAACGGTTATGGGTGAAAGCTCCTCTATACGCTCAACGTAGCCTGCTATAACGTCAAGGGAGCTGACAAAGAAGCTATAGAGCTTTTCGCCCTCGGCAAGACGCATCGCATCGTACGCACAAAGCGCTTCTTCCGCAACCGCCTTTACGTCATTCCAAAACTCTTCCTCGTCCTCTTTCGTTTTTTCGACGGTAAACACCTCTTGGTTTCTTGCAACGCTCATAGCACTTATATCGTCACGAAGCCCGAAGGTGCTTTGCAGGTCGCGCAAAGCGGCGATATAAGCTTCGGCGTAGACCTTGTCGATACATATCGAAAGAGTGTCGCTTGCGGTGTTTTCAACGCTCAAAAATGCGTCGGCCTTAGCACGTGAGGTGTGTGCACCGATGAGCTTTTTGATTTTTTCTTCCATAAAGTTACAGCTTCTCGGGAGCCTTACGTTTGTGTCAAGATATCTGCTGTTTACGGAGCGAAGCTCAAAGGTGATGAGCTTTGTCGCCGTCTGCTTTTCGGCTCTTCCGAAGCCTGTCATACTTTTTATCATTTTATACCTCTATAAGAATTTTTTGATGTATTTTCTCCATTTTAACATATATGCCGCCGCAAGATAAGACAGCGCAAAATCAAAAATAACGAACGTTACAAGCGCAAGTGAGACTGTCGCAATTATGATGGGAAGCGTTCCATCAGAAGCGCCGTTTGCAAAGACAAAAAGCCATAAAAGCTCTGTCGCACTCTGCGATGCGGCAAATATCAGAAGCTTTACAAAGAAAAGCAGGGGACGGGCTTTTATCTTTCGCTCGAGCTTTATTTTCAACATAGGGTAAAAGCCGTAGAAAAGGCAATATATCAGCACGCCGTATTTATTCGGCAAGACTAAAAGTCCCAAGACCGAGCTTGCTATATATATCAAGACGGGATAGTATGACCGAAGCTCTATTACGGCAAGCAAGGTTACAAATGATGCTATTGCGGAAACGGTCATATCGAGCGTTTCGATTACGCTTCCGATAAACATAATTACGACGGAAAGTGCCGTAAATATCCCCGCAAGAGCCGTCTTTTTGACTTTCTTCATTACTTCCTTATAACGTAATCGTTATAATCTCTTCCGGGCGTTTTAGGTTCTTCGTCGGCATATCCGAGCGCAACGAGATTTATAACGTCGAGGTTGTCCTCAAGGTCAAGTATCTGCTTTAAGGCATCTATTCTGTCAGCATTCGGATATACGCCGAGCCAACATGCCGCAAGGTCTTGTGCGTGTGCGGCAAGGAGTATATTTTCCGTTGCGGCGGAAGCGTCTACGGGCGCATAGCCGGGGAGCACCTTTTCGTAGTCCATACAAACGGCGATCATAACGGGCGCTGTTTTAAGCGGAGATGAGTAGGGGTGTGCGGCGATAACTTTGTCGATGATGCTTCTGTCAGTCGTTACGACGAATTTCCACGCCTTCGTGTTTTTTGCGGTAGGCGCAAATGCCGCGCACTTCAAGATAGCTTCAAGCTTATCCTCTTCAACTGCTCTTGTTTTGAATTTTCTTATGCTTCTTCTTGTCAAAATAAGGTCTATCATCTTTTCTGCGTCCATAATATACCTCCGATGTTTGTTATTTGATTATATTATAGCAAACTTTATTGCCAAACACAATAATAATGCTTGAAATTTAACAATTATTTGCTCATTTAAAATAATTCGTTGACTTTAAGCCTACAAAATTGTATAATATATTGATATATTGTAATTCAAAGAGGAAGTTAAAATGGTATTTTCAAGCCTTGTATTTATGTACGTGTTTTTAGCCGTTGCACTTGTGGCGTATTTTTGGTCGAAAGACATAAAGATAAGAAATACGATACTCTGTGCGCTCTCGGTATTTTTCTATGCTTGGGGCGAGCCGCTTTGGGTTATACTCCTTATTGTCGGCTGTGCGATGGACTTTTTACTCGGACTTCACGTTGAAAGGCAACTTCATAAGGGAAACAAAAATTTCGCAAAGCTGCTTATGATACTTTCCGTTGTGGAGAATATCGCTCTTATCGGAGTTTTCAAATACAGCGGATTTCTCGTTCAAAACATAAACGGTATTTCCGGCACATCTCTTGCTGTTCCCGCATTTACGCTTCCTATCGGAATTTCCTTCTTTACATTCCAAAAGCTTTCCTATACCATTGACGTATACAGAGGTGAGGTAAAGGCACAGCGCTCTTTCGTTAACTTCCTTTTGTATATCTCGATGTTCTTCCAGCTTATAGCAGGCCCTATCGTAAGATATAGCTGGATCGAGTCCGAAATGGCAAAGAGAAGCGTAAATGTGCACGAGTTTTCCAAGGGTATCAAGCGCTTTTGCTTCGGACTTGGCAAAAAGGTGCTCCTTGCAAACGTAGCGGGTACGTTTGTCGATAAGATAATGGCAGTAGCAGATCCCGCAAAGGAGCTTACGACGGGCGAAGCGTGGATAGGCGTATTTATGTTTGCACTTCAGATTTACTACGACTTCTCGGGATATTCCGATATGGCGATAGGTCTTGGCAGAATGTTCGGATTCCATTTTCCCGAAAACTTCAAATATCCCTATGCCGCAACGACTATAACGGAATTTTGGAGAAGATGGCATATATCACTTTCGTCCTTCTTCAGAGATTACGTATATATCCCGCTTGGCGGCAACAGAAGACATATGCTTTTAAACATTTTCATCGTATGGGCACTCACGGGTCTTTGGCACGGCGCATCTTGGAACTTTGTTTTGTGGGGACTTTTCTACGGAATCCTTCTCGTTTTGGAAAAGTATTTCATATTAAAGCCACTTGCGAATGCAAAGAAGAACATCAAGAGAATGTTCAAAAAGCCTGTTGCGATGTTAATAAACGCTTGTATATTTATCGTTCAGAAAGCGATATTCATTTATATTACCCTTATGGGTTGGACGCTGTTTTACTTTGAAAGCACACCGAGACTTCTTGCGTATCTCGGCGTAATGTACGGAGGGGGCGCCGATACGAGCACGGTAAATGCGGCGCTTTTGGTTAAGAATAACCTTTGGTGGTTCATCGTGGCTATCGTTATGACACAGCCCGTTTTGAAGATAACGAAGTATTTAGCTCTCCGTGCACAGAGAAGATGCGGAGCGCTCATATACACCAACGATATCGTAAGCTCCGCACTCAGCGTTCTCCTTCTTGTTATCTCAACGATAATGCTTGTCGGTAACAGCTTCAATCCCTTCCTTTACTTCAACTTCTAAGGGGCGAGAAAATGAAACACGCAAATAACAAAACAAACTTATATAAAGAACCCTTGCAGGAAAAGAGCACTTCGCTTAAAAAGACGGGTATTGCAAGAAAAATAATCCCCGCAATTTTATCGGGCGTATTCTGTTTTGCCATACTTATGATGGCGTTTATTGCACTCGTGGCACCCAAGCCCAAGGTATCGCAGTCTGAAAATCGTGTTTTGGAGCTTATGCCTAAATTTAGCTTCAGCGCTCTCGTAAGCGGTGAATATACCAAGGCGTTTGAGGTCTACTATTCCGACACCTTCCCGTTTCGAGATACTCTTGCGGATGCGGCGAAGAAGCTTGAGGCGTTAAGAGGCCCGAAGAGCGATGAAGACGCATCGATATACGACGGCCCCAACTACGATACGAATGATGCGGATGACAGCAAAAACGAAGAAGAAAAATTAAACGCCGCTATCAAAAAAGAGGTGTTTGACGCATATAATGCGCACAACGCAATAAATAACGTGCTTGAAGCAAGTCCCGAGTCCTCTTTTGTATATAAGCTCGGCGAAAAGGCTGAAACGGGCTCCGGTACCGACACACCCGATGCACCCGACGTACCCGACGTGCCCGACGATATAGAGAATCCTTTGGAGGGCGAGGATGGCGCATTTAAGAATCAGATATTCGTCGTCGGCAATACAGCGTTTGAGATATTCGGACGTAATGACGAGCAGGGAGAAAAGTACGCAGAGATAATCAACAAGTGGCGCGCGGCTCTTCCCGAAACCGTAAACGTGTATAACCTCGTAATTCCCAAAAACAGCGCATTTGCGCTGCCTTCCAAGTATGCCGATAAGGACGGCGACCAAAAAGCAGGAATCGAGCATATTTACAGTAAGCTTGATGCGGGCATTACACCCGTACGCATATTTGATGCGCTTTACAGCCACAGAGATGAGTATATCTTCTTCCGCACCGACCACCATTGGACGCAGAGAGGTGCGTACTATGCTTACAGAGAATTTGCGAAAGCGGCGGGATTTGCGCCTCTTGACGAAAGCGCATTCGAAATAAAGAATTTCGAGGGATATCTCGGCACGCTTTATAATGCGACGAAGGACGCTAAATTGAAGGCGGAGCCCGATTACGTTGAGACGTTCTATCACAAGGACTACACCTTCTCGATGACCTATTATAATTCTGCACTTACTAAAGTCGACAGAGGCTATATTTTGAGACAGAAGCCCACGGCTGCAAAGTACAGCTACGGCGTGTTCATCGACGGCGACAACCCCCTTACGATAATCAAAAACGGCTCTGAAACCAAAACGGGCAAGAAACTCGTCGTCGTAAAGGAAAGCTACGGCAACTGCTTTGTTCCTTTCGTTGCGGCTCACTATGACGAGGTATACGTTGTTGACCAGCGTTACTATAATAATCTCGTTAAAGCAGGCAAGTTCCCCAAGCTTGCGAAGCTTATCGAAAGAGAGGGCATCACGGATGTATTGTTTATAAACAATATGCAGGCAGCTCTCGGCGGACTTAAGAACCATATAAACAGCTTATTATGAGTGAATTTACTTTAATAGAAGGACAAACGGCAGTCCTCGCCGTGCTTTGCGCAAAAAGCAGAAAAGTCGAGAAGATACTTTTGGCAAAAGAATCGGACAGGCGCAAGAGGCTTGCTCTTGTTCCGTTGATTCGCAGAGCGGAAGTAGGCGGCATACCCATAATCGAGACTGAAAGAGAAGAGATAGACGCTCTTTGCATCGGAAAGACGCACGGCGGAGTTGCGGCATACGTGGGAGAGAGGGAATATTTCCCTCTCGAGAAAGCACTTTCGACGGAAAACGGATTTTTCGTTTTACTTGACGGAGTTGAGGACCCCTATAACTTTGGGCAGGCGCTTCGTGCGGTATATGCCGCAGGTGCGGACGGTATACTTCTTCCCGAGCGAAATTGGATGAGTGCGGCGGCGGTCGTAGCACGTGCTTCCGCAGGCGCATCGGAACACATTAACGCCATAAGCTGTGACTGTGCCAAAGCTCTTGAAGCGTTTAAGGAAAGAGGCTATAGAATAGTCGTATGCGATAACACCGAGGATTCCGTATCTATGGATAAGGCTATGCTTAAAAGGCCTCTTGTGCTTGTAGTCGGCGGAGAAAAACGGGGTATTCACGCAAAGCTCCGCGCTTTAAAGGACGTGGAGGCACGTATCGAATACGGCAGGGATTTCGGCGCATCTTTAGGTGCGGCTGCCGCTTGTTCGGTCCTTGCATTTGAAGTATTAAGACAAAATTCTTAAAAAGGAGTCGCTTATGTACAACGGACTCATTGACAAAACGGTTGAAAAGATAGAACAAATAGCGCAAAACGCAGCTATTTGCGGCCTTAAAGAAAATAAGCCGATACCCTCTATGAAGGAGATAGAAAAAATAATATCCGACCTTCACGCCCTCCTTTTTCCCTCGTTTTTTGCGGCGACGAGCCGTAATTCGAACGCTCTTTTATGGGACGTATCATCTCGTCTTACAAAGCAGATAGAGCTTGCGGGCGTTGTTATGGAGGAAAGCCTCGATTCAAAGAAAATATGTGCAGATTTCATACAGAGCCTTCCGAATATTTACGAGAAGCTCTTAAAGGACATTGAAGCGCTCTACGAGGGCGACCCTGCGGCAAAATCAAGGGAGATGGTGCTTATATGCTATCCCGGATTTTACGTTATTTCCATATACAGATTTGCGCACGAGCTTTACCGTCTTGGAGTTCCGCTTCTTGCGAGAATGATGACGGAGCATGCGCACGGCAAAACGGGTGTGGATATCCATGCGGGTGCGCAGATAGGCGAATATTTCTTTATCGACCACGGCACCGGTATCGTTATCGGTGAAACGACGGTAATAGGCGACAGAGTCAAGCTTTATCAAGGTGTAACGCTCGGTGCAAAGAGCTTTAAGACGGACGATGACGGAAATCCCGTCAAGGACATAAAACGCCACCCCAATATCGGAAACAACGTGGTGATATACGCAAACGCAACGATTTTGGGCGGCGATACGTACGTTGGCGACGGCAGCATAATCGGCGGTAACGTGTGGCTTACAAGCTCCGTTCCCGCAGGCAGTACGGTCTACTACAACGCATCGGACGCTTCAAAGAAGAAATAAACAAAACAAGGCGGCAAAAACCGCCTTGTTTTTTCGTTTATATACTGATTTTTTTCAAAAAACTATGGAAAATTCAAACAAGATAGTGTATAATATATTTATTATATACCGCATAAGTCAAGAAACATAAAAAGGAGAAACAGTATGAAGGTTGCATTTGTTGTAAGCGAAGCGGCGCCCTTTATTAAAACGGGCGGTCTTGGCGACGTAGCTTGGTCGCTCCCCTCGGCGCTTTCTAAATATAAAGGAAACGAGGTCTGCGTTTTTCTTCCTTATTATAAGTCGATAAAGGACAATAAGAGCATAAGAAAGGAGTTTATCGACAGCTTCGGCGTGGAGCTTTCTTGGAAGCGTCAGCACGTTGGTCTTTTCAGAGCTAAGGTTAGAGGCGACGTTACCTTGTATCTTATAGATAACGAGTATTATTTCGGAAGAGATAACGCATACGGATATTTTGACGACGGAGAAAGATTTGCGTATTTTTCAAAGGCGGTTTTGGAAGCTATATGCTACCTCGGTATCGCTCCTCAAATTATTCACGCAAATGATTGGCAGACGGCACTCGTGCCCGTTTTCCTTCGTGCATTCTACGAGGATAAGCTCGGTGAAGCAAAGAGCGTATTCACTATCCATAATATAGAATATCAAGGCAAAAACGACCCCTATTTCATTTGCGACACGCTCGGCCTTTCCCCCGAATATACGAAGACGCTCACGTTTGACGGTTGCATAAACTACGTTAAGGGAGCTATCCTTACCGCTGATGCGGTAACTACCGTATCAAAGACCTACGCCGAGGAGATAAAGTATCCTTATTTCTCCTGCGGACTTGACGACGTTGTAAAGCAACACGCATTCAAGCTTTCGGGTATTGTAAACGGCATCGACACGAAGCTTTACGATCCCGCTAAGGACAAAGCTCTCGTTGCAAATTATACCGCAAAGACGGTCAAGGAAGGCAAAGCGCAAAATAAAGCGGCTCTTCAGAAGGAGCTCGGACTTAAGGTTAAGGCAGACGTGCCCATCGTTGCTATGGTAACAAGACTTGTCGGACATAAGGGAATCGACCTTTTGGTAGAATCCCTCGACGAGCTTATGAAGCTTAATATCCAGCTCGTTATTTTGGGAACGGGAGAGGGTAAGTATGAGCAGGCGCTCAAAGCGTGCACCGAAGCAAATCCGAAGAAGTTTGCCGCAAATCTTGCATTTGATACAGAGCTTGCGTCACGTGTATATGCGGCTGCGGATATGCTTCTTATGCCCTCAAAGAGTGAGCCCTGCGGACTCACACAGCTTATAGCTATGAGATACGGCACGGTACCCGTTGTAAAGACTACGGGCGGACTCAAGGATACGGTAAGCCCGTTTGATATTACAAGCGGTGAAGGACTCGGATTTACGTTCCAAAGCTACAGCAAGGAAGAAATGCTCGACGCTTTGCAAAGAGCGCTTGACGTATATGGCAAGGACGCTTGGGACAAGCTTATCGAAAACGATATGGCAAAGGATAGCTCTTGGGATACACCCGCAGGCGAATACATAAGCCTTTACAATAAACTTATTACGTTTATGTAATACATAAAAACGGTGTGAACGAAAGTTCACACCGTTTTGATTTGTATAGTGGTATGGGGGAAGATGTTTTCGGCAGTTTCTCGCTGCTTCGAACCTCTCAAAAAATTCCACCAAACAAAAAAGCCCAAGCCTTGCGGCTCGGACTTCTTGTTTGGTGGAGGTAGAGAGGTTCTTCTTGAAATTTTCAAAGCCCCTCGGATTTCTGAAAAATGTTGTGCTTTGAAAATTTCATCGGTCACCGCTCGAAAACGCTCCACCGGAGCCTTTTCTCACTGCTTCGAACCTCTCAAAAAAAATTCCACCAAACAAAAAAGCCCAAGCCTTGCGGCTCGGACTTCTTGTTTGGTGGAGGTAGAGAGGTTCGAACTCTAGACCTTTCGCACGTCAAGCGAACGCTCTAACCAGCTGAGCTATACCTCCGTCCAATATATTAAACCACATATCACACGTAAAATCAAGTCTTTTCACAAAAATTACGTGCGATTTTGGATATAGTTTTTCAGCGCCTCAAACGATGCGTCACTTATGCTGTGCTCCAATTTACAAGCGTCTGCGCTTGCAGTCTTCTCGTCTACACCGATAGACACAAGGAGATTACGCAAGAACGTGTGTCTTTCAAAAATCTTCATCGCAACGCTTCTGCCGCTTTCGGTAAGCGTGATATATCCGCTCTTATCAATGATGATATACTCGCCTTCCCTAAGAAGCTTTACTGCTCTCGATACGCTTGGCTTGGAAAAATCCATATATTCTGCGATGTCAAGAGAGCGCACGGCACCTTTTCTTTCGGAAAGCACGTATATCGTTTCAAGATACATTTCTCCCGATTCTTGTAAAGCCACGGTTCTAACCTCCTTCCTTTGTACATATTATATACTACTGTACAAAATAAATCAAGGCTTTTCGTCAAATCTGCAAAATTCGACTTATTTTGAAAATTTGTATTGACAAAATCGGAAAAACAGAGTATTATGGTAGTGTTAGCTGAGGCTAACCATTGTTACAACTACGGGTTAGCGTACGCTAACTGAAGGCGGTGGTATTATGAATTTGAAATGTGCCGAAGACGGAAAGGAATACGTCATAAAGCGCATTGAGACCGACGACGAAGAGCTTGATGCTTTTCTGTTTTCGCTCGGCTGTTACAGCGGAGAGCCGATAACCGTCGTTTCTCACTTAAAGGGCGGACTCATCGTTTCCATAAAGGACGGCCGCTATAATATCGACAATGCTTTGGCGGAGGCAATTATCATTTAGTAAGAGAGATTTGCCGATGCCCATTGTTTCTCCCCGCCAATTAGCATATGCTAACTGAAATAAGAAGAAGGAGAAAATTATGAGAATCGCTTTAACGGGTAACCCCAATTCCGGTAAGACGACGATGTATAACGCTCTTACCGGACGTAATGAAAAGGTTGGAAATTGGGCGGGCGTTACCGTCGATAAAAAAGAGCATCCCATAAAGAGTAAGTATTCGCCCAGGGGTGAGAAGCTTATTGCTGTTGACCTTCCCGGTGCATATTCTATGTCACCGTTTACGAGTGAGGAGAGTGTTACGAGTGACTACGTAAAGAACGAGAATCCCGATGTTATCATCAATATCGTTGATGCAACCAATTTAAGCAGAAGCTTATTCTTCACAACACAGCTTTTGGAGCTTGGCATACCCGTAGTCGTTGCACTTAACAAGAGCGACATAAACGGTAAAAAAGGCACGGTTATCGACACCGCAAAGCTTTCCGAAAAGCTCGGATGTACGGTCGTTCAGACGGTATCAACGTCTAAAGGCGGACTTAAAACGCTTATTGAAAAGGCGTGTGCGGTACAAGGTGTAAAACAAAGCACACCGTATGAGCAGGGGGATGTTGACTTTAGCGACAGAGAAGCCGTAATGGAAGCGGACAGAAAGCGCTTTGAATTTGTAAACGGTATCGTAGCACAGGTCGAGACCCGCAAGGTGCTTACAAAGGATAAAACCGTTACCGATAAGATAGACAAGGTGCTCACGAACAAATGGCTCGGCATTCCGATATTTGCACTCGTTATGTTCCTCGTGTTCTATATATCGCAGACGACTCTCGGCTCGTGGATAGCAGATGGCGTTGAGATAGGCGGAAAGTTCATTCCCGGACTTGTACCCTTACTTGAAACGGTCCAAGAATTTATACGCGGACTTCTTGCAAATGCCAACCCGTTTTTATCCGCACTGCTCGTTGACGGTATTATCGGCGGCGTTATAGCGGTCATCGGATTTTTGCCGCTTGTTATGGTAATGTATTTCCTTATTGCGATTTTAGAGGACTGCGGTTATATGTCGCGTGTTGCGGTAGTGCTTGACCCCATATTCAAAAAGGTCGGACTTTCCGGCAAATCCGTAATCCCCTTTGTTATCACTATAGGCTGTGCCGTTCCCGGCGTTATGGCGTCCCGTACTATACGTGACGAGCGTGAGAGAAGAGCGACGGCTATGCTCGCACCCTTTATGCCTTGCGGCGCAAAAATACCCGTAATCTCGCTTTTTGCAGGTGCATTTTTCGGAAATGCGGGTTGGGTGAGCGCACTTATGTATTTTGCGGGCATCTTTCTTATATTCATCGGCGCCTTGCTTATCAAAAATATTACAGGACGCAAAACGAAAAGATCCTTCTTCATTATTGAGCTTCCGGAATACAAGGCACCGTCCGTATGGGGTGCGTTTAAGTCGATGTGCTCTCGCGGCTGGTCGTACATAGTAAAGGCGGCGACGATAATACTCCTTTGCAACACGGCGGTACAGATAATGCAGAGCTTCGATTGGAGTTTCAAGGTCGCAGAGAGCGCAGATACGTCTATCCTCGCAAGCGTTGCGGGGCCCTTTGCATATCTGCTTGTCCCCATCGTAGGCGTTCTTTCTTGGCAGCTTGCGGCGGCGGCTATTACGGGCTTTATTGCAAAAGAAAACGAAGTCGGCACATTAGCCGTATGCTTCGTAGGTCTTGAGAACCTTATCGACGCCGAGGAGCTTTCCATGCTGGAGGGTGCAGGAAGCGAGGTTGCGGGAATTATGGCTATAACCAAGGTCGCCGCACTCGCATACTTGATGTTCAATCTCTTTACACCTCCGTGCTTTGCGGCTATAGGCGCTATGAATGCAGAGATGAAGAGCGCAAAGTGGCTTTGGGGCGGAATCGGACTTCAGCTTGGCGTAGGCTACACCGTATCATATCTCGTTTACACGATAGGTACGCTTATCACCGCACCTCAAAATCTCAGTATAGTTTCCGCACTTTGCGGACTTGCGGCAGTTTTGGTATTTATTGCGTCACTTGCGCATCTTATGGCAAAAAACGGACAAAAAGCTTTGAGTAGGTAATATGGAAAATTTCATCATTATAGGAATAGTTTTACTTATAGTCGCGGCTGTTACGGTATATCTCGTGAGAGCGAACAAGAGCGGTGAAAAATGTATAGGTTGCCCGTATTGCAAAACATGCTCGGGCGGCTGTAACGAAAAAGAGAAAAAATAAACAAACGGCGTAAGGTTTTACCTTGCGCCGTTTTATGCGTTATTGCTTTTTCATTTGCCGTAAAAAGAGGATTATTGCGGCAGCGGTTGCGAAAACCGCATATCCTATAACCCACCAAAGATGGGGCAATATACCGCCGAAGTTGCCCGCAAGAACCGCACGGAGCATTTCTACGGCGTGTACAAAGGGGAGAAGATTTGCTATTTTGGAAAACGTGCCGCCGACAAGCGCAAGGTCAAACCAAGCGCCCGAAAACCAAGCGGTCAGGTTTGTAAGAAGCGCACCGCATATACCGCCGACTTGCTTATCGTTAAATATGCTTCCGCAAAGAAGGCCGAGTGCGATGAAGAATACGGAGGTGGGAATAACGAGAAGGACTGCGTAGAATATATTTACGGTCACGGGCAGACCGAGCATTACCGCAACAGCCAAGCAGACGATGCTCTGCGCTACGGAAATAGGAAGTATCGGAAGTGTATAGCTTATAATAAAATCCCATGCCGTAAGCGGTGTTGTGTAGAGCCTTGCAAGAAGTGCGCTGTCACGGTCTTTCGCTATCATCGTTGCGGAAAACAGCGTCATAAACGCAAGGCCGAATACGACTATACCGGGCGTAAGATGCGATATTTCAAATATATCGACAGGCACGTTTTTTTGTATTAGCGATAGAAGGAGCAGTAAAACGACGGGAAATCCGAGCCCGAAGGCTAAATTTAGGGGGTCTCGCAGTATTTCCTTTGCGTTTCTGTTTGCGAGTACAAGCATTTTCATTTTTCCGCCCCCTTTACGATTCGAATAAATGCCTCCTCGAATTTATCCGTATTTGCGGATTTCTTTATCTTGTCAGCTGTATCGCATATAAGGAGCTTGCCGTCCTTCATAATGGCGATACGGTCGGAAAGAGCTTCCGCTTCTTCCATATAGTGAGTGGTCAAAATTGTCGTTATTTTGCCCTTTAAGGAGCGAATAATGTCCCATAGCTCGCTTCGCGCAATAACGTCAAGCCCCAAGGTGGGCTCGTCTAAAAAGAGAATGTGCGGCTTGGATATGAGCGCCATGGCAATACTTAATCTGCGAATATATCCGCCCGACAGAGTTTTTGCTTTTTTGTTTATGACCGTATCAAGCCCGAGAAGCTTTGTAAGCTCGTCGATTTTCTTCTCCCTCTCGTCACGCTTTATGCCGTAAACGCCGCACATAAGAGCGAGGTTTTCCTTTACGGAAAGGTTCATCGCAACGGCAGACTCTTGCGGGGATACGGCAATCTGCGCCTTTACGTCAAGCGTATCGCTTATGATGCTTTTGCCGCCAAGGAGTGCATCTCCGCTTGTGGCGGGCGTAAGGCAGGAGAGCATCTTTATCGTAGTAGTTTTTCCCGCACCGTTTACACCAAGAAGAGATAAAAGCTCGCCTTCGTTTACCGTCAAATTCAAATTATCGACTGCGATAAGGTGCTTATATTTCTTTGTAAGAGCTATCGTCTTTATAGCTTCCATACCGTTACTCCTTTTCCTCGTAGCGCTTTTTTATTCCGAAGTATGCATCGCTCGTCAGCTCGCTTATAAGCGCTTCGTCAAGCTCCAAGAAATTCGTTGCCGTCATCGTCGCAATACCGTGTACGAATATCCACATTTCAAGGTGAAAAAGCTTTGCTTTGTCTTTGTTAAGTCCGGTGCTTTCTTCAACGATATCGGATATGGATTTTGAAAAAGCGGGTATTATAGCATCATCTTTACGATCTCTCATAAAGAGTAGTTTAAAAAGCTCCTTTTCTTCTCTTGCAAAGCGTATATATGCAACGCCCGTTGCTTTATATGCGGGATATTTGCCTGCTTTGAGCTCTTTGGCGGTATATTCGTTATATAGCATATCCGCATACTCAAGTACGGCATTTTGCAGCATTTCCATTGTGGAAAAATTGGAAAATATCGGTTGCGTAGAGCAGGAAAGCCTATCGGCAACCGCTCTTGCGTTTAATGCGTCGGCGCCGTGTTTTCTTATGATAGAAACGGCAGTGTTTATTATGTCCTCTTTTGTAATTTTTACTTTCGGCGGCATAGTGTACCTCAATGAATATCATTTGTTATATATCACTTGTTATATTATAGAACGAAAATATGACTTTGTCAAGAGGGATTTATGCAATAGAAAGGGGAGAGCGCCCGCTACGGTGTATAAATAAAACGGGGCGCAAGATTTGAATTACGATTATTTTGGGAAAATGCTGATATTCCGACCTTTCTTTACGGCAAAGTCAAGCGCTGGCTTTGTGCCGCTTTTGCGTGTTTTCAAAATATTTAACATATCGTTTTTTCTTCCTTGACGCACTTTTGGTACGTAGTTTTTATCGTAGTAGATAACGCAGTATTTGCTTTTGTCTATCATTTCACAGTTGCGCTCAACGTATGCCGCCCTGCCCGCACCGATAATTTTCTCGGGAAAATAGCTTTCCTCGTACGATTTTAACAGATATTTTTCATAGCTTTCGCTTATATACGGATATTCCGCCCTCACGTAAATACGCTTTACGTGAGGGTATTTTTCTTTTAGTTTGCTCACAAGCTCGTGGCAAAGGCTATCAAATCTGCTCCCGCTTCCGAACAAAAACGTATCTACACCCTTATACGCGATAAGCTTCTCTATCGTTTCCGTTACCGCACTCCTCAATTCTTCCGTTTCCTCTATCTCTCTGTGCCCAAAAAAACAACAGGTCTTTTCCGTCATAATTTATTACCTCACGAATAATTTACATATCAATATTTAAATAATAATTACTATATATCCTAATAGGATATATACGTTATTTTATCATATCCGAATGGGATATACAATAATATTGATAAAATTATTGAGGTGAATTTGATGGGAATTGATTATATCTCTATCGGAAACAGAATAAAGGAGCTCCGCACGGCAAAGGGTTGGACGCAAGCAACGCTTGCTGAGAATTCGGGAATAGAGCCGTCAAATATTTCGCATATTGAACGTGCGGCAACCAAACTTAGCCTTCCAACTTTGGTAAGCATCGCAAATGCGCTCGGCGTAACGCTTGATGAGATTGCGTACGGCAGCTTGGTCAAAAGCGCTCACGTTTCCGTAAAAATAATTGATGACATTCTCGCCGACTGTACTCCCGAAGAACTCAAATCTATTGCCGAGGTCATCAGAACGACGAAGATAGTTTTAAGGTGAATTTATTAGTAAAAAAGGAGCAGTGCTACCTCTCGCTGTTTTTAAAATTATACGCCGCATTGTAGGGGCGAGCACGCCCGAAGGAAGTGCCCTTGGGGTGCGCCTGTCCCTACTAGCTAAAAAACAGACGGCTTGCGCCGTCTGTTTTTTACACGTTATACGTATTTTTAACTTCTCCGTCCATATCTTTCCAAGTAAACGTGCCGTTTTCCATGGTCATATAGCCGTGGTGGCTTTCGTTTTTAGGAATAGACACGGAGCCGGGGTTTAGGAATAGCACGCCGTCCTTTTCGGTGCATTCGGGCACGTGGAAGTGTCCGAATAAAAGCGCATCTCCTTTTTTTATGGGCGGGAGCTTATCTTTATTGAAAAGATGGCCGTGGGTTGCAAAAATGCTTATCTTTTCTGTTTCGATAATAGCATAATCCGCCATTATCGGAAATTTAAGCACCATTTGGTCGACCTCGCTGTCGCAGTTGCCTCTGACGCAAAGTATCTCGTCCTTATATGCGTTCAAAAGCTCTATTACTTCCTTGGGGCAGTAGTCCTTTGGAAGCTCGTTACGAGGGCCGTGATAGAGGATATCACCAAGCAAAACGAGCCTGTCTGCGCCCTCCGCCTTATATCTTTCCAAAAGCTTTTTTGCAAAATATGCCGAGCCGTGAATGTCCGATGCGATAAAGTACTTCATCAGTTCACCTTTCTCGTATAATCGGGAAGAAGCTTGGGGGAAACCTCATCTGTCACGATACCCGCATCTGCACATTCCTTTTCGAATTTTGCGATATGGTCGAGCGTGAGCTTACCGACTGTCGTTTTCTTTGCGTATTTTGCGGCATTTTGACCTGCATTTCTGCCGAATACGATTATGTCAAGAAGGGAGTTACCCATAAGTCTGTTTTTGCCGTGGATACCGCCTACAGCTTCGCCTGCGACGAAGAGATTTTTGACGTTGGTGGTCATACCGTTTACGTCAATATCAAGGCCGCCGTTTTGATAGTGAAGCGTGGGGTATACGAGGATAGGCTCCTTGCGAATATCAATGCCGTAGCCGATAAACATACGAAGCATCGCGGGAATACGCTTTTCGATAGTGCCCTCTCCGCCGATCTTTTCTATCATGGGAGTATCAAGCCATACCGCCTTGCCGCTGCCCGTGTCGATACCCTCGCCTCTGTCGGAGCATTCTCTTATGATAGATGCTGCCGCAACGTCTCTCGTCTCGAGAGGGTGCATAAATACCTTACCGTCTGCGTTGACGAGCTTTGCTCCGAGTGAGCGTACCTTTTCCGTAACGAGTGCGCCGAATATTTGTTGAGGGAACGCCGCACCCGTGGGATGATATTGGAGCGTTTCGGGATACATAAGCTTTGCGCCGACTCTGTAGCCGAGTACGAGTCCGTCTGCGGTTGCACCGTAGTGATTGGAGGTGGGGAAGCCCTGATAGTGCATTCTGCCCGCACCGCCCGTTGCGATAACGACGGTCTTTGCCTTTGCGACCATAAGCTCGTTTGTTTCCATATTCATAAGAACTGCGCCTGCCGCCGCACCGCTTTCGTCGAGTATAAGCTCAATTGCGGAGGTGAAGTCAACAACGGGAATTCCCATATTTAAAACTTCGTCGCGCAAGGTACGCATAATTTCTGCGCCCGAATAGTCCTTTGCGGCGTGCATACGCTTTCTTGACGTACCGCCGCCGTGGGTCGTTACCATCGTGCCGTCGGCGGTCTTGTCAAATTCTACGCCGAGGTCGCTAAGCCAACGTATAGCTTCGGGAGCATCGCATACGAGCTTCGCAAGAAGCTCTCTTTTAGCGGCAAAGTGTCCGCCGCCGAATGCGTCCAAGAAGTGTATCGCAGGGGAGTCGTTTTCCTTATCTGCCGCCTGTATACCGCCTTCTGCCATCATCGTATTTGCATCGCCCATACGAAGCTTTGTGACTATCATCGTCTTTGCACCCGCAAGAGCCGCTTCAATTGCGGCAGATGTACCCGCACCGCCGCCGCCGATAACGAGCACGTCTACGTCGTAGTCGGGCTTTGTAAGGTCAACGTCGCTTGCGCTTATTCTGCTGTGTGCCTGTAAGGTCTCGCAGAGCTCGTGGGGCACGCTTTCACCCTTATTTGCGCCGACTTTGAGGACGGAAAATTCGCTTTTTTTATAGTCGGGGTGATATGCCGCAAGAAGATCTTCCTTTTCCTTTGCAGTCATTCTCGCAGGCTCGTAAGCGATATTCGCTTCTCTTGCCGCTTCAACCGCTTTAAGAGATTTTTCAAATTCCGCACTGTACATAGCTTTCCCTCCTATTTCTCGATCTCTCTCGTGTTATAGAGCTCTTTTAGCTCCTCTACAGGCTTGCCCATAAGAGCCTTTATAAGCTCCTCGAAGGTGCCGTTTTCTATCTCTTTAACACGGTTTTCCAAATGGTCGCACTTGGGAGCGAGATACTTTCCGTTTATACGTCTTGCGAGCATAGCGACTTGGGGATGCGATATACCCGCAGGACATCTTGAGGAGCATACTCCGCACATTACGCAGTCAAATGATTCCTCTGCACACTTTTCGAATTCGCCTCTTTGCGCATATCCGATATACTGCATAACGTTAAGGCCCTGCGTACAGCTCTTCGTGCAGGCGTTACAGCCCACACAAGCATATATCTCGGGGTAAAGCTGCATCATTACCTGCTCCGTGGTCTTTACTTTCTGTATGTCGTATACCTCTTTTGCCAAGGGGAAAAAGGGTAAAGTTGCAACGTACATATTGTTTTCGACCTTTGTTTGACAAGCAAGGCAAGCTTTAAGCTCCTTGTCGCCCTTTATTCTGTAGATGGTAGCGCAAGCGCCGCAGAAACCGTTACGGCAACCGCAACCTCTTACGAGCGTATAGCCTGCGTATTCCATTGCGCGCATTATCGTAAGGTCTTCGGGTACGGAATACTTCTTTCCGAAGAGAAAAATATCAACCATATTTTCCATAAGTCTTCTCCTTTACTAAATCAATATTCGTCGGGGAGCTCATCAAGCTCGTCGAAACGGAATACGGGGCCGTCCTTGCAAATGAACTTTGCTCCTACATTACAGCGTCCGCACTTGCCGATGCCGCACTTCATCTTCATTTCCAAGGTGGTGTATATCTGCGTCTTGTCAAATCCGATCTCTTCAAGTCCCGCAAGGGTGAACTTTATCATTATGGGAGGACCGCACAAAATTGCTATTTTGTCTGTCGTAAAGCCAAGCTCCTTGACGTAATTGGGAACAAATCCGACGTGTCCTGACCACTCGGGCTGCTCCTTGTCTATCGTAAGGTGTACCGAAACGCCCGCATCCTTTGACCATTCGTTTATTATCTCTTGATAATCAACGAGGTCTTGCATACTTCTTGAGCCGTATACGATGTCTATCTTGCCGTAGCGCTCACGGTTGTGGCGGCAGTAGTTTATGACGGACCTAAGGGGCGCAAGACCGATACCGCCGGCGATAAAGAGCATATCTTTACCAACGAATTCGGTATCAACGGGGAATGCGTTACCGTAAGGGCCTCTTATCGTTATCTGCTGACCGATGTCCATTGAGTGAAGCCACTCGGTCACGCAACCACACTTTTTGATGGAGAATTCCATAACCTTTTCGGTGGGGGAAGAAGTGATGGAGAACATCGCCTCTCCTACGCCGGGGATAGAGAGCATAGCGCATTGACCGGGTCTATGTATAAAAGGCTTTTGACCGTCAAGTGTTTCGACTCGGAAGGTCTTTACGTCGGGAGTGTCTATCCTTATAGCCGTTACAACACCGACGGAAGGAATAAGAGGTTCTTTTATATCAGCCATTTTTCTTACCTCCCAATTTTTTCATTACCTTTACGATGTTCATTTGGATAGGACACTTCGAAAGGCATCTTCCGCAGCCAACGCATGAGAAAAGTCCGTTATGGGCTGTCGGATAGTAAACGAGCTTGTGCATAAATCTTTGTCTGAAGCGCTCAAGCTGTGTAAGACGGGGCTGTCCTGCGGACATCTTCGTGAAATCAGAGTACATACAGGAGTCCCAGCATCTGAAACGCTTTACACCGTGTCCCGTGTTCAAGTCCTTGATATCGTAGCATTGGCAGGTGGGGCATACGAAGGTGCAAGTACCGCAAGCGATACAGGATTCGGAAAGCCCCTTCCATTCGGGAGCATCGAAAAACGCAGAGGTTTTTCCGTTTCCGAACGCATCTTTTTTAAGCTCTGCAAGCGGGAGCTTTGCAAGTCTTTCCTTGATAAGCGAGGCTTGCTCCTTTACCTCCGCATCGCCGCCTTCTTCCAAGCAGTCCAAAGAGGAAAGTATCTTCTCGCCCTTTTCGCTTACCGCTTCAAGATATAGGAACTTTTCGTCCCTATACATACGCACGTCGCCCTCGGGCTTCGATGCGTCTATATCGAACGTGCCGCAAAAGCAGGTCTGCGCAGGTCTTGTGCAAGCCATAGAGAATATAACTGCGTGGTCGCGGCGGTTTTTGTAGTAAGTATCTACGTAGCCCTCAAGGAATGCTCCGTCAAGCACTTCGAAGCTTTTTACGTCGCAAGCGCGCACGCCGAAGAGGATAAAGTCCTCTGCTTCGCTTCTCGTGTCGATTATTTCGATAGTCTTTCCTTCGACCTTGAAATCCATAAGGTTTTCGGTTTGGGGGAAGAAAAAGTCCTTCGCACTTCTTTCGGTATTAAGTGCATCGGAAAGCTTCGTGCCTTTTTGCCATTTTTTGAATTTTGCACCCGTATCCGTATCGACGGGCATATAGAGGGAGAAGTCCTTTGCCAAAGCTTCGTAAAGAAGCTCTGCCTTGTCAAGTGCAATTTTACGCATCTTCGCCACCTCTTTCCACTGCCTCGGAAGGCTCGGGGTCATCAAGCGAGTAGTTTACGATAGGTGCTCTTGTGCCGACCTCTGCTCCCGCCTGATATTCGCCGTAAAGGGAGTTTATGTCTTTGATAAATTTGCGGTTTAAAAGGTGCAAGGGTATGTTTTCGGGGCAAACTCTTGAGCATTCTCCGCAGTCGGTGCATCTGCCCGCAACGTGAAAGGCTCTTATGATATGGAAAAGCTTTTCTTCGAAGCTGTTAGCCGCCGCCTTGTTTTCAACGCCCGATTCTGCATTATCGAAAACGCACTTTTCACAAGTACAAGCTGGGCATACGTTACGGCAAGCGTTGCAACGTATGCAACGTGAAAGCTCGTTTTGCCAAAATGCATATCTTTCCTCTGAGCTCATTTTTTCGAGTTTTTCTACTTCATCGAATCTGTTTGTGTCAAGCACTTCGCCCTCGTCGCCCATAAGCTCGTCATAAGCAACGTGCTTTTTACTGCGGCAGTTTTTGCATCTGTCGGGAAGAAGCTTGCTTCTTTCGACTTCTACCGTGCCGTCATAGAGCGTTTCAATCTTTACGATATCGCCGAGGTCTTCGACTTTTGCGATGTTTTCTGCCGTATCCGAAAGAAGCTTTAAGTCAAGCATTCCTTCGCAGGGGATACCTACGGCGTATACGTTTTCTCTTATAAAGCGGTGCTCGGTAAGAAGCTGATTGAAGCTGTAGCAGTCGCAGGGCTTCAAAAATACGAGCACCTTGCCTTCTTTAGCCGTTTCCTTTACAAGATATTTTGAGAAATTTGCACCGCAAAAGTCGCCGAATACGAACTCGTTTGCGATTTCTTCCGCACTTTCGAACAAAGCGGGCGTTACGTCATAGCAGAACTCGCCGCGCTTCCAGCCGAGTACACGGTTTACCGTGCCGTCGGAAAGAAGCGAGATCGCTTTATCTGCAAGGAGATCACGTGTTATTTTTTGCATCGCAGATCCTCCAATTTCTTGTTTTCGCCCAAGGCGGAAACGGTCTTTACAAAGTCGTTCATCGTAGCGGCAAACTTTGCGCCCTCTGCGGCACTTACCCACTCGACTCTCGTGCGCTCTTTCTCTATACCGAGGTAGTCGAGCATGGAGAACAAAAGCGACATACGGCGTCTTGTGTAGTAGTTACCCGAGGTGTAGTGGCAGTCGCCGGGGTGGCAACCGCAGATTATAACGCCGTCAGCGCCCCTTTGGAATGCTCTTAAAATAAACGTGGGGTTTATTCTGCAAGAGCAGGGAACTTTGATTATCTTAACGTCAGCGGGATAAGCAAGTCTGTTGTTTCCCGCAAGGTCGGCGCCCGCATAGGAGCACCAGTTGCAGCAAAATGCAACGATCAGAGGCTTGTATTCATTTACTTGCATATTGCGTCCACCTCCGCCATAATTTGTTTGTTCATAAAGCCTTTAAGGTCCATCGCACCGGACATACAAGCTACCGTACAAGCGCCGCAGCCTTGGCATACCGCTTCGTTTACAACTGCTATTCTGCGCATCTTCGTCGTTCTGTCGGGCATACGGAATTCCTTATCAATATACGATATCGCACCGTAAGGGCATACCCTCTCGCAAGTGGAGCAACCGTTACACATCATTTCGTCGGAGCGTGCAACGCAGGGGTTGCCTTGAAGCTTATCCTTGCAGAGAAGACCGATTACTTTCGAAGCCGCCGCACCCGCTTGGGAAACGGTTTCGGGGATATCCTTCGGGCCTTGGCAAGCTCCCGAAAGGAATACGCCTGCCGTGGGGCTTTCTACGGGACGGAGCTTGGGGTGAGCCTCGGTGAAGAAATCGTTTGTATCCATACTTGCCGTGAGCATCGTCGCAAGGGGACGTGCGCTCTTATCGGGCTCGATAGCCGCCGCCAAAACTACGAGGTCTGCGTCTATGTGAAGCTGTTTGCCTGCGATAAGGTCGGAGGCTTGAACCTTGAGCTTCTTGCCCTCGGGAACTATTTTGCCGACCATACCCTTAACGTAGTTTACTCCGTATTCCTCAACAGCACGGCGGTAGAACTCGTCAAAGTTCTTGCCGGGAGTACGAACGTCTATGTAGAATACGTATACCTCGGTGTCGGGATATTTATCTCTCGTGAGCATTGCGTGCTTTGCCGTATACATACAGCATATCTTCGAGCAATATTCCTTGCCCTTTTCGGCACACGCATCGCATCTTGAACCCACGCACTGTACGAATACGATAGTGTGGGGATGCTCGTTATCGGAGGGACGAAGGAGCTTTCCGCCCGTGGGACCCGCCGCATTTGTGAGACGCTCGAATTCAAGAGAAGTGATAACGTCCTTTGACTGCGAATATGCAAACTCGTCGAACTTATCCATAGAAATGGGATTAAAGCCCGTTGCCACGACGATAGCGCCGTATTTTTCGCTTACGAATTCGTCTTTTGCGGCGTAGTCGATAGCGTTTGCCGTGCAAACTTTTGCACAGACGCCGCACTTGCCGTTTTTAAGCATATTGCAGTGGTCGGGGTCGATTGTCGCAACCTTCGGTACTGCCTGTGCGAAGGGAATATATATCGCACTGCGATTATTCATACCGAGGTTGAATTCGTTGGGTACCTTCTTCATCGGGCATTTTTCCGTACAAGCGCCGCAACCCGTGCAGATGTCCTCTTTAACGTATCTTGCTTTTTTCTTTATCGTGACATCGAAATTACCGACAAAGCCTTTAACTTCCGTCACCTCGGAGTAGGAATATATCTTAATTTTCTCGTTTTGAGCTACGTCAACCATTTTGGGAGTAAGAATACAAGCGGCGCAGTCGAGAGTGGGGAAGGTCTTATCGAGCTGTGCCATCTTACCGCCGATGGTGGGATTTTTCTCGACGATGTCGACTTCAAAGCCCGCATCTGCAATATCAAGTGCGGTCTGTATTCCCGCAATACCGCCGCCGATGACCAAAGCACGCTTTGTAACGGGGCTTTCGCCGGGGGTGAGGGGAGCGTTTAAGTTTACCTTTGCAACTGCCGCTCTACCTAAAATTATTGCTTTTTCCGTGCCTACGGGTATATCCTTATGTACCCACGAGCACTGCTCGCGAATGTTTGCAATTTCAACCATATAGGGGTTGATTCCTGCCGCCGCCGCAGTCTTTCTGAAGGTTGCTTCGTGCATACGTGGTGAGCAAGAGCATACCACGATGCCTGTGAGTCCGTGTTCCTTTACTGCTTCCTTTATCATGTCCTGTCCCGCTTGGGAGCACATATACTGATAGTCTGTGGAGAAAACGACTCCGGGCTCGCTCTTTAAAGCCTCTGCTACGGCCTTAACGTCGACGGTACCCGCAATGTTGGTGCCACAATGACAGACGAATACACCTATCTTCTGCATTTATTTTCTCCTTTCCTATTTCGTATATTTTCTGAATGCGCTGACGATGGCTTGCTGAGGCATATCATCGTCAAGAAGCGCAGGTATATCGTTCGGTGTTAAATGATTTGCGCCCTTGGGTCTAATTGCCGTAAGTCTTACCGCTTCGATAAGCTTTGCGGGCTCAACACCTCTGGGGCAACGGTCGACGCAAGCAAAGCACGTAAGGCACTTATATAGCGACTTTGACTCAAGAAGAGGCTCGATGTCGCCTGATTCGACCATATATACAAATTGGTGCGGATGGTATTCCATCTCGTCGTAAGAGGGGCAGGTTGCGGAGCACTTTCCGCACTTCATACACTTTTTCGGATTTACGCCGCTTGTGCGAAGTATCTGTTCCTTTAAAAGCTCTTTCTTTTCCACAGCTATTCCTCCTTTACGCCGAGAGCTTCTGCAAGAAGCTCCGTGATATATACGACGGGAAGCTCACCGCCGCTTTTTTGGAGATTGTAACGGCATAAGGGGCAAGCGGTAACTATCATATCCGCTCCTTGCGCCTTAGCGTTATTTATTACGCCGAGGCTGTTTTTCTTTGCCGCTTCTTTATCTTCAAGCACCACGTATCCGCCGCAGCACTCGTTTCGCTTTGCATATACGATTGGCGTTGCGCCGAGCGCTTTTATAAATTCCTCGATTATCGTGGGATTTTCGGGATCGTCAAATGCCATCACCTTTGAGGGACGCAGAAGAAGGCAGCCGTAGTATGCGCCTATTTTCTTATCCTTCAAGGGATTTACGACAGCTTCCTTTATTTTGTCAAAGCCGACCTTGTCACGAAGAAGCTCCAAGAAATGAATTACCTCGGTCTCGCCGTTATATTCGCCCGAGTAGTCCTTATCCTGCGACATATATCTGTTTATCTTTGCAGCAAAGGCGGGATTTGCCTTTATTTCTTCATTCGTCTGCTTTATTACGTTATGGCAAGCGGAGCATACCGTGACAAGTCCGAGCTGTGTTGACGCCTTTAAGGCTCTTACGCTTGAAAGCTTTGTCGCAACGTCGTTTGTGCCCGTGCCGTATACGCCGCCGCAGCATTGAAACTCAAGCTCACAAAGCTCAACACCAAGCTTTTCGGCGCATTTTCTTGCATATGTATCAAGGTCTTTTGCCTTATTTTTGAGAGTGCAACCGGGGAAATAAGCAAATTTCATATTTTATGACCGTCCTTTCCGTGCCGATGTGTGTATTATCAAACCATCTGCTCGGGATGGAAGACTTCGTCAAACTTCTCTGCGGTAAGGAAGCCTAGCTCGACGCAAGCCTCTTTAAGTGAAATGTTATCCTTAAACGCTTTCTTTGCCGTCTTTGCCGCATTCTCGTAACCAATATAGGGGTTTAAAGCGGTGACAAGCATAAGCGAGTTGTGGAGATTGTGATGCATCTTTTCCTTATTTGCGGTAATTCCGACTGCGCAGTTCTTGTTGAAGGAGATTATCGCCTCCGCAAGAAGTCTTGCGGATTGGAGGAAGTTATACGCCGCCACGGGCATAAATACGTTAAGCTCGAAGTTACCTTGGCTTGCCGCCATTCCTACGGCAACGTCGTTACCCATTACCTGAACTGCCACCATCGTTACGGCTTCACATTGGGTGGGGTTGACCTTACCGGGCATAATGGAGCTTCCGGGCTCGTTTTCGGGAATGAATATCTCGCCAAGACCGTCTCTCGGGCCGCTTGCGAGCCAACGTATATCGTTTGCTATCTTCATCATATCGCAAGCCGTAGCCTTTATTGCCCCGTGAGCAAATACGAGCTCGTCTTTTGATGTGAGTGCGTGGAACTTATTTGCCGCAGTCACGAAGGGCATACCCGTAAGCTCTGCGACTTTTGCCGCAACAAGCTCTGAAAATCCCTTGGGAGCGTTAAGTCCCGTACCGACGGCAGTACCGCCGAGCGCAAGCTCCATAAGAGGATTTAGCGAGAGCTTCAAAAGCTCTACGTCTCTTTCAAGGCTTGAACGCCAACCGGATATCTCTTGGCTGAAGGTTATGGGAGTTGCGTCCTGAAGGTGAGTACGTCCGCTCTTTACGATACCTTGGTTTTCCTCTTCAAGTCTCTTGAAGGTGGAAATGAGCATCTCAATAGCGGGAATGAGTCTCTTTGTCAAGATGACGACCGCGGAGATATGCATAGCGGTGGGGAAGGTATCGTTTGAGGATTGGCTCATATTGATATCGTCGTTGGGGTGGCAGAGCTTCTTGCCCGCAAGCTGATTTGCTCTGTTGGCGATAACCTCGTTAGTGTTCATATTGGACTGCGTGCCCGAGCCCGTCTGCCATACAACGAGAGGGAAGTGTCCGTTAAGTTCACCCGTAACGACCTCGTCGCAAGCTTTACAGATGACGGAAAGCTTTTCCTCGGTCATCTTTTCGGGCTTGAGCTCGTGGTTAGCAAGAGCCGCCGCCTTTTTAAGAATACCGAAGGCGTGAATGATCTCTCTGGGCATAGTTTCGATGCCCTCGCCGATTCTAAAATTTTCGTGGCTTCTCTGGGTCTGCGCTGCCCAAAGTCTGTCTTCGGGGACTCTCATTTCTCCCATGGAGTCATGTTCGATGCGATACTTCATTTTGTTACCTCTCTATGATGATTCTTTTAATAAACACAGTAAAAATCGAAATATATCCATATACATCTACATTATATCTCATATTGCTGCATCAAGCAATATTTTTTTACTGTTTTAGAGATGAAAAAAGTATTATTTTTCATAAAAACACCACTTTTTTACACCTTTTGATAAAGCCGATACGGACTTTGAAAGACTGCGCCGAAATTTTTATAAAATGAGTAAATAAAAAGCACCGCCGCCGATTTTGCATAAGATGTAAAAAGGGGAGGTGTTTTTGTGTCAAAATTGAAGAAAAGACTGTTTTCGGTGCTTATTTTCGCTATCCTCGCTTCCGCATTATGTATAAGCTATTTTAGAAACAGCTTACGTCCGACGGTAGTGTCAATGGCGGAAAATTACGCAACGAGGGAGGCGACGGTCAAGATAAACGCTTGCGTCGCAGATGCGCTTTTGAAAGACGGCGAGTTTTACGGAGGACTTGTTTCGTTTTCAAACGACCAAGACGGTAAAGTAAGATTTCTCACTACGGATTTTTCGAAGACTAACGTGCTTAAAGCAAAGCTTTCAACGGCACTTGCGGATAGGCTTGGGGAGATAAAGGGGAAGGTGTTTTACATTCCTATGGGAAACGTGATAAACAGCAACTTATTTGCGGGCAAAGGACCGAATCTCAAGGTGGAAATACTCTCCGTAGGCGCAGTTACGACCGATTTTCGAAGCGAGCTTGAAGCGGCGGGGATAAATCAAACGCTTCACAGAATAATGCTCGACGTTTCGGTAAACGTTTCTCTATACGTGCCGTTTTCGATTCGTGACGTGAGCATAAAAAGCTCTGTATGTATAGCGGAAACCGTGCTTGTGGGAGATGTGCCCGATGCGTATACCTTCGTTGTTGAAAATGGCGACGGTATTGCGGGAGAGATAAACGACTACGGCGCAGATAATTTTTCGGGAAAATAAAAGCGTTGTGTCAAACGACACAACGCTTTTCTAATGCCTAATTAAAACTCTGCCATACCCGTAACTCTGGGGAATGCCTCTACGTCACGGATATTCTGTACGCCCGTGATGTACATAATGAGTCTTTCAAAGCCGAGACCGAAGCCTGCGTGCTTCGTACCGCCGTAGCGGCGAAGGTCGGTGTAGAATCCGTAATCCTCTTTTTCAAGGCCGAATCTGTCCATAGCTGCCTCAAGCATATCAAGTCTTTCTTCTCTTTGAGAGCCGCCGATAAGCTCACCTACGCCGGGAACAAGCATATCAGCTGCCGCAACGGTCTTGCCGTCGTCGTTAAGGCGCATATAGAACGCCTTTATCTCGCGGGGATAGTCCGTTACGAATACGGGCTTGCCGTATATCTTCTCCGTAAGGTATCTTTCGTGCTCTGTCTGTAAGTCAATGCCCCACTCTACAGGGTACTCAAACTTTTCGCCGCATTCCTTTAGCATCTTAACGGCATCCGTATATGAAAGGCGCACAAAGTCGCTTTCTACGAGGTTCGTAAGCCTTGAAAGAAGCCCCTTGTCAACAAAATTATTGAAGAATGCAAGCTCTGCCGCGCAGTTATCCATAACGTATTTTACGACGAACTTTATCATCGCCTCAGCCGTATCCATATAGTCGGTGAGGTCGGCAAACGCCATTTCGGGCTCCATCATCCAAAATTCAGCCGCATGGCGTGCGGTGTTACTTCTTTCTGCTCGAAAGGTGGGGCCGAAGGTATAGATGTTGGCAAACGCCATAGCAAAGCACTCGCCATTAAGCTGTCCGGAAACGGTAAGGCTCGTGGGCTTGCCGAAGAAGTCCTTTGAAAAATCTACGGAGCCGTCCTCGTTTTTGGGGAGATTATTCATATCGAAGCTCGTTACGTGGAACATCTCGCCCGCACCCTCGCAGTCACTGCCCGTGATGATGGGTGTGTTGACGTATACGAATCCTCGCTCTTGGAAGAACTTATGGATAGCGTATGCCGCAACGGAGCGAACTCTGAATACGGCGTTAAACGTATTCGTTCTTGGGCGAAGATGCGATATCTCACGCAAAAATTCCATAGAGTGACGCTTCTTTTGGAGGGGGTAGTCGGGTGTCGATGCGCCCTCTATCTCTATAGAGGTTGCTTGAAGCTCAAAGGGCTGCTTTGCTTCGGGAGTTAAAATGAACTTACCCTTTACAACGAGCGCACAGCCGACATTTTGCTTTGCGATGGTCTTGTAGTTTTCGAGCTTTTCGTCCTCAAAAACTATCTGCAGACTTGTAAAATAGCTTCCGTCGTTAAGCTCGATAAAGCCGAAGGCGTTACTTGCACGTATAGTACGTGCCCAACCCGCAACGACTATCTCTTTGCCCTCAAAGCTCTTACTGTCCTTAAATAATTCTCTTATAGCTGTTCTTTTCATAATAGCGTTATTCCTTTTCTCTTGCATTCTTCGATCATTTCTTCACCCCATACGGAAGCTTGGACTTGACCTATATGTATCTTGCCGAGCATTATCATACAAAGTCTTGACTGACCTATACCGCCGCCTACCGTCAAAGGCAACTGCCCCGCAAGAAGTGATTTGTGGAAATCAAGCTCTGCTCTGTCCTCGCAGTTTGCAAGCTTTAGCTGACGGCGCATAGATTCGGGGTCGACTCTTATGCCCATAGAGGAAAGCTCTATGGCACGCTCAAGCGGCTCGTACCAAACGAGAATGTCGCCGTTTAAAGCCCAATCGTCGTAGTCGGGGGCTCTGCCGTCGTGCTTCGTGCCGTCTGAAAGCGCACCGCCTATCTGTGCTATAAGCACGGAGCCGAACTGCTTACATATAGCGTTTTCTCTTTCTTTGGGAGTGAGGTCGGGGTAGAGCCTCAAAAGCTCTTCGCTTGTTACGGTCACGAAGTTACGCTTGATGTGGGGGGTAAGTCCCGGGAATGCCGAGCATACCTTCTCTTGTGTTTCGCAAAGTGCGGCGAAGATGCCGTCGGCAATCTTTGAAAGATATTCAAGACTGCGGTCGGCTTCGGTAATGACCTTTTCCCAATCCCATTGGTCAACGTATACGGAGTGGAGGTTATCAAGCTCCTCGTCACGCCTTATGGCGTTCATATCGGTATATATACCCTCACCCGCAGAGTATCCGTAGCGCTTTAAGGCAAGGCGCTTCCATTTCGCAAGGGAGTGTACGACCTGCACGTAGCTTTGTGCGTCGGGTATGTCGAAAGCTACGGGACGCTCTACGCCGTTTAAGTTATCGTTAAGACCGCTTTTGTCGGTAACGAATAAGGGCGCAGTTATGCGCTCGAGGTTAAGATGCCGTGCGAAAATATTTTCGAAATTGTCCTTTACGTATTTGATTGCCTTGTCGGTAGTACGAATATCCAGAGTGTCACGGTATCCCTCGGGGACATACAGCTTCGACATAAGCTCACCTGCCTTTTTACAGTTGTAGTTGTCATAATAAAATATTATATACCAATATATCCGCCATTTCAAGCCTTTTTGCAAAAAATATGCCGATATAACGGCATATCCGTCACATCGGCATAAATTCTTCGCCTGTCTTTTCGCATTTTATTCTCGCAGCGCTCATATCCGCAAGGCGAGATATTATGGAGTCCGCTTTTTCCTTTTCGATATAAAACGTAAGTTCCACGTCGCCCGAGAATATCGGCGTATCAAGCCGTACGCCCGCTTTGCGAAGCTCATATTCGGCTTTCGGATAGTCCTTGAAGCTTGCGTTGAGCTTTAGTCTTGCAAACGTTTGGTATTTGCATATACCGCCCTTTTCCACCGCTGCGGCGCAAGCGTTACCGTAAGCTCTGACAAGTCCCGATGCGCCGAGCAGTATACCGCCGAAGTATCTTGTGACGGTGACTGCGGTATCGCAAAGGCCGTTTTTCTTCAAAATTTCAAGCATAGGCATACCCGCCGTGCCTTGAGGCTCGCCGTCGTCGGAATATTTCGATATGCCGCCGTTTCGCAAAATATAGGCAAAGCATACGTGCCGTGCATCTTGATGGCGAGCACGTACGGTGCGGATAAACTCCTCGGCTTGTTCTGCGCTCGTTACGGGAACTGCGTTACCGATGAACACGGAGCGTTTTATTTCAAGCTCCGCTTCGGCGCTTTCTCTTATAGATATGTATTCTTCCGCCATAAGCCCCTCCCGTACGTATTTTTCACGAGATTTATTCTAACATATATCCCCAATTGTTGTCAATCGGTTTTTCACTGCATATATCCTCTATGCAATCAAGGCTCACGGTGAGTATGTATTCACTGTCGGTCACCCGCACGCTTTCCGTGCGACTCAGTATCTCACCGCTTCCTATCTCATCGGCGATGAGGTCGGCGATTTCGGAAAGCGCCGTGGCTCTTGCATTGTCGGGAGTTATTTTTTCGGATTTTATTACGTACTCCTTATAAAGCGAAGTCACTTCGGTCACGGGTAGGCTTATGCTTCCGAAAAAGCACAGGGTTTGCTTTTTCTCGGTTAAGTCAAAATGCTCAAATCCGTCGTATGACCTTTTTGCAAAAAAGCTTATACCGAACATGTCGAAGCTCTTTATGCTTTTTCTTTTTCCCGTATATACTTTAACTTCTTTTTCAAGCGGAATGCTTACGGTGAAGCTTTTATAGGTTTTCGCAAGCACTCTTCCTCTGCTTCGTACGAGCTTATAGCCGTATGCTTTGCTGTCTACCACTCCGCTTATGAGCAGATCGCCTTTTTTGACCACGTCGTAGCGTTTGCAGACTACACTTCCGCTTACGGCTTCCGTGTAGATTATCTGACCGTCGCATTTTGCGACCATATCCGTCGGCGTGGAATTATCGTACATATCGGGCTTTTGTTTTGTTTCCCGCATTTCAACTACTGCCTTTGTGCCATTGAAATTTACAGCTATCCAGGCGATATCGTCGCAGGCAAGCTCGGCGTTTAGCGTTATCATACTCAAATCGTGGCTTTTCTTGAGCGTACCTGCCTTTAAGCCTTGTTCTTCCAGAAGCGAAAGTATGTATTCATCGGCAAGCCTTTCGTTGCCCACGACCTCAAAGCTTAATATAAACAGATTAGAAGCCAATATGCAAACGAGAGTCAATGCCGCCCCCACGAAAAGACCTATGCGCTTTTTGTAGAGAGAAGAAAGGCGGGGAAGACCGAATATTTCGATTTCGGGCGTAATACCGAGCCTTGCGCACAGAAATTCTATTTGGGCTTTTTTAGCGTAAGAAGCTCTGAAGCAGAGCAAGACTTCGTCTTTTCGGTGCAGTGCGCCGAACGGGATATTTTCCTTCGTCATCTCACTTGCAAGATACAGTATTTCACGGTCGTTTCCGCTTATTTTAAGGCTTCCTCTGAAAAAATTTATAATTCCCATCATAATTCTTTCTTTGCGGGAAGCTCTATTGAGTCAATATTTCCTCTGACCGCCACCGTGTTTTTCGCAAGTAAAAGAAGCTCAAGCGCTGCCCCCTCGACCGTGACCGACATATAGTGGCAGGAGAGAATTATTTTATCGGGCGCGAATTCATCAATATGCGTACAACCCGTCATAACAAGCTCTCTTTTGCCGTATATCTCTATTTTCGGTGCCGATATTACGTATGCGGGCTCGGAAAATACTCTTTTTATCTTATTAAGCAGCTTCATATATTAAATCACCTCGCTAATTTTATTCATAAAAGCTCTCCGTAATTACATATTTTGAATCGGGAGGTGAGGGCGTTGAAAATGAAATATAAGGCATCTATTGCCGCAGGGCTCGTTTTTGCTATGTATATATTTTCGCTTTTTTTCGGTTCTCAAAGCGTAAGGGAGGCGATAGCGCTTTGCGCAAAAAGTCTTGTACCGGGACTTTTTTGCTCCGTCGTTTTTTCTCTTTATCTTGTCAAAAGCGGAATTTGGACGTATTTTGGACAGGGCGCACTTTTTATGACGGGACTTTTGTGCGGCTTTCCGACGGGTGCGATAATGGCATCAAGCTTATATAAAAGCGGGCAGATATCCGAAAATCAGGCAAGGAGGCTGTGTTTTCTCTATTCCTTGCCGTCGCCCGCTTTCGTTATATCGGTGGTTGGCGGCGAAATGTACGGCAGTCTGCTTTTGGGTGCTATGCTCTATACGGTCTTGCTGATGTCGCTTCTTGTGTGCGATATGATATTTTATGCGGGTGAGGAAAACACGCCCCCCGAAAAGAAATGCCGGGGACTTCTTATCTCACTTGTCGATTCTTTATCGGAAAGCGGACAAAAGTGCCTTACGATATGTTCTTTTGTGATGTTTTTCTACGTTATCGGAAGCGCTGTTTCCAATATCGGTTTTGCAAATAAATATATCGCCGCTCTCGTTTTATCGCTTTTGGAGATGACGGGTGCCGTGTCGGCAATATCTGCGCTTTCGCCGAATACGGCGTTTGTTATGACGGCGTTTGCACTTGCGTTTTCGGGGCTGTCGGTTGGCGCACAGGTGGGATTTTACGCAACCCACGGCGGTATTTCGATGAGAGGGTATTTTGTCAAAAGAACGGTTCTCGGGGCAGTGGCCGTGTTACTTTCTCTTGCACTTGTGTATCTGTCTTCCGCTTGCTTTGCCATTGTTTGCGCAACTGTTCTTTTTTGTTTTTTCTTTGTGCGAAAATATCTGCAAAAGGGCGGCAAAAATAAGAAAGATGCCGAAAATGCGGCGTATGAGGGCTTCGTCTATAAAGCCGCCGATAAGGCAAAAAGCAAGGCTTGAGCAAGTACAAACGGGGCAAATAAGAAGTATCAGCTCCTTTTGCGATTTAAAGAGCTTGTGCTTGAATACAAGCGAAATGAGGGCAGATGGGAGAAAAAATAAGAGGTTTATACCTTGCGCCGTAAGCTGCGGTACGTCTTTTACGAGCGTCAGATATATTACCAAAAGTCCGCCGCCGCCAACTCCCATAGCGGCAAGTATTGCGCATATTATTCCCGCTAAAAAATCCATCATCCGAAAAGCATCCTTATCCCTGCCCAAAGCACCAAAAGCGAAAAGACCGTATTTAGTGCCGAGGGCTTGATTTTTGAAAATATAAAGGCTCCCGCAAGGCCGCCCAAGACCGACGGGATAAGGTAGGGCAGAGAGTCTGAAAAAGTGACGTTTCCCCTTAAAAGATATACGGCGGTGCTTGATAAGGACATAAAAAATGTGCAAAGCAAGGTTATGGCTACAGCCGCCTTAAATCCGTCTTTCTTTTCTTTGAAAAGGTGCCCGAGGTAAAGCACGAGCACAACGCCGCCGCCCGTGCCCAAAAGTCCGTTTACCGCACCCGCAAGTACGCTAAACAATATTACAGAAATCCGCTTTTTCTCCATAAAACGCTCCTTTTTGGGATATTTTTTCCCTTTTTCAAAAAAATATTCCCACGAAGGAAAGGCACTTACGACTTATTTGCCGTAAGTGCCTTTTTGTTATCCGTTTATAGCTTGTTCGAAGGTCATATACTTGTCAAGACCATTGTCTATATAATACTTGTACTTTGTATCGTCGCTCATACTTACGTGTCTTAAAACGAAGAGATGCTCTCTTATTTCATCGGATTTTCCTACCATCGTGCTTCCGGAGGTCGCACCGTTTGATTGTACGGTGGTGACGGTGTTTACCGAGGACAAGTCAATGCCGTTTTCGGCAAGATAGTCACCTGCGTACTGTTTTAAGTACGTCATATATTTACTGCCGCTTTCTTCGCCCGCACCCTCCGCTACGAGCTTTGCGGCGGCGAGCATTGCGTTGTTTTTATATTCGTACGCCTGTTGCTCAAGCTTTGCTTTGCTTATTGCGTTGCTTGCCTCTTGAGCCGCCACACGCCTTGCCTCCAAGGCGTTTTGTATCTTATCCTGCTCGCGTTGGTAAAGAAGCGCCTCTATTCTTGTGCTTTCGCTGCGAAGCTCTTTAAGCATTGTGTTTAAGTTTTCAAGCTTTGCTCTTGACAGTCCCGAAGCCATATCACCGCTTTGAGAAAGCAGTATTCCGTCAAGCTCTGCAAGAGCGCTGTCAAGCGCCGTATTGAAACGAAGCTCTTGTGTTTTTACTTCTCCACCCTGTGCGGAAAGGCCGTAGTTTGCGAAATTTTCCCGCATTATCGGAACGGTGCTCATCGCCTCGTTATATACCTGACGCTTTTTTGTGTGCGTATCTTTTTTGAGAGTCTCAAGATTCTTTTCGTATTCTTGGTCAAGTATATCGTCCTTGATATTTTTTTCGCTTTCAAGCGCCGACTTTATGCCTTCTATCGTGGCGTAGTCCGCTATATTGAGGTCTATGCCGTTTTTATTTTTGTCGGTACTTTTTTTGGTGCTCATTTATCTGCCTCCTTAAATCGTGTATTCGTAATCTATGCAGTCGAGCTCGAAACTGCCTCCGAGTACGTCCATTTTTATGTTGAAGCTGTGAGCGGGAGGCAGAGAAAGCGGAATGACCGTTCTGTGAAACATGCCGCCCGGCGTGTCCTCGTGCTTTATGCAGGCAGAGAAGTCATAGTCGCCTCCCGTCTTCCCGTCACAGAAAAAGTATAAATTTATGTCAACGCTGTTTTTACAGCGATAAGAAAGTATGATGTTTTTCAGCTTCTTTTCGATTCTGGGAAGCCCCAGTCCGTTTGGAGCGGTAGTAAGCGACCTTTTTAAAGTTTCACCGAAATCGGTGTCGCTTTCACCGTATACGTCTATTTGTCCCATATCGGAAAAGAAGAAAACGTTTCCGCAATATTCTATGGGAAAGTTCACGTTAAATCCGCTCAAAACGTACCAACAGAGCTTTCGCTCGGCTTTGAGGGTGCCGTAATTTGTAAGATACGGCACTTGGCTGTAATCCCAAACGTATACTTTATCTGCCACGAACAGATAGTACTTACCGTTATAATCGAGAGAATAGCCTTTATTTGAGGCAAGCTTTGCTTGCGCTATAAGTCCGTTTTCGCCGCCGTTTATGTTTGCGGATACGGAAAGCACGTTATTTTCGTTTTCCGATATGGTTGAGCTTAACATAAACAGGCCTCTTTTTGATGAGCAGAAAACGGCGTTGTTGTCTATGAGCTGTATCGTATGGGGCATATCGCAGCCAATGGAGGAGTTTATGGTACGCCTTGAAAATATGACGCCGCTGTCGTTATATACGTAGCTTAAAGCGTGGATACTGTTTTCGCAAAAAACAATAAGCTCGTTGTACTGCTTTAAAAGTCCCGTTATCTTATCGCCCTCGTGCCCGATTATCTCGTACTTTGTGTCGGGAAAATAGCTTGGGTCGAGAAGTCCCGAGTGAAAGCAAAGGTTTGGCTCGTCTTTATTTCCCGAGAGAAAAATTCTCGTTCCAAGCCCGTCCGTACCGCCGAATACTGCGGAATATTTACAACCGAGAATTTTGTTTTTGCCTTCTCTGATATCCTCGTCCTTGCGGTAGGCTTTGATGCGAAGGTTGTTTATACCTTCATCTTCCTCGGAAAAGCCCTGTACGGTTACGGTGCCGCTTTCTGCATCAAAGGTGCATTTGTCGGTGATGTCCGTCCCCGAAAGAGTTGCGGAAAATTCGCTTTTTAATGAGCCGAGCGGGAGCTTATATTCACCGTCGCCGTCAAAGTTGAACCACACCTCAAAGCCGCAGCCTATCATATTGAAGCTTTCGTAAACGGTCGTCGTGGAGCCGTCACGGCTTCTGTCTATGGCGACTACGGGTATATACGGCTCTACGGCTTTAAGCTCGGTATCGTAGCAGTAATAGCAGTCTTTTGACATAATGTAGAGCTTGCCTGCAAAAGAGAACATAACGCACTCGGGCACGTCAAGCGTATCGATAAGAGTCGGCGCCGACTCGTTTGGAAAGTCCCAAGAGAAAAGAGATATTCCAAGCTGCATAAACAGCTTGTCGTTAAATACGGCACGAGCCTTACATACGCCTTGGAGGACCTTTTTAACACGGTGCTGACCGGGTCTTGATACAAGACTGCCGTTTTCCAAAAGGAAATTTTCCATATATTGCAGAGTAGTGTTGCTTCGTATGTTGTTTGTGCCGAAACGAATGCCTCCGCTAAAGTCGCTTTGCGAAAAAATTTTACGGTGATTCGTTTCTCTGTAGTCGTATATTTTCTTAAATGACATTTCTTCCCCTCTTTTCTGTGCTGTAAACTCTGTTAAAGGGCGGGGTGTTCAGCTTGTCAACGTTATAGCGGTTAGCCATCAGCTCGTCGAAGCGGTATTTTATTCTGAAAAAAAGCTCGTCTTCGCTGCGGTCGCAAAGCTCTGCGGCGGCGCCGTAAGCGACTGCGTCGGCAATATATGCATCTACGGAAAGCTCGAAAAGGTCATCTTTTCCCGCAATACTGTGCGGAAAGTGTCTGTATATTATACTGTACTTACCCGCTTCCTTTGGACGAAAGCAAAGAGAAGAGCCGATGATATCAACGCAGTTTTTATACGTTGCACCGCTCGGAGATATAAGTAGCTCAACGGCCGCAAAGTCTTGCGGTATAGATAAAAAGACGTTTTCGTTTTTTGCGGCTTCAACCGTTATTTCGTCTTTTTCGAGACCGCAGATCGTCATAACTTTCCGTAAAGCAACGTCAACAGCAAAGTCTATATGGAGCTTTCTGTCTGCTACGGAGGATACGTCCTCGGTAAGTATCCGGCCGTTTTTTGAGTATTCACAGAGGATCTTCATAATATTTGTTTTAAGCTCACCGAGTGTTATCATAGCTGCCTCCTAAACTACGTCGTAAAAAAGTATTCTTACGTCGGCGCCGTTTTCGTCACTGCAAAGTTTTATATCGCCGAAAAGACGGAGTGTATCGCCTTCGTTTAAAATATAGCTGTCGCCGTTTGCGGTAATATCTCTTTTACCGCCCAAGAAGACTTTTCCGCTTACCACCGAGAGCAAGCAGGGCTGTGATTTGGTGGAGAGCTCGTACGCTTCATTTGTCAAAGTGAGCTTTTGAGTTTTAATGGGTTTGATGGGATAGGTGGTGGTGTTCATTTATTTTCTCCTTTCGTTTCGGCTCGGGAGTTTATCTCCCGAGCCTTGTTTTTAGCCGTAGATGCTATCAGGGATTGGAAAAGATGACTGCACGGGCGTCTGCAACGCCGAAAGCGTAGTCAACGTAGCCGATATAGTCAGTTACGAGGGGGTTATCCTGTGTTGCAACGAGAACGGTGGGCTTGGTGATGTAGACGAGCTTGAGTATCTCTTTTATCATCATGCTGTCGGCAAGAGCCCACTGATCGCCGGAAAGACCGATACCGCCGCCGCCTACTACGAAATACTTAAGTCCGTGTACGGGGTTTGCGGCAAAGGTAGAGCCGTCGGGGTTGTATTTGGGGCAGAGCTTTGCATCGGGACCGCATATCTCTCTTGCCTTGCTTTCAAGCTCGGGACTTACTAAAAGAAGGTCGTAGTTACCGCCGAGGGGAAGTCCGTCAGGTGTGAGAAATCCGCTTGCGAGCTTCTGCGCTTCTGTAATAGCGGAAACGGAAAGAGTTTCGCTGATAAGGTTAGAGAAGGTTTTTGCGTTCGCATCGGTATTGATGGGGTGGTCTGTTGCTGCCCAAGTCTTACCATCGGCAAGCTTTGTGGTGGTAAATGCGTTTTGGAAAAGTCTATAGAAGCTGTTAAGCACGGTCATATATGCGGAATCCGCAAGGCGTGTACCCGTTTTCTGTGCTTCACCGGACATATCGATTTTTGCCTTTTTATAGCTTACCGTAGCGGCGATAGCGTGTTCGATGGGAGTTATAGTGGTGATAAAGCTTCTCTTTTGGTCGGAGTGCATCAAAGTTCCGTCATATTCGGGAAGCTCACCGAAACCGCCTACGCCTTCGAGACGGTAGTCTACCTCTGCTTGCTCTACGATGCCTGCAAGTTGTGAAATGAGGTCCATTCTTTCGTCATAGCGAAGCTCAAAGCGCTTCTTGACAAGAGGGTAGAGGTCATTGGGCCAAGTGTAAATATCATTCATATTTTTATCTCCTTTAATTATTCATTTACTTTGTTCGTTGTGTGCTTTAAAAGCTTGAGGAAACAAGAAGGGAGCCCCTTTGAGTTATTTGTCGAAAGGTCTTGTCCGATGCATCTGAAGATACCGGTGTCGGTAATTAGTCTGAAATCGTTATTTCCGCTTCCGGTTGTAATATAAGTAGAGCCAATGTCGGGCAAAAGCGCGTAAACGTCGTCGTTATGCGGAATGCCGCCGGACTCTACGTTGAAATAGTAAGTTACAGATGAGTCCTCCTCATTATACTCTTGTGTTATGCCATATGATTTTCTTAAAGAACCGATCTTGTCGGTGTTTTGAGAACCGGGAGCTTTACTTATGAGCATGAGAGTGAAGTTTGTAAAGCAATTTTCGTCCATATACTCGGGAGAGAAAAGGCGTGTATTGGTTGAGTGTTCTTGGGAAAATTTAACCGCCATCGCCGAGGCTCTGTATATTGCATTCGGTGAGTCTATTACCTTAATGGTGTTTTTTGCGGGCATAATATTGCTTTGTACGTTTGCGGGGTGATCCTCCGCCGCAAGACCGATACAGTGGTCGCCCGTATTTGCCTTTACGGCGTAACCCTTGTAATCAAGAGTTAAAACGTCGTATTTTTTTACGGCAGTGGTTTCTTTGATGTTAAAATTTTTCATTGAGGGCTGCGCGTTTGACATGCCCTCGCAATATGCAAATTCCATAAATTATCTCCTTTTAATTAGATTTGATTTTTCTTTTGGGTATTTCCTCCAAAAGCTTTGCGTATTCGCGGTAAGACATTCCCGCTTTTGAAGCTATTGCTCTCTGCGTAGGCGTAAGAGAGCTCTCCGAGCTGTCTGCGGCTTTGTAAGACGATGCGGTACGCTTGAGGTGCGAAGAAAGGCGCAAGTTTTCTTCAATGCTCTTTGCCTTCAAAAATCCGCCGTATACCTCAAGTAAGGTCGCATCGGAAAATTCTTTTACGTAAGCCTTGTAAAAATTGCAAAAGTCCTCATCGCCGAGCAACGCCGCTATATCGAGATTCGGATAAGCCTTTGCAAGCTCTCTTTCTTCATTTTCGAATTTTTCTATGATGGGGTCGCTTTCGACGGCGGCAGTATCCTCTGTAACCGCATCGGGAGTATTCTCGTTTGCGATTTCTTTATTCTCGGGAGTGCTTTGCGAGGTTTTTTCTTCAATTATTGCCATAAGCTCACCCGCAAGCTCCGAGGTGCTTTCGCCTTTAAGGATTCCTTGCACTTTCAAGTCCTTCAAAAGCTCTTTTATTGCATAAAGAGAGGTGTTTTGCCTTCTTTCGCGGGAAAGTCTTTCTTCGACTATTTTGTTTACTTCCTCGGCTGAGAAGCTTTTTTCTTCGTTATTGTTCATTTATACCTCCGTTTTTGATTTGTGAGTATTTTTCTTCCAAAATATCCGTTACTTCGCTTCGCATGGGCAGTCCGATAAGCTCGATAAAGGCCTCTACGAGCTTATAGTTATCGGCCGTAATAGGCGTTTTGATGAGGTCGGAGAGAGCGGATACGGTAAACGCTTTTGAGTTTTGTAAGCCGTCGCCTACGTGTATTTTGACGTCTACCTCGGGAATGTAGCCGTTTTTTCCGCCGTAGTCGGATATGTTGAAAATAAGCCCTCCGCTTTTATCATCGGGCGCACCAAGCAGCAAGTAACGTCCGTTTTCATAGCATTCGAGGGCGCTTCTGTCCACAAGACTGTAGAGTCTTGCGTAGGCCGCAAGCTTATCGCATAATTTGATCTGCTTACGTGTTTTTGCCCTTTCGTTTAAAAGGGCGATGCCCGTAGCGGTAGTTACCTTTTCGGGCTCTTCGCCTTGGAATGAGCTGTAGTTTCCGACGGTTTCGCGCATAAGCTCTCTCATACGCGATACGTTGGAATAAAGGTTTGCCTCGGCATAGCCGAGATTGCCAAGACGCTGTACCTTTCCCATCATTCCGGGACGGAGTTTCCAGACCGCACCGGGTCTGTTGTCGGGACCTTCTCCCTCCGCAAATGCGTTTTCCTCCGCAATAACAATATCATTTGCACAGAACGCGGAGTTGAGCTGTGCATATATCATCTCTCTGTCGGCACTGTCTATAAGGGGAATGAGCTGTAAAAGCTCGCTTTTGCCGAAGAGGGTGTCGGTGGTGGGAGTGCGGTTGTAGATGCAAAAGGGATACATCGTGCAACCGGTGGTAGTCCAATATTTCGGGACGTACCTTATTTCGTGGGAGCCGATGAGTATGATAAGACCGACGTCGCCGCTTTTGTAGCTGTATTCGACGCTTCCCTTATCCGTTTCTATCCTTGCGCGTCCGTCTGTTTGCTGTCTAAACCAAAATTCCGTAATTGTCACGGTCTGCATATCGCTGTAGTAGTCGCTGTCTATGACGGACTTGTTTTTAAACGGATTTCTGAAACGATGATTTTCGTGAAGGTCTTTTTGAAGGTCGCTTTCCGAAAGGCCCGCACGCTCGATATCCTCTTTAAAAATCCTCATCGCCTTGTTTATGTGCATCGGGTAGCAATATGCGATATATTCGCAAGCGTCTACGCTCGTTGCGGTGGGGTCTGCAAATATTTGCTCGGGAGAAGGCGTTTCGACCAAAACGTCCGAAAGCCCCCTTTCGTTTTCGGTTATGGATACCTTAAAAACGGCAGAACCCAAAATTCCTATATTTCTTTCGTTTCTGAAGTTTTTATAGGAAAGGTCGTTTTTGTCGACGATATATCTTGTGATATACTCTCTGCGCTTTGCTTTGTCCGTATCACTTCGCTCACGGGGTGAGAATTCGAAGTCGGGTACGGATGAGTCTATCTGCGACTCAACGTGTATGTATGCATCGGTCGAGAGGGAAGGAGACCACGGAATATCAAGGCTTCCGAGCAGATTGCCCATATATTTTTCGCTTTCGTGCTCACCGTCGTAATACGCCTTACATTTTGTGTAGTTTTTGAATCTTTCCGTGTTTGCGGCGAGCATACTGTCCATTAAAAAAGCAACGGTATCCTCACGCCCCTCTCTTGTGGAATAATCGTACAGATTTGCCCTTGCAATGCTTTTTGATTTTTTGAAAATTGACATATTTCCTCCTTAAATTATCTTTCTGAATTTTGAAAGCTTTTCCGAAAGTTTAGGTGTTTTTTCGGGCTTATTTTTTCTTGCTGCCGCTATGCGAGAATGTGCAAAGTAACGCAGAGCGTCCGTTATATGCGTTATTTCGTGCGGCTTTGTACTGCAATCGTTTGGGTTTTTCTCATCGTATATAAGGCGGGGCAGGCAGTTTATGAGATTTTTACATCGGCGGTGTATTATCATATCGCTTTTAAGATTGCCGTCTTTGTCCTTTTCTTTTTTGAGCCATTCCTTTAACGAAAGCCAGCCCTCGCTCCGCGAACCGCTTATTTTGGTAAAGGGTATACCGTTTTCCGAAAACAGCTCGCTTATGCTTTTTCCGCTGTCCTTTTGTCTGCTCCAAAGGTCGCTTGGGGCAATAAATGCGCTTATTTTCGTATCCTTTACCTTATCGGCTATGCGGGCTGCCGCTTTGCTTACGATGAGATTTTTTTCGCATATCTCATCGTAGACGTAAGCCTTTCCCTCACTGTCTACTGCGACGAAAACTACGGCAAGCATATCAAGTCCGTAGTCGATGGCCGCATAGTGAAGTACGTTTTCGGGCAGTTCGAACTCCGCTGTGTGTACGTCCTCGTCGAATTCCGAGAAGAATTGCCCCGAAAAAATATCCCACCTGCCGAACAGCCACGCTTCTCTCATTTTTTGGGGTAGAGCCTCAAGCTGTTTTACGTAGTCGGGATTATGCTTTAAAAGTGCCTTGTTATCGTAAACGAGCGCTTGAATGAAGCTGTAGTCTTCGGGCTTTTCGCCCGCTGTGTATTCCTTATCTATAAATAACCTTTTAACCCAACCGTGACCTATACCGCCGGGATTGCAGGTAAGATACATACGCTTTGGAAGTCCGCTCGTGCCTCGAAGACAGGCGGTGAGCGCCCTGAATTGATATTCCGACAGCTGAGTTGCCTCGTCTATTGCAATTACGTCGAACTCCGCCCCTTGATAACGCTGTACGTCGTTTTCCGTTTCCAAATATCCAAGGCGTATACGTGAGCCGTTTGCAAACGTGAATACTTTTTGCGTTTCATTGTAGCTTGCAATACCGTGAAGCTCGCTTGTGAGCGGACGTATATGGTTTTCACGCAGCTCGGGATAGCTACGCCTTATAAGAAGTGCGGAAAGCCCTTTGTATTTAATACACATAAGCGTAAGCTTGCGACGCAGTGCCCAGCTTTTGCCGCCGCCTCTTGCGCCGCCGTATGCGATGAATTTCGTTTTAGATGAGAAAAACTCCTGCTGCCTTGAACTCGGACGCCCCCGCAAAGTCAGCTTGCCCATTTGTCACATTCACCGTCAAGCGATATCTTGATATTCTTCGTATCCTCATCGGAGCTCTTTTGCGGCTTGTCCGTCCAACCGAAGTTATACTTTAAGGAATACAGTGCGGGATTGTTTGCAAGAGCGCCCAGAAGCGCATTTTCTTCGATAAAGCTTTCTATTTTCAAAAACGTTTCCTTGCAAATATTTGAAAGCTTTCTCTTTTTTGAAAGCTTCTCGAGCTCTGTTCTCGTTATTCCGAGATACAGACAAAGTCCCGATACCGTGTAAGGCTTCTTTAGCTTATCTGCGTTTTTTTCGTCACAAAGCGAAAAATATTCATCGCAAGCTTTTTTGAAAGTATCGGGTGCATTTAAATAGTCGGTCTTATTCATTTAATAGTCCTCCCTTATGTCAGCGCTTTGTGTGAAAAATTCGGGATGCTCGGCGGCGTAGTAATCCCAACAAGCTGAATGAATGACGTCGCCGTTTGCGATAACCTTAAGTGCCTCGTCGTTGGTATATACCTCCATTTTGCAGCTTTCGCACCATCCTATAAGGCGATGCTCCGTTTCCTCTTCGAAAAATTCTTCGTCGAGCATAGGTTCCTTATATTTGACTTTACTCACTTTAATACCTCCTTCGTGATATAAACGTTAAAGAACATTTGTTCGTATTGCTTGCCGTAAAAAACAGCCCCGAAAGGCTTTTGCTTAACTTGAGTGTATTATACCACAAAGGTGTTCAAAAGTCAAACAAATGTTCGTTTTAGAAAAAGCAGAGTACAATAAACAGTACATTTGGGATAAATACGGCGCATTTGCGGAATAATAATCAAAATATTTGCAAGGAGAGAATTATGAATAATACGGAGATTCCCGAAGAGCTTTTAAGAGAGAGCGAAAACGCCCGTGCAGCACAGCTTGTAAAAGCTCAGGCGGAGAGTATATTTCAAACGGGCAGCTTTATAACGAGGGGAGAGGACTATCGCTTTTTCGTGATGAATATTATCGGGCAGATAGAGGGACATTATCTTTCGCCTGTACAGACTAAGACTACAAAATACGAGCACGTATTACCGATGCTTGCTTCTTTGGAGGAAAATAAAGGCGTAGACGGACTTCTTGTGTTGGTAAACACCATAGGCGGTGACGTTGAGGCGGGCCTTGCGATAGCGGAGATGATAGCGGGCATAAGCAAACCCACCGTGTCGCTCGTTTTGGGCGGAAGCCACTCAATAGGCGTACCGCTTTCCGTATCTACCGATAAAACGTTTATAGTACCCTCGGCTACTATGACGCTTCACCCGGTCAGAACAAGCGGGCTTGTGGTCGGTGCGCCGCAGAGCTTTGCGTATTTCAACAAGATGCAGACGAGGATAGTCGATTTCGTATGTGCACATTCGAAAATAGACGAAAAAATGCTCAGAAGCTATATTATGCGTACCGACGATATCGCTACGGATATGGGCACAGTTATAGACGGAAAAGAGGCTCTTGAAATAGGACTTGTAGACGGAATAGGGAGCCTTAAGGACGCATATGACGAGCTTAAAAAGCTTGTTGACATAAGAAGAGCGAAGGTGTAAAATAGTCTAAAAGACGAAAGGAAAGTGTAAAATGGAAGCTTGGCAACAAAGGCAGGAGGCGCTCCTTCCGGGGAGCTGTGAGATACTTTCAAAAAAGCATATCACCGTACTTGGCATAGGAGGAGTCGGCTCGTTTTTGTGCGAAGCTTTGGCAAGGGCGGGAGTCGGCGCATTTACGCTTATTGACGCAGACGAGGTATCCGAAAGCAATATAAACAGACAGCTTATTGCAACGCACGCAAGCATCGGCAAAAAGAAGACCGAGCTTATGCGGGAGCGTATTTTGAGTATAAATCCGAAAGCTAAAATCGAGTGCATAAACCGCTTTGTGAGCGCCGAGGAGCTTGAAGAGCTTATGAGCTTTCACACCGACTATATCGCCGATGCCGTCGATACGGTCAGCTTGAAGCTTGAGCTTGCAAGATATGCCGAAGATAAGAATATCCCCATAATCGCCTCAATGGGTACGGGCAATAAGATACACCCCGAGCTTTTTGAGCTAGCCGATATATACGAAACGTCGGTCTGTCCTCTTTGCAGAGCGATGCGCTCAAGGCTTAAGGCGATGGGCGTAAAAAAGCTCCGTGTCGTTTACAGCAAGGAAGAGCCGATAAAAGCGACGCTTGAAAAGACGGACGGAAGATATCCGCCCGCATCCGTTTCGTTTACTCCGTCCGTGGCAGGTATGCTTATGGCGGGAGACATAATAAGATGCTTGCTTCATATATAAACAGTACCCGAAAGGAGAAAAAATGGCACTTATAAGCTGCGAAGGCGTTGAGATTTCTTATGAAAACAACAAGGTCATACAAAACCTTTCTTTTGAAATTTGCCAAGGCGACTATCTTTGCATAGTCGGTGAAAACGGCTCGGGTAAGAGTACGCTTATAAAGGCTTTGTTGGGACTTAAATCCGTGACGGGTGGAAGTATAGTGTACGGCGACGGCTTGAAGAAAAACGAAATAGGATATCTTCCGCAACAAACGGGAGCGCAAAAGGATTTTCCCGCCTCTGTATACGAGGTCGTTTTGTCGGGTTGTCTTAACAAAATGGGACTTCGCCCTTTTTACGGCAAAAAAGAGAAAAAGCTTGCGTATGACAATATGGTAAAGCTTGGTATAGAGGGACTGAAAAACAGATGCTACAGAGAGCTTTCGGGCGGTCAACAGCAGAGAGTGCTTCTTGCAAGAGCTTTATGCGCAACGAAGAAGCTTATATTGCTTGATGAGCCTACTGCAAGTCTTGACCCCGTCGTATCCGTAGAGCTGCATAGGCTTATTAAGGAGATAAATAAAGAGGGCATAACCGTTATAATGGTGTCGCACGATATACATAGCGCCCTTCATAACTCAAGCCATATATTGCATTTGCATAAGGATTTCACTTTCTTTGATAAGACCGAAAGATATGCCGAATGCGAGCATTGTAAACGCTTTGTCGGACAATCCGAAAGCGGTTGCAGTTGCGGATTGTGAGGCGATTATGGAAATAATAAAACTTATATTTTCTTATGAGTTTATCAGATATGCTCTTTTAGTGGGGATTATGGTCGCACTTTCATCAAGCCTTCTCGGCACGAGCCTTGTTTTGCGGCGCTTTTCTATGATAGGCGACGGCCTTTCTCACGTTGCGTTCGGAGCTATGGCTGTATCGGCGGCTTTGGGAGCACAGCCGACGTACGTTGCTTTGCCTATCGTTATAATTGCCGCATTTATTCTTTTGCATGTAAGCGAAAGGGGCATTTTATCGGGGGATAGCGCTATAGCGCTCATATCCACGTCAGCTCTTGCCATCGGCGTGTTTATTACTTCAGTTACAGGCTCAAATTTTGACCTTACGAGCTATTTATTCGGAAGCATACTCGCAATAAGCAAAAGCGACGTTTGGTTTTCTTCTGTACTCAGCCTCGTCGTCCTTGCGCTTTTTATGTTTGCTTACAACAAGATATTCGCCATAACCTTTGACGAGAGCTTTTCAAAAGCCACGGGCGTGCGCACCTCTTTGTATAATATGCTAATTGCGCTGCTTACCGCCGTTACGGTGGTCATTGGTATGCGACTCATGGGAGCGATGCTCATATCGAGCTTCATAATTTTCCCCGCTTTAAGCTCAATGCGTATTTGCAAACGCTTCAAAAGCGTCGTTTTGCTTTCCGCAGTGCTGTCCGTTGCGAGCGTTATATTGGGCATCGTGACCTCTTGCATTTTTTACAATATCCCGACGGGTGCGATGATAGTATTGATAAATCTGCTGTTTTTTGCGGTGATGTTCGTGTGCGGCAAGGTAAAGAGTAAATAGTACTGCGCCGTTAAAACTTGACAAGCCCAAACACTTGTGCTAAAATATCCGCGCAGGGTGCCTTGTTAAACGGTCGCGCGTCATAGAGATATGCGTGAGGAAAGTCCGGGCTTCACAGGGCAGGATAACTGATAACATCAGCCGAGGGTAACCTTAGGGAAAGTGCAACAGAAATAGACCGCCGCATTTTGCGGTAAGGATGGAAAGGCGAGGTAAGAGCTCACCTGCACACTGGCAACTTTGTGCGATATGTAAACCCTATCCGAAGCAACACCGAATTTGCAAGCTACGGTTTGCCCGACCGCTTGTTAAGGTGGCACCGAGCGTGTTGGTGACAATGCGCCAAGATAGATGACCGTTCACGACAGAACCCGGCTTACAGATAAGACACCCTTGCATTTATAATAAAGGAAGATCGGCACCGTGTAAATCACGGTGCCGATATTTTATATACGAAAAAGGGGCACGGCTACATCGCCGTGCCCCTTTTTTATTATGCGTATTGCTTGTTGAGTATTTCGATTAAGGACGTGATATTGGTTTCATTTGTGAATCTTGTATTCATATCCGTGATCTCGTCCCACATATTCCATATATTTGCGAAGTCTGCTTTGAGAAGATTTTTGACGCTTTCGCAATATTTATCCTTGCTTAAAGAGCCTCTGTTGTAAGAATTATAGTATCCCAAAAGCTTTGTAGTATAAGATTTAACGACCGCTTCGTCTTCGCTGATGCCTGCGAGCATTGAGCTGATTACGGCAGCTTTATCGCTTCCCGCATTTTGTTCGATATTCGTAACTATCTTCATTGCGAATCTGTCGATAGAAGAATCGGGAATTCCCGTTGAGATATCCGTCCAATACTCTGCAAGTATTTCTTCGATTCGAGTCATCGTATCTTCAATCTGTGTCGTAGCGCATACAAGACCGGTCGTTTCGCTTACGATACGTCCGTTATCGTCCTGCTTCATTTGACGGATGGGAGCTACCGCATAATACGTAACAATGCCCGTAGCTTCGTCAGTCAAGATCTTGCTTGCGATGTCGTCGCTTTCCGCCGCGCTTACGGTTTTCATAAGCTCAACCAAGTCTGCGGGCAAGGTGTTTGCTTTTACTACTGCATTCAGTTCGGTTTCGATATCGTACTTGCTCTTTGTCGTTGAGCCTGCATAGAAGCCGTCTTTTTCTTCAATGTAAGGCGATACGGCAAATACGCTTCCGTTTACGGCGTTATTTATGCAATACGTTTCAAGAATCTTGAGGTATTTTGCCGAAGTCTCGTCGGCTACGTATTCGCCGTTGACGAAATCCTTGAATTTGTACTGTATCGTTGCGTCTTCGCCATCGCTTACCGCATTTGCGTCGTTAGCCAAGCCTTGAATATTGCCGTTTACCTTTCCGATAGTGTATTCTTGGATATACCCTTTATCGTAATTGAAATTCTGTCCGTAAAGTGCGGAAACAACTGCAGTTTGGTTTCTTTCGATAGCAACCTCAAAGATATCAATGGGCTCGTCTTCCATAGGATAGCCTATAAATCTGTTGCCCATATAACGCTTGTTGATGGAGTAAGTATCGTTGAGCATCTTTACTTTGCCGTCAACGAGTTCGTAGTTCACGCCCTCGATTCCGTATGCAAATATAGTCTGAAGCTCCTTGTCAGTGGTGAGAAGTTCAAGGAAGCTCAAAGCTCTGCTTTCGTAGTTTGTCTCGTTGTATACCGCATAGTAGGAGAAGTTGCAGTTTTCGTCCGTGATTCTGGGAGCGGAATACATCAAAACGGTGTAGCCCTGTTCTTCGAGCTCTTTCTTGGTGTATTCGTCTCCGGTTACAAACTTCACAGCCCATTTTGCATCTTCGGGAAGCTCGGCGTTTGCAAGCAAGCCTGCGTTTCTGTACGTCAAAATGCTGTTGAAGTGAGCTTGGATTCCGTTATTCGAAAAGAGGTTCGTTACTTTGAATCCTTCCTCTTCGTTGCTGTTATCGGGATTGTAGATACCGATGGGGTTTGTAATATCGGTTATAAAGTCGGAGCCTTGAACGAACTCGGGAGTATTAGCAAGGGGCATTACGTCGGTCTCGTTTGCTTTTACTGCTTCAAGGAAATCGCGTAAAGCGGTGAGGCTGTTTACTTCCGTGAGGCTTTCTCCCGCATATTTCTCATAAAGCTCCGTGTTAAATACTGCGTATTGTGCCTCGCCTGCGAAGGTGTTGTTAACTACCGCACAGAGAGAGCCTTTTACACGACCCATATCAAGAATCGTGGGGTGGATGTACTTTCCTATCTTCTTATAGTCGAGAGTTACCTGCTCGGAAATGGTTTTAAGTAATCCTTCCGATTTGAAAGCCTTGAGCTCATTGATATCTCTTACAAGAAGTACGTCGATAGCGTGTTCGGGGATCTCTATTTCGGGGATATATTCGATACCCGCTGCTTCAGCCTCCGCTTGCATCTGCTCTTCTTTTTTAGCTTTTTCTTCAGCAAGACGCTTTTCTTCTGCTTGTTGAGCAGCTATCTCTTTTTTATAAGCTTCGTAGTTTTCTTCCTTGAGCTTTGCAAGGCGTTTAGCTTCGGCACGTGCTTCGGATTTCTCCTTCTTCTTTTGAGCCGCTACCTCTTCAAGCCCCTTCATTGTCTCATCAATGGCATCGAGGTATTTGTCCTCCGTAAAAAGCATAAGCTTAACTTTAGTTTTAAACTCTCTCAAGGTAATTGTGTTTATAGCATCTTCAACTGCCGCTATTGCTTCGTCGGTAGTGCTTTCTTCCTTTACTCCGTAAACCTTGATGCAAGCGTAACCGCTCGTATCAACGAGTCCTTCGTTTACGGATTCGGGGTCTGTTTCGGTGCAACCCGTAAGCAAGCAAGACATAAGCATTACTATTGCAAGGGCAGCCATAAATAGACGTTTCTTCATAGTATGTAAATTCCTCCGATTCTAAAGATAGTCTAACATTATAAATATACATCAAAGAGCGTCGAATGTCAAGAAATTTCGTGGATATTGGAAGAAAATTATCAACCTGCACAATAAATCAAGACATATTTCGGCAATTAGTCCAAGTAATCCCTCAAACGCTTGGAACGGCTGGGGTGGCGAAGCTTGCGAAGTGCCTTTGCTTCTATTTGTCTTATACGTTCTCTGGTGATGTTAAATTCTTTGCCGACCTCTTCGAGAGTACGTGTTCTGCCGTCTTTAAGTCCGAAGCGGAGCGTCAAAACGTGTTCTTCTCTGGGTGTCAATGTATGCAAAACTTCGCAAAGCTGTTCGCGAAGAAGGGTGGAACTTGCAACCTCTGCGGGAGCGGGAGCGCTCTCGTCGGGAATAAAGTCGCCGAGGTGGCTGTCCTCCTCCTCGCCTATGGGCGTTTCCAAAGAAACGGGCTCTTGGGCTATCTTGATTATCTCAAGCACCTTATCCACGGGCATATTCATAACCTTGGAGATTTCCTCGGGCGTTGCTTCGTGCCCAAGCTCTTGCAAAAGCTGTTTCGAAACACGAAGCACCTTGTTTATGGTTTCTACCATGTGCACGGGTATTCTTATGGTTCTCGCTTGGTCTGCTATGGCACGGGTAATAGCTTGGCGTATCCACCACGTTGCGTAGGTGGAAAACTTATATCCCTTGCGGTAGTCGAATTTTTCAACTGCCTTCATAAGACCGAGGTTACCCTCTTGGATAAGGTCGAGGAAGTAAAGCCCTCTGCCGCCGTATTTTTTTGCAATACTTACGACAAGGCGCAGGTTAGCCTCTACAAGAAGATTTTTGGCGTGATTGTTGCCGTTTGCCATTTTTATTGCGTATTCAAGCTCTTTTTCCGTCGATAAAAGAGGTACGTTACCGATCTCCTTGAGGTACATTCTTACAGGATCGTTTACTGCTATACCGTCTTGGTCGAGCATTTTGTCAACGTCTTCCGATGCGCCTTCGTCTGAAGAAAGATCGTAATCGGATACTTCGGATATACCGTCGGTGTCCGAATCGATATCTATGAGCGTGTCAAATTCCCCCGATATTTCGATTCCCTCTGCGGCAAGCTGCTCATAGAGCTTTTCGGCTGCCTCTGCGTCCGCATCGACGTTTTCGAGCACTTCGGAGATCTCCGCATTTGTAATGGAGCCTTTCGTTTTTCCTTTGGCAATTATATCACTGAAGTTGATTTTCTTGTTATCCGCCATTTTATATTCCCTTTCGTGTTTTTATGTATCGTTTCTTTTGGATATTGCCGCTAAAAATTCTTCATCGGTCATATCCGCAACGCTTTTTGACTTTTGCTTTTCTTGTTTTATAGTTTGTGCAAATCTTTTTATCTCTCCCGTATCGTTGACCGACAGCTTTTTTCTTGAATGCATAAGCTCGTATATTCTTGACATTACCGAGGTGTCGAAATATTCCGAGAGTAAGGATACGTCGGCTTGTCCTTCCGAGGAAAGCTCTACAAGGCGAGAGTAGATATTTTTGTTTAGGTCGGTTACGAAATCCTCACTTGTTATGAGCTCTGCGGCTTTCGGTATCATTTCCGGAAAAGCGCAGATAAGACCTATTAGGTTGTCTTCCGCAGTCACCGCTTTTAAGTTAAGCGCCGCTTGAGGATTGACTCTGTCGCTGATTCTTGAGATGTCCTTTATCCTGTCGCTTTCGTAGCGCCTTCTCGTTTGAGCACCGAGCTTTTTTACTGCATGCTCAACCTCCGAAATAACGCTTTTTTCGGATACTCCGGCTTTTTCTGCGACTCTTGCGGAATATACCTCTCGTGCTATCTTACTGTCCAAGGTGGCGATAAATCTCGCACTTTCTCTTACGAGCCTTATCTTATCCTCGGGGTTGTTCGTCGCATATTTTGCAAATATTTGCGAAAGACTGTATTCCGAGTGAGAGCCTGAGCCGCTAATGAGGTCGGAAAACGCTCCCGCTCCGTGCTTTTTAATAAAGTCGTCGGGGTCTTTTTCGCCTTTCATTCCGGCGTGATTTAAGACCGCAACGCTTATCTCGTGCTGATTCAATATCTGTGCGGCTCTTGCCGTGGCAAGAGTTCCCGCTTTGTCAGAGTCGTAGCATATAACTATGCGCTTGCCGTAACGGGAGATAAGCTGACCTTGCTCTCCCGTGAGTGCCGTACCGCAAGATGCGACGGCGCCCGTAAATCCCGCTTGGTGAAGCGAGATGACGTCCATATAGCCCTCGCACAGCAAAAGTGCGCCCTCGGGCTCGTTTTTGGCATAATTCAAAGCGTAGAGATTAAGCCCTTTTTTAAATACAGCGGTATCTTTCGTGTTAAGATATTTCGGCTCTCCGTCACCGAGTATACGTCCGCCGAAAGCGATGACCTTTCCGCTTATATCGAAATACGGAAACATTATTCTGTTTCGGAAGTAATCGAAGATACGTCCTGTTTTTTGACTTCTGCCGGCAAAAAAGCCTTCAAGTATTTCTTCTTGGGTAAATCCCGCCGAAAGCATTGAATTTGAGGTGACGTTCCAATCGTTTGGCGCAAAGCCGAGCCCGAAATGCTTAATAGTGGCAGGCGAGAGTTTTCTTTTGACGAGAAGATAATCAAGAGCTTCTTTTCCCTCGGGAGAAAAGAGCTTTTCTCTGTAAAATTTCGCCGCAAACAAATTAAGCTCCAAGAGCCGTTTTTTCGCCTTTTGTCTTGCAAGTACCCGCGGGTCGTCTTCTTCGGGAATCGGAAGTGAGCACTCTGCGGCAAGCTTTCTTACGGCGTCCGCATATTCGGCGTTCTCGGTCTTCATTACGAAGGTTATTATATCTCCGCCCTCCGAGCAACCGAAGCAATAGTAGCTTTGAGAAGAGGGAAACACCGTAAAGGACGGCGTTTTTTCGCTGTGAAAGGGACAGCAGGCAACGTAATTACTGCCGGCTTTTTTAAGTGAAAGCTTTTTTCCGATCACGTCTTCTATTCGACAGCGATCTTTGAGTTCTCTTATAAAATCCGAATTGAATTTCAATTTTATTCCCCTTTCAAATAATACTCTCAATATGTTAATACAACATTTTACGATGAATGACTTTTATTTTTTCTTATTTTTTAAAAAAAATGCATAGTTAGCGTAATTTGGAAAAAAATAATATCAGCCGTCTTAAAAAGGCGGCTGATGGGAGTGTATTATGTTTTACGTTGTAGTGGCTTTCGTTTTCTTTTATTTCGGCTTATTTTTGGGCTGTGCATTTAAAATAAGCGGCCGTGACAAGAATTAGGATTTACTTGCTTTATAGTAATAGCTGTTCTTGTAGTATTTCTTCTTTTTCTCGACAGCGGTGTCGTTTAATATGGTGCCGACTATCTTCGCTTTTATTGCCTTTACTTTGAATACGGCTTTCGCAAATTCGTCTTTTTCCGTGTATCCCTGTCTTGCGACAAGAGCGATACCGTTTATCTTATTTGCTATGGCAAGGCAGTCGGTGACGAAGTTAATGGGAGGAGTATCGATAAATACGTAATCGTACATCTTGGATACGTGTTCCAAGAAAGCGTCCATTTCAACGGTCGAAAGAAGCTCTGAGGGGTTCGGGGGGAGGGGACCTGCGGGAACGAGGTCGATATTGGAGGATACGTTTCTTATAACCGCTTCTTCAAAGGTGCACTGACCGGAAAGAAGCTTCGAAAGTCCCTCGGTGTGAGTTTTCTTAAACAGCTTTTGCTGTTTGGGTCTTCTCATATCCGCATCAATAACGAGAATACGGAAGCCGTTTTGCGCAAACGCAATAGCAAGATTGGCGCACGTTACGGACTTACCGGCATTTACCTCAGCACCGGAGAAAGCGACGATGTTGCCGTTTTTAGAGCTGCTGAAAGTGTACATAAGATTCGTTCTGATGCTTTTGTAGGATTCGATAATAAAGAAGTTGTTTTGCGCCGCAAGCTTCGCTTCTTCTTCGGGATTCTTGCTTTTGCTTCTGCCTTTGCTCTTTTTAGTGTTTTCAAAGGTCGGAACGGCACCGAGATAAGAAGTGCCTATATCGCGCTCACTCATAACTTTGTTATTTAAGAGCTTGAGCACAACCAAGACCGCAACGGAAAGGAGCACTCCCAATAAAGCTCCCAAAAACGTATTTTTCATAATGTTGGGGGAGGAATATCCGGAGGGCATCGTAGGTGCGTCAAGCGGCTTTAATGCGCCGAAGAATTTTTCGTCGATGACCTTCGGTGCAACTTTTGTCAAGGCAACGCATACGTCGTATGAAAGCTCGGGATTGGGTGTCGTACAGCTAAAGGTCATGACTGATGACTTTTGCGACGTTCTTACGGATATCGAGCTTTTTATCATACCCTCGCTTATGTTTTGCCATTCGGAAAGCTGCTGCATAATGAGCTCTGCGTGGTAAGAGCTTTTTAATATCTCGGAATAAGCCTCAGCAAGTGAGATGGCCGCATCGGTTTGAGTGGTAGTGACTTGATTGGGGATTTGGTCTACTTCCTTATCCAATGTGGTAAAGCTTGCTATCATCGTCGTTCTTGCGGTATACATTTTGGTTATGCAAAACGACGAAAAAAGAAATGCGCAGAGCATAAAGACAAGAGTAACGATGATTATCCATCTGATGTTTTTTAAAAGATATTTAAACAACTCGTCAAGTGAAATTTCTTTATTCACGGTAGACCTCCTAAAACATTGAGCCGAAAACCCACAAGCAAAATACAGCATCGTATATACTAAATATAACACCGATTGTAAAAAAAGTCAACCGATTTCATTCAATTTGTTAAGTTTTCGAGAATAAGCTTACCGTATTCGGTAGCGACGAGCCTTGCGGAATATTTGGCTTGCTCAAGCGTATTTCCGCACGAACCCATTTCCCAAAGGAGCATACCCGTTGATAGTTGTTGGTTAAATCTTCCGCTTCTTATATTCAAAGGCCTTGTCAAGTCGGGGTAGTTTTCCACGAGTCTTTCCTGCAGCTTAACGGCAAGGGTCAAATTTTTCTCCCAATTATCGTGCTTAAGACCGCTTTCGTTTGAGCCGATAACAAACATAACCTGCGCTGCCATTTTACCGTTTATTTCCGCAACGGGCTGTACTTTAATGCCGTTTGTGTGAATCACGGAATCTCTGTGCAGGTCTATGACGTATTTTATGGACGGATAGGTATTGAGGTATTTTTTTACGGTGTTATAGCTGTGTGTGTAGGATTCGTTAAATACGTAGATATCGTGGTAATCGGTGATGTGTAAAACGCCGATGCCCATACCCTCCAAAACGTTCTTTACCACGGTTCCCACCGCAATTACGTTTTTCTCATCATCTCTTGAGCGTGTTTCCGCCACGGCTTTGTTGGGGTTGTAGTAGTACGTATCTTTATCAATATAGGATTCTGTCGTATGCGTATGTACTATCAAGACCAAGGGTTCGTTTTCCACAAGCTTCGCTTTGACGGGGTAGTCTTTATCGGCAAGCGATTCGATATATCCTGCATCAAGCGATTTGCCGCTTCGGTTTTTAAAAAGAAGCTTTTTCACTTCTCCCTGCATAGATATATTTTCCGCCTCTATACCGAAGCAGCCCTCGGGTATCTCCTTCGGCTTTTCGGCACTTGGGTAAGAGTCGAGTATTTCTTCAAGACGCTTTCCGTAATCTATATAGGTCGGCGGCTCAACCGCTTCTTCTTCCGTGTATTCCTCGTATTCCTCTTTCGCCTCTATATTCAAAAAAGCGCCGATGCTTTCTGCCGGTTTTCTCGTAAGAGATGCCACGAAAAAATCGGCGGAGCTTTTTTGGGGCGTATCGAACGTTACGAAGGCGTAGCTTGTAAGCGCAAGGCTTGCGCAAAGTAAAAATTGAAGCATAATGTATAAGGTGGCTTTTTTATCCTTCCGTGCTTTGAATATTTTTCTTTCCATAGTGTGAACCTCCTTTTTGAAATTATATGCGGGCTTGTACAAGCGTATGCCTTGTCAATTTACAAGCCTTGCTATTTCGCTGTAATCGAGGTCTTTTATAAACGTTTTATCTATAGCAAATCCGATAAGCTTTGCAAGATCCGAAATTATAACTGCGCTGTCTTTCGGGGCTACAAGCAGTCTTCCGTTTTTACCGAGTCTTTCTCTTACGTTGCTCTCGCAAGGCAGAGAAAGAAGCTTTAAGGCGTCGCAAACGAGGGCGGATATTTCTACCATCGTGGGTACGCCTATAGAGAATACGGGCACTCCGAGGGTGTGTTCGTTGAGCGCCGCACGGAAATTTCCTATTCCCGAGCCGGGACATATACCCGCATCCGAAAGCTGAAGCGTGCTTGCAAGGCGGGAAAGCTCTCTTGAGGAGAGAGCATCAACGGCTATTACCGCATCGGGCTTTATCCGACCGACCACGCTTTTTATGATATCTGCGCTTTCTATGCCGGTTTGAGCCATAACTCCGAGCGAAAGTGCGGTAAGCTCAACGCCGCCGAAGCTTTCGAAAAGCTCTTGGTCGAGCTTTTTCAAGTGTCCGGTCACGATAAGGCTTTTTGCGGCTAAAGGGCCTAAAGCGTCTGCGCTTATATCGGCGTTTCCAAGACACGCAACGAGCACCTTTTTGGGAAAGCGTTTGGTTTTGCCGGTAACGAGCGCAGAAAGCTCTCTTGTGAGTATTTCGCAAAGAAAGTTGAATTTTTCCGTTTCCGCCGCCCCGAAGTGCGAGAATTCAAGCGTTACGTAATTTCCTGCGGCACAGCCTACGGCTTCTTGGCTTTCTTCGCCTATTCTTATTTTTGTTATTTTGCATTCGCCCTCAACACTTTCCGCAAAATCTACGTCCTCCAGCACTCTTTTTTCCTTCTTAATAATACTGTCGCGAAGCTCTAAAGCAAGGTCTGTACGAATATCCATAGCCATTCTCCTTATAATAAATACCGTAAATTAGTATTCCACGAAAATATAATTTTATTAAAACACTTGAAAATACGCAAAATGAATGGTAGAATAATACAAATACGTTGCGTATTAAAAATCGGGGAAAGAAATGAAAAGTTATTGACAAATTCGGATAAATTTGTTAAAATGTTTCTGCACCTTGAGGGAGTAGTTCCCACACTTTTAAAAGTGTGTTTCAGGTCAACATCTTGACTTTTAAAAGTCTGGTCTGAATTTTGAGAACGAGACTCATAGGCAGGAAAACTGCCTGTGAGTCTTTTTTTAATTTTAATCTTACGAAAAGGAGAACGGAATTGAAACATTATTTGGAAGAAAAGCAAACGGTTCTTAATGCGACAAAAAGCTCTGATACGGGCCTTTCTTCCGCGGAAGCGGAAAAAAGACTTGCCGAGAACGGAAAGAACAAGCTTGCGGAGGGGAAGAAGGAATCGCTTATAGTGCGCTTCTTCAAGCAGCTTGCAGAGCCGATGACTATTATTCTTCTCGTTGCCGCCGCAATAAGTGCGGGCGTTGAGGTCTACGAGGGAATAAAGTCTAATCATTTCGGATTTCCGTCCGACGTTGTAATAATCCTCGCCGTAGTTCTTATAAACGCTATTCTCGGCGTATTTCAAGAAAGCAAGGCGGAGAAAGCTATCGAGGCTTTGCAGGAGATAGCAGCCGCAACGAGCAAGGTTATAAGAGACGGCCATCAGATAATCGTAAAGAGCGAGGACCTCGTGGTAGGCGATGTCATCGTTTTGGAGGCGGGAGATGCAGTGCCTGCCGATGCACGTATCATTGAATGTGCAAGCATGAAGATAGAAGAAGCGGCGCTCACGGGTGAATCCGTACCCGTAACGAAGGAAGACAGAGTTATGAAGGCGGGCGCAAACGGCGACGTTGCACTCGGCGACCGCAAGAATATGGTATTTATGGGAAGCACCGTCGTTTACGGCAGAGGTAAAGCAGTCGTAACGGGCACGGGAATGGAAACCGAGATGGGTAAGATTGCCGATGCTCTTTCCAAGGCCGAAGAGGGTAAGACACCCCTTCAGATGAAGCTTGCGGGCCTTTCCAAGATACTTACTTATCTTGTAATCGTAGTTTGCGTAGTCATTTTCGCAGTTCAGCTTCTTACTAACGATTTCAGCTTTGATACGATAATGAAATCGTTTATGGTAGCCATCGCTCTTGCGGTTGCGGCTATCCCCGAGGGACTTGCAACGGTAGTCACCATCGTTTTATCCATCGGCGTTACGAATATGTCGAAAAGAAGTGCCATTATCCGTAAGCTCACCGCAGTTGAAACGCTCGGCTGCACGCAAATAATCTGCTCGGATAAGACGGGTACGCTCACACAGAACAAGATGACCGTCGTTGACCACTACGGCGACGATGAAACCTTACTTGCAACGGCTATGTCGCTTTGCTCCGACGCGGAGTTCGACGAAAATGAGAAAACGGCTGTAGGTGAGCCCACGGAATGCGCGCTCGTAAACTACGCCGAAAAACTCGGTCTTCCCAAAGCAAAGCAGAAAGAGGAATTCGTACGTATAGGCGAAGTTCCCTTCGATTCAATGCGTAAGATGATGAGCACCGTTCACAATAAAAACGGAGAGCTCGTACAGTTTACGAAGGGCGCTCCCGATGAGATATTAAAGCGTTGCACGAAGGCGCTTATCGGCGGCGAGGTCGTTGACATGACCGATAAGATAAAGGAAGATATACTTTCCGCAAACAAGGCTATGGCAGACAAGGCGCTCCGCGTGCTTGCCGCCGCAACCAAGCCGCTTACGGCAGAGCCCTCCGTATACGAAAGCGAAGCGGTTGAAAACGAGCTTTGCTTCGTGGGACTTGTCGGAATGATAGACCCCGTGCGTCCCGAGGTAAAGCCTGCTATCGAGCAGTGCAGCAGTGCGGGCATAAGACCCATTATGATAACGGGCGACCACAAGGATACCGCAGTTGCAATCGCAAAGGAGCTCGGAATCATAAGCGACGCATCTCAAGCTATAACCGGTGCAGAGCTTGACACGATAAGCGACGAAGAATTTGAAACGGCAGTTGAAAAATACTCCGTATACGCAAGAGTTCAGCCCGAGCATAAGACGAGAATAGTCAACGCTTGGCGTAAAAAGGGTATGGTAACGGCGATGACCGGCGACGGCGTAAATGACGCACCCTCTATTAAAAACGCCGACATCGGCGTAGGTATGGGTATCACGGGTACTGACGTTACGAAGAACGTTGCGGATATGATACTTGCCGATGACAACTTCGCAACGATAGTTTCCGCAGCCGGAGAGGGCAGAAGAATCTATGACAATATCCGTAAGGCTATACAATTCCTTCTTGCTTCAAACCTTTCGGAAGTTCTCACCATTTTCTTTGCAACCGTTTTCCTCGGAATATCCGAGATATTTAAACCCGTTCACCTTTTATGGATAAATCTCATCACCGACTGCTTCCCCGCACTTGCACTCGGTATGGAAAAGCCTGAGTCGGACATTATGAAACGTAAGCCCCGTGACTCCAAAGAGGGTATATTTGCGGGCGGACTCGGCTTTGCCGTTGCATATCAGGGCTTTTTGGTAACGGCTATTACGCTCGCTTCTTACCTTATAGGAAGATATTGGCTTGCTACGGCACATCATGCAGAAGCTATCGCGGCAGGACACTATTCAGAGGAAATGCTCGGTACGAGTATGGCGTTCTTGACGCTTTCCATGTGTGAGATATTCCACTCATTCAATATGCGTTCTCTCCACGGCTCCATCTTCACGATGAAGGGACAGAACAAGTGGCTTTGGGGAGCAGGTATACTTTCACTGCTTCTCACCACCGCAGTTGTTGAGATAGACTTCCTTTGCAAGGCGTTCGAACTTGCACATCTTGACCTTATGGAATACGGAATCGCTATCGGCCTTGCATTCCTTATCATTCCCATAGTCGAGATAGTAAAGCTCATACAAAGACTTGTTAAAAAGAAGTAAGCAAAAATCCCGTTCACGTGAAGTGAACGGGATTTTTTAGGCATTAGACTATTCAAGCTCAACGAGCTTTAAGTAGCTTATCTTCTCCGGATGGTGCGTTATCATCAATACACAATGCTCTTTTGCATAATCCTCAATAAATCTCGCGACAAGAGTTTCGGTTACCTCATCAAGCGCATTCGTAGGCTCGTCGAGTAAGAGTAAGTCGGGCTTTGTTATCAATGCTCTGGCAAGCGCCACCCTTCGCCTTTGTCCGCCCGAGAGCTTTATACAGGGCGTGTTAAGCTCTTCTTCAAGCTCAAGACTTATTAAAAGCTCTGCCGCCTTGTTTTTATCCGCACCCACGAAAACGAGGTTTTCCACGGGCGTTTTGCCCTCAAGAAGCCTATCTTCTTGGAATACCGCCCGTATCTTTTTAAAGCTGTTTTCGACTTTTCCGTTATCGCAGGGGATAAGACCTAAAATTATATTGAAAAGAGTGGTTTTTCCCGAGCCGCTTTTACCGGTTATTGCGTAAAGGCCGTTTTTTTCAAAGCTTGCGGAGAAATCCTCAAGAACGTTTTTTTCACCGAAGCTCTTATAAATACCGTTTATTTTAAGCATCACTTTACCTCCTTACGCGCCAAAAGCCTTACCACGAGCCATTCGGAGAGCTTGCTTATGATTATTACGGTTGCGGTCACGGCAAAAAGGTCACTGCTTTCCAAATACACCTTTGCATCGTATAAAAGTCCGCCTACGCTTCCGTCTGCTATTGCTATGACCTCTGCGGCAACACCGCTCTTCCACGCAAAGCCTATCGCTACGGATAGTGCGCTTGACACGGAAGGCATCGCGGCGGGCAGATATATTCCGCCTATTTGCTTTATTTTCGGTACTTTGTATACCTTTGCCATTTCAAGAAGCTTTTTATCCGCCGCACCGATTCCTTCGTAGACTGCAAAGAAAATTACAGGCAGTACCATTATAAGCGATATCCAAACGGAAAGATGCTTTCCCTTGACTCCCCAAAAGAAGAGAATCAGCGTAAAGGACGCAACGGGGGTAGCTTTTATTACGGCAAAAAGCGGCGATAGAAGCTCGTATGCGAAGCTGAATATGCGTGATATAACGGCAAGAATAACGCCAAGCGCCGCAGCAGCGATAAAGCCTATGCCTATGTTTAAAAAAGACGTACCGACCGCCTTGTAAAAGTCGCTTTTGCCCGAAAGCTCAAAGATACGCACGAGCGTATCCCAAGGAGATACGATTATAAGCTTTTCATTCACCGCCATACTGATGCCCTGCCATACGGCAAGCCAAAATACTATGACGGCAGTTTTTTTAACGACTTTATTTTTTGTCATTTTCCTGTATAGTAGAAATCGTCAGTGGGAAGTGCACCGCCGACGGCATTCGGGTTTTGGTCATAAAGCACCTTCAAATATGCCGACACCGCCGCTTTCATATCCTCACCGCCGATAAATGCGACGTTGCAATAGGGAAGAGCCGCTTCTGCGATGGGCTTTTTGGCAATTATGCCGTATTCGACGCAAAGGTCTGCCGTGTCGGATACGTTAGCGTTTGCATATGCGATTGAATCTGCATATTTTTTGAGGAAAACGTCAACCGTTTCTTTGTTTGCGTTAACGTAATCCTTCTTTGCTATAACGACACCGGTTATCATCTCCGTGCCGCCCGAGACCTTCTTCCATTCTTCCGTAAGGCTTAAAGCTATCTTCGCTTTGTCATTTTGCTTTAATACCGTCGTCACGTATGGTTGGGGAAGTATGGCAAGAGACGCTCTTTCCGTAGAAAGCAAAGCGGCAAGCTCAGTTGCCTCGCTTACGAATTCGACCGTGACCTTATCCTTTAAGCCGTTTTTCTCCAAAATATAGTTGAATACGAATTCGGGGGTCGTTCCTTTGCCCGTCGAGTATACGGTCTTGCCCTCAAGGTCTGCGATGGAGCTTATTTGATTTTGCGTGTCAACGAGATAAAGTACGCCGAGGGTGTTTACCGCAAGCACGTTTACCTTGCCCTCGGTTTTGTTAAAGAGCACGGAGGCGAGGTTTGCGGGAACGGCAACTATGTCAAGCTCGCCCTTTAAAAAGGGAGCGCTTATTTCGTCTGCAACGCCTGCAAGCGTGTAATTAACGGTATCTTTTTCATCGCTTATGAGCTTCAAAAGTCCGATGGACGTAGGGCCTTTAAGCGCCGCAAGGTTAATTTTCACGCCTTGCGCAAATTCGTTCTTGTTCGCATTTTCATTTTCCGCTTCACCCGTGTCGGTGACGTCTTTGCCGTCATCTTCGGGAGCTTTTTCGGTTTGACAAGCAACCAAAGATATGCATAACACCAAGCTCAATAATATCAATAAAAGTTTTTTCATTTTTTAAAATCTCCTTTGTTTTTTTATATTATACCAAATATCATATCAAATATTTGTTGCATTTGCAACAAAATCGCGAAGTTTACAAAAATATATCTGTTGATAACGAGTGTCGGATATTTAAAATAAATTTGTTTTACGGTGGGATAATATCATTATCAAACCTTGATTTTGGCTCGGAAATGTGGTACTATATATTATGAATAGCTTTGCACGTGGCAAAGGAAGGATGTTAAATTGAAAAGAAGACGAAACAAAAGACTGCTTATTTTAATAGCGGCAGCACTTACAACGCTTACAGCGCTTATCTTTACGGTCGTTTACCTTTCGGGCAGAACGAAAGTCAGCGTTTTAACTCTCGGACAGGAAAGTACGCTTATCTCGAAAGCCGAGGGAGAGGGAACGCTTGAGCCGATAATGCGATATACGCAAAAGAGCATTTGCGACGCATCGGTGCAGACCTTCGTTAAAAAAGCGGGCGACAAGGTTGAAAAAGGGAATATAATCGCATACCTTGACAGTGACTATACGGATATGTATCTGTCGCTTCTTGAGCAAAAGTCAGAGGCGGAGCTGTCGGTGATAGCGGGTAATGCGGGAGCACAGGAGATATATAATGCGATAGAAGAACAGATAAACGGACTTTTATCGAACAAAGAAGCCTGCGAATGTATGTTTATATACGCCGACGTCACGGGTACCGTATGCCGCTTCAAAGTGGCAAACGGAGCCGCTATAAGTAAAGGCGACGAGCTTTTCGAGATAGTTGACGATGACTTTTATCTTATAGTGTTTTCGCTTGAGAAGTGGGCAAAGCCGCTTTTCTACGGGGACTCGGTAAAGCTTTATGACAAAAACGGCAAAGAGCTTTCGTTTGAAGCGAAGGTGGCAAAGCCCGAGGACACCGACTACACGCTTTACGCAAGCGGGTGCATAGAGTACTACGATCTGTCGGAAAAGGTGTTCTACAAATTCGATTACGGCAGCGCCAAGGGCTACGTTTTACCCTTGAGTGCGCTCGTGACCGAGGGGGAGAAAAGCTACGTTTACGTAGTAAAAGGCGCAAAAGCGGTAAAGACGGAGGTTAACGTACTTCTTTCAAATAAGGACAGCTGTTGTATAGACGGCCTTGAAGAAAAGCAAAAAGTTATATTGGAACCGAGCGCAGTAACGGACGGCGCAAAAATAAAAGTATCCGATAAATAGCGGAGGTAGCGTATGGATAAGAAAAAACTTAAATCAGAGATTAAAAAGTATATTCAGCTTGCGATATCACTTGCAATAATCGTTGCGATAATCCTTGTGATAACGCTTGGAATAAAGCCGTGGATAAAATATATCAGCGCAAATACCGCCCTTGACCAAGGCGAGTTTGAAAAGGCGATAGAGCTTTTCGATGAGCTTGGCGATTATAAGGATAGCAAGGAGCTTCTTGCCGAAGCGCAAAAGTCGCTTGAAATCGCACAAAACGGCGGAGCTTTGGAAGAAGAGATACCCGAGGGTGAGAAGGAAAGCTATTATCTTCGTGCCAAGTCTTATATCCAAGACAAAAACTATGCAAACGCTGCCGCAATATTAAAGCAGCTCGGCGATTACAAGGATACCAAAGAGCTTCTTGAAAAGTATAAGCTTTACTTTCTTGCACCGGGCGACGTGCTTGAGATGGGAAAGTGGACGTTCTATACGGGTGCAACAAGCGGCAAAAAAGTGATCAGTTGGACGGTAGTCGAGGTCAAGGAAGACTTTGCGGTGCTTTTGTGTGACAATATCATAGAGTGCATGGCGTTTGATACAAAGGGCGGCTCTGCGTGGGATGCGTCCTCGCTTCGCACGTTCTTAAACGGAGATTTTTATGAAGGTGCATTCAGCGCCGAGGAAAAGGCTCTCATTTTAAAGAGCACTACCGTTACGGAGGAAAATCCCAACTACGAGGGTGCTTACGGTAAGGATTGCAGCGACAACGTATTTGTGCCGAGCATTCAAGAGTTCAAGACCTATATGACCAAAGTGGAAGGAAAGGCATACGCCAAAGCGACGGAATACGCTCTTGCCAAAGGGCTCCACGAGTATACAAAGGAGTCGGGAGGCACACAGATAACGGGAAGTTGGTTTTGGCTTCGAAGCGCCGGATTTGCAAAAGGCTACGTTGCGCATTGTTATGCTGACGGCGATATAAGCTACGGCGGAGATGAATCCGACGTAACCATAGGCGTACGCCCGGCAATAAAGATAAAGCTTCTTGCTTCAGACGGTGAGAAGTAATGGCGGAAAAGATATATACGATACCCGTAAACGAAGCGTTCGACAAAAGGGACGGATGCCCCTTTTGTACGCTTTACGAAATGCTCGTTTCCCGTGAGTTTGAGATACTTATGGGAGGGGCGATGATGGAGCCCGACGTGCGTATAGCAACTAACGAAAAAGGCTTTTGCGACGAGCATTTTGCAGTACTTCTCGGATTGCAAAAAAGGCTTCAGGCGGGACTTATGCTTGAAAGCCACCTTTCCGAAAAGGTTATACCCTCGCTTGCGGGTGGAATGCTTACAAAGCCCGAAAAGGTCGGTGAAAAGGCAGGACGGATAGCTTCGGACTGTTATATATGCGATAGGGTCGGAGAAAAGCTTTCAAAGATGTTTGAAACGGCAGTTTATCTGTTTGAAACGGACAGTGCATTTAAGAAGAAGCTTGCCGAGCAACCGTATTTTTGCCTTCGACATTACGGCAGATTTGTAAAAAACGCTTCCCACGAACTTAACAAAAAAAGATTTGCGGAGTTTTATGAGATAATATCCGAAAAGGAAAAGACGTACGCAAATACGCTTCTTGAAGACGTTTCGTGGTATTGCAAGAAGTTTGATTATCGCTATAAGGACGAGGATTGGAAAAACTCAAAAGACAGCCTTGAACGAGCAAAAGCGTTTTTGTGCGGCTCGGAGCATACCACTGAAAGCGGAAAATAATGGATTACGTACTTGATGGTGTCAAAAATTTTAATTTAGAGCAAATATTCGAATGCGGACAAGCTTTTCGCTTCACAAAGGACGAAAGCTCCGAGTATATCCGCTACAGCGGAGTTGCGCTCGGAAGGTGCCTTTCGGTTTGGCAGAATGGCGAGAGGGTAGTATTCGAAAATACGTCCGAACAGGATTTTCACAGGCTTTGGTGCGGCTTTTTCGACTTATCCCGAGATTACGGCAAGATAATCGAATCCATAAAAGACCCGCACGCAAGAAAATGCGCCGAATACGGAAGCGGTATACGCATACTCAGGCAGGAGCCGTGGGAGGCTGTTTGCTCGTTTATCGTATCGCAGAACAATAACATACCCCGAATAAAAAAGATAATCGAAACGCTTTGCGAGCGGTTTGGCGAGAAAATAGACGGCGGATATTACGCCTTCCCGACGGCGAAGGCTTTATACGAGGCGGGCGAAGATGCGATATTCGACTGTCGCACAGGCTTTAGGGCAAAGTACATATACGATGCTGCAAGGCGCTTTTATACGGGTGAGTTTGACTTGGATGCGGCGTGTAAAGCAAGCTATGACGAGCTTACGGCATCGCTTATGGCAATCAAGGGCGTAGGCCCAAAGGTTGCCGCCTGCGCAGGACTTTTCGGGTTTGCGCATTACGAGAGCTTTCCCATAGACGTTTGGATAAAGAAAGTCATTGACAAATATTACGGAGCGGATTTTGACGCAAAGCTCTTCGGCGAGTATGCGGGAATCGTACAGCAGTATTTGTTCTACTACGAGAGAAGCCTTTCGGAAAAGGAGAAAATATGAAAGATTATTCTATAGCATACCGTTGCCCCGCTTGCAGTGAAGCGGTATTCGGCACGGCAAGTGCTTTCGAAACCCAAAGCGGCAAGATAAGATTAAAATGCGCTTGTGGGGGAAGCGTTTGCGAGGGCGAGATTTTTGATAGCGGTAAGATAATACTTACGGTGCCTTGCATATTTTGCGCAACTCCCCATAAGTACCCAATGGACAAAAACGTTCTTTTAAAGGGCTCGTTCTTCCAGCTGCCTTGCTCGACGACGGGACTTCCCGCATTTTTTGCGGGCCCCTCAAAGATGGTGAGTGATGCGGTGGAGGAAAACGAAAAAGAGATAAAGAGAATCGCCTCGGAGGCGGGAATCGACCTTGAAAACGAGCTAAAAGCAGTAGATCAAGGCGCAATAAGAGAGCAAATTTTAAGACTTTTGGGAATACTCAAGACAGAGGGCAGAATAATCTGCGATTGTGAAAACAAGGAAGATGCCAAGCTCGCTCTTACTTTAGGCGAGGACGGCGTACTTATAAGCTGTAAAAAGTGCGGCGCCGAGCGATTTTTCAGAGGGCTCACTACGCTCGACTGCGAATATTTGTCCGATATCGACTTACTTTATTTGGAATAAAGACTTTACAAGAGCTTTTCTTTATGGTAAAATATATCGGTTTATAAATTAAATTTATATATATGTTGAAAGGAAACGGAAAAATGGAAAACAAAATCTTAATTGAAACATCGGCACGCCACGTTCACCTTACACAAGAGCACATCGAAACTCTTTTCGGCAAGGGCGCACAGCTCACCGTTAAGAAGATGCTTTCACAGCCCGGTCAGTATGCAAGCGAGCAGAGAGTAGACGTAGTAGGCCCCAAGAAAGAGATAAAGGGCGTAGGCGTACTCGGCCCCGCAAGACCTGCAACACAGGTTGAGATATCTTTAACAGACGCACGTACACTCGGCGTAAGCGCACCCATTCGCGAATCCGGCGACGTAGCGGGCAGCGGCGCTTGCAAGCTCGTTGGTCCCTGTGGCGAAGTTGAGATAAGCGAAGGCGTTATCGTTGCAAAAAGACATATCCACCTCACACCCGAAGCTGCAAAGGGCTTTGGCGTAGAGGATAAGGAAATCGTAAAGGTTAAGTACATCTCCGAGCGCACCACGACCTTCGACGACGTAGTTGTAAGAGTATCCGAAAAGTTTGCTCCCGCAATGCACGTTGACACGGACGAGTCCAATGCGGCCGCTATCGCTCCCAACGCATACGGCGAGATCATTAAGTAAAAACAATAAGCTAATATAAGGAGAAACCAAATGAGTTGTATTTTATCACAGGAAGTGCAGAATATGACCTACGTAGCAAAGGGCCCCAAGCACGGTCCCGCTCCCATTCCCGAGGAGGGACTTTGGGTAAAGGCGTACGAGATAAAGGACATTTCCGCATACACACACGGAATCGGCTGGTGCGCACCCCAGCAGGGCGCTTGCAAGCTCTCGCTTAACGTTAAAAACGGTATCATCGAGGAAGCGCTCGTTGAAACTATCGGTTGCTCGGGTATGACGCACTCTGCGGCTATGGCGGCAGAGATCCTCCCCGGAAAGACTATCCTCGAAGCTCTTAACTCCGTCCTTGTTTGCGCTGCTATAAATACTGCGATGAGAGAGCTTTTCTTGCAGATCGTATACGGAAGAAGCCAATCCGCTTTCTCCGAAAACGGTCTTACCATCGGCGCAGGTATGGAGGATCTTGGTAAGGGCGAGCGCTCTATGGTAGGTACTATGTACGGCACGAGAGAAAAGGGCGTAAGATACCTCGAAATGACCGAGGGCTATTGCACGAGAATGGCGCTTGATGCCGATAATCAGGTTATCGGATATGAGTTTGTAAACCTCGGCAAGATGACCGATTTCATCAAAAAGGGCGACGATCCCACCACCGCTTACAACAAGGCTATGGGTCACTACGGCAGATTTTCCGAGGAAGACGGCGCCGTTAAGTATATCGACCCCCGCAAGCAGTAAGGAGGAGAAGAATAATGGCACTTTTTGAAAATTACGAAAGACGTGAGGCGAAGATCCTCGCAACACTTAAAGAATATGGCATTTCCTCTATCGAGGAGTGCAAGGAAATATGCGCAGAAAAAGGCATAGATCCCTATACTATCGTTCAAGAGACACAGCCCATCTGCTTTGAAAACGCAAAGTGGGCATACACCGTCGGAAGCGCTATCGCTATTAAGATGGGTTGCAAGAAAGCTGCTGACGCCGCTGCCGCTATCGGTATCGGAATCCAGTCCTTCTGCATTCCCGGCTCCGTTGCCGAAAACCGTAAGGTTGGTCTCGGTCACGGTAACCTCGGCAAGATGCTTCTTTCCGAAGAGACAGAGTGCTTCTGCTTCTTGGCAGGACACGAGTCATTTGCAGCCGCAGAGGGCGCAATAAAAATCGCTCTTAACGCAAATAAGGTGCGTGTAAAGCCCCTTCGCGTTATCCTCAACGGTCTTGGCAAGGACGCGGCTATGATAATCTCCCGTATCAACGGCTTTACCTTCGTTGAAACGGAATTCGACCCCTATACCGAAGAGGTTAAGGTAATAAGCGAAAAGGCATATTCAAACGGCCCCAGAGCAAAGGTCAAGTGCTACGGCGCGGATAACGTACCCGAGGGCGTTGCAATTATGCAGCTTGAGAACGTAGGCGTTTCCATCACAGGTAACTCCACTAACCCCACCCGCTTCCAGCACCCCGTTGCAGGCACTTATAAGAAGTGGTGCAACGAAAACGGCGTAAACTACTTCTCCGTAGCTTCGGGCGGCGGTACGGGCAGAACGCTCCACCCCGATAATATGGCGGCAGGCCCCGCTTCCTACGGTATGACGGATACGATGGGTAGAATGCACGGCGACGCACAGTTCGCAGGCTCTTCCTCCGTTCCCGCTCACGTTGAGATGATGGGACTTATCGGCGCTGGTAACAACCCCATGGTCGGTATGACCGTTGCTTGCGCAGTTGCAATCGAAGAGGCAATGAATAAGTAAGGCACACCAAGGCTTTTGAAGCTTTTGTAAACCCCTTATTGTAAAATTACACGCATATAAAAAGTTAGACACATCATTTTTGAGTTTTCTCAAATGATGTGTCTATTTTTTTGCAAATTTATTATTGTGTAGAAAACAATCTTTTTCTAATTTTCAAGATTGGCAAAGTCATTTTTATTCCATTGTAATTTCAAAAAGTTCATTTGGCGTACATTCAAGAAGTAAACAAATTGTTTCAATATTTTCATAACGAATGGATTTTGTTTCATTGTTTACCATCTTACTGAAATTTTGATAGCTCATACCCAATTGCTTATATAACCAATATTTTGTATGTCCTTTTTGTTTCAATAAATCCAGCACTTTTAATTTAATCATAAGATATTTCCTCGTATCTTCTGTATTAGTTAGATAATATCTTATTTTTCCTCTTTACATATAGATTGTTTCATTATATAATGTAATAGTCTATAAAATTAAAGAAGATGGGGAAAATCAAAATGATCAAACGTATTGTTATTGCGGGGTGCAGAGATTACTGTAATTACGATGAGGCAACGAAATACAACAAACCGGTTAAAATAAAGAATATACACCGCATACACGATGATTGATTGCCTACAAAAACAGGACGATGCAAGCATCGTCCCTTAAAATTTATTTCTTTGGATAAGGTTTTATTTCATCGGTTTCGCCAAGCAAATAATCTATACTTGTGCCATAATAACGGGCAAGCTTTATAAGAACAGCCGTTGGAACATCATTTTCTCCCGTTTCGTATTTTGAATACCCCGTTTGCGACATTCCGAGCATTTTGGCGATTTCCGTTTGGTTTTTGTCATTGTCTTCTCTTAAATCGCGAATCCTTTGATACATAAAAGTCACCGCCTTTTGCAATAATCTAACAATAGATTACCCTAATCTGTTTCAGGTTATTGACTTTTAATCTGTATCAGGTTAAAATTAAATAAGAAATGATATTTAAAGGAGAGTTTTGCGGTTATGCGTATTGTTATTGCGGGGTGCAGAGATTACTGTAATTACAATGAGGCAAAAGCATATATTGATTTTTGCTTATCGGAAATACCTAAAGAAAGCAATATTATTATCGTATCGGGTTGTGCAAGCGGCGCTGATGCTATCGGACAGCGTTATGCAAAAGAGAACGGGCTTGAAGTTGAGAAATATCCTGCCGATTGGAAAAAATACGGCAAAAGCGCAGGACCGATACGAAACAAGCAAATGGCAGAGGTATGCGACTATGTAATTTGCTTTTGGAACGGAAAAAGCAAGGGAACAAAGTCGATGATCGACTTGGGGGCAAAATACAACAAACCGGTTAGGATAAAAATGATACACAATACAAATAAAAGCGTTCGGTAAAATTTTCACCGAACGCTTACTATTCTCTAACGCCTTATTCTTTACTTATAACCTTCTTCTGCCACGTTTTCTTATGGCACTTCGGGCAACGCATACGCCTTGTCCTACCGATGTGCTCCGCCATAAATACGCTCATATACTCCGGAACGTAGCGGTGGCCGCAGTTTTTGCATTCGTAATAGCCCGCCGTCTGCTCTATCTTTATTAAAAACGGCACTGCTATAACAAGTGGCGCTAGTCCGACTAAAATAAGCACTATTCTTAACCACTCGGGCATCTGCACGTATGCTGCAACCGCGCACAATGCGAGCATAACACCTACGAGTATTACGCCCATAACTATTTCGACTCGCAAAAGCTTTTTGTCTGCTTCTTCTTTTTGCTTTACCATTTCAATCAAATTCTTTTCGAGTTCCTTATTATAATTATCCATAGTAACTACCTCCCCTGATAATAAATCGTTTACGCTGATTTTAAGGATACCGCAGAGCTCAAGCATAACGGATGAGTCGGGCATCGTTTTACCCGTTTCCCATTTGGATACCGCTCTGTCGGTGATACCGAGCATTTCGGCAAGATGCGCTTGCGTTAGATTTTGTTTTTTTCTGCACTCGGCGATGAATCTTCCTATTTTTATCTGATCCATAAGCTCCTCCTTTCAATATCAGTATAAACGTTTTTTAGGGGAAAGTACACATACCATCGGTTGAGTAGGGGAGAAATTTATTGATTTGAGTCGGAATTTATTTCTTTTCATTTTCTTTTGCTGTTTTGCATGATGCAATCAGTATAACACGCAGAGATGTACATTTTGCAGAAAGAAGTTTAAAGATCCGGTCGTCAATGTATTCCGTTCTATGCAAAAGTTCGAGCCAATAACCTGTTTCACTTGCTTCTTTTAAGGCAATTTCAAGTTTGGAAATAAAATCTTTCTTGCCTTGCGCATATTGGGCTTCGTGGATGTTTGCGCCAATGCTTGTACCACTTCTGCCAATTTGATTGGAAATGATAGACTCATGGTTGGATTTTAGATTTTTCACAAGGTTAATAATATCTACAGAAAAGTCCATTGAAAGTTCCGCAAGTTTATTCTCTTTCACAAAATCGCCTCCCCTATATTAATGATATCACAAAAAGCATCATATTTCAATGATGCATCGCCTACGGCGATATGATGTATTTGCTTCGCAAATATGATGTTGCTTGTTTCACTTGCAGTGATGCGATGTTTGCCTTAAAACATTAGCGAAGCGACATCATTAGGCGTAGCCGTCATCATTAGTGAAACGACATCATTTGCCGAAGGCAAACATCATTCAAAAATCCCACATTTGTCTACTAAGACAAATATGGGATTTTTGTGGGGTGGGTAAACGGACTCGAACCGTCGGCCTCCAGGGCCACAACCTGGCGCTCTAACCAACTGAGCTATACTCACCGTATATGGCGCACTTTGGGGGACTCGAACCCTCGGCCTACTGCTTAGAAGGCAGTTGCTCTATCCAGCTGAGCTAAAAGTGCAAAAAAATGGAGCGGGTGATGGGAATCGAACCCACGTTATCAGCTTGGAAGGCTGGAGTTCTACCATTGAACCACACCCGCATATACGCACACTTTAAGAATGCTTAAATATATTATCATACCTTACGGCGCTTGTCAATACAATTTTGTAAAATTTTTTAAAAAATATGTTGACAAAGCTATAGAAGTATGCTAACATATATTCAACGCTTTACTTTGGTAAAGCAGTAAAAGGAGGAAACAAAAAATGAAAAGAATTATTGCACTTGCATTAGTTGCTATTATGATGGTTGCAATGCTTGCTTCTTGCTCCGCAAAAAGCTATAGCGACCTTGCTATCGTTGATCTCGGCCTTGAGAAGGAATATTTCGGAATCGCATTCCGTTCGGGCTCCGATATGACACGTAAGGTTGAAGATATCACATTAGAACTCATAAAGGAAGGCAAGCTCGCAGAGTGGTCAACAAAATATGAGGTCGGCGCTATGGGCGAGAGCGAGTACGTTCCTGCGGCTGCGGCAAACGAAGGTGCAGGCGATTGGGATTACATAAAGGGCAAGGGTAAGCTCGTTGTCGGCGTTACCGTTTATAAGCCGATGGACTATCAGGACGAAAAAGGCGAGTGGATAGGATTTGACGCTGATTATGCTCGTGCGGTTGCGGAAAAGCTCGGTGTTGATGTAGAATTCAAAAAAATCGAATGGGATTACAAGCTTATTGCCCTTGAATCTAAAGATATCGACTGCATCTGGAACGGTATGACCATCACCGATGATATCGAAGCGGCGGCTGACTGCACGGTTCCTTATATGTACAACACGCAGGTTGCGGTTGTAAAGAAAGAAAATGCCGATAAGTATAAAGCTATTGCAGACTTTGCAGGCAAGACTATTGCGGTTGAAGATGGCTCTGCAGGTGCGGATGTTGTAAAAAATAATGATACCTTAAAAGACGGTTATAAGGGCGTTACAGCTCAAGTTGACGCTCTTATGGAGGTGCTTACCGGTGCATCCGATGCGGCTGTGGTTGACCTTACACTTGCAAAAGCGCTTATCAAATAAGTAAAAATTCAAAGGATTTTAGGGTACTCGGGGTGAAGAACCACCCCGAGCACTTCTTATGTGTGTAAAATGGATCAGTTAATTGAAGTAAGCTTAAAATTGCTCTCGGGATTCGGGGTAACACTAAAAATATTCGGAATCACCCTATTGTTTTCGCTGCCCTTGGGACTTATCATAGCCTTTGGCTCTATGTCGAAATGGAAGGTCATTTCCGCTATTTCCAGATTTTTTGTTTGGGTTATCAGAGGTACGCCTCTTATGCTCCAGCTTATAGTGGTGTACTACGGTCCGGGGCTTGTTTTCGACGGAATTTGGTTTAATGCGCAGACTGCGACTTATATAACCTTTTCCATAAACTACGCTTGTTATTTCTCCGAAATATACCGAGGAGGGATAGAATCCATAGCGAAAGGTCAGTATGAAGCGGGACAGGTTTTGGGAATGAGCAAAACGGAAACGTTCTTCAAGGTGGTTTTGCTTCAGGTCATAAAGCGCATAATAGCTCCGATGTCGAACGAAATAATAACGCTTGTTAAAGATACGTCCCTTGCAAGAATAATTACATATTATGAAATTATAGACGTTGCAAGTGATTTTGCGACAAACGGTGCGGGTTTAGTTTGGCCCTTATTCTATACGGCGGTATATTATCTTGCGTTTACTGCAATACTCACCTTCTTCTTCAGATGGCTTGAGAAGAAGCTTGATTATTTTAAGGCGTAAGGAGGGGAAGATATGAATATTCTTGAAGTCAAAAACTTACGCAAACGCTTCGGCGATACGGAAGTCTTAAAGGGCATCGACCTCACGCTCAAAAAGGGTGAGGTGCTCTCTATAATCGGCTCCTCGGGCGGCGGTAAGACGACACTGCTTCGTTGCCTTAACTTTCTTGAAAAAGCAAACAGTGGCGAAATAATCGTAAACGGACAAAGCGTTTATCTTGCAAAGGAAGGCGAAAAGCCTATTGTGACCCCCGAAGCACAGCTTTCCTTCGGACTTGTATTTCAGCAGTTCAACCTTTTCCCGCAGTACAGCGTTATGGGAAATCTTACGCTTGCACCACAGCTTCGAGCCAAAAGAGAGGGTTCATCAAGCAAGGAAAGCGCTGAAGAGATAAACGAAAGAGCAAGAGCATTGCTTGAAAGAGTCGGCCTTACCGAGAAAGCGGATGCGTACCCTTGCGAGCTTTCGGGCGGTCAGCAGCAAAGAGTTGCTATAGCAAGAGCCCTGATGCTTTCTCCCGAAATACTTTGCTTTGACGAGCCTACCTCTGCTCTTGACCCCGAGCTTACGAGCGAGGTCCTCAGGGTTATCCGCTCACTCAAAGACGCAGAGCATACGATGATAATCGTAACGCACGAAATGGAATTTGCCCGTAACGTGTCCGACAGAGTTATATTTATTGCCGACGGCGTTATAGAGGAGGAGGGAACACCCGAAGAGGTCTTCACAAATCCCAAAAGCGAAAAGACAAAAACGTTCCTTGCTGGCGGACAGATATTTTAAATAAGCATAAAAAATGAGAACGCTTTTTGCGTTCTCATTTTTTATATTACGGATTTAATGTTACCGTTTGACTTGCAAGGTCGCCCGCAAACCAATCATCTGAATCATAGGCTCTTAACTTAAATTCTATAGTTTCTACCTCTGTGATATTGTTTTCTTCAAAATCGTCACCTATCCATAACAACGTGTCGAATTTACATTTTCCCGCAGATACGGTAGTTGCAAATAAAGGATCTGCCATAAATCCGTTAACGGAGGTGTCTTCTGTAGTAAACATAACGTTTTTATCTGTTTTATTCAGTAAGAAGAGCTTTACGCTGTATCCCCATATCTCGTCTTCTTCATAGCCGATAACGATAGCGGTAACGTATTCGTTATCAACCAAAACGGTATCGGAGTCTTGCGCTGCTCTGACAAATTTCACCGCTTTATCTTCTCCGTAAGGGTAAACGTGCGCAGTTGTATTTGCGACGTCATCTGCCATATAGTCATCGTTGTCGTATACACGGAAATTAAGCTCTATATCGGTATATTCCGTAATGCCGTTTTCTTTAAGCTCGTCACCCATAAACGTGATGCTTTCGTTGGATTTTTTGCCGGGTGCTACGGTTGCGGCAAAAAGCGGCTCGGTTTGGACACCGTTTATACTTGCTGTGTCGACGGTAAACATATACGTTTTATCCGCTGACTTATTTTCAAGAAGTACTTTAAGTGTATATCCCCACATATTGTCGGGGTCGATTCCCGTAATTTTAACGGCGCACTGCTCGTTATCGACCACTACTGTTTCGGTAAAGGTTACGGTAGCTCCGCCCTCGTTGTTTTTGTTCTCGTTTTCGTTATTTTCAACGTTTGATTGAGTGGAATCGGAAGGTTTCTTTTCTTCGTCCCCGCTCGTTCCCGTTTCGCAAGCCGCAAACGAAAAAACGAGCGCAAGCACGAGAAACAATACTGCGATTTTCTTCATTTTCATTTTCCTCCAAATATAATAATAAAACTTCAACGGATATAAATAGTTTTATCGCCGCCTTACAATAAAACATATCACAAAATGAGATATTTGTCAATATCTCATTATGAGATTGGTTATAATAACCTAAGGGAAGTCATATAACTTAATTATTTAGGGGAATTATATGCGGCTGAAAGATTTAAGGGAAGACAACGAGCTTACGCAAAGTAAGCTTGCTGAATATTTACACATAAGGCAAAATACGTATTCGCAATATGAGTGCGGACAGCGTCAAGTGCCTCTTGATATTTTGATAAAGCTTGCCGATTATTATAATGTTACACTTGACTATCTTGTCGGACGAACGAAAAAATAAAAACACATTCCGTTTGCTGTCGGAATGTGTTTTTTTATTGTTATAATGTTGCTGCCATTACTGCTTTAATTGTGTGCATTCGGTTTTCGGCTTCGCGGAAAACGATGGAAGCTTCGCTTTCGAATACTTCGTTTGTGACCTCCATATCGACTCTGCCGAATTTTTCGCCCATTTCTTTGCCGACTTTAGTGTTAAGGTCGTGATACGAGGGCAGACAGTGCATAAACACGGTCGTGTCCTTGCCCGTTTTCTTCATTAAAGCGGTGTTTACCTGATAGGGAGAAAGCTCTGCAATACGCTCTTCCCAAACTTCTACGGGCTCTCCCATAGATACCCATATATCCGTGCAGATGACGTCTGCATCCTTTACGCCCTCGTCGATATCGCTTGTGAATTTAAGTGTTGCACCGCTCTCTTCTGCAATCGCTTTGCAAGTATTTATGAGTTCGTCATCGGGGAAATATTTTTCGGGGCAGCAAGCGGTAAAGTTAAGTCCGAGCTTTGCACAGCCTATCATAAGGGAATTGCCCATATTAAAGCGGGCATCGCCCATATAGGTGAAGTTTATGCCTTTAAGATGACCGAACTGCTCTTTTATGGTGAGCATATCCGCAAGTATCTGTGTGGGGTGGAACTCGTTTGTAAGTCCGTTGTATACAGGCACTTTCGAATATTTGGCAAGCTCCTCTACGATATTTTGACCGTATCCTCTGTATTCGATGGCATCGTACATTGAGGCAAGAACTCTTGCAGTGTCGGCTATCGTTTCTTTATTACCTATCTGCGAGCCCGTGGGATCAAGGTAAGTAACGCCCATTCCGAGATCGTATGCTGCAACCTCGAAGGCACATCGTGTGCGAGTGCTCGTTTTTTCGAATATAAGTGCAATATTTTTTCCTTCACAGAGCTTGTGGGGGATACCTGCTTTTTTCTCTTTCTTTAATTTTTCTGCAAGGCTTATGAGATACATTATCTCATCGGAGCTGTAGTCAAGAAGCTTTAAAAAATCTCGTCCTTTAAGGTTGATAAGGTTCATTATGCATCCTCCCTAAAAATAGATTTGAGTATTTCGACTGCTTTTTTCAGTTGCTCTTCGGGTATGTTAAGTGCGGGCAAGAGTCTGACTTTATCCTTTGCCGTAAGTACCAAAACGCCTTTTTCCATCGCTCTTTTTACGACTTCCTTGGCGGGTTTTACGGGCTTTATACCTATCATAAGTCCCATTCCGCTTATACTTTCCACGCCCGGTGCGTTTCCCAAAGCGTCGAAAATATATGCAGACTTCTTCTCTACCTGCGCAAGAAAACCGTCATCAAGGCGCTCGAGTATCGAAAGCGCACCCGCACATACTGCGGGATTTCCGCCAAAGGTGGAGCCGTTGAGTCCGGGAGCAAATACGTCATCAAGCTTTGATGAAAGTATGGTAGCACCTATGGGAAGACCGCCGCCAAGACCCTTTGCGGTCGTCACGACGTCGGGGAAAAGTCCGAGCTTCATATAGCCGTAATGTGCGCCGCTTCTGCCGTTGCCGCATTGGACCTCATCGGCAATAAGAAGGATATCATGTTCTTTTGCTATTTCCGTAAGCGCATTCGCAAAATCTTGCGTAAGCGGGAGCACGCCGCCCTCGCCTCTTACAGCTTCAAACATTACAGCCGCAACCTTATATTCGCTTACGGCTTTATAAAGCTCCTCGCGCGTCGGCTCAATGTGTATAAAGCCGGGTGTTAAAGGCGTGAAATGCTCGTGAAAGGCATCTTGTCCCGTCGCCGCAAGGGTAGTTAGAGTTCTTCCGTGGAAGCTGTTTTTTAAGGTTACGATAACGCAGTCATCGCCAAGCGTTTTGCAAGCATATTTCCTTGCAACTTTGATAGCACATTCGTTTGCCTCCGCACCGGAGTTGGAGAAAAACACCTTTGAAAGTCCCGTAAGCTCGCATAGCTTCTTTGCGAGAAGTGCGCAGGGCTCTGTATAGTAGAGGTTTGAGGTGTGCTGAAAGGTCGAAAGCTGCTTTGTCACGGCGTCTACCCAAGCTTTGTCGCAAAAGCCGAAGCTGTTTACCGCAATGCCGCTTCCGAGGTCGATATATTCCTTACCCGTATCATCGTATGCAAGAGAGCCCTCGCCTCGAACGATGTTGAGGTCGAATCTTGCGTAAGTAGGGGCGACGTAGTTTTTATCAAGCTCAAAAACGTTCACGCCTTACCCTCCTCGAACATAGTTCCGATGCCTTCGTCCGTAAGCGTTTCGATAAGTATTGAGTGGGGGATGCGTCCGTCGATAATGAATACTTTTTTAACGCCGCACTTTATCGCATCGGTGCAACACTCAACCTTCGGTATCATTCCGTCGGAGATTATACCGTCTTTGATAAGGTTTTCCGTTTCGGCAAGCGTCATATGAGGAATAAGCGTCGAGGGGTCGTTTTTGTCGCGGAGTATGCCCGAGATGTCCGTTAGGGATATAAGGCTTTCCGCACCGAGTGCACCCGCTATTTTCGATGCCGCCGTATCTGCGTTTATGTTGTATACGTTGCCTTCGTCGTCACAGCCTATGGTTGACACGACGGGGATATATCCCTTGTCGAGTATGTCAAATATGGGGGAAGGGTCAACGTCCGTTATCTCTCCGACAAATCCAAGCCGCTCGTCCTTTACTTTTGCTTTGAGCATATGACCGTCAAGGCCCGAAAGCCCGATGGACTTACCGCCGCAGCACTCGATTAAATTAACGATGCTCTTGTTTATCTTACCCGCAAGGACCATCTGCGCTACTTCAACCGTTTCTTTGTCGGTGACGCGAAGCCCGTCGACGAATTTCGTTTCTTTTCCGATTGCGGCAAGTGTTTGCGTTATCTCGGGGCCGCCTCCGTGAACGAGTACGACTTTTACTCCGATGAGGTGGAGCAAAACTATATCTCTTGCAACGGAATTTTTTAAATCTTCGTTTATCATAGCGTTGCCGCCGTATTTTACGACTACTATTTTGCCGTTGTATTTTTGAATGTAGGGAAGAGCGTTAACGAGTATGTGCGCCCTTTCTGCGTTTGTTATGTTCATTTTAATTTCTCCTTATCAGGTACGGTAGTCGCCGTTGATTTTAACGTAATCGTAGGTGAGGTCGCAACCCCAAGCACAAGATGCGAAATCTCCGTCGTTCAGATTTACGCCGATGGTTATTTCCTTGCAAAGAAGTATCTCTTTTGCTTTTTCTTCGGAAAATTCGATTCCTGCACCCATTTTGCACACAGAAATGATTCCTTTTTCGGAAATGAAATCAACGTCTATCTTTGTTACGTCAACGTCTGCACCGCTGTAGCCTATGGCACAGAGCACACGTCCCCAGTTTGCATCGGCGCCGAACATCGCGGCCTTTGTAAGCGAGGAGCAGATAACGGATTTTGCGACGGTCTTTGCCGTTTTTTCGTCCTTTGCGCCCGTGACCTTGCATTCTATAAGCTTCGTTGCGCCTTCGCCGTCGCCCGCTATGCATTTACAAAGATATACGGTAACGGTGTTGAGTGCTTCCATAAACGCATCGAAGTCTTCGCCCTCTTTCGTTATCGGCTCGTTGCCTGCCATACCGTTAGCAAGCACGGTCACCATATCGTTTGTAGAGGTGTCGCCGTCAACGCTGACCATATTGAAGGTGTTTTGTATATCGCTTGAGAGCGCCTTTTGGAGCATCGGCGTGCTTATGGCGCAGTCCGTGGTAATGAAAACGAGCATTGTCGCCATATTGGGATGTATCATACCCGAGCCCTTTGCGATACCGCCTATCTTGCACTCCTTGCCGCCTACGGTGAAGCTAACGGCTATCTCTTTTTTTACCGTGTCCGTGGTCATAATTCCCTCTGCGGCTTCGTCCGACTTATCTCCAAGACCTGCCGCAAGAGATTTCATGCCGTTTTTTATGGGCGTTATATCAAGCACCTGACCGATTACGCCGGTGGAGGCAACGACTACGTCGTCTGCCTTTATACCGAGTGCTTCTGCTGTAAGTGCGCTCATCTGCTCGGCTATTTCGATACCGTTTGCGTTACATGTGTTGGCGTTTCCGCTGTTGCATATTACCGCCTGTGCATATCCGTCTGAGATGTGGGCCTTCGTTACCGTTAAAGGTGCGCCTTTTACGAGATTTGTCGTATAGACTGCCGCCGTGTTTGCTCTTTGTTCGCTATATATAAGCGAGATATCTCTTTTCGTTCTGTTTTTCCTTATACCGCAATGTATTCCGTTTGCGCTAAAGCCTTTTGCGGCACATACGCCGCCTTCGATAATCTTTATCATTATATTTGAAGTCCCTTCGTTTTATCAGTTTTAAGCACTACGTTCATAGCTTCGATTGCCGCACCCGAGGCTCCTTTGCCGAGGTTGTCGTATCTTGCACACAAAATAATTCTGTCATCGTTTCCGAAAACGGAAATGTCCATACTGTCAGTAAGGCTTTTACCCGCCGCCGAGAGCATTCCGTCACCGTCGTCGGCTTCGACATACCTTACGATGTCGCCGTTATATTTTTCCTTGTAGAGCGCTTTGATATCGTCTGTCGCAGCGTTTTGAAGCTCACTAGTAAATATCGGCACGGTCACGAGCATACCGCTGTAAAAATCAGAAACGATGGGGCAGAATATAGGCTCTTTTAAAAGTCCCGTTATCGCCTTCATCTCTTTAAGGTGCTTATGCGTTTGCGTAAGTCCGTATTGGCGGGGTGCCGATAAAAGCTCCGTTTTTTCGTTTTCGTACTGCGCTATCATCTTTTTGCCGCCTCCGCTGTAGCCCGTTAAGGAGTGGCAGTAAAGATTTGCATCGGGCTTTATGTAGCCTTTTTCTATAAGCGGATAAACGAGTGCGATAAATCCGCCCGCATGACAGCCGGGAACGGCTATCCTTTTTGCCGTTTGCAATTTATTTTCAAGCTCAGCCGAAAGCTCGGGAAAGGCGTAGCACCAACCATCAAGCGTTCTGTGAGCGGTGGAGGTGTCGATTATAACGGTGTTTTCGTTTTCCACCATTGAAACCGCCTCTCTTGCCGCATCGTCGGGCAAGCACAAGAATGCGATGTCCGACGCATTGAGCATCTTTTTACGAAGCTCGGGATTCTTTCTTTCGTCATCGGAAAGAGTAAGAAGCTCTATATCGTTTCTGCTTTCAAGCCTCTCGTATATGCGAAGCCCCGTTGTGCCCGCTTTGCCGTCAATAAAAACCTTTTTCATAGTCAATTTCTCCGAATTTATCTGAAAATGCATAATTTTTCGAAATAATGAATGAATTATACCATATTTTGAATATATATGCAATACTTTTGTGAAAATTTTTTAAAATTTATGAAAATCTACGATTTGAACAAATACGGACGAGCGTGGCGGAAGCTCTTGGTTAAAAAGCATAAAATAAGTAAAAAGCATTGACTTTGGGATACGTGTATTGTATAATATGTAGATAAGTAATACCGAAAGCGAGGACGGTAAAAATGGCGGGGAAGACCGAGATAATAGCCTTTGCAAATCAAAAGGGCGGAGTGGGTAAGACCACCTGCGCCGTAAATTTTGCCGCATGTCTTGGCAAAGCGGGCAAAAATACACTTATTATAGATTTTGACCCGCAGGGAAACGCAACAAGCGCCCTCGGCGTAAGCAAGCGCAACGTGAAGATATCGACATATGACGTTGTAGCGGGCGGTGCGGATATAAACAGCGCCATAATCAAGACTAAATTTCCGGGACTTTCCATTGTTCCCGCAAACATAAATTTGGCGGCGGCGGAGATAGAGCTTTCGGACACCTCGGCGAGAGAGGGACTTTTAAAAAAGGCGATTGAGCAGATAAGAGGAAGCTATGACTGCATAATTATCGACTGTCCGCCATCTTTGGGGGTACTCACCATCAACGCTCTTACTGCGGCATGCGGCGTAATAGTACCGATGGTATGCGAATATTTTGCTTTGGAGGGACTTTCACAGCTTACCTTTACTTTGGAGAGGATAAGGAAATCGTATAACCCGCCTCTTAAGATATACGGCGTTATGCTCACGATGTACGACGGAAGACTCAACCTTACAGCGCAGGTCGTAGCGGAATTAAAGAAGCATTTTTCGGACAAGCTCTTTTCGGTTGCGATACCGAGAAACGTAAGACTTTCCGAGGCGCCAAGCCACGGACAGCCCATCATATATTACGATAAATTTTCAAAAGGTGCCGATGCTTTCACGAGGGTGACGGCAGAAGCTATAGGCAGAATTTGGGGATAGGAGCTATCCCGTAAAAACTCCATTTGTGCATGGCACGGAAAGGAAAACGATATGGCAAAAAGCAGAGGACTCGGAAAGGGTCTTGACTCACTTTTTGAAGATAATTTTTCCCAAAACGAGAAAGAAGAGGGTATAAGCACGCTTCGTATATCGATGGTCGAGCCTAACCCCTTACAGCCGAGAAAGGATATCGACTCGGAAAAGCTTTCGGAGCTTGCCGATTCAATAGGAAAATACGGCGTGATACAGCCCATCGTGGTGCGCCCCGAAAATAACGGGTATTATCAGATAATTGCGGGCGAGAGACGTTGGAGAGCGGCAAAGGCGGCGGGACTTACGGAGATACCCGTCGTTATAAAGGAGATAGGCGACAGGGAAACGGCGGAGATTGCGCTTGTTGAAAACCTTATGCGAAGCGACTTAAATCCCATTGAAGAAGCACTCGGATATAAGTCCCTTATGGACAGATTCGGACTTTCGCAGGAAAAGGCGGCGGAGGCAGTCGGCAAGTCGAGAAGTACGGTAGCAAACTCATTAAGGCTTCTTTCGCTTTGTGACGAGGTATTGGAGCTTGTCAGGGAAGGTAAGCTCTCGGCAGGGCACGCCAAGGTGCTTGCGGGCGTAAAAGACGAAAAGCGCCAAAAGGAGATAGCCTCTATCGTGGTTGCAAGAGACCTTTCGGTAAGACAGACGGAGATGCTTGCCGCATCACGCCATGCAGAGAAAAAAGCGCCGACGGATAAAGTGGATTACATAAAGGTGCTTGAAAAGCGTGTTACGAAGGCTTCCGGAAGAAACGTTAAGATAAAGCAAGGCAAGAAGACCGGAAGAATAGAGATAACGTATACGGATAACAACGACCTTGAGGACATACTCAAAAAGCTTTGCGGAAAAGCATTTTTCGACGATAATTTATAAAGGAGAGCATAGATGTTAGATATTAAATTTTTGAGGGAGAATCCCGATATCGTAAAGGAAAATATTAAGAAAAAATTTCAAGATTCAAAGCTGCCCCTTGTTGATGAGGTAATAGCTCTCGATCTTGAAAGCAGAAAGACCCAAAAGGAAGCTGACGACCTTCGTGCAGAGAGAAACAGAGTTTCCAAGCAGATAGGTATGTATATCGCAAAGGGAATGAAGGAAGAAGCGGAGGCGGCAAAGAAGGCGACTGCAGATGCGGGGGCAAGACTTGAGGAGCTTGAAAAAGCGGAAGCGGAGCTTTCGCAGAAGATACGCGCCATTATGCTAGTTATCCCCAACATAATCGACAAAAGCGTTCCAGTAGGTAAGGACGACAGCGAAAACGTTGAGGTGGAGCGTTTCGGCGAGCCTATCGTTCCCGATTTTGAGGTACCCTACCATACGGAGATAATGGAAAAGTTAAACGGTGTTGATATGGACGCCGCAGGTAAGGTATCGGGCAACGGATTTTACTATCTTATGGGCGATATCGCAAGACTTCATTCGGCGGTTCTTGCGTATGCAAGAGATTTTATGATTGATAAGGGCTTTACGTATTGCATTCCTCCCTTTATGATTCCCGGCAACGTCGTTGAAGGCGTAATGAGCCAAAACGATATGGATGCCATGATGTACAAGATAGAGGGTGAGGACCTTTACCTTATCGGAACGAGCGAACACTCTATGATAGGTAAATATATCGACAGGATAATTCCCGAGGATACGCTTCCCCACACGCTCACAAGCTATTCTCCGTGCTTCAGAAAAGAAAAGGGCGCTCACGGCATCGAGGAAAGAGGCGTATACAGAATACACCAATTCGAAAAGCAGGAAATGATAGTCGTATGCCGCCCCGAAGACAGTATGGAGTGGTATGAGAAGATGTGGAGATACTCCGTAGAGCTCTTTAAGAGCCTTGAGATTCCCGTACGTCAGCTTGAGTGCTGCAGCGGAGACCTTGCAGACCTTAAAGTCAAGTCCTGCGATATAGAGGCGTGGTCTCCCAGACAGAAGAAGTATTTTGAAGTTTGCTCTTGCTCAAATCTCGGTGATGCACAGGCAAGAAGACTTAAAATGAGAGTAAAGGGTGCAGACGGAAAGATGTATCTTCCTCACACCTTGAACAATACAGTCGTAGCACCCCCCAGAATGCTTATAGCATTCTTGGAAAACCACTTGCAAGCTGACGGAAGCATAACTATCCCCGAAGCTTTGAGAGCTTATATGGGCGGCAAGGATGTAATAAAGGCATAAGCTATGATATATCTCACTTCAAATAAAACCATACTCGACGGCATGGACGCAGCCGCTCTTGCGGGAGGCCTTATCGATATCATTTTGTATGCTCTTATCGGCTTTGCGCTCGCGATGATAATTGCGTATTACAGCAAGATAATTGCGGGCAAGGGTGTAAGACTTCTTCTTGAAAACGAAGCCTTCAGTCCCGAAACGGCAAAAAGCCTTGAAGAGCTTGGAATAGTAAAGAACGTGAAGTATCACCAAGCGAGGCTTCAAAAGTCGGTGCCGCAAAGCAGAATTTGCGTATGTATAGGCGAAGACACAAAGCGATACTACATTCCGGAAGAAAATATCGTTCGGGCACAGCGTACCTACAGTGTAAAAGAAAAGCCGCTTGGAATGACAATTATGGCTGTTATAATTACGGCTGTCGTTTTCGGGGCTGTGTATTTCACGAAGGATCTTATCGTTGAGAGGGTAGAGATACTTGCAAATACCATAAGCTCTTCGGAATCGGGAGGACAAAAGACCGAGGATGGCTTTGAGTATTATCCGGACAGAGATGAAACCGAAAAGGATAACGAAAACTTGCAGGACGAAGGCCCTGCGGCAAACGAAGAAGGAACGGAAGATGAAAATTCCGATATGGAGGATGAAAATGAACAATCGTAAAAAAAGCACGAGCATAATGTCAAGGCTCTTCATAATAGCGCTTGTTGCGGTTTTTGCAGTACTTTTGATAATGCTTATGGCGGGCGGCAGATATGCAAAGCAGAGCGGACTTACTTTCGTTGGATTTGTTACCAAAGCGGGTGAAGACACCGTACCCAAAAGCGGAACCTTATACTATTCCGACGGTATGACCGCAAAGGTGACCGATTGCGGATTTACCGTAACGTTTAGTGACGGAACGGTGGTTGAAAACGCCGTAAAGCTCGAATTTGCCAACGGTGACGTTTATGAAGGCAAGATAAGAGATTACAGAATGAACGGCAAGGGCAAATACACTTGGTCCAACGAGGATTTTTACGAGGGTGATTTCGTAAGCGACGCTTTCACCGGAAAGGGTACGCTTTATTACAGCGACGGCTCCGTATATACGGGCGAGTTCGCCGACGGAACTAAGCACGGCAAGGGCGTGTTCCTTTGGGCAGACTGCGATACGTCGAATCTTTCGGCTTACGGCTATGACGCCATTATTACGGCAGGCGAGAGCCTTACTGCGCTTACCGCAAAAGAACTCCCCGGCGGTACTTGGTACGTAGGCGGATTTTCCGAAAACAAGAAAAGCGGAAACGGTGTATATCACTACGGCTCCGAGGACGTTTACGTGGGTCAGTTTTCCGAGGACTTAAAAAACGGCAAGGGAAAGTTTTTCTTTGCTAAAGGTGACATATATGACGGAGATTACGCTGCGGACGTAATAAGCGGAAGCGGCATTTACCTTTGGGACGGCGGCGATAAATACGAGGGCGAATTTGCCGATAACGCTATGAACGGCAAGGGCAAATACACGAAGGCGGACGGAAAGGTTATTGAAGGCACGTTTAAAAATAACGAGTACGTCACCGACGGAGAAAACGAGCAATAATGACGGGAATCGTAACTCTTTGCTCAAGCTCGGATGCAAACTCATCACTTGTTATAAACGGAGAGCGCCTTGCACTTATAGATGCGGGTGCGAGTGCAAAGACGATACTTCAAAAAGTACGTGAGCTTGGATTTGATAAAGAGAATATAGAGGGAATTTTCATAACCCACGAGCACAGCGATCACAGCAAGGGCATATGCGTTTTGCGAAAGAGATTGCCTGACATACCTGTATATACGTCTTTCGGCACCGCATCGGCACTCGGTATCTCCGATGTAACGCTTGTTGCCTGCGGAGAGTGTATAAGTTGCGCGGGGCTTGATTTCATACCATTTCACACACCTCACGACGCCGCAGAGAGCTTCGGATACGTCGTATACAGCGGCGGTGAAAAATCCATAGGCTACTGCACGGATATCGGGTATGTGACAAGTGAGATACGGGAGAGCCTTTCGGGCTGCAAAGTGGTCGTGCTCGAATCAAATTACGATGAAAATATGCTTATGCTCGGAAGCTATCCTTACGAGTTGAAGCGGAGAATCAAATCAAAAAAAGGCCACCTCTCAAACGAAGAGTGCGACCTTTTTATAGAAGAGCTTTCAAAAAACGGCACGGAGAAGATAATACTTGCTCATTTAAGCTGTGAGAACAATATGCCCGAGCTTGCACTTGCGGGGGCAAAGCTTGCCTCTTGCGGAAGAGCGGACGTATGCGTTGCTCCGAAAAAGGAGCCGTCGGAGGCGTATTATGCTTAAAGTGACGGTAATACACGTAGGCAATCTCAAGGAGAGCTACTATAGGCAAGCGGTAGAGGAATATGCAAAACGCCTCTCGGCATATTGTAAATTTGTATCGCTTGAAATAAAAGAAGCGCCTCTTCCGGAAGACCCTTCTCAAAGCGAGATAGACAGGGCTCTTTCCAAAGAGGCGGATATGATACTTGCGGCTGTGCCGAAGAAGGCGTACACGGTAGCCTTATGTGTTGAGGGCAAGGCGCTTACAAGCGAAGAGCTTGCAAAGCTCGTTTCGGACACGGCAACGTACGGGTGTGACAGCCTTATATTTATAATAGGAAGCTCATATGGGCTTTCCCCTAAGGTCAAGGCGTTTGCAAACGCACGAATAAGCTTTTCGAAAATGACCTTTCCCCACAGACTTATGCGCGTTATGCTTGCAGAGCAAATATACCGTGCATTTACCATTTGCGAGGGAAAACAATACCATAAATGAGGATATGCTATGAAAACGGTTATCGGAATTGACGTTGGCGGAAGCGCAACGAAAATAGTCGGTTTTAAAAACGGAAAGATGCTTGAGCCTATGGTAGTCAAGGCAAACGATCCCTTGACCTCCGCATACGGCGCATTCGGCAAATTTCTTGCCGAGAACAATATGGGCATCGAGGATATAGAAAGAATAATGACAACGGGAGTCGGCTCCACATTTTTACCCGATATGATATACGGACTTCCCACGGTACACCTTGAGGAATTCGACTGTATCGGCAGAGGAGGCCTATATCTTACGAAGCTTGACAAGGCGATAGTGGTAAGTATGGGCACGGGTACGGCGATGGTCAAGTGCGACACGGACGGGTTTACGTATCTCGGAGGCACGGGCGTCGGCGGCGGTACCCTTACGGGACTTTCCAAGCTTATAGTGGGTATGGAGCATACGGATAATATAAGCGAGCTTGCGGGAGAGGGTGATCTTTCGAAGGTCGATTTGCAGGTGGGCGGTATAACAAAGAAGGCTTTGTCGGGACTTGCCGCAGAGGTAACGGCGGCAAACTTCGGCAACGTAGAGGATACCGCAACGAAGGCGGACCTTGCACTCGGAACGATAAATCTCGTTTTTGAAACTATCGGTATGATATCCGTATTTTGTGCAAGATTTACGCAGATAGATAATATCGTTTTAACGGGTGCTTTGTCAACGATACCGCAGGCAAAGCCGCTGTTTGCCAAGTTCTCTCGTATATTCGGAAAGAATTTCATAATTCCCGATTATTCGAGATTCGGCACGGTTATAGGCGCGGCATTGTCTGCGGCTGAAAATTAAAGAATATTCATAATTTCCGCAAGGGACGTCACGGTGACGTTCCTTGTTTCGTTTTGCCCCTTTTTGTTAAACCATATAGTTTTCATTCCCACAGCCTCTGCTCCGTCTACGTCTGCCGTAAGGCTGTCGCCTATCATGCAGCACTCACTCGGAACAAGTCCGTTTAAACAGTAGGCGTAAAACTCGGGCTGCGGCTTAGCGTATCCTATCTTTTCGGAGGTGAATATCTTGTCGAAATATCCAAGAAGTCCCGCTTTTTCAAGGCGAAGCAGTTGCTGTTTTTCGGGGGCGTTGCTCGCTATGTGAAGAGTATATTTTTTGGAAAGATACTTTACAAGCTCCAATGCACCGTCCGTTACAACGGCGGTCTTGTGCAATATCTTCAAAAAGCGCTTTTCGAAATCCTCTCCGTCGTAATCTATATTCATAGCAGAGAGGACATTGTTCCAACGCACTTTGTAGAGCTCTTCGTGCGTAAGCTCTCCCGAATTTATCTTTTCCCAAAGCCCATTGTTTATGGGGTGGAATATATCCATAGCGTTATCGGGGAAGGGCAAAGCAAGCTCGTGTGCTACGGCAAACATACTTTCTTTTGCGCACTTATGGAAATCGAGTAAGGTATCGTCTACATCTAAAAATACGGTCTTTACGTTGGTCATAGCGTTCCTTTCTGCATCTTTGTATTGTGTTTATAAAAACAGTATACCGAGAGCAAGGAATTATGTCAAGGTTGAAGCGGAAATTTTCAAAAAGCTATTGACAACGTGATAAATGTGTGATAAAATCCGTACATCTATACATTAGTATTATAAAGGCGTTGACGAAGAGAGAACAAGCGGATGTTTTCGCACAGAGAGACGGCGTTTGGTGAAAGCCGCCCGAAGCTTGCTTGTTTTTGTAGCTTCAGAGCCGAGGGAAAGAAAGGCTTTTGCCGAGTAGAATCCCTCCGTAACCGCTGCGTTAGTGCGGAAGGGGTGTTTGCCCCGTAAAGTGACGGAAATATTTTCCGTAATTTGAGTGGTACCGCGGGTTTTAGGCTCGTCTCAAAGTATTTTATCTTTGGGACGGGCTGTTTCTGTTCCATAGAGAAAAAAACGGAGGAAATTATGCAGAGTATGACAGGCCTTGATCTGAAGATCAAGGAAATGGCACGAAGAATATACGAGCTTCGTGAGATCGAAAACCTAACGGTTGAGGAAATGGCGCAAAAGACGGGCGTTTCCGTAGAGGAGTATACTGACTGCGAAAACGGACGTTGTGACTTAAACTTTGCGTTCATTTATCGTTGTGCGCTTGCGTTTAACGTGGACGTTACGGACATAATCGAGGGTAAGAGCCCCACGCTCAAGTCCTTCACCGTTACGAAAGCGGGTGCGGGACAGAGGATAGAAGAGGCTCACGGTATGACCTACTATAATCTTGCTTCGGCATTCAGAAGCAGGATAGCCGAGCCGCTTTATGTGTGCTGTCGCTACGATGAGAGCGCACAGCATAAGGATATAGAGCTTACCACGCACGCAGGTCAGGAATGCGACATTGTCGTTTCGGGTAATCTTATGGTGCAGATAGGCGAGCATAAGGAGATTTTAGCGCCGGGCGACAGTATCTATTACGACAGCTCCGCACCCCACGGTATGATAGCCGTCGGCGGCGGTGACTGCACCTTCTACGCAATAGTCTTAAATCCCACGGGAGAGCCTATTCCCGAGCTTCGAAACCAGACTATTTTAGAGGGCAAAGCGCCTATAAAGAGAGACGACTCCGAGCGTGTATATCATAACTTCGTAGACGTTGTTGAGGACGAAAAGGGCACGCCTCTTTCCATAAGCTTTAAGAACACGGAAAAATTCAATTTCGCTTACGATATACTTGATGTTATCGCCAAAAAAGACCCCGACAAGACTGCGATGCTCCATATTTCGACCGACAAGACGGAAAAGTACATAAGCTTTTCCGAGGTAAAGAAAAATTCGTGCAGAGCCGCAAACTATTTTAAGTCTCTCGGCATCAAAAAGGGCGACAAGGTAATGCTTATGATGGGCAGACACTACCAATTTTGGTATGCTATGCTCGGCTTAAACCGCATCGGCGCCATCGGTATACCTGCGATGAATCAGCTTCTTGCGCACGATATCGAATACCGTCTTGAAACGGCGGGAATTTCCGCAGTAATATGTACCTCAAAGGGCGCTTGCGCCGAAGAGGTGGACAAAGCCGCACAAAGCTACGGCGGACTTAAACATAAGATAATCGTTGAGGGATATCGAGAGGGTTGGAGAAACTTTGACGATGAAGCTTCCCTTTTCAGCACTCATTTTGAGCGCACAGAGGACAGTCCCGGCGGTGACGATACCATGATAATGTTCTTCACCTCGGGTACGACAGGTTATCCCAAGATAGCCGCTCACGATTACAGATACGCACTCGGACATTTCCATACCGCAAAGTATTGGCATAACGTAGACCCCGACGGGCTTCACTTCACCATCTCGGATACGGGTTGGGCAAAGTCGATGTGGGGTAAATTCTACGGACAGTGGCTTTGCGAGGCGGCAACCTTCGTTTACGATTTCGACCGCTTCAGTGCGGCGGATATACTTCCGATGTTCGCAAAATATAACATCACCACCTTCTGCGCACCGCCTACGATGCTTCGAATGATGGTAAAAGAGGATATCTCCAAATACGACCTTTCGAGCGTAAAGCATATGACTACTGCGGGAGAGGCGCTTAACCCCGAGATATACCGTCAGTTTGAAAAGGCGACGGGACTGCAGATACTTGAGGGCTTTGGTCAGACCGAGACTACTATGGTCATCGGAAACCTCACGGGCGCACCGCATAAGCTCGGTTCGATGGGCAGACCCGCACCGACGTATAAGGTCGAGCTTATGGATGCAGACGGCAAGCCCGTAAAGAAGGGCGAAACAGGCGAGATAGTTATCCGCACCGTTGAGGGTGCACCATGCGGACTCTTCACGGGCTATTATAAAGATGAAGAGAAAACGAAAGAGGTATGGCACGACGGCTACTATCACACGGGTGATATGGCGTGGTGCGACGAGGACGGATTTTATTGGTACGTCGGCAGAGGCGACGACGTTATCAAATCTTCCGGTTACCGCATAGGACCTTTCGAGATAGAAAGCGTTATAATGGAGCTTCCCTACGTGCTTGAATGCGGCGTAAGCCCTGCACCCGACGAAGTGAGAGGGCAGGTAGTTAAGGCGTCTATCGTGCTTGTAAAGGGTACGGAAGCGACGGAAGAGCTGAAAAAAGAGATTCAGGAATACGTTAAAAAGCATACCGCTCCGTATAAGTATCCGAGAATAGTCATATTCAAGGACGAGCTTCCCAAGACTGCAAGCGGAAAGATACAAAGAAGCAAACTGTAATATTACCGTAAAGGAGAGATATAAATGAAATCGAATTTCACATTCATTAAGAACGAAGCACCCAAAGCAAAGCCGCAAGATGAAAGCAAGCTCGGCTTTGGCAAGATCTTCACAGACCATATGTTCCTTATGAACTATACGGAACAGAAGGGTTGGCACGACGGAAGAATCGTTCCCTACGGCCCTATAGCTCTTGACCCCTCTGCGATGGTATTCCATTATGCGCAGGAGCTTTTTGAGGGTATGAAGGCATACCGCCACCCAAATGGCGAAATTAAGCTTTTTAGACCCAACAAGAACATCGAGCGTATGAATAACACCTGCGACAGACTCTGCGTTCCGAGAATCGACCCCGAGGTTGCGCTTGAAGCTATATGCGCTCTCGTTGAAGCGGATAAGGATTGGATTCCCCAAAAGGACGGCACATCTCTTTATATCCGTCCCTTTATAATCGCAACAGACCCCTTCCTCGGCGTTCACCCCGCAAAGACCTATATCTTTGCAATCATTCTTTCACCCGTCGGCTCATATTATGCCGCAGGTATCAACCCTGTTAAGATCATGGTTGAGAGAGAGTACGTGCGCTGCGTAAAGGGCGGAACGGGACTTGCAAAAGCGGGCGGCAACTACGCGGCAAGCCTTATCGGTCAGCAGAAGGCAGAGGAAAAGGGCTTTGCACAGGTATTGTGGCTTGACGGCGTACACCGCAAGTACATAGACGAAGTCGGTGCGATGAACGTATTTTTCGTAATCGACAACGTCGTTGTCACACCCGACCTCACCGACGGCAACATTCTTCCCGGCGTAACGAGAGCTTCTTGCATAGAGCTTCTTCGCGAGTGGGGATATAAGGTCGAGGAAAGAAAGCTTTCCATCGACGAGGTCATCGAAGCACAAAAGACGGGAAAACTTAACGAAGCCTTCGGTACCGGTACGGCGGCAGTTATTTCTCCCATCGGCGAGCTTTATGACGAGGGCGAGAATTACATCGTAAACAACAACGAGATCGGACCTATTGCACAAAGACTCTACAATGAGCTTTACGGTATGCAGACGGGCAAGGTCGAGGACTATATGAAATGGACATATCCTATAAAGGCTTCCCTGTAAAAAGAGTAAACCTCTTTTGCGGACACTACGGTAGCGGAAAAACGAATATTGCGGTAAACTACGCGATGGCGCTCAAAAACAGCGGGCATAACGTGGCTATAGCGGATATGGACGTTGTAAATCCTTATTTTCGCACCAAGGACAGCGAAAAGGAGCTTACAAAAGCGGGTATTGACGTCATATCGCTTCCGTTTGCAAATACTAGCGTAGATCTTCCCGCCTTGCCGGGTGAGCTTTACGGGCTCGTTCAGCAGAAATCAAGATACGCAGTTTTGGACGTCGGCGGTGACGACAGAGGAGCTTACGCACTCGGAAGATACACACCGTATATATTGGAAGAAAACGATTATGCGATGTTTTTTGTGGCAAACTTCTACAGACCCTTAACTCGCACGGCAGAAGAAGCTTATGCTATAATGAAGGAGATAGAAGCGGCGTGTAAGATACCGTTTACCGCTATAATAAACAATTCCAATTTGGGAGAAGAAACGACCGCAGAGGCTATAGAGAAAACGCAAAAAGAGGCTGAGGCGCTTTCAAAGATAAGCGCACTTCCCATAGCTTATGTAAGCTGTAGGGAAGACCTTGCCGAAAAAATAAATGCAGAGAGGGTATTTCCCTTGACGCTTCAGGAAAAAATCTTTTAAACGAAGGAGAGATGTAAAAATGGCAAAGGTTACGTTTGACACGGACAGATGTAAGGGTTGCGGACTTTGCGTTACCGTATGCCCTAAAAAGATCATCGTACTTTCCAAGGAAAAAATAAACAGAAAGGGACATTCACCGGCTGAAATGACCGATCAGGAAAAGTGCATCGCTTGTGCATTTTGCGCAACTATGTGCCCCGATTGCGTTATCACCGTTGAGAAGTGAGGTGGCTTAAATGGCAGAAAAGGTTTTGATGAAGGGCAACGAAGCTATCGCAGAGGCGGCTATCCGCTCAGGCTGCAGACACTACTTCGGCTATCCCATAACACCTCAAACAGAGGTTGCCGCATATATGGCAAAGCGTATGCCCAAGATAGGCGGCGTATTTTTGCAGGCTGAAAGCGAAGTTTCGGCTATAAATATGGTATACGGCGTAGCGGGCACGGGACTTCGTGTTATGACGTCCTCGTCCTCTCCCGGAATTTCCTTAAAGCAGGAGGGTATCTCCTACATAGCGGGTGCAGATCTTCCCGCACTTATCGTTAACGTGCAAAGAGGCGGCCCCGGTCTTGGAGGTATCCAGCCCTCGCAGTCCGACTATTTCCAAGCAACCAAGGGCGGCGGACACGGCGACTATCACCTTATAGTTCTCACTCCCTCGTCCGTTCAGGAGATGGCAGATATGACATCTCTTGCGTTTGACCTTGCTGACAAGTATCTTATGCCCGTAATGCTTCTTGCAGACGGCACTATGGGACAGATGATGGAGCCCGTAGAGCTTCCCGAGGAAAAGACCGTTACGGCAGAGGATAAGCCTTGGGCGGTCACGGGAACGAAGATGAAGAGAAAGCACAATATCATCAATTCTCTTTACCTTGTACCCGACGAGCTTGAGAAGAAGAATTTTGAGAGATTCGAAAAATATAAGCTCATTGAGGAAAATGAGGCAAGATACGAGAGCTTTATGATGGACGACGCAGAATATTGTGTAGTTGCATTTGGTATCGCCGCAAGAGTATCGAGAAATGCGGTCATCGCCGCACGCAAAGAGGGTATAAAGGTCGGTATGGTCCGTCCTCTTACCGTATGGCCCTTCCCCAAAAAGCCCATTAGCGATGCGGCAGATAAGGTCAAGGGATTTTTGAGTGTAGAGCTTTCGATGGGACAGATGATCGAGGATATTAAGCTTGCCGAAGAATGCAAGAAGCCCGTATTCCTTTGCAATCGTGCAGGCGGAATGATCCCCACTCCCGAAGAGGTTATAGAAGCAATTAGAAAGATGAAGGGAGAGTGCAAATAATGACAGTATTTGAAAAGCCCAAGAGCCTGACCGAGAAAGAACTTCACTATTGCCCCGGCTGTACCCACGGTATTATTCACCGCTTGGTTGCAGAAGCTATTGACGAGCTCGGCATTGAAGGCAAGACCGTAGGTGTTGCACCCGTAGGCTGTGCGGTTATGGCTTATGATTATTTTGCTTGCGATATGGTCGAGGCAGCTCACGGAAGAGCGCCCGCAGTTGCAACGGGCATCAAGCGCGCTTTGCCCGAGAACATTGTATTCACCTATCAAGGTGACGGCGACCTTGCCTCCATCGGTATGGCGGAGACGGTACACGCCGCAACGAGAAACGAAAATATAACCGTTATCTTCGTAAACAACGCAATTTATGGTATGACGGGCGGACAGATGGCCCCCACATCTCTTCCCGGACAGGTCACGCAGACCTCTCCCTACGGCAGAGACGTAGCTACGGCGGGTTATCCCGTAAAGGTCAGCGAAATGCTTTCCACGCTTGACGGGCCCGAATTTATCGCAAGAGTTGCGGTAAATAACGTAAAGAACGTCAAGAATGCAAAGAAGATGATAAAGAAGGCGTTTGAAAATCAGGTTAGCGGCAAGGGATTTTCTCTTGTTGAGGTCGTTTCCACCTGCCCTACAAACTGGGGTATGACACCTGAGAAGGCACTTGAATGGGTGGATGAAAAGATGATACCTTACTATCCTCTCGGTGTATATAAGGACAAGAGCGCAAAGGAGGCGGAGTAATATGACAACACAGATATTGATTGCCGGATTTGGCGGTCAGGGCGTACTTTTTGCGGGAAAGTTCCTTGCGTATAAGGCGCTTCTTGAAGGCAAACAGCTTTCTTGGCTTCCTTCCTACGGTCCCGAAATGAGAGGCGGCACGGCAAACTGCAGCGTTATCATCAGCGATGAGCTTGTAGGCTCTCCCATCGTATCGGCGCCCGACGTGCTTATTGCGATGAACCTCCCCTCGCTTGATAAATACGAGGATGCGGTCGTTTCGGGTGGAACTATCTTCGTTGACTCAACCCTTATCGAAAGAAAGGTCACAAGAAGCGACGTCAAGGTGGTATATATTCCTTCAACTGCTCTTGCACAGTCTATCGGAGCACCCACCCTTTCCAATATGATAATGATGGGCAAGTTCTTAAAAGAGTGCGACGCCGTAAGCTACGACAATCTTGAGGACGCACTCAAAAAGATAGTTTCCGCAAGACATGCAGATTTATTTGACGTAAACCTTAAAGCTGTCAACTGCGGCTACAATTACGAAAATAAATAAAAGGTATTGACAAACAAAAATAAATAGTATAGAATTTACTTAAGATGATAGAGGCGCGGCCTTTGAAAAGTAGCATTGTCTTTCATATCCGGCGGGATTTCGAGACTTTGTGAAAGGCAAGACCGCCGAAGATACGTCTGCGGCGGCAGCGTTTCTGGTAGTGCGAAATAAGATTCGTTCTACTGTCGCATTATTTGCGGAGGGCTATCTCGAATTTATGTAATTCATTACGAACATAAACGAGAGGTTTTTGCGTTATCCGCCAAAAACCTCTCATTTTTTAAAGTTCAAGGAGGACGTTATGAAAAACACGATATTTAAAGGCGTAGCAACGGCGCTTATCACCCCGCTTACAAAGGACGGTATCGACTACAAAAAGTACGGTGAGCTTATCGATTGGCAGATAAAAGAGGGCGTAAATGCTATCGTTACGATAGGAACGACGGGAGAGGGCTCAACGCTTAACGATAAAGAGCATAAGGAAGCTATCGAGTTTTGTGTAAAGCATACGGCAGGCAGAGTGCCCGTAATCGCAGGCACGGGCTCAAATGACATAAACTATGCCATAAGCCTTACCAAATTTGCTTGCGAGGCAGGCGTTGATGCGGTGCTTCTCATAACGCCCTACTATAATAAAGCTACACAAAAGGGAATGGAGATATCGTTTAGGGCTATAGCCGATGCTTCCACAAAGCCTTGTATCCTTTATAACGTACCCGGCAGAACGGGTTGCAATCTTCTTCCCGAAACGGTTGCAAAGCTTGCAAAGCACCCGAATATAGTTGCCGTTAAGGAAGCTTGCGGAAACATATCGCAAATTGCAAAGCTCATTTCGCTTTGCGGCGATGATATAGACGTATATTCCGGAAACGACGATCAGATAGTTCCCATTATGTCCCTTGGCGGAATCGGAGTCATTTCCGTATTGTCTAACATAATGCCCGCAAAAACGGTTGAGATGTGCGATAAGTTTTTTGCAGGCGACGTAGCGGGCAGTGCAAAGATACAGCTTGACGTGCTTCCTCTTGTAGATGCGCTTTTCTGCGAGGTAAATCCCATACCCGCAAAGGCGGCTTGTGCGGCGATGGGACTTTGCGAAAACTATTTAAGACTTCCTCTTTGCCCGATGGACGAAAAGAAGGAAGCGGCTATGCTTGAAATAATGAAGGGGCACGGACTTATATGAACGTAATAATCAGCGGCATTTGCGGCTTTATGGGAAAACAAGTATTAGAGCTTGCAAAAAATGCCTCCGAGATAGAAAAGATATACGGAATCGACCAAAACGCAGACGGCACGGAAGATTACGAGTGTGCAAGAAGCTTCGACGAAGCGGATTTTGATGCGGATATCATAATCGACTTTTCCTCTCACCTTGCCACGAAAGCGCTTATAGACTACTCGGTAAAGAAGAATATACCGCTCGTTCTTGCAACGACGGGACAGACCGAAGAAGAGCTTGCCTATATAAACGAGGGCGCAAAGAAGATACCCCTTTTCTTTTCGACAAACTACTCTCTCGGCGTAAGCCTTCTTATCGAAAGTGCAAAGAAGATAGCGGCGGTCATGAATACTGCGGATATCGAGATAGTCGAAACCCACCATAACCGCAAGACAGACGCTCCGAGCGGCACGGCAAAGACTATTGCCGAGGAAATCTGTTCAGTGCGTCAAGAACTGCACTGGGTAAACGGACACGCAGGAAAGAGAGACGCAAGCGAAATAGGTATCCATTCCGTCAGAATGGCAAACAACGTAGGTATACACGAGGTAATAATCGGCACCGACAAAGAAGCGGTGACGATAAAACACGAAGCATATACGAGAGCTGTATTTGCAGAGGGCGCACTCTGTGCGGCAAAATTCCTTGAAGGAAAGAGCGCGGGACTTTACGGTATGAAGGATATGCTTAAATAGAGGTAAACGATGATAAGAGTTGCAATTTACGGCTACGGTAATTTAGGCAAAGGCGTCGAGCTTGCGGTAGCAAAGAATAACGATATGGAAAATGCGGGAATATTTACCCGCCGTGCGCCCGAAAGCGTAAAGACGCTTTTAGGCACGAAGGTATATCCCGCAGACGATATTTTACTTTATAAAGACCAAATAGACGTTCTCGTTATATGCGGGGGAAGTGCAACGGACCTTCCCGAGATGACACCTGCACTTGCACAAAATTTCAACGTCGTTGACTCTTTTGACACTCACGCAGATATCCCCGCACACTTTGACAGAGTAGATGCCGCTTCCAAAAAAGCAAGCACGACGGCACTCATTTCTGCAGGTTGGGACCCCGGTATGTTTTCCGTTGCAAGGGTATACGCATCTGCGATACTTCCCGATTGCAAGCAGTATACGTTTTGGGGCAAGGGCGTCAGCCAAGGCCATTCCGATGCTATAAGGAGAATCGAGGGTGTTGCCGACGCACGTCAATACACCGTGCCCATTGAAGAAGCGGTCGAAAGCGTAAGACGAGGCGAAAACCCCACTCTTACGGCGGGCGAAAAGCACAAAAGAGAGTGCTACGTCGTTCTTTGTGAGGGCGCAGACGCCGAATACGTGGAAAACGCCATAAAGACGATGCCCAAGTATTTTGCGGATTATCCCACGACCGTTAATTTTATAAGCCAAGAGGAGCTTGATAAAAACCACAAGAGCCTTCCGCACGGCGGAAGCGTGATATCGAGCGGCACAACGGGTGTAAACGGAGAAAATACTCATACCATAGAGTATAAATTAAACCTCGATTCAAACCCCGAATTTACCGCAAGCGTGCTTGTATGCTATGCAAGAGCGGTTTACAAGCTCGCAAAAAGGGGAGAGTACGGCTGTAAGACCGTGTTTGATATTGCCCCTGCCTATCTTTCGGAGCTTTCACCGTCAGAGCTTCGTGAAAAAATGTTGTAAAGGAAATCAAAATGAACCGCGATCTGATTTGTCCCAATCTTGAAATAGGTGCAGACGGCGAGCTTCTTGCCGCAGGCCAAAGCACAACGGCACTTGCCGAAAAATACGGCACGCCCTTATACGTTATGGATGAGGATCTTATAAGAAGCCGCGTGCGAGAATATAAGAGTGCCGCAGATAAAGCATTTTTGGGAAAATATAAAATATTTTACGCATCAAAAGCCGCTTCCTTCAAGCAGATGTATCGCATTATGAAGGACGAGGATATGTATATCGACGTCGTCTCCGCAGGTGAGATAGCAACGGCAAAGGCGGCGGGCTTTCCTATGGAAAGGGCAAGCTATCACTCGAACAATAAGACCGATGCGGATATAGATTATGCGCTTGATGCGGGGGTAGGCTCGTTCGTTGCGGATAATTTGGAGGAGCTTTATACGCTTAATAAGAAGGCGCAGGAGAGGGGAATAAAGCAAAGAGTTATGCTCCGCCTTACTCCCGGTATCGACCCTCATACGTATGAAGCTATTGCAACGGGCAAGGTTGACTCAAAGTTTGGATTTGCTATAGAAACGGGACAGGCGTACGAAGCTGTACAAAAGGTGCTTGAGTGCAAAAATCTCGATTTTGAGGGAATCCACGCCCACGTGGGAAGCCAAGTTTTCGATACGGACGTATACGTACGCACGGCGGAGATACTTCTCGATTTTGCAAAGAAGATGAAGGACGATTTTTCATATAGCATAAGGGAGCTCGGTCTCGGCGGCGGATTCGGCGCAAGATACGTCAAGGAAGATCCCGTAATGGATATAGATAAAAACATAGCCTTTATCGGAAACTATATAAGAGAAAAGTCGAAAGCACTTTCGCTTGACGTTCCCACGGTGACCTTTGAGCCGGGCAGAAGCATAGTTGCCGAAGCGGGAATCACGCTTTACAGCGTAGGCACGGTCAAGAGAATAAAGGGATATAAAAACTACGTCAGCGTCGACGGCGGAATGACGGATAATATAAGACATGCGCTTTACGGCGCCGAATATACCGTATTTTACGCAAACGATATGAACGCAAGATGCGATATGGAGTGTACGGTCGTAGGAAAGTGCTGCGAAAGCGGTGATATCATCGCAGAGCGTATAATGCTTCCCGACTCGACGAAGCGAAGTGACATTCTCGCCTGCACGACGACGGGCGCATATCATTACTCGATGGTGTCCCACTATAACCGATTGCCGCACCCTGCGGTCGTAATGCTTAAAGGCGGCGAAAATTACGTTGCCGTAAAGAGAGAAAGCATAGAGGACGTAGCAAGACTTGATGTGTAAAAAATTTCAAAAAAAGTATTGACAAAACTGATTTCCTTGTGATAGAATAAGGAAAATTTAAACGCTGAGATGCGGAATAGTAGGTAAATTCAGCTTTCGTGCAGAGAGACGTCGGTCGGTGCAAGACGTTCGAAGGTTTTTTGCCGAACTCGCCGCGGAGCGTCCGATGCGAAAAAGAGTAGTGGCGGACGGGAGCTCCCGTAACAGAGCAAAGATGTGTTTGCATCTAAGGTGCGTCCCGAACGGGATGAAAAAGAGTGGTACCGCGGAAATAGTTTTTAACGTTTTCGTCTCTTTGAATGACAAGGAGACGGAAACGTTTTTTGTTTTATTTGATTTATATTCGAAAGGAGTTTTCAAAATGAAAAAAATCACAGTCACCGATATTACGCTTGCAAAGCTTTCAGAGCAGAGAGATATATCTTTGCTTTTCCGTGAGAAGTCCGCTATTGCAAATTGCGCCGATGCGATAGGCGTTGGTGCAATCGAGCTTCCGCCCATAAAATCGCTTCGTGAGGATAGAATAATATATAAAACTATCGCAAGTAACGTGCAAAACGCAGCTCTTGCAATTCCCGTAGGCTTTAGCACCGAAGGTGTTTCGGAGGCTTGGGAATGTATAAAGGAAGCACGCAGTCCCCGTTTGCAGATAGCGCTTCCCGTATCCACTATTCAGATGGAATACACCTATCACGTAAAGCAAAGCGTTATGCTTGAAAAGATAGCAGAGCTTATAAAAGAGGCAAAGCTCTACTGCGCCGACGTTGAATTCACCGCACTTGACTCTACGAGAGCGGACGGGGAGTTTCTCATTTCCGCTATAAAGGAAGCACAGGCAAGCGGAGCTACGTTGATTACGATTTGTGATGATGCGGGTGTTTCCGCGCCCGAGGGTATTGCCGAGCTCGTTGCAATCGCAAAGAAAAGCGTAAACGTACCCGTTTACGTTCAAGTGTCCGACCGTATAAATATGGCAGTCGCATCTGCATTTTCCGCAATCAAAAGCGGAGCGGACGGCGTCAAATGCGCTATGGCGGGTAAAGACGTTCTTTCTATGGGCAAATTTTCCGATGCGATGAACGTTTGCGCATCTCAAATAGGCGCGGAAACAGAGCTTGATACCACCAAGATCCACACGAGCATTGACGGTATGATATCAAGCATAGATCACAGCAGCTTTGAGAGAGAAGAAACGGTAAGCGAGAAGAAGAAAGTTTTGCTTGATTCCGATTCTTCCGTTTCACAGGTTGCACAGGCGGCGGCGATACTTGGCTATGAGCTTTCCGATGAGGACGTCGGAAACGTATATAAGGCGCTTATGCAGGTGTGTGAAAAGAAGGGCACGGTCGGCTCGAAGGAATTTGAGGCGCTTATTGCAAGCTACGCTATGCAAGCACCGTCCACCTATCATTTTGAAATGTATACGACCACAAGCTCCAACGTGGCAAACTCAATGTCACAGGTAATGCTTAAATCGGGCGATGAGATAATATGCGGCGTTGCAAGCGGTGACGGTCCCGTCGACTCGGCATTCAGAGCCATTGAGCAGTGCATAGGCCACCACTACGAGCTTGATGATTTTCAAGTTCAGTCCGTAACGGAGGGAAAGGAAGCGCTTGGCTCTGCACTTGTAAGGCTTCGCAACGGAGGAAAGCTCTATTCCGGAAACGGAACGTCAACCGATATCGTTGCGGCAAGTATAAGGGCGTATATCAATGCACTTAACAAGATCGTTTTTGAGGAGGCATAATATACAATATGAAAATAGCATTTTCAACGAAGAACGTAAGTAGGTCAACCTTCTTTGATACTTGCCGTTATGCCTTTGAGTACGGATTTGACGGGTTTGAAATATACGATGCCGTAAAGGAACGCGATATTCATAACGACAGTATATTAAGACGTGACCGAATGGCATCGGCAAAAAGAAAGCTTGTGAACAGAAATCTCTCCGTATCCGCACTTCGTATGCCCGAGAGCATCGACAGTGAAAGCGTTACGGCAAGCACGGTGCTCAAGTACGTAAGTATGGCGGCGGAAGCGGGAATTCCCAACGTCATCGTCCGTATTGACGATAAGATATCGTACGAAGTTTTGGACGAAAAACTTGCCTCTGCCGTAAAAAAGGCTGAAAGCACGGACGTAAATATACTGTTTGAAACGGTCGGAGCACTTACGGATACGGAAAAGGTAATAGGTATAATCAATCACTTATCCTCTGCGGTAATAGGTGCATCGTGGAACGTCAGAGGAACGTATTTTTCCGCTTGTCAAAGTGCCGAATCAACTATAAAGACCTTAGGCGCATATATAAAATACGTCCGTCTCGGAGATATGAAGGACGGAAAGACCGTGTTGATAGGAGAGGGCGAGCTTGACGTCGCGAAGCTCATAAATGCACTTTCTTCCCTTAACTACGAGGGATATATATGTGCGGCGTGGAACGGAGAGATAAACGATGCGGATATAGTTTTGACTCACTTTTCCAACTATATCTCAAAGCTCAACCGAGAGAAGAAAAAGTTTGACAAGGTATACTATAACAGAGATAAGACGGGAACATTCGTATGGAAAAAATACGATGTTATCGATGCAACGTTCTCCGACGTTCTCGATGCTATGGCGGAGAAATATCCCGACCAATACGCTTTTAAGTATCCCACTCTCGATTATACGAGGACGTATAAGCAATTCAGACGAGATGTTGACGAATGTGCTGCGGCACTTATTTCGCTCGGCGTAAAGGCGGGCGATCACGTTGCCGTGTGGGCAACAAACGTTCCTGAATGGTTTATCACATTTTGGGCGACGACGAAGATAGGCGCAGTCTTGGTTACGGTCAACACCGCATATAAGATTCACGAGATCGAATATTTGCTTGGGCAGTCCGACACGCATACGCTTGTTATGATAGAGTATTGCAAGGACATCAACTACAAGGAGATCATCGAAGAGCTTTGTCCCGAGCTTAAGACGTTAGAGCCCGGAAAGCCTCTTTATTCAAAGAACCTTCCGTTTTTGCGCAACGTCGTCACCGTCGGATTTACTATGGACGGCTGTCTTACTTTCGAAAAGATGCTTTCCCGTGCATCCTTGGTTCCTCGCGAGGAAGTAAGAAGACGTGCATCTTTGGTAAAATCCACCGACGTATGCAATATGCAGTACACGTCGGGAACGACGGGATTTCCCAAGGGCGTTATGCTCACGCACAGAAACGTCGTAAATAACGGAAAGACCATAGGTGACAGAATGGATCTGTCGACGGCGGACCGTATGATGATACAAGTACCGATGTTCCATTGTTTCGGAATGGTGCTTTCGATGACCTCTATGATGACGCACGGCGGAACGCTTTGCCCCATACCGTATTTCTCACCGAAATCATCTCTTGCTTGTGTGAATGACGAGCACATAACGTGCTTCAATGGCGTTCCCACTATGTTTATTGCGATGTTCAATCATCCCGATTTTGAAAAAACCGACTTTTCGTATATGCGCACAGGCATTATGGCAGGCGCAAACTGTCCTGCCGATCTGATGCGTCGTGCGGCAAGCGAGATGAATATGCGCGAGATAATTTCCGTGTACGGTCAGACCGAGGCTTCTCCCGGATGTACGATGGGTGAGGTAAACGAGGATATAGATCACCGTGTCGAGACCGTAGGAAGCGCATTCCCCGGCGTTGAATGTAAGATAATCGATCCCGAAACGGGTGCCGAGCTTCCTGCCGGCGAAAACGGCGAATTCGTTGCCCGCGGCTTCAATATTATGAAGGGCTATTACAAAATGCCCGAGGAAACGGCGCAGACCGTTGATGCAGACGGATGGCTTCATACGGGCGATATCGCTTGTAAGACCGAGGACGGATATTACAAAATAACGGGACGTCTTAAGGATATGATCATCCGAGGCGGTGAGAATCTATATCCGAGAGAGATAGAAGAATTTTATCTCACAAATCCCAAGATCCGTGACGTTCAAGTGGTCGGTGTTCCCGACGAAAGATACGGCGAGGAGTGCTGTGCGTGGGTAATTCTCAATAGCGGCGAGAGCGCCGACGAAAACGAAATGAAGGAATTCGGAAATGCATCTATCGCAAGACACAAGGTGCCGAGGTATTTTATGTTTGTGAACGAATTCCCGATGAACGCTGCAGGAAAGATACTCAAATACAAGATGCGCGAAACAGCGATAGAAAAGCTCGGGCTTAAGAAAGGATGATGCATAATGGTAGGTAAGTTTTATTGCATCGATGCGCATTGTCACATATATCCCGAAAAGATAGCTGCCTCCGCAGTCGGACATACGGACGAATTCTATCACGTCAAATCAAAGCATAAGGGCACTATAGACGACCTTCTTTCTTCGGGTAAAGGTGCGGGGGTGGATAAATTTTTAATTCATTCCGTAGCTACCACGCCAAAGCAGGTAAGACGTATAAACGAGTTTATCGCAGAGGCGGTAAAGAGTGATCCCCAAAGCTTTACGGGGCTCGGAGCGCTCCACCCCGAAAGCGAGGATATAAAGGGCGATTTGGAATATCTTTTATCGCTCGGTCTTCACGGCGTAAAGCTCCATCCGGACATTCAGGGATTTAAGCTTGACGATTACCGATTGCTTGAGATATACGAAAACTGCGAGAAAATGGGAGCACCCGTTTTGTTACACACGGGAGATTGCCGCTACGATAATTCAAACCCGAATCGCTTAAAGCCGATTTTGGAAACTTATAAAAAGCTCACCTTCATAGGTGCGCACTTCGGCGGCTGGTCGATATGGGAAAACGCAAGTTTACAGCTTGCGGAGTATGAGAATTTTTACGTAGACTGCTCCTCAAGCTTCTACTATACGGGCAAGGATAACGCAAAAGAGATGATACGCCGATACGGTGCGGATAAGGTGATGTTTGCCACGGACTATCCTATGTGGAGAGCTGATACGGAGATAAAGACGCTTCTTGATATGGAGCTTTCCGACGAAGAATACGTAAAGATATTCAGCGAAAACGCAAAGAAGGTGTATAATATTTAACAAAAAATCCCAAGCGTGAGCTTGGGATTTTTTCTATTCTTTTACGCAAAGCACCGTCTTGATGCCGTAATAATTAAATGCTCTTACACACTCTCTTGTTATCACTTCACCGCATATCATTATGGGTATTGCGGGCGGACAGCTTTCGAGAGCAGACGCAAGTATCTTGCCTTGTGCGTTCGCTATGTCCGTTTTGACCGAAGGGGCAAGGCGTGCATATCTTATGCCCAAAGCCCTTTCACATCTCATTACGGGAGGGATTTTTTCCTCAATAGGAGCTCTTTTCTCAAGCGAAAGCAAGACTCTTTCGAATTTTTCAAAGTCGCAGTCCTCATTATATGGGGAGAACATCGCAACCATATAGTCCCTATCGCAAAATTCGCAAAAGATGCCTTCCTTTTCAAGTATTTCGCCAAGCTCCGTGCCGAGATAGCCAAAAGCCTTAGGCATAAGCGTAAGCTTTAATTTTTCGTCACCAAAGAGCACAAAGCCGTGTCCCGAGAGCTTTTCTTTCAAACCATCGACCTTTTTCACACATTCCGAAAGCATTTTTCCGAACTTTGTTGAAAGTATGAGATTTGCTTGGTCAAGTGAGCTTAAAATAAGGTAAGAAGGACTTGTCGATGCAAAAAGCGAAAGGACGCTTCGAGCATTTTCCGAAAAGCAAGGGGGCGCATTTTTACCTATATGAAGATACGCGCCGCCCGTTATAACGGGAAGCGTCTTATGCGCCGAATCGCAAACGATATCCGCACCCATATCGAGCGGGTGCATGCTTGGACACAAAAACTTCGTATATGCACCGTGCGCATTGTCGATGGCAAGCAGCACGCCGTATTTTTTACATATTTTCGATGCGCCTTTGATATCTGCAATTTCCCCAAGATAGCTTGGGGAGGTGACATAAAGCGCAGTCGGCTTTTTTTCTTTTATGCATTCTTCGAGCGCTTCGAGATTTATACTTGCCGACATAACGCTACTGTCATCGGAGTATATAAAATCCGTTTTCACATCGGTTAAAGCTACGGCGTCAATAAAGCTCCTATGTACGTTTCGGCAGGCAAGTATATACGGCGCTTTGCTATTTTCTTTAGCATAAAGCGATATAAGCTGTACCATAGCTTTTATGCAAAGTGTGGAGCCTTCGGCCGAATAAAACGTATGCTCCGAGCCGAAAAGAGCACTTGCATTTTTCTCGCTTTCGGCGATTATGCCGCTTGCCTTGTAAAGCACGTCCGCACCGCTTATTTCCGTTATGTCAAAGGGCACCTTGCCTTTATGACCGGGCATATGAAGCCTCACGGCTCTGCTTTTTTCGTATTTTTCCAAAAAATCCCGTATGGGCGTGTTCATATTATTCACCAAACATTTTTTTTACTTCTATGTAGATTGCGCATTCCATTCTTTTCTTGAAAAGCTCACAGCCGCTTTCATATACGCCCCGTATGCTTCCCGTAGCGTGATATGCGTTTGCCGCACAGCCTCCCGAGCAATAGAGCTTTGCCCAACAGTCAGCGCATTCGGGGTGCGAGTATACGTTGCAGCTCTTGAATTCGTTGCGTACTTTTTCATTGGTGACGCCTTCGTATATGTTACCGAGCTTGAATTTCTCGTCGCCCACGAATTGATGGCAGGGGTAGAGGTCGCCCCAAGGAGTGACCGCCATATATTCCGTGCCCGAGCCGCATCCCGATATTTTCTTGTATATGCAAGGGCCGCCGGTGAGGTCTATCATATAGTGGTAGAACGTAAAGGGACGCCCGTTTGCATTTCTTTCGAGCATAAGCTCGGCAAGCTCCTCGTATTGCTTTTTGACGATTTCGATATCTTCCTTCGTAAGTGCCGAGGGGTCTGTGGGTGCGCATACTACGGGCTCCATCGAAAGTTCTGTAAAACCGAGCTCAAGCATTGCCTTTATGTCGTTTACGAAATCGGGATTTGCGTGCGTAAAGGTGCCTCGCATATAGTAGTTTTTGCCGTCCCTTGCCTTTACGAGCTTTTGGAATTTCGGAACTATTCTGTCAAAGCTTCCGTTTCCCGAATAGTCAACTCTGAACCTATCGTGTATCTCTTTTCTGCCGTCAAGGCTTAAAACCACGTTACTGCACTCTCTGTTTGCGAAATCTATAACGTCGTCGTCGATGTTTAAGCCGTTGGTGGTAAGCGTAAAGCGGAAGTTTTTACCGGTTTCTTTTTCTCTTGCTCTCGCATATTCAACGAGCTTTTTCACAACGTCGAAATTCATTAAAGGCTCGCCGCCGAAAAAGTCGACTTCGAGATTTGTTCGAGTGCCCGAATTTTCAATAAGAAAATCAAGCGCTCTTTTACCTGTTTCAAGGCTCATTAAGGCTCTTTCGCCCGAATATTTGCCCCCGCTTGCAAAGCAGTACGAGCAGTTTAGGTTACAGGTATGCGCAATATGAAGGCAAAGTGCCTTAATAACGCCTGATGTACGCTCCTTTAATTTATCCGCCGCTTTTTTGAAGTTATCCTCGGCAAAGAGCTTTCCGTCGTCCTCAAGTGCCCTTATTTGCTCAAAGCACTCGTCGATTTCGCTTTCCGTTGTGACGTTTTTGTATTTTTCGCACATTTGTGCGATTATTTCGTCTTTTGTTTTTTCTTCGTACAGACCTATTATATCGAATGCAATATCGTCAACGGCGTGTATTGAGCCCGAATATACGTCGAGTACGATGTTAAGTCCGCCTTGCTTGTATTTATGTATCATAGTTCTCCTTTATCTTTCACGAAAAGTCAATTGTTTTCATTTATTATAACATTTGCGGGAAAGTAAAGTCAATATAAAAAGGTGTTGAAATAAGCGTGAAAATATGTTAAACTATACAAGCGAAAAAATTTTTAAAAAAATGTGACCTTGAGCGCAGCTTATTCGTATTATTGGTGAAGGATGCGAAAGGCGCCCGATTTTTAAGGGAGGTGAAGTATCCCGATATGACGGATAATATCGCTGCAAACTGCGAAGAAGTATATCGGACGTACGGCACGATGCTTTACAGAATATGTCTTACGTACCTTCATTCATCTTGCGATGCGGAGGATGCGCTTCAGGATATATTTTGCAAGTATATGCTAAAGCCCAAGTCCTTCAAAAGCGAAGAACATAAAAAAGCTTGGCTTATCAAAGTTACGGCAAATCACTGCAAGGATACGTTAAGGCGAAATAAGCGGCGTCGGATACTTGAATATTCCGATGAGGCGGGCGAAGAAGCACACGAGCCCGCAGAGGATTTCGGAGTGCTTGAAAAAATATTCGCACTTCCGGAAAAGTATAAAGAAGTATTCGTGCTTCATTATCTTGAAAACCTTTCCGTTTTGCAGATATCTTCGTCACTTGGCATTTCAACTTCAGCGGTGAAAATGCGGCTTATGAGAGGCAGAGAGCTTTTAAAAGACGTATTTTGCGAGGAGGGCGTTGAGGTTTGATAGATAAGTCCATAAAAAAAGAATATGAAAAGCTCGCACCTTCCGAGGAGTGCTTTCAAAGAATACTCAAAAGGGCGCAGACCGTTGATAATTCGCAAAATTTCAGAAAGAGTGTTTTGTCAATATCTCGTATGGGATACGTTGCGGCGGCGTTTTTGTTCGTTATCGCACTTGCGTTTTTGGTGTCTTCGGGTATGTTTGACGGCGGGAAATTCGGCGTATACTATAACGGAGATATAATAACGGAAGAATACGTAATTGCAAAAGCCGAACGCATAGAGTACGCATCAAGCGGCGTTTTGCTTGCAAGACACGATAACTCTGCGCAAGCACCTGCGCAAACGGCAAACGATGCCGTAACGCTTGAGCTTTGCGGTAAAAATGCAAATGTTACGGTTACGGACGGAGTTATTCTTGTATACGATGAAACTCTCGGAATCTACGTTGACGTGGGGGAAACGCTTGAATTTACAGGGAAAACAAAAGTCGTTTGGGCGCTGCCTGAGCCTGCGGCTGACACATATCAGCTCACCGTGACGGGTGAAGATAAGACCTACAGCATTTTGGCATCTGCTCGGGCGGATAAGATAATGTTAAAAATAAAATAAAATATAAAACAAAAACCGAAAGGAACTAAAACAATGAAAAGAATCATTCTTCTCGTACTCGCACTTACACTCGTGCTCTCCTTTGTCGCTTGCGGCACTAAAAAGGATGAGACACCCGACACACCCGATACGGAAAACACAGATAATGGTGAAGAAAACAAGATCGAAGAAAAGACTTGGGGTGACGCTTCTTGCAAAGATATCTTAAACACCGTCATAAGCCAGGTAACTCTTGAGTTTTTCCCCATGTTTGACACTATCACGCCTGAAATCAACCCCATACAGGGACTTTGGAATGACGGTGAAACGGGCGAAGGCGGAATCGACTTTGCAGACGGCGCGGTTTATATGCCTATGATGTCCGCTCAGAGATTCGATATGGCAGTTTTTAGAGTTAAGGAAGGCACAGACGTTAACGCATATGTTAAAGATCTTGAGACGAGAAACGCAAACCAGCAGTGGATCTGCGCGACTCCTCCCGATTTCGTAAAGGTAGTTGCTCTCGGCGACGTTGTACTTTACCTCTCCATCAATAGCGAACTTGGAGACGGAGACGCTATCGTAAATGCATTCTTGAACCCCATTCCCGTAGTTGAATTTGAGGAAGAAGTAATCGAAGATGAGATCATTGAAGACGAAACTGTTGACGGTGAAGAACTCGCATAATTAAATTAAGAAATCAAGAGATTGCCGACATTAAAATCGGCAATTTCTCTTTAAGGTGAGGAAATATGCTTTTTTCAAGTATAGAATTTTTATATTATTTTCTACCGATAACGCTCATACTGTATTTTGCCGTACCGTTTAAACTTAAGAACTTCGTACTGCTTGTCTCCAGCTTGTTCTTCTATTTCTACGGCGAGCCCATCTATATGCTGATGATGCTCGGCACGTCATTTTATGCGTATATTCTCGGACTTTTAATAGACAGATTCAGAGAAAACAGATTTTTATCAAAACTGTTCCTTGTCTTGTCTGTTGCAGGCGAGCTTGCGGTATTGGGCGTATTTAAGTATTCCGACTTCTTTATCGAAAACGTAAACGCACTTATCGGCGGAAAGCTTAATCTGCTCGGACTTGCCCTTCCCATCGGTATAAGCTTCTATACGTTCCAGACTTTGAGCTATACTGTTGACGTATACAGAGGCGATGCTAAGGTACAGAAGAGCTTTATAAAGCTTGCGACCTACGTAACGCTTTTCCCTCAGCTTATAGCGGGCCCGATAGTACGTTATACAACGGTAGAAGAGGAGCTTACCGAGAGAACTCACTCGTTTGAGAACTTCTCCTACGGTGCAACTCGCTTTATCATAGGTCTTTCAAAGAAGATATTGATAGCAAACGTTCTCGGAGAGCTTGTTGCCGATTTCAAAGCATCGAACGAACAAAGCGTTCTTTACTATTGGCTTTACGCCGTATCTTATGCGCTTCATATCTATTTCGACTTCTCCGGCTATTCGGATATGGCAATCGGCTTAGGCGCTGTATTGGGTTTTCACTTCCCGGAGAATTTTAATTATCCCTATATCTCCAGATCCGTTACAGAATTTTGGCGACGCTGGCATATGACCTTAAGCAGTTGGTTTCGGGAATATGTATATATTCCTTTGGGAGGCAACCGAAAAGGATTGAAGCGGCAGTTGATAAATATATTGATCGTCTGGACTTTAACAGGTATCTGGCATGGTGCAGGTTGGAATTTCCTGCTTTGGGGCATGTGGTTTGCCCTTTGGCTTATATTAGAGAAAATATTCCTGAAAAAGGTGTTGGCTGCTTTGCCGGGAATCGTAGGTAACCTTTATACTATGTTTCTGGTCATCATTGGCTGGGTATTCTTTTCTATTGAAAGTGGCAGCCATGCTTTAAATTATCTGAAAGTTATGCTGGGCATGGGAGAAGCCGGCTGGATACAAAGTATTTCTCTGTTTGACGGTATGGAAAATATGGTAATTTTTATTATTGCACTGATTGGTTCCACGCC
>JAZMZG010000010.1:0-55368 GCA_045585835.1 Eubacteriales bacterium
CATATTTAGACAACGATGAGAATTGCATCGGAGCTTTTGACTTTTGTGCTAAAGCAATTGTTTTCCTTGGAATAGCAATATGTACATTGGGTTTAGGAGTTGCATTTTTATCGAAAGTTTAGATGCTGATGTTATAACAAAATACATAAATTTTCTAAATTAATTTTTATTTATAGAAAAACATTAGGGTTGGATACGCTAAAAGCCTCCCTTGTGTAAAGGGAGGTGGCATGCGTCAGCGTGACGGAGGGATTGTAAAAATTAGATTTGAATAAAACAATCCCTCACCGCCTGCGGCGGAGCTCCCTTTGCACAAGGGAGCCTTTTCTTTTGTTCATCTATGACTTGTCAATTTTCCTGACAAGCACTGCATTTGTGTCCATAAATGCAAAAATACGGCATACCTCTTTCAAGATATGCCGTATTTTTGAAAACTGTCCTTTAGAGTGGCGCTCTATCGCCTTCCGATTTTTTATATTATATCTTATTGCCGAGTATCTCTCTGTATTCCCGATAGAAGCTCTCGTAAGTGCCTTTTAATATCTCTTCTCTTATACGCTCAATAAGGCTGTTGTAAAAATACAGATTATGCTGTACGGCAAGCCTGAGTCCGAGCATCTCGTTTGCCTTGAAAAGATGATGCACGTACGCTCTCGTATGATTTCTGCACGCAGGACAGTCACACAGAGGGTCAAGGGGTGCTTGGTCAAGCTCAAATCGCTTATTTAAAATATGATACGTACCCGACCAAGTAAATATCGTGCCGTGCCGTGCGTTTCTTGAAGGCATCACGCAGTCAAAAAAGTCTACACCCCTGTATACGCCCTCAAGAAGATTTACGGGAGTGCCGACTCCCATAAGATAGCGCGGCTTGTTTTCGGGCGCATAGGGCATTACGTCGTCAAGCACTCTGTACATGACCTCTGCGGGCTCACCTACGGCAAGGCCGCCTATTGCGTATCCGTCGGCATCAAGCGCCGCTATTCTTTTCATATGGTCAATACGCAAGTCAGAGAAAGTGCAGCCTTGGTTTATCGCAAACAAAAGCTGTTTTTTGTTTATGGTATCGTCAAGTGCGTTCAGTCTGTCGTGCTCTTTAACGCACCTGTTATACCAACGGTAAGTGCGCTCTACCGACTGCTTTGCATAAGAATACTCGCAAGGGTTTTCAACGCACTCGTCAAACGCCATCGCAATAGTCGAGGCGAGATTCGACTGAATACGCATACTTTCCTCGGGACCCATAAATATGCGACGTCCGTCAATATGCGACTGAAATTCAACGCCGTCCTCATTTATCTTATTAAGCTTTGCAAGTGAGAACACCTGAAATCCGCCGCTATCTGTCAAAATAGGCTTTGACCAATTCATAAACTTATGCAGTCCGCCGAGCTTTTTTATCGTTTCGTCACCCGGACGAAGATGCAAATGATAAGTGTTGCAAAGCTCAACCTTCGTTTTCAAATCGTTTAAATCGACAGACGATATGCCGCCCTTTATAGCGGCAACCGTGCCGACATTCATAAATACGGGAGTGGTTATATCACCGTGAACGGTGTGGAATATGCCCGCTCTCGCATTTTTTTCTCTTGCTATTATTTCAAACATATTTATCCTATCTTCCGAATTGATTTTCAAGGCTTGATTTTTTTATCTCGTACGCTACGGGCCTTCCGTGAGGGCAATAGCGCACCGCATTATCCGTAAGCACCGCATCTACAATATATTCGTTTTGCAGGCTGCTTGTACTTTGTCCGCCCTTCATCGCAGCCTTGCAAGCGGCTGTAAAAAGTGCTCTTTCGTATACCGCAGAACGAAGATTTATCCTTCCTCTGTCCTCACTTATCGCCCCTGCGAGCGTTATGATTATGCTCTCTATGTCACAATCTGCGAAGGGAAGCGGAACGGCTCTTACCAAAACGCTGTCGCTTCCGAATATCTCAATATCAAATCCGATTTTTCCGACTTCTTCGCTAAACTCCGAAAGCGCAGACATCTCGTTTTTGGAAAGTCCTACGGTAACGGGAACCAAAAGCTCTTGACTGAATGAATCGGTCCTGTCTTTTATAACTTCGTTATAAAGCATTCTTTCGTGAGCTGCGTGCTTGTCTACAACCAAAACTCTGTCTGCAAGCTCAACGAATATATAACAATTGTACGCTTCACCTATTATGCGGTGTTTTGGCTTTTGAAGCTCCGATAAAAGTCTTGCCTTTTCCTCGCCGTCTGCGATTTTTATTTCAATTTGCTCAGGTGCGGGCTTTGGTATAAACGGTGTGTCCATCGGGTCGCTGTCTCCGATTATAACACTCGAAAATCTGCCCATATCTTCCATATCGGTTTTGTCTGCCGCACCGAAAGAAAAGCCTGATGGAGACGTTTTGACTGTATCCTCTCTTGTAAGCGGCACGAAGCTCCTTGCCGCTTCAAAACCCTTTTCGGCGTAGCTGTCTGCCGGCGAAAGCTTGAGCATCGGTCTTTGAGTGTTTTCGGAAAGCGTATTTTTTACGGCAAAATATACGGCATCAAACACCTGCTTTTCGCTTGTGAATTTGACCTCTTGCTTTGTAGGGTGTACGTTTACGTCAACGCTTGCGAAATCCGCAGATAAGAACAAAACGCAGGTCGGGAAATTACCCTCGGGCATATACGTGCGGTAGCCCTCGTCAAGTGCGGCGCCGACCGTTTTTGAGCGTATGCTTCTTCCGTTTAGGAAGATATACTGCATATTGCGGTTGCTTCTGCCGTTTTCCGCCTTGCATATAAATCCGCCCGCACTTACCGCACTCTCGCTATATCCCTCTTTTATGGGTATAAGCGTTTCGTAAAATTCCTTGCCAAGCACGGTGTATATGGTGTTTTCGACATTTGCGTCGCCCCGTGTGGCGTATTTTTGCTTATTGTCAACTATGTATTTTACGGATATTTCGGGATGTGAAAGCGCTACTCTGTCAACAACTGCGGATACCGCCATCGTCTCAGCAAAATCCTTTTTCAAGAATTTACGTCTTGCGGGTACGTTGTAAAAAAGGTCTTCGGCTATCATCGTCGTACCCTCGGGACAACCTGCTTCGGATATCGTAAGTCCGTCTTCTGCCGTGAAGATGGCAGCATATCCTTGCTCACTGCCCCTTTTTCTTGTGAGTATCTTAAATCTGCTTACCGCCGAAATTGCGGCAAGTGCCTCTCCCCTGAATCCGAGCGTGGCTATACCGTGAAGATCCTCGGGGCCGCTTATTTTACTCGTGGCGTGTCTGATTATGCAGTTTTGCGCATCGTCTTTCGTCATTCCCTCTCCGTCGTCGCTTACTCTTATATAAGTGACGCCGCCGTTTTGTATCTCAACGGTGATGCGCTTCGCCCCCGCATCGACGGAGTTTTCCATAAGCTCCTTGACAACGGAGGCGGGTCTTTCGACCACCTCGCCTGCGGCTATTAAATTGGCTGTCTGTGTGTCAAGTACCTTTATGTTTCCCATCGTTTATCCTTTAAAGTAGATTTTTCATTTTATAGAGCGTGTTGAGCGCTTCTATCGGACTCAAGGTATCTATATCGGTGTTTTTGAGTATCTGCAAAGCCTCGTTTTCAGCTTGGTCTTGGAAGCTTATCTGCATATCGTCATCGCTTTTTACGGTAAGCTCGGGACGCTTTTGCTCATTTAATCCTTTCAAAATCTGCTTTGCTCTGACTACAAGCTCCTTGGGGACGCCCGCAAGGTGTGCTACCTCGATTCCGTAGCTGTCGTCCGCACTTCCTCTTACTATCTTTCGAAGGAATATTACGTCGTTTCCGTGCTTGCGCGCCTTTATGTTGTAGTTTATCACACCCTCGCAAGAATCCTCAAGCTCCGCAAGCTCGTGGTAGTGCGTTGCAAAGAGTGCCTTTGCTCCGCACTTCTTGCTTACCGTATACTCGGCAACAGCCTTTGCGATGCTCATTCCGTCGTAGGTAGACGTTCCTCTGCCTATCTCGTCGTAGATTATAAAGCTTCGGGGCGTTGCGTTTTTAAGAATATTTGCAACCTCGCTCATCTCAAGCATAAACGTAGACTTGCCAAAGGCAAGGTCGTCCGATGCGCCTATTCTCGTGAAAAGCTTATCAACTATGCCTATTCTTGCGCTTCTTGCGGGAACAAAGCAGCCCATTTGCGCAAGGATTATTATTATCGCTGTTTGTCGCATATAGGTGGACTTACCCGCCATATTCGGCCCTGTGATAAGTGCAAGGCGGTTTGCCGAAGCATCAAGATAGGTATCGTTCGGCACGAACATACCGTCCTTTAAGTACGCTTCGACAACGCTGTGGCGCCCGTCCTTTATGTCGATTATATCACCGAGGTCTACTTCGGGACGGCAGTAATTTCCCGTATCCGCAAGCTGTGCAAAGCTTGCCATTACGTCAAGCTGTGAAATTGCGGACGCAGTCGTTTGAAGGCGCTCTAAATGACCTGCTATCTCTGAAAGGAGCTTTGTGAATATATCGTGCTCCAAAGCCTCAAGCTTTTCCTTTGCACCCAAAACCGTGCTTTCCATGCTTTTCAGCTCTTCGGTTATATATCTTTCGCAGTTTGTGAGCGTCTGCTTTCTCATATATCTTTCGGGAACCTTGTCTTTATACGAATTGGTTATCTCTATAAAGTACCCGAAGACCTTGTTGTAGCCGACACGGAGCTTGGGTATGCCCGTTTGCTCCCTCTCGTTTGCTTCAAGTGCGGCAATCCAGCTTCTGCCGTCCTTTAGAGCAGAGCGCAAATAATCGACGTTTTGGTCGTATCCGTCCTTTATCACGCCGCCGTCCTTGATAAGTGCGGGCGGCTCTTCGACAATAGAGTCGGATATAAGCTGTGCTATATCCTGCATCGTATCTATTTTGTCAAAAAGCTCCGTTATGTACTCGCCCTCAAAAGAAGCGAGCTCTTTTTTCAGCAAGGGAAGCTTTTTCAAGGTAAGCTCAAGCGCTTTAAGGTCCCTTGCGTTTGCGCTTTTATACGCAATACGCGACGAAAGCCTTTCGATATCCGAAAGCTCGGAAAGTATCGTGCGTATTCCGTCTCTGCCTATAGGCGCATTAAAAAGCTCCTCGACAGCGTCAAGGCGTTTATTTATCAAGTTGGGATTTATAAGGGGGCGTTCAAGATAGCTCTTTATAAGTCTTGCGCCCATAGATGTTTTCGTTTTGTCGATTACGGAAAGAAGCGTGCCCTTTTTATCGCCTGAATGAGCGCCTACGCAAAGCTCAAGGCTCTTTTTGGCGGTTATATCCATCTCAAGATGCTGTCCCTCTTTAGAGAAGCAAAAATGCTTTATGGGTACGGGAGCCGTTTTATTCATATCCTCAAGATATAAAATGAGTCCGCCCATAGCGTTATATACCGCTTCGAGCTCATCTTTTTCAAGGGGGATATCCGCTTCGCTTCCGAATTTTGCAAATACGGTTATTCTCGCAAAATCGGGGTTGTAAAGCTCGGGCTTTGACGTACAAAGCGCCTTGGGAAGCCTTAATCTGAGAGAGGCAAGAAGTTCGTTTTCCCTTGCGGCGTTTACGATTATCTCGCGCGGAAGGTACGAAAAAAGCTCTGCGGAAAGTCTGTCGAAAGAGTCCTTTCCCGAAAAAAGCGTACTGTACATCTCGCCCGTGGAAATGTCCGCTGCGGCAAGCGCATATATATCCTCTCCGAAATAAAGAGAGCATATAAAGTTATTGCTTTGCTCCGAAAGGAGTCCTGCTTCCGTAACCGTTCCCGGCGTTATTATTCTTACAACGTCCCTCTTTACAATGCCCTTGGCAAACTTTGGGTCTTCTACCTGCTCGCATACCGCAACCTTATAGCCTGCATCTATGAGCTTTCCGATATATTGCTCGGTGCTGTGATGAGGCACTCCGCACATAGGCGCACGTTCGCCTTCACCGCAGTCCTTTCCCGTAAGCACAAGGTCGCAGACTTTGCTTCCTATTTTCGCATCCTCGTAGAACATCTCGTAAAAATCTCCCACGCGGTAAAACAGCAAACAGTCGCGATATTGTTCTTTTATTTCAAAATATTGGCTCATCATCGGGCTTGTTCCCATGACGCTTCTCCCTTAACTTGATTTTAACTTCTTTTTAGTGGCAACCGCCGCAATGACTGCAGTCGTGGCTGCATCCCTCTTCGCTCTCGCCGTTTATGGCGGTCTCAAGGATACGGTTTACCTCCGACAAAATGGAGTTTGCCTTTTCCTCGGCACGTCTTAAGTTAACTATCTCTTCCGATTTGTTTACCTCGTCGGCAAGAGACATCATTCTGTCCTTTATTGCTATCATCGTTTCTTTATCCGCTTCTTCGCCCTTGTTCATTTCCTCCTGCAAAGCGGCGGACTGAACCATATATTCTTTCGCCGTAGCCGCAAGTGCTTCGTTTGCAAGATATGCCTTTCTTGCGGTTTGAAGCTCGATTATAGCCTCGTCCTTTTCAATTTCTTTTGCAAGATTTTGTGCTGCTTCGATAATGCTCATTTTATATTTCTCCTTTTTGAAGTTCGCCGTACATTTGATACGACATGGTTTTTGTTATTTTTACGTTTATCTTGTCGCCGGGCTTTATGCCGCTTGTTGCCTTTAGGTGAATTATCTTACCCGTAGCGGTGCGTGCGCTTATCATATCCTTGTTTTTCTTGCTTATGCCCTCTACGTAGGCAACTACAGTTTTTCCAAAAAAGCTCTTGTTTATGTCACCCATTATATCGGTCTGAAGCTCGATAAGCTTCTTTAAGCGTTCTTTTTTTACATCTTCGCTGACTTGACTTTCAAACTTCGCCGCAGGTGTGCCGCTTCGCTTTGAATACGCAAACGAATAGACCGCATCGTAGCGTATTTTCCTCATCGCCTCCAAGGTAAGCTCGAAATCCTCGTCGCTTTCACCGGGGAAGCCGACGATTATATCGGCGGATATGGACGCCTCGGGTATCTTTTCCCTTATTTTTTTCACCTTTTCGTAGTACTCGGCAAAGGTGTATTTTCTGTTCATCGCAGAAAGTATCCTATCGCTTCCGCTTTGAATGGGAAAATGTATCATCGGCGCCATTTTTTCATTTTTTGCGATACAGTCGATAAGCTCATCGGATACGTCCTTGGGGTGAGAAGTCATAAACTTCACCGTAAAATCGCCGTCAATTTTGCATATCTCGTCGCACAGTGCCGCAAAGCTTACGGGCGGTGAAAGCTCCTTACCGTAGGAGTTTACGTTTTGCCCGAGAAGCGTTATCTCCTTACAGCCGTTTTTCACAAGTTCCTTTATTTCGGAAAGTATAGCACACTTTTCGCGGCTTCTTTCTCTTCCCCTAACGTAAGGCACGATGCAATAGCTGCAAAAATTGTTACAGCCGTACATTATACTTACCGACGCTCTTTCTTCGGCGTGTCGGTAAGCACACATTCCCTCCGGCAGATAGCCGTCGTTTTCCTCTACGTGAAATATACGCTTTTCTCGGTTTATGGCTTTATTGAATATTTCGGGGAAATGCGGAAGCGAATTCGTACCGAAAAGAAAGTCGATATATGGATAACTTTTCTTTATGTCGCTTTGACGGTGCTCTTGCTGTACCATACAGCCGCCGATACCCGTCAAAAGATACGGATTTTGCTCCTTTTTTACTTTTAAGTTTCCCGTCTTTGAGAGTGCTTTCAGCTCTGCATGCTCTCTCACGGCACAAGTGTTCAGTATGACCGCATCGGGAATTATATCCGCCTCTCCCAAAACTATATCGTAGCCGTAGCTTGCAAGCTCGCCTGCGATTATCTCGGAATCCGCTTCGTTTTGTTGGCAACCGTAGGTCACCACCTGCGCTATAAGCTTCCTTTGAAGCTTATTTGCCAAAGATGTGACGTATTCTTTGTTTTTTTCTCTGTATTTATCCTGCTTTTCTTTATCTGCGGGACTTATATATTTTTCCATATCTACATCCTGATAACGTCGTATTCTCCGCCAACGGAGGTAAAATCGCTCCAAAAATTGCTGTAAGACTTCGCAACAACCTCTGCGTTTTCTATTATCACGGGATTTTCGCACCTGCAGGACATTATTGCCGCCGCAAGAACGAGCCTGTGGTCATCACCGCAAGGCGCTTGACCTCCCGCAAGCTTCGGTGTTCCCTCAATTATGATATCCTCCTCGAAGGAATAAGCCTTGCCGCCGAGTGCGTTTATAAGCTTACATATTCCCTCAAGTCTGTCGCTTTCTCTATGCTTTAATTTGCCGACACCCATAATGTGACTTGTGCCCTGCGCCGTGGCGGCGACTGCACAAAGGGAGGTGACAATATCGGGAAACTGCGATGCGTGAAGACAAAACGAATGGAGATTCGAGCTGTTACAATGCAAAACGCCGTCCATCTCAAATATAAGCGCGCCCATCGAAACAAGCACGTCTATGACCGTTTCATCCGCTTGCAGTGATTTAAGCGGAAGGCCTTTTACACCGACTCCGGTTGCAAGCCAAACGGATGCGGCGGGATAATCCGCTTCAACGTCGAAGTGTCCGGGAGAGACGAAAGGTCTTCCGTGGATTATATAACCGTCCGGCTCTATTTCTATCTTTGCGCCGAAGCTCTCAAGCACTGCGACCGTTTGGTCGATATACCTCTTCGAATTTATGGGCGGGAGAAGTACTATTCTGCTTTCTCCCTCGGTTCTTGCAAGCCCCATAAGAAGACTTGATACGAACTGCGAGCTTTCGTATGCGGGAATATAGTAGGTTCCGCTTTTTGTCTTCCCCGTCATCTTGATTGGCAATTTATCGCTTTCAAAGCTGCAACCGTGATTTTTCAAGGAATCCATCAAGGGCGAAATATGCTCTGTTGAAATATTGTTGCCTCCGGTGAAAACGGCGCTTACTCCCAAAGAAGCAACGATGGGTATTGCAAAGCGAAGCGTACTGCTGCTTTGGCCGCAGTCAAACACCGCCTCGCTCGGAAGCGTGCTTATCGGAACTACGTCGATATAATCCGGTGCTACGGTTATCTTTGCGCCTATTATCTTCAAAAGCTCTATAGTCTTTTTTACGTCATATGGCGGGTCTGCGACGTTTAGCCTCGTCGGCTTATCGGAAAGCGCCGCACATATAAGAGCTCTATGGCAAATTGATTTACTCTTAGGCGCCGATAAGATGCCGCAGAGCTTTTTGGGTGTAATTGAAATATCCATAATTCCCGTCCGTGATACAAAATTCTACAGTAGTTTAGTATACCATAAACACGCTTATAAGTCAATATCCGCTTCCTTATATATGCTGTACTTTATCATTGTTTTTTTATCTTGATAAAACGGTAAAAAGACTTGACTGAGCTTATTTCTTTTGATATAATGATTTTGAATTTTGTAAAATACACAAGGAGATAAAAATGAACTTTTTTGAAGAACTCAAAAACTACGACAAAGAAGTAGCCGAGGCGTGTGAAGCGGAGCTTTGCCGTCAAAGACACAACATCGAGCTTATCGCATCCGAAAACATCGTTTCCGAGGCGGTTTTACTTGCCGCAGGCGGTGTTCTTACCAATAAATACGCTGAGGGATATCCTTCAAAAAGATACTACGGCGGATGCCAATGCGTTGACGTAGCTGAAGAGATCGCACGTGAAAGAGCAAAGAAGCTCTTTGGCGCAGAGCACGCTAACGTTCAACCTCACTCGGGCGCTAACGCAAACCTTGCCGTGTTCTTTGCACTTCTTCAACCCGGAGATACGGTTATGGGTATGAGCCTTGCCGAAGGCGGACACCTCTCTCACGGCTCGCCCGTAAATATTTCGGGTAAATACTTCAACGTTATCCCCTACGGTCTTGACCCCGTGACCGAAACTATTGACTACGATAAGATGGAAGAGCTTGCTTTAACGCACAAGCCCAAGCTCATCGTAGCCGGAGCAAGCGCATACTCAAGAATAATCGACTACAAGAGATGCAGAGAGATCGCAGACAAGGTCGGCGCATATCTTATGGTAGATATGGCGCACATCGCAGGTCTTGTTGCCGCAGGTCTTCACCCCTCTCCCGTGCCCTACGCACAAATAGTTACCACGACCACGCACAAGACGCTCCGCGGTCCCCGCGGCGGTCTTATCCTCTGCACAGCAGACCTTGCAAAGCAGATAGACAAGGCTATATTCCCCGGCACACAGGGCGGCCCTCTTATGCATATAATTGCGGCAAAAGCAGTTGCTTTCGGTGAAGCACTTACAGACGAATTCAAGGAATATCAAAAGCAAGTTGTTAAAAATGCGCAAGTGCTTTGCGAGGCACTTAAAGAGCAAGGCATCAAGATAGTTTCCGATGGAACGGACAACCACCTTATGCTTCTCGACCTCAAGGGCACGGGCGTAACGGGTAAGGAGCTTGAGCACCGTCTTGACGAAGTGCATATCACCGCAAACAAGAACGCTATCCCCAACGACCCCGAAAGCCCCTTCATAACAAGCGGTATACGTGTAGGTACTCCCGCAGTCACCTCGCGCGGCTTTAAGGAGCCCGAGATGCTTCTTATCGCAAAATGGATAAAAGAGATAATCACGGACTTCGACGCAAACAAGGAAAGAATAACAAAGGAAGTTATCGAACTTTGCGAGAAGTTCCCCATTTATAACTGATTATGTATTTTTATCAAAAACTCAGAGATATGAGAGAAGATGCGGACGAAAAACAAGAGGATATTGCGCTCGTTTAAAATATAACAAGGCAGCAATATCAGCTTTACGAAAGCGGCAAACGTGAAATGCCCATGCATCATTTTATAACCTTTGCAAAATATTATAATGTTTCTCTCGACTATCTTTCGGGGCTTACAAATACATCTGCAAAATTAAAATAATATGCGAAATGCGCACGGTGCGAACCGTGCGCATTTTTTATTCATTCTCTTTTATTTTAGGTAAACTCCATCTGAAATGCGCCGCGAGAAGCCTTATTGTCACTATCAAGGCACAGCCGCAAAGCATTCCCACGCTTTCGCCGAGCAAGTCATTTACAAAATAACATACAAAACCGCCGATTATAGATGCGGTTGCGTATATATGCTTTACGAATATGTAAGGCGGCTCTTCAGCCATAACGTCTCTCAAAAGTCCGCCGCCGACACCCGTTATGACACCCAAAAATACCGTTGGGAAAATCCTGTCGCCATATCCCGCAAGATAGCTTGCGGACATACCGACTACGGTAAATATGCCAAGCCCCAAGCTATCCGCCAAAAGCAAAAACACCTCATAAAATTTGCCGCCCGTCTTTACGTGCCGTGCAACTATGGCAAAAACCGCAAGCGAAACGCCTATTGCGGTCAAAGCGTATACGCTTTTCGTGAACATAACGGGCAGCTTACCGAGTATCACGTCACGTATAAGACCGCCTCCGCAAGCCGTGGTAAGTCCCAAGCAGGCAACACCGAATAAGTCCATCTGCTTTCTTATGCCGACAGTTGCGCCCGATACAGCAAATGCGACGGTGCCGATTATTTCAAGAATAAATATAAAAACTTCCATTAAATTTCAAACATCTCCGAGGAGAGATACCTTTCTCCCGTATCGGGAAGCAAAACGATTATGCTTTTGCCTGCGGGTACGCCTTTTTTGGCAAATTCAACAGTGCCCGCAAGCGCCGCACCCGATGAGATACCGCATAAAAGTCCTTCCGTTTTGGGAAGCATAGCCGCACTCGAAATCGCGTCTTGGTCGCTTACCGTCATCACCTCGTCGCAAAGCGAGGTATCGAGTATGCTCGGGATAAATCCCGCACCTATACCCTGTATCTTATGTGAACCGGACTTGCTTTTTGTGATAAAAGGAGAACTCTCGGGCTCAATTCCTATAATTTTCACAGAAGGATTTTTCTCCTTTAAATATCTCGCCGTGCCCGTTATCGTACCGCCCGTACCTATACCCGCCACAAAGGCGTATAGGTCATCACCGAGCGCTTCGTATATCTCGGGGCCTGTGGTCTTATAGTGAGCGTTTGCATTTGCCTCGTTTGAGAATTGGTCGGGTATAAACGCTTTTTTCTCGTTTTCGGCAAGCTTTTTCGCTTTTTCGATGGCGCCCGACATACCGAGCTTTCCGTCGGTGAGCACTACTTTCGCACCGTATGCTTTCATAAGCTTTATGCGCTCGATGCTCATAGTATCGGGCATAACGATAATGACCTTATAGCCTCGCCTTGCACCGATAGCCGAAAGACCTATACCCGTATTTCCGCTTGTTGGCTCTATTATTACCGTATCCTTATCAAGAAGTCCCTTTTCTTCGGCATCGTTTATCATTTCAAGCGCCGCTCTGTCCTTGGCGCTCCCCGTTGGGTTAAAAAGCTCGGCTTTTGCGTATAGCTTACAATCAAGTCCGTAAAGCTTTTCGACTCTCTCAAGGCGTATAAGCGGCGTATTTCCTACCGCCTCTTCAATGTTTGCGTATATACTCATTTACAAGCCTCCGTATTTTATATAGTTATCTTACATCTTATGCAAATAAATGTCAATGAATATTTTTAAAGTATTGATTTTGACCCGCGCCTATGCTACAATAGCAACAAGGAGGTAACGGACATGAAAAAAATCTTATCAATGTTACTTATTATCTTTATGCTTGCAACGTGCTTATGCTCCTGCTGTTTTCACAAATCCGAAACGGAAGCAACTTGCACCCAAGCAAAAATTTGCGATAAATGCTCCGCAGTTATCCAAGAAGCGAAAGGGCACACGAAAAGCGGCGATGCGACCTGCACACTTGACAGTGTTTGTACCGTATGCGGTGAGCTTTTAGCATCTGCTTTCGGACATACGATGCCCGCAAGCTACAGCTGTACGGAAGGTGCAAAATGTACGGTTTGTAATGCGGAAATAATTGTTCCCACAGAGCATACGCCTAACGAGCCGGCTTGCGACGAGGACAGCGTATGCACGGTATGCCACACGAAGCTTGCAGATGCAAAGGGACATACCGCAGACGCAGAAGCGACCTGCACGAAGCCCTCGACCTGTACCGTATGCGCAAAGGTACTTGAAGCGGCAAAGGGACATACTCCCGGTGCAGAAGCAACGCAGACCTCTGCTCAAATCTGCACGGTTTGCAACGCAATTCTAAAGCCCGCAACGGGTTCGGGCGGCGTTAATATAGTCGGCGAATATATCGAGGAAACGGTTTCAAGCGGCCACTATACAAAGAGCGAAACGTCCAAATTCAACAGTGCGGGAACCGTGCTTTCATACGGAAACTATTTGATGGAATATTTCAGAGCGAATGCGTCGGGAAACAGCAATTATGCGAAAATTCTCTCCAACTTCGCCGCAAAGTATCCTAACGTATCCGTGAACAGTATCATCGTTCCCAAGTGCGCATCTTTCCACTCACCCGACGACCGTGAAGACCGCTTTGAAAATCACAAATCATATATAAATGCGACGTATTCGATGATGAGCGGCGTTAAGACTATCGACGCATTCGGCGAGATGGCAAAGCACAGAGGCGAATACCTCTTTTACCGCACCGACCACCATTGGACCTCTCTGGGTGCTTATTACGCATCAGTCGCTTTCTGTAACGCAAACGCAATCACACCAAGAAGCATAGAATCCTACGAGAAGGTTATCAACACGGGATTTTGGGGAACGCTGTATACGACCTATTGGGGCAACAGTAAGAAGCCTGATGCGTGGACGGACTATACGGTAGGACATCTTCCCAACGCAACGTACGACTTTAAGTTCTCCTATACTGCGGGTGCAACAAGCGGAACTAATAACGGTACGGCAATAAACAAAAATGCAAAAACTTACGCATCTATGTTTATAGGCGGTGACGTGCCATTCATCGACATCAAAACGAGCGTAGGAAACGGCAAGAAGGTAATCGTATTCAAGGAATCCTACGGTAACGCATTCGTTCCCTACCTCATCGACTACTTTGAGGAAATAATCGTAATTGATATGCGTCAATCCACAGCAAGCGTTAAAGGACTTATAAGCAAGTACGGCATCACCGACGCTATTATTATCAATAATATACAAGCAAGCTCAAGCTCAAGTATGCAGTCACAGCTCAAAGCAAGACTTGAATCGTAAATAGTAAAAATCACTCCTCAATCTTGAGGAGTGATTTTTTAGGCCATAGGCATTGGGAATCAAGAGAATCGGCGGGTACACCGCCGATTTTTATTTTATTCGTCTTCGCCGAATACCATTATTTCGGCGTCACTGTCTGAGTTCTCAAATAAAATTTTATGATTTTTGTAATTTTCTGTTGACAAACGAATTACAAATGTAGTATAATCGTCACGAGGAAAATAATTTCAACGGAAAGGAACAAAACTATGAAAAAATTTTTAGCTATTATTTTGACGGCGTGTATAATTGCCACACTTGCAAGTTTTTCGTTTCCCGTTACGGCAAGTGACAAATCCGCTTTTGAAATCGTCAGCGCAAAGCTTGATGCCAAACGTTTAGCGGTGACGTTTACCTTCTCGGAAGAAGTCCGCATATTCAACACGTTGTACATTTATTTTTGCACAAGACCAATATCCAAAGGCGAGATAAAGGATAACGGCACCGTCATCGGACACGACCAATATCCCATAAGCTCCATTGAATACGTTAACCCTACCGTCATAGACGGCGTTGAATATTCTCGGGAAATAGTTATCACCTTCGATAAGCCCGAAGATGAAAGCGACTTTATATTCAAAAAAGACGACCCTGCCGCTCCCGAGCAAGCAGGTGTAAAATTTATTGAAGAAGGTATTTCCGATATAGCTTCTGACGGTATCATCTCCGCTAAATCTATCGCCACAGCCGACGGCAAAGGACTTCGTGCCAACACAAAGATCGGAGACCGTGACGTATGTTGGGCAGCCTGTGATGGTTGGAGCGATGCCATGCAAGCAAGGAACTGGGGATATCTCATAGATTTCGTGTCCGACGACATAATTATCGAATCGACTTCCAAGGCTCTTGACGGTTATTATACCTATCACGTAAGATGGGATAAAGCCATAATAGTCGACGTCGATTCCGCTCTCGGCGGAAACGTAGTTATTCCCTCAACTCTCGGAAGATATCCATTAACGGCTATCGGCGAATATTCATTTATAGATAATTTTTACAAGTGTGACAATTCCCGAAGGAGTGACTTTAATTGACGAATATGCGTTCCGCGATTGCAGTAATCTTAAAAGCGTAACACTTCCCGAGACTCTTAAAACGCTCGGTGCCAATGCTTTTTGGCGTTGCAAAAATCTTACGAGCGTAAACATACCCGCAGGTGTCACGTCTATCGAAAAAAATCCGTTTGCAGGTTGCGGAGCGCTTTCGGAGCTGACTGTCGACGAAGGCAATACCAAATATTACGTTACGCGCGGCGCACTTATCGAAAGGACTCCGAAAACGCTCATACACACAAACAACAGCGGTTATATTCCGGACGATGGAAGCGTGACGGTTATCGGCGACAATGCATTTGACTCTCTTGCAAACCTCACGAGTGTTACTATTCCCGATTCCGTAACACATATCAAAAAGGGCTCGTTTAATTTTTGCACGAATCTTAAGTACATAAGTATCCCCGACAGCGTCAAGTATATAGATAACAATGCTTTTTCAACCTGCGTAAAGCTTGAAAGCATTACGCTCCCTGACAGCATAGAGCATATCGGCAGCAGCGCATTTTGGTGTTGCATTATGTTAAAAAATATAACTCTTCCGAACAAAGTCACATCTATAGACGATTATACGTTTTCCTATTGCTCAAATCTTAAAAGCATAGTTATACCAAACGGTGTGAAGACTATAGGCACGGAAGCATTTCTCGAATGCACGAGTCTTACGGATATATATTTTATGGGTACGAAAAGTGAATGGAATGCAATCTCAAAAGGCGCGAATTGGAACTTAGATGCGGGTAGCTTTACCGTTCATTACATCGACACCGATTGGACCACGGACAACACACACCATTGGCACAAGTGCAGTGATTGCGAAGAAGCCGCAGATAAATCGGAGCATACGTTAATGGGCGGCGTATGTACGGTATGCGGTGAGGTTTGCTACATACCCGGCGACGTTGACGGTATAGAGGGCGTAAATTCAAAAGATGCAATATATCTGCTGTATAACATATTCTTTGACAAACAAGCCTATCCTCTAAATCAAGAATGCGACTTTAATAAAGACAGTAAAGTCAATTCAAATGACGCAATATATCTGTTATATCATATATTCTTCAGCGAACAAACCTACCCGCTGAATTGAATATAAAAAAGCGAGAGGAATTTCCTCTCGCTTTTTATTTTATTCGTCTTCGCCGAATACCATTACTTCGTTGTCTGTTTGTTCTTCGAATTCGCCGAGTTCTTCTTCAACGAGCTCTACGCTTATTTCACCGTCATCGTCTGAATGCTCATAGCAATCGCCGAAATGGATAAACGTCTTTTTGCCATTTTCGTCCTCATCAAGAGAAGAGATAAGGAAAAACGTTCCGAGAGCCGCACCTATAGCGCCGAGAGCTCCGAAAACACCCGCAGTCGTCTTCTTTTTGTTCCAAAGTGCGAAAAATACCGAAATGCAAGTAATAGCTTGAACAAATAAAGAAATTGCAACGTAGAACTTTGTTCTCTTATCCTTAAAGAAATCCGTCACCGCAACCTTGCTCCTTTCAATGTATACGGGTACACCCTTGATCTTACCCACACATACATTATATGTGTTCTTGAGCTTTTGGTTCATTTCCGCTTTTGTCATCTTATTGTCCTCCTTATTGATATTTATTTATTTTACTTCTGCAATACTTTTAAGATACTCAGCTATAAAGGCGTCGAGGTCACCGTCCATAACTGCCTGTATGTTACCCGTTTCGCAGTTTGTTCTGTTGTCCTTAACAAGCGTATACGGCATAAATACGTAGGAGCGTATCTGTGAACCCCATTCGATGTTTAACTTTTCACCCTTGATGTCTTCAACTCGGTCGAGCTTTTCTCTTTCCTTTATCTCAAGAAGCTTACTTTTAAGCATCTTCATAGCCGTCTCTCTGTTTTGCGTCTGCGAACGCTCCGTTTGACAGTTTACCACGATTCCCGTGGGGATATGCGTAATTCTGACCGCAGAGTCAGTCTTGTTTACGTGCTGTCCACCCGCTCCGCTTGCACGGTGAGCTTCCATTTTGATGTCCTCGGGAGCTATCTCAAGAGGTATATCATCGTTAAATTCCGGCATTACTTCAACCGATGCAAAAGAGGTATGGCGTCTTCCCGATGAGTCAAAAGGCGATACTCTTACGAGTCGGTGTATACCCGATTCACCCTTCAGATATCCGTAGGCATTTTCGCCTTTTATGAGTATGGTCGCACTCTTTATACCCGCCTCGTCACCGTCGAGCCAATCAAGAAGCTCGTACTTAAATCCGTGGCGCTCTGCGTAATGCGTGTACATTCGATAAAGCATCTGCGCCCAATCCTGCGCCTCCGTGCCGCCTGCTCCGGGGTGGAAGGTCAAAATAGCGTTATTTGCATCGTATTCGCCCGACAGTAAAACGTCGGTCTTGAGCTTTTCGTACTTTTTCTGCGCACCTTCCATCTCCGCCAAAACATCAGGCACCAAGGATTCGTCGTCGGATTCGATAGCAAGCTCTGCCATCGCCTCCGCATCCTCTATTGCAGCGCAAAGAGCTTTGTACTCCGAATACTTGCCCTTTATCGCTTTAAGTCTTTGCAATACCTTTCCCGACTCCTGCTGATCGTTCCAAAAATCAGCACTCGCCGTCTTTTCTTCGAGCTCCTCTATTTCCTTTCCGAGCGCATCTGCACCCATTCCAACACCAAGCTCCGTCACGTCTTGCGAGAGCTTTTTAATATCCGCTATAGCTTCTTCAAGCTGTAAAATCATAGTTCCTCCGAAAAATAAAATTATGCATTGACCGCTAAAACAACAAGTCTGTTGGTCTCATCTTTTGTATAACAGGTAGACAAGGTGACTATCTGCTTGCCAAAGGCGGGAGTGATGCCCGTATCATAAAGCGACTTGCTCTTTGCGTAGTCGACGAATTTATTATACTTTTCTTCATCTTTGAAATCCGTCACGGAATAAATGTAATCATCCATCTTGACAACACATACGGCAAAGACCTTGTATTGTCTTGTTCCAAAGGCAGTCGTTTCAAGCTCAAACGTCTGATTTTTCGTAAAATAGCTTTCCTTGGCATAATTTCTCAATGCGCCGAACATCGTTCCATTATCCATATTGTGACCGTAAAGTATGAGGTGGCCTCCCGAAAGACTGCATCTTCCGTCAACAAAAGGAACTCCGCTGTTCGTTTTACCGCCGGAAAAGCTGCGGCGAAGATACTTCTCGGGGTCGCTTGGCGTATGCATAACGGGGTAGTTTATCTTCGTGCCCTTTTGATATATCCAACCTACACAGTCGGAATTCTTTTTTATAAGCTCGGCAAGATTTCTTTTTAAAGCGGGCTCGGCAGGCTTCGAAACAGTCGGTGTTTGCTGAGAGTTATCTCCGTCGTTTATTTCGGGTAGGTCGGTTATACCGAGGTCAGTATCGTCGGGAACAGGAGATGTCTGCACGGAATCGTCTGTGCTATCGTCGGCGGTGCCGTAAAGATTCTGCAGATCTTCAAACTCTTTATTTTCTTTATATTTTTCGAATGTATCTTTAAAAAGCATAATCGCAGAAACAATAAACACCGTTCCGAAAACGGCATACAAAATATTAAATATAATTTTACTTTTTCTCTTATGCTTCATAACGTCTCCAAGAATATATAAACTTTCACATATATATTTTACCACATAAATCAGCTTCAGTCAATAAATAATGAAGCTTTCACCTAAATTTACCTTAATTTAATGTAGAAAAATCCGCTATTTTGTAAGCGTGAAATAAATCAAAAAAATATTTCAAAAAGTATTGATTTTTAACTGACAATGTGATACAATAACTGCACGTGCTTAAAATAAAATAGCTCGTTTTACTTCACGTATACGGAGTTGTACTCAAGTGGTGAAGAGGCGCCCCTGCTAAGGGTGTAGGTCGAGCAATCGGCGCGAGAGTTCAAATCTCTCCAACTCCGCCAAACAGAAAATCCAAGCCAAACGGCTTGGATTTTTTGTTTGGTGAAATACAATCAGAGAGATTTGAAGCAGCGAAAAAAGGCTCCGGTGGAGCGTTTTTGAGCGGTGACCGAAGAATTTTTCAAAGCATAACCTTTTTGTCAAATCCGAAATGCTTTGAAAAATTCAAGAAAAATCGCTCTTGGCTCCGCCAAACAGAAAATCCAAGCCAAACGGCTTGGATTTTTTGTTTGGTGAAATACAATCAGAGAGATTTGAAGCAGCGAAAAAAGGCTCCGGTGGAGCGTTTTTGAGCCGAAAGCAACGGATTGGTATGGCATCACACGGCAAGCGTGTTTTTGATCAGCTCACTTTAAGAGCTGTAGGTCATCAATATTTTCCTTCGGATTGATTCCATACAAAGCTTCGCATTGATTTGTGCGAAAGTTTGATTCTTACGCAAAAAATCCCACTTTATAAAGCGGGATTTTTATTATTTTTACGTTACCGTGACCTTTTGCACGCATTACCATACTGCCTGTGGGTTCCGTTTCGGAGCATATCTTATCCTCCGAGCTTAAAGCTTTATTTCATATCCGTGTTCGGTAAGCATAACGCCGCCGTCGAAAACGTCGGTGTATTTGCCCACCGCTTTTGAATATCCGCATTTTAAGTACATTTGCTCTGCGGGAACGTTGAAATCAACGACAAAAAGCCGCAGATACTCGGCGCCTTTTTTACGCGAAATATCCTCGGCAATACGCATAGTACGCGTGCCGATACCGCTTCGAAGTATGTATGGATCAACGCCCAAACGGTAAAGATAGAGACTTTTTGCCTCGTCATCCTCCCAAGCGACCGCCCTCTCGCCTTTACAGCTTTCAAGCAACACGAAAGCGCTTACGAGCGCTTTTTGTTCAAAAACGAGATAAAAGCGCTCGCTTGCTATGTCTTCTTCAAAGCATCTTGAGGGATATACATCGTCCCAAATGGGTATGTTCTTTGAGTTGAGGTCACTTATAATTTTCCCGTAAAACTCCCGTATCATCGGAAGATCGGAGCTTTTTGCAAGTCTTACGTCCACTTTCAGTCAAAATAACCGAGCTTGCAAAGGAGCTCTGCGGTCAAAAGCGCACCGCCTGCCGCACCTCTTAAAGTATTGTGAGAAAGTCCGACAAACTTATAGTCGAAAAGTGTATCCTCTCTGAGCCTTCCCGCAGATACGCCCATACCGCCGTAAAGCTCACGCTCTACGCCCGTCTGAGGACGGTTGTCTTCTTCAAAATAGGTGATAAACTGCTCGGGTGCGGAGGGAAGCTTGTATTCCTGGGGAAGTCCCTTATACTCGCTCCACGCCTTGAGTATCTCTTCTTTGGAAGGCTTATTCTCAAAGCTGATAAATACGGTTGCAAGGTGTCCGTCCGTAACGGGTACTCTTATGCACTGCGAGGTGATGAGCATTCCGTCAAATGCCTTTATCTGTCCGTCTTCTACCTTACCGAATACCTTTAAGGGTTCCTTTTCGCTCTTTTCCTCTTCACCGCCGATATAGGGGATAACGTTATCTATCATCTCGGGCCAATCGTTAAAGTTCTTTCCTGCACCCGAAATTGCCTGATAAGTGGAAGCAAGAACGGTCTTGGGCTTGAACTTCATAAGAGGAGCTATCATGGGAACGTAGCTCTGAATGGAGCAGTTGGGCTTTACCGCAATAAAGCCTCTCTTTGTGCCAAGGCGCTCCTTCTGCACTTTGATAACCTCGAAATGCTCGGGGTTTATCTCGGGAATTACCATAGGTACGTCGGGAGTCCAACGGTTTGCGGAGTTATTGGATACCACGGGTACCTCTGCCTTTGCATAAGACTCCTCAAGCGCCTTTATCTCGTCTTTTTTCATATCTACGGCGCAGAGTATGAAGTCGACCTTACTTGCAACTGCCTCTACGTCTGCGGCATTCATAACCGTCATAGCGGCAACCTTTGCGGGAATCTCACCCTTCATCTTCCATCTTCCGCCGAGGGCTTCTTCATATGTTTTTCCGGAAGAACGCTCGCTTGCGGCGATAGCCGAGATCTCAAACATCGGGTGGTCTGCAAGCAGAGTGATAAATCTCTGACCGACCATACCCGTGCAACCTACGATACCAACTTTTTTCTTTTCCATTGTGATCATCTCCATTTATAAAATAATATTATTAAATTCGTGTTCGGAAAGCATCTCGCTCTCTCTCTTGTGGCAGGTGAATATCATTATTTGCGTATTTTTCGATATCTCACCTAAAAGTGACAAAAGCTTTTCAAGCCTTTCGTCGTCTATTCTGCCGAATGAATCATCGAATATCAAAGTGGGAAGCTCATCGGAGAATAACAGTTTTGCAAGTCCGTAGCGAAATGCTACGTATACGAGGTCCTTTGTGCCTGAGGAAAGATAGTCTATGCTCTTTGGCACACCGTCTATCTCAAGCTGTAAGGACATCTCTTTATCGGCTATTATCAAGCCGTATTTGCCGTGTGATGCTTTTTCAAGAAGCTCTTTTGCGTGCTCCGCTATCTTTGGAGATACGCCCTGTCTTAAAGTATCGCCGGCATCGGTCAGCGCCTTTATGGCAAGTTCAAGCGCCTCAAATCTACGGTTTTCCGATTCAAGTGCTTCTTCTACCTCCATAAGCTTTGCGTGTATCTCCGCAGGCTCCTTTGCGGTGGCTTTAAGCACCTCAAGCTTCGTTTGGCACTCGTGGAGCTGAGAGCTTAACACCTTTTGCTTGTTTTGCAGAAAATCGCTTTCCCGTTTTATCTGCGCCATAGTTTTTTTCGGCGGAGATACGGTTTCTTTTATCTTTTTTAAATATTCAAAGTCTGCGCTTTCCATAAGGCGCTTTACCGCAAGAGCTGAAACCTCTACCTTACTCCAAGCATCATCGCATACCTTGAGCTTATTTTGCTCGTAGATTATCTTCTCGAAAAGCTCTCTGCCTTCAAGCGCTTTATCTTCAAAATATTCCCTTGCCTTATCCTGTGCTGTTTTATAACGCCCTCGGCACTCGCTTTCGTAAAAAGCCGCACTCGCTTTTTCTTTTTCGTGCTCTTGTCGCCTTTTGGCAATATCAAACATCTTTTCGGCTATCTCTTCGATGTCTTCGTCCTTATATCTTATACGCAGCTTTTTAAGCGCCTTTTTCTTCGATATGTTCAAAACAAAAAACAGTATTGCGAAAAGTGCGAGTATTGCCGCTATTATGTATGCCGTTTTGTTTCGCATATAACCTAAAACGGCAAAAGCTGTTGCACATAAAAGCGAAATCACGGTGAGTGCCGTAAACGCTTTTCTTGCCTTTTTGAGTCTTTTTGTTTTTTTCAGGTCTTTCGACAAAATCTCTCTGTCGTGGATATCCTCAAAATCCCTGCCCTCTTCTTCAAGGGCAAAGCACCTTGTTTTTGCTTCCTTTAAAGCATTTTCGCCCGCACGAATCTCCCCTGCGATGATTCCGAGCTCGGTGCTTGAATCCTTGTTCCAAGGCTTATGCAGTTTTTCGCAGAGCGATTCTGCGTACTTTTTCTTTTCGAGCGTTTCTTTCTTTAGCTTTTCAAGCTCATCAAGAAGCGCCGTCTTTTCATAAAGCTTAAAGTTTTCGTATTCCTCTTCGCTCTCCTTTGCAACCTCCGCATTTTTTTGAAGCTGGTCTGTGAGCTTTTCTTGAAGTGAACGCAGTGCTATATATTCAGAGTTTTCTTTTTTTGCCTTTTCAAATTCGTAAACAAGCGTTTCTTTTTGTTCGGAAAGCTCCCAAAGTTTACCGTCCTTACCTATCTTATGCTTGAGTGCGGTACGTTCCTTTTCAAGCGCCGCCAACGCTTTTTTGGAGCTTATGTCCTCGTCTGCGGAGAACAGTATATTCGAAAGCTGCTGTGAAAGAACGCTTCCGCCTACCGACAGTCCGTCGTTTTGAAGCGACTGCGTACAAGAAGCATAGGTTTCGTATGGCACTCCCAAAAGATGCTCGCCTATCTCACCCTTTACGTTTACCTTCTCGCCTTTATCCATATCGTAAAGTATAGCTTCTTCGCTTTTTTGCGTCGTCTTTCTGACTATCTTATACTTTATGCCGTTATGCTCGATGTCCATATAACCCGAACACTCCGAAGTTCTCCAACTCAGATAATGCTTCTTGTCGTTTTCCGCAACGTTTTTCTTGTTGGCGTGGGAAAATCCGTAAAGCATATACTTGATAAATGCGGCAATACTCGATTTCCCAAGCTCGTTTTTGCCGTATATCACGTTAAGGCCCGATGAAAAATCCAAAGTGAGCTTTTCAAGCTTTCCGAAGGACTCTACGAATATTTTTTTAATGTACATAAGTCCTCCTAATCAAATATATTCTCACCCTTTAAAGCCGACATAATATATTTAAGCGCAAGCTTGCTCTTTTTTCTCTCGTCCTCGTCATCACTCTCGAGCTGCGGTCTTAATCTCTCGTATACCGCACCTTTTAAGCTTATCTCGCTTTTTATGCTTTCGAAATTGAATCTCGGAACGGTTTGATCAACGAGCTCAAGCCTTGCAAGATTTGTCTGTATTTTGGGCAGAGTCTCTATAAGCTCCGAAAGCTCTCCCTTTAGTATAAGGCGAAGCTCGGTCTTGTCGCTGTATTTGCCCGCAACCTTCTCCATAGCCGCACGAAGCTTCTCGCTCGTTGCAAAATCGGATACGTCAAGCTGCTCTATTTGGAACAAAACGGGGTCGGGCGATATAAATTTGAGCGTTCTTTTCCCCTTTGATATCTCTCCGCAAAGGAATCCCTTCGCACCGCACTCATCAAGCGCTCTGCCGCTTATGCAACCGCTGTAGGTGTACTTTCCGCCGTCATAGCTTTCGCCGCCCTTATGTATATGCCCGAGCGCGATATAGTCCGCATCAAGCGCATCAAGCAGCTTTTTTCTTATGGGGCAATAGTTTGATAACGGATCCTCCGTGTCTCCGTGGGCGAGGATTATATTTATCCTCTCCTTATCCGCGGGAACAAAATTTTCAAGCGGACATTCTCTCATCGCTTTTGACGTAAAGGAATAGCCGTAAACGTCTGTATTTATATCGTCAAAGGAGAATTTCTCCACTCTGTCGCTTTTGAAAATATATGTATTTTCGGGCCAAAGCACCGAATCGAATATTCCGCCTTGAATATAGGGGTCGTGATTTCCGCCCGCTATTACGAATTTGCAATCGGGAAGTGAGGCGATCTCTCTTGTGACGTATGAAAGCGTCTCAAAGCTTAATGCTTCTCCGTCATCAAACATATCGCCCGCTATTAAAAATATTTGCGTTTTTTCAATTCTCGCTCTCTCGACCGCTTTTGAAAACGCCGAAAGAAGTCCTGTGCGTCTTGCTTTTGCTTCCTTCGACGAGCACGACGAAAAAAGCGTGTCGATATGCATATCCGCACAATGTAGTATTTTTACCATATCTACTCCTTAATAACAAAAGGGGTGCTTCTGTAAACATCGGCAATACAAAGCGTTTTTTCTTGCGCATTAAACGCAAAAAGCGCTCTTTTTGCCTCTTTATCAAAATATGACGCCGCCTCGTCGCCCAAGCGCCTTACGTCGGCGCTTTTTGACAAAACGGGAACTTTTGAGCGTTTTATCACGGCGCCCGCCGAGTCCCGTAGCGCAAGGAGCCTTACGTATCTTATAGGCTCGTTCCACTCTTCTTTCCTTATCCCGAGCGCCGTACACAAGCTCATACGGCGAAGCCTTGCGCTTGTATAATGCTTGACCGAAAGCATTTCGTAATACTCCGAAATGCTCTTTGAGCGTCTTGCACATTCCTTGATTTTAGGCATAAAATCCAAAGGTACGTCCGCAAACTCACCTTCTGCAAAAACAAGCGACGACAAAAAAGCTCTTTCGTAATTTTTATCGCTTCTCATTCTGCCTTCCGATATAGACTCTTTGAATATCTTGCTTGCCCTCTCGGGTATATAAAGCGACATATCGCCGCCCTCTTTGACAAGACCTCTCAAAGTTGTTGCGGAGCATATACCCTCCCCTGTGCTTCGCTTTATCGGTAAAAATTCAATATCGGTGTCCTTTAATGCGTTAATATACTCTACCGCAAGAATATCGTTTGGTGTGTTCGGGAAAGAGCCGCCGCCGTAAATTTCACGGTATGCAATCTCTCTTGCCTCGGGATATGAATTTTCTTTGAGAAAAGACGATATTTTTTCATCAAGCTCTGCGCTGTAGAGCCTCTTGCTCATTTTTATAAGCTCCGCCTTTTCCCCGCTCTCGCTTCCGAAAGCAACAACATCGCATATACCCATCTCGTCTATAAGCCGTATCGCCGTTTTCGCATATATCTGCGCAGGGGCAAGACAATATGCCGAGGGAAGCTCAAATACCGCATCCGCACCGCAGAGTGCGGCGGCTCTTGCCCTATCCGCCGCAGGAAAAAGCGAGAGCTCTCCCCTTTGAACGAACTCTCCGCTCATGAAGCAGAAGATCTTTTTTTCGGGGTATATACTGCGCACCTTGTCTATTAAAGCAAGGTGTCCGTTATGAAAAGGATTATATTCGCAAATTATGCCTATCGCTTTCATAGCTTCCTCAATACAAAATATGCCTTTTCACTCGTCTTGTTAAGAGGTGAAAAGTCGGTTCCTCCGTAAATTCCGCATATCTCAAATCCCGCCTCTTTTGCAAGGCGCTCGAGCTTTTGTGTACTGTGAAATTTTTGCGTATGCTCCTCATCGCATCTTTCCCATAAACCGTTTTTCTTTACAAAAAACAGACTTAAGAAAAACTTACATCTCTTGCTTGTCCCGTTATAAGAATTCTGCCAAGACAAAAATGCATTTTCGCTTTCCAAAACGTAGCAATTATCCGAATACACGTTCTCGTAACGATATAGGGTATTTACGTCAAAAAGCAAGACCCCGCCTTTTTTAAGGCACGAAAAAGCAGACGCAAAAAAGCCCGAAAGTTCTTTGTCGTATAAAAGATAGTTTACGCTGTCAAACGTGGAAATGACAGCATCGAAATCTCCTCCTACGCAAAAGCTTCGCATATCGGCTCTGACAAAGCGTATATGCACACCGTCCTCCCTTGCCTTTTTTTCGGCAACGGAAAGAGCGTCTTCGGATATATCGAAGGCGGTGAGCTTATGGCCCGACTTTGCAAGAGCAAGGGCTATATTCCCCGTACCGCAACCGCAGTCCAAAACGCTTTGACAGTCACCGCCGAGCGTCTTATTTATAAAATCCGCATATTCTCCGTAAGGGCAGTCTGCATTAAGCTCGTCATAAAAATAGGAAAGTGCGCTGTAGCTTGTCATTTCGTTCTGTCAAGCACGAGCTTATAGCCGTCACAGCCGTACTTTAAGCTGCGGTTTACACGGCTTATCGTAGCGGTGGAAAGTCCCGTTTCGGCAGTAATATCCGTATACTGCTTGCCGTCTGTGAGCATTTTTGCCGCTTTCATTCTCTTTCCGAGCTCCTGAAGCTCCGAGGCGGTGCATATATCCTCAAAAAAGTTATAACACTCCTCTACGCTTTCAAGCTTTAGTATGCACTCAAAGAGATAATCATTGTTTGCGTTTTTAAGCTTATCGTTCATATCCGTTCTCCTTATCAGACCTTTGAAAATCCTATTTCAAGGTCGTGTATAATGTCGGCTATATCTTCAAGACCAACCGAGAGTCTTATCATACCGGGATCGATGCCCGCCGCTACAAGCTGCTCGTCCGTGAGCTGACGGTGGGTTTCGCTTGCGGGGTGAAGCACGCAAGTCCTTATATCCGCAACGTGTACCACGTTTGACGCAAGCTTAAGGCTGTCCATAAATCTGACCGCCGCATCTCTTCCTCCCTCTATCTCGAAGGAGATAACGCCCGATGCGCCCAAAGGAAGATATTTCTTCGCAAGCTCGTCGTACTTATATCCCTTTGCGCCGGGGTAGTTTACGCACTTGACTTTTCCCGTGCTCTCAAGATATTTTGCAACGACCTCTGCCTGTCTTGAATATCTTTCCATACGCAAAGCAAGCGTTTCAAGTCCGATGTTAAGAAGGAATGCGCTGTGAGCCGCAGGATAAGCGCCGAAATCTCTCATGAGCTGCATTCTTGCCTTTGCGATAAATGCGGTCTTTCCGATATCCTTTACGTAGGATACGCCGTGATAGCTCTCGTCGGGTTCAACAAAGTCCTTGTAAAACTTCTCGCCCGTATAATCAAAGTTTCCGGAATCGACTATTACGCCGCCGACTTGGAGGGCGTGTCCGTCCATATACTTTGTCGTTGAGTGGATAACGATATCCGCACCGTGTTCGATGGGACGGCACAAAACGGGTGTTGCAAATGTACTGTCCACGATAAGCGGTACACCGTTTTTATGTGCTATGTTTGCAAATTTTTCTATATCGAGTATCTGTATGGTCGGGTTTGCTATCGTTTCACCGAAAACGCATTTTGTGTTGGGTTTGAAATACTTTTGTATCTCTTCTTCGGGTAAATCGGGGTCAACGAATATGCACTCAATGCCGAACTTTTTAAGCGTAACTGCAAATAAGTTTACCGTACCGCCATAAATGCTCGTTGCGGAAATGAAGCTGTCGCCCGCACTGCAGAGGTTTAGGATACTTATAAGGCTTGCCGCTTGACCGGACGAGGTGCACATAGCTCCGACGCCGCCCTCCAAATCGGCGATCTTCTTTTCAACCACCTCAACCGTGGGATTGGAAAATCTCGAATACATATGAGCAGTCGGCATATTGAAAAGTTCGCCGATATGCTCGGTGCTGTCAAAGCGATAGGTCGTGCTTTGAACTATCGGCATTACCTGCGGAGCACCGTTTTCCGCACGGTATCCCGAATGTAAGCATTTGGTTGCAATTTTGAGTTGGTTTTTCTTTTCCATAATTTCACCTTTTCCTATAAAAGTTTAGACAAGCTCATAACTATCAGTATCACTATACCCAATACTATGCGGTACCAACCGAATATTACGAAGCTGTGTTTTTTTATGTAATTTATCAAAAATTTAATTGCAAGCATTGAAACGGCAAAGGAAATGAAAGAGCCGATAAGTATAAGTAACCATTCCTTTGCGGAAAATGCGCCCGCCGAGCCTAAAAGCTTGAGCGCCGATGCGCCGAACATAACGGGTACCGCCAAAAAGAACGAAAACTCCGCCGCCGTCTTTCTCGATACTCCGAGTGCCGTAGCACCGAGTATAGTCGAGCCCGAGCGTGACGTGCCGGGAATAAGCGCAAGCGCTTGGAAGCAACCTATAAAAAACGCCGTGTGAGGTTTTAGGGTGTCGATGTTTTCACATCTTACTTTATGCCTTGCGTTTTCAAGCCACAAAAACGCAAGACCGTACAGTATAAGCGTTGCCGCTATAACGTAGTTTGAGGAAAGCACGCTGTCTATCATATCCTCAAACAAAAATCCGAGCACTGCTGCGGGGATACAAGCGATTACTATCTTAAACCAAAGTCGCAAAGCCTTCGTGTCGTTTGCGACCGATTTAAAAAACAGTGCGCTATCCTTCTTGAAACCGCCGCCGTAGCTTGCATTTTCAATCTTTTTATACGGAAAGAGCGTTTTGAAGTAAAGAACTATGACGGCAATTATCGAACCAAACTGTATAACTACTTTGAAAACTTCGAAAAAACCGTCGGAAACGCTTTTAAGTCCGAGCATATTCTCAAAAAGAATGAGGTGTCCCGTACTGCTTATCGGAAGCCACTCGGTTATTCCTTGAATGATGCCGAGTATTATTACCTTTATGATGTCCCACAAAAACATATAGTCACACTCCGAATATCCAAGATATAATGGCGATAAGGCAAAGCGCAACGCTTTCTCCCACACCAAGTCCCATTGCTATATTAAAGTCCGTTTTGTTTTTACGCCTTATATTTATAAATCTGACAAGTCCGCCGAAGAAAAAGCTTAAACTGTAAAAAGGTCTAAGAAACGCACCTATGGCAAAGCTTGCCGCCGGAAGCTTCAAAAGCACGAGTGCCGCCGACAAAGCCGCAGGAAGCCAAATTGCCTTTAAATCGATTCCGTAGGCAAAAATCCCTCTTAAAGTCACCGCATTTTGCGCAATCTCCATATCGGAATTTGCAAGTATAAAGAAACCAAGCAGTGCCGACGCCGCACCGACAACGCCACCTATTATATGCATCGCAAGTTGACTTTTGGGCGATATGGCAAGGCGCATTCCAACCTTATAGGAATCCGTAAGGCTTCCCGCCATCGCACAGACCGCCGCCACGAACAGCACGGAAATAAACATCTGCTTTACATCAAGTCCAAAGACAGTATCCAAGGTCATTATCGCAAGTGCCCCTATCGAAGCGGGCACCGATACCGTCATAACTCCGCTCTCTCCCTTGACCGATGCGCCTACGTGGCATGCAATATATCCCATCGCTACAAGCAAAAGTCCGTATACCGTCGGAATTCCCGCAAGTGACAAAAACAAATAAACGAGTATAAGCAAAGCAACTACTGTAAGGTTGTTTGCGACAGATTTTGCAAACGACGTTTTCACAACGTCCGTATACCCGTCGATAATTCTGCGTTCCCTTGCCTCTAGTCTTGATATAAACATATCAAGCATCGTTCCGATTCCCGCACCGATAAGAAGGCCCACTCCTATTTCAAAGCGGGCAAAATCAGCGCCTCCAAACAAAGAATTTTCTTTGTCAAACATAAAGGGCAAAGTGGCCACATACGAAAATACCGCACCGGCAAGCATCATAAGGCTTCTCTTAAATCCCGCTATGTATCCGAGTCCCGCAAAGAGCGGAGAGGCGGTAAATTTCAAAAAGCTTTTATTACCAACACTCGAAAAAGCTCTTAAAGCTATCTCCCTTGCAGCAGTAAATCCCGCACCCGTAAACGCTCCGTAGACAGCCTTCCTTGATACCGTTTGCTTCGGTCCCGTTCCCGAAATTATCATAGATGCGGCAAGACCTTCGGGAAAATCGCACTCCTTACGTCTTACGTACGCATCTCTCTTTATCCAAGTAAAGCAAAATGCAAGCAAAAGCACCGCAAGCAAAACAAAAATACACGGTACTGTAAGCTCGCTTAAAGTCGAACCCTCGACCTTATCCTGTGTCGCTTGCTTAAAGCTGTCGGCAAATTGCTTCTTCTTTGCAAAAAAATCATCAAAGCCGTATATCTCCGCAGACGGAAAATACGTCGGCACTTTCGGCGCCGACACGGTCTTTTCAACGATAAGCTCCGGAAGTACCGTCGCCAAAACAGCAGAAAGCATCGAACCCGATACCAATGCGCTGTGGATCATAACGCAAACCGAAATATCTCTTTTCGCCGCTATCGCATAAGAAAACAAAACGGAAACTGCGGCGGAAAACAGACACGGCAAAACATACGCACCCGTCCTAAGCGCCATATAAAGAGAGGTCATAGATATAATGGCAGAACCAAGGATACCTATGAAAATATACAGGACGTTTTTGCGAATAAATTTAATAAAATCTATGCGTCCGCGCTTCATTTTATCCTCAATCCTTTAAAACTTTATATTATTAAATAATTATATCACGTTTATATATAAAATGCAACTCTGTTTACGTAACATTTTAAAATTTTACTTTGTAAAAATTCTCTTTTTGACTATGCCCCAAACGATAAATATTACGGACGAAACTATAATGCCCACACCGATAAGTATGGCACAATTTGCAAAAAATTCCTTGGGCAGTACTTTTATTATCTCATCTTTTGAATAACTGAACATCCAATTATCCTTGCCCGCAAAAAAGAGCTTATGAAATACCGTGAACGCTCTGTCGAAATCCAATGAAACGGCTAAAACCAACGCCGAGCAAATGAGCAAGGTCGTCTTGCCCGCTATAGAAGAAAGGTCACGGCGCAAAAGAGGGAGCTTTTTGGTTTTGTCAAGTATTTCGGCGGCAGCTATAAACAATGCGCTTATAATAAGCACCGTGCCGTTTAACAGAAAAAGGCTCTTACAGTCGGCAAAATGGCTTTTACCGTCTTCGCTGTAACGAAAATCCCCCGTAGAAAACTCCGCATCGGGAAAAGTGAGATAATCCAAAAGTTCATTATACGCTTCTTTTATCTGCGCTTTGGAAAAGCCCGACTGCACATCGAGCTCCAAAGCGTCTATATGCGCAAAATAAAATGGCCTTACGTATATGGGTAAGGCTATGGAAAACGTGACGGTAAACAAAATCACCGCAAGCACGTATATGACGCTCACCGATAAAGATAATTTTTTCATATTCTCACCTCGCATTTATTTTATCACATTAAAGCAACGATTTCAATGCGCAAAGAAAAAATCTGCCGTTTTAAAACGGCAGATTTTTAATTTAAATTTTGATTTTTTCAAAGCGTTTTACAATGATTCCCGCCACCACGCCTATCACTATTCCCGCAAGCGTACCGCTTATTATCAAAACGGGAAGATAGTACACAAGCTCGGAGGTGTTCGTTACAAAACACGCAACGATTATCTGTCCTATATTGTGCAATACACCGCCCGTGACGCTTACGCTTATGCTCGAAAATTTCGTAAGGCTTTTCAAAAGCGCCATTCCGATAAGACTTAGCATCGCACCGCAAAGAGCGTATGCCATACTGAGCGTGTTTCCAAACAGAAGCGACATTAGCAAAACGCGAAGTATGCTTACCGCCGCTGCTTCCTTGAAGCTGAATTTATACAAGGTGAAAACGACTGCGATATTCGCAAGTCCCATCTTTATACCGGGCACGGCAACAAGCGGAGGTACTTGGCTTTCCACGAAGGAAAGCATCATCGAAAGCGCAACGAAAATAGCAAAAAAAGTTATCTTTTTAATCTTCATGGCTAACTTATAAGCTCGGGGGCTTCCTCCTTTGCTCCGTAAACCGTGACGGTAAGCTTATTCGGAAGGCAGGTTATCGTCTGCCCCGTTTTACTCACTCTTCCCTGCTTTACACACAAGTGGTCGGGACAGTTTGCATCTATAAGACAGGCTGTACCGTTTTCGATGCAAAGCGTGTTTGTGCCGCCGTTTAAGCCGTACGTTCCGTCAACGCTTAAAAAATACTCGCCTATCGTTTCTCCGTCCACCTTTACAACGACCCTCGCACCGTTTTCACGTAACAGAAAAACGAGCAAAAGTCCCGCAAGGGCTACGGCAAGTATAGAGCCGATAAGTATAAAGTCTCTCTTTTTCATCAAGCTATTTTTATCGACGAAAGCGCAAGAAGCGCAAGGCATATCATTCCCGCCGTAAGAAGCACAATGGGAAGGCCTCTGAACGATACGGGTACCGCTTCATCGTCAATAGCGTTTTTCCTTATCTTTGCAAAAAGCGTCATAGAAAGCGTAAAGCCAACACCGATAGCCGCCGCTTCAAGTAAAGCGTGGGCGAAAGAAAGCTGTGCCGTATTGATGCAAAGTCCCAAAACAGCGCCGTTTACAGCAAAAGTAAGGAAATCCGCACGGCAATAGCCGTCGAATATCTTTGATGCAACAAGGTGGATAAGCTCTGCGACTACCATTATGACGATAACGTAAGCCATAATATAAAAATTATGTAATTTGTAAATGAGCTTGTCATAAAGAAGCCAAGTTATTGCGGTGGATATGACCATTACCAAAGTCGAACCGAGTCCGAGTAAAAGCGAGCGTGCGCTTGAGCGTTTGTTTTCGATTACCGCACCCGTGCCCAAAAATTCTATAAGGGCATAGTTTTCGGAAATGATACCTGCAAGAAGGATAGCAAATATTTCTTTCATTATTCTTCCTCCTCGTATGACTTATTTTTGGAAAACTTTTGGATTACCGCAAGTACTATCGCAAGAACGAGATATCCGCCGAAAGCTCCCGCGAGCGTTCCCACGGTATAGTCTTTCATAAACGCAAGCTTGTTTCCGAAGAATGCGCCGCTTCCGAAGAACTCTCTGATAAGTGCGCAAACTGCCATTATTACCGTAAAGAAAAGTCCCGTCACAACAGCTGTCTCTATCGCATAAAGCTCGCCGCTTTTACCCGCTATCTCATCGGCGTCTCTGTATATCACCGCACTTACGGAAAGGGCGGCAAGATGTACGCCGAGTGAGTTTGCTATCTCGGGGAAATATGCTTCCATAAGCATACAGATAAGTGAAACAAAGCCTGTTATTATAAGCACGTAGCAAGGGAGTTTGCCTCTTTGGGGAATTATCTTATGAAGTGCGGAAATAACTATAGAGCTTAAAACGAGAGCTGCAATTACCGCCGCACCCATTCCGAGAGCGGCTTTCAAGTTATTGCTTGAAGCCATTACAAAGCCTGCACCCAAAACAAGTAAAAGTCCGGGCACACCTCTTAAAAGGTGAGTTCTCTTATTCATTTACTTCACCTCCGCCTAAAGTTTCAAAAGCTTCAAAAGCATCTTTGACTGCTTGATTTACAGCCTTTGTACTCATAGTAGCTTTAGCAATTATCATATCTTCACCCGTGAAGGTATCGACCGTGAGGCCCGCAAACGAGTTTTTATATGCACTTCTTTGTTCGGCTGTCGTAAGATTCGTAGATGCCGCATCAAAGTAATACTCTTCCTCGAAGATCATCGTCTTAACGTCAAGCTTTGCAATAGCTCCGCTTGCATCGATTACAACGTATACGTCCATTATATCGTAGCCGTTTGGTCTGAGATGGAAAGCATTGTAGCTTTCTTCGCCTACCTTAAACGTTGCTGCGGAAACTATGTTTGCAAAAGTATCCGCTTTTATAAAGCTTATATCGCTTGCGCCCTCCATAAGCTTTTCAAGCTTCTTTTGGTGAGCGTCATCGTAGCTCTTTTGGCTCTTTGCGGCATACGCCTTCGCTTCGTCGCAAACTGTGCTTTGTCCTGCTGTGACGTCTGCGCCCGTGTTATCGTATACCTTGCATACGCCCATAGCGTTTACAAGTGCAAGATATCCCGCATCGCCGTTTTTGATAACGAGTGCAAAGCCCGTATCGTTGCCCGCTTTCCAGCCAAGCGTTATATTACCCTCGGCAGTTATAGGTGAAAGCTTCGCAAATCCGTGTGCTTTTTCGGGGATAAGCTCCTCGAATATCTGCTCGTCGGATTTTACGCCCGCACCGATAAGGCCGTTTGAAGTAAGCGCTTCAAGAGAATCTGCAACGAGCGTCTTAAATGCAGTAGAGGATATCGTGCTTCCGCTTACGACTCCCACGTCTGCAAGAGCACTGTCCTTGCCTTTGTAGGTTTCAATGTAATTCGGGTCTTTTTCGAAAATATTAAATGCGGGAGTATCGGGATAGCTTTCAACCGTTATTCCCGATATCTTGCCCTCTGCGTCTACCGTAACGCTTATCGCCAGCTCGCCGCCGGAATAGGTATTTGTCGTAGCACTTACTACCTCGTAGCCGCCGTCTTCGAGCTTATATATCTTATTTATGAATTCGTTTACGCTCGTAAGCGTTGACAAAGCCGCATTTTCTTTGCTGTAAAGCTCCTCTTTACCTGCACTGAGAGCCGCTTCTCTGTCGGAAATTATCTTGTCGGTGTGAAGTCCGAGCCCATATATTGCCGCACCGAATACCAAAACTACGGCAAGGCATATAGTGAGCGCTCTGAAAAATTCGTTAAGCTTCATTATTTTACACCTCCAAGCGTTCTTTTCTGCGTCCATTCGGAAATGAAAGGTACAAGAAGGTTCATTACTAAAATTGCGATGGATACGCCCTCGGGATAAGTCGAAAATTCACGAAGCACGAAGGTCAAAAGGCCTGCGCCCACGCAGAATACGACACGTCCCAAATTGTTTGCGGGAGTAGTCACGTAATCAGTTGCCATAAAAATAGCACCGAGTAAAAGTCCGCCCGCCAAAACGTGAGCGGTTGCATACGTAAGATTAAATCCGCCCGAAACAAGATAGCATACGAAAACGGTCGCTACGTAGCTAACGGGAACGTACCATTTGATCACTTTGCGGCAAACAAGGTAAACAAAGCCGAGCACGAGCGCTATTGCGCAGGTCTCGCCTATCGTGCCGCCGTGTGCACCGACCGCAAGCTGTAAAAGCGAAGGTGCTTCACCAAGCGCCTCTGCGCCTTTGTTAAGTGTCGCAAGAGGTGTTGCACCCGATACTATCTCGGGAGCGGCTACGGCATTTTTCAAAAAGCCGAGATCGAAAAGCGGTGTGGCAGTCGTTGCCATTCCCACACTTCCGAACGTAAGGAGCATAAGCACTCTTGCCGCAATAGCGGGATTTACTATGTTCTTGCCGAGTCCGCCGAAGAAGCACTTTACAACGATTATTGCAAAGACGCTTCCGAAAGCCGCCTGCCAAAGCTCAACGGCTGTGCTCAAATTAAGAGCAAGTAAAAGTCCCGTGACGACGGCGGAAAGGTCGCCTGCCGTCTGTTTTCTCTTTGCGCAAAGATTAAAAAGAAACTCTGATACTACAGCGGATGCAACGCATACCAATATAAGATAAAGCGCCTTTAATCCAAAAAGGATAACTGCCGCTATCGAAGCAGGAAGAAGTGCTATAATGACGTCAAGCATAATGCTTCCCGTGCCCGTGCCGCTATGTATGTGAGGTGCAGCGCTGCGATGCAAAATATTCATTATTTCTTTCCTCCTTCCTTCTTTTCCCAAGCGTAATTCTTTGCCCAAGCTATAGCTTCTCTGTTTATCGAAAGAAGAGGTCTGTGTGCGGGGCATACGTAACTGCAGCATCCGCAGTCAACGCATTGGCGTACGCCCGTTTGTATTATCTCTCTTTCTCGCTCCTCTTCATTCTTACGCTTGAAGGCTCTTTCAACATCGACCACGTTTATGTTAACGGGGCATTTTTCGTTGCATCTTCCACAATGGATACAAGCCGTAGGCTCGGGGAGAACGCTGTCCTTTTCATCAAACAAAAGCACGGCGTTACCCACCTTGGAGATGGGCGTGTCTATAGAATAAACAGACGTGCCGTTCATAGGTCCGCCGATTATTACCTTGCCTATCTTAGCGCCCTTCTTGAGCTCAACGTATTTAAGAAGCTCGGACACCATCGTTCCGACGGGAGCTATAAGGTTTTTCGGAGTGGCTACAGCCGTACCGTCGACCGTTACGATTCTGTCAACGAGAGGCATACCCGTATTAAGATATTCCGCAAGCTTTGCAAGAGTGGATACGTTTATTATAAGCGCACCGAACGAGGGGAAGCGTCTTCCGGCAACCGCAACTCTGCCCGTTGCGTTATAGAGCATAACCTGCTTTGCGCCTTGGGGATATATCGCCGTGAGCTTCTTTATCTCAACGTAGTCCCTGCCCTCGAACGTTTTTTCCAAAACCTCTATCGCATCGGGCTTGTTATCCTCAATGCATATCATAAATTTCGCATTACCGAGGTACTCGCTCATATATGTTCTCATATATTCAATGCCGTCTGAGATAAGCTCGGGATGTGCAAGCATCATTCTGTGGTCGCTTGTAATATAAGGCTCGCACTCTGCGGCGTTTATGAGTACCGTGTCGACCTTATAGTCGGGGTTCGTCGCTTCCTTAAGCTTTGCCCAAGTCGGAAAAGCCGCACCGCCGAGTCCTACTGCGCCGCTTGCCTTTACCGCTTCCAAAAATTCGTCGCAGTTTGATATTTCGGGCTTTTTGATATCGGGAGAAAGCTCCATTTTGCCGTCGCTTTCGATAACGATTCCCTCTACGGGCTTGTCCGTATCGAAAAATACGGGGCCTACTTCGGTAACCGTTCCCGAAACGGGTGCGTGGATAATATCCGAAAATCTGCCTTTTTCCGTTGCAATGACCTGCCCTACCCTAACGTAGTCACCTACCGCTACGCAAGCCGCAGACTCGTTGGAGCTGCTACCCGTCACGTTTAAGGGGAGCACTACCTTTTTCGGTGTTTCGATAGGTGTCGGAACACTTGCGGCGGTATGCTTGTTATGAGGTACGTGCAACGATGAAATGTTTTTTCTTGTTCCCATTTGCATACTCCTAAATCTATATTATAAATTCACTTATTTTCAAATTCATTCCTTGACCAATGCCCTAAAGCCATCGGTCATATATTCGTTTCCTTCGTTATCTATCCAATACGCATTTACGCCATCGATATTTTCAAGTAATCTCTTTCCGTCCTCAACGCTCATACAGAAAAGAGCTGTTGAAAGCGCATCGGCAAGTGCACTTGATTTGCACACTATCGACACGGACGAAAAATACGCAGAAGGCATAAGCGTATCCTTGTCAATTACGTGGTGATACTTCTTTCCGTCCGCTATATAATAGCGCTCGTACGTGCCTGAGGTGACGCAAGAAGCATCGGACAATACTATTTTCTTTGCATAATCTGTTTCGTGGCTTTTCGGGTCCTTTATTCCCGTAAGCCAACCGCTTCCATCGGGCTTTGTGCCGACAATGCGAATATTTCCGCCTATATTTAAGACGTAGCCGTTTACGCCCTCACTTTCAAGCTGCTTGGCCGCAATCTCCGTGGCGTAGCCTTTTCCGAGAGCACCTACGTCTATCCTTGCGTTTGCATCGGATATCCTTGCCGTGTTGTTTTCTTCATCTATTTCCAAAAAGCTTATATCCGTAAAAGCATTTAGTGCGTTGAGCTCTGCAATATCGGGAATCGTTGCGTTTTTCGGGTCTTCTCCCGCCGCCGTTCTGCACTCGTGCCACGGATGTAAAACAGAGCCCATCATAACGTTCATCTCGCCGTTTGTGAGCGTGTAAAGCTCCTTTGCGTAAACAAGAAAATCAATGAGCCTTTCGTCAAGCTCAAGCATCTCGCCGCCCGCATTTTTATTGAGCGTGCAAAGATTCACAACGCCGCTGTATTCATAGTTTATATCAAGCATTTGATGATACTCTCCGAGTATCGCCGCTATTTTTTCGCAGTTTGCGTCAAAGGCTTCGGCATTCTCGCCGTTATAGCTGTAAATATACGATACGGTATCAAAATATGCGAAATATACCTTGCCCTGCGGCTCCGTACCGCTTTGATGCGGCCCTGCCTCAATTACAGTTTTAGGGCAACCCGTTAAAGTAACGAGTAGCCCCATAACCGTAAACAGACAGAGGAAAGTCTTGATAAGTTTCAAACTTTCTGTCTCCTGTAAAATATTCGTTCTTATAGTTTATCTTGCGTTAGCGGCAGCTTTAGCAACTACAGACTTGATACCTGTGATCTGAATGGTGCAGCCTGCAGTAAGAAGAGCATCATCAGCGGAAATTACATAGCCGCTTTCAACAGTCTTCGTTTCCATAGCGCCAACTTCAGCACCGGTCTTGCCTACAACGTACTTGGAGAAAGCTTCGCTCTGGAGGTACCACTCAAGAACCTTGCCGTCGCCGTTCCAGTCCATGCTTGCGCCGTAAGCAGCCATATTGTAGCCTTCCTTGAGGTTACGCTTTGTAGCCGTATACTTTGTTTCAACGATCTCGCCTGCTGCGTCGATTACGATCTGAGGCTGAATAGCGTCGTTGATAGTTGCGATGATCTTGCCGTCTTTACCGATAACGGTAGCAGCGAAGTCGCTGTACATCTTAACGGTACCGTTTTCTTCTGCGGTAGCAGCTACGCTCTCGTCAGCGGTGGAGCTTGCAGCAACGCCGAGAGTGAATTCTTCGGCAGTCTTGAATGCCATAGCCTGCTCGTCTTTGCAAGCGGCTGCAACTGCATTCTTGAATTCAACGATGTCCATGGAGCAGCCTGCAGCAAGAAGGTCAGCATCAACCGTAACGTTGTGGCCCTTGAGCTCTTGTGTCTGCATAGCTTCAACCTCAGCGCCGGTCTTACCTACAACGTAAGCTTCGAAAGCCTTGGTCTGCTCATACCACTCCTTCATAACGCCGTCGTCGTTGTTGTCAACCTTGCCTGCCATACCGTATCTGTCGCCGAGTTCCATTTTGGTCTCGAAAACCTTTGCGGTATCAACAGTGCCATCGGTTACGTCCATCTTGTTCTGTGCAACATCGATTCTGCAAGCAACGATTTTGCCTGCTGCGTCGAGTACAACGGTAGCAACCGTAGCGTCAACCTGTGCATTACCCGTCTTGGAGCTTGCCGTGCTTACGGATACGCCCATACCGAGCTTGTATTCAGCTTCGGTTACGGTCTCGTTATCTTTGTTTTCTTCGTCACCTGCGGGCGTGTTGTCGCCTGCGGGTGTGTTAGGTGTTTCTTCTGCTTTGCAAGCAGTGAAAGCAAACACCATTACGAGTGCGAGAATAAGTGCTAAAAGTTTCTTCATAACAGTTTCTCTTTCTTTATGATTTATTTTTGCCCTTTCGATTTATAAATCGAAAGCCGGCATCAGCACGCAAATTGTATCATATAGGATATCGAAAGTCAAGCGTTTTTACAAATAATCCTATACATTTTGCTCTATTTTGCTGAAAAACGTATATTTTTATAAAAAAGTACAGTTTAAAAAAATATCCGAGTGCCGTTTTTGCACTCGGATATTCAGACCGCTTTTATTCTGCTTTAACTATCTCGCTTGTACCCTCTTCGGTTATTGCATAATACATAAATGCACCCGTCTTTGCATCAAATACCGCAAGGTCCGCATCGGACTGCTCGTTATTGTACTCAATAAGGTAGCAATCGTCTGCATTTTCCGTTATAAGCGATGCGTATTCGGAATCCGCCGTGAGCTTGGAAAGATAAATTCCGATAAGCTCGCGATAACCCTCCGTGCCTTCGTTTGCATAAGCTGCCGCCTTGGTCATATTGAACATAGCGCATGCCATCTCGTGACTTTCGACCGACATAAAGGTAGAGGAGTTATATCCGCACATATAGATATCGGGATAGAAGAAAAGTATAAGCTCTGCGTTTATAGAGGATTCTACGTCTATAAGGTCAAGCTCTTCAAGCTGTGCTTGCTTGTCGGGATAGAGAGTGGTTGGTGTGTTGGGGTGCCCCTTATAGTAGTAAACGAAATTCTCCCCGCCGTAATACGCCTTAATAAGCTTTACGTAATTTTCGAAATCGGGCTCGTTTTCGGGGTTCGCCCAAGAGCCGAGTATCATCATAGCCTTTTTGCCCTGCTCTTCTGCCGCATTAAACATCTCGTCGTTGAAGTTATAGAGCGCTTTAAGCTCCGCCTTTTCTTCATCGCTCATCGCTTTAAGCGGATTTGCGAAGTTTCTTTCTTCGATGATGCCTTCGGTCTTATCCTCGTTAAGAACACGGTTTATGAAGTCCTCGTCGGGTGAGCATAAAACGCCTGCGCGGGGACGGAGTATCCACCACTCGACGTTGTCCATTTCTCTTGCGGCAACGTAGGAATACTGTCTGAACGCAGAGGTGTCTACGGTAAAGCCCGTAAAGCCGTAATCCTTTGCGTTGCGAACCTCGCCATAAAGCGTCGAAAGCTTTGATGCCATATCGGCATATTTTGCATCGGCGTCAAAAGCCGCATCATCGCTATTGAATGCATCGTTGAAATCCTTATAGGAAGCGCCGCCGTCGGAAAGGAGCGTTACGTAGTAATTTTCCTCGGGGATTCCGTTGCCCGCCATAAGCTTCATGTAAAGATATGAGTTATAATCGTTTATATAAAGGTTAAACTTTGAGTCGGGGTTTATGTCGTAAAGCTCCTCGATATATTTGTCGGTCACCTCTACCATACGGTCATAGTTATTGTGAACGAGCGTCTCTTCGAGCTTTACCGTAGGCATAGCGTATACGTTCTCGGGGAGATTATCCCAATTCCAACTGTCGGGTCTTGCAAGCCATACGAAAGTGGGTATTTCGCCGTCTTTGGTTATTTCTTTGAGATTAAGCGTAAAGTAAAGCTGAGGCATCGAGCCCGAAATGGGAGCGATAACGTATTCGTCAGCCGAAAGTGCGAGGCTTATCTCTTTTTTGCAAAGCTTTTCACCGGCGTAAGCTTCAACGGTAAAGTTATGTTTACCGTAATCGGCTTTGACGGTGACCTTGCCCTCCGAAAGTGCGGAAGCATCAAACGTTTGAACGTTTGTTACGTCACCGTGAACGTCGGCAACTACAACCGACGTGAGAGTTTCCGCAGTATTCCAAGAAAGAGTAGCCGTCTGCGCCTGCCCGTCCTGTACCATTTGAAATTCACCTTCAAACGTAACGGGCTCATTCGGTTTCTTCTCGCAGGAAACAAGTGCAAAGGACGATAAAAGCGCAAGTGAAAGAATAAGGCACAACAATTTTTTCATATTGGTAGTTCCTTCCTCATTTTTGTTTTACTTTTATTTTATGCTTTGGTTTGTTTTTTGTCATTCTATCACATTTTTCGACATATTGCAACAGTTTATGCGGAATTGTGAAAAATGCGACTTTCAGTTTGCGCGAAGCGCAACATCATTGATCGAAGCATCACATCATTTTCGCCATCGGCGCAACATCGTTCATTTGTGTCCGTATAAATGAGTAACGATATTCTCACTTCGCTTGAAACGATGTTGACCTTCGGTCAAACGATATTGTGTCCTGCGGACACAAATGAAAAATCCTCGTTCTTCGGAACGAGGATTTTTGTCTCTCGTGTCCAAAAAAACTGGGCAAAAACCGAGGATTTTCCTTACTTTTTAATATGAGAAATAATTTTCAGTGTAATTCCTGCAAGTAAATAAATTATGTTCAAAGAAATAAGTAGCCAACCCAAAAAACTTTGTCCTTTTGTTTCCACCAAAATGATTATTCCTGCAAATAATCCAACTAATAGGATGAGCGAAATGGCTAAACATACATAACCTATAATCTTTTTTCTTTTTTTAGATGCCACCTTTTGCGGAATAAAAGCAGAGCAAAGAGCGATAAATCCCTCACCAAAGATTTCAAAAAATGCTTCAACTAAAATATCAAACAAAAATTCCACAAAATCACCGCCTTGGATGTATTATAGCATAAAAGCGGGAATAAATCAACGGCATAGCCGTTGTATATCATCAATTACGCAGGAATTGCATATCATCAAAACTTTAGTTTTGTATATCATCAAGCCGACATAAATACACACTTAGTGTGATGATATACGCCTACGGCGATGATATACAGCCCTATCGTGCTGATGATATACCAAGCCTGTCGGCTTGGATAAAAAAATCCAAGTCCCAAAAAGGACTTGGATTTTTTGGCCCACCCTACAGGGCTTGAACCTGCGGCCTCCGGAATCGGAATCCGACGCTCTGATCCAACTGAGCTAAGGGCGGATAATGTGCGGCAAGGATATCCTTGCCGCATTTGTTTTAATTAAGTTTAAACGAGCTCTTTAGGGGTACTATGAGGTTGAATACGGGGTTTTCCGCGCTGTAGAGCTTTTCGTCGGCAACGTAAAATCCCTTTCTCATAAACTGCATTCTGTCGCCGGCATTTACCTGCTCGATGGAAGGCTCTGCGTAGCTCTCGTATACCTTGACCGACTCGGGATTATATTTCAGCTCGCCGTTTTCATCGGGCAAAAGCAAATAATCGTACTGATTTACCGTTATCTTCTTTGCCGTCGTAGCTTCCACCCAATGGATAGTTCCCTTTACCTTTCTTGCGTCACCGCCGGGCGTGCCGCTTTTCGTGGTGGGGTCGTAGGTGCAGTATATCGTGGTTATGTTACCCGAGTCATCTTTGTCAAAGCCCGTGCAGGTTACGAAATACGCATTACGCAGTCTTACCTCGTTGCCCACGTAAAGTCTGTGATACTTGGGCACGGGATTTTCCATAAAGTCTTCTCTGTCGATATAAAGCTCTCTGCCGAACGGTATCTGTCTTTTGCCGAGGCTCTCGTTGGTTGCGCTGTTGTCCGTTTCAAGATATTCAAGCTCGCCCTCGGGATAGTTCGTTATCACGAGCTTTACGGGGTCAAGAGCCACGTTCTTTGAGGGCACCTTGTCCTTGATATCCTCTCTCACGCAATATTCAAGAAGACCGATATCGACGGTAGAGTTATTCTTTGCGACTCCGACAAGGTCGCAGAAGTTGCGAAGAGCGGCAGGCGTATAGCCTCTTCTGCGGATACCCGCAACCGTAGACATTCTCGGGTCATCCCAACCGTCAACAAGTCCGTCGTCGACAAGACGCTTCAAGTAGCGCTTGCTCATTATCATATTCGTAATATTGAGTCTTGCAAATTCTATCTGTTGGGGTTTCGACTTCGTTTCGCAGTTTTCGATTACCCAATTATAAAGAGGGCGGTGATCCTCAAACTCAAGCGTGCAGATGGAATGCGTGATATCCTCGTATGCGTCCTCCAAGGGATGCGCAAAATCGTACATGGGATATATGCACCACTTGTCCCCCGTGTTATGATGCGTAGAATGAGCTATTCTGTAGATTACGGGGTCTCTCATATTGATATTGGGGCTTGCCATATCTATCTTTGCTCTGAGCACCTTCTCGCCGTCCGCAAACTCGCCGTTTTTCATACGCTCGAAAAGCTCAAGATTTTCCTCGATGCTTCTGTTTCTTGCGGGGCTTTCCTTGCCGGGCTCCGTAAGTGTGCCGCGGTTTTCCTTTATTTCGTCAGCGCTCATATCGCAAACGAATGCAAGTCCCTTTTTGATAAGGGTTATTGCGCACTCATACATAAAATCAAAATAGTCCGATGCATAAAGGCACTTGTCCCACTTAAATCCGAGCCACTCGATATCGTTTTTGATGGACTCAACGTACTCTACGTCCTCTTTCAAGGGGTTAGTATCGTCAAAGCGCAAATTGCATTTTCCGCCGTACTTTTTTGCCGTACCGAAGTTAAGGCATATGGATTTAACGTGTCCTATATGCAAATAGCCGTTAGGCTCGGGCGGAAAACGTGTGTAGACCGCACCGCCGTAAGTTCCCTTTTCATTGTCCGAGTCAATTATATCGTGGATAAAATTGCCTGCCATTACTTTTTCTTCCATACTCTCACCTGTATAAAAAATATATTATTTGTTATTTTATCACGCTTTTAGCCTTTTGTAAATACTCGGCTTGATTTTTTTGACTTTTTTAATAAAAATACGGTATTGACAAATAAAGTGTGCAGAGTTATAATATACACGTCTAAAAGGAGGTAATAATTATGAAATTTACAAAAATTTTGGCTTTAATGCTTGTTGCTGTTATGTGTGTATCCGTTTTTGCGGCTTGCGCAAAAAAAGAAGGCGGAAAAACCGATGGTAACGAGACCGGGTACGTATCTGTAACGATCATTGACCACGAGGGAAATGAAATATTCAAAAACGAAAATCTTGAAATAGACCTCGTTCTCGACAGCACGGACGGAAAATTCTATATCTCTAACATTTTGGATCGTTGCATGGACGAGGACGAATCTCTCTATTATGACTATGACGAAAACGAAAAGCTTTTGACCATCAACGATTTCGAAGCTATCAGCGGCACGAAAGCGGAGCAGGTTTTAGACAAAGAAGCTATGGACGATGCTAAAGCAGAGGCTGAAGCTAACAAGCCCGAAGGTGATGATACCGAAATCAAGATCGATCCCATCTACAAGGACGTTGAGCTTTTCATTTACTGGGAAATGACCGTTAACAAAAAAGAGACCGGCATTGACACCGAAATCAAACCCGGCGATACAATTAAGCTCACCTTCAAAAAGGTTGACTCCAGCAAGTACGCCGAATAATTTAAAAATCACATAATAATACCCAAGTGTTTTTCAAGCACTTGGGTATTTTCTTTTTAATTTTTTTCCGCTTTCTTTATCTTATAAAGCTCCTCTGTGGCAAGTCTTGCCTTTGCAACGGAGGTACCGTCTTTAACGAAAAGGCAATACTGTATTCGCCCCGTGCCGATACAGATAACGTCGCCCGTTTCATACCAATAAAAGTCGGAGTTTAAGCTGTAGGAAGCTGTCGGCCCTTGAGTGTACTCAAATCCTTCGCCTTTAAGTATGAATCCGTTTTCATCGTGATATAAAACGCCTTCGCCGAGATAGTAAAGGCTTTTTGTGTCGGCGAGAACTCTTATATCAACCTTCGTCTGCATCTTATAGATTCCGTCAAGGAGCTCTTTTTTCACGCACTCCCTCTGCCAATTATACCAATCGGGAATATGCGCAAATTCCGTCTTTCCGTCCGTTGCACGCATAAAGCCTTGCTCGCAAAGCTCGTATTCCTTACCGCAAGAACGGCATATAAGCTTCGTACCGACACCCTCGGTGCGCTCGTCGGTGTTACAGTTTGGGCAACGGTATAAAACTCTGTGAAGCCCCGTGGCTCTCTCGGGCTCGTTTACGATAACGCCGTTTTCCTGCTGTGAGCGGAAGCCGTCAAACGTAAACTGTTCTTTAACGATATCAAGAAGCTCGTCTGCGCTCTTTTGTTCTATATCTTCGGGTGAAAGAAGATACTCAAGAGTTGCGCTCACCTTGACCTTACGAAGACGAAGCTCGTTATACAAAGGCTGATGCAAAAACGCACCGTCGGTCTTCATCATTACAACAGGCACCTTCAAAAGCTTTATACACTTCCCGAGACTGTCGGGAAGCACAGTCGAAGTGCCGTCGAAGCTGTATCCCGCCTCGGGATACATCAAAACCGAGCATTTGAGCTTTTCAAGCGCATACTGCATATCCTTTACGAGCCTGAAATCCGAAACGAACTTTTTTGTCGGCATACAGCCCAAGTTTCGCATAAGCCATCTTTTGCCCAAAAATGCGTCGTAGGTGGACACTATGCAAAAAGGCTTTGGGTAAAATACGCTCTCTGCTATCTTTAAATCAAGAAAGCATGAATGATTCATCAAAATAAGGCAAGGCTCTCCCTTTTTCAGCCGCTCCATACCTATCTTTTTGCACTTAAACTTCGTCGCCAAAAGCTCGGGGAAAGATATGACCTTTATCAAGGTGCGCAAAAGAAAGCTCGGCCTTTTCGGGTTTTCGTATTTCATTTTGGGAAGATTTAAAATATCCTCGTACGTGAGTCGTCCTCTTTTTACCGCTTTCATAGTTTTTCCCTTTTAGCTTTACAAAAGCTCGATAAGTTTATCGACGTCTTCGTGTGTGGTCGCCCAGCTCGTGCAAAGGCGTATTACCGTATGGCTTTCGTCGAATCTCTCCCAATAGTCGTATCCGACCTTTTTTCCGAAATCCGCAAGAAATGCGTTTTCAACTACAATAAAGGTCTGATTCGTCGGGGAGTCGATAAAGAACCTATATCCCTTTTCCTTCAAGGCATCCTTTATGCGATACGCCGTATCTATGGCGTTTTTACCTACTTTTCCGTATAAGTTGTCGGTAAAGAGCGCATCAAACTGAACTCCGCAAAGCCTGCCCTTGGCAAGAAGTGCGCCGTGTTGTTTTATTCTCGTTACAAAGTGCTTTGGCTCTTTTTCGGGGAATACGAGTGCTTCACCGCAAAGTGCACCGCACTTCGTGCCGCCGATATAAAAGGCGTCGCAAAGCTCTGCTATATCGCAAAGAGTAAGGTCTGTCCCGGGAGTTGCGAGTGCATATCCGAGTCTTGCGCCGTCAAGATAAAGCGGGATATCATACTCACGGCAGACTGCGGAAAGCTTTGTGAGTTCGTCTTTCGTATAAAGAGTGCCGTATTCGGTGGGGTGTGAGATATAGACCATGCCCGGAAATACCATATGGTCGTAGCTTCCGTTTTCGTAGAAGATATCTACGTACTTCTTTACGTCCTCCGCCTTTATCTTGCCGTTTTCGTGACAAAGCGTGAGCACCTTATGTCCCGAAAACTCTATAGCGCCCGCTTCGTGCTGGGCAACGTGCCCGCTATCGGCGGCAATTACGCCCTCGTATGCTTCAAGCATACAGTCGATTGTTACTTGGTTAGTCTGCGTACCGCCGACGAGGAAATATATCTTTGCATCTTCCTTGCCTATCGCTTTTCTTATCTTTTCCTTTGCTCTTTCGGTATAGCTGTCCGTGCCATAGCCCGTGAGCTTTTCCATATTTGTTTTTACGAGCGCATCAAGTACCTTTTCGTGTGCGCCCTCCGAATAGTCGTTTATAAAATAAAGCATATTTTCACTCTTTCCTAAAGTTTCATATTTTCCGCAAGGCGCTTTGCAAAGCCGTCTTCATCGGTTAAAGAAAGCGTCGTGCATTTTTCGTAAAGCTCTCTTGATAAAGCCTCGTATTTTGGATGTGATGCAATTATTGCCGCTCCCGCAAGTGCGCTGTTTTGCAAAAATTCCGTATTCGCGGGAGTCGGAAGGATACCTATCCCTTTCATCGCTTCCTCCGTATCCGCTCCGCCTACTGCACCCGATACGAATACCCTCTCGGGATATTTGTCTTTGCAAACGAAATCCACGGCTACACGCAGTGCCGCCTTATCGGTAATAAGGCGGAATATATCGCCGGCTGAAAGAAAATCTCCGTTTTCGTTTATCTCGGCTTTGCCGTGGTAAACGAGGTCGCTTTCCTCTGAAAGCGCACCGTTTCTGTCTACTGCGCCCGCACGCTTTAAATGATAAAGCGCCTTTATAATCTCCGTAGGCACACCAAGCTCTCCGAAAGCACTGCCGGCTGCCGCAGATGCGCAAAGTATATTTCCGCCATTTCGGCAAGCGGTTTCGCAATTAGTGCCGACGTCACATAACAGAAAATCGCCGCCGTCGGTGAGTACATCGCAAAGCAAGATGCCCGAGAGCGTATCGGCTCCCACAAACGCAGATATGGCGTTTGGAAGGTATGCCGCTATCGGAAGCCCGATATCCGCATATATACCGAAATGCTCCGTTACTTTAAACGGTGCGGTTTTAAGGGGCGACGTATCCTTATCCGTAAGAAGATACAGCATAGCAGTATTTCCGCATACACAAACTCTCTTTATAGGATATTTTTCGAAAAACTCCGCCGTCAAATCCCTTATTGCTCTTCTTAAATCTTCTCCGTCTGCCCACATACGAGTGAGCACGTCCGCACCTATATCGACGTGCGGATTTTTTGCGCACTTGAAATCTATCGCCTCGCCGTCCTTTAAAAGCACGGCGGCAAGCGTGCTTGTTCCTACGTCAACGGCAATAGCGTAACCTTCAAGCGACTCGTGAGGCGGCAGCTTCTCAAAGCACAAAACGGGAAGCTCTGAGCTTTCATTTAAAGTAACCTCGCAATCGCCGAGCACATACGTCTTACACGCAAGGCGTACACCGTCGGGTAGGGCTTTCTCGCTCTCTGTTTTCTCGGAAAGCGCACCGCTTGCATATACGGCGCATCTTTTGCAAATCCCCCTGCCCGAGCAATAAAGCGGTACGGAAAATCCCGCCGATTTTAAGGCTTCGGCAAGAAGTATCCTTTTTTCAAAGAAAATCTCCTTGCCGTTTATCCTTATCTTCACTTGTCTTCGTGTCCGAAAAGATTGAGTCTGAAGAGCTTGGACTCGTCTTCAAGGTTTTCGCAAACCACTTCAGCCTCGCCTACCTTACCCCAATCGATGCTTCCCGAAAGTGCGAGAAGCTGAGTGAGCTTGCTTTTCATATTGAGCACGTCACCCTCTGAAGTCTTGATATAAACCTCGCCCTCCGCTTGCTCTGCAAAGGCGATAAGCTTACCGAAATCGAATTCGTGGATCATAATACCTTTTCTCATAATAAATACCTCCAAATGTGTTTACACTGTTATTTTATCGTAAAGCGTCCCGTAAATCAAGAGAATTCCGTCAAGTTTCAAAATATTTTCTGTCAAGGCTCCGAAGCTGTATCGCAGTTGCTATATGCTTTGACTCGATTATTTCCTTTTTGTCAAGGTCTGCGACGGTTCTTGCCACCTTTAAAACTCTGTCATAGCCTCTTGCGGACAAGTTCATACTCTTAAAAGCAGTCTCAAGCATAGCATCTGCCTGCGAGTCTATTTTGCAATATTTTCTTATCTGTGACGGCGAAAGGCGGGCGTTTGAAAGCACTCCCTCTCCCTCGTATCGTTTTCTTGCAAATTCCCTTGCTTCAAGTACTCTTTGGCGCATATTTTGCGAGCTTTCGGCGGGTGTGTCCGCAGTAAGCTCCTCATATTCGACAGACGGCACCTCTATTTGTATGTCAATTCTGTCAAGAAGCGGCCCCGATATCTTCGAAACGTATCTGCGTATGGATTCGGGTGAGCATTTACAAGGGTGGCTCGGGTGGCCGTAATATCCGCATTTACACGGATTCATAGCCGCAACGAGCATAAATTCCGAAGGATAGGTCATCTTGCCGTTTACTCGGGATATGGTTATTTTTCTATCCTCCAACGGAAGCCTTAATACCTCCATAGCATCGGACGCAAATTCGGGAAACTCGTCCAAAAACAGCACTCCGTTATGCGCAAGCGATATCTCGCCCGGTGCGGGTATGCGCCCGCCGCCCGCAAGGCTTGCGACAGACATGGTATGGTGCGGCGAGCGAAACGGCGGGGTGGTGATTATCGGGTGCTCTCTGTCGCCTACTCCCGCAGACGAATATATCCTCATACACTCCATACTCTGCTCCTTCGTAAGCGGCGGAAGCACCGTGGGGATCCTCTTTGCAAGCATACTTTTTCCCGAGCCGGGAGGGCCCACGAGAAGTATGTTATGACAGCCCGCCGCGGCTATCTCTATAGCCTTTTTGGCTTTTTCCTGTCCCTTTACGTCTGAAAAATCAAGTCCGCTGAAATCCTCTGTTTTACCAAATGCCTGCGCATCAAATACTACGGGAGAAAGAAGCTTCGTGCCGCATAGATGCATCGCAACTTCTCTTGCGTCCTCTGCGGGATATATGCATATACCCTCGCAAGCGGAGGCCTCTTTCGCATTTTCCTCCGGCACAAAGCAGACTGTCTTACCCTTTTCCTTTGCGGCGATACACATCGAGAGTATACCGTTTACGGGGTGGAGCTTTCCCGATAGCGCAAGCTCACCTATAAAGCAAACGCTTTCGTCGGGCATTGGTACGGCGCCCGATGCGGAAAGTACTGCCATAAGTATCGCAAGATCGTACGAAGAACCTTCTTTTCTCACGTCTGCAGGCGCAAGATTTACGGTGATAGCGCAAAGCGGAAAGTCAAAACCGATATTTCGGCACGCAGACCTTACCCTCTCCTTCGCCTCTTTTACCGCCGCATCGGGTAGTCCGACAAGCTCAAAGCGAGGCAGTCCCTTTCTCACGTCCGCTTCGACAGTTATGCCAAAGCCGTCGATGCCGCTTATATTTACAGATGAAACCTTTGAAAAGCCCATAAATGTCCTCCGAAAATCTGCTTTATGCGCTAATTATATCATACTTTACAATAAAATTCCACAATTTTTTCTTCATTTCTTATTTACATAAGTATTTTTTTGTGATATCATATAGGGTGACAAAATACGGCACGGACAAGTTCCGCGCCAAGAATAAATTTTCAGGAGGAAAACTCAACATGGCTATCACAAGAAAAAAGTTATCCATGGACGGTAATACAGCCGCCGCTCACGCGTCGTATGCATTTACCGAAGTGGCAGGTATCTATCCCATTACGCCTTCTTCCGTAATGGCTGACGTTACCGACACATGGTCCGCAACAGGACTCAAAAACATCATGGGTGATACCGTAAAGGTTATCGAAATGCAGTCCGAAGCAGGCGCTGCAGGTACCGTTCACGGCTCACTCGCGGCAGGCGCTCTCACAACGACCTACACCGCATCTCAAGGTCTTCTTTTGATGATCCCCAATATGTACAAGATCGCAGGTGAGCTTCTTCCCTGCGTTATCCATGTTTCCGCTCGTTGCGTAGCTTCTCACGCTCTTAACATCTTCGGTGATCACTCCGACGTATACGCTTGCCGTCAGACCGGCTTTGCTATGCTCGCTGAGTCTAACCCTCAGGAAGTTATGGACCTCGGCGCAGTTGCTCACCTCGCAACTATCAAGGGCCGTGTTCCCGTTCTCAACTTCTTCGACGGCTTCCGTACCTCTCACGAGATACAGAAGATCGAGGTTTGGGATTACGAAGACCTCAAGGGAATGGTAGACAAGGACGCTATCGCAGCTTTCCGTGCACGTTCTCTTAATCCCGAGCATCCCGTTCTCCGCGGTAGCGCAGAAAACGGCGACATCTTCTTCCAGCACAGAGAAGCGTGCAACAAGTTCTATGACGAGTTCCCCGCTATCGTGGAAGAATATATGAACAAGGTAAACGAGAAGATCGGTACCGACTATAAGCTCTTCAACTACTACGGCGCACCCGATGCAGAGAGAGTTATCGTTGCTATGGGCTCCGTATGTGACGTTGCAGAGGAAGTTATCGACTTTATGCTCGCAGCAGGCGAAAAGGTTGGTCTTATTAAGGTTCGTCTTTACAGACCCTTCTGCGCAGACAAGCTCGCGGCAGCTCTTCCCAAGACGGTTAAGAAGATCGCAGTTCTCGACAGAACGAAAGAGCCCGGCGCTCTCGGCGAGCCCCTCTATCTCGACGTTGTTACCGCTCTTTCAAGAGAAGGCGTTAAGGCTGATATCGTAGGCGGACGTTACGGTCTCGGTTCCAAGGATACTCCTCCCTCCTCTATCTTCGCAGTATTCGAGAACCTCGCACAAGATAAGCCCAAGAACAACTTTACAATCGGTATCGTAGACGACGTAACAGGTCTTTCTCTCGAAGAAAAGCCTGCTCCCGATACTGCTGCTGCAGGCACTATCGCTTGTAAGTTCTGGGGGCTTGGCGGCGACGGTACGGTAGGTGCTAACAAGAACTCCATCAAGATCATCGGTGACCACACCGACAAGTATATCCAAGCATACTTCCAGTATGACTCCAAGAAGACTTCCGGTATCACCATTTCTCACCTCCGTTTCGGTGACAACCCCATAAAGTCTCCTTACTACATCAACAAGGCCGATTTCGTTGCTTGCCACAACTCCGCATACCTCAAGAAGTACGATATGATCTCCGACGTTAAGCCCGGCGGAACGTTCCTTCTTGACTGCGCTTGGACGACCATCGAAGAACTCGATGCTAACCTTCCCGCAAAGGTTAAGTCCTATATCGCAAACAACAATATCAAGTTCATCACCATCGACGCTACAACGATAGCTACGAAGAAGATCGGTAACGCTAAGGTTAAGAACACCGTTTTGCAGTCCGCATTCTTCTCTCTTGCTAACATACTCGATAAAGCAGAAGCTATCGACTACATGAAGAAAGCAGCTTACAAGTCCTACATAAAGAAGGGACAGGCTATCGTTGATCTTAACTACGCCGCTATCGACGCAGGCGCTGACGCTTACACCGAAGTAGCTGTACCTGAAGCTTGGAAGAACTGCGGAGAGGACGCTCCCCGTGCGGCATTCAAGTCCGAGAGAGCTGACCTTGAGAAGTTTGTAAATAACGTAGTTATTCCCACAAACTCCATGGCAGGCGACAGCCTCCCCGTATCCGCATTCACCGACTACGTTGACGGTACCTTCCCTCAGGGCTCTACCATCTCCGAGAAGCGCGGCGTTGCAGTATACGTTCCCAAGTGGAATCCCGAAAACTGCATTCAGTGTAACAACTGCGCATTCGTTTGTCCCCATGCTACTATCCGTCCCTACGCTATGACGGAAGAAGAGGCTGCAAACGCTCCCGCAGTTACAAAGTTTGCCGAAAAGCCCGTCCTCAAAACCAACTACAAGTTCACAATGGCTATCTCGCCTGCCGACTGTATGGGTTGTACCCTCTGCGTTAAGGCTTGTCCCGTAAACGCAAAGGCTGAAAAGGACGGCACAGATAAGAAGGCTATCGAAATGGTTCTCAACGCAACTCAGACCGAACAGCAGGCAGCTTGGGACTATGCGGTTGCAAACGTTTCCGAAAAGCCCGAGCTTATCAACAACACCGTTAAGGGTTCACAGTTCAAGCAACCCCTGCTTGAGTTCTCCGGCTCTTGCGCAGGCTGTGCAGAGACCTCTTACGCACGTCTTATCACACAGCTCTTCGGTGAGTCTATGTACATCTCCAACGCAACGGGTTGCTCGTCCATCTGGGGCGGCTCCGCACCCGCAACGCCTTACACCGTAAACCGCGAAAGCGGCAAGGGTCCCGCTTGGGCTAACTCACTCTTTGAGGATAACGCAGAGCACGGTCTCGGTATGCACCTTGCACAGAAGACCATCAGAAACAGACTCATCGCTAAGGTTGAAGAAATGATGGCTTCCGATAAGGCTTCCGACGAATTCAAGGCAGCAGCAGAGAAGTATCTTGCAACGAAGGATTCCAGCAAGGAAAATGCGGCTCCCACAAAAGCTCTTATCGCAGAGCTCGAAAAGGCAGCAGCTGCAGGTTGCCCCACCGCAACGGAAATCCTCGCAGAGAAGGATTACCTCAATAAGAAGTCAGTATGGATCTTCGGCGGCGACGGCTGGGCATACGATATCGGTTTCGGCGGTCTTGACCACGTTATTGCTTCCGGTGAAGACGTAAACATCATGGTATTCGATACCGAGGTTTACTCCAACACGGGCGGACAGGCTTCCAAGGCTTCCAACATCGGTCAGGTTGCACAGTTTGCTGCGGCAGGTAAGGCTATCGGCAAGAAGGATCTTGCGGCTATCGCAATGTCCTACGGTTACGTATACGTAGCACAAGTTGCTATGGGTAACGATTACAACCAACTTTTGAAGGCTCTTACCGAAGCTGAAGCTTACAACGGACCTTCGCTCATCATCGGCTATGCACCTTGCGAGATGCACGGTATCAAGGGCACGATGCAGAACTGCCAGCTTGAGATGAAGAAAGCAGTTGAGGCAGGTTACTGGCAGACGTTCAGATTTAACCCCACTCTCAAGGCAGAAGGCAAGAACCCCTTTACTCTTGACTCCAAGGCTCCTACGGCAAGCTACATCGACTTTATTAAGTCCGAAAACCGTTACAACCGCCTTGCTAACCAATTCCCCGAGCGCGCAGAAATTCTCTTTGCAAAAGCTGAGGAAAATGCAAAGGCTAAATACGAAAAGCTTGCAAAGCTCGCAGAGAAATAAGTTTTATAACTCAAAAAAGCATCGCTTTACGAAGCGGTGCTTTTTTAGGCATTAGGCATTAGAATTTGAAAAATAAACAAAAAAGAGCTTGGTGTGCCAAGCTCTTTTTTGTTATTAGTTCAGCGGGTAGGTTTCTTTGTCAAAGAAAATGTGATAAAGAAGATATATAGCATCTTTTGCATTTACTTCGCCGTCGCCGTTGAAGTCGCAAGGTTGATCTATGGGATAGTCCTCTTTGTCAAAGAAGATATTGTAGAGAAGATAAATTGCGTCTTTTGCGGATACGCCCTCAATACCATCAACGTCACCGACGATGTAAAGTTCCTTGCCACAGACCGCACATACGCCGTCTGAATCTGTGTGAGACGCTTTTTCGGTTTCGTACTCACAAACGGAGCACTTTTGCCAATGGTATTCATCGCCACAGTTTTCCGCTTGGTCAACTACCCACTTAAAGTCGTGCGTTATTTCTCTTACTTCTCCGCATACGTTGCACGTTGTATCGCATGCGTTGTCGTAGGTGTGATCCGCAACATTTATCTTGTCTCCACAGAAGCCGCATTCGTGCCAATGGTTTGTGCCGTCAGTAATCCATTCATCGCTGTAGTCGTGAGTTATCTCACGCACGCAGCCGCAGGTATTGCATGTTGTATCACAAGCGTTGTCAAAGTTATGTTCCTCTATATCAATCTTGTGACCACAGAATGTACATTCGTGCCAATGTTTTATACCGTTGAACAACCATACACTGCTGTAACTATGCGTAATTACACGCTCCCCGCCACAAACGATACACCTTGTTTCACAAGCATTTTCGTAAACGTGATCGGGTACGTCACGCTCTTGTTTGCACACGTTGCAAATCGCATCACAAGCATTGTCGTATTTGTGGTTGCCGGTTGCGGGAATTACGGTATTTTCATTTTGTGTTGCATGACATACTGTACATTCCTCGTGCTTTGTACCATTATCGCCACAGTTTTCCGCTTGGTCAACTACCCACTTAAAGTCGTGCGTTATTTCTCTTACTTCTCCGCATACGTTGCACGTTGTATCGCATGCGTTGTCGAAGTTATGTACGGTGATAACGCCTGCAACCTCGGTTACATTAGCGTCTCTCGTAGCTTCGTCGTCAACGTAAAACTTAAAGTTGATTTTATATGAGCCGCAAGCCGCCGTATCATCAACCTTGAAGGAAAGCTGAACGACCTTACCGTTAACGTCACGAGCCCGCTTGTTGGTCCAAACACCTAAGTTTGTATCAACGTTGATACCCGTTACCAAGGGATTTCCCTTTGTCCAACGTGTCTCGTCGATGGTGGGATCATCCTCTTCATCGGGATCTTCGGGATCATAGTTAGGGTTGTCAACTATGTTGTTGACCAAATCAATTCCTTCGGGAAGTGTGAGGCCGA
>JAZMZG010000011.1:0-3973 GCA_045585835.1 Eubacteriales bacterium
CCGAGAAAGGTCATAAACTCTTTATCCTTGATTGAAAGGTTTATCTTATCGAGTATAACCTCATCCTCAAACTTTTTTGAAATATCCTGCAGTCTGATAATTACATTATCTTCCATAAAACTTACCCCCTGAAAAAAGACTTCAGCCAACGCTCAAGGCTGATGAAATCCCAAGAAATACGAACGGCTTACCGCTACGCTTTCCCGGGACTTTTTCATTATTCTGTTAAGACACAATATAGAACAATTTTTCGCAAATGTCAACAGTTTTTTCGTATTTTTCCGAGCAAAATCGGGACATTTTTAAGCCATTTTGTAAAAAACTCTTTTTTTCTCCTGTTTTCTCTGCTTTTCTCTTTTTTTCTCAAAAAAAGTTTTTCAAAAAAATAAGTACTCCAAGCTGTCAGGAGTACTTTTTAGTGTTTAATTCTGTATCTGATTTTCAAGCCATTCCTTTATAAGAGGACGGCTTTCCTCTCTCATTTCAAATATTTCAACGGAAATATTCTCCTCACTCTGATTTTCATAAGAGTTCATACCGGAATAGACAGCCGCCTTTATAATTTCTGTTTCTTCAATTCTTTCAATCCAGATGCGATAATTCTTTATATCCCGACCCAAGCACCCTTTATAAGGGTCAGTTCCGAGACTTCCGCAGTATATATTGTAGCTTCCTCCAATTCTTGACCCGCCTATAAGCCAGTTGAGTAAAGGAACAAAAACTTCCTACTTTGACATATTACACTTCCGTTCTTCATTTTATCCTTAAAATGATAACAGATTTTTTTTGTTTTGTAAATACCTTAGCTATCAATAAATTCATTTGCGGCAACGGCAAGTGTCTGATTATAATACCCCCACACATAGCCGACGGGAAATATGAGCAGACACAGAAGAAACCAACCTATAAAGCTCGCCTTAAGCTTCAGAAGCGTAGCTCTTCTGTTTTTCATATTTTCCTGAGAGGCTGAAATCATCTGCCTGAAGGAAAGACAGTCGCCGCTTATAAAATGGTATCTGGCAAGAAAAAGTGAAGCGGTTATATTCCGATAAAAATATATACCGCTCAGCAGAAATGCAACGGTGCCTGCGGCAAGCACGAGAGCAACAAGAGAAGACACGCCCCCCTTGGCAGCATATAAAAGAAGTATAAAGCATATTGAAAAAGGAAAAAAGGCAACAGTAAACCATAAAAGCTTGAGAAGTCTCAGCCTTACACAAAAGCCTATGGCGCCTATTGCTCTGCGAGGGCTGAAATAATAAAATATATCCGTAGCCGAAGGCCCCTTTTTTTGGCTTCGTCTGAAAAAATAGCGGTCTGTGCCAAGTCTTACCTGACGTAAAATTACCCGACTTACAGCAAGGACCGTCAAGGCTACAAAAGCATCTGCAACAAAAATATAGGCCGTCAGCAACGCTTCAACACGGCTTCTCAGAAACAGCTCATAAACGAGAATAAAGAAATTTATACACAGTATCAGCATAAGCGTAGTGCCGAGAAGAAGGCTTATAAGTATTACGTTATCCATAAGAAGTATGCGCCCTTTAAGTCTGAGCCTTGTCACCATATAATATCCTCTCCCGAAAAAAGCTTTCGGATTAAGTTTTGACAAAAAACAGAGGCACAAAACAAAAGGAGCTGTAAAAACTTTCGTTTTTTACAGCTCCTGTATATCAGAAGGATGCCGAAACCGCCATACTGTATTGAGTATCAAGTGTGTTCTTTACAAAGCCTTCCGGTATTGTTACGGTAAAGCCTCCCGTACCCGCAGGAATTTTCAGCGATGAAACAGTAATTACTATTTCATAATAATCTCCGTTTAAAGCGGATGAAACTGAGCACGGTACATTAAACGTCTCTCCGGCATAGTTAACAGATACATTGGCAGAATTGGAAACAATGCCTCCATCCCAGCCGTTTGCTGAAAATTCAATAGACGCCTTCTCTACAAACTCGCCTTTTCTGTCATTAGAGGTGGTTTTTGTTCCCGAAACAGATTTCGGCATTCTCTGCACCGGCTCGGTGGGAGTCTCATCTGTAGGTGTGGTTATCTCTGAAACGGTGGGACCTGAGTTGTTGCTCGTGCCGCCGCTGTTGTTTGTATTGCCGTTGTTTGAGGGGGTGTTATCCGTGTTGTTTGTAACCTGAGAAATCTGAGGAATAGGTCTTTCAACATTATCGGAAATAGGGGGAACCGATACGGTAGGAATCGTAGACTCCGTATACTCGGTGGGAATAAAGCCGGTTGTAACACCCCAATAAGCCATCTTGGACGGATCGGTGGTGAGAACTATACCCTGAGCCTCTGTGGGTCCCGCTGTTGTAGATTCAACATTCTGCTGATTTGTGTTTAGCGTTGTCTGATTGCCGCCCTTGTCTCCGTCATCGCAGGAAACAAAAACCGTCATTATGGCAATAAGCAAAAAAATTGCAGCAATTTTTTTCACTTTAACGCCTCCTTCAAAAATACTTAGGGACATTATACATTCTAATTCCCAATATGTCAAATAAAAAAAAGATTAGTTTATAAAACTTTCAAAATTCTGCTTTATATACTCCGCACTTTTCAGCTTTATCTGTCTGAGTACGTCAAAATTTTCTATAAATCGGTCAATTTCTTCTATTTTTTTAATATCGTATGAAACTTCCTCGTTAGCTGTATCGTACATATCGTAAACAGGCTTTATCATATCGGCAAAATAATTCATACCGACTTTATTGAGAGCGGGTATTATACGGCGCTTTATGATTTCACCGTTCTGCGAAAAAAACTCCTTCGTGGTTTTGTCCTGCACAAAAACGTCAAGGGCATAAATATCCTTAACATCCTCATTGAAGGTATCAAAAAGCTCCTCCTGTTTTTCCTCTTTCTGTAGGCTGAGCTGATATGAAAGAGCAATTCCCTCTAAAAGCTCACTGCTTTCGGCACTTTCTATGGCCTCTTTTGTAACGGGTCTGTATTTTTCCTTAAGAGCCACAAGGCGCTTGATTTCGGCCTCCTCTGCTCTGTAAAGCTCCATTCTTTTTTTGTATGCTTTTGCAGCAAAATAAACTATAACCGCAAACACAACGCATACAATCGCAAGAATTACAAGAAGATATCCGTATTCCTTAAGCCACTGTTCCATAATTATTCCTCCGTATCATCACATTCCGCAAGAAGTCTGTAAATGTCTCCTTTTTTGATTCCCGTTTCCTTTGCAGCTTTTTTTGCCGCCATACTTGAGCTTATACCCTCTTTCATATAGAGACGGGCAAGCCTGAAAGCATCGTCAACAGTCACCTCTGACTGCGTTTCTTCCTGCTTTCCCTCGATAACGATTACAATCTCACCCTTAAGAGCTTCTTTGGCATACTTCTCTGCGGCTTCGGAAAGATTTATTCTGATGACCTCTTCGTATATCTTGGTTATCTCTCTTACAATGGCAATACGGCGTTCACCGAGAGCCTTGTATAAATCTGCAAGAGTGTTGGAGAGCTTGTGAGGCGCTTCGTAAAACACCATAGTACGCTTCTCGTCCTTTATATCTTCAAGGTGAGCCTTACGGGCATTTTTATTCATACTCAGAAAGCCCTCAAAGGTAAATCTGCCTGTGGGAAGCCCCGAAAGCGCAACCGCAGTTGCGAAAGCAGTAGGACCCGGAACTGCTCTGACGGGAATACCACGCCCGTGACAAAGGGCAACAAGATCCTCGCCCGGGTCGGAAATTGCAGGCATTCCTGCATCGGTTACAACAGCACAGCTTTCCCCCGCTTCTATTCTGTCGGCTATAAGCTGACCTTTTTCAAATCTGTTATGCTCAAAATAGCTGATAAGCGGCTTCTTTATCCCAAAATGGTTAAGAAGCTTGAGAGTAACTCTTGTATCCTCTGCAGCTATAAAATCAACGCTTTCAAGAGCTTCTACCGCTCTCGGTGACATATCCCCGAGATTGCCTATAGGTGTTCCGACTATGTATAATGTTCCTGACAT
>JAZMZG010000012.1:0-165149 GCA_045585835.1 Eubacteriales bacterium
AGCGATTATCACAGGTGCCGGTTTTGCTACTCTTTCTGACGGAAGATGTGGCTCGATCGGTTACGGTATCGCAACGGCTTATGCTAAAGAGGGAGCAAACCTCGTAATCACGGGTAGAAACGTATCTAAGCTTGAAAAAGCAAAGGAAGAGCTTGAAAAAGCATACGGAATTAAGGTTCTTGCAATCGCAGCTGATATCAGCGCAGGTGCAGACAACGAAGCAACCGCTAATATGGTAGTTGCAAAGGCAGTTGAAGCATTCGGCAGAGTTGACGTACTCATCAACAACGCGCAGGCATCTGCTTCAGGTGTAACAATCGAAAATCACACAACAGAACAGTTCGACCTTGCTATGTATTCAGGTCTTTATGCCGCTTTTTATTACATGAAAGCTTGCTATCCTTATCTTAAAGAATCAAAGGGCAGTATTATCAATTTTGCTTCGGGTGCAGGTCTTTTTGGTAATTACGGTCAATGCTCTTATGCGGCGGCAAAGGAGGGCATCCGCGGTCTTTCAAGAGTTGCGGCAACGGAGTGGGCTAAGGACGGCATAAACACAAACGTGGTTTGTCCTCTTGCTTGGACCTCACAGCTTGAAATGTGGAAGAAGTACAACCCCGAGGCATTTGACGCAAACGTAAAAATGCCCCCTATGGGACATTTCGGACACAGCGAGCTTGAGATAGGCAGAGTATGCGTACAGCTCGCAAGCCCCGATTTCAAATATATGAGCGGCGAAACGCTTACACTTGAGGGCGGACTCGGTCAAAGACCCTAATCACACACAAAAAACAACGCACAAGCCACCTCGATTTCGGGGTGGCTTGACATATTTTGGGGGTTATAGTATAATTAGCGTGTTATGAGCGTATATTTTCACATACGGAGGACGGTATGAAAAGGCTTGTTGTATTGTTACTTGTCTTGTCCGTGCTTTTTACTATCGGTTGCAAAAGCAAGGACGTTTCGAGTATGAGTGACGATGAAATATTGCAAAGCATAAGCGCCAACGACCTATACGGAACGTGGAAACCCGTCGGTGAGCATGGCAATAAGCTCACTCTTTCCTCGTCTTATGCAAAGTATGCAGACCAATACGGAGCTTGGAGCTACGGCGATAATAAAATACGCATACAGATAGGTGACGGCGCCGCTTTCTATTGCAACGTGTTGGTCAAGGATAAAAAAATACGACTTGAGCTTGACGGTCATCTGTTTGTAAGAGATGAGCAGATAACGGCACACGAGCTTACAACGGAGAATATATTGGATTATTTCGAGCTGTCGCATATAGACTTTTGGCAAGAAAATGACGGTGCGATGTGGTATTCCAGAGAGTATGCGCTCACACTTAAAAAAGAATATGAAAATTGCTTTGCCGATGGGATAGAGATAAATGCAGAGCTTACTAAAATCTATTACGATTACAATATAGATTATGAAGCTCAAACGATGGAAATTACTTTAAAAGACGAAAGCTATACAGAACAAACGGAAAACTCAAACGGTACTACAAAAGACGGTAAGCTCGTGCTTCTCAATTCAATATTGAAGGAAGGAGAAAGCTACAGTTTCCCGACGATATCGAATATAAATATTACGTCTGTTTTCGGAAAGATATATATAATTTGACAAAAAAGAGCTTGGCGAAAAAAGCCAAGCTCTTTAATTTATTGCTTGTTAAGCTTGTTTAAAGGCGAGGCGTTGCCTTATGAAAGACACTCCAAAATCCCAAGTTTTTTGACGAAGAGATAATAAATAAAAATTCCAAGAACTCAAAGCCCTTGGAATTTCTGGTCGGAGTGATGTGATTTGAACACACGACCTCTTGGTCCCGAACCAAGCGCTCTACCAAACTGAGCCACACCCCGAAATATTCTTAATACTCGCAAATTATATCACAAAACCAAAGTGAATGCAATACCTTTATCCGAAAAAAACGAGCTTTAAAAAAATAAGATTTTCTTTACAGTAACCGTATTGACTTTAAGCAACTTTTACATTATCATAAAATCATAGAAATTTATTCATAAAGGAGAAAATTATGCCTTACATAAAGATAAAATGTTATCCGAAAGACGAAAAAATAAAGAAGGAAGTCGCACGCAAAATAAGCGATACTTTCCTTGAGCTTTGGGGCTGTCCCAAGGAAGCGATCTCCGTATCGTTTGAGGAAGTAGAGCCTGCCGATTGGGACAAGGTTGTAGAAAACGAAATAAATCCGAATGTTGAAAATATGTTTATCCTTTCGGGAGAGATAAAAAAGTAAGCGCCGTCGGCACTTTTTAAGGAGAGGTATTTATGAATATCGTAATTATAGACGGTCAGGGCGGTCATCTCGGCGCACAGCTCGTGAAGGAGATAGTATCAAGATTTCCAAGCGAAGACCTTACGGCTATAGGCACTAACGCAGTTGCGGCGGCGTCTATGCTTAAAGCGGGAGCAAAAAAAGCGGCAGCGGGGGAGAATCCGGCGATAGTAGCTTGCCGCAAGGCAGACGTCATCATCGGACCGATAGGAATCGTTATTGCTGATTCGCTTCTCGGGGAAGTAACACCAAAAATGGCAACTGCTATAGGGCAAGCGGATGCTGTCAGAATACTAATACCGATGAACAAATGTGAAAACCTTGTTGCAGGCGTAGCAAATTTAAATACATCTGCGCAGATTGAAGACGCTATGGATAAACTATGCGATGTGATAAAAGACAAAAAACGATAAAGTTTCGTAAATTGACTTGTATTTACTACGATTTTATGATACAATTTTTGTGTCGCTTATGAAAAGCGACCGCAGGGGCAGAAGTTCCTTAAATTAAGCAGATTTTGATTTAATGTGCTATGAAGGCATTGTTATCTCTAAAGGGATAATAATGCCTTTTTATGTAAAAGAGAGGAACGATTTATGAAAAAAAATAAACTTTTTAAATTGGTACTTGCGGCGCTCTTTTTTGCGCTTGCGTACCTTATGCCGTATTTAACGGGACAGATTTCCGAGATAGGTTCTATGCTTTGCCCGATGCATATACCCGTGCTTTTGTGCGGATTTATTTGCGGCGCACCTTGGGGGCTTGCTGTTGGATTTATCGCACCGCTTATGCGCTCCGTATTAACGGGCGGATTTCCGCCAATGTTTCCGACCGCACTTTGTATGGCGTTTGAGCTTGCCGCATACGGTGCAGTAAGCGGGCTTATGCATAAGATTTTACCTCGCAAGAAGCTCTATATCTATTGCTCCTTGATTGTATCAATGATAGTCGGACGAATAGTTTGGGCACTTGCGATGCTTACGGTTTTGGGTATAAACGGCAAAAGCTTTACGTTTTCCGCATTTCTTTCGGGTGCGGTGACGAACGCAATACCCGGAATCATCGTGCAGATAGTGTTGGTGCCGATTATCGTTATGCTTATAGACGGCCTTAAAATTTTTAAACTGAGAGATCAAAATGAACGAAACTGAAAAAACGATCGGAAGAACCCGAGAACTTCTTATAGGGCATTGTAAGACTTATCCTAAGCTGAAAGCGGAGGATATTTTTAAATATTTGTATCAAAGCTGCTTCGGATGCGAGCATCTGCTTGAAGACAATGGTACGGCTCTTGAGTATATAATGCGCGAATACGAAACGGCAGACAAAAGCAAAAAGCCGTATATAGAAGCTCTTGACGGAGAATACAGCCGCATTTACCTTTCGTGTATACAAGACGGACTTTCCCCGAAAACACTTGCAAGACTGTTTTATCTTTCTTCAAGGAAAGAAACGGACGGCCAAGATGAGCTGATAAAGAAGCTCAAGACAGCAAGCGAACTTTCAAAAGAGGGGGAATTCCCTTTCGGATACGATGAATTTGAAGAAAAGCTTGATAAGTGGCAAAATGAAGGTTATATGCCCATACACCATTCAAAAGAGTTTAGACAAGCATACAAACCTGCCTATAGGGTTATTGCAAACAGATACGCAAAATTCCTCCCTCTTTTTGCTAAGTTAGATAAGCTGTCAAAAAACGAATATGTAACCATAGCCATAGAGGGAGGCAGTGCAAGCGGGAAGTCCACGCTTGCGAATATACTCGGAGAAGTATATGACTGTAATGTGTTTCATACCGACGATTTCTTTTTACGCCCCGAACAGCGCACGAAAGAGCGTTTTGAGGAAGTTGGCGGCAACCTTGACAGAGAACGCTTTTATGAAGAGGTTATAAAAGCGGTAAAGGGAAACGAAACCGTTAATTACAGACCGTTTGACTGTCAAACGCAAAGTTTGGCGGACGAGATAAGCGTTACGCCTAAAAAGCTGACCGTGGTCGAGGGTGTGTATTCTATGCACACGGCATTCGGAAAATATTACGACCTTGCCGTATTTTTGGATATAGATGCGGAATATCAACGAAAGCGCATAGTAAAGCGTAACGCCCCCAAACTTGCCGAGCGATTTTTCGGTGAATGGATACCGCTTGAAAACAAGTATTTTTCGCTAATGAAAATAAAAGAAAATTGCGATGTCGTAATAAAAATAGAATAAAAAAATTCCTCGCTTTTGCGAGGAATTTTTTTATCCGTCTTTGCGGCAATCTACAATAGAAACCGTAAGTACGCCGGGTAATTGCTTGACAGCAGTCAAGGCGCTAAGTTTTTGACCTTTAACGCCGATTTCGTAGATAGCCTCGGTGTACTTACCGGTGTCTACAGAAGAAGATAAAGTATAAGGTATTTTCTCCTTAACAAGTACTTCTTCGGTTTTATTAAGCGAGCTGATTTGTTCGCAGCGGACTATCAGTAAGAACGGTTTGTTTGATTTGTCCATAAATTTTACGGATATTAAACATATAAGTCCCGCTACGGCACAGCCGATTACCGTTAGTAAATAAAAACCCGCACCGGAAGTAATACCGGAGGCTACTGCCCAAAATAAGAATGCGGTGTCTGCAGGATCCTTTACGGCAGTACGGAAACGTACGATGGAAAGTGCACCTACCATACCAAGCGAGAGTGCAAGGTTAGAGGTGATGGTAAGCACCATAGTTGCTGTTATGGCGCAAATAAGAAGCAGACTGATCATAAAGCTGCGACCAACGGCAACCTTGCGCATTGTAATTTTATAAATAAACAGAATGAAGATACCGGCTATTATGGAAAAGAAAAGACCGAGTATTATTTGCAGCAGCGAGAGACTGCCGTCAAGCCGTTCCAACACACTGTTTTTGATCATATCAAGGAAATTCATTTTTTAATTCCTCCTATCTAAACTCTTCGCGGCAAAGCGCATATTTTGAAAGGGAAAGCTGAGGTGCTTGTACATAGGTAAGCTTTCGGGCGAAAGCGGGGATATGTTTTCCGTATTTTATCTCCATAACCACGTATCCGGGCTTTAAAACAGTCTTACCGTGAAGACCTTCATCTGTTAAAACGCTCATATCAGGCGGTATTACTTCAATATTTCGGTCAAAGGTCAGCCGAAAATCACTTCCCGGATGATAAAAAGCATCTCGTACGTACCGGATCCCGATAACGGGTTGCAGTGCTTTTGCCTGTATCTGTTGTACAAGCTCTTGGGCTGTAGATGAGAATTGTTCCCAAGCGCCCGGCTTTATAAGAATATCAAATTGCGTTTTTTGAATGGGTGCGGAGATCTTTTGAGTGAGAATACCTTGCTTGTCCTTGCGTTCCAGCTTAATAAAAGTATCGCTGTGGTCATAAGTGCGTACACGAAACTTACTGTGAAGCGCCAAACCGTCCAATTTTTCATAAAGACCCGTATTTTCGGGATCGTCAAAATAGACCGATGTGATGGTATAAGTGCCGTTTTCACCGTGGGGGTCGGGGCGCAAGGTGTCGAGTGCCCGTCCTTTGAGCATAAGATATTGGTCATAGGTCAAAATATACTTTTCTTCATGTCGTGAAAGCATTTTTACACCTCGAATCCGTAGTTACGCATTTGCTCTTCGGAAAGACCGAAGAAGTTTTTGATGTCGGGGATAAAGTAACCGTTTCGCTTGCGGGCAAAGTCTCGCAGTTTTTCAACACGGTTTTCCCAAGAATTGACGCTACCGCCCCAACGGTTGCACTCTTTGGCCATATCTGCTTGTAAAAAGGCTTGAAATTCATCAATGCGCCGAACGACAACTTCTTCGTTCCAAACCGTATTCACCTGATAGGCGATCCGTCGTATAAACTTATCGCGAAATTCTGAATTTTTCAGTAGCTTTACAACTAAAACTCGGGACATAATATCTCTTGACCATATATTACCCATTGTTAAATTCGCTGCTGTTAAATCAATAGCGGAGTTTTTGAATGCCATATCTGTGTCAAATAAAGCCCAGTGCCACTCAAGCTCATCGGTGCAGAAAAATTTGACGTTGCCGAGATCCGTGTTACCTATCCACATTTGTGTAATGACGTTGTCGATATAGTTGTCCTCGTTTATTTGAGAGAGAACGTAATCATAATGCGTTTTTTGGGAAAGGTCGTTACTGCGGGCATAGTTTTGCAGATTAGTGTATTTGCTTGATAAAACGCCGGTCCAATTTGCAATTGTGACGTCATCTGCATCTACGTTGAAATTTGCGGCGACATATTGGTCCGTCAACTTTTCACGGATAAAGTAAATACCCCAGTACTCGCCGTTTAAATACAATACTACAGGACGATACTGCTGTACGGGAATCCCCAAATAATCATAGGCAAGTGAGGTGATCATTTCGTCACGTATTTTCGAACCGTAGGCATCTTGACCGCCGGCCCTTAGCACGAAGCTTTGATATTTGTCAATGCCTTTGTCGCCGAATAAGGAATAATTCAGACTTGAGGCACCGTATTTGCCTCGAAACATACAAGCAAGTGATTTTTTGTCGTTTACTCGAGAGTAGCCGCCGAATATTTTTATTCCGCAGGGCTCGTAAAATCCCAAAGTGCCGTCTTCTTCAAAAAGAGAAACCGAGGCACTTTTCTCCCAATTCTTCCAGTAATTTGCCCCTTTATAAGGATACTTTTCTTTAATGTTAGGCCCGTCAACGTATATACCCGAATTATAATCCCAAAGGTTTTTCGGAGTCGTCACAAGACAGACCGTACTAAGCGTATCACCCTCGTTTACAAGATAAGTGAGATCGACTATCTCGGAACGGTCAGCTCCGGGCTCGTATGCGACGACTCTGAATACCGTTGTTTTTTTGATAACGATGGGATCTGTGTATCTCTTTGATGAGCGTGTGGGAACGCTGCAATCTGTAGTGTAGTAAATCTCTCCGGGTGCCGAAAAGGAAATATTTAGTGCTGTTACGTCGTCATAAGCCCCTTGGGGAAGTAATGCTACGGGTGCTTTGGAAATTTTGGCGGCTTCGGAGTTTTGGGCGTTTGGAGTAGGTTTACCAAGAAGCTCAAAAGCTGATTTTCCTTTGGGTCTGCCCCAAGCTTGATCTCCGGATAAAGCCGGTAGTATCGCATAGTCAACGATAACGTTATCTTTTGTGAGATATAGCTTATCTCCGGCGGCAGATAGGTTAAACGGCAAGTAGGAATAACCATTTCGTAAGTTCTTGCCGCTCTCCTCAAGCAAAATAACCAAATATTTGCCGGGCGACAAGGTCACGCTTGGCAGAGGGTATTTTGAAAGGTCGGAGGAGTCGGTCATACAGTATTCTGAAAGATCTATATCCGTCTTTCCCGCATTGTAAAGCTCCACCCAATCGGTAGTGCTGCCATAGGGACCTTTTAGGTATGAACTGTTGGAGCTCATTAACTCCGTGATACGCAGAGCATCGGGAAGGGCTGAACTTGCAAAGACTTCCGCTCCGCCTTTATTGTTTTCATAACCTAAAGAGACAGGCAGGAAATCGTAGGATTCACTATTTTTGACGTCTAAAAGGCTAATGCTTTGCCCCATAGGAGGTTCGGTGCATACGACGGGAGTTGCAAGTAGGAAATCGGGCCCCATCAGATATACCGTTTCGCCTACTGAAAGCCCAAATCCCGTGCTTTGCTTTCCAACTGCGTAGGTCACGTATTCTCCGGGTTTAAGCTCTTGCTTTGGTAGGGGATATGCGTAGGCATCACTTCCGTCGGATAGATACCACCCTAAAGTGTTGACGGTTTCGGCACTGCGATTACAAATCTCCACAGCATCAACAAGCTGTTTGTTAAAGGGGACACCCGCAGAATTTAAGAGAACTTCACTGATTACAAGGGGACTTACGGAATTGATACGGTCGACACTCGCCTGATAGCTGCCTTCTTCAGTATTGGGATAAGCAAGGCTGGGGGCCATAGCGGTATAATCACCGTCTGTAAAGGCGAGAGAAGTGTTTTCTGAAATATAAGAAATATCCAATGTTGCATAATTGCCGTTTGGGTCACTTAAGCAAAGAACTTCACCTACACTCAAGCTGAAGTTTGCGTGAATATGGCCTTCTTGGGTAACGTAGTTGCCCCCGTCGCAGAAAATCAGTACGTAACTGTCGGCGGGAACGGACATTTCGGGAAGTCGATAGCGAAAACGCTCTGCGGTGCTATCGGATATTGCCCAACCGGAAAGTGAAATCGGTTTATCCGTGGTGTTATGCAGTTCCACAATGTCCGAAAAAACGCCTTTTTCATCGGGTAAAACAGATTGATTTGCAATCAAAACTTCACTTATCTGCAGAGAAATAGCATTGGAAGGCGTACCTTCTCTGAAGGCCTTTTCGCCTTGCTCGTTGTTTGCAAAGCCGGGGCTCGGCTTGTCGCTGACAAGGTAAGCTCCGTTTACCAAAACCATTACTTGATCCGCATTAAGACTGCGTACTTTAGTTTGGGCAATAGTCTTGCCGTTTGGAGCTTGTAACTGAATGCTGTCCCGCCCGGAAGAAGATAGTGCAAACCCGATGGCATCTTTGTCAAAAAATACCACGCGATATTCTCCTGCTTCCATGGTGACGTTGTCAAAAGGGCTTGCGCTCACATGACCGTCGTAAAGACGGCAACCGGTGAGATCTACCGCATCACCGGCGTTATAAAGCTCGATGTAATCTCTGTACTTACCGTCATTGTCTGCGGTAATAGTTTCGTTTTTAGCACAAATTTCCGTTATTTGAATATGGTATTTGCCTACCGGCGTTATAGCTTGCTTTGTGGAAGGGTCTAGTAAAAGACCGGCCGTAATGCTGATAAGCAAAATTACGCATAGAAGCAATATAAGTATGCTGTCTTTTTTTACCATGCTGCTTTCCTCGATTTTTGTCGATTTTTTATATTATACTACTTATTCTTATATAAATCAACACCTGATATACAATAAAACAGCGAATAGTTTTCCTGAAAAGTTCTTGAGTAATGCACAATAAAAAGCGAATCGATAAAAATCTATTTGTTTTTTGTCCTGAGTGACGGCTAAGTCTATGGGAACACCAAATCTCGGCTCTGCTCGCTTAGGAAAAAAACTAACCACCTCGTCTGCGCAAAGCGCAGAAGCGTGCTTTCGGTACTGAGTCAAGCGCAAATCGCACAAATAAAATAAAACCGTCGAGCTAAAGCTCAACGGTTTTATTTGGTCTGAGTGACTGGACTTGAACCAGCGGCCTCTACCACCCCAAGGTAGCGCGCTACCAAACTGCGCCACACCCAGTTATCGTACCCGATAATGATATCACACTTTTAAATAGAATGCAATACCTTTTTTGAAAAAAAATCATTTTTTTTCAAATATCGGGTACCATAGACTTTTTTATCTCAAACTTTGGAAAAATACATCGTAAGTCTTACGGGAAGGAGCTTTGCAAGCACTCTGTAAAACTTATAGAAAAGTGTAGGTGTATATACCGCACGCCCCTTTTTTGCTGCCCTTATAGCATTTTTTGCAACTTTATCGGGATCACAGTAAGGGAGCGTGTCAAACGTATGCGAACTGCCTTTTTCTATATCCGCATTCGACAAAAACGGTGTATTCATAGGGCCGGGACAAGCAACACACGCATTTATACCCGTAGTGCGAAGCTCAAAGCGCAGACCTTGCGTAAACGCAAATATAAACGACTTTGTCGCACTGTAGCAATTAAGCCTTGCGTTCGGAGAAAATGCCGCAATAGAGCCTATATTTAAGATAAATGCACCATTTTTCATATAGTTTATGCAAATAGAGCAAAGCATTGTAGGCGCTTGGCAGTTAAGAGCTATCATATTTTGCTGTGATGAGGGTGATAGCTCCCATACATTTCCCAATTTTCCGAATCCCGCATTGTTTATAAGTGCTGTAAGCTCTGCATTTTCACTATCAAGTGTGTCCTTTATTACGTCTATAGAATTTTTATCGGTCAGGTCAAGCGCAAAAGGACGAAGCTTGTAGCCGTTATAACTTTCTGCAAGTTCACGTAGATTTTTTTCCGAACGTGCAATTATCCAATATTCGTCTGCCTCCACGAGTCTTGTAGCGTGATATACGAGCCTTTCTCCAAGTCCCGAGCTTGCGCCCGTTATAATACATACTTTCACTAAAATCACCTCGTATATTATATTACATTATTTGTTCATATTAGTCAAGAAAAATCCCCGCCATGTTTCTTGGCGGGGATATGTATTATCAGTTAGTTGGAAAGACCCTTTATGAAGTATGCGGGATCGGAGCTGTAGGTGCAGTGCGATATGTCTTGTGAACCTCTGCCTGCTTCGGTAGCTTCGAGGGGAGTACCGTCGATACCGATAACTATACGTCCGAGCGTGTTATCGTCAACGCCGATCTTTTCATCGGAATAATCGGAGTTTTCAACTATACGGAATACGCCCGATTCAGGATAATCGCTACCGTTCATCGTAAATTCCCACTTGCTTGCGTACATAAGTCCGTCAGCACCGAGCTGAACGTCTACGGGATTAGGATCAAATGCCGCATCGTATCTCCAACCCTCACCGGAGCCTGCTGTGTAGATTACGTTATCGGAAATGTAGCAGTGCTTAGTCCAAGCACCGGGTTCGCCGGCTTTGCCTGCAATGACTGCTACGGGCTTTGAAAACTCAACGATAAACAAACCGCTTTCGGCATCTGCAAGATAAGCTCTGAGAAGAACCGTAGGAGTTGTAGGAGCTTCAATAGCAACGTTTGTATATTTTATTGCCGCAACGGGAGCTGATTTGTCTGCGGGTCTGTAAGAAGCGTAGAGACCGGAACCCGTGTCGTCGTAAAGAACGTTGTCCAAAGAACCGTCGTTATCCGTACCAACGGTCTCTTCAAAGCAGATGTATCCGTCTTGGGGAATTGCAGATTCAAAGGTTATGTCGTAGTACGTGCCGTAAACAGAGGAGTTTTGATCTTCACCAAGAACCTTGGGATCAAGGCAAACAGATTTTGTAGCTTTGATCTTTGTGCCGCCCAATACTTCGGTTGAAGCATAGATGTAAGCAGCGGAATCGTAGATGGGACTGGTTACACGGGGAGAGAACTTTACTCTTACAACCGTGTCGCTCACTCTGTAAGCGGCAACGAGCTTGGGGTTGTAGAAATATTCCTCTTCATCGTTTGCCGTATCCTCAATTTTAAGGCTTTTATTAGTGGGATCGTCGTCTTCAGTTTTCTTGCCGCAAGCAACGAAACATACGGAAAGAACCATAATAACTGCCATCAAAAGCGCTAATTTCTTAAGCATTGTTTCCTCCTAAAATAAGTATAACTATATAATTTAATACATGCTTGAGTATATTGTACCATAAATGAAGAAATTTGCAATAGTTTTTTGACGAAAAAACAAAATTGTGCAAATTTTACATACAATAATGCGAATTATTGAGCATAATCAATAGGCACAATTATTTTGAACGCAGAATTATTTGCTTTAATATCAACGTTTTTGATCTCACCGCCGAACTCACCGTCTACAGTCCACGGAATTTCCTTTTCGAATTTAAAATTTACCGATGAAATTTTTTCGATGTGAATTAACGGGGAATCAAATTTTTTGTTCATAAGAGATGTAATAAGTCCGTTCCAATCGTTTGCATTCTTTGGCATTTTGACCAGCATAAGCTCAAGAGCGCCGTCATTCATATTTACGTTTAGGTTCGGAATCGTAAAGCCCCCGATAGACTTTGTATTCGAAACCATTCCGTAAATATAGTCGTCTTCGAATGTTTTATCTCCGATAGTTATGGCAGCGCGGATCGGCTTTATATCACCGATAGATGCTGCGCCGTCAAGTATATAAGCAAAACGAGACAACACTTTTTTCTTTGCTTGAGAGGTAGAATATGAAACCTTTGTAAATGCACCGAAGGCGGATACGTAAGAAAAAGCACGATTGTTGAAAACGCCGCAGTCGCACATAAAGGGTTTTCCCGTGCATATCAGCTTTGCGGCAAGCTCCGGTTTTTTCGGGATATTTAAGGAGCTTGCAAAATCGTTTACCGTTCCTCTCGGAATATATCCCAAAACGTTTCTGTCGCAAGATGCATTCATTATTCCGTTTATCGCTTCATTAAGCGTACCGTCGCCGCCCCATACGGTCAAAATATCGTAGAATACAAGTCTATCCTTTATTATATCCGTAAGCTCTCCGGGCTTTTGCGTAATATACGTACTTACGTCGTAACCGTTTTTTATAAACGTATCAATTACCGTAAACAGCTCGTTTTTCGACGTGCCTTTTCCGGCGTTTGGATTTAGTGCAAAAAGCATTTTTTTCATTGTTCATCACCGTCCGTGTATATTATAGTATTTTTTGCACGGAAAGTAAAGAGGATTTTTTAAAGTATTATGTGTCTTTTTTGCTTATAGTTACCGTGCCTACAAGATATTTATCGTCTTCTTTTTCACAGCTGTATATTCTGTCCGTTTTAAAGCTCGCTTTGACACTTAATTTCGGGGCGGGGGAGAACAGATTACTTGTGCAAATATACGGCACTCTGACATAGAAGCTTCCGAGCTCCATTTTATTTTTTCCGTATATTGTTATGTTTCCGCAAACGTGGTAAATTTTTATTTTTGCACTACCGGTCAATATATACACCTCACCTCGTGCTTTGTTTAAAAACATTTTCCAACCCTTTTTTATAAAGCTTTCGGACAGATACAGCTTATCTGTGTCGAATATGAGTTTATCGGTATCCGCAAAACGTCCTGTTTTGCGCAACTTAAAGCATACCTCTTTTTCTTGCGGCAAAAGTTCAAGGCATTCTCCTTTAAATGCTCCCATAAAATGCGTCCTTTCAGATAGTTGACAATATATAATATTCAAAAAATCGAATAATGAAAAAAGATATTGTTTTTATTCGAAAATCGTGATAAAATATATAAAAAGATTTGGGAGGCAGTTTATGAAGATTTCCTTCGGCACGGAGCTGTTCGGCTTTTCCAAAAAAGATGTGAGCCGGTACATACAAAAGCTTTCGCTTGATATAAAGGACACCTTGGAGGATAGCAAAAGAAAATGCGAAGAATACGAAAAAAGGTGCATTGAAGCGGAAAGCAAGGCAAAAGAACTTGAATCGGCACTTCGAGAAAGTGAAGAAAAAGCGAAAAAATACGCCGATGCGTATAACGATCTTTGTGGCGGCATAAATAATTTAATAACCGATTCGCAAGATAAGCTTTCAAAGCTATAAATATTTTATAAGAAACAGGAAGGAGAAATTTTTGTGAAAAAAATAGATTCGAGGTTATTACAAGGTATCGTCTCTGCCGTGCTCGGAATTATGTTTATCACCTTAAAGGGCGGAGTTATCGGAATAGTGCTGACGCTTGTCGGAATTGCGGCTATCGCTATGGGAATTTCGGATTTTGTAAACAAACAGACGACTTCCGCTATCGTAAAATGCGTCATCGGTGTTCTTGTCCTCGTTCTCGGCTGGGTGCTTGTTGATATCGCACTTTACGTGGTTGCAGGTGCATTTATCGTTTTCGGTGTATATCAAATAATTTCCGCAATAAAGCTTTCGGAGCGCTACAAGTCTTCGCAAAAGTTAATGCTTTTCATAAAGCCTGTTATAACTCTCGTTGCAGGACTTTGCCTTTTCTTTAATAAAGGCGGTATGATAGATTGGCTATTCATTATCATCGGAGCACTCATACTTGCACAGGGCGTTATCACTGTATTGGAGACGCTTGAAAAAAGGAAATAAACTCAACAAAATCAAATGACGGAAAACGCAAGTGCAGCGTTTTCCGTCATTTTTTTTATTTCTTTTCCGCGTCGCAGTAGATGCAACGGTATGTACCCTTTTCGGTGAGCTTGAACTTATGAGGAATGTCAAGCTCAACAGACGTGATACAACGTGGGTTTTCGCACACGAGGTCATTTCTGTATGTGGCAGTATCGGGTGCTGAAGACTCGTTTGCAGAAGCAAGAAGCTTCAAAATGAGTGCCATTCTCATATATTTTCCGTTGCGTGCCTGTCTGAAATATGCCGCCCTTTCGTCCTTGTCCACGTCCTTGGTTATCTCGTTTAGACGGGGCAGGGGATGGAGCACGATCATATCTTCCTTTGCGCCTTTAAGCTTTTCGGTATCAAGAATATATACGTCCTTTAAGCGCAAGTATTCGTTTATGTCAATAAATCTCTCCTGTTGAACTCTTGTCATATATAAAACGTCAAGCTCGGGAATAGCGTCTTCCAAAGACTCCGTTTCGACGTAGGAGATGTTTTTTGCATCAAGATAGTCCTCCTTTACGTAGCTCGGCAAACGAAGCTCTTTGGGGGAGATAAGTACGAATTTTATGTTTTCGTATCTTGACATTGCCGCAATAAGAGAGTGTACCGTTCTTCCGTACATGAGGTCTCCGCAAAAGCCTACAGTAAGGTTATCGAGCCTTCCGAGCTCACTGCTTATAGTGAGAAGGTCTGTAAGTGTTTGTGTGGGGTGGTGATGTCCGCCGTCGCCTGCGTTAATGATAGGCACGTCGCTTGACATAGATGCCACGAGGGGAGCTCCCTCTTTGGGATGACGCATAGCGATAATATCCGCATATCCGCTTACTATTTTAGCCGTATCTCCGACACATTCGCCCTTTGATGTTGAGCTTGAGCTTGCATCGGAAAAGCCGAGTGCCTTTCCGCCAAGCTCCATCATAGCCGCCTCAAATGACAGACGTGTTCTTGTGGAGGGCTCAAAGAAAAGCACGCCGAGCTTCTTATATTTGCATTTTTCTCTGTAATTTTCGGGATTTGCGATAATATCTTTAGCGGTGTCGATAAGCTCTGCTACTTCTTCTGTGGTCAGATCGAGGATATCAATGAGATTTCTCATTATTTGGCGCCTCCGATCCAGCTTTCGTCGGAAGGATTGTTTCTGAAAGCGATAAGGCGCGCAATATCTTCTTTTTTGATGTAGCTTTCTTCAGCCGCTATTTCTGCAATTGAGTCAAAATTCGTGAGGCTTACGTTTTTAACGTTTGCTTCTTGAAGTCTTGTAAGTCCCTTTGCCATTCCGTATGTGAAGATGCTCACGATACCAAGAACCTCGGCACCCGCTTCGCGAAGCACGTTTACGACTTCGATGACGCTTCCGCCGGTGGAGATAAGGTCTTCTACAACGACTACCTTCTGTCCCTTTTCGAGCTTGCCTTCGATCTGATTTCCTCTGCCGTGATCCTTTGCACCGCTTCTTACGTAGCCCATGGGCATACCCAAGATATGTGCCGTTATTGCGGCGTGCGCAATACCTGCGGTGGAAGTACCCATAAGCACCTCCGCATCGGGATATTCACGCTTTATGGTTTGTGCAAGAGCGTTTTCAACATCATCTCTTACCTTGGGAGCGGTAAGGGTGAGTCTGTTGTCGCAGTATACGGGGCTCTTTATTCCGCTTGCCCAAGTAAAAGGCTCGTCGGGACGGAAGAATACCGCCTTTATAGAGAGAAGGTCTTTTGCGATAAGTCTTTCAATATTCGTCATTTTCTTTTTTCCTCCACATTAACCTACAAATTCTTTTACGCATCTTCTGTATGCAGCAAAGGGATCCTCCGCCGCAGTTATGGGACGGCCCACTACGATGTAGTCAGAGCCGATCTCTTTTGCTTTTTCGGGCGTTGTGACACGCTTTTGGTCGCCAACGTCACCGTCCGCAAAGCGTACGCCGGGAGTTACGGTGAAGAAGTCCTTTCCGCATACCTCGTGTACCTTTCCTGCTTCCAAAGGTGAGCAAACTACGCCGTCAAGTCCTGCCTTTTTCGCATTTGAAGCATAGTGCATAACTACCTTGTCGATAGGCTCCTTTATAAGAAGCTCCTTTTCCATTCTTTCGCTGTCGGTCGACGTAAGCTGTGTTACGGCAATAAGAAGAGGTCTTGTGCCGTCTTCTCTTGTGAGCCCTTCGATAGCTGCCTCCATCATAGCAATAGTGCCGCTTGCGTGGAGGTTACACATATCCACATCGAGCCTTGAAAGTACGCTCATTGATTTTTTTACCGTATTGGGAATATCGTGAAGCTTTAAGTCAAGGAATATCTTATGCCCTCTTTCTTTAAGCTCCTTTACGATAGCGGGCCCCTCGGCATAGTAGAGCTCCATACCTATCTTTACGTACGGCTTTTCGTCGCCGAATTTATCGAGAAAATCGAATACCGCCTTTTTGCTTGAAAAATCGCAAGCGATAATTACGTCCTTACCCATTGTGTGCTCCTCCTATTATATCACTTAATTTATTTATTCCGTATTTCTCCATAACGAGCGGAAGCTCACGTGCCATATTCATACAAGCGTAGGGATCAACGAGGTTTGCGGCACCCACTTCAACTGCGGTAGCTCCTGCAAGCATCATTTCGATTATATCCTCCGCAGAGCTTATACCGCCCATACCGATTATGGGTATTTTTACCGCTTCGTATACCTGATATACCATGCGAAGTGCAACGGGGAGTATGGCACTTCCCGAAAAACCGCCCATTTTATTTGCTATGACGGGCTTTTTCGTTTTGAGGTCTATCCTCATTCCAAGAAGCGTGTTTATCATACTTATACCGTCTGCTCCCGCTTCTTCGCAAGCCTTTGCAATGGAAACGATGTCCGTTACGTTGGGGGAGAGCTTGATATACAAAGGCTTCTTCGTTACAGCCTTCACCGCCTTTGTGACCTCGCTTGCGGCTTCGGGGCTCGTTCCGAAAGCCATACCGCCGTTGTGGACGTTGGGACAGCTTATGTTAAGCTCCAAAATTCCTACACAGTCCTGCTTGTCAAGAATGCTCGCCGTGTATGCATATTCCTCAACGGAAAAACCGCCGATATTTGCAACTACGGGGCCGTTAAAGCATTTTTTGAGCTTGGGAAGCTCCTCGGAGATGACCTTTTCAACGCCGGGATTTTGCAGCCCGACGCTGTTTATCATACCTTGATTACATTCTGCGATTCTCGGAGTGGGATTACCGAATCTTGAGTCTTTCGTAGTGCCTTTAAAGGAAAGACTGCCAAGACAGTTTATATCGTAAAGCTCCGCAAATTCATATCCGTAGCCGAAAGTTCCGCTTGCGGGGATTATCGGATTTTTGAGGGTGATACCTGAAAGACTTACTCTTGTGTCTGCCATAATATCTCCTCCTTTTCTAAAACGGGGCCTTCCTTGCATATACGCTTGTAGCCCGTTACGGTCTTGCAGGAGCAGCCCATGCACGCACCGAAACCGCAGCCCATACGCTCCTCAAAGCTGAACTGACCGCTCGTTTTGCTGACCTTATATATCGCTTTGAGCATAGGCTCGGGACCGCAACAATAGAAATAGCTGTAGGAAAGGCCATTCATAGCGTCTGTGACAAATCCCTTTATACCGTAGCTTCCGTCTGCGGTCGTAACGTATACGTCTGCACCGAGCGCTTTAAATTCGTTTTCGTAAAATACGTCGTCTTTGCCGTTAAAGCCGATGATGACTGTAGGCTTTTTACCGCTCTTTACAAGCTCCTTGCAGAGCATATAAAGAGGGGGGACGCCAACTCCTCCGCCGATAAGCAGGGGAGTATCACCGGATTTTGTAAGGTCATAGCCGTTACCAAGCTCTGTGAGCACGTCGAGCTTTGCACCGTTTTCAAGATGCGACATGATTTCCGTGCCCTTGCCGACTACCTTGTAAATGAGCGTGAGCTTGCCTTCTTCGGCATCGCAAACGGAGATGGGGCGTCTTAAAAACGTATTTTCTATCTTTATGTTTACAAACTGTCCGGTCTTGATATCGGACGTATCACCGCAAAGGACAGCCTTGAAGATATCCTTTGCGATGCATTTTTGCTCTTTTAGGGTGAAAATTATCTGTTTCATTATACCACCTTATGCGTCGATAGTGGAGATACACAAAGTCGTTTCCTCAAGCACGTCAAGCAATATCTTGACAGTATCCAGAGAGGTAAACAGGTTGACATTGTTTTCCGTTGCAAGTCTGCGTATCTCTATGCCGTCGCTTGCGTGGTCGCCCACGTCGCTTGTGTTGATGATGTACGCAATATAACCCATACGGATAGCCTGTGCTATCTCTTCACTGCCTTCGCTTATCTTACCTAAAATATGCGTTCTGATGCCGTTTTTCTTTAAGAATTCTCCCGTGCCCTTCGTAGCTTGAATGTTGAAGCCGAGGTTGTAGAAGCGTCTTATGAGAGGGAGTGTCTCCTCCTTGTCCTTATCGGAAACAGTAGCAAATACCGTACCGTAGTTTTGCACCTTCATACCCGATGCTTGAAGCGCCTTATAGAGCGCACGGTTAAGCTTGTTATCGTAGCCGATAGCTTCGCCCGTGGACTTCATTTCGGGAGAAAGGTACGCATCAAGACCTCTTATCTTGTTAAAGGAGAATACGGGCACCTTAACGTACCAACGGTCTTTCTCGTCGGGATATATGTCGAAGAGACCTTGCTCCTTGAGGCTTTTTCCGAGTATTACCTCGGTTGCGATATCCGCAAGGCTGTACCCCGTTGCTTTCGAAAGGAAAGGAACGGTTCTTGACGAGCGGGGATTTACTTCAATTATGTATACCTTTTCGTCCTTGTCGACGATGAATTGAATATTGTAAAGGCCAACTATGCCGATGCCAAGACCCAGCTTCTTTGCGTATTGGAGAATCGTACCCTTTACCTTGTCGGAAATGCTGAACGGAGGATATACGCTTATGGAGTCGCCGCTGTGGATACCCGTTCTTTCAACGAGCTCCATAATTCCGGGGACGAATACGTTTATACCGTCGCATATAGCGTCTACTTCGACCTCTTTACCGACGATGTATTTGTCGACCAATACGGGCTTGTCCTCGTCTATCTCAACGGCAGTCTTGAGGTAGTGGCGAAGCCGTGCTTCACTTCCGACTATCTGCATTGCACGTCCGCCCAAAACGAAGCTGGGGCGTACGAGTACGGGATAACCTATCTCTGCCGCCGCCTTAACGCCGTCTTCGATAGCCGTGACCGCTTTACCTTGAGGTTGAGGTATACCTAACTTTTCAAGTATCTTCTCAAAAGAATCTCTGTTTTCGGCTCTTTCGATAGCTTCACAGTCCGTGCCGACTATCTTAACGCCTCTTTCAACAAGGGGCTGGGCAAGGTTAATTGCCGTCTGTCCGCCTAGAGATGCTATAACGCCTTCGGGAGTTTCGAAATCGAGGATATTCATAACGTCCTCGGCTGTCAGAGGTCGAAATACAGCTTATCCGCAGTCGTGTAGTCCGTGGATACGGTTTCGGGGTTGTTGTTGATGATTATGGATTCATAGCCCGATTTTCTTATCGTCTGTACGGCGTGAACGGTAGAATAGTCAAACTCAACGCCTTGACCGATTCTAATGGGACCTGCACCCAAAACGACTATTTTTTCTTTATTTGAAAGTCTGCTGTCGTTTTCTCCCTCATAGGTTGAGTAGAAATAGGGGATATACGCATTTGTGTGGCAGGTGTCTACCATTTTGTATACGGGGCGGATATTTTCCGCTTTTCTTCTTTCGTATACTTCTATTTCCTTAACGTTCCAAAGCTTTGCGATATACTTATCGGAAAAGCCCATCTTCTTCGCCTTAATAAGAGTTTCGCTGTCCTTGTTTTCCGTAAGTACTTTTTCGAAATCGACGATTCTCTTTATAGCTTCAAGGAAATATTCCGTGATAGCCGTTATCTTATGTATGCTTTCAACGGTTTCCGCACGTCTGAAGAGTTCGGAGATAGCGAAAATGGTGTCGTCTCTGAATTCGCTTATGTATTCTTTGATGTTATCCGTGCTCATCGTGTCAAATTTCTTCATCCACAAGTGGCATACACCGATTTCGAGAGAGCGTACGGATTTGAGCATACATTCTTCAAGAGTTGAGCCGATTCCCATAACCTCGCCCGTAGCCTTCATCTGCGTTCCGAGCTTATTTGTTGCGGATGCAAACTTATCGAAGGGGAAGCGAGGGAATTTTGCAACTATATAGTCAAGTCTCGGCTCAAATGCGGCTGTCGTATTTGCAACTTCGATTTCTTCAAGCGCCATACCCACGGCTATCTTTGCCGTAACTCTCGCGATGGGGTAACCGCTTGCCTTTGAAGCAAGTGCGGAGGAGCGGGAAACACGGGGGTTTACCTCTATGAGATAATACTCGGAGCTTGTGGGATTAAGCGCAAACTGTACGTTACAGCCGCCCTCTATTTTGAGCTCTTTGATGAGCTTTATTGCGCTGTCGTTGAGCATCTTAAGGTCTTTGTCGTTTAAGGTGAGAATGGGAGCTACAACTGCAGAGTCACCGGTATGTACGCCGACAGGGTCGATGTTTTCCATACCGCAGATGGTTATGGCGTGGTCGTTTGAGTCACGCATAACTTCAAATTCAATCTCTTTATAGCCCTTAACGCTCTTTTCGATAAGAACCTGATGAACGGGGGAGAGCTTGAATGCGTTTGTGCCTATTTCAATAAGCTCTTCTTCGTTATATGCAAAGCCACCGCCCGTACCGCCGAGCGTAAATGCGGGACGCAAAACCACAGGATAACCGATACGCAGAGCCGCTTCCTTTGCCTCCTCCAAGCAGTAGGTTATCTCCGAGGGGATAACGGGCTCGCCGACGGATTGGCAGAGCTCTTTGAAAAGCTCTCTGTCCTCTGCTCTTTCAATACTTTCACTGCTCGTGCCGAGAAGCTCAACTCCGCATTCGGCAAGAACGCCCTTCTTCTCAAGCTGCATTGCAAGGTTAAGACCCGTCTGTCCGCCGATACCGGGAACGATGGCGTCGGGACGCTCGTGACGAATTATCTTCGCAACGTATTCAAGCGTCAAAGGCTCCATATATACCTTGTCCGCAATTGACGTATCCGTCATTATCGTAGCGGGGTTGGAGTTTACGAGTACTACCTCGTAGCCTTCTTCTTTGAGCGCAAGACAAGCCTGCGTTCCCGCATAGTCGAATTCAGCCGCCTGACCTATTACTATAGGACCGGAACCGATTATAAGTATCTTCTTTAAGTCTGTTCTCTTTGCCATTTTTATATCCTCCCGATTATCTTTCCGTTTACTGATGTAAGCACGTTTTTACCGTAGACTTCAAATTCCTCAAAGGGCGTGCTTTTTCCCATTGATAAGAACTTGCTTGAATCTATTTTGTAGCTTTCATTTAAATCCCAAACGCAGAAATCTTCCTTGCAAATCGGGATACCGAAGCGCTTTTTCGGATTTATGCTCATAAGCTCTATAAGCTTTTCGAGGCTTATGATGTTTTCCTTTACAAGATACGTGTAAAGGAGAGGGAATGCAGTCTCTATTCCGACAACACCCATATTGCTTCCCGAAAGTCCCTTGGACTTTTCTTCCTTGCTGTGCGGGGCGTGGTCGGTTGCAATCATATCTATCGTACCGTCCCTTATGCCTTCTATAAGAGCTTCTCTGTCGCTTTTGTCTCGCAGTGGCGGGTTCATTTTGAAGCGGCCTTCTTCTTTAAGGTCATTGTCGTCCAAAAGTAAATAGTGCGGAGCTGTTTCGCAGGTGACGTCAAGCCCCTCCGCCTTTGCTTTCCTGATAAGCTCTACGCTTTCCTTTGCGCTGACGTGGCACACATGGTAGGCACAGCCCGTTTCCCTTACAAGCTCAAGGTCTCTTTCTATCGGCCTCCATTCGCTCTCGGAGCATATACCTTTGTGCGAGTGCGCTTTTGCATATTCGCCGTCGTGTATATAACCGCCAAGTAAAAGAGAGTTATCCTCGCAATGCGCAGCGATTATTTTGCCTAAAGATTTAGCCTTTATCATCGCCGCTCTCATAATATCCCTTGACTGTACGCCGCGTCCGTCATCGGAAAAGGCAAGTACGTAGGGCGCAAGTGCGTCCATATCCGCAAGCTCTTTGCCTTGCTGCCCCACGGTTATCGAGCCGTAGGGAATGACGTTTATCACGGCATCTCGCTTTATAATATCAAGCTGTATTTTTAAATTCTCGTAAGAATCGGGCACGGGCAAAAGGTTCGGCATACTCATAACGTGGCTGTAACCGCCCGATGCAGAGGCTTTAGTGCCCGTCAGTATCGTTTCTTTATAAGAAAAACCCGGCTCACGCAAATGTACGTGTACATCTGCGAAACCGGGAAAAACGGAATATTTATCAAATGAGGCACTTATACCGCTGAAAATATCGGAAAACGAATCCATGACGTCGTTTCGAAATTGTTTTAATGTGCGGTAATCCATATTTATCCTCCAAAAAAGCCTACCGAAAACGGCAGGCTGATACACAAATCCGAAGGGGCATAGACCTGCCTCTGCGAAATATATGTCCATCTTGTCGATATCACGGTATCGAATTAAAGATTTATTTCTTATAGATAATACTATATTTATTTCTTTTTGTCAATACACAAACTGCAAATTTATCGACTATTTTCAAAAATTCACCGTAAATATTTGAGTTTTGGAGCTTATCGTTCCTTTTGTGAAGATGACCTTGTATCCTTTTTCTATCGGTATGACTGCGGCGTGCTTGAATTTTCTGTAGATATCCTTATCGGTATCCTCAAAAAAGCTGGAATCGAAGTTTTTTCTTCTTCCCGCAGTCGCTTTTATTTCGCGTATAACTTTTTCTCTTTCCTTCTTGGATATCCTCCATGGGAAAATCCCGTCGTATACGTGTGAAAATCGGATTCTTTTTTCATTATAAATCACGGTGAATTCAAAAACAGACAAATTTCCCACCGTGCTTTCGGTATAATCGATATACGATGTACTCTCGTACTTTTCAAGTGCCTTGCATATTCCGTCTGTGTATATGGCATTTATTTTTTTAAAAAACGAGCTTTTCGGCGGTAATTGCGGAATATAGCCTTTAACGTTTTTCGAAGGACTGTCAACGGGAGTTCTTTTGAATGAAATTTCCATAAAATCACGGCTTTCTACTTGACTTTGTGTTTATTGATGTTAAAATATACCTATGATATTGATTACGGCAGGTGGCGTGATGAAATACGTATTTTTAGCCCTTAAAGGAATGTTTGTAGGCGGAACTATGCTCATTCCCGGCGTAAGCGGCGGCACTATGGCGATAATTCTCGGCGTATACCAAAGGCTTCTTACCGCAGTTGCAAACATAAAAAACGATTTCAAAAACAGCATATTTACTCTGCTTCCTTTTGCTTTGGGAGGTGGAGTGGGAGCGATACTTCTCGCTTCTCCCATTGAGAGCTTGCTTGAGAGCTTTCCCTTGCCTGTAATGTATTTCTTCATAGGCTCCGTCGCGGGTGGGATACCGCTTCTTCTCCGCAAGGCATTTGCGGGTGAAAATAAGCGCTTGTTTAAGCTAAAAGATATTTTTGCCATTGTTTTGGGTGCGGCGGTGACGCTTGTTTTCAGTGTCATTCCCGAAAACGCTTTCGACGTTTCGGCAAGCTCGGGCATAGCAGCATTCCTTATATTTTTTGCTATCGGTATCGTTTGCTCTCTCACGCTTATACTTCCGGGAATAAGTACCTCGTATATGCTTCTTGTCTTGGGAGTTATGGGTACGGTATACAAAGCATTTGAAAGACTTGACGTATCGGTCTTGTTTCCTATGGTGCTCGGTGCGCTTGTCGGTATGCTTCTTTTTTCACGCTTCATAGAATCACAGCTTCGCCTTCATCCGCGCACCTCGTATTTAACTATCTTCGGCTTTATAATCGGCTCTGTGATACAGCTCGTTATAAAGCCCGTGGTTTCGCTTAGCCCCGTTTCACTGCGCTTTTCGCCGCAAGCCCTGTATGCTCTTCCGATAGGGACTGAGTGGGTAATATGCCCGCTTCTTTTTGCAGTCGCCTTTACTCTTATGTTTATGATATCAAAATCCGAAAAATAACTTGACATAATAAGAAAAACGGTGTAAAATACCGCTTGTGAAAAATACGATTTTCCGCACCGATGAGTGCGGAGCTCGGGTGATATGCTCGGGTGATGAGGGAAGAACGGTGCAAGTCCGTCGCAACAGCCATTGCCGTAAAGTCGGAATGCTCATCATCTCGTTATAACGGCAAGGCCTTTGGGTAGGGAAAGGAAGAGCGTTTTTTTGCAGATTGTGTCTGCTTCTTCGGCATTTCGCACTTTAAAGGCAAGGGTATATCCCTTGCTTTTTCTTATCTTCGGCTTTGTCATTCACGGAAAATATAAAACCGAAAGGAAAAGAAAAATGAAAAAACTGTTATGTACTTTACTTGCAATTCTTATGCTTGCGGGGGTATTTGCCGCTTGCACGAAGAAGGATTTAGGACCGCTTTGGGAAAGCGCTGCCTATACGGAAAACACCGAACTCGGAGAGGGTAAGACAACTATTACTCTTGATGTAGTCGCGGGAGATAAGACCGTGACCTTTACGCTTAAGACGGACAAGACCGTTCTCGGCGACGTATTAAAAGACAATAATCTCGTAGAGGGAGACGAGGGAGAGTTCGGACTTTATATCACGTCCGTCAACGGAATTGAAGCCTCCTGGGAAAAAGACCAGGCTTATTGGAGCGTTTCCAAAAACGGCGAAATGCTTATGACCGGAGTCGACAGCACGAATATCGCAGACGGCGAAAAGTATGAGCTCACCTACACGAAGTAAAAGGTATTACCTGTTTTATTTGGTCATATTCGCCGTATTCGGAGCGATGATGTATATATCAAGACTTGTTCTGGCGGTACTGCCGAACATTCATTTAGTCGCGATGTTCATTATGACTTTTACGGCGGTTTACAGAGTGTATGCATTGATACCTATTTACATCTACGTTTTTTTGGAAGGATTTATGAGCGGATTCAGCCCTTGGTGGATACCGTACATATATATATGGACTGTATTATGGGCTATTTGCATGTTGTTGCCGAAGAATATGCAAGAGAAAACCTCATATATCGTCTATCCCGTATTGGGTGCTTTGCACGGAATTTTTTTCGGTGTATTGTACGCACCCGTGCAGGCAATCATGTTTAATCTCGGTCTTTCGGGAATGATAACTTGGATAGCTTCGGGTTTTTGGTATGACGTTTTGCACGGTATCGGAAACTTTGCTACGGGGTTTCTCGTGTACCCATTTGTTATGCTTTTGAAAAAGTTAGATTCAATATATGCTAAAAAAAGGTGAATTTTCTCACCTTTTTTTAATTTTGTCCATTGTGTTTTTGTTATATAGTGCTATTATGGAATTCGTATGAAGTGAGGTGCTTATATGTTTTTTGCCAAAAAGCATTTGCAAATAACGGAAGGAAAAATACTTCCGAATACCATAAGATACACCATTCCGATAATCTTCACGAATCTCTTGCAGGTATTCTACGTTTCCGCAGGTATGTTCGTGCTCGGAAATTTTTCCGGTAACGAAAACGCTCTCGGAAGTGTCGGAAACGCCAACACTATAGTAAACCTTATCCTTTCCATCTTCATCGGTTTCGGCGCGGCGGTAAACATCGTTGTATCCGAGGCGATAGGTGCGGGCGATAAGGCTCGTGCAAAACGTGCCGTACATACGTCGGTGCTCCTGGCGCTCATTCTCGGTGCTGTTGTCGGTGTCGTCGGATACATATTTGCGCCTACCTTCCTTACATGGATGGGCACGGACGTAGCATTTTTTGAAGGTTCCGTGCAATATATGCAGATATATTTTGCAGGTACGATAGCAAACCTTTTGTACTTTTTCTGCGCGGGTATACTTCGCGCTAAAGGCGATGCCGTTCATCCTCTCGTATTTTCGACTATCGGCGGCCTTTGCAACGTACTCTTGAATCTGCTTTTTGTTATCGTGTTCGGTATGGACGTTGACGGTGTCGCTTACGCGACCGTTGCAGCTCAGGTTATCCAAGCCGTTCTTATCGTAGTTTATATGTTCGGAAGAGACACAGACGATCCTTGCGGACTTAATATGAAGGAATTCGGATTTGACTTACGCGTATTCAAAGACTTGTTCTTTATCGGAATGCCGCTTGTTATAAGAAGTGCCGCATTCGGATTCTCGAACATCATAATTCAAGTCGGCATAAATTCTCTCCTACCCATCTACGTTACCGCAAATACAGCCGCATACAACATCGAAAGCTATATCTATAACGTCTTAAACGCCTTCCACCATACCGCTCTTACGTTTACGGCGCAAAACTACGGCGCACGCAAGCTACCGAGAATGAAGAAGACGATGTATACCCTAATGGCAACTGTAACTGTTATAGGGCTTATACTCGGCGGACTTGCTGTCATCTTTGCCGAACCGCTTGTTGCAATATTTACAAAGGTGCCCGAGGCAGTGCCGCTCGGAAGAATCAAGCTTTTGTACGTTGCGATACCGTATCTCGTATGCGGTATTACGGAGGTGCTTACGGCTATGCTTGCATCTTTGGGATATTCGGGACTTTCCACGATAATATGTCTTGCGGGCGTATGCGGAATAAGAATAGCGTGGGTATATACCGTTTTCCAAAAGTTCCACACATTTGAAATGCTGTTCTTCTCGTATCCGCTTTCTTGGTCGGTAACGGCTATAGTGCTTTACATAGCGACCTTGGTCGGCTATAAGAAGAAGGCGGCGATTTTGAGTGAAAAAGGACTTCTCGACCCCACTTGACGAGCCTAAACGAGATAATATCGAAAAAAGGTGAATGTTTTTTCACCTTTTTTTGTTTTCCTATTGCTTTTTCATTTTGTTGTGCTATATTGTTCTTGTACGGAAAAGAGGTGCTTTTATGCTTTCTTCAAAAAAGAATTTGCAGATAACCGAGGGTAAAATACTCCCGAATGCGCTTAGGTATACTATTCCGATAATCTTAACGAATCTTTTGCAGGTGTTTTATAACTCTGCGGATATGTTCGTTCTCGGAAATTTTTGCGAAAACGAGTATGCTCTCGGAAGCGTCGGCTGTACGTCCTCGCTCATAAGCCTCATACTTTCGCTGTTTTTGGGGTTCAGTGCCGCGGTAAGTGTGACCGTATCCAAAGCGATAGGTGCAAAGAACAGAAAGCTTGCACAACGAACCGTTCATACGGCTGTATTGCTCGCTCTTGTACTCGGCGTTGCAGTCACCTTTATCGGAATCACGTTCACTCCCACTTTTCTTTCTTGGATGGGAACGGGCAAAGAGTATTTTGACGGCGCCGTAAAATATATGCAGATATATTTCGCGGGCTCCATCGCCAATATAATGTACTTTTTCTGTGCAGGCATACTTCGCGCAAAAGGTGATACCGTTCGTCCTCTCATCTATTCGTCCATTGGCGGCGCTTGTAACGTAGTGCTTAATTTGGTATTCGTGCTTGCGTTTGGTATGGACGTGGACGGTGTTGCCATAGCGACGGTTGCCGCACAAGTTATACAGGCTACCCTTACCCTTATACACATGTTCCGCGCAAAGTTCGATGACCCGTGCAAACTCAAGATTAAAAGACTGTGCTTTGATATGCACATATTCAGCGAACTCGTCAGAGTCGGTATTCCGCTCGGACTTCGAAGCAGCGCATTCGGTATCTCGAACGTCATTATCCAGACGGGCGTAAATTCCCTGCCGCCTATTTGCGTTACGGCAAACACTGCGGCAAGCAACGTTGAAACGTACATATTCAATATACTTAACTCTTTTTACCATACGACCCTTACGTTTACTTCTCAAAACTACGGCGCACGCAACTTCAAGAGAATGAAGAAGACGATGTACATTTTGATGTGCACCGTAACAGTTATCGGAATATTGCTTGGAGCAGTTGCCGTTTTGTTTGCGGAACCTCTTATTGCAATATTCAAAAACGACCCCGAGGTAATAGCGATAGGAAAAATAAAGCTGGCGTATATCGCAATATCGTATTTCCTTTGCGGAATTATGGAAACACTTACTGCGATGCTTACCTCTATGGGATATGCGGGTCTTTCGACCGTCGTATCTCTTGCGGGCGTATGCGGAATAAGAATAGTGTGGGTATACACTATATTCCAAAGCATACATACCCTCCAAACGCTTTATCTGTCATATCCGATCTCTTGGTCGATAACGGCGCTGATCTTGTATATTTCGGTTTTATATTTCTATAAAAAGAAGCTGTCTTGTTTTGAAGAAAAAACGACAGCTTGAGTTGGAATAACGAAACGCCCTTGAAAGAAGTTATCTTTCGAGGGCGTTGTTTTATATACAAAAATTCACCCAAGTGCCCTTTCGGACGCTTGGGTGAAATTTTTTTATGCTTTGGAATTAGTCCTCGTCGATGGTCTTGAAAGACTTGCCCCACATATTCATTCTTGCTTCATAAGCTTCGTTGAAGCGGTAATCCTTCCAGAAGGTGAGGATCTCAAGAGGCTCGTCGCTTTCGCCGTTTTTGAGAGCGTGGAAGCATCCCTTGGGAATAAAGATGACCTGGTTGTCGTAAACGTCAACGGTCTTGTCACCGAGAACGCACTTGCCGTGGCCTTTGAGGATGTAGTAGATCTCGTCTTCTTCGTGAGCTGCACCGCCGAGATCAACGTGGGGAGGAACGGTTCCGTGGTTCATCTGGATAACACCGTCGCGACCCGTGATAACGTGGTCGAGGATCATTCTGGACTGATAGCCGTCACCAAAGATAAGGGGTTTTACTTTGTCTACGTCAACTACCAATGAGTCAAGTTGCTTTTCTGCCATTTTTATGTCTCCTTTATATAAAATATTTAACCTCTAACAATATATACTTATTTCGCTTGTAATGTGTTAACAAATTGTTAACTTTCTCAAATATTTTAATATCGCAGGGCGAATTTGTCATTGTGAAGCGAAAAATAAATGTTTTTGCGTGCCGATACCGCAAGTGCGATGCCGATTCCGATGTAGATACTGAGCACTGAGGAGCCGCCGTAGCTGAAAAAAGGAAGCGGGATGCCGATAACGGGAAGTATGCCAAGACACATACCGATATTTTCGACTACTTGGAATATGAGCATCGACGCAATACCCACGCATATATAACCGCCGGCGTCGCTGTGAGACTGACGCGCAATTTTAAGTATTTTAAAAATCAAAAGAGCCAATACGGCAAGGCCGATAAGACAGCCGATAAGACCGAAATCTTCGCCGAGCACCGAAAATGCAAAGTCTGTTTCTTGCTTCGGGACTTTTCCGCTTGACGTAAGATAGCCGTTTTGGTAACCCGAGCCGGTCAGTTTTCCGAGCGATATTGCTTTTCTGCTTTGTATCTGCTGATATCCCCAATTCAAAGGGTCAAGGTCGGGATTAAAGCCGACGAGTATTCTTTTTCTTCTGTATTCGGGCAAGAATTTCCAAATGATAGGCGATGCTATCACCGCAGAGCCCAAAGCAACGCCGAAATACCAGGGACTCAGTCCCGCATAGAAGCACATCGCAACGAACATAACCAGAAATACGAGCGCGGAGCCGAGATCGCCTTGCAGTATTACGAGGCCTACGATAACTCCCATATGAAGTATCAGGAGCGCTACGTTTTTGAAGCTGTTTATGTTTTGCTTTGCAGAATCGAGATGGCTTGCAAAGGTTACGGCGAATATGAGCTTCGCAAATTCTGCCGTTTGGAAGTTGAAGGGGACACCGGGGATAGCAAGCCAAGATTTACTGCCGACCTCATCGCCGTGACCGAATAAAAGCGTCAGCACGAGAAGCCCGACGATGCCTATATAGAATATCTTGGAAAAACGAAGTACGAGATCGTAGTCCATTACTGAAACGACGAACATAAGCACGATGCCTATGAGCGTTGCGATAAGTTGTGTCAACAAATATCTTGACGAATCGGTATAAGCCGTTGCGCTTTTGCAAACTACAAGTCCGAAAACAGAGCACAAAAACGCAAATATTATCAAACTGTAATCAAGAGTTTTAAAATACTTCTTCACTCCTGCGGATATTGCCATTTTATGCTCCTTTCCCAAGAATTTGCCATAAATCATACAGCAATCATATTTTATCATTTATTTGTCCGAAAAGCAATCCTTTTTTACCGTATTGAAAAAAATTGAACAAAAATAAAAATATTGAAAAAAATCGAAAAAATACCAAAAAAACTATTGCAAAATCAAAATTTTCGTGTATACTATAATCATAAGGCGCAAAAATGCCTAAAAAGGTTTAAAGTGGATCAAATCTTATAAAGGAGGTGCGAATATGCTCAACGGAAGATACAGCTTTAATATTAACGAAAAGGGCAGATTGTTCGTGCCTTCGAAAATGAGAGATAATTTGGGAACTAAATTCATTCTTTCCAAATCTCCCACGGACAAGTGCCTCGTAATATATCCTATGGAAAAATGGGAAAAGATACTTGAGAAGCTTGAGCAGAATTCGACTGCGACAAAGGGCGTAAGAAGAAGACTTTTCGGAAACGCCGAGGAGATGGAAACGGACAAGCAGGGAAGAATAATCGTCCCGCAGACTTTGAGGGAATTTGCAGACCTTGACGGCGAGGTCACGATCATCGGAACGGGCGACAGCGTGGAGATATGGAACGCAGAAACCTATGCCGAGTACGAAGCTGCCGAAGACGGCGAAGCGATGGAAAAATTGCTTATAGAGTACGGACTTTGATATGAGTGAATTTGTACATATTTCGGTTCTCGCAAATGAAACGATAGACGGACTTTGTGTAAAGCCCGACGGGATATACGTTGACTGTACGCTTGGCGGCGGCGGGCATTCGAGCCTCGTTCTTGAAAAGCTTGAAACGGGCAGACTTATTGCAATTGACCAAGACGAATACGCAATAGGAAGAGCAAAGGAAAGACTTGCGCAGTACGAAGATAAGATAACGTACGTCAACGATAACTTCAGAAATTTAAAAGCGATACTTGAAACCTACGCACCCGACGGCGTCGACGGAGTTATGATGGACCTCGGAGTTTCTTCGTTTCAGCTTGATATGGCGGAAAGAGGCTTTTCCTACAACAACGATGCTCCCTTGGATATGAGGATGTCGGGCAAGGGCAAGAGTGCGTACGATGTCGTAAACACTTATACGGAAAGTGAGTTAAGACGTATATTGCGTGATTACGGCGACGAGAAATTCGCACAGAGGATAGCGTTTAATATCGTAAAGGAAAGAGAGCAAAAACCTATAGAAACGACGCTTGAGCTTTCGGAGATAATAAAGAAATCCATTCCGATGAAAGTCAGAGAAAAGGGACACCACCCCGCCAAAAAAAGCTTTCAGGCGATAAGGATAGAGGTAAACGACGAGCTTGCGATAATAAATTCGGCTATAAGCGATGCGGTAGACAGCTTAAAAAAGGGCGGAAGACTTGCGGTGATAAGCTTCCATTCTCTTGAAGATAAAGCGGTCAAGCATGCGATGGCGGAAAATGCAAAGGGCTGTGAATGTCCGAGCTCATTTCCCGTATGTGTATGCGGCAAAAAACCAAAGATATCAATATTAACAAAGAGCGCAATAACGTCTTCGGACGAGGAACTTGAAAACAACCCGAGAGCAAGAAGCGCAAAGCTCAGGGTGGCTGAAAAAATATAAGAATAATAAATACGGAGGGAAAATGGCTAAAGTAAACACAAATCGTATATACGGAAAACAAACTGCAAATACGGCCGTGAAAAAGCCGCAAGTGGGCTCCTCCGTTTCCATAGTAAAGCCGCAGGAGAAAAAGAGTACAGCCGTTGCGGTTTCCACGAAAAAAGCGGGAACTAAAATACTCACAAAAAGCGTGCCCGTGGAAAACAAAAGCTTTCCTTTCGTGCTCGTGCTGTTTGCGCTGATATGCACGTCCATGATTATACTTATGGTATTTAACTACGCTAAAAGATACGAGGCAAGCGTAATTTTATCAAATCAAGAAAGACAGCTTGAAAAGCTTCAAACGGAGCTTGCGACCTTAGAGGCACAAAACGAGACCGCCGTATCGAGCCTTGAACTTCAAAGCTACAGTACAGAGCAGCTCGGATACGTATCGGGTGACTTGCTTCCGTACAGAGTTGTAAGTGTCGAAAGAGAGGACAGGATAATATCAAGCGAGCCGAACGAGCAAAAGGGCGGATTCGAGATACTTTTGTCAACAATCAAGGCGTTATTTGAATAATTCTTTGCGACCTGCCATAAGATTACTTAAGGTTATGATTATGGTGGCTGCACCATGGTCGTATAACCAAAAGAGAGCTGCTTTACGGCAAGGCTCTCTTTTGCGGTTTAAAATGAAGTCGATTTTTGCTGAAAGCGGGTAAATGATGGAAAACGAGCTTAACGTTAAAGTATTGAAAAATCGCATAAACAGTAAATGGCGTATTGTGCTCGTCTTTGTGTTTTTCGCTTTGCTTGCGCTTGTTGTGAGCGTCAATCTGTTTTTACTGCAAATACTTGATTACAGAGGCTACAAGGACAGAGCGCTTAATCAGTATATGGTCGAAACTGCCGTTTCCGCCGAGCGTGGAACGGTTTACGATACCAATATGAATCCAATAGCCGTAAGCGTTACGGTGGAAAGAGTGTTTATATCTCCGGTTGACATCAAAGACGAACAGGAAGCGGTCGATATATGCAAAAAGCTTTCCGAGCTTCTTGAAGTTGACTACGATACCTTATACGCAAAATCTCAAAAGCCGAACAGACGTGACGAAACGGTTAAAAATTTCGTTGAAAAAGAGCAAGCCGATAAGGTAAGGGAATTTATAAAGGAATACTCACAAGAGCGCGGCTATACGATAAACAGCATACATTTTGCCGAAACAACTAAGCGCTATTACCCATACGGCAGCCTTGCGGCACAGACCATAGGCTTTGTCGGCACGGACGGAGACGGACTTTTGGGCCTTGAGATGCAATATAACGACAGCTTAAAAGGCGAGTCCGGAAAAATAGTAACGTCGAAAAACGGCGTCGGAGATAAAATGCCCGTTGAATACGAAAGCTACATAGACGCATCTAACGGCGCAAACGTCGTATCCACTTTGGATATGACCATTCAAGGCATACTTGAAAAATATTTACGTGAAACATATGAGGATAACGCCGCACAAAACAGAGTGTGCGGGGCGGTTATGAACGTTAAAACGGGTGCCGTTTACGCTATTGCGACGATACCGAGCTTCGATTTGAATTCACCTTACGAGCTTGATGTTGACAGCCTCAAAATACTTGAAGAATTTATAGAAGATACCAACGCAAGCGAAGAAGAAGCAAGTAAAAAACGTGTAGAGCTGCTGTATAAAATGTGGACCAATAAGGTGATAACCGAGCTTTATGAGCCCGGCTCCACATTTAAGGTAATGACCTCATCAATGGCACTTGAAGATGACGTCGTTACGAGAAATACGCCGTTTCACTGCTCGGGCGTGCTTATTGTTGCAGGTCAAAAGATACATTGTCATAAAAGGGCGGGACACGGAAGCGTTACGTTCGAAAAGGGACTTCAATCCTCCTGCAACCCCGTGTTTATGCAAACGGCGGCAAAAATAGGAGCAAAGCGCTTTTACTACTATTTCGAAGGATACGGCTATACGAATAAAACGGGCATAGACCTTCCCGGCGAGGCTTCGCCCTTGCATATAGAAGAAAAACAAATGAACGAGGTCGAGCTTGCGGTATATTCGTTTGGGCAGACCTTTAAGGTGACGCCTATTCAACAGCTTCGTGCGCTTTCTGCGGTCGCAAACGGCGGAAAGCTTGTGACGCCACATATAGTTGAAAAGATAATCGACGACGACGGCAAGGTGCTTTATCAAGCCGAAGGCGGAGCGGTAAGACAGATAATCTCCGAAAAAACCTGTGCGCTTTTATCGGAAATGCTTGAAGGCGGCGTTATTGACGGAGGTGCAAAAAACGCTTACGTCAGCGGTTACCGTATAGCAGCTAAGACCGGTACCTCGCAAAAGCAAGATAAATACGCACCCGACGGCACCCGTCCGTACAGAATAGGCTCAACAGTCGCATACGGTCCTGTTGAAGACCCCGAGATAGCGATAATCATAATTGTTGACGAGCCAAGCGGTAACAGTATTTACGGAAGCGTTGTTGCGGCGCCGTACGTTTCGAAATGTCTTGCGGAAATATTCCCGTATATGGGTATAGAGCCGAACTACAGCGAAGACGAAGAAATGATAACGATACGCAATTATATAGGAATGACCGTAGATGAGGTCAAAGGAAAACTCGATAAAAGTATAAACATAACGGTAAGAGGCGAAGGCGGAAAGGTAATAGGTCAGGTACCGCATGCGGCAAGCAAGCTTTACTCAAACGGCACTTTGGTGCTTTATACCGAAGGTGCAAACGAAAGTTCCGATATGGCGACCGTTCCCAATCTTATAGGAAAAACGGCGTCGGAGGTAAATAAGCTGCTTAATAATGCGGGACTTAATCTCAACGTTGAAGGCTCATACTTAGAGGGTACGGCGGTTGTAATATCCCAATCGATCGATCAAGGTGAGAAGGTAAGTAAAGGTACGATAATCACCGTAGAGTTCAGATACTACGACGTTGCCGACGGTTAAAGATAATGAAAGGATAACAATGAAACTTACAAAACTTTTTTCCGAAATCGAAATCAAAAAAACAAATGTAGATGTAAATATCGACATTACGGGAATTAGTGAAAAATCCGCTTCCTGCAAAAGCGGATACATATACGTTTGCCTAAAGGGCACACGTAAGGACGGAATTGATTTTATACAAGAAGCGCTCGATAACGGCGCAATATGCGTCGTATGCGACAGAGAGCTTGATGAAAGCATACCTTACGTTATTGTAGAAAACGCAAGAGCGGCACTTTCTCGTTTGTGGCAAGAGTGGTACGGACACCCCGCACGCTCGCTGAAGCTTATAGGCGTAACGGGCACAAACGGAAAGACTTCGACTGCATATATGTTAAAGTCGATACTTGATAAATCGGGAAAGCCTTGCGGTCTTATAGGAACGGTGAGATACATAACGGGAGCTGCGTGCTACGAATCCGTACTGACTACGCCCGACCCCGAGATAATGCAAAAGCTGCTTTACGAGATGAAAGAAAGCGGACACGAGTACGTTGTATGCGAGGTGTCCTCGCATTCACTTGCTCTCGATAAGCTTGACGGTATGCATTTCGAAATTGGCATCTTCACGAATTTGACTCAAGACCATATGGATTTCCACGAAAATATGGAAAATTATTTTATGGCAAAGTATAAATTGTTTTCTATGTGTAACTGCGCCGTCATAAACAGCGACGACATATACGGAAAACGCCTTGCAAGCAAGCTTAATATAAAGACGGTTACTTGTTCCGTGGATTCAAACGATGCCGATATATGCGCGAAAAATATAAGAACGAAGGAAAACAGCGTTGAATACGAATTCCTTTCGGGCTTGACCATATATAGAATATACTGTCCCGTATCGGGAAAATTCAGCGTGTATAATTCACTTCTTTCCGCAGCAACCGCGGAGCTTTTAGGCGTAAAAGCAGAAGATATAGTAAGCGGCATAAGCTCTATGGGAATGGTTATGGGAAGAATGGAAAGAGTTGAAACGGGAAAGGATTTCTCAATAATCATAGACTTTGCCCATACCCCCGGCGCACTTGAAAACGTACTGAAATCAATAAGAGAATTTGCACCGGGAAGAATAGTATGTCTTTTCGGATGCGGCGGCGACAGAGATAGGTCCAAGCGTAAGATTATGGGTAAGATAGCCGCAGAAAACGCTGATTATCTCGTAATAACCTCCGATAATCCCAGAAGCGAAGACCCCTTGGATATTATAAAAGAAATACTTGAGGGCGTTGTGTCTGTGGAAAGCATAAAAGATAAGTACACCGTCATCGTAAGCAGGGAAGAAGCGATACGTTACGCCATCAGAAATGCAGAGAAAGACGATACTATACTGCTTGCGGGCAAAGGACACGAAAATTATTATATTGATGCAAGCGGCAAGCACGACTTTGATGAAAGAAGCATCATAAAAGATGAGCTTTCAAAGTAAGTAAAAAGAATAAAAGGAACGAAGGGAAAGTTAAATGAAGTATATTTTAGCAGCTTCCGCATTCATCGGACTCGTATCCTCGCTTTTGCTTTTAAGAATATTTATTCCAATACTTAAAAGCGTCAAGCTCGGACAGAAGATACTTGATATAGGCCCGAGATGGCATAAATCGAAGGAAGGGACTCCGATAATGGGAGGACTGTTCTTCGGTATAGCGGCGCTTATCGGCTGTATTTTTGCCTTTGTTATGTTTTATATAAGAGGCGAAATTAAGCAGACGGGTGCGCTTATAGCGAGTGTCGGATTTATAGTTTTAAATTTTCTCTCGGGCTTTCTTGACGATTACATTAAGCTCTTCAAAAAGAGAAATAAAGGTCTTTCCGCATCGGGTAAGCTCTTTATACAGGTTGCGGCGGCTGCGGCATATATGGCGGCACTTCATTTTTGCGGTTACGGCACACAGCTCAACATTCCATTTATAGGAAACGTGGAATTCGGGCTTTTCTATTATCCCGTGGTATTTCTCGGAATAGTATATTTCGTAAACTGCGTAAACCTCACCGACGGAATCGACGGCCTTGCGGGAAGCGTCACGCTCGTGGTAACGATATTTTTATCAGGCGTGGCGATTTTCAAAATTCAATCAACCGAAGCCCTCGTTTTAACGATTTCTATGCTCGGTGCCCTTTGCGGATTCTTATTTTACAACTTACATCCCGCAAAGATATTTATGGGAGATACGGGTTCGCTTATGCTCGGCGGATTTCTTGTTGCAACGGCGTTTTTGCTTAAGATGCCGATATTCCTTCTTATATGCGGATTCGTATATATTTTCGAAGGCCTCTCCGTAATGCTTCAAGTTGCAAGCTTTAAGCTTACGGGAAAGCGTATATTTAAGATGAGCCCCCTGCACCATCATTTTGAGATGTGCGGTTGGAGCGAAGGTAAAATAGTGGGAGTATTTTCATTTGCAACCTTGCTTTTATGCATAGTTGCGTATTTTGGAATAGTTTGATACCGAAAGGAAACGGGAGATGGAAGGGAATATAGTTCAAAAAAAGAATAACACGCTCTCTGCCGAAACTCCCGCAGTATCAAGGGGACATAAGCAGATAGTAAGACAAAAAGCGGGTGTGGACACACCGTTTTTGGTAATAGTCATAGTGCTTTTGTGCCTCGGTACGATAGCAATTTTCAGTGCAAGCTACGCATATGCGCAAAAATATCTGGGCGATACGTATTATTACCTTAAAAATCAGTTGATGTTCGTAGGACTCGGACTTGTCTTGATGTTTTTTGTATCGCAAATCGATTATCTCATCATAAAACGCTTTGCTTATATTATTTTTGCGGTAGTTATGCTTATGATGATAGCAACGGCTATTCCGGGTGTGGGAACGGTGCACCACGGTGCAAGACGGTGGCTCGAAATCGGACCTATATCGTTTCAGCCCTCGGAGCTTTGTAAGCTTGCCATAGTTATAGCTTTTTCAAAATATTTTGTAGATTACGAAGCAAAAGCGAAGAATTTTATAAACGGAATACTTATTCCGGGTATCGTTATCGTTTTAATAGCGGTAATAATGTTCAAGCAAAGCCACTTGTCGGGCCTTATAATCCTCACACTGATTTGCGTGTTTATGATGTTTATAGGCGGAAGCTCTGTAAAATGGCTGCTCGGGCTCGGTGCTTCGGGCGTTGTTGCAATAGCCGCGTTTTTCATTTCGGGCGCAGGCTACAGAGTGGCAAGAATACAAGCGTGGATAGACCCTTGGGCTTATGCAAAGGACGAGGGTTGGCAGACGATACAGTCACTTTACGCCATATCGCAAGGCGGTCTTTTCGGCAACGGAATAGGCGAGAGTATGCAGAAAAATCTATATCTGCCCGAGCCGCAAAACGACTTCATTTTTTCGATATGGTGCGAGGAACTTGGATTTATCGGAGCGATGATAATAATCGTGCTTTTTGCGCTTTTTGCGTGGAGAGGCGTACTTATTGCGATGCGATGCACAAATAAATTTGCAAGCTTTATGGTGCTCGGTATTGTGATCAAGGTCGTTTTACAGGCACTTTTAAACATAGCGGTCGTCACAAATACTATTCCCAACACGGGAATATCGCTTCCGTTTTTCAGCTACGGCGGCACCTCGCTTTTGTTTTTGATGATAGAAATGGGAATCGTTCTCTCGGTATCGAGATATTCATATTTGGAAAAGGGTTGATGTAAATGAAGATTTTATTAAGCGGCGGCGGCACGGGCGGACACGTATATCCCGCACTTGCGATCGCACAGGCATTTAAAGATAAATATCCGGATGCGGAAATAGCTTTTGTAGGCTCGCCGCGCGGAATAGAGAATAAGCTTATACCTCAAACGGGATATTCGCTTTATAAAATTGATATTATGGGCATATCGAGAAAGCTCACCTTGAAGAATCTCAAGGTTGCCGTGAAGATACTGAAATCAATAGCGGAAGCAAAGAAGCTGATAAAAAGCTATAAACCCGATATAGTTATAGGTACGGGCGGTTATGCGAGTTGGCCGGCAGTTTCGCAAGCGGCAAAGATGGGCATACCCACTGCAATAGTCGAGCAGGACGCATATCCGGGAATTGCCACAAGACAGCTTGCAAAATGCGCCGACAGAATATTCATAAGCTTTGAAAAAACGAAAGAATATATTGAAGGAAAAACGAAGAAGGGAAGTAAGATAATCCTTTCGGGTAATCCTTTGAGAAAAAACTTTTCAACGGTAAAAAAAGACGTTGCAAGAGCAAAGCTCGGTATAAATAAACCGTACATACTTTCTCTTGGCGGAAGCCTCGGGGCACTTACCATAAATAAATGTATGCTTGAGGTATTCCACGATTTTTCATCGAAGAATGACGTATGCCATATGCACGCTTGCGGCACAAGAGATTATAAAGAAATTAAAGAACGCTTCAATGCTATGGGACTTGATAAGGCGAAAAATATCGTTTTGCAGGAATATATCTACGATATGCCCGAGAGAATGGCGGCGGCAGACGTAGTCATAAACAGAAGCGGAGCAATAACTCTTGCCGAGCTTGCGATGCTTAAAAAGCCTTGCATACTTATCCCATCTCCCAACGTCACGGCAGATCATCAGTATAAAAACGCAAAAGTACTCGCAGATGCGGGAGCTGCGGTGCTTATAAAGGAAGACGAACTTACGGCGGAAAGACTTTGTAAGGAGATAGAAAGCATTATTTTTTCTCCCGAAAAGCAAAAGAAAATGTCGCAGAACATTTCACGCTTTGCGCATCCCGACAGCTTGGAATTGATAATAGGCGAATGTGAAAAATTGATGATGAGGAAATAATATGTCAGATCGTCGCACAAAGCGAGTCAATATATTTGACGACTCAAGTCTTGGACAGGCAAGCAGACGTTTGCAAAAACGAAAAAAACGAAACAGACGGGGACTTATAATCATCTCCGCCTTGTTTATGGCGCTTGCACTGTATTTGATAGCCTTGGTGTTTTTCAGAATAGCCGTAATAGAGGTTACGGGCACCGATGTATACACCGATGCGCAGATAACTGAGGCTGCGGGAATAAATATGGGCGACAAGCTTTTAAGCCTTGATAAATCGAAGATATCCGAAAACGTAACGGGAAAACTTACGGGCATCGAAAGCGTAAAGGTGAAGATAACCCTGCCCAATAAGCTGACGCTTGTAGTATCCGAGGGCTCCCCGAAATACGCTTTCGAGAGCGGAGATAAGCTTTACTATTTATCCGAAAATTTCATAGCGCTCGGTTCGGAGCTGTCCGTTTCGGAGGAGGACGTAATATATAACCTTCAACCCAACCAAATAAAGAAATACGTTTCGGGCGAAAAGGTCGTATTTTACGATAACGATTGGGAGCAGATAATAAGCGAGCTTACAAAATCTCTTGAATTTTGCGGACTCTCCGAAAAGGTGACGCTTATCGAAACAAGCGACAAATTCAATATCGTCGTAAGATATGACGCACGAATTAAGATCGCACTCGGAGAATACGAGTATATCGACGAAAAGTTGGAATTTGCAAAAAGCACGATAGACAGTATGGATATATCTGCAATGGGCACTTTAAGGATAAAAGATTACAGAAAAGGCTCATTTAACAAAGGTGAATATTGATTTGATAAAAAATTTTTAAAATATTGAAAAAAGCTATTGAAATGTACAATAAAATTTGATATAGTTATATTGTATAATTATATATGTAGGGAAAAGTGCCGCGGTTGGCACAACATAATAAAATCGGAGGTAGAAGAAAGATGACAAATCAAATGGATAGCAAGCCTGTTAACGTAATAAAGGTAATCGGTGTCGGCGGCGGCGGTAACAACGCCGTTAACAGAATGATCACAGCCGGTGTTAAGGGTGCGGAATTCGTGACCATTAACACGGACAAGCAGGTACTTACGTTCTCCAAGGCTGAAACAAAGCTTGCTATCGGAGAGAAAATCACAAAAGGACAAGGCGCCGGTGCAAATCCCGAGATCGGTGAAAGAGCCGCAGAGGAGAGCATCGAGGAGATCAAGAGCATTCTCGTTGATACCGATATGGTATTCATCACAGCGGGAATGGGCGGCGGAACAGGTACGGGCGCAGCTCCCGTAATCGCAAGAATCGCAAAGGAAATGGGAGTTCTTACCGTAGGTATCGTAACCAAACCCTTTGCTTTTGAAGGCGCACGCCGTATGAAGAGCGCAGAAGAGGGAATCAAGAAGCTTTCCGAATTCGTTGACTCTCTTGTAGTTATCCCCAACGAAAGACTTAAGCTCGTTTCCGATACGAGAGTAACGCTTCTCAATGCATTTGAGATTGCAGACGATGTTCTCCGCAGAGGTGTTCAGAGCATTTCCGAGCTTATCAACGTACCCAGTATAGTAAACCTTGACTTTGCAGACGTAACTTCCGTAATGCACGACGCAGGTCTTGCACACATGGGTGTTGGTATGGCAAAGGGTAAGGATAAGGCGGAGCTTGCGGCAAGACTTGCTATCACGAGCCCCTTGCTCGAAACCACCATTTCGGGTGCTACGGGCGTTATCATTCTTATCGCAGGTGACGTTGACATCGGACTTGACGATGCAGAGATCGCATCAACGATGATTTCCAACGAAGCATCTCCCGAAGCAAATATCATCTGGGGTGCTGCTATCGATCCCGACCTTGACGATGAGATGAGAGTTACGGTTATCGCTACGGGATTCGGCGAAAATGAAGAGAAAAAGAATCAGACCAAAGCGGCTACACAGGCAACCTACAATAACGTTGTAGCGGCAAAGAAGGCTGAAACGCAAAAGGTCGATCCTTCCGTATACTACGGAAAACCCGCAGAGCCTGCAGTAGAGGAAAAGAAAGAAACTGCCGATGACGATGATTTTGATATTGATACGCTCATCGAAATAATGGGTTCCAAGAATAAGTAAGAATAATATTTAAAACCAAGCCTTGCGGATTTTCGCAGGGCTTGATGTTTAAGAAAGGATAAGAGGCATGACAAAAAGGTTGATCTGTCTGTTTTTTGCGCTTACATGCTTATGCTTTGTTATTTCATCTTGTACAGATGATTCTCCACAAAAAACCACCCCCACCGCTTCCGAAATTGCAAAACCCTCGACAACGCCTTTTCAAGCGCCGCTTGATCCTCCCAAAGACCTCGATATAGTATCAAAATATGCTCGCGAGGACTTTCTTTTACCCTTAAACGAATATTCTTGGGATAGAGAATATCCCGTAGAATTTGTTGTGCTTCATTTTTCATCAAACGTTGTAATTGATAAAAACGACCCCTATTCACTTGAGGGAGTTCGGAAGGTATTTGAAGATAACTTTGTAAGCACAAACTATATTATTGACCGTGACGGCACGGTTTACTGTTGGATACCGGAGCAAAATGCGGCGTGGCACGCAGGTAAAGGAACGTGGCTTGATAACGAAAAGTACGAAAATAAAATGAATAAGTACAGTATCGGTATCGAAATGCTTGCCATAGGCTCTAAAAACGATATGAAACAGTATCTGACCGCAAGTGAGTACAATTCTTTGCCAAAGGAGATTTTGGGTTATACTGAGGCACAATATGAAGCCTTGACCGAACTTTTAGAGGACATTACGGACAGATGGAATATTCCTTGTGACCGACAGCATATTCTCGGACACGAAGAATATAAGCCCGCAAAGAGCGATCCGGGAGAACTCTTTGACTGGGACAGAATAATGAAATCATTAAATGATAAATAAGAAAAAACGACAGAGAGTCATTTAAATCCTCTGTCGTTTTTATTTTTTATTACATATTTGTTACCTGTCCCATAAATACGGGTAAATAGGTTTCCGTATCGAATATCACGTACAAAAACGGTCTGTTAAGGTTTACGTATTCTTTTATCATACCGGAATATTTGTTCATATCTATTATAGTAGATGCTGCGGCTTCAGTGCCCATCTCGTCGACCTTTATCGCAGCATTATGAATTACACGGTCGATATATATCGGTTCTTCCGAACTGACCATGTTCGAAAAGTCTGCTACACCGTCTATAAACGCTTCGTTAAGACCCATATCGATAAGAGCTTCGTTAAGCTCTGCTTTATATTTTGTTTCGAATTTAGGAAGCTTTGCACTTATGGATATTTCAGACGGAGTCGAAAGCATATCAATGAGCTTTTTGCCCGTAAGAGAGTCTACGTAATCGTCAAGTTCAATGTTTTCATTTGGTAAAATTGCCGCAAATGCATATTTTCCGCCCGCATAGTCTTTGATAAATCCCGTTGCTTTGTCATCATTTATGAACTTGCTTTCAAGCGAATTCATATAAAATGCACGGCTCTTTTTTCCGTCGATATTCGTAAAGTCGCCCTCGGTGCTTTTATAGTACGGAGCATCCCAATTTGCCTTAAAGTATACGGTGTTTATAAGAAACATTACGGTGTCTTTGTCAATACGGTCGAGTGCGTTTTTAATGAGTCCTTCCGTTTTTTCCGAGATGTAATCGTTGATTTCACGTAGAGTGGTGTTATCGAATGCAGAGAGAAAGACCTCGGCTGCGAAATCTCTCTTTGACGAAGTGATATAATCCTCTTTTACGTGCTCTTTATAGCTATTTTCGATCCAAATCGAATTTGAAAGTTTAAGCTTGTCGCCGCCTGCTATAAGGGATATTGAGAGGAATTCTTCAAGAGTATCTTTTTTCACGCCGAAAAGTTCTTCGAATTCGGCAAGAGTGTTGCCGGCTGCACCCTTTTGTGCTAAAGCAAGCGCGTATATAACGGAGTACGGCGAAATTACGGTATTATCATCATCAGCGCATTCATCAAAAAGCTCCAGTGCGAAATCTGCAAGTGACGATGGCATTCGAACTTCGCCTGTTACACTCGGCTCAAAGTCAATATTTTGGGTTATCTCCAACGCTTCGTTGTGTGACTTAGGCTCTTTTTCCGACTCTCCGAATATGCCGTCTAAAGTATCCAATACCGTCTCTTCGTCACAAGAACAAAGCGTTAAAGCGAGCATCAAAACAGCCAAAACAAATGCTATCAACCTTTTCATAATTTCAAAAATTCCTTTCGTTTTAATTCTTCAACTATTATACAATTTACTTCAAAAAAACACTCATAAATTTACCTAAAAAACTTGCTTTTAATACAGAATATGGTATAATGGCACAAAGAGGTGTTCAAGTGGTAGAAATTCTTTCCAAAATTTTCATAAAAGACAGAAAAAATTACTCCGATCCACACGTTAGATACTCGTACGGGATACTCTGCTCCGTGCTTGCGGTCGCTTTGAATATCCTTTTGGGAGCGCTTAAATTCGTCGCGGGACTTTTGACGGGCAGTATATCCGTTATGGCTGACGCCGTGAACAATTTTGCAGATGCAATAAGTGCCGTGCTCACGTTTTTGGGATTTAAGCTTTCGGCGAAAAAGCCCGACAGAGAGCATCCCTTCGGACACGGAAGGATCGAATACGTGACGGGACTTGTCGTCTCCGCGGCTATAATTTTAGTCGGTTTCGAAGCTTTAAAGGAAGCTGTCGTTTCCATAATCGAACATATCAAATTTCACATATCTCCCGAAAAGTTTTCAGCACCCGAAACCATAGAGTTTTCCTATCTAGCCGTTGGCATACTCTGCGCTTCGATACTCGTGAAGATATATATGGCACTGTTTATGAAGAGCGTGGGCAAGAAGATAAATTCGTCTGCGATGAAGGCTACGGGTTCGGATGCACTCGGAGACACAGTTGCAACGTCCATTGCTCTTTTGTGTATGCTTATATATAAGTTTTGGGGCGTTGACCTCGATGCGTATGCGGGACTTATCGTGTCGGCGTTTATTATAAAGGTAGGTATCGACAGCATAAAGGAAACGCTTCGCAAGCTTCTCGGAACGACCGCCGACAAGGAGGTAGTCGAAAACATAAAAAAGACCGTGTTTTCTTATCCGGATGTTGTAGGTATACACGATATGATAGTTCACGACTACGGCCCCGGCAGATGTATGGTGTCTTTACATGCTGAGTTTGACGGAAGTAAGGATATTTACCTTATCCACGATATGATAGACAGACTTTCCGACGAACTTTCACTAAAGTTTGGGTGCGAGGCGGTAGTACATATGGACCCTATCGATCTTACGGACGAAACGGTTATTGAGCTTCGCGCACTCGTTGAAAAATGCGCGGGAGAAATATCGGACTCTTTAAGCATTCACGATTTGCGAGTCGTACCGGGTGTAACTCATACGAATATAATTTTTGATATGCTCGTCCCGCTCGACTTCAAAACAGGCGACGAGGAGCTTACAAAGCTTTTAAGGGCAAAGGTGAAGGAACAAAGGCCCGACTGTAACTTGGTAATACAAATAGACAGACCATATATTTAAAAATAAAACGGAGGAAACTTGAGATGAACTTAACGGCGAAGTCGAAAAATTTTGCGGTAAGCTTCGATAACGGAGTTATATACGCAAACGAAAAGATCAAAATCACCCCCGCACTCCCAAAATTTTATGAGAAGGACGGAGAGAAGAAGGAATTTGCTTGGGTACTCAGAAATAAAGAGCAAAAATTGAACGCTTTCTCACTTCTTTATTACGATAAGGAAGCGGGCTTTAACTTCCTTGTAAACCTGAAGGGCAGAGATGATATCAAAGGCCCCGTAGAATACTCTGCGTCACTTACGAACTTAAGACCTGAACCTGTTCGTATATTCCCCGAAGATGTCTTTACTGCAAGCTTTCACTTTGATACCGTACCTACGGCTTGGAGAGTTGCGAAGGAGTCGGGACTTGCAGAAGGCGTTAAGTGGCACAAGGGCACGTCTTACTTTGAGGGCACGGGTATTTATAAGGATATTCTCACGGAAGGCACGAGCGTAGTTTGTGAAACAAGTACAATACAGGACTTCAACCGTAACGGTATGATACCCATGGTATATTTCGATGCTGACATAAAGGGCGCTTACGTAGGCGTTGAGTGGACAAGTCAGAGAATATTTGCAGAGGGTACGAAGAGTGGCGTAGACGTACGCGTGGACTACAGAGAAAACTTTACGACTAAGGTGACGAGTGATGAGCCTTTCACAATAGCTCCTATTTACATCGGAAGCTACAAAGGCGACATCGAAGATGGTTCTAACGAGTTCAAGCGTTGGTTCTTCCTTGAGAAGACTCCCAAGAAGATGCTTTACGATGAGAATGAGCCTTTAACACAGATAGATGCACAGGTTGATGCTGAAAAATGTAAAGAGCACGGCATTCAGTCAATAAAGACCGACTACGGCTGGTGGTCTAACGATAAGATTGGCACTCAGGCGGAAAACTGGGGAACTTGGAAATACTATGAGGGCTCGTGGAAAGTCCGTGCCGATTATATGGTCAACTTCCTCAAAAAATACGGTGCTACAACGCTTGAAGAGTGCAGTGCATATTTTGACAAGCTCGGACTTAATTGGACTATATATGTACTTTTACACGACTCTCAAAAGGAACTTGAGGGTGACGATTTGATGACGAGCGTCGGACCTACCGCTCACCCCGAATGGTTTGCGGGCAGAAAGATTGCGGGAAAATGTCCCGTTGCCGATCTCGGAAATAAGGAATGCGTTGACTACTGCAAGCGTAAGCTTGAGGAATTTTTCACCGAAAGCGGAATTAAGAGCTGGAGAACCGACTTTGAGCCTATAGCTTACCGCTCCGAAAGAGAAAACAGACACGACGCAAACGGAACGGACGTACAGTATTGGTGCTCAAAGGGCTTTTACGATATAGTAGACCAACTTATCGAGAAGATTCCCGGATTCAGATATGAGTCTTGCTCATCGGGTGGCTCTATGAAGGACTATGCGACTATGCACCGTGCTACAATCTTCAATAACGACGACTCTGCGGACTTTGCAAGCCTTCGCACGACCTTCTACGATTCGTCTTATTGCTTCCCGCCCGCACAGCTTCAGTGGCCGCTTGACCCCTGCAGCTTCTGCCCCGAAAGCGAAAAATATTATTGCGGTTACGGCGACAGAGACTTCGGCTTCCGTTCTCTCATAATGGGTCCCATACACCTTGGAAGCTGGGGAGGAAGTGCATCGTTTGAGAAATATAATCTTCTCGCTTATTATAAGGAATACTTAAATCTTCACAACGAGAAGGTAAAGCACCTTATCCGCCATGCAAATCTCTATCATACGCTTCCCCGACCCGACGGAATCCATTGGGACGGAATGCAGTATGGCATGGACCATAGCGTGAACGGAAACAATATTCACGGTGCGGCATTTATCTTCAAGCCCTCCGACCAAGATGGCGACAGCAAGCATATCACGATAAGAGGACTTTGTCCCGATACCGTATACAAAGCAGACTTCTATGAAAGAAAAGAACAGAGCTTTGTTGCAAGCGGTAAGGAAATTATGGAAAAGGGGATAACCGTATATATGGACGGCGTACCCGGAAGTGATATAATATTCTTCGAAGCGCTGTAAAAAACACCCCGTTCCGAAAGGAACGGGGGAATTTTTTGTTTTTTGAGAAAAATATTTCCTAAAAGTTATTGACAAGAGCGAAGTTATTTGATATACTATGTAGGCTAACTTTAGGAGCATAAAGAAGGGCCTTTAGCTCAGTTGGTTAGAGCTCCCGGCTCATAACCGGTCGGTCCAGGGTTCGAGTCCCCGAAGGCCCACCATGAAAAAAGACTATTCGGAAGAATAGTCTTTTTTCAATATCACTAAAAATAAAACTCCCTTGATGAAATCACGGCTTTGCCGTGATTTTTATTTACAAAACGCAGATTTTGTAGTATAATGATAAAAAGAGGTGTTGCAGTTGGAATCAATAATTTATAACCCGCTTGAAGAGTATGATAAAAAGTTCAAACAAACGCATTTTGACAAGACAAATGAATATTTTGACACTCTTGTAAGAAAATCGGGAATAAACATCGACGAAAACAGAGAAACCGTAAAGCAGTATAACTTCTATAAAGAAAATATCAAAAAGCTCAAACGAAAACGAAATTGGCTGAGATTTTTCCGTGTCCTTATGATAATTACGCTTATTTTGATACCGATAGTAATTTGGAAGATGACGCCTAAAATACGGCAGTTGAAGCAAGAGATAGAAACAGCAAGCGATAAAGCCGACGAGCTTCTTCGTAAAGCCTACGAACAGATGGCACCGCTTAACAAACTGTTTTCGGAGAAAGATTGCTTGGAGCTTATTGAAAAGACAGTTCCGCTTATGAAATTCGAAGACCATTTCACATCGGAGCATGAGCTTGATATGGTAACGAATTACGATTTCGGAGAAAGCCTTGATACCACGCAGTCAACTTTAGATGTACTCTCGGGAAGATATAACGAAAATCCGTTTTTATTCGAAGATAAGCTTATCAGGACCATGGGGCTTGAAACTTATCACGGATACAAAACTATCTATTGGACTGAAACGTATAGGGATTCCGAGGGGCGAACAAGAACGAGAACACGCTCACAGACACTTCATGCTACCGTAACAAAGCCAAAACCATTTTACACAACGCAAGTCGTTTTAAATTACGGCTCGCAAGGCGCTGCGGAGCTTTCCTTTTCAAGAGATGCGTCGAACCTGCACAAAAAAAGTGAGGGGCAAATTGAGCGCCACATAAAGCGCGGCGAGAAAAAGCTAAAGAGAATGACCGATAAGGCGATAAAGAAAAACGATGATTTCACGAGTATGTCAAATACCGATTTCGAAGTTTTGTTCGATGCTCTTGACAGAACCAACGAGGTGCAGTTCAGAACCTTATTTACGCCTCTTGCGCAAACGAATATGGTTGATTTGATCTTATCAAAAACGGGATACGGCGACGATTTTAACTTTTATAAGCTCAACCGTATGAATAAAATCGTAACAAATCACAGCCAAGGCAGAGTGATAAAATTACTGCCCGCCCACTACGTTTCTTATTCGTTTGACATAATAAAGGAAAACTTCATCGGTAAAAACACTGAATTTTTCAAGGCAGTATATTTTGATTTTGCTCCGCTTTTGGCAATTCCTGTTTATAGGGAAAGACCCGTGCATTCCTTAAAGCCGATACCCGATCTTTCACGCATTTACTCCCAAAAGGAGTGCGAAACACTTGCAAACTTAATTAAAAAGGAAAACGTTGTTCACCCAAATACTAAAACGCAGGCGATAATCAAATCACAATACGTCCGTACCGAAGCAAACACAGATGAAACTGCAGTTACGGCATATTCATTTGATATATTTAAGCGTATAGATGTTGTTGCGATGCTCGGCGGAGACGGTAGAATGCATAACGTATCGGTTCCGTGGGACGAATACGTACCGCTTGAGTATTATACAAGCTTTGGCGTATCTTCTGAAGCATACACACAAAACCGTAACGTACTTGCAAGGCATAACGGCTTATGCATATTCAGTTAAATATTATATAAAGGAGAAAAAACAATGGCAAATCAATTGGACGAACTTAATCCCGAGATAAGAGAAGAGGGACTTGACACCAACGTAATAGTTAAAAAGCTTCCCGCAGAGGTTGGCGCAGGCTCAAAGGTATTTGAAATATTACTTTGGATTCCTTTAGTAATTCCGGGACTTATCTTCTTGTTTATGAAGATAAACGCACAAAAGCATTTTGATCAGCTTCAACAGAAGATACAGCGTAATGCATCTCAAATCGATAATTACCTTGAACAGAGAGTTATGGTACTTCAAAACTGTGCAAGACTTCTTGATAAGGCAATCGACCTTGACAAAAGCACTTTTGAGAATATCGCAAAATATAGATCCGGTAACCTTGGAAATGACGACGTGCGCAACGATGTAGGCGATAAGATAGAAAAGATATCAAGAGATATAAACGTTGCGGTTGAAAACTATCCCGACTTAAAGGCTCACCGTGAGATTGCTGATGCAATGCAACAGAATATGTATCTTCAGAGAGAAATAACAGCCGCAAGAGAGCTTTATAACGATACCATCAACGAATGGAACAAGGATATTTTCGCATGGCCCACGAAGAAGATCGTTGCGGCAAAGAACGGCTATACGACGAGAATTCCTTTCGTTGCTTCCAAAGAAATTAAAGAGCAGGCAAAGAGCGTATTTTTCTGATTTTGATATAATGCATAAAATCGGGCTGTAAAGCCCGATTTTTATATTGATTTATTCACAAATTTATTGTATAATTAAATATGTAGGAAATTCAAAAAATTCGGAGGCAATAATGTCAAAATATATAAACAAGGTATCGCTTACAATTGCCATAATAATATTATTCGTACCGACGATAATCGGGTTTATATATATAAATTCAAATGACGGAGAAAAGACACCGTTGCTTCCCGAAGATGCAAGTTATGAGATAAGCGTTACCGATGGCACCGAAACGGAAAAGCTTGGCGACGTGGCGATATCGCTTGTAAAAGCGGACCTAAACCTTTCGAATGCCGTTATTGATACGTCAATGGTTGACCGTAACGAAGATTTGTCATATATGATGAAAGTGACTGTTTCAAGAAACGGCGCAGTAGAGAGCAAAAGCGAATATGTTTGTTATATTACAAATGATGTGAATAAATGCTATTTTGTCAAAGACGAAGTTTTATGTAAATTTTCGCCCGCTACGGCAAAGGAGTTTTTAAAGCTACCCATTTTCCAAAAGACCATAACGTACGTCAAAGCACCCGCCGCGGTTTATTTAAAGGGCGAGGAAAGAATAACACTTGAACACACAGACCTTGTTTGGAAATATATAAACGTTATGGGAGATACAGTATCGAACGATGACGTAAACGCCTCCGCATCGCAGATAACGATAAATTACCCCAAAGGAAGTATTCTTCAAAGCGAATTTGATTTCGGCAAAGTGACGGATATCAACTCAAACGAGCAATCTCCGAAAGAAGTATATATTCAAATTGAAACCGATGAGCTCAAATATGACAAAATAACGATAGACGAGTTCGATGCGTTTATTGAGTCGGAGAAAATAAACAAAGACACTAAATTTAACGCAACGCTTGAAGTAGTATGGGGCAACGATGATATGTCGATGGGATTTGTCGGAAAACACACCTACAAATTCTATTTGATTTACGATATACCGGCTGAATTTGAAGTTTCTTTAGAAAGCATATACGGCGGAGCTCTTCCCATCGTTAAAGTTAAGAATTTGGACTACGGAGCAGAGATAGTCGCAACTGTCACGCACGAAGACGGCGAAGTGATGGATACCGATTTGAATTTTATGAAATATAACGACGTCTATCTTGCATTTTGGCCGTTTGACTTTACCTCAAAGGTCGGAAAATACACCTTAAAGCTATCAGACGGAAACGTCGAGTGGGAATACGTGCTTTCGGTAAGCTTGAGAAGCTATGAAACAAAAAATATAACGCTTCCAGCAAAGCTTATGAGTGAGCATTACGGTGAGAGTAAAAAGATATCGTTTAAGCTCACTATGGAAGATGTGCTTGCCGATATCTCCGAAGAAAAGCTTTGGAGCGGAAAGTTTACGGCTCCGCTTAAAATCAAGCTTGAAAAAACCGTCTCCTATGGTGAATATATAAAGCTGAACGTAGAAAATGAGGAGCGAGCATATTGTAACACTTATTTAGCACCTGCAGATACTGCAGTAGTTGCGGTAAATAAAGGAAAGGTAGTATATGCAGGCGAAATGTCGATTACAGGTAAGCTTATAGTCATAGAACACGGCTACGGGCTTAAAAGCTGGTATTGGAATTTAGGCAATATAAACGTCAAGGTTGGAGATATAGTAGAAAAAAGTTCGAAAATAGGCACAGTCGGTTCAAGCGGACTTTGTGATGAAACGCAAACCGTACTGTCATTTGCCATGAGCGCAGACGGAGTATACTTTAAACCCGAATTGTTCTTCAACAGCTCGCTTAGATATTTTGACAGATAAAATCCCTATAGAATTAATATGCACCCCAAAAGTTAGAAACTTTTGGGGTGCATATTATATGTGAAACTTTATATATCCTATAGTGTTAATTTTTCCTCGCTATTTTTTCAAGATAACTGCGTATATCAATATGTTGAGGACACATTTTTTCGCAAGCTCCGCACTTTATGCAGTCCGAAGCCTTTTTATCAAAAGCACCGTACTTTGAGTAGTCCTTTTCGTTGTACATCGAAAAGAGCTTCGGTATCTGTATCTCTTGAGGACATTTGGGTACGCAGTACTCGCAAGAGGTGCAAGGAATTTGCAGACTCTTCCTTATAATGTAAGCAAGCTTTTCCGCTTTTTCATAATCATCTTTACAAAACGGCTTTAGATCACCGAAAAGCTTTGTATTTTCATTGAGCTGCGTTATATCGGACATACCCGACAGCACCAAGAATACACCGTCAAGACTTGCCGCAAACGAAAGAGCGAATGCGGCGGGGGATATGCCCACGAGTTCCTTCTTTGCTTTTTCCGGCAAATTAACGAGCTTTCCGCCTTTTACAGGCTCCATTACTATTATAGGCTTTGCGTGCTTTCTCGCCACTTCGTAGCAACGCCTTGATGCAACCTCTTTATCCTCCCAATCAAGATAATTTATCTGTAGCTGAACAAACTCTGTTTCGGGATGCTTTGTCAGTATTTCATCGAGAAGCTCGGGAGAGTCGTGAAATGAAAATCCTACCCGCTTAATTTTTCCTTCAGCCTTTTTTGACATAACAAACTCAAAAGCGTTCGTATTTTCCGCAATAGCATAGTTTTCTTTATCAAGACAATGCAAGAGGTAATAGTCGAAATATTCGACACCGCAACGCTTTATTTGCTCATCAAAGAATCTCGGCAGATCGTCTGAACCTTTAACGAAAAACAGAGGCATTTTATCTGCAAGCAGATAGCTTTCACGTTTGTAGTTCTTTGCTATAACCTCTCTAAACGCTTCCTCGCTTTTGCCGTTATGGTAAGGATATGCGGTATCAAAATAAGTGCCGCCGCTTTCCATAAAGCTTTTTGCCATTATTCCAAACTGCTCAAGGTCAATATTCTCTCTGTCGTCATTTATTATAGGGAGTCGCATTAAACCGAAGCCTAATTTCATAATAACCTCACTGATTCTTAAACGTACAGCCTTTGGGCAAAGAGAGCCTCAATGCTTTCGGAACCACCGAAACGTCGAGAGCTTCTCTTGTGGTAATTTCACCGTCTTGCGATACTAATGTCGGACGGCCGAATTTGATCTTTATATGCTTTGCGGTCTTTCTGTGTATAAAGCTGTCGTATTTTCCCGAAAAATGATTACCCGCTTTGTACTGCCCTATTACTGTTATAAGCTTTAATTTGCTTATCATATCACAATAGCAAACGTCCAATATTCCGTCTTTCATAGAGGATAGGGGAGCGGCATAGTAACCGCCTCCGTAAGCCATACCGTTTGCGATGGAAAGAAGGATAAAGTCACCGTTTACCGTTTCACCGTCGTCAAATTCAATGCTCATGGGGAAACGGGACTTTGCAAAAAGCTCGCGAATAAGCGCAGCGTTGTAGGAAAACTTACCGAAGGTCTTTTTGTATTTTTGCATATTCCCTGCAATATTCGCATCAAAGCCCATATTTGCAAGATTTATGCAATATTCGCCGTCGATCTTAATTACGTCTATGGTTTCGCTCGTCGCATCAAATTGAGCTTCGATATCGAGAAATGCGTCATCGGGCGTAAAGGCTTTCACGAAATCGTTTCCGGTTCCGCAAGGGAAGACCCCGACGCTTATATCGGCGGAACACTCGTTTTTCATAGCACCGTTTACGACCTCGCGGAAAGTGCCGTCACCTCCGCAGGCAATGACCGTATGGGGCACACCGCCCGTTTTTAAAGAGCTTACGTATTCAGTTGCGTCGCCTATGCCGTTTGTGAAATAGCAAGTGACGTTATCTGACAAATTCCTTGATTTTGCGATGCATTTGATTTTTTCGCAAAGTTCATTTAGCTGAAATTTACCGCTTCCCGCGGCTTTGTTAATAATAAAAGTATAATTCATTTTACACGTCCGAATTCAAGAAAAGACATCGGGAAGCCGATGTCTTTTCGAAATTTGTTAAATTAGTGAACAATGCAAACTTCAGTTTCTTTATCGAAGATGTGAAGTCTTTCCGTTTCAAGAGCAATCTTGATCTTGTCGCCTGCTTTAACGGGTGAACGTGAGGGAACCTTAGCAACGAGCTGATCTTCACCAACAGAAAGATAAAGGTGAATTTCAGAACCCATAAGCTCGGTAACGTCAACATCAACGTCGATAACGGCATCAGCGAATTTCTCAAGAGCTTCTTCCTCGTTGTGAATGCACTCGGGACGGATACCTGCAATAACTTCTTTACCAATGTAATCGTTAAGCTCGCCGTCGAGGTTCTTATCTTTGGGAAGAAGAACTTTGTTTCCGGAGAATACGAAGTAAAGATCTGTGCCTCCGCGCTCTTTCTCGATAACACCGTTTATGAAGTTCATTTGAGGTGTACCGATAAATCCTGCAACGAAGAGGTTTACAGGCTTGTCGTAAAGGTTTTGAGGAGTGTCTACCTGCTGGATAAGACCATCCTTCATAACTACGATACGGCTAGCCATCGTCATAGCTTCCACCTGGTCGTGCGTAACGTAAATGAACGTTGTGCCGAGGCTTCTGTGAAGCTTTGTAAGCTCTGTTCTCATGGCAGCACGAAGTTTAGCGTCGAGGTTTGACAAAGGCTCGTCAAGAAGGAATACCTTAGGCTCACGTACAATAGCACGTCCGAGAGCTACACGCTGACGCTGACCACCGGAAAGAGCCTTGGGGCGTCTGTCTAAAAGGTGGTTGATATCCAAAATTCTGGAGGCTTCGTCAACTCTGCGCTTGATCTCCTCCTTGGGAGTCTTACGGAGCTTAAGACCGAATGCCATGTTCTCAAAAACGGTCATGTGGGGATAAAGAGCATAGTTCTGGAAAACCATCGCGATGTCTCTATCCTTGGGCGCAACGTCGTTAACGAATCTGTCGCCTATGTAGAGCTCACCCTCACTAATTTCTTCAAGTCCCGCAATCATTCTGAGAGTAGTGGACTTACCGCATCCTGACGGTCCTACAAGGATAATGAATTCCTTGTCCTTGATCTCAAGGCAAAAGTCGGATACAGCCGTAACTCCACCGGGGTATTTCTTATAAATGTGTTTAAGTGATACACTAGACAAAACAATTACCTCCTATGTTAGTGCGTATTATTACATCAATGTATTATACCAAAAATATTGCAAATATGATATTGATTATTTATCCAAATTTTAAAAAAGTTTTTATATATTTTGCATAAAAATCACAACATTATATCCAAATTGATGCTTCATTGAAATATAATGCTATTTTATAAAAGTGAAATATCGTCAAGCAAAAGCGATGATATTCCTCTGTATACCTCTTCGGGCCTGTCATATACCTTTTTTGCGATTCTCTCCGCAAGAGATGCGGTTGCCGCATCGAGAGAGACCTCCAAAAGAGACTTTCCGTTTTTTTCGATCTTTATGTTTACTCGGTAACCGAGCTCCTGCTTCATTATATCGACGTTGACCTTTCCGCCGCTTTTTTCAAATGAAAGCAAACGTATCGCCGAGTGCATAGCCTTATCTCTGACCAAGGGAATGAGATCGTCCTCAAGAGCGGAAAGCGCTTGCATTCCGATTTTCGTGATCTCGTACATATCTTCGTTGTTTTCTCGGTAGGTTTTCACACAACCGGATTGACACAGATCGATTATGCAGTCGTTAAAATCGAAGGAAGAAATAAAGTTATCCTGAACGCAAAGATCGTTTAAAGTGTTATGTGTGAGCGGGTAGTCGATTATGCTCATCATATAGAGGATAAACACCTTAATGTCATTTCTTTTTTTAATAAAACCGGACATCAAATTTCCTCCTCTCCAAACACATAGTTATTATATCACAAAAAAGCAAATAAGGCAATAATATTTCCGATAAAATATTGTAAAAAAATATTTTTGTGATACAATTTAATTTGAGGTGATAAGATGATCAGGCTCGATAAATATATTTCAAAAGCAACGCTTATGACAAGAAGCATGAGTCAAAGCGCTATAAAGCGGGGAAGGGTAACGGTAAACGGAGCTTTTGCCAAAAGCGGAGATATTAAGCTTGATGAAAAAAGCGCTAAGGTATGCCTTGACGGTGAGCTTCTCGAATATAACGAATACATCTATATTATGCTTAACAAGCCGCAAGGAGTGCTGTCGGCTACCGAGGACGGCAAAGGTATTACTGTCATTGACCTTTTACCCGAGGCATATAAAAACACCGATATATTTCCTGTCGGAAGACTTGATAAGGATACGGTCGGGCTTTTGCTTTTGACGGATAACGGTGCATTGGCGCACAAGATGCTTTCCCCGAAATTTCACGTAGATAAGACCTACTATTTGAATACCGAAAAAGCACTTGCGGAAGATGACGTGCGTAAAATAGAACAGGGCGTATATATAGGTGAGGGCACAACCACGATGCCCGCAAAATTTATTGCCGACAGCGACGGCATGGGCGGATTTTTGACTATCCGCGAGGGCAAGTTCCATCAAGTGAAAAGAATGCTTGAGGCGGTCGGCAATAAAGTGGTATTTTTGAAAAGAGTAAGGTTCGGCACGCTTACTTTAGACGAAAGCTTGGAGCGCGGAAAATGGCGAAGACTTACGAAGGACGAGGAAAATTCACTTTTGGAAAATTACTTATAAGAAAAGAGACGGCAAAACCGTCTCTTTTTATATTTAAAATTTAATTGCGTCGCAGAATACGGCTTCTGCCCAATGCTCGTCTTTGGTGGAAAAAGTAAACTTATTTATTAAGGGCAGAGTGAGCAAACATTCGGCCTTCATATCGTTTACGGATATGTGAAAGCCGTGTCCTTGGTTATCGGTCAGCTTTGAAAGTATGTATTTCTCGATGCATAAGCTCTCGGAGATATCCGTTTTGTCGGTGTTACAGCAAAAGCGCAAGCAAAGCTTGTTAAATTCGGCCGACACGTCGAAGCTTATACTTCTGTCGTTGTTTAAATACAAAGCGATATCGAACATACAAAGTATTTCCGTTGCAAGCACTTTGAGATCGGCTTGTAAAAATTGCCCGCCGTTTACAGAGTTTTGAGTATTCAGTCTAACGCCGAGAGGAAAGGCGCATACGTTGAGCTGTGATTTTGTGTGTTCTACTAATTTGGAAATTTCAATATGATGCTCAAAGGTATCTTCGCTGCGTTCAAAATTACGATATATCGCCTTACGCACTCTCGCAAGTGCCTTTCCGACTTCATCGTCGGCGGAGTCGTTTGCGAATTCCTTGCAAATGAGTTCTATAATTTCAAAATCGCAGCCATTCAATACGTTCGAATAATAGCTTGGCAGAAAGACGAGTGCTCTATCGTCCCGAGAAACGGGTATGGTCAAAACCGCGCAGTAGCCTTCAAGCTCTTTACATCGTACCGATTCAATATGAGGCACAGGTGTTAAACAAGTCAGCTTTTCGGCTGTTTCTTCGGAGAAGAGTTTGCCTATTTTTGATTTAAGCTTAAGTGAGCATACTTGTTCAAATGAATTATTTTTGAATGTCACCGTGCCGTTTTTGTCATATATCAGCATTGGAAATTTTTCAAATCGGACGTTATTCTTGCATAGGTTCATTTTGCGTATACCTTTCGTATTTGAGGTGCGTTTACCAAGAACGTTATTTGCTTTCTCTCGTAAAGCCCTCTCCGTTTATCTCGTGTGCCGGGTATATCGTTACGAAAGCATATTTATCACATTGATTTATGATATTTATAAGTGTTGCGTATTGGTTCATCGTAAAGGAAAACATCAACATTTTACCTTCACTTTTCGTATATCCGCCGACCGTATCGACAATGGTGGTCGTGCGGTCAAGCCTTTTGATTATATTTTCATTTATTAACTCGTATTGTGTGGAAACAATGGTTGCGACGAAGGCTCTCGTTTGTCCCAAAAATATTTTATCTATAACGATGGCGGTCATAAAGGCACAGATGATACCGAGCAATGTAATCACGATATTGTGGCTTGTAAATACGCCCGCCGCTATGATAAATGCGTCAATGTAAAATATTACGGTGGAGCTTTTTGCTCTTTTAAAATATTTGCAAATTATAAATGCGATTATATCAACGCCGCCCGTCGAACCGCCGCCCAAAAACGTTATGGCACAGCCGGCGCCTATAAGTATACCGCCGAAAAGGGACGCAAGCAGTATACCTATTTGTGAATATTCACTTGCGGGAATATAAAAGAAGCCCCGCATAAAGTCGGGGCTCGCAATATTTGAAAACACGGCGACTCCGACGGGGTAAATTATCGTTGAAAGCAACGTTTTGACAGCAAACGATCTATTAAGAAAGACAAGCCCAAAAACGTATATTCCGACGGTGAAAACCGTTATTAAAAGCTGTTCGCCTATTGGCAAAAAGGAATTTACTATTATTGAAAGACCGGATATTCCCCCCGTTACGAGCTTATAGGGGAGAATGAAAACCGCAGTACCGAAAGAGAGCAAAAGAGTGCCAAACACCGTTAAAACGATGCTTTTTATTATTTGCTTTTCGTCTTTAAACAAACGTTTCATAATATATACCGCCTCACATACAAGATGATTATATTATGCTCTCAAAAAGAAGCTTTTATCTGTAATCCTCAAATTCGTTCAAAACGCCGTTTGGCAAGTATCCGTAATACACCTTTCCGTTTTCGTGTGTTTGGGTCGTAGTGGGAAATACAACGGACGGCTTTTTGTAAGCAGAAAAACGGAACAAAAGGTCTGATTGACGTTCAAATTCCTCGACGGTGAGATTAGTGGTTGCGTATTTTGAGATTTTTTCAAACGTTTCTTTGGAAGATTCGTATTTGTCATTTGTTAAATATTGATTGAATGCGAGCTTGGTAAGGTTTATTTGAACGGTAAGTCTGTCAAGTTCGCCGTTTGTGTAATTTGCAAAGGTTATGAATTGAAGTGCTTTATCACCGTTGAGATCCTGCTTTCCGGCAGAAAGATCGATACTATAGTCATCACCCTCGTAAATGAGATCGTATTGAATATCAACGGGAATGGGGCCCAATTCGTCAATTGTCTTTATAAAGTTGGTTTTGGTCATTACGTAGTAATAGTCGATGTCGATGCCGACAATATCGCTTACAAGCTCCGTCATATATTCGACGCCCTTATCGTTGTAGACGCTTCCGAGATTTATAGGAGTTCCGTCGGAGTTTATCTGAGCACCGGAGGTCGTCACTTTAAGCGTTGCGGGGATAGCCGAAAAAACGAATTGCCTGTTTTCTTTATCGACTTTCACAAAGGTTATCATCTCCGCGTACTGTCCCGTTTTGTCGGTGATGATAAAGAGCGTTTCAAACGTTGAGCCGTTTAAATTTTCCGTGTTGTCGTTTTGATCGCTGTTTGCGGGAACGTCCGCCTCACCGTTTTGCGAGCCGTCTTCGCCTTGCTCGGTCGTAACACCGCCGCCGTTGAATACGTCTAAAACGAGATTATTTAAAAAAGGGAAAATATAGTTAGCGGCAATAGCAAATGCCACGAGTGAAAACAAAAATGAGATCAAAAAGCTGCGCAATGAGCGTACCATTTAGACACCGTCCTTTGAAATGAATAAAATCATACACGGATATTATACACCTATTTCGATGTATTTTCAAGTACCAATTATGTAAAATACAGAAATGCTTTATCACAAGTTTATAAAAAGTGAAAAAGCAAAATCGACAAGTCTCACGAGAAACTTGTCGATTTCTGGCAGGGGTAGAAAGACTCGAACTCTCAAGAACGGTTTTGGAGACCGGCATGTTACCATTACATCATACCCCTAAAGCAACGCTAATGATTATACTGCAAGAAAATATGTTTGTCAATACTTTTTAAAAAAATATATATTTACCGATGAATAATATTGACACCGAGCTATGTAAAATGGTAAAATATCAAGAGAAATCGAGCACGCCGGTTATAAAAAAACAACATTTAAAAGAGGCGGTGATAAGATGAAAAAAGTTATATTAAGCACCGTCAAGTATTTCACGGTACTTGCACTTACGATGGCTTTGTCTTTCGGTATTATGTATTTTCTCGCAAAGCCTTACGCAAAGATAGCAAAAATAGGCGTTGATGCTGTTTTCGGAAACAAAACCAACTATACTCTCGTTACCGAAGACGCATTTTCCGATAAAAAAGACGAAATAATTTCGGCAATAGAAGCCGAAAAGCAATATTGGGCGGAAAAGGGATATACGTCAAAGGTTTCGATAAGGGAGATGAAATTTCCGAGAAACGGAGAAAAGTACGGCGTTATAAGCTGTGATAGGATAAAAATAAATTGCGATCTGTATTTGGGCGATAACGACAAGATTTTAAAAGTGGGCGCAGGCACGTATTTCGGAGGAAAGATTCCGGGCGATCAAGGAACCATAATGGTGGCCGCCCATTGTAATACTTTTTTCAGAAATCTCGGAGACGTACAGATAGGCGACCTTATTAACATAGAAACGACCTACGGCGATTATGTCTACAGAGTGACCGAAACGAAAATAATATCCGCAAAAGACACGGACTCATACGATTTCACACTTGACTATGAAAATTTGATACTCTACACCTGCTATCCGTTCAATACGCTTTTATCGACGACAAAGCGCTTTATGGTATATTGCGAGCTTGCCGACGGAACTCTTATTGACAGGGGGGCGGCAAAATGAAAAAAGGTATTTTGAAAGCCGCCGTAAACACTGTTTTATCCGTTATTTTAACGTTTGCCGTTATGCTGACGATAATTGCGGCTACGGTAGTTGATTTCGTAATAGAATCGGAGCTTGTTTTCGAAAAGCTTGAGCAAAACGGAGCATACGAGGAAAAGATAGAGCAGATAGAAGAGGAAATAAGCGTACTTGTCGTAAATGCGGGTGTTGACGATGAATTTGTAAAAAAGATACTGCCCTCGGATGAGCTTGTAAAGAGTGCGTATAACGTATCCGTATCAACGCTCTTGGGGCGTGATGTACCGCCGGTTTCCGTTGAGGAATATAAAAACGCCGTAATTTCCGCATTTTCCGAAGAAGCACCGCAACACGGCATAACCGAAAAGGCGGATATAGATGAGATAGCCGATATTTATTGGCGTGATATATCTCAAATATTTTCAAGGGTGACAGGCTTTATGGGTGCAGCCGCAGTTGGAGCCTACGTTCCGCTTGCGGTTTCCGTTATCGAAACTGCGTTATGGCCCATTGCCATACTTGCTGCTGCGGTTTATTTGTTTATGATAATTCTCAACCGAAGAAATGGCACTTTTTATACGGTTATCCCGTTTATAACGCAAAGTGCGTTTTTCGGTATTGCATATTTGATATTCGAGAGATTTCTTTCCAAAAGGAATTTCGATTCGATTCAGCTCGGACTCCTTTCGAGTGCGGATGCGTATCTTATTTACGTGTTGAAGATAAGTCTTGCCTTGCTTTTGGGAGCATTACTTGTCTTTGCAATAAATACAACAATAAATTTAATTATCAGAGGTAAAAAAATTGGAAAAGAGCAAGAGATTTAAAAGAGTCGGCGGCCCCGTTGTTCTCGTTGTGATGGACGGTGTCGGTATAGGAACAAAGAACGAGGGAAATGCTGTTGAAAGAGCATTTACACCCACGCTTGATATGCTTATGTCAAAATATAAGACTTTGAGCTTAAAGGCACACGGCACGGCAGTAGGACTTCCTTCGGATGACGACATGGGAAATTCCGAGGTAGGACACAATGCGATGGGCGCAGGTCAGGTATATGCGCAGGGCGCAAAGCTCGTAAGCTCGTCTATCGAGAGCGGTTCTATGTTTGAAAATGCAACTTGGAAAGAGCTTATCGGAAACTGCAAGGATAACGGTACGCTTCATTTTGTCGGACTTTTCTCCGACGGAAACGTACACTCTCACATCGACCATTTGAAAGCTATGCTTGTAAGAGCAAAAAAAGACGGCGTAAAAAGAGCGAGAATACATATCCTTCTTGACGGCAGAGACGTAGGAGAAACATCTGCACTTGACTACGTAATTCCTTTTGAGGAATTCCTCTGCGGCTTAAACGGTTCGGAATTTGACGCAAAGATAGCATCGGGCGGCGGCAGAATGACCATCACGATGGACAGATACGAAGCGAATTGGGATATGGTAAATGTCGGATGGCAGACGCACGTGTTGGGTAAGGGCAGATATTTTGACAGCGCAAAAGACGCTATCGAAACGTATCGCAAAGAGCTTTCGGTTATTGACCAAGACCTTCCCGCTTTCGTTATAAGCGAAAACGGAAAGCCCGTTGGCACCGTAGAAGACGGCGACAGCGTTATCTTCTTCAATTTCAGAGGCGACAGAGCTCTTGAAATATCAAAAGCATTTGAATCGGGTGATGACTTCGATAAATTTGACAGACAGAGAGTTCCAAGCGTAATGTATGCGGGTATGCTCGAATATGACGGCGACTTGCATATTCCCTCAAGATTCCTCGTTTCTCCTCCCGAGATAGTCAATACGATGGGCGAGCATCTTTGCAAAGAGGGTATAAGACAGCTTGCTATCTCCGAAACGCAGAAATACGGCCACGTAACGTATTTTTGGAACGGCAACAAGAGCGGAAAGTTTGATGAAGAGCTTGAGACCTATAAGGAGATACGCTCCGACGTCGTGCCTTTTGAGCAAAGACCTTGGATGAAATGCGCAGAGATAACCGATGAGCTTATAAGTGATATCGAAAGCGGAAAATACGACTTTATAAGAGTCAACTTCCCAAACGGAGATATGGTCGGACATACGGGAAGCCTTCAGGCGACCGTGATAAGCATGGAAGCTCTTGATATGCAAATTGCAAGAATACTCGAAGCAGTCGACAAATGCAAGGCGGTTGCGCTCTTTACGGCCGATCACGGTAATGCCGACGAGATGTTTGAGCTTGATAAAAAGGGCGCGGTAAAATATTCCTCCGACGGCAAAACAAAGGCAAAAACGAGCCACACCTTAAATCCCGTTCCGTTTATCTTCTACGATAATTTCTACGGCGATACATACAAAGTAAAAGAAGGCAATTTCGGACTTTCGAATATTGCCGCAACGGTCGTAAATCTTCTCGGCTTCGAAAAGCACGAAGCTTGGGACGACAGTATGATAGATGCATAAAAAACACGGCGGTCTGCAAGAAGCAGACCGCCGTAACTCTATTTATTATCTTCCTTGTTATCTTCTTCCTCTATCCAATCGGGCGCTTTAACACCGTGCTTGATAGGCTTCCAAGTTACGTTTTTCTTGCATATAGCAACGACTGCGATGGGAAGATAAGTGCCCATAAAGAATGGGAAAGTAAAGGTGTACCATATCTTTTTGAAGTTGGTTGTGTGTATTTGCTTCCACTCTGTTATCGTTGTTATAAGACCGACAACGTAGATGGTAAAATACATATAAGCAAAGCCGCCGAGCATTGAAAGCAGGGGAGGCAAAATGTCCGATTGCGTACACATACCGATAACGGAGCTTACAATACCTAGCACACAGGTTGCTATGGATATCATAGCTGCAGGCATAATGCTCATACAGATATCGTAGGAGCTGAAGCTTCCTCTGAATATGTTTTTTACAATATTCTTGCCGTATTTACCGAATACCTGCAAGAAGCCTTTTGCCCAACGAAGACGCTGAGTCCATGACTGCTTAAAGCTCGTGGGCTGTTCATCGTAAAGAACAGCATCGGAAGCTATAGCTATTTTTTTGCCGTTTATAATGTGGTGTGCGGAGAACTGTATGTCTTCCGTGAGTAAATAGAAAGGCCAATTTTTCTGTTCAAGCAATATATCTCTGCCAAACAAAAATCCCGTTCCGGATATCATGCAGCTCGTTCCCAAAAGATGTCTTGAGGTGTTAAGATACTTCGATTCACGCAAGAACCAAAGCGCATAGCCTGCAGATATCCAGTTGTCGCCGTAGTTTTTGGAGTTTCTGTATGAGGTGACGATAGAGCTTCTGTCAAAGAACTCACCGTTCATATGTTCGATATAGTTGTGTGAAAGCACGTTATCGGCATCGAAGACCATATATCCGTCGAATCCCTCGGGATAATCTCTTTCGATGTTTTCAAGGAGCATATTAAGCGCATATCCCTTGCCGATAAGCTCTGTGTTGAACCTTTCGTATACAACTGCGCCTTTTTTTTTTGCGACGCCCGCAGTATCGTCTGTGCAGTTGTCTGCCATAACGAAAACGGTCAAAAGCTCTTGCGGATAGCTTTGGCTCTTGATACTGTCAATAAGGTCGCAGATAACGTTTTGCTCATTTCTTGCACAAATCATTATCGCAAATTTATGAAGCTCCTTGTTCTTGGGCTTCGGCTTTTTGAAAAACGGTACGAATATGTAAAATATTTGATAAGCATAACACAGAGTAAAAAGAATACTGAGAGTTGTAAATAAGTAATTTATCCAAATCATTTTATTTCAAAGTCCTCTATATTTTAGTATTTTTTGTCGTTTTTTAGCATAAAGCCTGTACATTATATCACTACACTAAGAAAAAAGCAAGTACGCAAATGAAAGAAAATAAACAAATAAAAATATTTATAAAAGACGCAATTTTATACGTTTTTTTAAATAGTAGAACGGCTGAGAATATAAGTGAGAAGATTCCGTTTATTCCGATGGCGACCGAAAGATATACGTTGGCAATCTGCATAAAGAAAAAATATGCATCGGACGTATCGGGAGAGGCTGATTTAATAAGGCCCGCAAGAATGTTTACTGCGCATATCGCCGCAATAGCGGAAAGAGCGCACGATGCTCCCAAGAGAAATCGGTTTCCTATTTTCTTCATTATTAAAAATCCTCCGTAAAGTCGGGTATAAAGCTTTCGCTTGAGCTTTGTCCCTCTTGAAAATAAACGTTATCGAGCCTAAGACCTTTTGCGTATCCCGTAAGCTCTTCATATTCTTCTTCGGTAAGTTTTCTTGAAAGCTCGGGGCACTTGCTTTCGATATCGGGCATAGGTGTGTACTGACTCATAAGACTTACTATAACCTTGCCGTCCCACAGACGTTTTATGGTTTTCAAGACGCCTTTGGTATTTTCTTCTTCGCCGGGCAAAGCAAGAACCCTTATTATGACACCGCTTTTTAAAATTCCGTTTTCATCAAAGCATATGGGACGGGCGGTGTTTATCATTTCGTTTATGGCGCATATAGCAACTTCGGGATAATCTGCGGCATTACTGAATTTTTTTGCACTTTGCAAACAAGAGTATTTAAAATCAGGTAAGAATATGTCCACCGTATCTTTAAGCATTTTTATCGTCGACGGCTTCTCATATCCCGAGCAGTTATATACGATCGGCACCGAAAGTCCGCCGTCTTTGGCGGCTTTCACGGCCTTGATTATCGAGGGTACGTAATGAGTCGGCGTCACAAGATTTATATTATGACAGCCCATACCCTGAAGCTCAAGCATTTTTTGCGCAAGCTCGTTTATTCCGACGTCTCTTCCGAGCCCGTCTGCTATATTTGCGTTTTGGCAATATACACAGCGCAAAGAACAATGTGAGAAGAATACTGCGCCTGAGCCGTTTTCACCCGAAAGGCAGGGCTCTTCCCAATAGTGCGGCGCTATGCGTGCTATACGCATTACGTTGCGTGCACCGCAATATCCCGCCTCTTTTGTTCGGCAAATACCGCAATTTCTCGGACAGAGCTTGCAATTTTCGTATTCCGTCATCAGTTAAATGTACCTTTCAAAAAGCATCATAAGCACTATTCCGAGAGCGAAAGCCATAGATGTGATTTTTTTATTTTCCGATTCGCCGAGCAGTGAAACCGTAACAAACATCATCATACCTCCCGCAAAGGCAAGGAGAGATTCAAGTATAAAGGAAAGAAGAAAGGCTCCGATAAAACCGAAAAGCGCTCCCAAAATCGATAAAACGGCTGCAAAAGCACCAAACAAAAAGGCTTTTCTTTTTTTCATACCCGCCATAACCAAGGGTGCCGTCAGAATAAATCCGTCGGGAACGTTTTGAACGGCAAGGCCGAGCGATAAACTGTAGGCTTGCGTTCCGGTTTTTGCACAGGTAAGGCCCGATGCGATACCCTCGGGTATCTTGTGTACGGCAACTGCCGTCACGAACAAAAGCACACCCGCAAGCTTTTCGTCGCAGTTTTCTTCCGCAAGCATACGCTTTAAAAATACGGGTGCCGACTCGATAGCGGAAATAAACAGCATACCGAGCACAAAACCGATTATTGCGATAACAAACGTAAAGGCGGAATCTGCGGACACCGGCGGCAGTATAAGCGAGGAGAATGACGTATACATCATTATTCCCGCGGAAAAGGCAAGAATGAAAGAGTTTGCTTTGGGCACAGAGCTTTTTGCGAAAAGACCCGCAAACACTCCGATAAGAGTGGAAAGGGTCATATAGCCCATGCATATTATAAGTGTTTTCATTTTCAAATTACGCTCTTTATATATGAAGTAGGGAGTATCCCTCCTTACATTTTATTTTCGAGCGCAGTTTGTGTTACAGCCAAACGATATTATATCATACAAATCCAAATAGTGCAACATCAATTTTTTTGCAAAAAAGGCGCCTGTTTTTGCATATTTTTTTAAAAAATGTATAAATACGCATTGACATTTTTATACAACGACTGTATAATGAAACGAATGACAATTTTGATGGCAAGGATACTGATATGAAAAGAAGAGAATCAAGAACGGCGGCAATGAAACTGATTTTTCAGATACCCTTCTCACCGGATACGACCGTAGAGGAGAGAGTGGAGCTTTTCCTCGAAAGCGGAGAAGAGTCGGATGATTTTTCCAAATCTTTATACGAGGGTGTGTATAATAACATATCCGACATTGACGCAAAGATACAGCCCCATTTGCAAAAATGGAGCTTCGACAGACTTACTAAGATTACCGTTGCGGTTTTCAGACTTTCGACTTATGAGCTTCTTTATACCGATATTCCCGCTCAAGCGGCGATAAACGAAGCAGTCGAGCTTATGAAGACCTTTGACGATCAAAAGAGTGCGGCGTTTGTAAACGGTGTACTCGGAAAGATCGCATCTGAAAATGGCAAGCTCTGATAATAAACTGTTTTTGGGTGTCGATACGAGCAATTACACATCATCTCTTGCTCTCGTTGAATGTGACGAGTACGGAGATATCCTTTCATACGAAAGCGAAAGACGTATTTTGTCTGTTGAGGCGGGTATGAGGGGACTTAGGCAGAGCGATGCCCATTTTAATCATACGAAGAATCTGCCCGAGCTTTCAAAGATGCTTTTTGAGGGAGAGAAAACGGGCGATATATGTGCCGTTGCGTGCTCGGATAAACCGAGAAACCAAGAAGGCTCGTATATGCCTTGCTTTCTTGCGGGCGTTTCGGCGGCAAGTCTTGCCGCAGCAGCACTCGGCGTACCGTTTTATAGATTTTCGCATCAGTGTATGCATATTGCGGCAGCGCTTTACAGCTGCGGAAGAGAAGATTTATTTGAGAAAGAACACCTTGCATATCACGTGTCGGGAGGTACTACCGAGCTTTTAAAGGTAAGCCCCGATAAAGAGGGTGGTTTTTCCTGTGAGATAATCGGTAAAACTTTGGATATTTCCGCAGGCCAGCTTATTGACAGAGTCGGTGTTATGCTCGGACTTTCGTTTCCTTGCGGCGCACAGCTTGAAATGCTTGCTACCCAAACGAAGAAAAAGCCGACGGTATGTATAAAGGGCACCGATATGAATTTGTCGGGAGCGGAAAATAAGTGTGCGCAAATGATGGCTTCGGGTGTTGCAAAGGAAGAAATTGCGGCATACGCACTTGAATTTGTGAAGCTTTCACTTCTTATGACGGCGCAAAACGCAAAGAAGATATATCCCGAATTGCCCGTAGTATTTGCAGGCGGTGTTTCGGGAAACGAGCGTATAAAGAAACATATAAAGGAAAGCATCGGAGCAGAATTTGCGTCTTTGGGGCTTTCTTCCGATAACGCCGTGGGAACGGCGATTTTGGCATCAAGGAAGTATTTTGGGAGGTGAGTGATACGGAAACACCAACGCCGGTATATTCGGTTACCGAAATAAACGAGCATATTAAGCTGATATTGGAAAATCAACCCGCTCTTGCGGACGTTACCGTAGTCGGTGAGATATCCAATTTCACCTCGCATAAAACGGGGCACTTCTATTTTACTCTAAAAGACGAGGGCGCTGTGCTTCGAAGCGTTATGTTTAAATATTCCGCTCAGAAGATAAGCTTTTCCCCTCAAAGCGGAATGAAGGTCAGGGTTAAAGGAAGAATAGGCGTTTTCCCTCGTGACGGACAGTATCAGCTTTACGTTACGGCTATGATACCCGAGGGCGAAGGCTCTCTTAATATTGCATACGAACAGCTTAAAGCAAAGCTCGAAGCGATGGGAATGTTCGACGTATCAAAGAAAAAACCGCTTCCGAAAAGACCGAAGCTCATAGGTGTTATAACCTCCGATACGGGTGCGGCGATAAGAGATATTATCGACATTACCGGCAGACGCTTTCCTTATGCAAAGCTCGTGCTTTACCCCTCTCTCGTGCAGGGTGAATTTGCCGCAAAGCAGCTTATAGAGGGCGTAAAATTTTTCAATGAAAAATATCCAGTTGACGAAATAATAATCGGCAGAGGCGGCGGCTCTATAGAGGATCTGTGGGCTTTTAACAACGAGGAGCTTGCCTATGCTGTATTTGCATCGAAAATACCCGTGATTTCTGCCGTAGGGCACGAAACGGATTTCACTATATGCGACTTTGTTGCGGACGTAAGAGCGGCAACACCCTCTGCGGCCGCAGAACTTGCAACTCCGAGTACTGATGAGCTTAAAAAGAAATTCAACAATATAATTCCCATACTGCACTCAAGACTTGATGCAAGCATTAAAGAAAAAAGAGGACGTATTGCAACTTTGCGCGCATCAAGACAGCTTTCATCTCCCAAGGTACAGATAGACGACAAGAGAATGAGCGTCGTACATCTTTCGGAGATGATGACGAGCAAGATGAAATATATTCTTCAGCTCAAAACAAACCTTTTCTCGCAAAACGCATCTCGTCTTTCGGCGTTAAGTCCGCTTGACGTAATAAAGAGAGGCTATAGCGTAGTCTACTCAAAAAGCGGAGGTGTCATAAGCGAGGTAAAGGACGTAAAAGAGGGCGAGAGTATTGACATAAGACTTTCGGACGGTGACGTATCGGCTACCGTAAACGCTATAAAACAGTGAGGTAATTATGGATAAACAGATGACATTTGAAGAAGCCACTGTAAGACTTGAAGAAATAGTTAAAAATATGGAAAACGGCAAGATACCTCTTGCCGAGAGCCTTACGCTTTTTGAAGAGGGCGTTTCACTTGTTAAGCTTTGTAACGATATGCTTGACAGCGCGGAGCAAAAGGTGAGCGTTCTTTTGAAAACGGGCGATGATTTTGCGGAGACTGACTATATCGGCGAGGGTAAAAGATGACGGATATATCGGCAAAGCTCAAAAAAAACGGCGAAGCGGTATCAAAGAGACTTAACGAATATATGAAGCGCTTTGACGAAAACGCAGACCAAGGTATCTTGTCAAAGGCGATGAGCTACAGTCTTATTTCGGGCGGAAAGGCAATAAGGCCCTTTCTTGCCGTTGAATTTTCAAAGCTTTTCGGCGGCGATGAGGATATTGCGCTCTCGTTTGGATGCGGCGTTGAGATGATGCACGCAAGCTCTCTCATACATGATGACTTGCCCGCTATGGATAATGATGATATGAGAAGGGGCAAGCCCTCTTGCCATAAAGCATTCGGTGAATATACCGCAATACTTGCGGGCGACAGCCTTCTTTTGACCGCTCTTGAGATACTCGCCTCTGAAGAAATACCGGCACATCTCGGCGCAGAGGCAGTAAGACTTCTTGCGAAATGCGGTGGCCCTCTCGGAATGATGGGCGGACAACAGCTTGACCTTGAATACGAGTCAAAAGACCCCGTTACCGTTGAAATGCTAACGAATATGTGCTGTCACAAAACCGGAGCGATAATAACCGCAGCTTGCCTTTTAGGCGTGCTTTCCGCAAAGGAAAGACTTGATAAAGAAAGCTACGAAAAGGCGTGTGAAGCGGCGTATATGTACGGCGATTTTCTCGGAATAGCCTTTCAGATATATGATGACGTGCTTGACGTCATCGGTGATGAAAAAACTCTCGGAAAGCCCGTAGGAAGCGATCGTGAGGAAGGAAAGACCACCTTTGCGACGCTTTTGGGCGTTGACGGAGCGACAAAACTTTACAAAGAATATACAAAAAAGGCGCAGGCGTCGATAGCCTCCTTCGAGGGAGCCGAGACCTTGTCAGACCTTGCACATTTTCTTATAAACAGGAATAACTGATATGGATAAAATCAGAACTGTTGGAATAATCCCAAATCCCCTCAAAGACGTTGATTTTTCTTGTACGGACAAGATGATATCAAAGCTCTGCTCGTGCGGTGTAAAGTGCCTTTTGCCCGAGGAGTGCAATGAGCATAAGAACGCCAAAAGAGTAAGCTATGACGAGCTTTACGGCTCGTCGGAATGCCTCATCATTCTCGGCGGCGACGGTACTATACTTCGCCACAGCAGTAATGCGGCAAAATATAACATACCTATTTTGGGTGTAAATATCGGCACGATAGGCTTTATATGCGAGCTTTACCCCGATGAATACGATGAGCTTGAGAAACTCGCAATCGGAGAGTACGACATAGAAAAGCGCTATATGCTTGACGTTTCGGTTATAAGAAACGGCAAATGCATAGGAAGCTACACAGCCCTTAACGATGCGGTCATAGAAAGCGAGGGAATCTCAAAGGTCATCGCCATAGAGCTTTACCGTGATGATAAGCGCATAATCGACTATATGGCAAACGGACTTATCGTTTCCACGCCGACCGGCTCAACGGCGTATTCACTTGCTGCGGGCGGCCCCATAGTTGACCCCGCAACCTGTGTTACGACCGTCACCCCTATATGTCCGCACACCTTAACGGAAAAGCCGATGATATTCGATATGAACGCACGACTTTCGTGTAAGATAAGCTCGTCGCGCGGCGGACTTCCTTGCCTTAATGTAGACGGCAGAGAGTACCTTTCGCTTAAAGAGGGTGATATTGTCAGAGTGACAAAAAGCGAGAGCTTTACAAGACTTATAAGACTGAAGAAACTCGAATTTTACGATATAATATATCAAAAGCTATCTATTAAAGTATAGCTTTCGGAAAGGAATAACAATGACGAAATTCCAAAGACACGCAAGAATAATGGAGCTTATTGAAAATCACGCAATCGAAACGCAGGAAGAACTTACGGCTATGCTTTCCGATATGGGCTTTAAGGTAACTCAGGCGACTGTTTCCAGAGATATCAAGGCACTTCATATCATCAAGACCATCGGAGAAGACGGTAAGTACCGTTATAGCGTAAATGCCAAGGAGGAAGAGGTAAAGGCGACCGCAAAATTCCACGATATTTTAAGCGGTATCGTCGTAAATATTGCGGCGGCGGGAAATATCGTCGTAATTAAGACCTATCCAGGAATGGCACAGGCGGCAGCAGCGGCTATCGATGCGATAATATTTAAGGATATAGTTGGTTCTATTGCGGGTGACGATACGGTGTTTATCGTTGTAAAGGACAACGAAACGGCACTTAATTGTAAAGAAAAATTTTTGGATTTATTGGATATCAGATAATAAGATCGAACGGGTGAGAAAATGATAAGTTCTCTTTCTATCGAGAATGTCGCCTTAATAGAGCGAGGGGAGATAAATTTTTCCCAAGGCTTTGTTATCCTTACGGGTGAAACGGGCGCAGGAAAATCGATAATCATCGACTCCATCGGGCTTATCTTGGGTACGAGAGCAAACCGTGACATAATAAGAAGCGGTGCTGATTATGCTGAGGTAAGGGCGATATTTGAAAAATTCAATAATATTGAGCTTCGAGAGCTTTCCGAGATGGATACGGAACTTGAAGACGGGCAGCTTATGCTTTCAAGACGTGTGTATGCGGACGGACGCTCTATTGCAAAGATAAACGGTAAGACGGTTACCGTTTCAATGCTCCGTGACGTAGCATCAAAGCTTGTCAATATACACGGTCAGCACGAAGGACAGCTTTTGACCGATAGCGCACGCCATACTCTGCTTCTTGATATGTATGCGGAAAACGACGATGTGCGCACAGCCTACAGGGAGGCGTATCAAAAGGCGAAAGCACTTCAAAAGGAAATACTTGATATCAGCGCAAAGGAGAAAGAAAGAGCCGAAAAAGAGGCTTATTTGAAGTACGTAATCGATGAGATAGAAAGGGTATCTCCAAAGCCGAATGAGCTTGAGAAGCTCTCGGTTGCAAAGAATGCTCTTGAAAAGAGTAAAACGTACAATGAAGCCGTAATGACTGCCCTCTCGCTTTTAGGCGGGGAAAACGAGGACAGGGGAGCTGTACAAAAGGTAAAAGCGGCAGTTTCGGCTATTGAAAAGGTCAAGGAGCTTATTAGCGGCGGCGACGAGCTTTTTGATAATCTTTCACGCATATCGCTTGAGCTTGATGATGCTTACGGTGAGATTTCACGTCTTTCCGCAGGTTCCGATGCAGAAGAAACGAATATCGACAAGCTCGAAGAGCGTATGTATGCCATAGAAAAGCTTATAAGAAAGTATGGCGGAGACGAGGAATCCGTCTTAAATGCGCTTTCTTCAGCTAAAAACGAGCTTGCGGAGCTTGACGGACTTACGTCAAAGCTTGAAACGCTCGGCGTTGAATATACAAAGGCAAAAAACGAGCTTTCTTTGCGGGCGGGTGAGCTTTCCGCATCAAGAAAAAAAGCGGGAGACGAGCTTTGCAAAAAGGTCAGAGAGGCACTTGAATTTTTGGATATGCCAAGCGTCGTGCTTTTTGCACACGCCGAGCAGATAAAAAATGCAAAGGGCGGAGTATTTTACAGTCCCGACGGAACGGAAAGAATCGAATTCCTAATCTCCGCGAACGTAGGAGAAGAGCCAAAGCCCTTATCGAAGATAGCATCGGGCGGTGAGCTTTCACGTATCGTGCTTGCAATAAAGTCAGTTTTAAACGAGAAGGAAGGTACGGGCACTCTTATATTTGACGAGGTGGATACGGGCGTTTCCGGTAAGACCTCCTATAAGGTTGGTGTGAAGCTTCTTTCAGCATCACGTTCTTCGCAGGTATTTTGCGTAACGCACAGCGCACAGATAGCATCTCTTGCGGACTCGCACCTAAAGGTGTCGAAATCCGCATACAACGGGCGCTCCTTTACGGAGGTCACAGAGCTTTCCAAGGAACAGAGAGTTTTGGAAATAGCAAGAATAATGGGCGGAGATATAATCAGCAAGACCTTCACAGACGGTGCAAGAGAGCTGATATCAAACGCCGAAATATTAAAAAGTCAAATGTAAATGAAAGGAATATACAATGAAGATCTATGACGAACTCAAGGCACGAGGCCTTATTGCACAGGTAACCAACGAGGAAGAGATAAGCGAGCTTATCAATAACGGTAAAGCTACGTTTTATATAGGTTTCGACTGTACGGCGGACAGCCTTACGGCTGGACATTTTATGGCACTTACGCTTATGAAAAGACTTCAAATGGCGGGAAATAAGCCTATTGCACTTATCGGCGGCGGTACGACTATGATAGGCGATCCTTCGGGCAGAACGGATATGCGCAAAATGCTCACGAAGGAAGATATAGACCATAACGCAGAGTGCTTCAAGCGCCAAATGGAACGCTTTATCGATTTTGGAGAAGGAAAGGCGCAGATGCTCAATAATGCGGATTGGCTCCTTTCGCTTAACTACGTAGAGCTTTTAAGAGAGGTCGGCTCTTGCTTTTCGGTAAACAATATGCTCCGTGCGGAGTGCTATAAGCAGAGAATGGAAAAAGGACTTTCATTCCTTGAATTCAACTATATGATAATGCAGTCATACGACTTCTATTATCTTTTCAAGGAGCATAACTGCAACCTTCAGTTCGGCGGCGACGACCAGTGGTCGAATATGCTCGGCGGAACAGAGCTTATAAGAAGAAAGCTCGGTAAAGATGCTCACGCTATGACGATAACGCTTCTTACCGACTCACAGGGTAAGAAGATGGGTAAAACTGCGGGAAACGCCGTATGGCTTGACCCCAATAAGACCAGCCCCTACGAGTTCTTCCAATATTGGAGAAACGTTGACGATAAGGACGTGTTAAAGTGTATACGTATGCTCACGTTCTTGCCTATGGAGCAGATCGAAGAAATGTCAACATGGACGGACAACAAGCTCAACGATGCAAAGGAGATACTTGCATACGAGCTTACCGCTCTCGTTCACGGAACAGAAGAAGCCGACAAAGCAAAGGCGGCATCTCACGCACTTTTCGGAGGCGGAAACGATATTTCCAATATGCCCACCACTACACTTACCGACGATAACTTCACCGACGGAAAGATAGGTATCATCGAGCTTCTTATCGCCGCAGGCTTTGCTGCATCAAGAGGCGAGGGAAGAAGACTTATCGAGCAGGGCGGCGTAAGTATTGACGGTGAAAAGATAACCGACCTTGCAAAAACGTTTGAAAAGAGCGCTTTCGGTGACGGACTTATCGTTAAAAAAGGCAAAAAGGCTTACCATAGGTTTACAGTGTGATGAAAAAATTAAGGCTTCTTATAAATCGTGAATGTACGGATCCCCATATCAATCTCGCATTTGAGGAATATCTTTTAAAGCAAAAGCCTTACGGTGACGACAGTATCTTCATGCTTTGGAGAAACGCTCCTTCCGTGATAATAGGTAAAAACCAAAACGCTTACAGAGAGATAAATAGGGATTTTCTTGACAAAGGCGGTATAAAGCTCGTACGTCGTATGACGGGCGGCGGGGCGGTATTTCACGACCTTGGAAACGTCAATTTCACATTTATAGGGGAAGATGAAAAGGGAGAACTTGACTTTTCCGAATATGCGCTTCCCGTAGCCCGAGCAATAAGTTTGCTCGGAGTAGAAGCGGAGCTTAACGGCAGAAACGATATTTGCGTTATGGGCAAGAAGTTTTCGGGAACGGCACAATGTATAGAAAACGGCAGGGTGCTTCATCACGGAACGCTTCTTTACGACGCCGATCTTTCGAAGCTTTCGGGTGCACTTAAAGTCAACAGCGAAAAGCTCAAGGATAAGGGTATAAGATCGGTCGAAAGCCGAGTCACAAACTTAAAGGGCATCACAAATTGCACGTTTACACCTACGGAGTTTATGGAATACATAGCCGAAAGCTATGCGGGGGAGTTTGACGGTGAGGTTTCGAAGGAATACGTCAATCCCGAAAAGATGGACGCAGTAATGAAACTTGTGAGGGAAAAATATTTGCTTTTTGAGTGGAACTACGGCGCATCTCCCGAATTTGAGTTTGCGAATACGAAAAGGTTTCCCTTCGGAACGCTTGAACTTAACTTTACTTCAAGTAAAGGGCGTATCGAAAACGTTGCACTTTACGGCGACTTTTTCGGAAAAGGCGATATAGGTGAGCTTTGCACTTTACTCAAGGGTAAAAAGCTTGAAAAAGAGGAGATAAAAAATGCGCTTTGCGGCACTTCCGTAGAAAGCTATATTATGGGCTGCAGTGCGGAGGATATCATATCACTGTTTGAATTTTGAAAGGAAAAACTATGAATATTAAAAAATGTAAGTACAAGGATATTGCGGCGTATGCCATTGACATAGGAGATGTCGTATTCAAGGTGATACCTGAAATGGGTATGAAGATCGCTTCCGCCATACATAAGGAAAGCGGATTTGAGTTTATGCACCAAAACCCCAAGGGACTCAAAAAATACATAAGATCCGAATACGGCAGAGGATTTGGCGCAGGTGAATGCGCGGGCTTTGACGATATGATGCCCACTATTGATCCGTTTTACTATACCGGCGACGCTTGGAACGGCGTACGTATGCCCGACCACGGCGAAGTGTGGTGCTTACCCTACGATATCAAGAAGGGCAAGGACTATCTTTACGGAAAAGTAAACGGCATTCGTATGCCATATATCTTCACAAAGAAGATGTATGCGCTCAAAGAAAACGTCCTTCGAATCGAATACAGCGTCGAAAACCCCACGAAATTCCCTATGGATTATCTGTGGGCAGGACACGTGATGCTCAAAGCTGAGGAGGGTTCTCGCTATAAAGTACCCGCAGAGTGCAGCGAAGGCGTATGTATGTTTTCAAACAACGACAGAATCGGCAAATACGGTGAGCGTTTTTCTTTCCCGATTAACACCGATAAAAACGGCGTAACGCACGATATGACTCTTATGAGAAGCCCTTCCGTAAAGAAAGAGGAAAAATACTACATCACCAACAAGCTGACGAATGAAGGTTTTTTGGGCGTTGATTATCCCTCCAAAAAACTTGCCTTTACGATGCATTTTCCCGTAGAGGAAGTGCCGTATATCGGCGTTATGAACAACGAATGCGGCTGGGATAATATGTATCTTACGATACTTGAGCCTTGCACCGCACCTTACGATAGGCCCGACGTTGCAAATATGCACAAGGTAGGCTCGGTTCTTGAGCCGTACAGCACGAAAAAATGGTATATTGATATAGAGATAACAAAGCAATAACCCCATATGGCGCCGAAAATACAGTCCGTGTTTTCGGTGCCATTTTTTTCTACATTATATAAAAAAATACAGAAAAAATATTGAATAAAAAAATTAGATGTGATATAATATAATGAATTATTGTTAAAATCGGTAAAATGGCTCATAATGCAGATAAGTAATAAGAAATTTGGAGAGAGAATAATGGCAAAAACCGCAAGACAAGCTCAAGGATACGGAGATCAAAGCATACGTACTCTCAAGGGTGCAGACAGAGTAAGACTCAAGCCTTCCGTAATTTTCGGTTCGGAGGGTATAGAGGGCTGTGAGCATTCCTTTTTTGAGATACTTTCCAACTCGGTTGACGAAGCAAGAGAAGGATTCGGAAACGTAATAAACGTAACCGTTTTCAAGGATAAGACACTTCAGGTCGAGGACTTCGGAAGAGGAATACCTCTTGATTGGAACGAGAAAGAAAAGCGCTATAATTGGGACTTGGTATTTTGCGACCTTTATGCAGGCGGCAAGTACGACAGTGAGGCGTACGAATTTTCTCTCGGTACGAATGGACTCGGTGCTTGCGCTACGCAGTACAGCTCCGAGTTTATGGAGGTCACCGTTTACAACGGAAGCTTCAAATACGGAATTTCTTTTAAAAAGGGATATCCCGTAACGGAGCTTTCCAAGGAGGAGTATAGCGGCAAGAGAAGCGGTACGATAATCAAGTGGCGCCCTGACCTTGAGGTATTCACCGATATAAACATTCAGCTTGACTATTTTACGTCTGTGCTCAAAAAGCAGGCGGTAGTAAATGCAGGTCTTACGTTTAATCTCAAATATCAAAACGAGGATGGCTCCTTTACCGACGCAAGCTTTTGCTACGAAAACGGTATAAAGGATTACGTTGACGAAATTCTCGGAGATGACGGTATGAGCCCGTCGTTTATATGGAGCGGCGAGCGTGTAGGTAAAGACAGAGAAGATAAGCCCGAATACAAGGTCAAGATGCAGATATGCCTTGCATTCTCAAACAAAAACAATCTTTTTGAATTTTATCACAATTCCTCGTTTCTCGAATATGGAGGTTCTCCCGAAAGAGCGGCGAGAAAAGCTCTTGTGTGGGCGTTTGACAATTTCATAACCGCAAGCGGTAAGTATTCGAAAAACGAAAACAAAATCACGTTCCAGGATATAGAGGATTGCCTCGTATTTGTGTTGAATTCGTTTTCGACGCAGACCTCGTATGAAAACCAAACTAAGAAGGCTATCACGAACGTATTTATAGGCGAAGCCGTAAACGAATTTTTGAAAACGCAGATGCAGGCGTTCTTTGCGGAAAACCCCGAGATCGCCGATAAGGTAATATCGCAGGTGCTTATAAACAAGAGAAGTCGCGAAAGTGCCGAAAAAGAGCGTATCGGAATGAAAACGAAGCTTATACAGAAGCTTGACATTTCAAACCGCGTTGAGAAATTTGTGGGTTGCCGAAGCAAAGACCCGACAAAGCGTGAGCTATATATAGTGGAGGGCGATTCGGCTTTAACGTCTGTAAAGCTTGCAAGAAACGCCGAATTCCAAGCTGTAATTCCCGTCAGAGGCAAGACCTTAAACTGCCTTAAAAATTCATACGATAAGATATTTAAAAACGATATAATAGTTGATTTGTTAAAAGTCATCGGATGCGGCTGTGAGATAAAGTCAAAATCCAACAAGGAGATATCCGGATTTGACTACGATCTTTTAAAGTGGGATAAGATAGTTATATGTACCGATGCCGACGAGGACGGATATCAGATACGTACGCTTATCTTAACGATGTTCTACAGACTGCTTCCCACGCTTATAAGACGGGGCAAGATATATATTGCCGAATCGCCTCTCTTCGAGATACGTGTAAAGGATAAGTCCTATTTTGCGTATACCGAAGCGGAAAAGGACGAGATCTTGGGCGGATTGGGTGATGTCAAGGTGGTCGTACAGCGTTCCAAGGGTCTTGGTGAAAACGAGCCCGATATGATGTCCTTAACGACAATGAATCCCGCAACACGCCGTCTTATACAGATATTGCCCGAAGACGAGGAAAAGACCTACAGAATGTTCGACATTCTCCTTGGAGATAACCTTGAGGGAAGAAAGGACTACATCACCACGAAGGGGCCGCAGTACGTAAACCTTGCGGACGTATGATGAGGTAAATATGAGAAGAAAGAAGATCGAAACCACCGAGACTGTTGAAAGCACGGCGGTGGTCATAGAGCAAAATATAACAGATACTCTTGAAAAAAACTATATGCCCTATGCGATGAGCGTAATTATTTCAAGAGCAATTCCCGAAATAGACGGCTTTAAGCCCTCCCACAGAAAGCTCCTTTACGCCATGTATAAGGCGGGGCTTTTAACGAGTGCCGAGAGAAAGAAGTCCGCCTCCGTTGTCGGTGATGCGATGAAGCTCAACCCTCACGGCGATGCATCTATATATGAAACGCTTGTCAGACTTACAAGGGGCAACGAGGCGCTTTTGCATCCGTTTATCGATTCTAAAGGCAGCTTCGGCAAGCAGTATTCGAAGAATATGGCGTATGCCGCCGCACGTTATACGGAAGTAAAGCTCGATAAGTTTTGCGAGGAGCTTTTTAAGGGCATTGACAAGGATGCGGTAGAGTTTGTACCAAACTACGACAATACCATAATGGAGCCTACGCTTTTGCCCATAAGCTTCCCGAATATCCTCGTTTCTCCCAATACCGGAATTGCGGTAGGTATTGCAAGTAAGATATGCTCCTTCAATCTCGGTGAGATATGCGACGCAACTGCCGCACTTATCAAAGATGAAAAGGCCGATTTGAAGCAATATATAAAAGGCCCCGACTTTTCTACGGGCGGAAAATATATCTATAACGAGCAACAGCTCGACTCGGTGCTTGAAACGGGCAGAGGTAAGTTTTCCATAATGGGAAGCTACAGATATCTTCCCAAAGAGAATATTCTTGAGATAACGGAAATACCGTATACGGCAACCGTAGAGGATATACTTGACAGGATAGTTGAGCTTTGCAAGCTTGGAAAGCTTAAAGAGATAAACGACGCAAGAGACGAGACCGACCTTTCGGGACTTAAACTTGCAATCGACCTCAAACGAGGTGCGGACGTTGAAAAGGTAATAGCGAAAATATTTGACAGCACTCCTTTAAGAGACGATTTTTCGTGTAACTTTACCGTTCTCATAGGAAACCGCCCCGAGCTTTTGGGAGTAAGACAGATCCTTCTTGAGTGGCACGCTTTCAGAGCCGAGTGCGTAAAACGTCAGCTCTACTTTGAGCTTAAAGTTAAAAAAGACAGACTTCACCTCTTAAAAGGACTTCAAAAGCTGCTTGTTGATATCGACAAGGCGATAAAGATAATCCGCTCCACCGAGAACGATAAGGACGTTATTCCGAACCTTTGCGAAGGTTTCGGTATTGATAAGGTGCAGGCGGAATATATTGCGGAGATAAAGCTTCGCAATTTAAATAAGCAGTATATCTTGGATCGTATAGCCGAGATAAATAAACTCCTTGCGGATATAGCCGATATTGAGGAAACGCTCGCAAGCAAGAAAAAGGTCGACAACCTCATTATAAAAGAGCTTATGAATGTCAAGGCTAAATACGGCAAGGAAAGAAAGACCGAGGTCATAACAGACGTTCCCGTAAGCGAATATGAGCCAGAGGACGAAGTCGAGGATTATATCGCAAGAATCGTTTTGACCGAAGAGGGTTATTTCAAGAAAGTTCTTCCCAAGACCATAAAGCAAAATGACGAAAATATGATGAAGGATGCGGACAGAATAATTATTGAAACCGATGTTTCCAATAAGGACGAGCTTATATTCTTCACTGATAAAGGCTTTGCGTATAAAGCTCACGTGTACGATTTCGACGTGCGTAAGATAACCGTAATGGGTGAATATCTCCCCACGAAATTCGGAATGGAAAACGACGAGCATATCATATATATGTGTACGGCGGGCGATTACAGCGCACAGATTGCGGTGTTCTTTGAAAACGGCAAGGCGCTTAAATTCCCGATACAGACTTATCAAACGAAGAACAACAGAAAGAAGCTCACGAATGCTGTCTCCGTTGCATCAAGACCCGTTGGCATATTCAAGCTTTGTGAGGACACCGATTTCTTTATTTTGACGGACAACGGAAAAGCGGCGATAATATCCTCAAAATTACTTTCGCTAAAGTCTACACGTGACAGCCTGGGAAATACGATAGTTAATCTGAAGAAGGGCACTCGTGTACAGAAAGTGGAATGCAACGTCACCTTAAATGATGACAACAGAAAATACAGAAAGATCAAGGTACCCGCAACTCCCGTGCCGTATGCGGAGCTTGATATGGAATCAAGACAACAGAGCCTTTTGTAAGCTCTACTTTGAAAGGAGGAAAAAAGAATGAAACGAAGAAATCTTCACTCGCTCGTGTTTAAAGCGGCGCTCCCTACGCTTGCCGTGATATATATGGCGGTGATTTGCACTATACTTTTTTCCGGCGAACTCAAAAACACAAAAGCGATATTCATCGCAATAACGGGCGGTATTTTTGTTTTGGCACTTACCGTTTTGGCTTTTATATTCGAAAGAAGATTACGAATGAAGCTTGGCGGCGAGGAGCTTTTCGTTTTAAACAACGTAACTATGGAATTTATCCAAAATCTCAAACAGCCTCTTGTCATAACGGATGACGAGGGTAATACCCTTTGGTATAATGATATGATGGCGAAGATGCTTGAGGGCAGTAAAGCCATAGAGTACGGCGAGAACATTTCAAACCTAACCGACGGAGTGGTTACCTTGGCGGACCTTGTAAAAGGCGATGCTGTCAGTGCCGTAATACGAGGAGTGCGCTATAACGTAACGCCGTATTCGGTGCAGATAGACGACAAGACGAACGTAGTTGCCGTGTTTGAGGATATGACAAAGCTCGACGAGCTTTCGACGGAGCTTAAAATGAAAAATCCGGTTGTTTCGTTTATCGTAGTCGATAATACGGGTGAGCTTTATGCGAATATGCTCGATAAGAACAGAGAAGCGTCGAATAAGATTGCCGAGATATTGCAAAATGCGGCAGACGAGATACATGCTTTGATAAGAGAATACGAGCGTGACAGATATATCATGGTCTACGAGCACAGATATCTTTTAAGGTTTATCGAGAAAAAGTTTGACATACTTGACGAGATAAGAGAGGCGACGACGGGCGAGTCCAACGTGCCGGTGACCGTATCTATAGGTACGGCTTGCGACGAAGCTGAGTTTTCGGATAAGGTGGGCGCCGCAAAGCAGGCGCTTGAACACGCACTTCAAAGAGGTGGCGATCAGTCGGTAGTTAAATTTGCCCAAAGCGTTGAGATATACGGCGGAAGAAGCAAGACCGTCGAAAAGCGCTCCAAGCTTCGTTCAAGAGTTATTGTAAACGAGCTTGTACAGCTTATCAAAAATTCCTCAAACGTGCTTATAATGGGACATAAGCAAGCAGACCACGATGCCATAGGCGCAAGCCTCGGTATTGCGAGAATTTCGATGCATTGTGGCAAGAAAGCAAATATAGTTTGCGATCTAAACGATGCAAACTATAAGAGCATAATCAAGGAAATTTACGAAAAGCCCGATTACAAGGATTACTTTATCGACAACGATACAGCGCTTGAGATGTTGGACGCCGATACGCTTGTAGTTGCGGTCGACGTAAATAACGTACAGCTTATGCAAGAGCCGCAGCTGTTCAAAAATGCGCTTAAAACAGCGGTGATAGACCATCACAGAAAGAGCGAGGAATTCGAAAACGCACCCAAGATAGCATATATTGAGCCCTCCGTATCATCGACCTGTGAGCTTATAAGCGAAATGCTTGAACAGTTCTTGCAAAGCGGTGAGCTTTTAAAGGAAGAGGCAGATATTCTTCTTTCGGGAATATGGCTTGATACCAACCAATTTTCGAAAAATACGGGAGTCAGAACCTTCGGTGCGGCACAGTATCTTCGTGGCGAGGGTGCAAGTCCCGTGCAGACCGCATCACTGTTTAAGCAGAGTGCCGGCGAGGTTATGGGCGAAGCGAAATTCGAGTCGAATATAACCGTTTACCTTGACCATATCGCCGTTTCGGCAATAAATGAAGACTGCGACCCATCCGATAAGATATCGGCGGCAAAGGCGGCGGATAAGCTTATAAATATCAAGGATATACTTGCATCCTTCGTCCTTTATAAAACGGGCAACGTCATAAATATTTCCGCACGCTCAACGGGTAGCATAAACGTTGCCTTGATACTTGAAAAAATGGGCGGCGGCGGACATTTTGATATGGCGGGTGCGCAAATAAAAAGCAGCGATATGAGTAACGTACTTCGTATGCTCAAGGATAAGATAGACGAATATATGAAAGACGGGCAGTAGCTCGTAGGGAGGAAATATGAAGGTAATACTTTTACAGGACGTAAAAGCTCAAGGCAAAAAGGGACAGATAGTAGAGGTATCCGACGGATACGCAAGAAACTTCCTTTTTCCAAAAAAGCTTGCAAAAGAAGCCGACGCAAGCGTTATGAATGACGTTAAAAATAAGGAAGAAAGCAAGAAATACCGTGAGGCGCAGGAAAGAAAGGCGGCGATGGAGCTTTCGGAAAAGCTCAAAACCGTAAACGTAAAATTCGTTGTCGGCTCGGGCGCTGACGGACGCTTATACGGAAGCGTTACGGCAAAGGATATAGCAGAGGAGCTTGAAAAGCAACACGGACTTATCGTTGATAAAAGAAAGCTCAACCTTTCCGACACGATAAAGACCTACGGAAAGTTTGCGGTAGGCGTAAAGCTTTATACAGACGTAAACGGAGAAGTCAACGTTATTGTAAGTGACAAATAAAACGACGAGGTGTAGAAATGGCATCTGATTTCAATTTAACACGTCAAATGCCCTGCTCTGTCGAAGCGGAGCAAGCACTTTTGGGCGCAATAATCATTGATTCCCAAAAGATGAACGAGATAGCCGATAAGATAGAGGGTGACGATTTTTATCTTTCCGTACATACCGATATCTATAATGCAATAAATTATCTTTTTAAAGAAAACCGTAAGATAGATGCGGTAACGGTCTTAAACGAGCTTGTCACAAAGGGCGTTTTTGATGAAACTACGGGCAAGAATTTCATAAAAAATCTTGCGGATACGGTGCCTTCCGTTTCAAACGTTTTAAACTACGTGCGCATCGTCAAGGAAAAATCAACTCTGCGTAAGCTTATAGCCGCATCGGAGGAAACCACCGAGGACGCATTTGCGCAAAGCGACGACGTTGATAAGCTCCTTGACAGAGCCGAGCAGAAGATATACGGCATAGCGCAAGGCAAGGACTACAGCGGATTCACGCACATAAGCGATATTTTGAGAAATTCTTACGATGCGTTGGAAGAAAAAGCGAAAAACAAGGGTAATGAAAGTTCTGCGATCAAAACGGGATATTCCGACCTTGATAAAACGCTTATCGAGCTTGCACCCGGCAACCTCGTGCTTCTCGGAGCCCGTCCCGGTATAGGTAAAACGAGCTTTGCTCTTAATATAGCACCTTCCGTTGCAAAATCGACGGGACGTTCCGTTGCGATATTCACCTTGGAAATGTCCAAGGAAGAGGTCGTAAACCGTATATGGACTTGCTATGCGATGGTAGACAACTATCATCTGCGAAGCGCAAACATAAGCGACGAGGAATACGATAAGCTTGCTATGGCGTCCGCAGAGCTTTCCAAAATGCCAATATACGTTGACGACACTTCCAATACGACCGTAACGGCGATGAAGGCAAAGCTTCGACGTATAAAGAATCTCGGTCTTGTTATTATCGACTACCTCGGACTTATGAATTCCGAAAGACGAAGCGATAATAAGGCAAACGAGATAGGTGAGATATCCCGCGGTCTTAAACTTATGGCGATGGAATTTAAAATTCCCATTTTGCTTTGCTCACAGCTTTCGCGTGATCTTGAGAAGAGAAAGAAAGAGGAAAAACGCCCTCAGCTTTCAGACCTTCGAGATTCGGGTGCTATCGAGCAGGACGCCGATATCGTTTTGTTCCTTTACAGAGAAAATAATCCAAACCAAGAGGCAGAGGCATTACAAAGCACGGTTGAGGTCATAGTTGCAAAGAACAGACACGGTGAGACCCGAACCGTAAAAATGGGTTGGATACCGCAATACACGAAGTTTATAACACTTGAGGATGGATTTAGAGCCAATGATGCACCAAACGGAGCTTGAACAAAGCTTTTTGAAAACGCTGTCCGAAAATAAAATGATAAATAAAGGCGATAATATCTTATGCGCCGTTTCGGGCGGCGCCGATTCGATGTGCCTTTTGTATCTTTTACTGAAGTTTAAAGAAATGCTTGGCATTTCCGAAATTTTTGCAGCTCACGTAAATCACCTTATAAGAGGAAAGGAAGCGGATTGTGACCAAGAGTGCGTAAAAGAGTTTTGCGACAAAAACAAAATCAAGCTTTTCGTTTTAAGAAAAGATGTCCCCGCACTCGCAAAAGAGCTTTCCAAGGGAATAGAGGAGACCGCAAGAGATGTACGCTACGAATATTTTGCAAAGCTGTGCCTTGAAAACGGCTTTGATAAGCTTGCGGTTGCTCATAATCTGACCGACAACTGCGAAACCGTTATATTCAACCTTGCAAGAGGAAGCGGCGGTGACGGCCTTCGGGGAATACTTCCTGTAAGAGATAATATCATAAGACCGCTTATCGATATAGATAAGGACGAAATACGAAGCTATTGCGAAAAGAAAAATATAGCCTACCGTATAGACAGTACGAATAAAGACGTTACTTATTCACGAAACAGAATAAGAAATAACGTCTTGCCCGAGCTTTTAAAGCTAAATCCCGTATTTGCAAAAAACGTGAGAAATGCGTCGCTTAGCCTTCTTGAAGATGCGGATTTCATAAAAAGCGAAGCCGTATCATATATAAACGAAAATGTAAAAAACGGAAGATTTGATAAAGAAAGCTTTTTAAAACTTCATATTTCCTTGAAAAAGAGAGTTTTAATGCTGTTATATAAAGCCGTTTTGTCAAATAATAACGGTGTACTTGAAAAGATACATCTTGACAGTATCATATCGTTTATAGAAAAGGGCGATTCGGGCAAATATATAGTGTTACCGCAAGACGTAAAGCTCATATGCGAATTCGAAATTTTTTATTTTGAGAAATTGTGTGCAAAAACCGCTTGCGAAAGCAAGACGCTTTGTGATGGAGATAATTCTTTCGGTTCATTAAATTTACATTTGGAGCGCTTTGCAAAGAATGCCCCCAAAGCTCCCGACATTGTTTACACATTGTTCAAACAGGCGTTTTTTGATCGTGATAAAATTATAGGTGATATCTACGTAAGAACGAGAAGACCCAAAGACGCCGTTTTAGGCGAGGGTATTACAAAAAAGGTGAAAGAATTTTTTATAAATAAAAAGATACCCCTTTCCGAAAGAGATGCATATCCCATAGTTTGCGACCAAGAGGGGATAATATGGGTATCGCAATTAACGGTTGCGGACAGAGTTAAGATAACGGAGCAAACAAAAAACGTACTTATGATAAAAATTGAGGATAAAGAGGAAAATGAAAATGAAATTTGAACACAATTTAAACGACTACGAAAGAATACTTTACACAGAGAAAGATATTTCCGATATATGTGACCGTATCGCAGAACAGATAAACAGCGATTACGAAGGCAAAAATCTTATGATACTCTGTGTATTAAAAGGCTCTTGCCCCTTTGCAAGCGACCTCTTAAAACGCCTCACGATGCCCGTACAAATTGACTATATCCGTGCATCCTCTTACGGTCATGCAACGACTACAAGCGGCGTTGTCAATATCACCTGTGATACTTCCGCAGACGACCTTTCCGATTTCGACGTTATCGTTGTAGAGGATATTCTTGATACGGGCACAACGCTTATGAAGCTTATGGAGTATATGAAAGCGAAAAACGCAAGAAGCGTGAAGCTTTGCGCACTGTTGAATAAGTATGAAAGAAATATGAAGGAAAACAATATTCACATTGATTACGAGGGTGCGAAGATCGAGGATAATTTCGTAGTCGGCTACGGACTTGACTACGCCGAAAATTACAGAAACCTTCCTTTTATTGCGATTTTAAAACCCGAAGTATACAGCAAATAAACACTAATTTCGAAAGATGAGGAGCCGCACTGTGAAGAAAAGTTGGAAACCGCTTATATTTTATGCGATATTGATTATCGCTATCGTGCTTATATCTTCAAACCTTATGAAAGGTATGAATAAGGAAGATATAAAGTACAGCGAGATCATCGCACTTTTTGAAAACGACGAGGTTAAGACCTTCAAGGTCGAGAGCAACAATATAATGACTCTCACAAAGACTGACGATAAGAAAATCGAATATCGCATAAGAGACCTTTATATGTTCTATACGGCTATAGAGGATTCTATAGAGGAAAGCGAGAATTTGGAAAACTACGATTTTCCGATGCCTCCTCCTACGTCATGGATAGTATCCGTACTTCCGTATGCGATTCCTCTTTTGATAGTAGTGCTTTTTTACTTCTTTATGATGCGTCAGGCAACGGGAATGAGCGGTAAGATCAACAGCTTTGGAAAGATACACACAAAGCAGGTAGATCAAAATAAGAAAAAGGTGACATTTAGCGATGTTGCGGGCGCAGATGAGGAAAAAGAAGAGCTTGAAGAGGTAGTTGAATTTTTGAAAAATCCTCAAAAGTTCATTGACCTCGGCGCAAGGATACCCAGAGGTATCTTGCTTGTAGGCCCTCCCGGCACAGGTAAGACCTTGCTTGCAAAAGCTGTAGCGGGTGAAGCGGGCGTACCCTTTTTCTCGATATCCGGTTCAGACTTCGTTGAGATGTATGTCGGTGTCGGCGCATCGAGAGTAAGAGACCTGTTTGATACCGCAAAGAAGAGCCCTGCAAGTATCATATTCATCGACGAAATAGATGCAGTCGGGAGACACAGAGGCGCAGGACTCGGCGGCGGTAACGATGAAAGAGGGCAGGCCGTAAACCAGCTTTTAGTTGAGATGGACGGCTTTGGAACGAATCAAGGCGTAATAGTAATTGCAGCAACTAACCGTCCCGATATACTTGACCCCGCACTTCTTCGTCCCGGACGCTTTGACAGACAGATAACGGTAAACTACCCCGATATGAGAGGCAGACTCGATATCTTGAACGTACACGCAAAGGGCAAGCCCTTCGAAAGCTCCGTGGATTTTGAAAAGATAGCGAAGACGACTATCGGATTTACGGGAGCCGACCTTTCCAATCTCTTAAACGAAGCGGCTCTTCGCGCTGCAAGTAAGGGTAAACGCCTTATCGGTATGGGTGATATCGAAGAAGCGATGATGAAGATAATCGTCGGCACTCCCAAAAAATCAAAGACGGTAATCGAAAAAGAGAGAAGACTCACCGCATTCCACGAGGCAGGCCACGCTATCGTAACGAAGGTGGTTTCTCCCGAAACACCCGTATACCAAATTTCTATAATTCCCAGCGGCAGAGCGGGCGGTTATACTATGCATATGCCCACCGAGGATCGCTCCTACCGTTCAATGATTGAGATGCAAAACGAAATTGCCGTACTGCTCGGCGGCAGAGTTGCCGAAAGACTCATATTGAAGGATATATCCACAGGTGCATCCAACGATATACAAAGGGCAACGGAAATCGCAAGAAAGATGGTAACGAAATACGGTATGAGCTCGCTTGGACCTATTATGTTTGACTCCGAGGGTGACAACGTATTTATCGGAAGAGATTTTGCAAGCACGAAGAACTATTCCGAAAAGGTTGCATCGAAGATAGACGACGCTATATCCGATATAATCGAAAAAGCATATTCACTTGCGGAAAATACGCTTAAAGAGAATATGGAAAAGCTCAAATTCACCGCCGAGTATCTCATGAAGAACGAAACGGTAAACGCAGAACAGTTTGAAGCTATAATGACAAAAGACGTAAGCGAAGAGGAGCTTGACCAGATGCTCGCAAAAAAGCGCAAGGAAAGCGATTTTGAAAACGAGCAAAAGCGAATCGCAGACGAAATAAAGCGTAAAAAAGAGGAAGCGGAAAAGGCCGCAGAGGAAATGGCAAGAGCAGAAAGAGAAAGAGCTCTTAATCAAAACGGCTTTGAAAAGATAGATTTGGATCGCAAAGAGGAAAACGAAGAAAATACGAAAGAATAGCCTGTGGCAAGGAAGCGGGCTACGGTGATATAAGATGAGGGATTTTTTAAAGCTTCTAAACGAAAAAAGAAACGATATGTCCAAGGGGCATAAAACACTTTGCGATTATATTTTGGCAAATCCCGATTCGTCAGCTTATATGACGGCGGCAAAACTCGGCAAGGAAGCGGGCGTATCCGAGCCTACGGTCGTCCGCTTTGCAACAGAGCTTGGCTTTGACGGATATCCTCAATTTCAGAAGGAATTAAAACAGCATATCAAAACGAAGCTCACGGCGGTGCAGAGAATGAACATCTATTCGGATAAAGTTAAAGAGCTTCCGAAAGACGTTCTGCAAAGCGATATCGAAAATATAAAGGCAACTATAGACAGCATTGATGTTGATGACTTCAACAAAGCGGTGGATAAGATACTTTCCGCAAAGCGCATATATATAATCGGTGTTCGAAGCTGTTCGGGACTTGCGGGATTTCTTGCGTATTATTTCGGTATGCTTTTTGACAACGTAAAACAGCTTCACACCACAAGCGGAAGTGAGGTATTCGAGCAGCTTTTCTCTATGGATAAGGACGATCTTTTAATTGCTATCAGCTTCCCGAGATACTCAAAAAGAATAGTTGATGCAGTAAAATTTGCAAAAAGCAAGGGCGCAGACGTCGTTTCCATAACGGACAACGTAAATGCGCCGATAGCCGAATATTCCGACGAGCTTCTCATAGCAAAGACCGATATATCATCGTTTGTAGACTCACTCGTTTCACCCTTAAGTATTATAAACGCATTGATAGTAGCTTTGGAAAGACGTAAGAAGAAAGAGCTGACGCAGCGCCTTATGGGATTGGAGGCAATTTGGGATGAATACGACGTCTACCAAAAAAGCCCGCAGTAATGTTGCTGTGATCGGAGGAGGAGCGGCAGGTATGTTTGCCGCTTGCACTTTGGCAGAGCGAGGCGCCGACGTTACGCTTTTTGAAAGGAACAGAGAGCTTGGATTAAAGCTCGGCATAACCGGTAAGGGAAGGTGCAACCTCACCAATAATTGCGACGTTAAGGATTTCCTTTCAAACGTACCCGTTGGGCAAAAGTTCCTTTATTCAGCGCTCTACACCTTTACTCCGCAGGATACGATGAAGTATTTTGAAACACTTGGAGTCAGTCTTAAAACCGAAAGGGGAAACCGTGTTTTTCCCGTATCCGATAAAGCAAGAGATATTGTTTTTGCATTAAAAGGCAGACTTTTGTCACTCGGAGTAAAAACAGTAAATGCGAGAATAACCAAGCTTTTTACCGACGAAAACGGTATTCGCGGCGTATATGTAAACGAAAGGCCGCTTATATTTGATAAGGTCATCGTAGCAACGGGCGGAAAATCATACCCTAAAACAGGCTCGACGGGCGATGGGTACGCTCTTGCAAAATCGTGCGGACATACGATAAAAGAGCTTTACGGCTCACTCGTTCCGCTTGAAACCGTAGGAAGCCTTGCAAAAGAGCTTCAAGGCCTTTCACTTAAAAACGTAAAGCTCTCAATAATCGAAAATGCAAGCGGAAAGACGGTATACGATGATTTCGGCGAAATGCTTTTTACGCATTTCGGTGTAAGCGGTCCGCTTGTATTGAGCGCATCGTCGCATCTTCGAAAGATAAGCGAAGGGCAGTACGATATATCAATTGATCTAAAACCCTCTCTTGATGAAAAAGCACTTGACAAACGCATACTTTCCGATTTTGAGAAATATAAAAATAAAGACCTCGTAAACGGGCTTTCGGATCTTTTGCCTATTAAAATGATCAGGCCGTTTATACAGCTTTGCGAATTATCCGAAAGAACGAAGATAAATTCCATAGACAGAGAAAGCCGCAAAAAGATGGTCGCAAGCCTAAAGGCGTTTAGACTTACGGTAAAGTCAAGACGTGATATAAGCGAGGCGATAATCACATCAGGCGGTGTAAGCACTTCGGAAATCGACCCGAAGACGATGCAATCAAAGCTCTGCAAAGGACTGTACTTTGCGGGTGAAGTATTGGATGTAGATGCTTATACGGGCGGCTTTAATTTACAAATAGCATTTTCCACGGCATATCTTGCAGCGCTTGACTGCACGAAGGGAGAAGAGAATGAATAATATAAATATCGCAATCGACGGACCGTCGGGAGCGGGGAAAAGCACGCTTGCAAAGGCTTTTGCAAAAAAACACGGATTTATATACGTTGACACGGGCGCACTTTACAGAAGCGTTGGACTTTATGCAAAAAACAGAGGAATAACGCTTGAGGGTATTTCCGAAGTAACGAAGCTTCTTTCCGAAATTAAGCTTGAGCTTCGTTTTGTATCGGGCAACCAATGCGTTATACTTAACGGCGAAAACGTAAACGAATATATAAGAACGCCCGAGATATCAATGTACGCATCAGCGGTCTCTGCTCTTCCCGAGGTCAGAAACTTTCTTCTTGACCTGCAAAGAAATATTGCCGCCGAAAATAACGTTATAATGGACGGCAGAGATATCGGCACGGTAATACTTCCAAATGCGCAGATAAAGGTATTTCTTTCCGCTTCAGCGCAGGCAAGAGCGAAAAGACGCTTTGAGGAGCTTTTAGAAAAGGGGATAGATACAAGCTACGATGAAGTGCTTAAAGATATGGAAATACGTGACAGAAACGACAGCACGAGAAAGACATCTCCCGCAGTACCCGCAGAAGATGCGGTATTTATCGACAACTCAAACGAAAGCGTTGAAGAAACGGTTTTGAAGATAGAAAACATCGCAAAGGAAAAGCTCGGATATGCTTTATAGCTTTTTAAGACCTATCGTAAAATTTATTATACATATTATCTTTGGCTTTCACATTGAAAATATAGAGGTTGTCCCGAAGGACAGAGGGCTGCTTATATGCGCAAACCATATAAGCTTTCTTGATTTTGCCTTTATAGGTGCAAACGTAAAAACGCCGATATCGTATCTCGGAAAGGCAGAGATTGCGAAATTTAAGCCGTTTGGCGCATTTTTAAAGGCACTCGGCTTCATACCCATAAAAAGAGGAAAGTCCGATATAAACGCCATTAAAAACGTTATAACGACTATCGAAGCGGGGAGAAGCCTTCTTATGTTTCCGCAAGGCACGAGAAAAGGCAGCCTGAAGATTTCCGATACTAAATTCAAGCACGGTGCGGCACTTGTCCAAAGGAAAGCTATGTGCGACGTTGTGCCGGTAAGTATTACCGCAAAAAAAATGAAGGTCAGTATCTTTAAGAAGATAACGATAAGATTCGGAGATATCATTCCCGCTTCTGATTTTTCCGAGCTTGACGAAACGAAAGCCACCGAGCTTATCAAGCAAAAGATAGCAGAGCTTGCGGGTGAAGCACAATGAGCATAACCGTAGGTAAATATTCCGGCTTTTGTTTTGGTGTGGCAAGGGCGGTGAAGTTGCTTGATAAAAGTCTTGCAAGCGGGAAGAAGACGTATTGCATAGGCGAAATGATACATAACCCCGTCTTCAACGCCGAAGCCAAAAAAAGAGGGCTTATAACCGTAAGCGAAGACGAGATAGATAATATCACAGAAGGCTCAAACGTAATAATACGCTCTCACGGCATAAGACTTGAAGTTGAAAATGAGCTTTCAAGGAAAAATTGCACGATAATTGACGCAACTTGCCTTGATGTTAAAAAGATACATAAAATCATTTCCGAGAACACGAACCCAAAAACCTTGCTTATAATGATAGGAAACCCAAATCACCCCGAAGTAATAGCTTCGTTAAGCTATTCGAAGGGAGACTTTAAAGTCTTTGAAGATTACAGCAAATTTAGTGCAAAATCAAATATTAACTTGATTTTCGGCTATGAAAATGTTATAATGGTAGCGCAAACCACTCATAGCGTATCAGATTATGAAAAATGTAAAAAAAATCTCAAAAAAGTATATACAAACGCAAAAATTTTTGATACAATATGTGGTGTTACCGAAGCAAGACAGCGTGAAGCATACGGGCTTTCGCAGGTATGCGATGCGATGTTCGTTGTCGGAGGTAAATCAAGCTCAAATACTTTAAAGCTGTACGATATTTGCAAGTCAAACTGCGATAAGACGTACTTCGTTGAATCCGCAGAAGATATCGTAGCTTTGGATAAAGAGCTCAAAATAGGGATAGTCGCAGGCGCATCGACGCCAAGCGGCTTAATCGAGGAGGTTACAAACAGATGTCAGAACAATTAGTTCTTGATGAAAACATGAGCTTTGAGGAAATGCTCGACCAATCTTTTAAGAATCTTCATAACGGAGACAGAATTTCCGGTATAGTTACGGCAGTTTCGCCAAGCGAAATTCACGTAGACCTCGGTGTTAAGTACACGGGTGTTCTTCCTTATGAGGACGTAGCAAACGATATTGCGGAAGGAAAGACCTATAACGTAGGCGACGAAATCGACGTCGTTGTTGCAAAGGTCAGCGACCGTGAAGGCGTTGTTACACTTTCGAGAAAGAAATTCAACCTTGAGAAGAATTGGGAGCTTATCGAAAAAGCTTATAACGATAAGACCAACCTCGAGGGCACGATAGCTGACGCAGTAAAGGGCGGCGCTATCATCAATTATAAGACAAACAGAGTCTTTATTCCTTTCTCTCAGCTTACTTCCGAGCTCAAAAAGGCTTCCGAAGAAGGCACACTTAAGGGTAAAGAGGTAACGTTCAAGATCATTGACGTTGACGCACAGAAGCACCGTGCGGTAGGTTCTGTACGCGAATCCTTCCTTGAAGCAAGAAAAGCAATTCGTGAAAGCTTCTATGAAAATATCGAGATCGGAGCTAAATATCGCGGAACGGTTAAATCATTCGTTTCCTTCGGCGCATTCGTTGACTTGGGCGGCGTTGACGGTATGATACATATCACCGAGATATCTTGGGCACACATTAAGCATCCCTCCGACGTTCTCAAAATCGGACAAGAGGTTGACGTATACGTTAAAGCGTACGACCCCGAAACACACAAGATCTCTCTCGGCTACAAGACCGAAGAGTCGAATCCTTGGAGAATATTCGAGGAAAATTACAAGGTTGATGACGTAGTTAAAGCAACTGTTGTCAGCTTCACACCCTTCGGTGCATTCGCTAATATAATCACAGGCATCGACGGACTCATTCACATCTCGCAGATAGCTAACAAGCAGGTTTCCAAGCCCGCTGATGAGCTTACGATCGGTCAAGAGGTTGAAGCAAAGATAATTGAGATCGACCTTGATAAGAAGAGAGTCAGCCTTTCTATTCGTGCACTTTTACCCGAAGTGCTCGAAGAAGCAGAGCTTGAGGCAGAGGTTGAGGCAACCGCTGAAGAAGCAACCGAACAAACAGCTGAATAATAATGAAAATAACCTTCCTTTTCGGAAGGTTATTTTTTATTTATAAAACAAAAATCGACGTGATGTACACGTCGATTTTCGTATGTATCTCTAATTATTCTTCAGCGGGAGCTTCAACAGGGCAGCAGGATGCGCAAGCACCGCAGCTAATGCACTGATCAGCATCGATTACGAACTTTCCGTCATTTTCAGAGATGCACTCAACGGGGCACTGGTCAGCGCAAGCGCCGCAACCAACGCACTTTTCTTGGTCAATTACAAATGCCATTTTAATTTCCTCCATATATTATATTTTGCTAGATTATTTTATCAAATCTTGACGATAAAATCAATAGCTTTTTATAAAAAACTATTCTTTTACAATTTTTAACTTTAACAAAAGACTATATATTTTTTCGCCTTTAGGTAAAAACAGGATATCTGTCTTTGTTAATCCGCCAATAAGGAAGAGTGCAAAGAAGAATACGACAGCTGCAAACATTATTGAAATCAAGGTGACTATGCGACCCTCTCCCATAATTGTCTTTAAGACGTAATAGCTACCCAAAGCACTTACGGCGCATATCGCCGATGCGATAAAGGGTCTTAGGAAAACTCGCCTTATACTCGGCACGCATTTTGTGTGCTTCGCCAAGAAGTAGAAATTGACTATCATAGCCGTAAGGTAACAAAGCAGTGTAGATACAGGGGCGCCGTATATACCTATTTCGGGAATGCTTATCAAAGCATACGCAGATATATATTTCACTGCAACGCCTATAGACATAGATATAATAGGAAGCCATTGTTTGTGAAGAGAATGAAGCATGGCGTTGGTTACGGAAACCATCGCAACAAAGAATATAGAAATAGAAAGCAACGAAAGAAGCGGGGCTGCCATTTTTGCGGGAGCACTCTTGTACAGTACGCAAAGTGCCGGATACGACAAAGCGCAAAGACCGAGTGCGCAGGGGAGGGAAACCGCAGTTTGTATTCTGAAGGCAGAGTCTGTAACCTCGTTGATTTTAGCTCTGTCCTTTTTAGTAAAAGCTTCCGATAAAACGGGGATAATGCTTATTGAAAGCGGCGTGAGTAAGACAAGAGGTAAGTTATACATTGTCACCGCAAGCGACGTGTAGTTACCGTATAGTATGTTTGATGCCGCCTCGATTATCTCTGTGCCGTTCATCGCTTCGATTACGTAATTTTCGTTATTTACGATCAAAGCCTTTGCATTCTCAAGAGTAAGTCCCGAATTTTGCAGACATCTCATAATAACCGTGCTGTCAACGAGATTTGCAATACTTAAAACGAGGGAGCTTAACGTAATGGGAATTGCAATAAGTGCGATTTCGGAAAGGACTTTACTCATTGAAGGTGAAACGAGCGAAGGCTCGGGAGTTCCGTAATCATATTTCTTATATGATAATTTGCAAATGATAAGATAAACACAAGAAAGAGCCGCACCAATGCAAATACCGACGATGGCGAAGGCAGATACGTACTCAATGCCATAGCCTTTATTCATTGCATAATATGCACCAATGATACCGAAGAGGAGCTTTCCAACGGATTCAATAACCTGCGAGGCGGCGGTTGGAGTCATATTTTGGTGTCCTTGGAAGTAGCCGCGAAGCGCCGATTCAAAGCAAATAAAGAATAACGTCGGCGCAAGAGCCTTTACCGAATATACCGCTTTTTCGTTGTTAAGAAAGTTTTTTGAAAGCTCGGGCGCAAATATATACATAGCCAAAAATCCCGCAAGACCCAAAGCAACGAGAATGATCATAGAGGCCTTGTAGGTTTTCGTTACTGCCGCCTTGTCTTTTTTGACTATATATGCGGATATAATTCTCGACACCGCAACGGGAATACCCGCAGTCGATATCGTAAAAAGAACCGTATATATGCTGTATGCGGAGCTGAAGTACCCCATTCCCGCATCGCCTATCATATTCGTAAGCGGAACTTTGAAGAATGCGCCTATAAGCTTACATACGATACCCGAGATCATCAAAAGCAAAGCGCCGAGAACGAAGTTTTGCTTTTTTTGTGAATTGTTCTTTTTCATTATCAAATTCCTTTAACCTATAAATTCACGAAGGAGAGAGTTTTCGGGAATAAGAGCGCCCGATGCGGCTGAAAGCTTCTTGGCAAAGGGTAAAAATTCCGCCTTTACGCTTGCGTATTCACCGTCGTCGTCTATTTTTTCAAGCGCTTTTATAAGCAGCTTTTTGATAACGTAAGGCTCGTATGCAAAGAATGAGTCGATAACGTAATCCGCATTGTCCTTATAAGGCTCTATATTTACTTTTTCCGATGCTACGACACCTTTCCATACCTCAAGTGTATATTCGGGAGAAGCGTCACGGAATTGCATATCTCTTACCATACGGCGCATCATTCTTATCTCACGGCCGTCGATATGAAATCCGTCCTCAAACTCTGCGCTACCCTCAACGCTTATATAGAGCGTTGCATATTTCATATCATCAAACATATCAACAAGCTCGGGCATTAGAGCGTGTATACCTTCGACAATGAGAAGGTCGCCCTTATTTATGATCTTCTGCTTTCCGTCGAAGAGCCTCTTTTGAGAACCGAAATCGAAGGTGGGGATATGTGTAGGCTCACCCGATGCAAGCTGATGGACGACGTACGAAAGAAGATCGATATCCAAAAGTTCAATACTTTCAAGGTCGGTAGTTTTATTTTTTCTGTCCTTTATGTCAAAGAAGAAATCGTCAAGTGAAAGCCTTAATGAACTTTTTCCCTCTTTTGCAAGAGCGTCTTGTATTTTTTTTGAACTCGTGGTCTTTCCCGAACCGCTCGGTCCGGAGATGAGAAGTACCTCGGGCTGTTTTTCGAGAAGGTCGGAAACGATAAACGAAAGATTATTTTCAAAATTAGCTTCACTTTCTTTTGCGAGTGAAGAAATTTCGGGGAACGTTATTTGATATTTTAACATATTACACCTCCGTCAATATTTGTTGTTGTAAAAATCGTTTATATAAGCGACTGTGTCGTTTATGTCGTAATTCTTGTATTCAAATGGGTATTTCGGAGCGTAGTGACGGCTTATCTCATCTCCGTTGCGGCTCACGAGTCTTGTAGATGCACCCGCACCTATACCGATGACCGAGTGTATCTCCTCCATCATAACCACATTATAAATACATTCCTTGCCCGCTTTTGTAAAACCGATATTTTCGAGATTTTCAACGGCGTTCTTTTGTCTGTATATATAATATGGAGAATATCCGTTTTTAATTACTGCATCGAATGCTTTTTTCTGATAGGGCAGAAGCGTCAAATCGGGCAGAGAATCGGAAACTCCCGCAAGGTCAGCCGCCTTTTTGATACAAAAGCTGTGTATTGTTACGTTGTCGGGAGAAAGCGAGAGTATTTTTTCAACGCTTTGAAGAAACTCCTTGCCGCTTTCATCGGGAAGCCCAAGTATGAGGTCTGTGTTGATGCTGTCAAACCCGACTTTTTTTGCAAGCTCATAAGCCTCAAAAAACTGCTTTATACTGTGATGCCTTCCGATAGCTTGCAGAGTCTTATCGTGAACGGTCTGCGGGTTAATGCTGATACGGTGGACACCGTAGTGCTTCATAATTTGAAGCTTTTGCTCGGTGACCGTATCGGGTCTGCCCGCTTCTATGCAAAATTCAAGAAGATGAGTTAAGTCAAAAGAACGAGTGATAGCTTTGCAAAGACTTTCAAGCTGCGTTTCGTTTAAGGTCGTAGGAGTTCCGCCGCCGACGTATATGGAGACCACTTTGAGCGAAAGCTCTTTGACCTTGTCAGCAACGGCTTTTATATCACGGCACAGATGCTCCGTATATTCGGGTATAAGCGCCATAAGATTAGGCTTTGCGTATGAAACGAAGGAACAATATGAGCATCTTGTCGGGCAAAAGGGGACGGATATATATATGCTTACCGCATTCTCCGGCAGTTTATTTACCGCCTCGTATTCTCTTTGCGCTATATCTATGCAAAGCTGTGCTTTATCGGGGCTTACGAGGTATTTTTCGACCATAAGGTCTTTTGCGTTTTGGATTTCACCTCCGGAAAGCTTTGCCGCAAGTAAGGGCTTTGCGGGGCGAACGCCCGTCAAAAGTCCCCACGGCATCTTTTTAAGTCCCGCCTTATATGCCGCCTCCATAAAAGCTCTGCCGACTGCAAGTGCGCTGTCGTCCATATAGAGCTTTTTTGATTTTGCAAGCACAAACTCGCCCTCAAAGCTGCCTATTTCCGTAGTTATCACAGCTTTAGCCTTAAATGCGTCACCCTCATCGCTTTCCCAAAGCTCAAGCGAGGGCTTATGGTCAAGGGGGAGATTTTCGTGGAATTTGGCTCTCGGCCACATAATAAGGCATAGCGTTTGAGCGTAGTAGCTGCTTATAAGCTTACTATGTATAATCAGCTTTACGTCCATTAAGAAAGCTCCTTTGTGTCCGCAATTATCGTTACGGGACCGTCCATTTTCACGTCGGTATGCATATCAGCACCGAATACACCGAATTTTACTTTTTCGTAGCTTTCGGAGAGCTTTTGTTTAAATATCTCAAACAGCTCATTTGCGCGCTTGGGTTCCATAGCACCGAAGAAATCGGGTCTGTTTCCGCGGCGGATATTAGCATATAGAGTGAAGTTCGGCTCTACGAGTATTTCACCGCCTATATCCTTAACGGAAAGATTCATTCTGTCGTTTTCGTCGGAAAATATGCGCATATTTACGCATTTTTTGACAAGCTGTTCGATTTCTTTTTCGTCATCGCCGCCGGTTAGTCCCAAAAGACAGAAAAGTCCTTTTCCTATTTGTGCGTGTAGGCTGCCGTCTATATTTAATGCGGCGCCTTCTACTCTGCAAATTACAAGTCTCATAGATTCCTTATGTGAAGCTACGGCGTACGTTTGTTACGTTTTCGACCGCACCGAGCCTCGAAACGATATTTTTAAGGTGGTCGAGGTTTTTGCATACAACGACAAGAGATATGCTGTATTCATCCTCGCCCATTTCTCTTGTGTTTATCGCACTTATTGCAACTTTCATATCCGCAAGCAAGTTTGTGATCTTTGCGAGAATCGTGAAGTTGCGCCTTGCGGTTATGGTAATTGCCGCTTCAAATTTGTTTGCGGTGGATTTAAGGCTTTCGTCGGTCCACCAAACGTTAACGAAACGCTCTTTGTTTTCGCTGTCTTTTCTTGCCGATAATATATTCGGGCAGTCGGTCTTATGAATTGAAACACCTCTGCCTCTTGTGACAAATCCCGTTATTTCGTCTCCGGGGAGGGGATTACAGCAGTGAGCGAGCTTGATCTCACAGCCTTCAAGACCTTCAACGATTACGTTGTGACCTTTAAGCTTGAATTTTTTTGTCTGTACGTCTTGCGGCTTTACGGGATCGGCGCTTTCGGCAGGACGAACGAGCTTGTCAAATTCTTCTCTAAGGAGCCTTCCGACTCTTGAGAAGGAAAGTCCGCCATAGCCTACGGCATTATAAAGATCATCGATAGAGGAGAGATTACCGAGCCTTTTAATAACGGCTGTAAGGACCTCTGTCTTTTGAGCTTCCGTATGTGATACGCCGAAGCTTCTGAACTCTCTGTCGAATTCGGATTTGCCGATTATGATATTCTCGGCTCTTTTTTCTTTCTTAAACCATTGGCGGATCTTATTTTTTGCTTCACTGCTTCGTACTATCGTAAGCCAATCACGGCTCGGGCCTTTAGAGCTTTGGCTCGTTATTGCCTCAACTATCTGACCGGTTTGAAGCTCTGTATCTATAGGTGCGATATTGCCGTTTATCTTTGCGCCTATAAGCTTATTGCCGACACCGGAGTGTATTGCATAAGCAAAGTCAATGCAGTTGGAGCCGCTTGGAAGCGTTATAACGTCGCCTTTGGGAGTAAAGACGAAGGTTTCGTCTTCGAAAAGGTCTATCTTGAACGGACGGAAGAATTCGTCGGGGTCATTCGAATCGCCCTCGTTTTCAAGGAGGGTGCGAATCCATTTGAGCTTTTCGCCAAGATCGCTTGCCGCATGTTGTCCGTCCTTGTATTTCCAATGCGCCGCGATACCGTATTCCGCAACTTCGTGCATTTCGTGCGTTCTTATCTGTACTTCAAACGGTACGCCGTCACGTCCTATAACCGTCGTATGCAACGATTGATACATATTGGGCTTCGGTGTGGATATATAATCTTTAAATCTGCCGGGCATGGAGTTGTACATCTCGTGTATGTTACCAAGCACCGTATAGCACTCCGACTCGGAATTGACGAGTACTCTTATTGCGTAAAAGTCGTATATCTCGTCAAATGATTTGTTTGCGTTGTACATCTTTTTATAGATGCTGTATACCGATTTCACTCTGCCTTCTATCTCGCAGTGTATGCCTTGACTTTCAAGAGTTTCCTTGACCTTGGCTTTTGTAGCTTCAAGGAAATCCTTGCTTTCGCCGAATTTTCTCTCGATATAAGTCAGCACCTTATTATATCCGATTCGGTCAAGATAAAGAAGCGAAAGGTTTTCAAGCTCCTGCTTAATGACTTGGATACCCAAGCGGTGAGCGATGGGAGCATATACCTGCATCGTTTCAAGCGCGGTAATTCTTTGCTTTACCTCTTGCTTTGCGGATAGAGTTCGCATATTGTGGAGCCTGTCTGCAAGCTTTACGAAAATAACGCGTATATCCTTGCTCATCGCAAGAAATATCTTTCTCAGATTCTCGATGTGCTCGTCTTCCTTCGACTCAAACGGAATTTGAGTTAAATTTGTAAGTCCATCAACAAGGGAAGCGATCTCCTTACTTGTGCTTTTTGCGACGAGCTCCGTGGTAACACCCTTGCAATCCTCAACCGTATCGTGCAAAAGTGCTGCGCAAACCGAAGCAGTATCAAGTCCGAGATTTGCCACTATCTCCGCTACGGCAATAGGGTGAACGATATAATCTTCACCCGTCTTTCTTTGCTGACCGGAATGCACGTCGCTTGCAAAAGCAAACGCACTTGCAATCATCTCTTTATCAAATTGTGCTTTACAGCCTATTGCTCTCCAAAAGGCCTCGAAGCTATCTGACATTTGTTTTCTCCTAACTTCTTCGTTTTTTCATTTCCCTTAGGGAAGTAAGTATTTGTGAGCCGTCCAAAGACACCTTTACACCGGGTGCAAGGCTTTCAGAGCGGGATAAGGTTACCGTGCGGCCTTTCGAAACTTCAAGATTTATAAGTTCTTTTTCTTTGAATATATCGAGTATAAGCCGTGTTTTGCAAACGTCTATATAATAACCGCTTGCGCATACGCTTCTTGCGATATATGCGTAGTCAAGCGTTTTGGTTTCCTCTTGCCTTAAAAGCCTTAACACGTAGAGATAGACTGCCTTAAAGTCATCTCTCGTGGGGATCACGCTATCGTCGATAAGCTCATATTTTGCATTACCGCTTATTATTTCGTTATAAAGGCTTTCTTGAGATTCTATGTAATTCGTAAGCGTTCTGTTTGCTCTTATGTCCTTTACTATAAGCTGGAGATTTTCTTTTCCCGCATAGCAGTTTATTTCCATAAGATACAGCACGTCTACCTTGTCCGAACTGCAAAAGCCGAGCTTTGATGCGGGTGTGCCGAAATATACTGCTTGGAAGGTATAGCCGCCCTTGGTCAAATTAAATCTGCAATGCTTGTCGTTTGCAAGGGGAGTGATATCCGATATCGAAGCGTTGGATATCATAAACAGAGGTGAGGGATTACCGTATCCAAACGGCTCTAAAAGGCGAAGTTCCTTTGCACAAGTTGAATTTATTTCTGCGGGAGCAGGCTCGCAATCGACCTCTACGGGAACGGTGCGCTCCTTGTCAAAGCTGTTTTTTCTTGCGTATTCGTTTATCTTCGCCTTGAATTTTTCGAGATTATCTCTGCTAACGGTAAGACCTGCCGCAAGCTCGTGTCCTCCGAACTTAACAAGAAGCTCGCTTGCATATTCGAGCGCATCGTAAAGGCTTATTCCCGGAACGCTGCGTCCTGAGCCTTTTCCGCTTAAAGTATCTTCGTTGCAGAAGGTTATAAGTATACAAGGCTTCGAGTATCTTTCGGAAAGACGCGAAGCGACAATACCGATGATTCCTTGATGCCAATTATCAGATGAGAGTATTATGAACGGCTCGTCGTTTTTTGCAGACTCTATCATTTCGACAGCTTCTTCGACTATCTCGTTTTCCATTACCTGACGTTTTCTGTTAAGCTCGCAAAGCTCTGCCGCATATGCATCGGATTCGGCCTTTGATTTTGTTAAAAAGAGTTTTACCGCAAGCTCTACGTTGCCGATTCTACCCGCTGCATTGATTCGGGGTGCAATAATGTAACCGATTGTCGAAGAGCTTATTTGCTTATCGCCGCCCTTCTTGCCGTAGAAGCCGTAAAAATCCAAAATAGACCTACACCAAGGGTCAGGCGACTTCTGCATCATTGAAAGCCCCACACTTATTATCAGGCGGTTTTCATCGGTTGCGGGCATTACATCCGCTATCGTTCCGAGAGCAACTATTTGCGCATATTCCGAAAAGAGCCTTGACAGAATCTCGGTGGGCACATCGTCTTTCTTATCGGCAAGAGCCATTTCAATAGCACATATAAGCTTAAACACCACACCTACACCCGCAAGCGCCTTATAAGGATATTCACAGTCGTGTCTGCAAGGATTTACAACTATACAGTTTGGAATTTCATCTTTACACTCGTGGTGGTCAGTAACGACGAAATCTACACCTAACTTTTTTCCGAATTCTATTTCGTCAACTGCAGTAACGCCCGTATCGACGGTTACAATAAGCGAAGTGCCGTCTTTTGCTATAGATTCGATTGCGGGCGTATTCATTCCGTATCCTTCGCTGTTACGGTCGGGGATATAGTGGGTACAGCCAACACCCTTGCTTTCAAGATAAAGACGCATAAGACTCGTTGAGGTGATACCGTCAACGTCGTAGTCACCGTATACGCATATCTTTTCGTTATTCTTTATTGCAAGAATGATTCTGTCTGCCGCTCTGTCCATATCTTTAATTAAAAACGGGTTATAAAAAGAGCAGGTCTCTTTGCGCAAAAAACGTCTTGCGGCATCGGTACTGTCTACACCTCTAAGGCACAAAAGCGCCGCAGTATTCGTGCATATTTCAAGGTCTTCCGATATTTCTCTTGCAAGAGCCTCGTCATAGCTTTTCAATTGCCAGAGCTTTTTTGTGCTGTCAGAATACATTAGTTATTCTCCAAATTCTTTACAATATTTAGCGTTGGGTGCTTTTTTTCATAGGCCTTTGCCATAGGTACGCCGCAAATCTCCGCAACAACGAAAACGGCAAGAGAAATAAGAAAGGAAATCCCTTCCGTAACAATACTTCTTGTAAGTACGAATGAGAAGACGGCGCAAATCAAAGGAACTAACATACAGCAAACGGCGGAAAAGATACCTGCGCCCGTCTTTGCTTCCTCGACCAAAACCTCTTCACCCACAGACGCATTGACTGTATTTTTTGCCCAAAGCTTTATGGGCTTTAATTGCTCGCAGCTTCTTTGCGCACAGGGACTTTTACACGTATCGCAAGGACTTGATTTAGGCAAAGTTTTGATAAGAGCTATATCTTTATTGCATTTTATGACGGTAGCCGATTTCATTATTGCACCTTTTTTAAGGTTATCATTACGGTAGGAAGAGGGTGCTTCTTTTCTATGTTGAGCGTATAAACGTCTTCATAATCGCTATCCAATTTTACGGCTATAGAGCTCGTTCCCTCAAATGAATGTCCCGAAAGGTCAACCGTAGCTTCAAAATCACTTGCAGTCATTTTTGCAACCGTATCCTTCGGACCTCTTATACCTACCGCAATACTGCTCGTTTCAATTGTTGCGGTATAGCCTTGCGGAACGTTTATAAGCTTGATATCACTTGCATTTAATGTGACGGTCGATGTCTCGGTGTTTTTAAGACTTATATTTATCGTTGCGGAATTAACGGTAGACAGAGGTATCACGCCTGCGGGAAGCTTTATTGCGCTCTGTATGGACGTTTCCGAGCCGATTTGCGTTTCATCAATGGTTTTGATTATAAGCTCGTTTAAATCATCCTGCATTTCAACGGGCATAGAGACCGTAATAGTTTCGGGAGTTATGGTTATATCGGCATTATCTTTATTGAAATAGCCGTTTGTAAAATTAACGCCAAGCGCTATTTGTTTTGTTGTTATAACGGGTATAGTAGCAGTTACGCTCGGTGTGCTTATCGTGGTGAATGCGTTGTTTACTTCTCTGCCTTCGTCGTCTACAAGCACGAGTCTTCCTGTGTACGTAGTTGATGTGCTGAGCTTTTGGAGCTCTAAATTCAAGTTTGCCGATTTTACGGAATTTACTATTTCGGCAGGACCGGTTATATCAACGTACTCTACGTCCGTTGTGATATTTCCCAACGAAAGCTTGTCGGGATCATCTAAGCTGTAGGACGCCTTTATTACCTTTACGGGAACGTTTTTTGTGATATTCTTATCGAGATAAACGTTGATTTCGCGGGGAGAGTAATTGTCTACGGTAACGCCTTCGGGAGAGTTGACCATAACTTTAAGCGTGTAGCTTCCCGATTTATTGACGGAGTTTAAGTCAACGTATGCATAAACGTCGCTCTCGTCGAGGTCGTTTACAACACTCTTTTTTCCGGACAAAACTACGTTTATAGACTGTCCCGAGCCGATTATGGGGGAGAGTCCGTAAGAGGATTCAAGTGTGTTTGCGCCTAAAAGGTCTACGGCGACGTTTAACTTGACGTCCGAAATGGGAGCGTCTGTACTTATTACGTAAAGCCATAATACGATAGCGGCAACAACCGAAAATATTTTAGGTAAAAGATTTTGCGGCATTACTTTCTTTTCGGCGGGAGAATCGTTTATTGGTCTGCTTTTATGCTTTATCGACATTTTCATTTCCCTCCGAATTTAAATTTTTGTTATCATCACGGTTCGTTTTTCCGTGCTTTCTGCGAAGCAACTTCCTTGCTATATTGGCTGTGCTTTCATCGTCGCTCGGAATAAGTTGCTTTTTAAGCGTCTTTTTTAAAGCAGCGATCGAGCTGATTTTTTTAAGCGTGCCGTTTTGGGCAAGCATAATATTGCCCGTTTCCTCGGAAACGATTATAACGAGCGCATCGGATATCTCACTCATTCCCAGTCCTGCTCTGTGACGGGTTCCCAAATTCAAGTCGATATCTTGGTTAGACAAGGGCAAATAACAGCCTGCAGCATAGAGCTTGCCTTCACGTATTATGACTGCACCGTCGTGAAGGGGTGCTTTGTCAAAGAAAATATTTCTTATCAAAAACAACGAGCATTCAGCATCGGTGATGGTACCCGTGCTTATCACGTCGCCGAGCTTGGTTTCGCCTTCAAAAACGATAAGTGCGCCCGTATGCTTCAAGGAAAATTCTGTAACGGCATCGCATATTTGGTCGATAGCTTCCTCATATTTGAGCTTTGCACTTTGTGTCAAACGGTTTAGGCTTTTGATGGGTTGCTCACCGAGTCTTTCGAGAATTGAACGAAGCTCGGGTTGGAATACGATAAATATTGCAATAAGTCCTACTTGGATAAGGTTACGCAACAGAAAATTAAGTGCTTTCATTTTTGCGACGCCGCTTATGAAAAGGAATACAAAAAACAATAAGACGCCAAGTGCGAGCTTACCCGCACGTCTATCCCTTATGAATTTGTAGAAGTAGTAGATCAATATCGAAACTATAGCGATATCGATGATGTCGATTATTATGCCGACGTCCCTTATTTGAGTAAGCAAAAATTGCAAAAAGTCCTTAACTTTATCCATAGCAACCACCACCTATATATACTTATAATAATTATACCATATATATTGTAATAATCCAAGACCTTTTTTCAATTTGTTGAAAATATTTTTCTTGCGAAACAGTATATATACTGTTTCGAAAAATTCCTATTACCTTGACAACGGATAAATCGGTATGTTATAATATGTCGAAAATAAATTTAGGCAAGGAGCTTTCGGTGAAAAGAAAAGTTTTATTATTTTTAGCAGCCGCTCTTCTTTTTTCTGTGCTTTCGACGTTTTGCATAAGTGCGGACAACACAAGCTGCGGGACGAGTGCTGAATGGAGTTTTGATTCCAATACGGGAACTCTGTACGTAAACGGCAGCGGAGCTATGACCGATTATGAGAAAAGCACTGACGTGCCGTGGTATAGCTACAGAAACGAGATTTATAAAATATCGGTTTCCGAGAACATTACGCACATTGGAGATAATGCGTTTCGCCGCCTTGAAAATCTTGTCTCGGTGCAGTTGCCCGCAACACTCACGTCAATAGGTGATAAGACGTTTGCGTATTGCTACGAGCTTCGTGATATAAGCCTTCCGAGTGCAGTCAAAACGATAGGAGAAAGCGCATTTTACTATTGTCAAAATATAACTGATATAAGTCTTCCGAGTGCAGTAAAGCGTATTGAAACCGACACATTTTTCGGTTGCCAAAAGCTCGTTTTAATTACAATGAGCGACAGCGTAGAGTACATTGGGGAAAGAGCGTTTTACTACTGCGTGAAGCTTTCAAATTTAAAGCTTTCCGCATCTGTCGAAAGCATCGGAAGCAGTGCGTTTGCGTATTGCGAATCATTAAAGGTGTTTACTTGTATGATGGACGATGATAAGTGGGAGCTTGTGGAAATTGCAAGCGGAAACGAGTGCTTAGTGAGTGCAAGACGTTTGAGCGATGGCGGTATACGAGGTGACGTTAACGGCGACTTGACGGTAGGTGCAAGCGATGCGATATATTTACTTTACAGTATTTTCTTCGAAAGCAGCAACTATCCGATATATCAGGATTGCGATTTCAACCAAGACGGCATAACGAATGCCGAAGATGCGATTTACCTTTTATATCACATATTCTTCGATGCATCGGATTATCCGATTTAAATTAAATAACCCGCTTCATTTTGAAGCGGGTTATTTTTTTATTCCAAATTTTCAAGATAGTCTCCGAGCAGCTTTGCAATAATTTCGTGACCGTCATCGTTGGGATGAAGTCCGTCGGGGAAATACTTTGCACATACCTCGGGATCTGTTGCATCGGGGCCTTCTCTAAACAGATCGAACACTTCCACGCCCTCGTCTGCGCAAATCTTTATCATAGCATCAATGTATTCGATAAACATTTTTTTATCGGGGGAGAGATATGCGGGATGCGTGTCGCATTCCTTGCGTGACATAGGTGTCATAAAGACGAGCCTTTTAGTTTTCGGTTTTAGAATTTTAATAAGGAATCTTATCGCACCGCAGTACGTTTCGGGAGTCTTATTTTCAAAGGTGCCGAATAAAGCTCTGCCATGACCGTAATCGTTAGTGCCGCCGAAGACCACTATAAGATCGTTATCCTCGGGAATAGGCTGTGCACGGCCTGCAAAATATAGATCAAATTGAGGATTATCAAGAGTAGGAGTGCTTTGATATGCAAGTCTTGTTCCGCTGAGTCCGTAGTTTCTGCGCTTAAAATCGAAGCGTTTTTGCAATCTGATATCATATTTATTTTCAATATTCGTAACTCCTACGCCTTGAGTAATGCTGTCGCCTAAAAATGCTATGACTTTATTTTTTAATTCCATAATTTTCTCCAAAGTTAGTTTTCGGAACTTTCTGTGTCCGTTGGTGTATCGTCCGTCGGTGTTTCAGGATTGGGCTCGGGTTCGGGTATCTTGTATACGTATACTTCAAGGTCGATTTTCGTTTCAAGTAGCTGACTTGTTTCGGGCTTTACACTTTGTGATTTTACTATACCGTCAAGACTGATATCGGTTGTGGCAACCTCTTTAATGTTTCCGACTTTAAAACCGAACTCCTCAATTGTTTCTTTAGCGCTTTCAAGCGGAATACCGGTTATATCGGGGACTACCTCTTGCGTTATCTCGGGGCCAAGACTTACGTAAAGTGTGATCTTATCACCGGGATAGAGTTCGTCGCCTACTTTATGGTTTGTCTCAATTACGAAACCGTCTGCAATCGTATCGTGATTTTGTTGCTTGATCTCGACTGCGAGGCCGGCGTTTTTGAGTATTCTTATAGCCTCACGGCTATCGGTGTTAGTGTAATCCTCAAGAATTATCTTTTGTTCGCCTTTGCTGATATATAAAACTATACTGAATCCGTGGCGCATATGAGTGCCTTCTTCAGGCGTTTGGTCGGTAATAAAGCCTGCATCATAAACGTCGCTGAAAACTTCTTTGCGGACTATTTTGTAGCCTTTTTGATAAAGCTCGTTTTGGAGCTGTTCGGTAAGTTCTTTTCCGACGAGGTTTTCAACCGTTACCAATTCTTCCTCTGAAATGTTTTCGGTCTGTTTACCGAAAGTAACGCTCCATATAGTTTTTCCGATTTCAAATGCGCCGAATGCTCCCACTACGAGAAAAGCTAAAAATACACCTAAAACGATGGGAAGCATAGTGTTGTGTTTTCTTTTTGTTTTGATTTTATTGTCCTTCTTTCCGCGAACTTTTTTATTTGACTTCGTATTTGATTGCGTTGTATTGTCTGATTTTGCCATAGCTCGTCTTGCGGCGACGGAAGGCAAGGGAGCAAAAATAACGTCGGGATTTTGCAAAAGCTCCTCAATATATCTTAACATTTCATCGCAGTTTTCGAAGCGCATATCAATATCCTTCGACATCGCTTGAAGGATTATGAATTGAAGTCCGTCGGGAAGTGAGGGAACGATGTCCTTCGGAAGAACCGCTTCATCAGTTATATGCATTAAAGCGACCGAAACCAAAGAATCCGCGTTAAACGGTAACTTTCCCGTTACCATCTCGTAAAGCATAACGCCTACGGAATATATATCGCTTGCGTTTGTTACGTCCTTGCCTTCGGCTTGCTCAGGGCTTATATAGTGTACTGTACCTATAGCGGATTCGCCGTCGGTGATAGTATCACTCTTGTGTACCTTTGCAATACCGAAATCCGTTACTTTGATAGTTCCGTCCTTAAGCAAAAGTATATTCTGCGGCTTTACGTCTCTGTGAACTACGCCTCTTTCGTGAGCTTGCGCAAGTCCTCGTAAAATTTGCTCCGTATAGCGCAAGGCTTCCTTCCAATTTATGCGCTCGACGCTGCCGAGATATTCTTTCAGGGTGGTGCCCTCAACGTACTCCATTACGATATACTTGATTTCGTCTTTTACGTTTACGTCGTAAATATTTACAATGTTCGGGTGCGAGAGCATCGCAACAGCTTTCGATTCGTTGATAAAGCGTTGTATTGCCTTCTCGGGATCGTCGGAATCGGTTTTAAGTACTTTGATCGCAACGACTCTGTTCATAACGATATCCTCGGCACAGAAGACAACTGCCATGCCGCCGTATCCGACTACGCTTTTAATTTTGTATCTGTCGTCAAGTATCTTTCCGACAAAATCTTCGTATTTCATATTAAAACTCCGTATTATTTATAAAAAATTAACAACAAGTGCGGTAACGTTATCTCCGCCGCCGTTTTTAATAGCTTCGGATACAAGCTTTGTTACTGATTTTTGCGGGGTAGGAGAGCTTATCATTATTTCAAGTATTCTGTCCTCTGTAACGTAATTGGTCAGTCCGTCGCTGCAGAGCAAGAATTGCCCCGAAGCTTTAGTTAAAATTATGTCGGGAAGCGCCTTTGCGGCTCCTCCGATTGAGCGCGTAATGATATTTTTATTCGGGTGAGTTTCCGCTTCGCTTTCGGTTATTTCGTTGTTGTCTATAAGCATTTGTACGTAGGAGTGATCCTTCGTGAGCCTTGTAAGCGTTTCTCCGTCAAGATTGTAGCAACGGCTATCTCCCGCATGTGCAATATACGCCTTATCGTCATAAGCAACGAGTAGCACGGCAGTTGTACCCATTCCCGCATATTCCGGGTGCTTGGATACAAGCTCTCTTATGCCGTCATCGGCATCGTAAAATGCTTTCTTGATCTCGCTTTCACTGTCAAATTCTTCGTCGGGTAAAGCGGCGAAAGCACTTTTGAGCTGTTCGCTGATTATCTTCACCGCCGTTTTACTTGCGATGTTGCCGGCGGCAGCTCCTCCCATTCCGTCGCAAACTGCGGCAATGAATACGTTACTTTGAAGCTGCAGAGCAAAAAAAGCGTCTTGGTTGGTGCTTCTTACCGGTCCTGTTTTAGATGAACCGTAAAATTTCATATATTGCCTCCTTTACGTCGAAATGGCGGGTAAATATTAACGTGTAAATAATCATTGTATATTATCCTATTTTTTACCCAATATGTCAAGTTTTTTAACGGAAAAACAGCAAAAAACGTTCAATATTCAATGGTATGTCCGCTTATTCTTTAAAATATTGTAAAATGAAATATAGTTTTCGTATCTGCTCTTGCTTACAGAGCCGTTTTCGTATGCTTCGATAATACCGCAACCGTCCTCGTTTGTATGCGTGCAGTCGGTATATCTGCACTTTTTAAGGGGCTCTCTGAATTCGGGAAAACTGCCCGCAAGCTCTTCGAGCTTCAAAAAATCGAATTTTTCAAAATCTATCATGGCAAATCCGGGCGTATCCGCAAAATAGCCGCCTTCGACTTCGAATAACTCCACGGTTCTTGTCGTATGCTTGCCTCGGTCGCTCTTGTCGCTTAAATCTCCGACGGTTAGGTGCAGATTTGGAAAAAGTGCGTTCATAAGACTGCTTTTACCGACACCCGAAGCTCCCGCAAAGGCACATATACCGCTTATTTCGCCTTTTATGGCGTCTATACCCGTGCTCTCTTTTGCGCATACGTCGAATATCTTTATCGACGCCTTTTCGTAAATTTGTCTTATTTCCTTGCTTGATTTAATGTCGGTTTTATTTATAACGATTATCGGCTCTATACCTTTTGCAAATGCGGCACAGGTGATCTTATCAAGCGTTTCAAAGGAAGGGAGAGGAGAAGCGGTGGCTACTACGATAAAGAGCTTATCGAGGTTTGCCATGGGTGGCCTTATAAGAAAATTCTTTCTTTCGCAGACCTCGTTTATGACCGCTTTTCCGTTTGCTTGTTTTTCAAAAATAACCTTGTCGCCCGCAAGCGGAAGCGAGCTTTTATGTTTGAGCAAACCTCTTACGGCGCAGCTGACTTTTTCACCGCTTTCGGTTAGAACTTCAAAAAGCTCTCCGAAGCCTTTTATAACAAGTCCCGTTTCTTTCGTCATTTTAACCTCATTCACACATTTGTACTATAACGAGAGCGAATATTTTAGCCGCACTAAGCAGGTCATCAATATTTGCCCTCTCGTTTGCGCCGTGCAGATTAGATTGAAAATCGGGGCGCGATGCACCGAAAGCAACTCCGCCTTCAATATTGTGAACGTACGTACCGCCGCCCATAGAATGACAGGGGCATTCTTCACCCGTAAAGTCCGTATATACCGACTTTAAGGTCTTGATAAATACGCTGTCCTCGGGAGTGTGGTGCGCTTTACCCATTTCTCCCTCAACCGAGTATCCCTTTTTTGCCATAAGCTTTTCGAATACAATGCGGCAATTTTCGTCGTTTGCGCAAATAGGAGTTCTTGCGTCAAATCTTCCCCAAACCAAACCGTCGTTTATTTCCAAAAGACTTAACACTACAGTTATGCTTCCCGATATGTCGTCATTTTGATAAATGCCGAGCGTGCGTCCGTTATCATCTCCAAAAGGAAAAAGAGCGGCAAGCTCGTTTATTTGCTCGTTTATATCGCACTTTGCAAGGGGCAAAAGACTTAACAAATAAAGCAGAGCGGTTATACCGTTTTTGCCGTCCGATGGCGTTGATGCGTGAGTGGAGCGTCCCTCTGCGTAAACCGACGTTTTGCCCGCATTATATTCAGCAGAAAACGAAACCCCCGTTTTTTCGGTTGCCTTTTTGATAGCTGAAGTAAGCACATCTTTGTCTATACCCAAAAGTACGGCACTTGCTTTAGCGGGGAGCACGTTTATTCTGTAACCTCCCGAAAGACTTTCCACTCTCGGTAATACGTTGCTTTGTACAAGCTTTTTTGTAAAAGTGGGCTTATAGCTTCCTTTTTCGGTATTGAAGATAGGGAAGGAGGCGTCGGGCGAAAATGTGGCGGGTGCGGGATCAAAAACCTTATAATAGGCTTCAAGATCAAGCTCCGAGCCGCTTTCTTCATCTCCGCCTACAATAAGCCTTGCGTTTTTCGAAAGCGGTATATTAAGGTCTTTTACTGCACGCATAGCGTATAAAGCCGCAACTACGGGGCCCTTATCGTCATCAGTACCTCTGCCGTATATGCAACCGTCATCTTTTACTGTCGCAACGTAAGGGTCGGTATCCCAACCGTCGCCCTCGCCGACAACGTCGACGTGTCCGAGTATGTCAAGAGCGCTTTCGTTTGCGTTCATATCGCAGTATGCGGCGAAGTTTTCGAGATTCTCGCTTTTAAAGCCGTAGCGCTCGAACATTTCGACTGCCTTTTCCATACAGCGCGCGCTGCCTTCACCAAAGGGCATACCGTCTTTCGCCTCGCTTTTAACACTTCTTATGGCGACGAGCTCGGATAAGTCCTCTATAAACTCATCTCTTTTGCCGTCAATATATTCGCATATTCTCTGTTTGAAGTCCATATAAAGCTCCTTGCACGTAAAATATTACCGTAATATATTTATTTTACCATATAGTAAGAGTATTTTCAAGTTCAAAAAAGAAAAATCGGCAGAGGTTTCCTCTGCCGAGCGGTTATTTTTTGTTAAATCTCAATTTGGAAATTCTTGAATACTCATATCCCAAACGGTTAAGTGCGGCAAAGAGCTTATCCTTTCCCGCTTTATCCGAAAGGTCAAGATTTTTAGCCTTTAAAACTGCCATCTCGTACATATTCATGTCGAAAAGACAAAGTCCTTTTTCGTCCTTCTCGTAATACTTCAAGATTAACTCGTCAGTTATATCTTTCGCAACGCCGTGACGGAATGTTTCCGCTTTTATGCGTACGGGGCCGTATTTCTTGATTTCTGCAAGCTCGTATATAAGAGCTTCGGCGTAGCCTTCATCGTTTATGAGCTTCTTTTCTTCAGCAAAGTCAAGTGCATATTCGATACTTTCGGGCGAAAACCCGTATCTTTGAAGCTTTTTGTGAAAGCCCTGTCGACTGTTACCCGAATATGAAAGCAGCGAGAGAAGCTTATTTTTGGCTTTTGTACATTCCTCAAGCCGAGAAAGCATATCGTACTGCGAGTCGCTTACCTCACCGCATTTTCTTGCGAAATTCAGATCGTACCAATCATAGCTCGAGAGCCTTATACTTTCTGCGTTCGAAAATTTAAGCGTGACGGACTCGCCGTCATCGCTTAAATCTATTTTAATTATCTCTTTTGCCATTTATCAAAGATCGTCGGCAGAAATGTCGATGCCGAGTTCAATAGCTGCCTTCGTTCCGTCTACGTCATCATCGTCAAGTACGGTTTTGTCTTCGGGCAAGTCTATGCTTGAGGAATTGGCTCTTACGAGCTTTTCGATTTCCTCGGCAAGCTCGGGATTGTCGCAGAGGATCTGTCTTGCGTTATCACGTCCTTGACCTATTCTCGTTCCGTTATACGAGAACCAAGAACCGCTCTTTTTGATGATATCAAGGGATACCGCAAGGTCAAGAAGCTCGCTTTCCTTGGAGATGCCCTTGCCGTACATTATATCAAATACCGCAACCTTAAAGGGAGGAGCAACCTTGTTTTTAACTACCTTACATTTCGTTTGGTTGCCGATAACGTTATCACCGTTTTTGATCTGCTCGCCGCGTCTTACGTCGATTCTGACGGAAGAGTAGAATTTAAGCGCACGTCCGCCCGTCGTAACTTCGCTGGGGCCGTAGAAAACGCCTACTTTTTCACGGAGCTGATTTATAAATATAACGACACAGTTGGTCTTTGCGATAGCGCCCGAGAGCTTGCGCAAAGCTTGTGACATAAGGCGCGCCTGCGCACCTACGTGGTGATCGCCCATAGCGCCTTCGATCTCCGCTCTGGGAACGAGAGCTGCGACGGAGTCGATTACAACACCTTCGATAGCACCGGAGCATACGAGTGTTTCCGCAATTTCAAGCGCCTGTTCGCCGTCATCGGGCTGAGCGACCAATAGCTCGTCCGTATTAACACCGATAGCTTTAGCGTATACGGGGTCGAGAGCATGCTCTGCATCAATGAAAGCGACCTCGCCACCGCATTTTTGTATCTCTGCCAAAACGTGCAGAGCAAGTGTGGTCTTACCCGAAGATTCGGGACCGTATATTTCGATAATTCTACCCTTGGGAACGCCGCCGATACCGAGGGCAAGGTCGAGGGAGAGAGAGCCGGTGGAAACCGCACTGACGTTCATCGTATTATTTGAGCCGAGCCTCATGATCGAGCCGGCACCGAAGCGCTTTTCTATCTGTGCGATAGACGTTTTAAGAGCCTGCTTTTTTTCTTCGGCAGTGCCGCCCGCTCTTGCGGTAGATGCAACTTTCTTTTCAGCCATTTTAAAAATCCTCCTAAAGCAAACAAATGTTTGTTTTCTATATTATAACTTATTTTTCTATTCGTTGCAAGAGTTTTTTATAAATAAGTAAAAATATATATCAATATGTAAGTGCATTGTCCCATAAACTACCCTTTGTGTTTTGACGGGGAGATATTTCACGGAAAAAATACCTTAAATTACAGATTATATGAGTATTATTGAAAAATATGTATTGCAATTTGGAATATTTTATGGTAAAATATAGCGGTAAAATGAATAAAAATATACATTTGGAGGAATAATTTTATGGTAACTGCCGGCGATTTCAGAAACGGCCTCACATTTGATATGGACGGTCAGGTAATGCAGATTGTTGAATTTCAGCACGTAAAGCCCGGAAAGGGAGCTGCATTCGTACGCACGAAGATCCGTAACGTAATTACGGGAAGCGTTATTGAAAAAACATTCAACCCCACGGAGAAATTCCCCACAGCTATCGTTGACCGTAAGGAGATGCAATATCTTTACAACGACGGCGAGCTTTGGTACTTTATGGATAACGACACATTTGAACAGCTTCCCATTGAGGGTGCAAAGCTCGGTGACAACTTCAAGTTTGTCAAAGAGAATATGGACTGCAAGATCATGTCCTATAAGGGCAACGTATTTGCAGTTGAACCCCCCTTGTTCGTAGAGCTTGAAGTAACCGAAACAGAGCCCGGATTTAAGGGTGACACGGCTACGGGCGCAAGCAAGCCTGCAACGCTTGAGACGGGCGCAATCGTAAAGGTGCCCCTCTTTATAAACATCGGCGACGTTCTCAAGATCGATACGAGAACGGGTGAATATTTGGAAAGAGCATAAGCCCAACTTAAATATTAACAGGAGGAACTTACGATGACACTTACTGAAAAGGTAGCACATCTTAAAGGCGTGATCGAAGGAATGGAGCTTGCTGACGATAAAAATTCCAAGCTCATCAAAGAGATCGCAGATATTCTCGAGGATATGGCAATGACCGTTTCCGATCTTGAAGACGATACGGCAACGCTTTATGACTACGTTGACGAGCTTGATCAGGATCTCGGAGAGGTTGAGGAGTACGTTTACGAAGTAGACGAAGACGACTGCGACTGCTGCGATTGCTGCGACGACGAGGTCGTTGAAGTAACCTGCCCCAAGTGCGGCGCAACCGTTTTCCTTGATATCGACGACGATGATTTTGACGATATAATCTGCACAGAGTGCGGTGAGCATTTTGATTGCTGCTGCGACTGTGATTGCGACTGCGAAGACTAATTTAAAGTAAAAAGATGTGCGTTAATTTCGCACATCTTTTTTTGCGTATAAAAAGCTTCGAGTGTTTTAAACTCGGAGCTTTTTGATTTTTACTTTATGATGTTGTTTTCCAAGAGCTTTGATATTGCGTAAATTATAGGCGCAAGTACCATTGAAACAGTGCTTATGAGCTTGATAAGAATGTTGATCGAAGGGCCTGCCGTATCCTTAAAGGGATCGCCCACGGTGTCGCCGACGACCGCTGCCTTATGCGACTCTGAACCCTTACCTCCGTTGTTACCTGCTTCGATGTATTTCTTAGCGTTATCCCAAGCGCCGCCGGAGTTACTCATCATGATCGCCAAAAGGAAACCGGAAGCCGCAGTACCTGCAAGCAAGCCGATTATGCCGGAAAATCCTAAGAATCCGCCCACGACGAGGGGGGAGAGTATAGCGATAAGTGCGGGCATAAGCATTTCTTTCTGTGCAGAACTTGTGCAGATCTCAATGCATTTTGAGTAATCGGGTGAGTTCTTTCCCTCCATTATGCCGGGGATATCCTTAAACTGACGTCTTACTTCCATAACCACCTTAGATGCCGCACGGCCGACCGCTTTCATGGCAACGGATGAGAAGAGGAAGGGAAGCATAACGCCGATGAAAAGTCCGATAAGTACCTTGGGATTTAAGAGATTAAGATCGAGCTTTATGCTAAACGAGGCCTCTATCGTTGATTTGAAAGCCGCAATAAGAGTTATGGCGGTGAGTGCGGCAGAGCCGATAGCGAAGCCTTTACCTGTGGCTGCCGTCGTGTTGCCAAGGCTGTCGAGGGCATCTGTGCGATCTCTTACGTATTCCTCTTGACCGGACATAGCGGCGATTCCGCCTGCGTTATCTGCTACGGGGCCGTATGCGTCGGTTGCAAGTGTAAGTCCGAGAGTAGAAAGCATACCGACTGCCGCAGCACCTACGCCGAAGAGCCCAAGCTCGGGAGCAGCTATAGAGCCGCCTGCTAAAATGAAGCTTGCGATTACTGCTGTCGCAACAATGAGGACGGAGCTGAATGTTGAGCTCATTCCCAATGCAAGACCGTCGATTATTACAGTCGCACTTCCGGTCTTAGATGAAGCGGAGAGATCCTGCGTGGGCTTATATGTATCGGATGTGTAATGTTCGGTGACGTTTCCTATGATAACGCCTGTTATAAGGCCGCACATTACGGAACCCCAGATACCCCAAGCGTTCTCTAAATTCAAAATGAACTTAATTATAATGAACGAAACGACTATCATAATGGCGCTTGTCACGTAAAGTCCTTTTCTCAAAGCTGTAAGCAAGACTTTTTGAGAAGCGTTTTCCTTTGTTCTTATGAAGAATGAACCGATAATTGATGCGAGTATACCTGCGGCGGCAAGCAAGAAGGGGAACAAAAATCCTTTTTCTTGAAGTCCCGCAAAAAATCCGAGAGAAGCACAGGAGAGGATAGAGCCGACGTACGATTCGTAAAGGTCAGCGCCCATACCCGCAACGTCGCCTACATTATCTCCTACGTTATCGGCGATTACCGCAGGGTTTCTTATATCGTCTTCGGGTATTCCCGCCTCGACTTTACCGCAAAGGTCGGCACCGACATCAGCAGCTTTCGTAAATATACCGCCGCCGACTCTTGCAAAGAGAGCCATCGTACTTGCGCCTATGCCGAAAGTGACCATAGTGTTTGCAATTACGTCGCCGCTTGCTTTAAATACGTATTTCAAAAGAACGTACCAAATGCTTATATCGAAAAGACCGAGCCCGACAACGACCATACCCATAACCATTCCGCTTGAGAATGCGGTTCTGAGGCCTTTATCAAGGCTGTTTCGAGCTGAAACGACGGTTCTGCAGTTTGACGAGGTAGCAATTCTCATTCCGATGTATCCCGCAAGGCCGGAATAGATGCCGCCTGTCAAAAACGCAAAAGGCGTGTACGAGTTTGCGGTCTCGGGGAAAATTAAATTCATCGCTATCAGAACGATGAATATCACAACAAAGAATATTGCCACAACCGTATACTGCTTTTTCAAGAAAGCATTTGCCGCTTTTTTGATAATGCCGGATATGTCGGTTATTTCTTTTTCGCCGGAGTCGGATTTGAGCAATCTTTTTGCCGTTATAAGTGCAAAGAGAAGCGCTATAACGGAAATCGCTATTACTGCGAACATAAGATCCATAATTTGTCTCCTTAAAACTTTTTTTGCCGAATGCTTTATTTTTCGGCTTATAAAATGAAAAAAGGCACGTAAATTTATGTGCTTTTTAAGATATTAACATATTATGGCACCTTTTGTCAACTATGATTTTTCCGCATATGTATAAAACTTATGGAAAAAGGTGTTTTTTTTCACAAAACACGTCTGTTTAGAAAATAGAATAATGTAGAGTTTTGTTTTTTACAGCAGATATATTTTGGCTCTTGGTATTGACACATTCCTTTTGTTGTGTTATAATCTATGCGCTATTTAACATTAAAATCGTTTAAAGGAGAAAACAATGAAACGTATTTTAGCAATGCTTCTTGCGCTTATTATGATCGTTTGTTGCGTTGGCCTTGTTTCTTGCGGCGGCTTCGATGATGGTGAAGACGGTGAAGGAAATAGTCCCGACGGAACCGAATTGGACGATGATTTGAAGATCGAGTTTTCCGATGAACCTCTTGAAATAGCTTCGGATTCGAAATCGAAATACGAGGGAAAGACATTCATTATTGACTCGCCTACACCTTGGGGTAAAGACCGTTTTGTAAGAGAAGATTACAATGACAACCCTCTCAACGACTCCATAAAGCAGATGAACGACGCAGTCAAGGATACTATCGGCGTAACTCTTGAAGCTACGATGAACACCTCTACGCCCAAGCAGTCGCAGGTATTTATCGACAGCGTACTTGCCAATGACGGAAGATTTGACGTTATGGCTATTCATACCGAGTCAAACTGTGCGGCTTTGGTTATCGCCGATGCTGTTTTGAACTTTGACTATCTTGAATACTGCGACCTTTCAAAGCCTTGGTGGAACGCCGGTTTTACCGATTCCTCCTCCATTCTTGACGTCAACTACTTTGGTGTAAGCTCCTCTTGCTACGCTATTTACTTAAATACGGTAGTTCTTCTCTTTAATAAGGATCTTGCTACAGAGCATAATCTTCCCGATTTCTATCAGCTCGTTCGCGACGGCAAATGGACTGTTGATGAGCTTATCAATGCTACGAAGAACTTTTCTCAGGATATGAACGGCGACGGACAGATCACGGACGCTGACCTTATTGCGATGGTATCCGATGACGGTCCTCACATCAACGCATGGCTCGGCGCATTCAGACAGAGTACGGTTGAGAAGGGCGAAAACGACGAGCCCACTATCGTTGTTAATACTGCGAGAATGTCTAACATTATCGACAAGCTCCACACGCTTTACAACACGGGCAGACGTACCGTCGTTTATCCTATCAGCTTGCGTGAGTCAAGCGATTCCTCCAAGGACCTCTACAATAATGCGTTTGCGGAGGGAAAAGTTTTGTTTGATATAGCATATATCGACGAAGCAACTAAAATGCGTGATTATGATATCAACTTTGGTATTCTTCCTATGCCCAAGCTCAATCTCGACCAAGAAGAATACGGCTCATACGTTGAGGCATGGCACCTTTGCTATGCAGTACCCAAGAACTGCCCCGACACAGAATACGTAAGTACGGTTCTTGAAACTATGGCATACTTCTCATATCAGTACACCTATCCCACGATCATCGAGCAGACGATCTACGGAACGGGCACACGTGATATCGAAAGCTCTGAAATGCTTGACATCGTATTTAAGAATATGAACTGGGAGTTCGGCTACCTCTATAACGGCAACGAAACCGGTTACGCATATATTCTTAAAGAGCTCATCAACGAAAAGTCAACGGATATGGCAAGCCATATTGCAACAAAGAAGAATCAAGTAGAAGACCACTTCGCTGACCTTTACGACGCAGGCGTTGCAAACTCCGGCAAATAATAATACAACAACCTTGATCGCTTACGGAAAAACTTCCGTAAGCGATTTTTAATTTGAGATATTTTTAAAAACAGACTTGCAAAAATTGAAAAGGTATGTTATAATAATATGGATTATTATTAAAATGGATAAAAATATCTGTTTATTTAACGGAGGTATATATGCTCGAATTCAATATTCCAAACGTAATTTCAAATGCAAACGAAAACGGAAGAGACGGCGAATTTTTTATAGAGCCGCTTGAGAGAGGATTTGGTATGACGCTCGGTAATTCTCTTCGCCGCGTAATGCTTTCTTCGCTTCCCGGGGCTGCAGTCGTGTATATAAAGATCGACGGCGTTGCCCACGAGATATCGACTATGGACGGTGTTAAGGAAGATGTTTGCCAAATCGTTTTAAACGTAAAAGGAATCGTTGCAAAGCTTTATACGGATGAACTGAAAACAAGTTGTATCGACGTTGTTGGACCTTGCATAGTTACGGCAGGTGACATTAAGGTTGATACGGAGCTTGAGATAATCAATCCCGAGCAAGTAATTGCAACCGTAGGCGAAGGAAAGCATTTTTATATGGAGCTTGGTTTTGCGAAGGGAAGAGGCTACGTTCCCGCTGAAAAGAACAAGCAAATGTATGCCGAAAGAGCGCTCGGCACGATAGCGGTTGATTCCATTTTCACACCTATCTTAAACGTGAATTACAAAGTTGAGAATATGCGCGTCGGAAACGCTCTTGATTTCGACAGACTTATAGTTGACGTACATACGGACGGCTCAATAAGTCCCGCAGAAGCGATGGCGACCGCATCTAACGTTATCATTAAGCACTTCGAGTGTATTTTGGCATTATCAAATAACGTTGCATCGTTGGTAATGAAGTCTGACGATGAAAAAGCTAAAAATTTGGCTCTTGAGATCACTATTGACGAGCTTGAGCTTTCCGTAAGAAGCTATAACAGCTTGAAGCGTGCGGGAATAACCACGGTAGGTGACCTTGTGTTGAAGACGGAAGACGAAACGATGAAGATAAGAAATCTCGGTCTCAAATCGTTTACCGAAATAAAAGAAAAGATAAACGCACTTGGACTTGGCTTCAAAAACGAAAACGAATAAATTTTCAATACGGCTCTGCTTTTTGCAGAGCCGTATATTTTTGTCAAAACGGGGAAAAATTCTAAAAATGATTTTTTCGGAGCATTAAATGAAGCGTAATGATGTTGTCAAATTAAATAAACGTCCGCATATAAACTCATCATATTCGGTCGTTGGTAAAAAAGAATACGAAGGCCCGCTCGGAAAGTTTTTTGACGAGCATAGCAAAGATATGAGATTCGGTAAAAAAACGTGGGAGCTTGCGGAGAGCGAGATGCAAAAAAGAGCGCTGATAGGCGCAATTTCAAAATCGGGAATATCTGCCCACGATATAGGTTGGATATTTGCAGGCGATTTACAAAATCAGTGCGCCGCATCAAGCTACGGACTTATGGATTTTAACCTTCCCTATATAGGACTCTACGGAGCTTGCTCAACGTTCGGAGAAGGACTTATAAGCGCCGCTGTAGCAATTGAATCCGGTGCGATAGATACAGCGGCGGTGGTCACCTCGTCGCACTTTTGTACGGCGGAAAGGCAGTTTCGTTTTCCGCTTCCGTACGGTAATCAACGCCAACCTATAGCACAAAGAACTGTAACGGGTGCAGGTGCAAATATTCTTTCGACTCAAGGACACGGGCCGCACATCACGGAAGTATTGGTTGGCAGGGTAGTTGATAAGGGTATAAGCGATGCAAACAATATGGGGGCGGCTATGGCGCCCGCAGCCGTAGATACCTTATACAGATATTTTAACGAGACCGGAAGTAAGCCGAGCGATTTTGACGTTATTGTAACGGGTGACCTTGCCTATGAAGGAGAATGGCTTGTAAGAGAGCTTTTGAAAAAAGAGGGGATAGCATTGGGAAACTCCTACACCGACTGCGGACTTATGATTTACAATATGAAAGAACAGGACGTACATGCAGGAGGGTCGGGCTGCGGTTGCAGTAACGTCGTTTTTTCGGGATTTTTTATGAAGAAGCTGTTATCCGGAGAGATAAAAAATATGCTTTTGCTTACTACGGGCGCACTTATGAGCCCTGATAGCTTAAATCAAGGAAATACAATACCCGGCATAGCTCATCTTGTTCGTATAGAGGGGGAAGGAAGATGAATTTTGTTTATGCCTTTGCATTAGGCGGAATATTATGCGTTATTGCACAACTTTTAATGGATCTAACCGATATGACGCCGGCACACGTTCTTGTGATGTACGTCGTCATCGGCGTCGCACTTAACGGACTCGGTATATATTCATACGCCGTCGATATTGCGGGCGCAGGCGCAACGGTACCTATAATGGGATTCGGGAATTGCCTTGCCGACGGGGTTAGAGAGGCTGTTGACGAAAAAGGGCTTATAGGTGCGTTTACGGGCGGACTTTCAGCAACGTCGTGCGGAATAACCGTTGCAATAAGTCTTGCATTTATCCTGTCCTTGTTATTTAAACCGAAGGACAAATAAAGCGTGACCTAAACGGTCACGCTTTTTCTGTAAGCGATTCGATTATCTTGTGTATCTCTTCAAGTGTTGTGGCGGCGTTTATTTTCACTCTTGCTTCCGCTGAGCCGAAAAGTCCTTTCGTATACCACCCCAAATGCTTTCTTGCCTCTCTTATACCGATATATTCGCCCTTATCTTCTACGAGCATTTTTACGTGTCGAAGAGCAAGACGGAGCCTTTCCGTATCCGATATTTCAGAGTATGTGCCCGTGTCAAGCATTTCCTTTATCTGCTTAAATATGAATGGATTTCCCAAAGCACCTCGCGCTATTGCAACACCGTCGCAATCCGTTGCTTTTAAAATATCGATGCAGCTTTCGGGGGTAAAAACATCGCCGTTTGCGAATACGGGTACTTTAACCGCATTTTTCACGCTTGCGATCGCTTCCCAATTTGCTTTCCCGCTGTACATTTGCATTTTTGTTCTGCCATGTACGCAAAGTGCGTCCGCGCCCGAGCTTTCCAAAACTTTAGCAAACTCTACGCAATTTATATGCTCATCGTCAAACCCGAGCCTGAATTTTACCGTTACGGGCACGCTCACTGCTTTTTTTACGGCTTCTGTTATTTTTCCCGCAAGTACGGGATCCTTCATAAGCGCTGAGCCTTCACCGTTAGATACGATCTTTCCCACGGGACAGCCCATATTTATATCTATTGCATCGGGTGAAAATTCAAGCATTTTTTGTGAGGCGTATGCCATAACATCAGGCTCCGAGCCGAAAAGCTGCAAAGCGCAAGGGTGCTCGTCGTTTTCAATAGACGCAAGCGCATAAGTTTTTTTATCATTGTAGTACACCGCTTTTGCGCTTATCATTTCCGTAACCGTGAAGTCGGCGCCGTATTCTTTACATAGACGGCGCATTGACTTGTCGGATATTCCCGCAAGCGGCGCAAGATAAATTGTCGGTCTTTTAGTTTCCATCATTATTCCTAATTGAAAATATTTTCGCTTCCGCCTATGGTAAAGAGTCTTCTTACGTCGTGCATTAAGGCGGAGTATTTACCCGTAAGGTACGGGTCTTGAGAAAGTATATCCTTTAATGCTTTTTCGGTTGATAATAAGAGTGAGGGGTCTTCAAAAATATTAGCAAGCTTAAATGAGGTAAGACCGTGTTGCTTTTCTCCGAAAAAGTCACCGGGTCCCCGCATTTCAAGGTCTGCTTTAGCTATCTTGAAACCGTCGTTTGTCTTTGTCATAACCTCAAGACGACCTTGCGTTTTCTCGTTTTTTGATTCAGAGAAAAGGACGCAATACGACTTTTTATTTCCTCTGCCGACTCTTCCGCGAAGCTGATGAAGCTGTGAAAGACCGAAGCGGTCGGCATTTTCCACTACCATCAAAACGGCATTAGGCACGTCCACGCCGACTTCGATTACGGTAGTTGATATCAGTATTTTATAAGTACCCTCAGAAAAATCCCTCATTATCTGTTCTTTTTCTTTAGGCTTCATTTTGCCGTGAATAAATACCGATGGGATATCGGGGAAGGTGTCCTCTTTGAGCTTTTTTGCATATCCGACGACGTCTTTCATATCGGATGTTTCTTCTTCATCTTCAACGAGAGGACAAACGATATAGACTTGTCCGCCCTCATTTACAAGACGGCGTATAAATTTGTTTATACGCTCTCTGTAGCTTTCGTCCACGCTAAAGGTATCCACCTTGCTTCTGCCGGGCGGCATTTCATCAAGTACGCTTACGTTAAGGTCGCCGTACACTATAAGCGCAAGCGTTCTCGGTATAGGCGTTGCGGACATAATAAGGCTGTGCAGGTGAGTGCCCTTATCGGTCAAAGAGGCCTTTTGCATAACTCCGAAGCGGTGTTGCTCGTCCGTTATAACAAGTCCCGGCTTGTTAAACTTAACGTTTGTTTGCAAAAGAGCGTGAGTGCCGACGATAAGAGAAGCGCTACCGTTTGCACATTCCTCAAGCACGGTCTTTTTCTCCGATGCTTTCATACCGGAAACAAGAAGCCTTACCTCTATACCGACATTTTCAAAGAGCTTTTTGAAATAAAGATAGTGCTGTCGTGCAAGTATCTCCGTAGGAGCCATCATCAAAGCCTGATATCCGTTTTTTATGCACGCGAAGCAAGCGGCGGCGGCAACTGCTGTCTTACCGCTTCCGACATCGCCTTGTACGAGCCTTGTCATAGGAACGGATGATGCAAGGTCATCACAAATCTCGTTTATACATCGTTTTTGCGCTCCGGTCGGCTGAAACGGAAGTAAGGCGTAGAAATCGCTTATATGCTTTTTTGCATCTATTTTTATCGAGGTAGTCTTTTGAGTGCGTGATTTCAGCATTGAAAGTCCGAGCCTGAAGATAAGAAGCTCATCAAAGGAAAGGCGCGCCTTCGCTTGTGAAAGCTCTTCATTGGTTTTCGGCAGATGCACTGCTTTTATGGCTTTCGAAGCCGACATAAGGTCAAATTCGTCTACGATCTCACAAGGCAGAGTTTCTTCAATACAAAGCCCTTCTATCGTTTCTTTGATAAGAGTTCGCAAAAAGTTTTGCCCAATGCCCGAGGTGAGAGGGTATACGGGGATTATCTCGTCAAGCTCCTTGCCGGGTCTTATCTGCTCCGATATGGGATTGGTAAGCTCTTTTCTTATAAAATTACCTTCCACCTTGCCGAAAAAGCGAAATTCGCTTCCTACTCGGTAGAGGTCTTTTGCATAAGGTTGATTGAAGATCGTTATGTGAATAGTTCCGCTTTCGTCAAATGCTGTGAATTTCGTGACGCTGAAGCCTTTTCTGACGAGCTTATACGTAGGGGAAGTGCCTACGGTAAGCCTTAATGCGCATACCTGTCCGAGCGGTGCATCTTCTATCGCTACAACGTTTCCTCTGTACTCATAAGTACGGGGATAGTAATGTATAAGGTCAGCTACGGTAAAAATGCCGAGCTTTTCAAGTAATGCGGCACGTTTTTCGCCCACACCTTTTAAAAAGCGTATGCTGCTTGTTAAATTCAAAGCCTTCACCTCGTTTCATATCATTATTATATTAAAAAGCCTTATAAAAGTCAAGAAGCGAAGACGTTATCATAAACGCCTTCGCTTTTATTATCTTCGTTTGCTTATAGATAAGATCAGATCTCGGAAAATGTGTAAAAATGATATTCTTTCAACGCTTTCAAGAGCGACAATATCGCACGAAAAAAGTACTTTGCCGTCAAGCGTTGCATTTATTTTACCAACCGGTTGTTTTTCAACAACGGGTGCGCTTATTGTGCTTTCCATAACCGTTTCGTATACTATTTTTGCGCCGACACCTTTATCGATAAGTATATTTGCACCTTCAGTACCTATTTTAACTTCGCTTTCTTCGCCGCCTGATACGGATAGCGTGCCCATTTCTTTTTTCTCTACTGCGGCAACCTCTTTTATGGCAAATCCGTAGTCAAACATTTGTCTTGCGGCGGTAAAGCGTACTTCCGTAGACGGTGCCGCCATAACGACTGCGATAAGGCGCATATTGTTTTTCTTTGCACTTGCGCTTATACAACATTTAGCGATACTTGTTGAACCGGTTTTCAATCCGTCACAGCCGTCATAGAAGCGCACGAGCTTATTCGTGTTTGCAAGAGACGTTTTACCGCCTCTGATCGAATCCGTCCAAATTGAAGTATATTCAAGTATTTTTTCGTGCTTTAAAAGCTCCGCCGACATTATTGCGATATCTCTTGCGCTAGTATAATGATCATCTTCATCAAGTCCGTGGCAGTTCATAAAGTGCGTATTTGTAAGTCCAAGCTCTTCCGCTCTTTTGTTCATCATACCTACAAAGCTTTCAGAGGTTCCGCCTAAAGTTTCTGCGAAGGCTACGGCAGCATCATTTCCCGATGCGACCATCAATCCCTTTAAAAGCTCGTGTACGCTTATCTCTTCACCTATCTCCAAAAAAATTTGCGAGCCGCCCATAGCCGACGCATTTGCGCTTACGGTTATCGTATCCTCAAAGCTGAGTTTACCGCTTTCTATGGCTTCCATAACCAAAAGAGCCGTCATAACTTTAGTTACAGAGGCAGGTGCGAGTCTTTCGTCTGCATTTTTTTCAAAAAGCACTGTGCCGGTCGAATGCTCGATCAGTATAACGCTTTTAATTTCTTCATTTACGTCAAACTCTGCGGACACGTTAAAGGAAAAAGTGCAAATTAAAACGAATAGGGAAAGGGATATACAAATTATCTTCTTTTTCATAGTATAGCTCCATAGTTTAATTCTCTCAATACTATGTTCCTTATTGCTTTTTTATTACAAACTATTGATTTTGGCGGGAATATATAGTAAGATTTATGTGGTACTTTTTGTAAAAAGGAGTATATATGAAAAAGCTTCTAATTTTGATAACGGTATTCTTTATATTTCTGTCGTTAACTGCTTGTAAAAAAGAAGATACCGAGTTATATATCAATTCCGAATTTGATGAAGTAACGATGAAAAACATTTACGGGATAAGCCGTAACGTCGCAAAAGCGATAGAGGAAAATTGTTTTGCGGCGGAGGAAGAAATCGGTGTATCCTTTATTTTACCTGAAAAATGGAGCGAATATAACACGGATATACAGGTACAGACGATAGAGGGCGGTATAGGTGTATATGCGTTTGCAAAGGGCTACGACTTAACGAGTTTCGATTATGTGCCTTACTATGCCGATCTGTTTGCGGTAATATACGTAACTAAAGGCGAAAGCGAGTCTTTGATTACCAAATACAAAGACTATTTCAAAAAAAGTAAGTATTTGGGATATATGGACGATAAGGTGTGCTATCTACTTTATAATGAGAAGATTGACAGGGAAAGATCAACGGAGTTTACCGATGACGAATATAAATATTGGAAGGAATTTCTTAAAATAACTTCGCAGATCGACGATTATATAATGCTGAATGCGGAAGAATAAATGTTAAAGAGGCGGTAAGACCGCCTCTTTTTTTAAATCGTGCCCACTACGGTAACCGTAACGAGTCCGGGAATCTTTGTTACAAGACCGGTGTTGCTTCGCGTATAGGTTGCCGCGGGAATGGTAAGCGTGTTTGTTCCGACAGGCAAGGTCAGTACGCCGCCTATATAAGAGTATTCAGAGGGGGAGATAGAGTTTCCGTTAATACTTATATTGCTTATTACGGGTGCAGGAGAGAACGAGTCGGTCAAAACCACGTTTGTTGCCTCTGTGTTGCCGTAATTGTACAAAGCAAAATTATAGGTTATCGTATCACCGCTTTGTACGGGGTCTGGAGACATAGTCTTTACTATGCTGACGTCGGCGTAAGCACCGATATCAACAGTGCTTTCGGCACTTGCGCTTTCAGCAAGTCCGTCGGCTGTGACGACAGCCGTATTCGTAATGCTTTCGCCCGATTCAAAAGGCGCATAATCGTTTACTCTTGCTTTGTAAACGATAATTGCATTGTCGCCCTCTCCGAGAGCGCCTACGTTGAAGATAACGCCGTTTTGTACTGTCTGTCCGTAAAGATAGCTGACAAAAGCACCGTTTATGTAGAGTGCCGCAGGTGCAATATAGTCAAGGGGAGTTGCGACGTTATTTGTGCGAGGGACGGTATAGCTTCCCAAATCATCTCTTATTACGATATCCGTAAGTGTATCACAGGTCGTATTTGTAAAGCTCAAAACGAATGTTATCTCATTTTCACCGTTGTATGTTTCTCCTATAGCGGTCTTTTCTATGGATAAAGGACCTTGAAGGGTAGTTGTCGCAACGTTAGATAAAACGCTTCCCGTCAAAGTGCCGTACTGAAATGTAAGTTGTGCGCGATTTGTAATTTGTGTAGCCACTTAAAAGCTCCTTTCATTTGATATATATTTGAGGACTGCGCCTCAATTACATTATATGAACAAGCACTTCAAATGACATAAGAAAAAGGCTGTGAAACACAGCCTTTGTTTATTAGAAATTATCCAAAAGTGCGTGGGCAGTCTTCATTGCTTTGGTAATTTTTTTCTTGATATCACAATGCTTTTCGGAGCTTGTAACCATGTGGGTCAAAAAACCGACCGTAATACCCACCGACATTCCTATAATAAGCCCTTTACAGAGACATTTTTTTGCCATATTTATCATAACGCTTTCCTTTCGATGCGAGTTATTCCCGCATTCATATTTTGTGAAATAATTTGCGTTATAAACGTGGCAAAATTTCGCTATATCTTGAAAAATAAAAAAATGTATGATATATTATACTTAATTCAATGCGAGAGGTAATTATGAAATCTGTTAAATTTATATTATTGACCGTCACTGCATCGATCATTTTAAGTGCATGCTCGTCAAGCGGCAATCTAAAGCCTTTAAGTGCGCTTGTGGGAACGTATAATGACGTGAGCTTTGAAATGGCAGAGATAGCCGAAAGCTATAATTTCACAAGCGGGGTATATACGGACAACGGCGAATCGGGACTTTACGCCGAATCGACTGCGATAGTTGAAGGCAAGATTGTTGCCGTAGACGAGCTTTCGGTTAAAGTCACCTTGCCTATGGAGGAGATAATTCCCGCAGAAGAATCCGAGTCGGGCGAGGAAGAAAGAAAAACCGTATACGTTCCCGTAACGGCGTATATACAGCTTTTGACGCTCAAATGCTCGGAAGTTTTACATGATGCGGAAAGTGCGCTTACTGCAGGTGAAGAGATACGTATTTTAAATAAGGTTTCTTCTCGTATGTGGGACGAGCAGGCAACGCCCTTGTTTGAGGGAGATGAGTGTATCTTGCTTTTAAAAAGCTCGTATGATGTAAACGATATTATGCAGATAAACGGCAGAGGATTTGCAAAGTATCTTCTGTTTGACTCAAGAAACGGAGTCTTTAAAAAGACAGATAAGGGCTATCTCACAGGTGCTGCACAGGAATTTGCAACAAAAGACGAGGCGGCGGTAAAGGCAACGGCGGAAGATTACGCAACCCTTGATGATAAAGTAAAAAAATGCTACAAGAACGCTGATGGCTATATTGCGGCTATGCAAGGAATGTACTACGTTTCCGATGCAAAGAGTAAGGTGCAAAACAACGTAAAATATTACTATGAAAAGAAATAAAAAACGAGGCTCGTCGAGCCTCGTTTTTGATATTTTATGCTTTGTTGTTGCAACCGAGAACGTTTACGAGCTTGTGCTTAACAAGGCTCTTAACATATTCTCTTGCAGGTTTGAGATACTGACGGGGGTCAAAGTGGTCGGGGAACTCCAACATATGCTCTCTTATTCCCGCAGTCATTGCAAGACGTATATCGGAGTCGATGTTTATTTTACAAACGCTCATAGATGCTGCCTTGCGAAGCATATCCTCGGGAATGCCTATTGCATCGGGCATCGCACCGCCGTTTTTGTTGATGATATCAACGTATTCGGGGATTACGGAAGAAGCGCCGTGTAAAACGATGGGGAAGCCGGGAAGTCTTTTTGAAACTTCATCAAGAATATCAAATCGAAGCTGAGGCTTTTGACCGGGCTTGAACTTATACGCACCGTGGCTTGTTCCGATAGCGATAGCGAGTGAGTCAACACCTGTTTTGGTGACGAATTCCTCAACCTGAGCGGGATCCGTATAAGAGGAATCTTCGGGGCTTACGTTGACGTCGTCTTCAACGCCCGCAAGTCTTCCGAGTTCGCCCTCTACCACAACACCTCTTGCGTGTGCGTATTCAACTACCTTTTTCGTAACTTCGATGTTTTCCTCGAAGGAATGGTGGGAACCGTCTATCATAACGGATGTAAATCCGCCGTCGATACACGATTTACATATTTCAAAGCTGTCGCCATGGTCAAGGTGCAAACAAATAGGAAGATTCGTATCAGCGATAGCCGCCTCAACGAGCTTCATAAGATATATGTGCTTTGCATATTTTCGAGCACCTGCGGATACTTGAAGAATAAGGGGGGCATTTTCCTCTAAAGCGGCTTCTGTTATACCTTGGACGATCTCCATATTGTTTACGTTGAAAGCTCCTATCGCATAACCGCCGTTATAAGCTTTTTCAAACATTTCTTTTGATGTTACAAGTCCCATCATAAACCTCCAAATATTTTTATAATTTTATTTTATTATAAATTATTTAATATGTCAAGGGAATAAGAAAATTAAATACATTCACCTACGTACGATAATTATAAATTACTTTCAAGTAAAAGTCAATTCAATGTGAAATTTTGCAATATACTTGTTAATATAGTGAAAGATATCGCTGTGATATGAGGGTACAATAAAAACGCAAAAAAGAAAATAAAAAATTAGGGTTGATTATAAAGATAAAGTGTGATATAATTAACAAGATCAAAATCAGTCGATTTTACAAAAAAGTGCCCGCTTTCATATTCTATACATACGTATATGATAATATAATTTATCGATTTAAGCATTTTATGCGCGGCACAAAAAACACAAGGGGGATTATTAAATGTTAAAAGGAGCATGCATTGTTGCACAGTCCGGTGGCCCTTCGGCAGTTATCAATTCAAGTATATGCGGTGCGATCGAAACGGCACTTAAAAACGAATGCATAACGAAGGTATACGGAGCACTCAACGGTATACAGGGCGTTTTGGACGACAGACTTTGCGATATGTCAAAGGAAGATCCGAGGGAGATACATCTATTAAAGACGACACCCTCCTCCGCGCTCGGCTCTTGCAGAGTAAAGTTGCCCGATCACAAAGTTGACGACAGCAAGTACAAGCGAATTTTGGAGATTTTCAAAAAGCATGATGTGCGTTATTTCTTTTATAACGGCGGTAATGACTCTATGGATACCTGTATGAAGGTTTCTGCTTATATGGAGAGCGTTGGATATGACTGTCGTATTATGGGAATACCCAAGACAATAGACAACGACCTTGCATTTACCGACCACTGCCCCGGATTTGCATCTGCGGCAAAATACATAGCTACTTCAATAATGGAAACCAGAAGAGATATCACCGTGTATCCCAAAGGCTCCGTTTTAATATTTGAGATAATGGGAAGAAATGCGGGCTGGCTTGCGGCAACGGCGGCACTCGCCTCTACAACGGGAGAGGGTCCCGACCTTATCTATCTTCCCGAAACGCTCTTTGACATTGATGCATTTTTTGAAAAAGTCGAAAAGATATACAGAGAGAAGGGCAACTGCATAGTTGCGGTCTCCGAGGGCATTAAAGATAAAACGGGAAGATACGTTTCCGAATACGGAAGCGACCTTGCAAAGTTGCGCGATGCTTTCGGACACGCACAGATGGGCGGTCTTGCTAGTTATCTTGCGGCAGAAGCAAAGGCACGTATAGAGGGCGTAAAGGTAAGAGGAATCGAGCTTTCGCTCTTACAGCGCTGTGCGGCTCACTGTGCTTCCGAAACCGACGTAGAGGAAGCTTATATGGCTGGCAAAGCCGCAGTTGAGGAAGCAGTAGCCGGAAATACAGATAAAATGGTAGGATTTGAGAGAGTTTACGTTGACGGAAAGTATACTTGCCAAACCAAGCTCTTTGACTTAAAAGACGTCGCTAATGCCGAAAAGGGCGTCCCTACCGAGTGGATAAAACCCGACGGAGAAGGAATGACAGACGAGTTTATCGAATACGCACTTCCGCTTATAAAAGGCGAAAGCAAGGTTGTATACGAAAACGGACTTCCCCGATTTGCGAGACTTAAAAAGATAGTTGAATCCTAATAGCTTGATATGCATATCAAATTTACGAAAAAACAGTTAATAATACTATTTGTCGCTTTCCTTGCGGCTATGCTTGTTGAGGGCATAGCCGCATTTATCAATAGGGAAGGTATTTTTTCATACCGTGCGAGAGTGTTTGAAGAATATCCCGAATACAGCGGCGTACCGTATGCGGTGATAAATAACAACGTTCCGTATTTTAACGACAGCCAAAAAAGCAGCAAATATACTTTTGAGCATTACGGCGAGCTTGATGCTCTCGGCAGATGCACCGAAGCTGTCGCATGCCTTGGTATTGATACTATACCGAAAGACTTTAGAGGCGATATAAGCAGTGTTAAGCCTACGGGCTGGCAAAGCCGGAAATACGATTTTATTGAGGGAGAATATCTTTACAATAGATGCCACCTTATCGGGTTTCAGCTTTCGGGAGAGAATGCAAACGAAAAGAATTTAATAACGGGTACACGTTATATGAATATCGAGGGAATGCTCCCGTTTGAAAATATGGTAGCCGATTACATAAAAGAAACGGGTATGCGTGTTATGTATCGGGTGACCCCCGTGTTTAGCGGGGACAACCTTATTGCAGACGGCGTATATATGGAGGCGTATTCCGTAGAAGACGGCGGAGAGGGTATTTGCTTTTGTGTTTTCATCTATAACGTACAACCGAGAGTGAAAATTGATTACAAAAGCGGCAAAAGTATAGAAATATCATAGAAAAGTTAAAAAAAATATTTACAAACGCCAAAAACGGTATTATAATATTTCTATTAATAGTTAGGAGGTTTAAGATATATGGACAGCAATAAAAGACCCGACACGATGAAGAGAATAACCGATTCCAAGCTTGCAAATGCGTTTATTGACGAGCAGGTGCTCAATATACGTGAGCAGGTGGGCGACAAAAAGGTGCTTCTTGCTCTTTCCGGCGGCGTTGATTCTTCCGTAGTTGCGGCGCTTCTTATAAAGGCGATAGGCAAACAGCTTATTTGCGTTCACGTAAACCACGGACTTATGCGTAAGGACGAGAGCGAAAACGTTATAAAAATATTCCGAGAAGGACTTGACGCAAATTTAATATATGAAGATGCTACCGACAGATTCTTGGATCTTCTTGCGGGGGTTTCCGATCCCGAGAAAAAGAGAAAGATAATCGGCAAGGAATTTATAGAGGTATTTGCCGACAAAGCAAGAGAGCTTGAGGGAATTGAGTTCCTTGCGCAAGGAACGATATACCCCGATATTTTGGAGAGTATCAAGCAGGCAGAGGGCAAAAAGGCGGTCAAATCACACCATAATGTAGGCGGACTTCCCACCGACCTTCAGTTTGAGCTCGTTGAGCCCATTAAGCTTCTTTACAAAGACGAGGTAAGAGTTGTCGGTGAAGCGCTCGGACTTCCTCACGCTATGGTATACCGTCAGCCGTTCCCCGGTCCCGGACTCGGCGTAAGATGCCTCGGAGCCATAACACGTGACAGACTTGCGGCGTTAAGAGAAGCCGATGCGATATTGAGAGATGAGTTCGATAAGTGCGGACTTGCTGAAAAGGTGTGGCAGTATTTCGTAGTCATTCCCGACATAAAGAGCGTGGGCGTTAAAGATGAATCGAGATACGAGGGCTGGCCCGCAATAATACGTGCTGTCAATACGAAGGACGCTATGAGCGCAACAATCGAGGAAATACCATATCCCGTACTCCACAAGATAACGGATAGAATCACTCACGAAGTCGAAGGCATAAACCGCGTGCTCTTTGACCTCACACCGAAGCCTATCGGAACTATCGAGTGGGAATAATACCAATAAGCTAAGACAAAAGAGCTGACGAATCGCAAATTCGTCAGCTCTTCATTATTTATTACAAAATTCCGCATTTTTTGTGACATTTTTATTGTATATTCACCAATATATTGCAAAATTTCACATTCGTTTGACTTGGGTTTTAAAATAACTTATAATTATGTGGGGTGAGTTAAATGAAGACAGCGGAATATCCGCGCTTTCACGTTAAAAGCGCGAAAAATCAAAACAGCAATTTTTGTATAAGACAAAAAGCCTTGCAAGACTATGACCTCCATTGGCACGACTGCTTTGAGATAGAACTCGTTTTGTCGGGAGAGGCTTTTCAGGAACTAAACGGCAAAAAATACCGTTTGACCCGAGGCGATATCTATCTGCTTAATCCTACGGATTTTCATCGAGTTCAAGGCAACGGTGCTCAAGTATATAACATAATGTTCAGTAATGAATTGTTAAGCGAGGATCTTTTACAGAAAATTTTGACTGTAAGGCAAAATCTGCTGTTTCATTTAGACGAAGAAGAGTTGGAGCATATGATTCATTTGATGTCAAGTATGCTGAAGGAGTCGGAAAAACGAGAGGCATATGCCGATGAATATATTTCCAAACTGCTTGAATGTATATTTCTAAGCATTTTGCGTAAATGCACCGATTATTCAAAGGACGGACGTATAAGCGGTATGAAGAAGGTGCTTTTATATCTGCACAGTCATTTCAGGGAGAATCCTTCCATGACATCGGTCGCGGAGCAATTCGGATTCAACCCCAATTACTTCAGTGCACGTTTTCACCGATTCACCGGCAAGACCTTTAAACAGTACCTTAATCTGTTAAAGCTCGAATATTCCAAAAAGCTCCTTTTATCGGGTGACCTTCCCGTGACAGAGATAGGGTATGCAGCGGGATTTTCGTCACTGTCAAATTTTTTGCGTTGCTTCAAGGCGCAGTTTGGCGTATCTCCAAACTCTATGCGCTCCGCAAATAACGATTCTGAAGAAAATTGATTATATAAGTTGGAAAGCCCTCGAAAATCGAGGGCTTTTCGTTTTATATAACAACATTAAGTATGATAAGTGCGGCGGCTAAAGAAGGCACGGAAACCGTACCCACATATTTTACAAAATCAAAATAGCCGAACCTAACGCCTCTGTTTTTAAGTATCATTGTCCACATTATACCTGCAAGAGCGCCTATGGGAGTAAAGAGTGCTCCGAGATTGGAGCCTATTATCGATGCGTAGAGTGCATGGAGCTGTTGCAAAGTCGGCGCAGATTCAATAATTGAAGAAAACAGAACGCTCATCGGGATATTATTTATCGCATTAGATGCCAAAAATGAGCTTATACCGTAGCCGAGGGTTGCATTTACACCGGATAAGGCAGAGCTTATTTCTTGCACTACACCGTGGCGTGTTAGGGAAAGTATAAGAATAAACATTGATATAATAAACGGAACGAGTTGCCAAGGTGCGCGTCTTACGCATAGCGCAAGCTCAACGGGAGGTCTTCTTTTAACAGCGCATATTGTACCCACCGAAGCAAATAGGCAAATTGCGCATACAAATGATATTATCCACATCGGAGCGCCTATGTATGAGCCTACCGCCAAAGCGACCGTGCAGACCGAAAGATGTATAAGACCGATGGCGAGCATAGATTTATCCTTTATCTTCACCTTGATAACCTCGGGTGTCATCGGCTCCGATAGACGTTTTCTGAAGATTAGCCAAAGTGCCGATAAGGATATGAGTCCTCCCGCGACCGTCGGCAAAAGCATCACGTTGAAATATGCTATAAAGTCAATACCGTATGAACTTGCAAGATAAATGTTTGTGGGGTTTCCTATAATGAACATCATACTCCAAGAGTTTGCCGCTACGAACTGCGCTACGAGATAGGGAATAGGGCTTATTTTAGCATTCTTTGCAAAGTAGCAAATAAACGGAGTAAAGGTCAAGATGATTATATCGTTTGATGTGAAGACCGTGAGTACGGAAACTGTTATATATAGCAGGAAAAACAGCCTGCTCTGACTTTTTCCCGCCATAGCGAGGGCTTTGTTTGCAAGATATGCAAAAAAGCCGAGCTCGTCAAGGAAAACCGATAAAACGGTCATTGAAATGAAAAGAATAAGTATCTTTATCGGATTTACCGCAGTATCGGCAAAAAGCGCTTCCTTTATATCGACAAGATTTATCTTGCCCAGAAGAATGAGCACGATTGCGCCTAAAAGCGTGACTATCCAATACGTATCAAGAACAAATCTTGCGAGCTTGATTTTAGGAAAAAACAGTACGCTTAATATCATAAGCGCACAGGTTATTATGCAAACGATAAGAGAAGTTACCATAAAAGCCCTCTTTTCTTTTTCTTACGAGAAGTTATTTTACAACAAATATAAAATTTGTCAATATTAACTTTTAGCAAATAAAAAACTATGGCAAAATTTGGGTAATTTTGTCGTCACTATAGCACTTTGGGAAAATTTATGATATAATGATTTTGTAACAAAGAGGTGATACATATTGAGAAGCGCAAAAAGAATTAGTGCGGCAGATATTTTGACCGTGCCGAATATTTTGTCTTTCGTAAGACTTGCGATGATACCGTTTATCGTATGGCTTTACTGCGTAAAAGAAAACGCAGTTTTGACAGCCGTGCTTCTTATTGCTTCGGGCATAACCGATATCGTCGACGGTTTTATCGCAAGACATTTCAATATGATAAGCGAGGTGGGAAAGGCGCTTGATCCCGTGGCAGATAAGTGTACACAGCTTGCAACTTTACTCTGCCTTGTTACAAAGTATAAGAAAATGATATTTCCCTTTGTACTCTTGTTTCTCAAAGAACTTGTCAACGGTACGGTGAATTTGATAGCCGCAAGAAAAAATAAAAAGGTCGAAGGCGCTCGTTGGCATGGGAAGGTATCGACAGTATTGCTTTATTCGATGCTCGTAGCACATGTGCTTTGGATTGATATCCCCGCACACTTTTCAAATATATTTATAGGTATATGTATCATAATGATGTGCGTTTCTTTCACCCTGTATCTCTTGAGCGGATTAAAGAGTATATTTAAAACGAAGAATAACGCCGAAACGGCATGAAAATATCCTCGCTTTTTGAGCGAGGATATTTAAATTTATCCGTTATTTACCGTGAGCTTTATTAGAAGCTCCATACTGTCGGGCTGCACTTTAGCTTCTGCGACAGCTTTGTTTCTGCGAATAGCGCCGCACTTCTTGCATCTGTGCGTTATGATAAAACCCCTCTTTGCGTCGGGTGTTGCAAAAATAGGCTCCATATCGCCGCCGCAGTTTGCTGCTCTGTCGCCGGGGTTCACGTCAAGATGCTTTGAATGCAGACAAAAAGGACAGTGATTTCTTGATGTTTGCATAAGCGGCAGAACCTCTTTCCCGCAGTATTCACATATAAATCCGCTGTCGTTTTTGGTAAATCTTTTGTTTTCCATAACTCACCTTTCTAAAAGCCTGCGAAGAAGCAGAGCGTTGTCATAAGCATACTTGCAATAAATCCGATACCGGCTGCGTTTGAATATTTGCCAATGTGTTTGTTTTTACCTTTTTTTATATCCGAAACAATGGATAAAGTAAGTCCCGTAACAGCAAGAATGATGCTGAGATCGCAGAATATATAAAACATAATAACACCTCCGTTGTTATCTTACAGTCATATTATATCAAAATGACTGTCCGATAAAACGGACTTTATATGTCTTATTCTCCCAAAAGCTCGCAAAGTGCTTTTTTGTAAAGCGGGAACTTTTCTTCGATTTCGCTTTCGCTCGATGCTCTCATTTTTATATAGAGCTTGATTTTCGGCTCTGTGCCGCTCGGACGGATTATCAGAGCGCTCTTATCCGCAAGCTCATAATAAAGCACGTCGGATTTTGAAAGTCCGGTAGGCGTCACTTCACCGCTTGCAAAATCGGTGATTTTACCAAGCTTGTAGTCGCGAATCCTCAAAACCTGAGTGCCGCCCATAAATCTTGGGAGAGCATTTCTTGCATCGTCCATTTTTCTAGCCATTATAGCAAGAAAATCGGGGCTCTTTACAGAGAGCGTTTCCGTAAATTCTTTATATATACCGTATTCGTCGAATATATCTTTTAATACGTCGTACAGTGTTTTGCCTTTTTTGTGGAAGTATGCCGCCGCCTCAACGATAAGCATAGATGCGACTACAGCATCCTTATCTCTTGCATGAAGACCCGAAAGATAACCGTAGCTTTCTTCAAATCCGAGAAGGAAGTTTGTGTTACCTTTAGCCTTTTTTAAATTTATCTGTTCGCCGATATATTTGAAGCCTGTGAATACGTTTATGACCTCAACGCCGTTTTTCTTGCATATTTCATCTGCAAGGTCTGTGGAAACTATAGTCTTTACTGCGTATGAGTTTTCCGCAAGCGTTCCCATTTCCTTTTTTACGGAGACTGTATAATAAAGGAGGATCGCACCGACTTGGTTTCCCGTTATACGCTTTATCTGTCCGTCTTTGCCTCTTACTAAAATGCCCATTCTGTCGGCATCGGGATCTGTGCCGATGATGAGGTTGGAGTCTACTTTTTCCGCAAGCTTTATAGCGTCGGTAAAGGATTCTGTAAACTCGGGGTTGGGAAGCTTCGTGGTGGGGAAGGAGCCGTCGAGCGTCATTTGAGATGTAACAAGATGCAGATGCTTTATACCGCTTCTTTTCAGTATTTCGGGCACAAGCAGATGTCCCGTACCGTGCAAGGGTGTGTAAACGACCTTTAGGCTATCGGCGCATTCCTCTACAACGTTGGGGCAGATCCTTGCTTTAAGGAGCATATCCAGATACGCTTCATCGGTTTCGCGGCCGATCAGCTTTATCTTGCCGTTTCTTACGCATTCGTCGAAGGGGAGTTTTTTCACTCCCGTAAAAATATCCGTCTTTGCACGCAAAGCCGAAATTTTATCTGCGGCTTCGGGGTTGAGCTGTGCTCCGTCGGGTCCAAAGACCTTATATCCGTTATACATATTCGGGTTATGCGATGCGGTGACGTTTATACCTGCGGCACAACCAAGATGCAATATTGCAAAAGAAAGTTCGGGAGTAGGGCGAGGGCCGTCAAACAAATATACTTTTACGCCGTTTGCCGCAAGTATCGAAGCCGAGAGCTTTGCGAAGGTGTCGGAGTTAAGACGTGTATCGTACGTTATAACTACACCCTCATCTTTTTTGGTATCGTCAATGCTTTCGGCGAGAGCTTGCGAGCATTGTCCGACTGTGTAGTTATTCATACACGCAATTCCCGCTTTCATAAGGCCCCTCAGTCCTGCCGTGCCGAATTCAAGCGGAGCCCAAAATCTTGACTTTATCTCTTCATTGTCATTTTCTATTGATAAAAGTTCTTGTTTTGTGTCTTTGTCGATATCGGGAGAGGAAAGCCATTGTTTATATAGCTTTTTATAGTCGTTCATTACAGACCTCCGTGTGTGTTATAAAAGTATGATATCACATTTTGCAGGTAAAATCAATTCTATTTTCATTATCTTGCGCATTATAACATATTTATATAATTTGTAAAAAAATCTTCCTGTTTTTTCAAAAAATCAAGACTAAAACCCTTGACAATACTTAAATTTGAGTGTATAATACTGCCGTTACATTATGCAGCACGCTCGGGAGGTGTAAAGGGGCTTATGACAGTTGATTTTTTACCCCTGCTTTCCGAAGAGAAAAAGGAGATATTCTTTGACTATACGTCGGCAGATATTGCGGAAGACTCAGGAGTTTTCCAAAGCGGTGAAGCTCGCGTGTGGGGCAAGGCTCACAACCACGGCGGATATATCCGTTTGGAGCTTTTTGCAGATATCCCTTACGTTACTCAGTGTGCCCGCTGTGCAAAAGAGCTTTCCCGAAATGCAAATATCCGTTATGAAACGGGTGTTACCGCAGAAGAAATCAGCGATGACAACCTTGATTACGAGGTTCTTTGCGATGGGAAACTCGACGTCGATGATATTGTAAGACGATCCTTTATCCTCGAACTTCCTATGACCGAACTATGCTCCGAGAACTGCCTCGGGCTGTGCTCCAAATGCGGTAAGGATTTAAACGAAGGACCTTGTGAATGTAAAGCTCAAGTGGATCCGAGACTACAGAAGATCATTGACGCAATTAACAAAAGTAAAAAATAATTATAAGCCTTTATGGCGGTATATTGAAAGTTGAGGTGTCATCAAATGGCAGTACCGAAGAGTAAAGTATCCAAAGCAAGAAGAGATAAGAGACGCTCAAGCGTTTGGAAGATGGACGCTCCTGCGCTCGTAAAGTGCCCCAAGTGCAATGAATACACGCTTTCGCACAGGGTATGCAAAAACTGCGGTAGCTACGACGGAAAAGAAGTTATCGTCGACTAATCCATATCTTCAGTGGGAAGGGCAATGCTCTTCCCATATTTTTTAGTCAGGGGGTGTTTTTACGGTTACCGTCAAAAGTGTTGTATCGGGTTCGCCGGCTCAAAAATGCGGACTTATGCCCGAGGATATTATTATTTCCATCGACGGAAATAATATTTGCGACGTTATCGACTATGATTTTTATACGTCGGAAAAAAGCTTTTGCGTCCTTGTACACAGAGGTCCCGAGCTTTTTACGTTTAAGGTCAAAAAAGACGAATACGAGCCTTTCGGATGTGAATTTGACAGCTATCTTATGGATAAAAAGCAAAGCTGTAAAAACAAATGTGCCTTCTGCTTTATCGACCAAAATCCAAAGGGAATGCGTGAGAGTATCTATTTTAAGGACGATGATTCTCGTATGTCGTTTTTGGCGGGTAACTATATCACCCTTACCAATTTAAGCGACAAGGACGTCGAGAGAATTATTAAAATGCATATCTCTCCGATAAATATTTCCGTACATACGACAAATCCCGAGCTTCGAGTGAAGCTTATGAACAATAAAAATGCGGGTAAGAGCCTTTCGTATATTGAGGCATTTGCCGAAAACGGAATATGGATGAATGCGCAGATAGTTTTGTGCCCCGAGCTTAATGACGGCAAAGAGCTTGAAAGAAGCCTTACAGACCTTGAAAAATATATCCCCGCACTTCAAAGCATAGCGATAGTTCCGGTTGGACTTACAAAGCACAGAGCAGGTCTTTTCCCGCTTCGCACCTTTACCAAAGAAGAGGCAAGGGAGGTCATAGCTACAGCCTCCCGCTTCGGCGATGACTTTCTTGAGAAATACGGTGAACGCATTTGCTACTGTGCCGACGAGCTGTATTTAAAGGCACAGCTTCCCATTCCCGAGGACAGCTTCTACGGCGACTATCCGCAATTTGATAACGGCGTAGGACTTATTCGTTCATTTATCTGCGACATTGATTATTGCCTTGAAGACGAGCAAATAACACAAACGCCCAAGTCTTTTTCAGTAGCGACGGGATATGCTGCATATCCGACTTTAAACGAATCGGCAGAGAGGATATGCAAAAGGTATTTCGGCGGCGACAGGAGCTTTGTAAATATTTACAAAATAAGAAATGAATTTTTCGGCGAAAGCGTAGATGTTGCGGGTCTTGTAACGGGAGGCGACCTCATAAAAGAGCTTGAGGGCAAAAATCTCGGTGAAAGACTTTATATCCCTAAAGTAATGCTTCGCTATGAAATGGATAAATTTCTTGATGACGTAAGTCTTGAAGAGGTATCAAAAAAATTAAACGTAGAGGTTGTACCGCTTGATTCGGACGGCGCCTCGTTTTTTAAATTATTTCAGTAAATAAGAGGGGGTTCGGAAATGTCAAAACCCATAGTAGCTATAGTCGGACGTCCCAACGTCGGCAAAAGCACTCTTTTCAATAAGCTGTCGGGCGAGAGGGTATCTATAGTTGAGGATACGCCCGGCGTAACACGTGACAGACTGTATCACGATACGGAATGGAATGGCAGAAAATTTGTTATAATCGACACGGGCGGAATTGAGCCTGCGTCGGGTGATATCATACTTTCGCATATGAGAATGCAGGCAAACCTTGCAATAGAAAGCGCAGACGTTATCGTTTTTATGACCGACGTCAGAACGGGCGTTACCGCAGACGATAAGGATATAGCGACGATGCTTCGCAAAAGCGGCAAGCCTTGCGTTATATGCGTAAATAAAGTGGACAAGGTCGGCAATATGCCTTCCGAGTTTTATGAGTTTTACGAGCTTGCGATGGACGACGTAATTGCTGTATCTTCGCTTCACGGAACGGGTACAGGAGACCTTCTTGACAGAGTCACCGAGCTTTTACCGCCCTATCAAGAGGGTGAGGATGACGAAAACGGAATAAAGGTTGCCGTTATCGGTAAGCCCAACGCGGGAAAAAGCTCGCTTATCAACTGCCTTCTCGGCGAAAACAGAGTTATCGTATCTGATATTGCGGGTACGACCAGAGATGCCATAGATACGTTTGTCACCAACGAATACGGTGACTTCACTTTTATTGATACGGCAGGTATCAGAAGAAAGAGCAAGGTTGATAACGCCATAGAAAAATACAGCGTTTTGAGAGCGCATATGGCTGTCGAACGTGCCGACGTTTGCCTTATAATGATAGATGCAAACGAGGGACTGACAGACCAAGATGAGCATATCGCGGGAATTGCGCACGAAGCAGGCAAAGCGTCTATCGTATGCGTGAACAAATGGGATAGCCTTGAGAAAGATACGAATACGGTTAATCGCTTTAAGGAGCAAATATATAACGGACTTTCGTATATGACCTATGCGCCCATAGCCTTCATTTCCGCCAAAACGGGTCAGAGGGTCAATACGCTTTACGAGAAGATAGTCGAGGTGAATGCAAGTAACTCAACGAGAGTTACGACGGGAATGTTAAACGACGTTTTAAATGAAGCCGTCACACGTGTGCAGCCTCCCACAGACAAGGGAAGAAGGCTTAAAATTTACTATATGACACAGGTGAGCATAAAGCCTCCAACATTCGTAATATTCTGCAACGATGCAGAGCTTTTTCACTATTCATATCAAAGATATATCGAAAATCAGCTTCGCTCGGTATTTGGCTTTGACGGCACACCGATAAGGCTTATAATCCGTGAAAGAAACGACGGTACGAGCGATACAAAGTGACAAGAGGTGTAATTTAAATGGGACTTGGACTTTTTGAGTTTCTCGGCGCAGGTATACTTGTCGAAAAATATTCGACAGATTCCAATTTTGGGTATTATTTGCTTATTGCTACGATAGGTGTTGCTCTTTTCAGCTATTTTGTCGGAAGCTTAAACGGTGCAAAAATAGTGTCAAAGCTCGTTTACAAGGACGATGTGAGCTTGCACGGAAGCAAAAATGCGGGAATGACCAATATGGCAAGAGTATACGGCAAAAAAGGAGCCGTTTTGACTACGCTTATAGATATGCTCAAAACGGTTTTATGCGTATTTGTCGGATGCTTTCTCGGCAACATTTCGTTTTTGCCGTATATTGCGGGACTTTTTTGTATGATAGGACACTCTTTTCCAATATACTTTAAGTTTAAGGGTGGCAAGGGAATCCTCGTAGGTGCTTCGGTTATGCTTTGTACGTCTATACCGACATTTCTTATTTCGCTTTTTGTCTTCGGAGTAATCGTTGCATTTACAAAATACGTTTCACTCGGGTCGATAATGGCTTCTCTTATGTATCCCTTTGTCTTAAACAGAATGAACGCTATATTTTACACGATCCCTAATTTTCAGATGGCGGAAATGTTTGCTTTTGTAATGGCTTGTATTACGATTTTCCTTCACAGAGAAAATATAAAGCGACTTGGAAAAGGCACGGAAAACAAGATAGGGAAGAAGAAAAAGAAGGAGGGTGAACAAAGTGGCAATTAAAGTAGCTTTTGTATCACTCGGATGCCCCAAAAACCAAATAGATACCGAGATAATGCTCGCACATCTTCTTTCCGAAGGATTTGAGCTTGTACCCGAGGATATTAACGCAGACGCCGTCATCATCAATACCTGCGGTTTTATTCAGGGAGCCAAGGAGGAAGCTATAGAGAATATTCTCGATGTTGCTTGGCTTAAAGAAAACAGAAGCCTCAAAGCGATAATCGTTACGGGTTGCCTTGTTGAGCGCTATAAGGAAGAGATACTCTCGGAGCTTCCCGAGGTAGATGCTATAGTCGGATGCGGCTCGATTCACGAAATTTGCGACGCTGTGAGAGCGGCGCTTGAAAAGAAGGGCTACGTTGACATAAAGCCCGTAAACGAGCTTAAGCTCGGCGGCGACAGAGTTATAACGACACCTTCGTATACGGCGTACCTAAAAATTGCGGAAGGCTGTTCAAATTGCTGCAGTTATTGCGCAATTCCCGCTATAAGAGGTAAATTCCGTTCACGTACGATAGAGGATATCGTAGCGGAAGCAAAGGTACTCACGGACCTCGGCGCGAAGGAGATAATCGTCGTTGCGCAGGATACAACCCGCTACGGCATCGACCTTTACGGCGAATATAAGCTTCCCGAACTTCTTGAAAGACTTTGCGAAAACAAGGATATAAAGTGGATAAGACTGCTTTACTGCTATCCGGAACTTATAAGCGACGAGCTTGTAAAGGTAATGGCTGAAAACGAGCAGATAGTCAATTATATTGATATGCCTATCCAACATATAAACGATGACATTCTCTCTAAAATGAACCGCCGCGGCGGAAGCGATGCAATAATTACGGCAGTTGAGAAGCTTAGAAGTGCGATGCCCGACATCGTGATAAGAAGCACCGTTATATGCGGCTTCCCGACCGAAACGAGAGCGCAGTTTAACGAGCTTTGCGAGTTTCTTGCCAAAACGAAATTCCAGCGGCTCGGGGCATTTGCATACTCTGCGGAGGAGGGAACGAAGGCGGCTTTGATGGACGGTCAGCTTTCTGAAAAAGAGAAAACGAGACGCGCCGATATAATTATGGACAAGCAACAGCAGATAGTCGAGGAATATAACCAAAGCCGTATAGGAATGACACTCGACGTGCTTTGTGAGGGCTACGATAACGCAAACAAGATATACTTTGGAAGAAGTGCGGCAGATGCCCCCGATATTGACGCGAAGGTGTATTTTAAGAGCAAAACGAGGCGTATTTCCGACGGCGAGATAATCAAAGTAAAGATCACCGATACGCTCGACCTTGACCTTTTGGGAGAAACCGTGTAAAATAAGCGCAAAATATCAATAAAATGGAAAAAATCACTTGAAATTCCATTTATTGCGTGATATAATAAGTCGGATATATAAAAATAATATATAAGATATTTAGGAGGAAAAACAAATGGCAAAAAAGTATGTCTACTTGTTTACCGAAGGTAACGCATCAATGCGTGAGCTTCTCGGCGGTAAGGGTGCTAACCTTGCTGAAATGACGAATATTTTCAAGGAAAAGTTCCCGGACAGAAACCCCGTTCCCCAGGGCTTTACGATTTCAACGGAAGCTTGCACACAGTACTATGAGGACGGCAGACAGATCAACGATGAGATCATGGCTCAGATCAATGAGTACATCGTTAAGATGGAAGAAGTAACCGGCAAAAAGTTCGGCGATAAGGAAAATCCCCTTCTCGTTTCCGTACGTTCCGGTGCAAGAGCTTCCATGCCCGGTATGATGGATACTATCCTCAACCTCGGTCTTAACGAAGAGGTTGTTGAAGTTATGGCAAAGAAGTCCGGCAATCCCAGATGGGCTTACGACTGCTACAGAAGATTTATTCAGATGTATTCCGACGTCGTTATGGAAGTCGGCAAGAAGTACTTTGAGGAACTCATCGACGAGATGAAGGCAAAGAAGGGTGTAACCTTCGACGTTGAACTCACCGCTGACGATCTCAAGGAGCTCGCAGAGCAGTTCAAGGCAGAATACAAGTCCAAGATCGGCGAAGACTTCCCCACGGATCCCAAAGAGCAACTTATGGGCGCAGTAAAGGCAGTATTCCGTTCTTGGGACAACCCCAGAGCAAACGTATACCGCCGCGACAACGATATTCCTTATTCTTGGGGTACCGCTGTTAACGTACAGGCAATGGCATTCGGTAACATGGGTGACGATTGCGGTACGGGCGTTGCATTCACACGTGATCCCGCAACGGGCGAGAAGAAGCTTATGGGTGAATTCCTTGTAAACGCACAGGGCGAGGACGTTGTTGCAGGCGTTCGTACTCCTATGAAGATAGAGATGATGGCTGAAAAGTTCCCCGAGGCTTACGCTCAGTTCGTTGAGATCTGCGAAATTTTGGAAAACCACTATCACGATATGCAGGATATGGAGTTTACTGTTGAAAACCAGAAGCTCTATATGCTCCAGACAAGAAACGGTAAGAGAACCGCACAGGCTGCTCTCAAGATCGCTTGCGACCTCGTTGACGAAGGTCACAAGACCGAGCAGGAAGCTGTTGCGATGATCGATCCCAGAAACCTTGATACACTTCTTCACCCCCAATTTGACGCTAAGGCTCTCAAAGCAGCTACACCTATCGGAAGAGGTCTCGGTGCTTCTCCCGGTGCCGCTTGCGGTAAGGTAGTATTCACTGCTGAAGACGCAGAGGCTTGGAAGGCAAGAGGTGAGAAGGTAGTTCTCGTTAGACTTGAGACTTCTCCCGAAGATATCACCGGTATGAAGGCTTCTCAGGGTATCCTCACCGTTCGCGGCGGTATGACCTCTCACGCAGCCGTTGTTGCTCGTGGTATGGGAACTTGCTGCGTTTCCGGTTGCGGCGATATCAATATGGACGAAGAGAATAAGAAGTTCACACTTGCAGGAAAGACCTTCCACGAGGGCGACTTCATCTCCATCGACGGTTCTACAGGTAACATCTACGACGGTATCATTCCTACTGTTGACGCTACTATCGGCGGCGAGTTCGGCAGAATTATGGAGTGGGCTGACAAGTACAGAGTTCTTCAGGTAAGAACAAACGCTGATACACCTCGCGATGCTATCAAGGCTCACGAGCTCGGCGCTGAAGGAATCGGTCTTTGCCGTACAGAGCATATGTTCTTTGAGGCAGAGAGAATTGCAGCGTTCCGCGAAATGATCTGCTCCGATACTGTTGAGGAAAGAGAAGCAGCACTTGCTAAGATCCTTCCTTATCAGCAGGGCGACTTCGAAGCTCTTTACGAGGCACTTGAAGGCGCACCCGTAACAATCAGATTCCTTGATCCTCCTCTCCACGAGTTCGTTCCCACGACAGAAGACGAGATTAAGCTTCTTGCTGACGCACAGGGCAAGTCTGTTGAGAGAATCAAGGAGATCATCACAGGTCTTCACGAATTTAACCCCATGATGGGACACAGAGGTTGCCGTCTTACAGTAACCTATCCCGAGATCGCTGCTATGCAGACAACTGCAGTAATCAGAGCAGCTATCAACGTTCAGAAGAAGCATCCCGATTGGAAGGTAGTTCCCGAGATCATGATTCCTCTCGTAGGCGACCTCAAGGAGCTCAAGTATGTTAAGAACATCGTTGTTAAGACCGCAGATGCAGAGATTGCAGCTGCCGGAGTAGCTCTCAAATATGAGGTTGGTACGATGATCGAGATTCCTCGTGCATGCCTCACGGCAGACGAGATTGCAAAAGAAGCGGAGTTCTTCTGCTTCGGCACAAACGACCTTACACAGATGACCTTCGGCTTCAGCCGTGACGACGCAGGTAAGTTCCTCAATTCCTACTACGATACGAAGATCTACGAGAACGATCCCTTCGCGAAGATTGACCAGACCGGCGTAGGTAAGCTTATGGAAATGGCTGTTAAGCTCGGTAAGGAAGTTCGCCCCGAAATGCACTGCGGCATTTGCGGCGAGCACGGCGGTGATCCCACATCTGTTGAGTTCTGCCACAAGATCGGACTCACTTATGTATCTTGCTCACCCTTCCGTGTGCCGATCGCACGTCTTGCAGCAGCACAGGCTGCAATTAAGGACAACAAGTAATTGCTGACTTTATAACGCAAAATTATCCGCCCGAAGAAATTCGGGCGGATTTTTTTTTACAAAAAATTCATTACATTGACAAATTTAATATGATATAATATAAAAAATTAACATTTGCAGAGGCGTAAAATGAAAAAAATATTAGCGTGTTTAATAGTGGTGGCTCTTTTGCTTTCGGGTTGCCGTTCTAACGAACAAAAAATTGAAGGAACTCAAATCAACTTGTCCGATAACAAAATTACAGTTAACGGACAAGAGATTACAAGTGATGCTACACAGGCGGTTTATTCTGCCAATGACATTGTGTTTTATCTTGCAGGACAAGATTTCACCTATGGTGAGGGAGAAAAGCAAGACGAACACGAACAAAGTGAAGCAGATGCACATACTGTTGTTCACATTACAAAACCAGGCAGATATGTCTTGAGTGGAACACTCTCTCTGGGGCAAATAGCAATCGACCTGGGTGAAGATGCAGAAACAGACCCCAATGCAGTAGTAACACTGATTCTTAATAATGTTGATATTACTTGTAAGGTTGCACCTGCTATCATTTTTTATAATGTATACGAATGTTCAAACAGTGATGAAGAAACAGCAACAAAAGATGTTAACACTAAAAATGCAGGTGCAAATGTGATTATTGCCGACGGTACTGAAAACAATATCAACGGTTCTTATGTCGCCAAAATTTACAAATCTTATGAATTGAGTGAAGACGGAAAAGAGGTTGTGGATAGTAAGAAACTTCACAAGTATGACGGTGCTTTCTACTCAAAGAAAACAATGAACATAAACGGTGGAGATAAAGGAACAGGTATATTAAACATAAAAGCCGAAAACGAAGGCCTTGATACTGAACTTCACCTTACGATAAATGGCGGTATTATCAATATCACATCGGGCAACGATGGAATTAATACCAACGAGGACAATGTGTCTGTCACCACTATGAATGGAGGTACACTCAATATTCTTTGCGACGGCAGCACGGGTGAAGGTGATGGAATTGACTCAAATGGTTGGCTTGTAATCAATGGTGGAACAATTACCGCACAGGCTTGTTCTTCAAGCGGTGATGCAGGTATCGATTCTGATAAGGGCATTTATATTAACGGTGGTAAAGTAATTGCTTCAGGAAATATGCTCGACCACATTGCTGGCGGCAATCAAACTTATGCTGTATTCAATTTTGTAAGTCGTCAAAAAGGCAGCGAAACATACACCCTTAAAAATTCTGCTGGTAAAGTTGTTGGCGAGTATGCTCCTATGAATGCTTTCACTTACTTAATTGTTGCAGGAAGCGAAATTACCCCCGATGACTATACATTCTGGCAAGGAACAACTCAATTATCTGGAAGTAAAACTCAAAATATTGGGGGCGGAATGCCACAGGGACAGAGACCACAAATGCCGAATGGTGAACAGGGCACCCCTCCCGAAATGCCAGAGGGTATGGAAAGACCCGAAAAACCGAACGGAGAATTCCCACAAGGTGAAAGACCCGACATGCCCAACGGAGAAATGCCAGAAGGTATGACACCGCCGGATAACGAAGGCGGAATGATGGGTGGAAATATGATACCAAGCGGAGAATCCTCAATCACATTTATAATTACAAAGGGTGGAAACCAGTTTTCAAATGTTGCACAAGTGGCTTCTTAAAGATTCATTTAATTTCCCTCTTTTGCAGATAGCACCACAGGTTGCAATTAAGGACAACAAGTAATTGTTGGATTCATAAAACAAAATTATCCGCTCGAGGAAACTCGGGCGGATTTTTCTATATGTTGAACTTAAAGGAAACTGCGGTATGATTAATTCAAAAAATAAATATCATATTGACTTTTACACTTTATTGTGATATAATTGAAAAGCAGAAATATAATATTTCGACAAGAAAGGAAATGTTAAATTATGAAAAAATTAAGTCTTTTAATTGCGCTTTGTATGTTGCTTACCATTGGCGGTGTATATGCAACATGGACCTACACACAAAATACCGATGTGGCTGATGAAGCAGTCAACATGAATATGAACCTTACCGATGTTGCTTACAGTGGCAGTTATGGTACATATAAGGTAGACGTTACTGGTTTAAACTTGTCTATTGACCCCAAAGCAGGAACTACTCACACAACTGCATTGTATGCAACAGGCAATATTATCGTTACCTTTACCCCCAACTCCGTAGCACCTGCAGATGTTAAGGAAAACGGTGTTGAAACTACATATGCTTTCTCTTTAGCAAACCCCAACTGGAAGTATGAAGATAAGGATATTGTTACTGTTAATCATACCGAGAAACACGATGTTGATTGGCAGGACAACGGTGACGGCACTTTCTCTTTCAGCATTTCTGCAGACGAATTTATGGAGCATATTGCTCTAACAGAATTTGAACTGGATACCAAGGTTAAGTACGACGCTTATAACGCTGTTCTGGGTACAGGTTCTATTGTTATTACTGTAAGTGACGGTGTTTCTGCCAGCAACTAAATTTAATTAAAACTAATTATGCCGCCGCTTTTCAAGATATGAGAGGCGGCGGCATATGTGTTTTGCAGATGGTGTAGATACGAATGACAAGTTTTGAAATATATGTCTTTCTCTTGTGCTTTATCGTGTTTTCGCTACTGACGGCGATGTTCACATATTTGCTCACTTCCATTACAAAAATGGAAATGGAGTTAATTCGTTTTGGACACAGAGATGAGGCAATCAAAAAGCAACTGAATAAAAAGAAAAAAGAAAGCCGAGTGCTATTGTGGGTTAGCAGAATTATGTCCCTACTGTTCTGCTTGATTTTTGTTGCGACATTCTCTTTTGCATTATATATTCAGGCAAATGAAGATAGACCTGCTAACGGAGTTCCGTCCATTAAAGTAGTAAAAAGTGAATCAATGGCGGAAAAGAACGTCGCAAACAAATATCTTTTTGATAATGACCTAAATAACCAGCTTCAAATGTTTGATATTGTGCTTTGTCGCCATCTTCCCACCGAGGACGAGCTGGAACTATACGATGTCGTTGTTTATAAGCAAGACGACATTTATGTAATCCATCGCATTGTTGGTATCGAAGAGCCAAACGAACAGCACCCGAATGAACGACATTTCTTATTGCAGGGCGATGCTGTGGAGCGACCTGATAAGTTCCCTGTTCTTTACAGTCAAATGCAAGGCATTTATGAGGGTTCTCGCATTCCGTTTGTCGGTAGTTTTGTGTTATTCTTGCAGTCGCCTGCGGGTTGGTTGTGTGTACTGTTGGTAATCTTTGCTATGATAGCAACACCTGTTGCAGAAAAGAAGATTAAAGAAGAAACAGACAAACGTGTTCTCTCCTTTGCAGAACAGCCGCTCGAGAATGCAACAGAGGAGGAACACGAATGGGCAGAGGTATAATACGTTATACATCCCTTTTGTGCTGTTTGTTTCTTCTTGCCACTGTCGGCGGTGTGTTTGCTACATGGTATTTTGCTGAAGACTCTGCCAAATCTGTAATAGATACTATGGGAATCACACTTTCCGAGTTTGTGTGGAAGCCCGTTGAAATTCTTCCCACAGAGTCGGAAATCGGAGAAAACCATTTAGCCTTGATTGAACTTATTTTAAATGAAAACGAAAAGGGCTATGGTCTAAACTATGATAGTAAAAATGTTCTCGAAGGATATTTGAATCGCTATGGTGTGGTTTTTTCTAACCAAAAGACCTCGGGAGGAAACCTGAAATTTGTATCAGACGAAACAAATCAACTATACTATTGCGTAGAAAAAGTAAGTGATACGATTTATTATGCTTACACCTTTTCCCGTAATGATTTAAGTATGGCTATCGGCACATATACGGCAATACCTGCCTATAGGACAGTTTTGGAAAAAACAGATAAATGGCGTGCGCCAAGAAGTTATTTTGGTTATGCTCAAACAAAATCGTTGCGAGATATGAACGCCGAAAACGCCTCTGGAACATTGGCCTATTCCATTGATGTAAGCACTTGGACACAAAGTTAATTTCCCACTTTTGCTGATAGCAGCACAGGCTGCAATTAAGGACAACAAGTAATTGTTGGATTCATAAAACAAAATTATCCGCTCGAGGAAACTCGGGCGGATTTTTTTGTTTTATATTGAAATTCCGATTTCATCGTGCTATAATGACAACATAATCAATTTCTATCAATCGGAGGCATATATGTTAGAAGTAAGAGATTTAACAAAGATATATAAAACCAAAAACAGCACATCTGTACATGCACTCGACGGTGTTTCTCTTCGTTTTCCTGAGACGGGAATGGTATTTTTGCTCGGCAAATCCGGAAGCGGTAAGTCTACGCTTCTTAACGTCTGCGGCGGTCTTGACAATCCCACTACGGGTGAAATAATCGTAAAGGGGAGAAGCAGTAAAGACTTTTCGCAAAGCGATTTTGACAGTTACCGCAACACCTTTATAGGCTTTATCTTCCAAGAATACAACATTCTCAACGAATTTTCAGTAGAGGATAATATTGCACTTGCGCTTGAATTGCAGGGAAAGCCTAAAGACAAGGCGGCTATTTCCGCACTTTTGGAGGAGGTCGACCTTACGGGCTATGCAAAACGAAAGCCCAACACACTTTCGGGCGGTCAGAAGCAGAGAATAGCTATTGCAAGAGCGCTCATCAAGAAGCCTGAAATAATTATGGCTGACGAGCCCACGGGCGCACTCGATTCCAATACGGGAAAACAGGTTTTTGACACCTTAAAAAAGCTTTCCAAGACTAAGCTTGTAATCGTAGTTTCACACGACAGAGATTTTGCCGAACAGTACGGTGACCGAATAATTGAATTAAAGGACGGAAAAATTCTTTCCGACGTAAGTAAAACCCATGCCGAGTCGGAAAAGGTTTCCGACAATTTAAAGGTAATCGGTGACGTCCTTTGCATTAAGAGGGGCAGTGAACTTAACGAGAATGATTTTGACAGTATTAAAAAGTTTTTGAAAAAGTCAGAAAGCGACGTAGTTATAGCAACTGACGAAAAATCAGTTAAAACATTTAAAACTGCCGCAAGAATTACCGACGACGGTCAAATGGAAGTCTTTTCCGAAACAAACGAGGAGGCGACGCCTAAAAAGCAATATACAAAGGAAGACAGCCGTTTCATTCGTTCAAAGCTTCCTTTAAGGCATGCATTTAAGATAGGTGTTTCGGGATTACGTAATAAGCCTATAAGACTTTTCTTTACGGTTTTTCTTTGCAGTGTTGCTTTCGTGCTTTTCGGACTGTTGAGCACGCTGAATTTCTATAACAGCGAAGCTACGTTCCGGCAAACTGCGCAAGATGCGGATATATTGCTTGTTAAGCTTGAAAAGCAATACGAATATACAAGTGTATGGTACAATTACGGTGAAGAACAGCACTCTTATGAGGGTTGGAATTTCACAAAATTTACACCCGAAGAAGTAGAAGATATCATGCAAAATATGAACTCTGATGCATTCGGTGCAGTTGAGTACGGAGGAAGCTTTAATCTTCGTCAGGCTCAAGGCTCATATTGGATGAATCAGATCAATGCTGTTGCATACATACCGCAGGGAAATAGCTTGCATAACAAAATTGAAGGTGAATATCCTAAGAATAAAAACGAAATAGCGCTTTCTTCATATTTTGCAGATATGCTTGTTACTTGCGGAGCATACGATAGTACGGGAACTGCCATTGAGCTTAATGACAGAAACTCTCTTATAGGCAAATCTATTTCCATTGGCGGAAGGGATTTTAAGATAACGGGTATTTTAGATACAGGTGCTATCCCTCCGGAATTTGACGTATTGAAAGAAGCAAGCGACGACTATAGCTTGCAGTACAAATTACTGTCGCTTTTGAATTCAAGCCTTCACGCAACTGTTTTTGTTTCCGAACAACAGATTGCGGAGTATGCAAACGAACACTCTTACTATAAAGAAGGCAGAGAAAATTATATGCGTATAGCCATAGGATTTAAAGACGATGGCGAATATAAAATTTCCGAATACGGAGATATGCTTTATAACGGCGTTTCCGCATTATCGTCCCAAAAGAAGCTTTACGCCATATCTAAAGACTCAACGGCTCTTGCAGATGATGAAATTTTGATTCCAAGCGGGTACTTCTTCCAATATTTAGCGGAAGAATTCAGTAAAATAGGCAGAAGCTACGATGAAAAAGACGGTAGCGAAATGAGTCAAAAGTATTACTTGCTCGAAAGTAAGTGCTGGGAATTAATAAGCGGCGGAACCTATGAGATAAGACAGTCAGAGGACGGCAAAGAAGAATCCGTTTTGATACCGTTTACCGATGTGCAGTACGAAACTCTAGTGGCGGAGATAATAAAAGCCGCAAAAGAAGCAAATATAGATATGACGCTTGGCATAAGGTGCTTTGACAATCAAAATTACGTGTATACAGGTGAAACACAAGCGTTTAAAATAGCAGGCATTTATAGAGAAAACAACGATTATTATGAGCAGACGTATTATGTAAATGATAAAATCGCCGATGCACTTTGGGAAGAGCAAAGAAAGTTTATCCCCGATTGTTATGAAAGCATATCGGATTACGTGGAAAGTGCCGATGCACTTTATACACAAATATGTCTCCCCGGAAACGTACCTGCTGATAAGATTGACACATATTGGGAAGTTTACAACAATGATGAATTCGGAGATGACGCAAGCCGTATTGTTATGAGAGGTGGTTTTGTTGATTCATTAAGACAGGTTGATTATTTTGTTAATGACCTCTCCAAAGTTTTCCTTTACGTCGGGCTTGTACTTGCCGTATTCGCCGCATTATTGCTTTCAAACTTCATTTCCGTATCCATTTCCAACAAAAAACGTGAAATCGGTATTTTGAGAGCTGTAGGCGCAAGAAGCGTTGACGTGTTCAAAATATTCTTCTCCGAGTCATTTGTTATAGGTTTAATATGCGTTGTTATTTCTTGCGGAGTAAGTAAGTGGCTTTGCAATATGATAAACACGGAATACGGCGCAGATCTCGGTGCATCAATATTTGTATTCGGTATAGCTTCTATACTTGTGCTTATAGCTATTGCGGCAGTAACGATTTTGATAGCAACGTTCTTGCCGGTATATAACGCCGCAAAGAAAAAGCCGGTCGACTCGATACGTTCACTTTAATATTTAATATTATTTACAAAACTATCCCCGCTGAAATTTCAGCAGGGATAGTTTATATATTGCATTTAGTCGTTTAATGTGTTATAATGGAAAAACATTGAGTATTAGAAAGGTTGGCGGTTAATACATGAATGATACTATCGTACAGTTGATTGAAAGAAAATCCGTACGTATCTTTAAAGAAAAAGATATTCCGCCCGAGCAGGTATCGGCTATCTTAGAGGCAGCGGTAAATGCTCCCACGGCGGGTAACCAGCAACTATACACGATAATTAATGTAACTGACCCAAATCTTAAAGCACAGCTTTCAGAAAGCTGCGACCATCAGCTTTTTATTACGAAGGCACCGCTTGTACTTGTTTTTTGTGCCGATTTTCGCAAGTGGTATAAAGCGTTTTTGGAGTATGACTGTCAGCCGAGAAAACTTGGCGTGGGAGATTTAATGCTTGCTGTAAGTGATGCAAATATTGCCGCACAAAACGCAGTTGTAGCGGCGCATAGTTTGGGGCTTGGCTCTTGCTATATCGGAGATATTATGGAAAACGCGGAGTTGCAGAGGAAGATTCTTTCTTTGCCGTCATACGTATTTCCTGCAGCTATGCTTGTTTTCGGATATCCTACCGAAAAACACAAAAAACAGAAAAAACCGCCACGCTCGCCAATTGAATATATCGTACACGAAAACGCTTATCGTGATATGGATTTTTCTGAACTCAAACAGATGCTTGTTGAAAAAGCGGGACATCAGGATTTTAACGAATGGATAAAAGCGTTTTGTAAGAGAAAATATAATTCGGATTTTTCACTTGAGATGACACGCTCGGTTGAACTTTACCTTGACGATTTTAGGTGAAAATAATTTGGACATATTTGGAGGCAAATTAATGACAAAAGCACAAATTTATACGATTGTTGCGCTGTGCGTATACGGAAGTTTGATGGCGCTTATCGGATTTATTACTTACGGCAAGTCGAAAACGATAGACGGTTTTCTTATCGGTGGAAGAAACGTTGGTGGATGGGTGACAGCCTTTTCGTATGGCACTACATATTTTTCTGCCGTAGTATTCGTAGGCTATGCAGGACAACACGGTTGGAATATCGGTATCGGAAGTATATGGATAGGTATAGGAAACGCAATTTTAGGTTGCTTGCTTTCTTGGATTTTATTTGCAAACAAAACGAGAAAAATGACAAAAAAGCTCAATGCGAGGACTATGTCGGATTTCTTTGCAAAGAGATATGATTCTAAAGGTATTAAGATTTTAGCTGCACTTATTATCTTTATATTTCTTGTACCTTATTCTGCGGCGGTCTACAAAGGCCTTGGTTCATTGTTCAGCGCAGTATTTCCCGATGTACAAACGTGGGTATGGATGCTTATTATTGCATCTCTTACCGCTATCTACCTTGTTTTAGGCGGTTACGTTGCAACTACATATACGGATATGATACAAGGAATCATTATGATTGCCGGCGTTATATGCCTTGTTTGTGCAGTTTTGTTAAACGATTCCGTAGGTGGATTTTCGGGACTCATTGAAAATCTTAAAAACTTTGAGTCAGTCCCCGGTGATCCCACACCTATTATGGGTGAACAGCTTACAAATATATTCGGCGGATCTTCCTTTAAGTTTCTTTGCTTCAATATTATGCTTACTAGCTTCGGAACTTGGGGACTTCCTCAAATGATAGGTAAGTTTTACGGAGTTAAAGATACAACGGCAATCAAGAGAGGAACTATTGTTTCTACAATATTCTGTATCATCATCGGTTGCGGTGCTTATTTTATTGGAAGCTCATCAAGACTCGTTTTAGACGGTGTTTTACCCCAAGGTGGAGTTGATTCCGTTATCCCTTCCGTACTTTTAAAGGTTTTAGGAAACGGTACATTTGGAGTGATTCTTTTAGCGGTTATAATGATACTTCTTCTTTCTGCGTCTATGTCAACTTTGGAAGCAGTAGTTCTCACATCTGCATCTGCACTTTCCATTGACCTTATCCCTGCATTAAAGAAGAAAGAGATGAAGCCCGAATCACAGATGATTTTAACAAGAATTCTTTGCTTTGCGTTTGTTGCTTGTTCGTTTATCTTTGCTACTCAAAATATCCCGATTATCGTAAGCCTTATGTCTTTTTCGTGGGGAGTCGTATCAGGCTGCTTTATAGGCCCTTATATTTGGGGAATTTTTTCGAAGAAAACAACGAAGATAGGTGCATATGCGGGTATTCTTTCAGGACTTTTGATTGTAGGCATTTCTACGCTTGTTATAAGTCTTAATTCAGGCTTTTCTGCGGCGGCCGCAAAATCTCCCGAGATGGGTGTTGCGGCTATGGCGGTTTCGCTTGTAATAGTACCTTTGGTAAGTGCGCTTACGAAAAATAAAGACAAGGAAAGAATAGAAGAAATATTTTCATGCTACAATGAAGATTAAAAAAATCAAATTTTTATTTCAAAATTATTGACTTTGTTGCTTTAATGCGGTACAATAATTTTACTAAATGCGAAGAGCAGAAACCAGTAGGTTGGAAAGAACATTGAGAGAGTTGCCGGTCGGTGCGAGGCAAATGAGACTTCCTTCACGAATTCCTTCTGTTAGCAGTGCGCTGAACAAGAGCGATCTTAAGTAGGATGCAACGGGTGTTCCCGTCACAGAACCAAGGTATGATAGTACCTATAAGGCCGTTACCGTGAGATGGCGGCGAACTGAGGTGGTACCACGGAAATTCATTTTCGTCCTCTGTATCCTAAATGGATAGCAGGGGACGTTTTTGTTTAAATAAAACTCCTTTGCAGATCAGAAAATTTCAATTAAAGGAAGGATGTAGAACAATGGCGCAGAATTACTATCAAAAAGAAATTGAAACAATGCCTGTTGAACAGATGAAAAAGCTTCAATCCGAAAAATTGGTAAAACAGGTCAAACACGTCTACGAAAACGTTGAATATTATCGAAATTTAATGGATGAAAAAGGCGTAAAACCCGAAGATATCAAGGGAATCGAAGATTTACATAAGCTCCCGTTTTTAACTAAGGCAGATTTAAGAGAGGCATATCCTTACGGATTACTTGCAAAGCCGCTCGAGGATTGTGTGCGTATTCAATCTACTTCAGGAACAACGGGAAGACGTGTGGTAGCATTTTATACCCAAAAAGATGTTGATCTTTGGGAAGACTGCTGTGCACGTGCAATTATTGCGGCGGGCGGTTCAAATAAAGATGTATGTCAGGTTGCGTACGGCTACGGACTTTTCACAGGCGGCCCCGGTCTTAACGGCGGTTCGCATAAGATAGGTTGCCTTACTCTACCAATGTCCTCCGGAAACACAGAACGTCAAATTCAGTTTATGATGGATCTAAATGCAACTATACTTTGTTGTACTCCGTCATATGCGGCATATATCGGTGAAACATTAAAGGAACAGGGATATAAACCCGAGGATATTCCTCTTAAAGCTGGAATCTTTGGAGCAGAGCCTTGGACAGAGGAAATGAGAAAGGGTATAGAGCAGACACTCGGTATTAAAGCGTATGATATATACGGCTTGACCGAAACGAGCGGCCCGGGTGTATCTTTTGAATGCTGTGAGCAAACGGGTATGCACATTAACGAGGACCATTTCCTTGCCGAGATAATCGATCCCGATACGGGCGAAGTACTCCCCGAAGGAGAAAAAGGCGAATTGGTATTCACGGCGCTTGATAAAGAAGCGTTCCCGCTTTTAAGATACAGAACAAGAGATATTTGTGTTCTCTCAAGAAAGAAATGCTCTTGCGGAAGAACACTCATTAAAATGGCTAAACCTATGGGCAGAACCGATGATATGCTTATCATACGCGGTGTAAACGTGTTCCCAAGCCAGATAGAAACAGTTTTGCTTAACGAGGGCTATCAGCCTAACTATCAGATCATAGTAGACAGAGCAAATAACACCGATATATTCGAGATCAATGTTGAAATGTCGCCCGAACAGTTCACCGATAAAGTCAGCACTGTTCTTGCGATGGAAAAAACTCTTGCAAATGCTATGAAGACGATGCTTGGTATTAACCCCGCAGTACATCTTGTTGCACCGAAAACTATTACAAGAAGCGAGGGTAAGGCAGTTCGTGTAATAGATAAGCGTAAATTGGTTTAATTAAGGAGGAGCGTATAATGGCTATTAAACAATTAACCGTATTTGTTCAGAACAGAAAGGGCGCTATAGTAGCAGTAACAGACATACTCGCAAAAAACGATATAAATATAAGGGCGCTTTCTATTGCTGAAACCGAAGATTTTGGTATTCTTCGCTTAATTGTCAATGATGAAAACTTGGCAGAAACCGTACTCAAGCAACAAGGATATCTTATAAAGGTCGTTGATGTAGTGGGTGTAAAGATAGGTGATGCTCCGGGCAAGCTCACGTCTGCTCTTGACGTACTTGACAAAGCCAATATAAACGTAGAATATCTCTATGCATTTATGGCACGTACCGAAAAGCACGCTTACGTGGTATTAAGAGTTGAAAATAACGAACTTGCAGAAGCTTCGCTTACAAATGCGGGATTCAAGCTAATAACCGAAGCGGATATAAATAAGCTCTAATAAGAGCTGTTAATTAAGGAGAAACGGATGAAAGTTCTTATTGCAATAGATTCTTTTAAAGGAAGTCTCAGTTCTCTGCAAGCAGGTAGCGCCGTAAGAGAAGCTATTAAAAGATTAAATAAGGATGCAGAAGTAATAGTAAAGCCTTTGGCGGACGGCGGAGAGGGCACTGTGGCGGCACTTGCCGAAACGTTGGGCTCACAAACTGTAAAGCTCACGGTCAAAGGGGCCTTACTTAAACCCGTGACCGCAGAATACTGTATTTTAAAAGACAGTAACACAGCGGTAATAGAGATGGCTTCTGCGGCGGGCATCACGCTTATTTCGGAAGCCGAAAGGAATCCCTTATACACAACTACATACGGTGTCGGCGAAATCATAAAAGACGCGATAAATAAAGGCGTAAGACGCTTTATTGTTGGTATAGGCGGAAGTGCTACAAATGATGGCGGCGTGGGTATGCTGACGGCGCTCGGCTATGAATTCACGGATAGGAATTCAAATCCCATAGCACTTGGCGCAATAGGCCTCAAAGACTTATATGAAATAAATACCGAGAACGTTATTCCCGAGCTTAAAGAATGTACGTTTAATATAGCTTGTGACGTAACGAATTCGCTTTGCGGTGAAAACGGTTGCAGTGCGATATACGGCGTCCAAAAAGGCGCAACACCCGAAATGATAAAAGATATGGACTTATGGCTTTTACGTTACGCCGAGCTTGCAAAATCCGTTTCCGATAAAGCGGATAAGGATATGGCAGGTGTAGGTGCGGCGGGCGGTCTTGGTTTTGCTTTCTTATCATTTACAAATGCCACTTTAAAATCTGGAATCAAAATTATATTGGACGAAATAAATATTGAAGAAGATATTAAAGATGCCGATATAGTGGTCACGGGAGAGGGAAGACTTGACGGTCAGACAGTAATGGGGAAGGCACCTATAGGAGTTGCAAAACTTGCAAAAAAATACGGTAAAAAAGTTATCGCTTTCTCGGGTTGTGTAACTAAAGATGCCGAGCTTTGCAACGAGCACGGCATAGATGCGTTTTTTCCGATTTTGAGAACCGTATCGACGCTTGATGAGGCGCTTGATATAACGAACGCATATAATAACTTAACTGCTACTGCGTACCAAGTATTCAGATTGTTAATTAAATAAAAGGAGAAATGTTATGAAAAAATTTTTATGTTTGTTAGTGGCACTATTTATGCTTGTCGGTCTTTGCGGCTGCTTCGGAAACAGTGAACCCGAGGATGTACGCGGTGAAATTACAACCGGTGATACAACGCAGGATAAAACGCAAACCGATGATACAGCAGACGATGCTGCAACTAAAATTTCACTCGGCAACGTTGAAAGCAACACGTATAACAATGAATTCTTGGGACTTAGCTGCACTTTGCCTTCAGAATGGACGTTTTATACCGACGAACAGATTTTAGAGTTAAATAATATTACAGCAGATGCTTTTGATGAAGATATTGCAAAGCAGATCGAAAATGCAACCATTATTTATGATATGTTCGCTTCCTACGTTAGTGAGGGAAGCAGCATTAACGTAAATCTTGAAAAACTTAACGCAGTTCAAGCGGTAACATTAAATATAAAAAATACGCTTGAATCGCAGATTGATGCAATCAAATCTGCTTATGAGAATATGGGATACACTGACATAGAAATCGGCTATCAAAAGATTACTGTTGACGGCAAGGAATTTGATGCATTAAAGTATACCGCAAATATACAAGGCGTTGATTATTATGGAATCAGTTTTTCGTTCTTGAAAGAAAACTATCTTGCCAATATTGCACTCGGCTCAATCTTGACAGATAAAACCGAAACGATACTCGGCTATTTTGACGTTAAATAGGGGAGTTTAAAATGCACAAAAAGAAAATGCTTGCACCTATCATAATTTCCGTTCTTATGGTGCTGTATTACGCTCTTTATTTTGCGTTTTTGATATTTCTTCTTGACGGCGCTTGGAAATATCTTTTAGGCATAATACCTATTGTTTTCTGTGTTGTTATTGTTTACGTATGTATTGAACGAATAAATGAAATAAAGAAAGGTGAAGAAGATGATCTTAGTAAATACTGATTATATTACAGGAAAAAAGCTTGAAACACTTTCACTTGTAAAGGGAAGTACGATACAGTCTAAACACATCGGAAAGGATATTGCTCAAAGCTTTAAGACATTGGTTGGAGGAGAGCTGAAATCCTATAATGAGATGATGAATGAGGCGCGCGCTCTTGCCACAAAAAGAATGGTAGCGGAGGCAGAAGCTTTAGGTGCGGACGCCATCGTTAATATTCGCTACGCTTCGGCAGCGGTTATGCAGGGGGCGGCGGAAGTTATCGTATACGGTACTGCAGTTAAATTTATAGAAGAATAGTAAAGTAAAAACCTCACCTTTGGTGAGGTTTTTGTGTTATATTAAGTTTACTATTTAAAAGAAGGAGGATTAACTTCAGTTTTTGCAAAGCTGTCGCCGTGTGAGGGTTCGGACATACTGAAATACATCTTCGCCGCTTTTGTTGTACCAAAGTCACGGTTTGAGCCGGAATTTTGTACTCTGTTGAATGCTTCTCTGAACATTGCATTATGCGCTTCCTCGCGGTTTAAGAGAAAGTCTATAGTTTCTCTTACCTTTTTATCTTCTATCTGTCTGTAAAGATACTCGTAAACGACCTTTGCACGCTGTTCCGATGCGATATTGGACAAAAGATCTGCACAGAGATCACCTGTGACGGTGACGTAGTCGGCAGTCCAAGAATATCCGGAGGCGTTTATAAGTCCGGGCGCAAGTCCGAGCTGTACGTGGCTTTGTACTTCTCCTACGTCTACTGATTTATAGTCGACGTCGTGGCCGTTTAAAAGATTTACTGTCTGGGACACCATTTCAAGATGTCCGAGTTCTTCTGCAGCTATATCAAGAAACAAGTCCTTAATCTCAGGATCTTTTATTCGGAAGCTTTGTGACATATACTGCATTGCTGCCTTAAGTTCGCCGTTACCGCCGCCCACTTGCTCGTGCAAAAGTGCTGCGTATTGGGGATTTGGTCTTTCAATAGCAACAGGATGAAAAAGTTGTTTTTCGTGTTTAAACATATTTGATACCTCTCTTTCAGCATTATTATTTGCACATTCACAGAAAAATATCAAAAAATTTAAGTCAAAAGTGCGAAAGGAAAAATTTTCTTTTTTACTGTTTTTAATATAAATAGACCTCTCTTGCCTTTTGAAGACAAAAGAGGTCATAATTTTATTAAAGATTGTAATACTTATCAAATTCTGCGGGATGGGGGATAGCTGCAAGCTGTCTTATCTCTGCTTTTTTGGATTTAATGAAGTTGTTTATAAGCTCTACGGGGAATACTCCGCCTTCTGTAAGGTAATCGTGGTCTTTCTCAAGACAGTCAAGAGCCTCGTCGAGAGAAACGGGAAGACCTTTGAGTTTTGCCTTTTCCTCTTCGGGAAGATTATAGAGATTCATATCGTAGGGTCCCCAGCCTTCTTTGTGAGGATCGATCTTATTCTTAACACCGTCAAGACCTGCCATAAGGATAGCCGCATAGCAGAAATAGGGGTTGCAGGTAGCATCGGGGTTGCGAAGCTCAAAACGTCGCTTATCGGGGCTCTTTGCATATGCGGGAATACGAATTACCGCGCTTCTGTTAGAGGTTGCATAACCGACAGTTACAGGAGCTTCAAAACCGGGAACGAGACGCTTGAATGAGTTTGTGCTGGGGTTGGTTATCGCACAGAGCGAACCGATGTGCTTCAAAATACCGCCGATAAAGTAATGTGCTGTTTCGCTTAAATGTGAATATCCGTTATCGTCGGAGAACACAGGTTGTCCATCTTTAAACAAAAGCATGTGAACGTGCATACCGCTTCCCGCTTCACCGTATATGGGTTTAGGCATAAACGTAGCGCTCTTGCCGTATTTGAGAGCTGTGTTGTGAATGATGTACTTTATCATCATCGTCGCATCAGCCATGTGTACTACTTCACCGAGCTGCGGTTCGATCTCAAACTGACCGGATGCGGCAACCTCGGGGTGATGATAGTTAATTTCAATTCCTGCATCCTTCATAAGCATACACATTTCGCTTCGGCACTCGTAAGAGATATCAAACGGCTTCGCTATGTGATAGTTTTTCTGCTTAGGAACGACTACCCCGAGTCCATCGTTTGCGGAGTTCCAGTATGACTGCTTTGCATCAACGCTTGCGCTTACACATTTAGCGTCAACGTTCCAATTTACGTTATCAAAAAGATAAAATTCAAATTCGGGAAGAATTTTCATTTCATCGGCAACACCGCTGTCTTTCATATATTGCACTGCGGCTTTGATGATGTTTCGAGGATACTGTGCAAGAGGACGGTTCTCGGGAGTGTCAATGATCATAGCGTTACCCATCATCGAAAGAGTAGGAATCGAGCAAAACGGGTCAACCGTAGCTGTGTCGGGATCGGGAATGAACACCATATCGCTCTTTTCAACGACGGCATAGCCGTAGTTAGATGCGTCAAATCCTATACCGCTCTTCATCGTATCCTCGGAAAAGTTTTCTGCGGGAATAGTTACGTGACGGTATTGACCGTTGATGTCAACCATTTTAAAGTCGACCATCTTAATATCTTTCTCTTTTATAATAGCAAGTATGTCCTGAACTGTTTTTGCCATAAATAACCACCTCTTAAATTAAAAAATATTATAGTTAATTTTATAACATATTGCCTTATTTTGTCAATGATATATTGATACTTTTTAAAATTAAATTTATTGTTTGTATACATAAGGCAGATACAACCGCCAATATCTATAGCCACCTCGATGCCGTGACGAAAGCGGACACCGGCGCCGCGATGAGTAAAGCGTTGGGGTGAGAAGAGCATAAGGAAAGGGCTGACCGTGAGGTCAGCCCCTTGTACTATTCGATAAACTTGAATTTGACGGTATTACAACAGCTTTATCTCATTGGCAATCATAGCCACGTTTTTGGCGTTGTTATCAATTTTAATGGTATTGAGTGCTTGATACATCGGTATTCTTGCTATGCTTCGCTCAATTATATCTTCAGAACGGATACCTCTTTCTACATCCATTGCCAATCTTTCACACAGAGTCTTTTCATCCGCTACAAGTGAGACGCATTTCACCTCACAGTTCTGTGTATCCAGCTTCTTAAGTATGGTATCGATAATTCTATGCTCGTGCATCACCCAACAAAAAATAATATTCTCGTATGCAGAACATTTCAGAAAATTATTGAGTAAGTAACAAATATTATTCGTCACCATTGCTTTTGTTTCATCGGTTACTTGGAACGGATTTGCATCCCAACACCAATCTCCGTCAAGAAATACACTATTCGGTAAATCCTGTTTGAG
>JAZMZG010000013.1:0-215800 GCA_045585835.1 Eubacteriales bacterium
GACCTTTACGATGGCAAATATCATCGCCAAGGTAAACCGACCGACGATAGTTCTCGCTCACAACAAAACACTCGCCGCACAACTTTGTAGTGAGTTCCGTGAATTCTTCCCCGAAAACGCAGTTGAATATTTTGTTAGTTACTACGATTATTACCAACCCGAAGCCTACATTCCCGGCAAGGATATATACATCGAAAAGGACTCGTCAATAAACGACGATATAGACAAGCTGCGCCACAGTGCGACCTCTGCGCTTTTCGAGCGCAGAGATATAATCATCGTATCAAGCGTATCTTGCATATATTCACTCGGTGACCCCGACGAATATAAGAGCCTCGTTCTCGGTCTTCGTGTCGGACAGTATATGTCACGGGAAAGCCTTGCCGCACGCCTTGTAGCCATACAGTTTCAGCGGAATGACGTTGACCTTACGAGAAATCACTTTCGTATGCGGGGCGACGTTGTTGAGATATTCCCCTCACGTGCAGAGGAGCTGCTTTTGCGAGTTGAATTTTTTGGCGACGAGATAGAGAGAATATGCGAAATAAATTCCGTCACGGGCGAAGTGATTCGCAGTCTTTCCTACGTTGCGATATTCCCCGCATCGCACTATGTTGTGTCAAAGGACAAGCTCGACAAAGCAGTCGGCGTGATACTCGACGAAATGGAACTTCGCTGTGCGGAGTTTAAAAGCCAAGGCAAGCTCATAGAAGCTCAACGACTTGAGGAGCGCACGAGATATGACGTAGAGATGCTTATCGAAGTGGGATATTGCAGCGGCGTTGAGAATTATTCAAGAGTGCTTTCGGGACGTCCTGCGGGCAGCAGACCTTATACCTTGCTTGATTATTTCCCATCGGACTATCTTATGTTTATCGACGAAAGCCACGTTACAGTACCGCAAGTAAGGGGTATGAGCGGCGGCGATAAGGCAAGAAAAACGAACCTTGTTGAATACGGCTTCAGACTTCCGTCTGCGTACGATAACAGACCTTTATTTTTCGATGAGTTCGAAAAGATGTTAAATCAAGTTTTGTACGTCAGCGCAACTCCCGCAAAATATGAGCTTGAACGCTCCGAGACTGTTGCAGAACAGCTTATACGCCCCACGGGGCTTCTTGACCCTGTAATAGAGGTGAGAAAAACCGAAGGTCAGATAGACGACCTTATATACGAGATAAACAAGCGAATTGAAAAGAAAGAGCGAGTGCTCGTTACAACGCTGACAAAGCATATGGCGGAGGATCTGACCTCATATCTTGAAAACGCGGGCATAAAGACAAGATATATGCATCACGAGGTCGAAACGATAGAGCGGCTTGAGATAATAAGGGATCTTCGAACGGGCACCTTTGACGTGCTTGTGGGAATAAACCTTTTAAGAGAGGGACTTGACCTTCCCGAGGTATCGCTTGTTGCGATATTCGATGCGGATAAAGAGGGCTTCCTTCGTTCCGCAACCTCGCTTATACAGACTGTCGGCAGAGCATCGAGAAACGAAAACGGCACGGTAATAATGTACGCAGACACCGTCACCGACAGTATGAGAGTTTGCATAGACGAAACCAAGCGAAGAAGAAGCGTGCAGGAAAAATACAATAAAGACCACGGCATTACGCCTAAGACTATCGTTAAGTCGGTAAGCGATCCCATTGATATCGCACTGAAGAGTGCGGATAAGGACGAGATAAAGAAACCAAGAAGCCAAAAGGAAAAAGAAAAAGAGATCGAAGCGCTCACGAAAGCTATGCTTAAAGCGGCAAAGATGCTTGAGTTTGAGCAGGCGGCGGCACTTCGCGACCGCATACAGAAGCTTAGAAGCGAATGAAAGGAAAAACAATGAGCAGAAACGACATCGCCGTAAAGGGTGCAAGAGTTCACAATTTAAAGAACGTAGATGTAAGCATACCGAGAAATAAGCTCGTTGTATTTACAGGCGTATCGGGCTCGGGTAAAAGCTCGCTTGCGTTTGATACCATATACGCAGAGGGCAACCGCAGATTTATGGAAAGCCTTTCATCGTATGTAAGACAGTTTGTGGGCGGCATAGACAAGCCCGACGTTGATTCTATTGAAGGACTTTCGCCGTCGATTTCCATAGACCAAAAAACCACGTCTAAAAATCCTCGCTCAACGGTCGGTACCGTTACGGAGATATACGATTATTTAAGACTTTTGTTTGCGAGAGTAGGCGTACCGCACTGTCCGATATGTCATAAGGAGATACGCCAACAGACTGTTGACCGGATAGTTGACAAGATAATGGAGTACCCCGATGGCACAAAGTTTATGATAATGTCGCCTGTGGTCAAAGCTAAAAAAGGTATGCACGAGAGGGTGTTCGAAAACGCTCGTAAGGACGGATTTGTGCGCCTTCGCGTAGACGGCAAGATGCGTACCACGGACGAGGAGATAAATCTTGAAAAGAATCTTCGCCACGATATAGATATAGTCGTTGACCGCCTTGTAATGAGCGACAGTATTCGTTCACGCATAGCTGATTCTATTGAAACGGCGTCATCGCTCAGCGGCGGCGTTGCGATAGTATCCGTAGTGGACGGGGAAGAGCAGACCTTTTCCCAAAACTACGCTTGCGTAGAGCACGGAATAAGCCTTGGGGAGCTTACGCCCAAGATGTTTTCCTTTAACAGTCCGCAGGGCGCTTGCCCGAAATGTGACGGACTCGGAGTTTTGCAGATTGCATCTGCCGCAAAGATAGTCCCCGACGAAAGCCTTTCTTTACGTATGGGCGCCATAAAATGCCTCGGCTTTTATTCGCTCGGCGACGATTCATATTCCGATGCGATAGTCACAGAGGTAGGTAAGGAGTACGGCTTCGACCTTGATACGCCCATCTGCGATATGACGTCCGAAGCGAAAAACGCCCTATACTACGGTTGCGGAGATAAGGTGTTTGAGGTTGAAAGAAGGGGCAAGGGTAAATATTCAAAGTCCTACGAGACCTTTGACGGAATAGTAAATATAATACAAAAGCGCTATAATTCGGCATCGAATGAATTTATAAAAGGCGAGTACGCAAGACTTATAGAAGAGGAGGATTGCCCTCTCTGTCACGGCAAGCGTGTAAATAAGGAGGCTCTTGCGGTAACGGTAGCGGGCAAAAATATAGCCGAGATCTGCGAAATGTCTATAGGAACTGCGCTTGAATTTTTTGAAAATATCAATTTTTCCGAGAGAGATAAGGAAATATCGAGAGAAATAATAAAGGAGCTCATCGCAAGGCTGAAATTCCTTTTAAGCGTAGGCCTCGACTATTTGACGCTTGCTCGTTCGTCGGGAAGCCTTTCGGGCGGTGAGAGCCAAAGAATACGTCTTGCTACGCAGATAGGCTCGTCGCTTATGGGAGTTTTGTATATACTTGACGAGCCGAGTATAGGCCTTCACCAAAGAGATAACGTAAAGCTGCTGCGCACGCTTGAGAAATTACGTGATACGGGAAATACGGTAATCGTCGTAGAGCACGACGAGGAAACGATGAGAGCTGCGGACTATATCGTAGACGTAGGGCCTAAAGCGGGCGTTCACGGCGGACAGATAGTTGCGGTCGGCACACCCGAGCAGATAGCGAAGAATAAAAAATCGCTTACGGGCGACTATCTTTCGGGCAGAAGAAGGATAGAAATACCGCTTGTAAGACGTAAAGGAAACGGCAATCTTTTGACCGTGCAAGGCGCAAGGGAGCATAATTTGAAGAACTTGACCGTTTCGTTCCCGCTTGGTACCTTATGCTGTGTTACGGGCGTATCAGGCTCGGGCAAAAGCTCGCTTGTCAACGAAATACTTTATAAGGCACTTGCAAGAAAGCTAAACGGCGCATATACCACGCCCGGCATTTATTCAAAGATAAGCGGTGTGAGCAATCTTGACAAAGTAATAAACATCGACCAATCTCCTATAGGCAGAACCCCTCGTTCAAATCCTGCGACCTATACGGGAGTATTTACGGATATTAGAGAGCTTTTTGCATCAACAAAAGATGCAAAGGCGCGAGGCTATGACGCATCACGCTTTTCGTTTAACGTAAAGGGCGGAAGATGCGAGGCGTGCCGAGGCGACGGCACTACGCTTATAGAGATGAACTTTCTTCCGGACGTTTATATAATGTGCGACGTATGTAAAGGCGCAAGATATAACAGAGAAACGCTTGAGGTGAAGTATAAGGACAAAAACATCTCCGACGTTTTGGATATGACGGTCGACGAGGCATTGGTATTCTTTGATAATATACCAAAGATAAAGCGTAAGATACAGACGCTTTCCGACGTAGGACTCGGATATATTAAGCTCGGACAGTCATCAACGACGCTTTCGGGCGGTGAAGCGCAGAGAGTGAAGCTTGCCACGGAGCTTTCCAAAAAGTCCACGGGCAAGACCGTATATATACTTGATGAACCCACCACGGGACTTCATTCCTATGACGTAAATAATCTCATCACCATACTTCAGAGGCTTGTTGATGGTGGAAATACCGTCATAGTTATAGAGCATAACCTTGACGTTATCAAATGCGCAGACTACCTAATCGACCTCGGGCCCGAGGGCGGTGACAGAGGCGGCACGCTCGTTTGCGAGGGTACACCCGAGCGGGTTGCAAGGTGCGAAAGCTCTTATACGGGGCAATTTCTTAAAGAGATACTGAAGGAGAGAATATAAATGTTTCCCAAAGAACTTGAAAAAGAGCTGTTAAAGGTGCAGAAACCTTCACGCTATGTTGGCGGCGAATACGGTGAGCCGAAAAAGGATAAAACGAGGGCGCTTATACGCTTTGCGTTTTGTTTTCCCGACGTATACGAGATAGGAATGTCAAATCTCGGAATGAAGATACTTTGCGGCCTTTTAAACAAGAGAGAGGATTGCTATTGCGAGAGGGTGTTTGCACCGTGGCACGATATGGGCGAGCTTCTCAAAAGCAAGGATATACCGCTATATGCGCTCGAAAGCGGCGATGCTTTGTCTGAATTTGATTTTGTAGGTTTTACGCTTCAGCACGAAATGAGCTATACGAACGTGCTTTATATGCTCTCACTTGCGAAGATACCGCTTCTTGCAAAGGACAGAGCAGAAGACGATCCCATCGTTATAGGCGGCGGCCCCTGTGCATATAATCCGGAGCCCTTATGCGATTTCTTTGACCTTTTCAATATAGGAGAGGGTGAAGAGATGCTTGACAAGGTTATGGACCTATATGCAGACTGCAAGAAAAAGGGATTGTCAAAGAAGGAGTTTTTGCGTCTTGCAACGAAGATAAACGGTGTATACGTTCCCTCGCTTTATGACGTAAAGTATAAGGAAAACGGACAAATAGAAAGCATATCTCCTCTTTATGACGACGTACCTGCCGTTATAACCAAAAGCGCCGTCGGCGATTTAAACGCTATGTTTACTCACTCTTGCGAACCCGTACCGTCACTTGATGCCGTACATGACAGAGTGATGATAGAGGTGTTCAGAGGTTGCATAAGAGGCTGCCGTTTCTGTCAGGCGGGATTTTTGAACCGTCCCGTAAGAGAACGCTCGGTTGAGAGCATAAACGCTCAGGCAAAAGAGCTTTGCGCATTTACGGGTTATGACCAAATATCCCTATCATCGCTTTCGATAAGTGACTATACAAATCTTGAAGAGCTTGTTACAGAGCTTGTTTCGTGGACGGATAACAAGAAGATAAGCCTTTCGCTTCCTTCGATGAGAGTTGATAACTTTAACGGTGAGCTTTACAAGAAAATTTCGGGCACGAGAGGAAGCGGACTTACCTTTGCACCCGAAGCGGGCACGCAAAGAATGCGCGACGTAATAAACAAAAACGTTACCGAGGAAGAGATATTACGTATGGCAAGAGAAGCCTTTTCTGTCGGTAAAACCAATATCAAGCTTTACTTTATGATAGGACTTCCCACGGAAACGGACGAAGACGTTATCGGTATTGCGGAGCTTGCGAAAAAGGTAGTTAATGAGTATTATAAGGTTGAACACGCTAAAGGAAAAGGCGTAAACGTCACTTTAAGCGTTGCTGCATTTATTCCAAAGCCGTTTACTCCGTTTCAGTGGGCACCGCAAAATACCGTAGAGGAATTTAAGCGTAAGCAACAGCTTTTGAAGGATTCAATTACCTCAAGAAAGATTACATACAATTATCACAGCAGCGAGGTTGGTATGATAGAGTCGCTTTTTGCAAGAGGTGACAGACGCCTTAATAAAACGCTTCTAAAAGCGTTTGAGCTCGGTGCAAAATTCGATGCTTGGGACGAGAGCTTCAGTATAGATATATGGAAAGAAGCCTTCGAGCAGACGGGAATCGACTTTAGCTTCTATACATCACGCAAGAGAGAGTATGATGAGATTCTCCCTTGGTCGCATATAAGCTGCGGTGTGACAAACGAATTTTTCAAAAGAGAAGCTGAAAGGGCAAACGAGGGTATAACCACTCCGAACTGCCGTGAAAAATGCAGCGGATGCGGAGCAAACAAGGTGACGGAGGGCGACTGTATATGCAGAAGATAAGAATAATTTTTGAAAAAACGGGTACTGCAAAATTCATATCGCACCTTGACCTTGTAAGAGTTGTAACGAGAGCTATAAGAAGGGCAGAGATACCGATAGTATATTCTCAAGGCTTCAATCCCACCCCGCGTCTTAGCTTTGCATTACCCCTGTCGCTTGGGCAGGAGAGCGAGATGGAAATGATGAATTTTAAGGTGGAGCCCGATATGTCGCCCGGCGAAGTAATGCAAAGACTCAAAAAACAGCTTCCCGACGGACTTATACTTAAAGAAGCATACGTACCCGAGGACATAAAGGGAGACGAGCTTCAGTATGCAAGATACCTTATAAGTATAGAGGACGCTTTCGACGTAAAAAGCGCAAGAGAGTGCTTTTTGCGAGACGAAATAAGCCTTATTAAAAAAACGAAAAGCGGAGAGAAGCTCACCGATATAAAACCGCTTATAAAAGAGATTACCGTAGAAGAGGGAACGATAAACTGTGTTCTCAATTCAAGAGACCCGTTTTTCCTAAATCCCGAATACGTAATGAAAGCTCTCTGCGAATACCTTGAAAAGAGCTTTGAAAGATATTATATTTTACGCAAAGAAGTCTATACGGACAAAATGGAGCTTTACAGATAAAAATGACCGACGCGAAAAGCGTCGGTCATTTTTAATTTTTTAACACTTTTTATTAAAAAGCATAGTATAGAGTATATCAAATTAAGGGGAATGTGTATGATATACAAAAAATTCTTTGCGGCGGCAAACAGCGCATACGGCTTCAAAAGCTATTTCGAAGAACTCTTTTTCGGCGACGATATAAAAAAACGCTATATAATCAAGGGCGGTGCGGGCACGGGCAAATCTACTTTTTTAAAAGCACTTGCCGCTGCCTCAGAAAAGCTCGGTCACGACACAGAGCTTTACTACTGCAGCTCTGACCCGAATTCTCTTGACGGTGTAATAATACGTGATATGGGCATTTGTGCCATTGACGCAACTTCACCTCACGCTCACGATTGCAAATACGTCGGTTGCGTAGACGTTCTGCTTGACGTAACGCAGTTTTTAAAGCGTGAGAAGCTTTTTGAGAAAACGAGTGAAATCAAGCGCCTTTCCGACGAATCGGCACGTAATTATAAAAGCGGTTATAAAAATCTTGCCGCTGCGGGCAAACTCGCCGATGAGCTTTACGAAAGCGGTAGGGAGCATATAGATATGCAAAAGCTTGAAAAAACTGCCTTGCGCCTTACCAAAGTCGGTCGAAAGAGAGAAAAAGGACTGAAACTCCGCCTTGTAACCGCAATAAATGCGTATGGAAAGACTACACTCACGGATTATTTTTCAGAAGCTTCAAGGTTTTATTTTATAGATGATGCTTTCGTTTTAGCTCCTTTACTGTTAAAGAAACTCGAGGAATATTCGGGAGGGAAAGCCGTAGCATTTCCAAACCCGCTTGTACCCGACCGATATGAAGCTATATATCTTGAAGAAAGCAAAATACTTATCAGCGCCGAAAAAGAACTGCTACCTAAAAAATTCACGAGAATAAACGCAAAGAGCTTTTATGACGGCTATTACACACGCAACAGGGAAAAAATAAAATTCCAAAAAAAGCTTATTGGGGCATTGACGGATATGGCGTGTGAAAATTTTGCAAATGCAAAGAAAAAACACGACAGCCTTGAAAAAATAAACGTGTCCGCTATGGATTTTTCAGCGATGCAAAAATGGTCAAATAAGCTTATAAAGGAGATTTTATCCGAGAAGAGAGCTTGAGCATACCGTAGAAATTGACAAAGAGCATAATTGCGTTGCATAAATCGGAAAGAAGCCAAACTCCGCTTGTACTTGATATGGCACCTATATAAATAGATATCGAAAACAGGGCATTGTACACAAACAGTGCCCATTTTCTTTTTGCAAGCACGCCTATACAGCTTGATGCGTAAAAATTCCAACAGCAAATGCTCGTATACGCAAAGCAAAAAAGGGAGATAAACGTAAACAAGCCACCAAATTTTCCGAAATAGAGAGAAAAAGCGGAAAAGACGTTGTCGCTGTTTGTAAGAAGGAGCGCAAAAGCGGTGAGCGAGCACATAACAACAGTGTCGATAAATACCTCCAATATACCCCATACGCCTTGATTTTCAGGCTTTTTTGGGCAATTGAACGAATACATTATCGCAGAACTACCCATACCCGATTCAGCAGAAAAAATACCCTTTGACATACCTTCTTTAAGTCCTCGAACAAATAGCGAAGCTCCGATGCCGCCGAGAGCGCTTTTAAAATCAAAGGCGCTTTTTATGATATCGGAAATCATATGCGGAAACTGCTTGATTTTAAGTGCGATTATCAAAACGCAGAAACCGATATATAAAATGCTCATAAGCGGCACGAGCAAATTACACACCTTTTGAAGCCTTTTACCGCCGCCCGAAAAAGTGATTAAGCATAAAAAAGCAAGGACAATCCCCACCGAAGCGTCGCTTATACCAAGATGCTTTGCGGACAAGGCGACCGCATTACTTTGTACGGTGCAGCCTATGCCAAAAGAGGAGATAATACAAAGTGCGCAAAATATTTCGGGAAGATAGGATATTTTGCAAAGCCGCAGATAGTACATCGGGCCGCCCACGCCGTGCTTTGCGTATTTTACGGATAGATATATCTCCGCATATTTCAAGACTGCCGTTATAATTGCGCACACCCACATCCAAAATACAGCTCCGGCACCGCCGAGTGAGAGTGCGACGCCGACACCGACGATATTTCCCACGCCGATAGAGCCGCCGAGCGCAGAAAGCATAGCCGTTGCACCGCCGGAGGCTGATTTGAAAGTTTTTATTGGGTGGATAATGTAAAATATCTTCAGCTTCATAAGCATATATACGGCACCGCCCAAGATAACAAACGCCCCGAAAGGCCCCCACAGCAGAGAGTTTATATATTCTAAAAATTGCAAATTCTTCACCTCATAATCGAATATACTTTCAAATAAATGGGAATATTCGATATGTGTAAGAAATTTAGCGCAAGGAGGTATTTTTTTTATAAAACCTATTGCAATTTTGTAAAAATATGTTAATATATTTTTAGCACTCAAATAAAATGAGTGCTAACGTATTTTATAAAAAATAAAACACATATATAAAGGAGGAGTTTAAGATGAAACTCATACCCATCGCAGACAGAGTTGTTTTAAAAATGACCGAAGCTGAAGAGACGACAAAGAGCGGAATTATACTTACGGGAACCGCTAAAGAAAAGCCTCAAGTTGCTGAGGTTGTTGCAGTAGGCCCCGGCGGAAACGTTGACGGTAAAGAGGTCGTTATGACCGTTAAGGCGGGAGATAAGGTCATCACAAGCAAATATTCCGGAACGGAAATAAAGCTTGACGGTGAAGAATACATCGTAGTACGTCAAAACGATATACTTGCAATAGTTGAATAAGGAGTGATTTACAATGGCAAAAGAGATAAAGAATGGAACCGAAGCTCGCGAGGCGCTTCTTCGCGGAATCGATATTTTGGCAAATACCGTTAAGGTAACGCTCGGCCCCAAGGGCAGAAACGTAGTTTTGGATAAAAAGTACGGCACACCCATCATCATAAACGACGGTGTTTCGATAGCAAAAGAGATCGAGCTTGAAGACAGATTTGAAAATATGGGCGCACAGATAGTAAAAGAGGTTGCGACAAAAACAAACGATGCCGCAGGCGACGGTACCACGTCCGCAACCGTACTTGCACAAGCTCTTATCAGAGAGGGAATGAAGAATGTCACAGCGGGCGCAAACCCCATAATCATCAGAAAGGGTATCCAAGAAGCGACCGAGGCTGCGGTAAAGGCGTTTAAGGCAAATTCCCAAAAGATAAAGGGAAGTGCGGATATCGCAAAGGTAGGAACTATCTCCTCCGCAGACGAGGTCGTAGGAAAGCTTATTGCCGATGCTATGGATAAGGTAAGCGCAGACGGCGTTATTACCGTAGAGGAGAGCAAGTCCGCAGATACCTATTGCGAGGTAGTAGAGGGAATGCAGTTTGACAGAGGCTACATCTCTCCTTATATGGTAACAGATACAGATAAGATGGAGGCGGTTATTGACGATGCGCTCGTTCTTATAACAGATAAGAAGATATCCTCCATTCAAGAGCTTCTTCCTTTGCTCGAGCAGATAGTACAGTCCGGCAAGAAGCTCGTTATAATCGCCGAAGACGTTGAGGGCGAAGCGCTCTCCACGCTTCTTGTAAACAGAATAAGAGGTACTTTCACTTGCGTTGCTATCAAGGCTCCCGGCTTTGGTGACAGACGCAAGGAGATGCTCCGAGATATAGCTATCCTTACGGGCGGACAGGTAATCTCCGAGGAAGTAGGTCTTGAGCTCAAGAGCGCAACGCTTGATATGCTCGGCGGTGCTTCTCAAATCAAGGTAGACAAGGAAAAGACCATAATCGTCGGCGGTAAGGGCGAAAGCGAAGAAATTGCGGCAAGAGTTGCGCAGATAAAGGCGGCTATCGAAACGACTACAAGCGACTTCGATAAAGAAAAGCTCCAAGAAAGACTTGCGAAGCTCGCAGGCGGCGTTGCCGTAATTAAGGTTGGTGCGGCAACTGAGGTCGAGATGAAGGAGAAGAAGCTGCGTATCGAAGATGCACTCAACGCAACGAAGGCTGCTGTTGAAGAAGGTATCGTAGCGGGCGGCGGCACTGCATTCGTAAATGCTATTCCCGAGGTTGCAAAGCTTCTTGATAAAGCGGAGGGCGACGAAAAGACAGGTATTCAGATAGTAATGAGAGCGCTTGAGGAACCCGTAAGACAGATAGCGGAAAACGCAGGTTTTGAGGGAAGCGTTATTCTTAATGCAATCGTTTCAAAGGGTAAGGTAAACTACGGATTTGACGCATACAACGAAAAGTTCGTTGATATGATAAAGTCCGGTATTATAGATCCCACAAAGGTAACAAGAAGTGCGCTTCAGAACGCCGCATCTATCGCCGCTATGGTACTCACCACAGAGGCTGTCGTTGCGGATATCCCCGAAAAAGCACCCGAAGCGGCCGCACAAGGCGGTATGGGCGGAATGTATTAAATAAAAAGAGCTTGGCACAAGCCAAGCTCTTTTTTATTAAAATTTAGGCTTTATAAGCTTTACCGTGTCTATAGGCGTAATGCCCATATCTTTTAGTACGGCTCTTCCTCTTGCGGCGTATTCTTGATGTCCGCAATGGCGGGGAAGGTGGGCATCGCTTCCCAAAATAACGGGCAAATTCACCTCTTTGGCGATGGTGAAAAACTCATCTGTCGGGTAGTGTCTGTATGAAGCAAAGCCAAGAAGGTTGAATTCGGCGGGGATATTTTTTTCCTTCATTACCTTGGCAAGCCTTGAAAGATGCTTTATATGTACGTCCTTGCCGCCCGTAAAATACGGCACGTCGGGGTGAGCGACGTAGGTGAAATCACCTGTGTTGATAGCTTCTATGCACAAATCGACGTAGAGCTTTAAATATTCTTCTTCGGAAAACGGTGCACCTACGTATTTGCCGTTTTTTTCTTTAGGCACGAAGTGTTGCCCCAAAATCAGATAATCCACGGGAAACTGCGAAATGAATTTTTTGTAATCCTCGTATAATTCGGGGAAATATTCCGTTTCAAATCCGAGATAAATTTCGATATCATTTTTGTACTCGTCGCGCAGAGAGCATACGCTTTTCACGTATTCTTCGGCTTCGCATTGGCGCATTCTCATTCTGTGAGCGCCGACAGACTCGTCGGGATACGGTGCGTGGTCGGAAAAGCCGAGGTACTTAATACCGTTCTTTATGGCTTCTTCAACGTATTCTCTGTCCTCGCCGTCGGCGTGGCGGCACCTCGATGTATGCGTATGGTAATTTGCAATCATTTTTTATTCCTTTTCGCTTGTTAAATAGATAATTCAATTTTAAAACAGTTATTATTTTATATCAAAAAACAGTTATTTGCAAGAGTTTTCGGTGAAATAAAAATAAATGCTTGACAATATGGTGTGTACAAGTGTAAACTTTAGAGGTAAAGAGGTAAACATTATGGCAATTGATTTTCATACACACGCATTTCCCGATAAAATAGCAAAAAGAACGATAGAGCATCTTGAGGCTATAACGGTTCAAAATAAACCGATGCACGCCCACACGGACGGCACATTGGATTGCTTGAGAAATGTACTTAAAAAGAGCAAAATTGACCTTGGTATAGTTATGCCTATATGCACCCGTGACGGTCAAAGCGAGAGCATCAACCGCTTCGCAGAGGGGATACGTTCGGACGGACTTTTGTCATTCGGAAGCGTTTTTCCTTATCAAAAGGACAGACTTTGGGTAATAGACGACCTTGCCCGCCGCGGCTTTAAGGGCATAAAGCTTCACCCCGAATATCAAGACTGCGAGATCGATTCCGACGAATGCGCCGAGATAATAGAAAGAGCCGAACAGCACGGTATGTACGTTACGGTTCACGCAGGATATGACCCCGCATATAAAGGACCGTTTAGGTGTACTCCAAAGAAGGTCGCCGAGCTTTTAAAAAGAGTATCCGGCGAAAATTTGATACTTGCCCACCTCGGTTCTCAGGGAATGTGGGACGAGGTACTTGATATCCTATGCGGCACGTGCGTTTATTTTGATACGGCGGCGCTTTGCGGAAACATCACGCCCGAAACGTACAAAAAGGTAATCGAAAAGCACGGTGCGGAAAAGATATTATTTGCCTCAGACTGCCCGTGGGAAGACCCATCGGAGAGCTTAAAGCTGTTATCTTCACTCGGACTTACAAACGAGGAATACGACCTTATCACTCATAAAAATGCAGAAAGATTGTTAAAGATATGAAATACGTTGCAACCTGCCTTTTCGGTATGGAAAAGTTTATAAGCGATGACATCACAGCTCTCGGATATAAAAAGACCGACTCCATTGACGGCAGAGTTTTCTTTGAGGGCGACGAGAGCGCTGTTGCAAGATGTAATATGTGGCTTAGGACCGCAGAGTGCCTTTACATAGAAGTCGGCAGAGCAAAGACTATGAGCTTTGAGGAGCTTTTTGAAGCCGCGTTTTCTTTACCGTGGGAAAACTTTATCGGCAAAAACTACGCTTTTCCCGTTTCGGGACATTGTATAAAGTCAAAGCTTGCGAGTATACCGAATTGCCAAAAAATAGTCAAAAAAGCCATCGTAAAAAGGCTATCGCAGAAATACGGCATCGAATGGTTTGAGGAAACGGGCGCAAGCATCGGAATCGAGTTTTTCATTTTCAAGGATATTGCGTATTTTATGATAGACACAAGCGGCACGGGACTTCACAAAAGAGGTTACCGCCTTATGCAAAATGATGCGCCGCTTCGTGAAACTCTTGCATCGGGACTTGTGAATATTTCAAGGCTTCAAAGGGACGAAATGCTTTGGGACCCAATGTGCGGTTCGGGCACTATCGCTATAGAGGCGGCAAGAAAGCTCCTTAATATTGCACCCGGTATTGACAGAAGCTTCAGATTCGAACAGTATCCGTGGTACGATGAAAAATACGCACACCTTGCAAGGCAAGAGGCGCAGGACAGTATCTTAAACGATAAGCTTGACATATTTGCAACCGACATCGACGAGAACGCCATAAAAGTGGCACAGGCGAATGCCGAGAGGGGCAGAGTGGGGGATAAGATAAGATTTTTCAAGCTTGACGTCGGCAAATTCTATAACCCGCAGCGTCGCGGTACGGTTATAACGAATCCGCCGTATGGGGAAAGACTGCTTTCTCACGAAGAAGCACTTTCGCTTTATAAGAAGATGGGCAGAGCATTTTCCGCCGTGGAAAGATGGCATTTGTATATCCTTTGCGGAAACGAGAGCTTCGAGGAAGCCTTTGGTAAAAAGGCAGATAAAGTCCGCAAGCTCTATAACGGAATGCTAAAATGCAACTTGTACGAATATTTTAAAAGATAAAAAAACCGAGGCATTACGCCTCGGTTTTAAATTTTAAATTATTCCTCCGGCACCAAAAGTCCGTATTCTCCGTCTTTTCTCTTATATACCACCGAAAGATTATCCGTCTCGGAATTCTTGAAAATAAAGAACTGATGCATCAAAAGCTCCATTTCGGTAATAGCTTCTTCGACGTCCATATTTCCTATCTTGAAGCTCTTTGTTTTAACTACGGTAGGTGTAATTTCGGGCTCGGGAGAGGAGTATTTATCAAACGCACCGTCACGGAGCCTCTTTTTAAGCCGTGTTTTATTTTTCCTTATCTGACCTTCCAAGATATCTACCGCCTTTTCAATGGCGGATATATAGTCTTCGTCGTCGACCTCACTGCGATAGAAGGTGTCTTTGTACAAGATAGTCACCTCTACCTTTTTACGCTCGTTTTTAAGCTCGGCGAAATTAACCGTTGCTTCGGTGTCGTCGGAGAAGAATTTGTCAAGCTTTGCAAGCTTTTTTTGTACCATTTCCTTCTCTTTTTCCGTGAGGGTAACTTTTTTGAAAACGAATCTTGCTGTCATAAGGGTTCTCCTTTCGCATTTGTTTGAGGCTTATCCTCAAGCATATTATACCACAATTTACACAAAAAAACAAGAGTTTGAGGATAAAAAATATTGAAATCATACAAAGAATTTTCTAAATCTATAAAAATTTTAAAAAAATTGTGTAATTCTTGCACAAAACAAAATTTTATGCTATAATACATATCTACAGTATAGTGATAAATAACACTTTTTGTGCATCGGAAAGGACAGATAAAAATGAAACTCGGTATAGTTGGACTTCCTAACGTGGGAAAAAGCACCCTCTTTAATGCTATAACAAATGCGGGCGCAGAAGCGGCTAACTACCCCTTTTGCACGATAGAGCCTAACGTGGGGGTTGTTGCCGTTCCCGACGAGCGCCTTGACGTTTTGGCAAAGATGTACGAGCCCGAAAAATATACACCTGCGGTAATTGAATTCGTTGATATTGCGGGGCTTGTAAAAGGTGCGGCAAACGGTGAAGGACTCGGAAACAAATTCTTATCGCACATTCGTGAGGTCGATGCGATAATCCACGTGGTACGTTGCTTCGTAAACGATGACATCACGCACGTTGAGGGAAGCATAGACCCCAAAAGAGACGTTGACATCATCAACTACGAGCTTATCTTATCGGACATCGAAATAATTTCAAGAAGAATAGATAAAACGCAGAAGCTTTTGAAGGGCGACAAGAGCCTTGAGGGCGAGCTCATGCTCCTTGAGCGAGTAAACGAAGCGCTTAATAACGGTATTTCGGCAAGAGCGCTTGAGTTTAGTGATGACGAAGCGGAAATAATGAAGGATATACCCCTTCTTTCAATGAAGCCCGTAATATATGCGGCAAATATTGCGGAAGCCGATGTTGCCAAAGACCCGATGTGCATTGACGCATATAAAACTCTTGCGGAGTTTGCAAAAGCGGAGGGTAGCGGCATACTTCCCATATCCGCCGCAATCGAATCGGAGATAGCGGCTCTTGATAAAGACGAGAGAGAAATGTTTCTTGAGGAGCTCGGACTTTCTTCAAGCGGACTTGATAAGCTTATAAAAGAATCCTACAGCCTTTTAGGACTCATAAGCTTCCTCACGGCAGGTCCCAAAGAAGTCAGAGCTTGGACGATAAAGAAGGGCTACAAAGCGCCCAAAGCGGCGGGAGAGATACACTCCGATTTTGAAAGAGGCTTTATCAGAGCCGAGGTCATTTCGTACGAAGACCTCGTAAGCGTCGGTTCGACGGCTGCCGCAAGAGATAAGGGACTCATAAGGAGCGAGGGCAAGGAGTACGTAGTTCGAGACGGAGACGTAATAGTATTCAGATTTAACGTGTAAAAACAAATAACGGAGGTCGTTATGGAGCTCGTTTACACAGGCAAAAAGACCGAAGAGGCGATAATCGAATACGCAGAGCTTTACAAGAAGGAGATAACCGTTGATACGGATAATTCCATTTTGATGAAGGGCGATGCTTTTTTTGCTATGTCCTCACTCGCAAAGGCGTTTGAGGGTAAGGTCGACCTTGTGTATTTTGACCCGCCCCGCAACGGATTTATGGCGTCCGGCGCTCCCAGACAAAAGCTCAAGACTGAAGAGTATGCGGAATTCATAAGGGAACGGCTTGTCGTAGCGAAGCGTCTTATGTCGGACAAGGGCTCGATATACGTTCACGTATCATCATCTTATGCGCACGTTGTAAAGGTGCTTTGCGACGAGATTTTCGGTGAAAAAAACTTCAAAAATGATTTAACGAGAATACGTTCAAATCCGAGAAACTCTTTTTCGAATGCTTACGGAAATCAAAAGGACACCTTGCTGTTTTACGCACTTGACGGCGAAAACAATATTTGGAACGATATAAAGGTGCCTCTTGATGATGACGAATATTCGGACAAATTTAACAAGACCGACGGACTCGGAAGAAGATATGCAACGGTTCCCCTGCACGCACCCGGAGAAACGAAAAGCGGAGCAACGGGTGATGTTTGGAGAGGAATGAAGGCGCCTAAAGGCAGACATTGGATGACAAGCCCTGAGGAGCTTGACAGACTTGATGGCGAGGGCAGGATAGAGTGGTCGCAGTCGGGAAACCCGAGACTTATCGTATTTGCCTACGAATACGAGGGCAAGCGTATTCAGGATGTATGGAACTATAAAGACCCCTTAAATGCGGAGTATCTCGGTGAAAGAAACTCGCAGATGCTCGATATTCTTATACGTCAAAGCTCGGATAAGGGCAGTATCGTGCTTGATTGCTTTGCGGGAAGCGGCGCGTTCTTACGCTGTGCCGAAAACCTAAAGCGCAGATATATAGGCATCGACTGCAGTGCCGAATCCGTCGATATGATAAAGGCAAAGGCAAGTAAGAGCCTTGATTATTACGATCTCGAAACAGGATATAAGCAGAGCTTCTTGAAGGAACACGCAGAACAGCTTTCATTTTTTGATGAATAAAGAACAAGCCCCTCACCGATACGGTGAGGGGCTTGAATATTTTATTACGCTCTTTCTTTTATCTCGCTTGTTATCTTTGCGACGAAATCGTCAAGGCTCATCGTCTGCGTTTCGGTGTTATCGCGGCAACGTACGGAAACCGTACCTTCCTCAGCCTCCTTTTGACCGAGAACGAGCATATAGGGAACACGTCCCACTACCTGCGCTTCTCTTATGAGATAGCCGACCTTTTCGTTTCTGTCGTCAAGCTCTACTCTTACGTGCGCGTCGCGAAGTGCCTTGTAGACCTTCTCGCCGTATTCCTTATACTTGTCGGAAACGAGAATTACCTTCGCCTGAACGGGAGCAAGCCATACGGGGAATTTACCCGCAAAATGCTCGGTGAGTACGCCGATAAATCTTTCGATAGAGCCGAAGCAAACTCTGTGTACCATTATGGGACGCTTTCTTTCGCCGTTTTCGTCAATGTACTCAAGCTCGAAGTTTTGAGGCATCTGGAAGTCAAGCTGAATAGTACCGCACTGCCAGGTTCTTCCTATGGAGTCTTCGAGGTGGAAGTCGATCTTCGGACCGTAGAATGCGCCGTCGCCCTCGTTGATGATGTAGTTAAGTCCGAGCGTATCGAGTGCCGCTTTAAGTCCTTCGGTAGCCGCTTCCCAATCCTCATCGCTTCCCATACTGTTCTCGGGACGAGTTGAGAGCTCTACGAAATACTTGAATCCGAACTTCGTGTATACTTCGTTTATGAGGTTAGCAACGCTTACTATCTCGCTTGTGATCTGCTCTCTTCTCATAAAGATATGAGCATCATCTTGCGTAAAGCAACGCACTCTGAAAAGTCCGTGCAAAGCGCCTTTAAGCTCATGACGGTGAACAAGACCGAGCTCACCTACTCGCATGGGAAGCTCTCTGTAGCTGTGGGGCGTGTTCTTGTAAACAAGAACTCCGCCGGGACAGTTCATGGGCTTCACGCAGAAGGTTTCTTCGTCGATTGTCGTGGAGTACATATTATCCTTGTAGTGATCCCAATGCCCGCTCGTTTCCCAAAGCTTGCGGTTCATAATGAGGGGAGTTGCGACCTCTACGTAGTTTTCTCTTGTGTGTATCTCTCTCCAATAGTCGATAAGTGCGTTCTTGATGACCATACCTTTGGGCAAGAAAAAGGGGAAGCCCGGAGCCTCGTCGCCGAACATAAAAAGTCCCATTTCCTTACCTATACGTCTGTGGTCACGCTTTTCCGCTTCTTCAAGGAGCTTCATATAGTCATCAAGCTCTTGCTGTGATTTGAATGCAGTGCCCTTGATACGTGTAAGCATTTTGTTGTTCTTGTCGTTTTTCCAATATGCACCGGATTGGTCCATTATCTTAAACGCCTTGAGAGCCTTTGTATAGCAGAGGTGTGGGCCGACGCACATATCGATGTATTCACCCTGCTGATAAAAACTTATCTCTGCATCTTCCGCAAGGTCGCCTATATGCTCGACCTTGTATTTTTCTCCTCTTTCCTCCATAAGCTTGATAGCTTCATCTCGGGGAAGAATAAAAGCTTTGATGGGGAGATTTTCCTTAACTATCTTCTTCATTTCGTTTTCGATAGCTTGGAGGTCTTCATCGGTAAGCTTCGTATCGCCGAGGTCTACGTCGTAGTAAAAGCCTTTTTCGTTTGCGGGGCCGTAGGCAAAATCTGCGTGAGGAAAGAGCCTTTTTATTGCCTGAGCCATTGTGTGTGCGGCAGTATGGCGAAGTATATGGAGCTCTTCTTCGGGAGCGCATTCACCGACTGATCCGTTTGGGTAAATAACTTTCATTTCGTTTCTCCTTTATGTGATGTATTTATTTTAAAAATAAAAAAACACCCTTTACGGCTTTTTGCCGTCAAGGGTGCATAACGCACGGTTCCACCTTGAGTTTTAACTCGTTGATCTTTAACGCAGAAAACGCCGCAACATACTTTATTTCCGTCACGGAGCTCGGAAGCGGTGTTCACCGAATAAGCACAAAGAAGCTCTCATCAAACACTTCTCTTTCTGTGTATGCTAAAAGACGGCTACTGTCTTCGTCAAAGCCTTTAGATAAATATATCACGGAAGGGGCAAAAAGTCAACGGTAAAACCTTAATTTTTTAAAATATTCCGTCGTTTTTTAAAAAGGTAAGCGAAAAAAGATAGATTGCAAGAAACATTACCGATGCATTATACCGAGTGACTGCGAGTGCAAAAACTGCCGCTGCAAGTAGTATAACGGTGCCCGCAATATCTGTGATACGGCATATTTTCTCGCATTTGACAATATCAAAAGCATTTACCAATACGGGATATATTATCCCTCTCCCGTCAAAAGAGGAAAAGGGTAGAAGATTTATAATACATAGCACAAGGCTGATTACAGCGCAGGCAGGATATACTGTGCGAAGCATTATGTAAAGAAGAAAACTCCCGAGCGGCCCTGCCGAAGAAACCATTTGCTGCTTTTTATAGCTTAATGCGCCCTTTACGTTTATGCAAAGACCGCTTGCTCCGAATGTGATATCTTCGATATCCTCGCCTAAAGCAAGTAAGGCGGCTATATGGCACAGCTCGTGAAAAAATATGGGCAAAAGGTAATTTACGGGATTTTCTTTTGCTATGATAAAAAGTCCCGTAAGCCATAATGCGCACGATGGGTGTATACGGACCTTATTCAAATTTACACCTCAAAATATATATAACTTTGTATTCTTTATTTATTGCAAAACGTGTTCTTTTATGCTATAATAGGAAAAATTATAATAATTTACACGTTCGGAGGAATAATATGAAAGCGGTTATTACTGTTACAGGTAAGGACACACCGGGAATTGTTGCGAAGGTATCGGGCTATTGCTTTGAATACGGCGGAAACATTCTCGATGTCTCTCAAAGTCTTTTGCAGGAGTATTTTGCGATGATAACGCTTGTTGACGTTTCAAATCTTACGATTCCGTTTACGGAATTCGTCGACAAGCTTACAGAGCTCGGAAAGAAAGAAAATCTTCAAATTACGACGATGCACGAAGATATCTTTAATTCAATGCATAGAATTTGAGGTAGCTATGATAAACACAAGAGATATACTTGAAACCATAAATATGATCCGTGAGGAAAAGCTCGATGTGCGCACCATAACGATGGGTATTTCGCTTCTTGACTGTGCTTGCGGAGCAAGCGGAGCCGACGCCCTTGCGGATAGAATTTATGATAAGATAACCAAAAATGCCGAGAATTTAGTCAAGGTAGGATGTGATATCGAAAAGGAATACGGTATTCCGATCATAAATAAGCGTGTTTCCGTAACGCCTATATCAATGATAGGCGGCAATATCGGTAAAGACGGCTATGTAAAGCTTGCAAAGGCTCTTGATAAAGCGGCAAAAACACTCGGCATAAACTTTATAGGCGGTTTTTCGGCACTCGTGCAAAAAGGAATAACTACCGGTGACAGACAGCTTATGTCTGCTATCCCCGAAGCACTTGCATCAACCGATTTCGTTTGCTCAAGCGTAAACGTAGGCTCGACAAAGACGGGTATAAATGTCGATGCTATAAATATCTGCAGTAACGCCATAACCGAGCTTGCATCGCTTACGGCAGACAGAGATTCGATAGGCTGTGCAAAGTTTGTGGTATTTTGCAACGCTCCCGAGGATAATCCCTTTATGGCGGGTGCATTCCACGGAGCAGGTGAACCCGAAAAGGTAATAAACGTAGGCGTGTCGGGTCCCGGCGTTGTAAGAAGTGCTGTTGAAAGATTCGGCGACGGTGACCTTTCGGCGCTTGCCGACGTTATCAAGAAGACTGCGTTCAAGGTCACAAGAATGGGTCAGCTCGTAGCGGGCGAAGCGTCAAGGCGTCTTGATGTACCCTTCGGTATTATCGACCTTTCACTTGCACCCACCCCCGCAATAGGCGACTCCGTTGCGCATATCCTTGAAGCTATGGGCGTTGAGGTCTGCGGAGCGCACGGTACGACAGCAGCTCTTGCCATGCTCAACGACGCCGTTAAAAAGGGCGGCGCTATGGCGTCCTCGCACGTGGGCGGACTTTCCGGTGCTTTTATACCCGTATCCGAGGATCAGGGTATGATAGACGCCGTAACTTGCGGTGCGCTTTCGATCGAAAAGCTCGAGGCTATGACCTGTGTTTCGTCCGTAGGACTTGATATGATAGCGATTCCCGGCGATACTCCCGCAACGACTATAGCGGGTATAATCGCAGACGAAGCGGCAATAGGTATGATAAACTCAAAAACAACAGCTGTAAGAGTTATTCCTGCTTACGGTAAAAAAGAGGGTGAGATAGTCAACTTCGGCGGACTTCTCGGCTATGCACCCGTAATTAAGGTCAGCTCTTTCGGCAGTGACAAATTCGTGCTTCGCGGCGGAAGAATTCCCGCACCGATATATTCGATGCGAAATTAAAATTTGAGAGGACATTAACGAAATGGCTGTAACGCTCAATGAAAAGTATCTTAATGCATTTATTTCCGACAATGAAATGGAAGTAATGCTTGAAAAAGCAAAAAACGCACACAAGGCGCTCTATGACGGAAACGGTGCGGGAAGTGACTATACAGGTTGGGTATATCAGCCCGAAAATTTTGATTTTAATGAGATAACCCGTGTTAAAATCGCAGCGGATAAGATAGCTTGCAACTGTGACGTATTCATCGTTATAGGCATAGGCGGCTCGTATCTCGGCGCTGCCGCCGCTATAGATTTTTTAAAGAGCCCCTTCTACAATAATTTGGAAAAGAGAACGCCCGATATTTATTTTGCGGGTTGCAATATAAATGCAAGCTATTTGACACAGCTTCTTGAGATATGTAAGGGCAAAGACGTTTGCATAAACGTTATCTCAAAGTCGGGAACGACTACCGAACCCGCTCTTGCGTTCAGAATATTCAAACAGCTTTTAGAGGAAAAATACGGCAAAGACGGCGCAAAAGAAAGAATTTTTGCGACCACGGATAAAGAGAAGGGCACCTTAAAGGCTCTTGCGGACGAAGAAGGCTATGAGAGCTTTGTTATACCCGACGATATAGGTGGCAGATACTCGGTGCTTACCGCAGTCGGACTTCTTCCTCTTGCGGTAGCGGGGATAGATATTGATGCGCTTTTATCGGGTGCGGCGTCGGCTTTTTCCGACATCAAGAGCTATTCAAAAACGAATCCCGCAGTACGATATGCGGCCATTAGAAACGCTCTTGCGGCAAAAGGCAAGAGCATAGAGGTATTTGCAAGTGCCGAAAGCTCATACCGAATGATGAATGAATGGTTAAAACAGCTTTTCGGCGAAAGCGAGGGCAAGGACGGAAAGGGAATATTCCCCGCAAGCGTGATTTATTCCACCGACCTTCACTCAATGGGGCAGTATATTCAAGACGGTCAAAGAATAATTTTTGAGACGCTTGTTGATATAAAGGATACCGGATGTAAAATGAGATTTCCCGTATCCGATTCAAACGGCGACGGGCTCGGATTTTTGGAAAATAAGCTCATTGACGAGATAAACTCAAGTATGATAATCGCCGCCGCAACGGCACATACGCAGGGCGGTGTGCCTGTGACGATAATCGAGCTTGAAAAACAAGATGCGTACAGTCTCGGATATCTTATATACTTCTTCTTCGCATCTTGCGGAATTTCCGGATATATTTCGGGTGTAAATCCCTTTGACCAACCCGGAGTTGAGGCATATAAAAAGAATATGTTTGCTTTGCTCGGAAAACCCGGTTACGAACAACTTGCAAAAGAGCTTGAAGCAAAATTAAAATAATTTTCAAAATAGCGTAAAACCTATTGAAATTTTTGCAAAATAGTGTATAATATAATCAGAGATAAAAATTTTTATATGGAGGTTTCCTATGATTAAATTGATGGTTGGCGAACGTGGCACGGGTAAAACGAAGACACTTATCGAAAACGTGAACAAGGCATCTTCCGCATCTAACGGACAGGTAGTTTGTCTTGAATGGGGAGATAAGCTTCGCTTTGACGTAAGTTGCCATGTCAGACTTATAGATGCTGAGGAGTACGGAATTTCTACTGCTGAAAAGCTTTACGGCTTTTTGACGGGAATCCTTGCTTCTAACTATGACGTGACGGATCTCTTTATCGATTCCGCACTCAAAATGTGCGAAGATCAAAAAGCATTGGCTCTTGTTTTGGAGAAGGTTGCTCCCATGCTTGAGAGCCATAAAGTGAATTCGTTTGTAACAATCTCACTTCCCGCACAAGATCTTATTGCAGAGCTTCAAGGATATACAAAATAATTTCGGAATACATAAACGTCCCTCGCTTTAAAAGGCGGGGGACCTTTTATTTTTGAAACAAATATTCCAAAAAAGCAATTATTTTTTCTTGCATTTTGAAAACATTTGTGTTATAATAACCTTGTAATTTTAAATAACCAAAGGAGAAATAATATGTTAAAGATAGCAAAAGGATACGATGCCGTAAGCAAGACCTTCCGTCTTCCCGAACAGCAGGTAAGAGCATTGGAAGCTATCGCCGACGAGCATAAGATATCTTTAAATAAGCTTGTCGTTCAATGTCTTCAGTATGCTCTTGAGAATATCGTGACGGAGGTTGACGTACCTTCAATGAGCTTTGAGGCGGAGCTTTCCGAGAAATAAGTTAAGGAGAAAGCAAACGATGAATCCCAAAATCAACAGAATAAACGAGGAGATATCCAAGGAGCTTTGTATGATACTTCGCAGCGTAAAAGATCCGAGGGTATCCTCGGCGTTTATAAGTATAACAAACGTCGATACCACTCCCGACCTTAAATTTTGCAAGGTGTACTACAGCACTATCGGCTCTACCGATCCCGATCTTTCCAAAGGTATTAAGAGCGCTATCGGTTATATCAGAAGAGAACTTGCTCACAGACTTAATTTAAGGAACACACCGGAGCTTAAATTTATTGCCGATGAGTCTATGGATAAGGGTGCGCACATAACGAAGCTCATCAATTCCATTTCATCGGATAACAATGGTGACGAGAATTGAAGAGATCTATTGGATTAAGGAAAGCGGCACAGATATTGCTTGATGCCGACGATATAGTTATTTTTACGCATTTTCGCCCCGATTTTGACACGATAGGAAGCGCAAAAGCGCTTGAATATGCTTTGCGTAAGCTTGGTAAGAAAGCGGGATTTGTGTGCTCGGACGAGTTGAGCGAGCGCTTTTTACTTATATGCGACGAGCTTAAAACCGAGATACCGTCTTATGCAAAGGTTGCAGTTTGCGTTGATATGGCAACCGACGTAATGCTCGGGAAATACAGAGAAGAATATAAGGATAAGATACTTCTTTCCATTGATCACCATGCTATGAGCTTACCTTATGCGAAATATACGTTTTGCAGACATGATGCTTCGGCGACGGGAGAGCTTATTTTTGATCTGTGTAAAGCTATGGGAGTAAAGCAAGACAAAATTCTTGCAAAATATTTGTATTGCGCAATTTCCTCCGACAGCGGATGCTTTAAGTTCGGAAACACCACTTCAAAAACTCATAGGCTTGCCGCAGAACTTTTAAAGCAGGATATCAACCCCGCTTATTTAAACAGAATGATACACGACAGAAAAAGCCCCGAGCTTCTTGCACTTGAAGCACTTGCCCTTTCTTCTTTAAGCTTTCACGCCGACGGCAAAATCGCCGTCATGGCAGTCACATCGGATATGTGCAAAAAAGCGGGTGCGGATATAACCGAAATCGACGCACTCGTTCAGCTTCCGAGAACAATAGATGGGGTAGAGGTAGGAATTACGTTAAAGCAGATAGACGAAGACAACTTCAAGGTGTCGGTCAGAAGTAACGATTATTTTGATGCAACTCGTCTTGCGTCTATTTACGGTGGCGGAGGACACGTAAGGGCTGCAGGATTTTGTGTCAGCGGGGAAGCGGAAGCTTTAAGAAATGAAATTGCCGCAAAAACGGAGGAACTTCTATGAACGGTGCGCTTATTTTGAATAAGCCGGAAGGGATAACTTCTCAAGGCGCCGTCAATGTTGTGAGAAAAATCTTCGGAACACGCAAGGTAGGTCATACGGGAACGCTTGACCCAATGGCGACGGGAGTTTTGACGGTTCTCGTCGGTAATGCAGTCAAAGCGTCCGAGCTTCTTTTGAGCGTAGAAAAATCATATACCGCAACGCTGAAGCTTGGTATAACGACCGATACGCAGGACATATGGGGAGAGATTCTTTCAACACACGAGGGAACACTTCCGAGCTTTGAAAAGCTTTGCGCAGTGCTTGAAAATTTCAAAGGGGCTATACAGCAGGTGCCGCCTATGTATTCGGCGCTCAAACGTGACGGAGTGAAGCTTTGTGACCTCGCAAGAAAAGGTATAGATATCGAGCTTGAGCCCCGCCCGGTGACGATATTTTCGCTTGATGCGGAAAAATGTGATACAGAGGGCGAATTTTTACTTCACGTGCGTTGCTCAAAAGGCACTTATATAAGAACGCTTTGCCACGATATAGGGCAAGCGCTCGGTTGCGGCGGCGTGATGAAATCGCTTTGCCGTACCTCTAACGGTGCTTTCAGTATAAGCGAAGCTGTATCACTTGATGAGATTCGTGCATCCGAGTCGCCGGAAGTATATCTGATACCTACGGATAAGCTTTTCGAAAACTGCTCTGAGGTCAGACTTTCCGAGTTTTTCTCAAAGCTTGCGAAGTGCGGTAATGAGATATACACAAAAAAGATAGGCATAGAAGCCGAAGTAGGCGAAATATTCCGCACTTATGACAGCGAAGGTCGCTTTTTTGCATTGACACAATGCAGGGAATACGAAAGCGGAATGGCACTTGCGAATTTAAGAATGTTTTTATGATTATTATATATAGTAAATAGTTTCAATTTTTATCAAAAAACTATTGACAAGCCCCACGAATTGTGGTATATTTGGTATACCTCTTTTTGTGGGTTCTTTTTTTATGGAATTTTTTGGAATGCATGAGTCCGTAAATTTCAAGGGAAAGAAAGCACAAAGCGCTGCGGCGCAAGGAGGAAGGCAACCGCACGATATGTGCAAATAAATTTACTCAGGAGGTGCCGAAATGAAATCCAATACAAGAGTTCGTGTAACTCTCGCATGCACAGAATGCAGCCAGAGAAACTACGACACGGTCAAGAACAAGAAAAATGACCCTGATAGGCTTGAGCTTAACAAATATTGCAAATTCTGCCGTAAGCACACGCCTCACAAGGAAACAAAGTGATTAGGGGGACGGGTATGACAAAGAGAAACTGTTTGGTTTTCTTCCTTATCACCGCTCTTATTTTCACAATGTGCTCCGTATCCGTATTTGCTGAAGAGGGTGAAACAGCTCCCGACAGCACTGCACAAACGGAAATAGGCAATACTGCAGAAGATACCGTAACGGGAGAAACTGCCGCAGACGACACCGCAACTGACGGCGTCGAAGCAGGCGATGACGCTGTATCAAGCGATGACGCCGCTTCCGATGATACCGCAGCAACGGACGACGAAAGCAAGGCAGATGATACCACAACTACGGGCGAAACTGAAAAATCCGACGACGAAGGCGAGCCGGAAGCCGAAGGCGTTACCGGCGAAGAGCACGACCACGAGCACGAAGATGAGGAGGGCACCGAGAAAAAAGGTCTTTCCACAACAGCTATCGTTCTTTTGGCTGTATTCGGAGCAATAATTCTTATTTTTGCAGTTCTTTACCTTTTCAAGCCCAAGTTCAGAGAAAGAGTTAAAAAATTCTTCCGTGAATATAAGAGTGAGCTCAAAAAGGTTGTTTGGGCTTCAAAAGCCGATGTATTCAAGAACACGAAGATCGTAATCATCGGAATTGTTGCTATAGCGGTCGTAATAGGTCTTGTTGACATCGGACTTGCAAATCTCATAGACCTTATCGGAAAGATAGGAAAATAAGCTTCGCTTCCTTTCATGCAGGCAGGCAAAGTTTAAGATAAGGAGTTTTTTATGAGTCAAGACGCAAAGTGGTATGTAATTCACACTTATTCCGGTTATGAGAATAAGGTAGCCGGTAACCTTGAGAGGATCGTCGAAAACAGAAAGCTTCAGCATCTTATTTTCGATATAAAGATTCCCATTGAGAAAGTCACAAAGGTTTCCGGAGAAACGACCAAAGAAGTTGAACACAAGCTGTTTCCCAGCTATGTTCTTGTCAAAATGATAATGAACGACGAAAGCTGGCACGTTGTGCGCAACATCAGAGGTTGTACGGGCTTCGTTGGGCCCGATTCCAAGCCGGTGGAGCTCACCGATGAGGAAGTGGAAAAGATGGGCGTTGAGATAAAGACCGTAGACCTTGCTTTCGCAGAAGGCGATATGGTCAAGATATTGCAAGGCCCGTTTGCCGGATTTACCGGCAAGGTCGAGGAAATATCCTCGGACAAGAAGAAGGCAAAGGTCGTCGTATCCTTGTTCGGAAGAGACACGCCCGTCGAATTCGAAACAAACAATCTCACGAAGGAAGACCTTTGATTTCTACCGATTTAATTTATATTATAACTATTAAACGGTAACACCGTATTCCGTCTGCGCCGATGCCACGGTACAGATGAGAGTGGGAGGGGGAGACCAAAGTCACCCCGAAAATCAATTTTACCACATAAGGAGGAACAAAAAATGGCAAAGAAAGTAACAGGCTACATTAAACTTCAGCTTCCTGCCGGCAAGGCATCAGCACAGCCTCCCGTAGGTCCTGCGCTTGGTCAGCACGGCGTAAGCATTCCTAACTTCACAAAGGAATTTAACGAAAGAACAAAGAAGGATATCGGTCTTATCATTCCCGTAATCATTACGGTATACGCTGACCGTTCATTCTCCTTCATCACAAAGACACCCCCCGCTTCCGTTCTTATCAAGAAGGCGTGCAACATTGAAAGCGGTTCGGGCGTTCCCAACAAGACAAAGGTTGCAACTATCACAAAAGAACAGGTACGCAGCATCGCCGAGCTCAAAATGCCCGACCTTAACGCTGCTGACATCGATGCCGCAATGAGCATCATCGCAGGTACCGCTCGCAGCATGGGCGTTACCGTAGCAGACTAAAGGAGGTTGCAACAATGTTTAGAGGAAAGAAATATCAGGAAAGCGCAAAGCTTTTCGACAAAACGGTAACTTATGAGTCAGACGTAGCTTTCAAGACACTCTCAGAGATGTCCAAGGCTAAATTTGACGAAACGGTTGAAGTACACGTTCGTTTGGGCGTTGACTCCAGACACGCTGACCAGCAGGTTAGAGGCGCTATCGTTCTTCCCAACGGAACGGGTAAGACGGTTCGTACACTCGTATTTGCAAAGGGCGCAAAGGCTGACGAAGCTAAAGAGGCAGGCTCTGATTTCGTAGGCGCAGAAGATATGGTTGCAAAGATCCAGAGTGAGAACTGGTTTGATTATGACGTTATCATCGCAACTCCCGATATGATGGGTGTTATCGGACGACTCGGTAAGGTACTCGGTCCCAAAGGACTTATGCCTAACCCCAAAGCAGGAACCGTTACGATGGACGTTGCCCGCGCTGTTAAAGAAGCAAAGGCAGGTAAGATCGAGTACAGACTTGATAAGACCAACATCATTCACTGCCCCATCGGTAAGGCTTCCTTCGGCCCCGAAAAGCTTATTGAAAACTTCGAGACGCTTCTCGGTGCTATCATTAAGGCAAAGCCCGCAGCTGCAAAGGGTCAGTATATTAAGAGCTGTGTAATTGCAACGACCATGGGCCCCGGTATCAAGGTCAACACATCTAAACTCGGTTAATTTGTCAAATACTTTTTCCATCGGCTGAAAAAGCCGATGGAAAAAGTAAAAAAAGTATTGACAAAGCACATTTTTTGTGATATTATATTCAAGGTTTCCAAAGACAACAGGTTGAGCGATGAGCTTGTAAAGCATACCTGTCGAGGAGAACACATAACACGTACGTTGTATTATGCTGCTCTTTCCGACAGGGAAAGAGCTTTTTTGTTGTCAAAATTTTAAACGGAGGTAATGAAAATGCCAAGTGCAAAGGTTCTTGAAAGCAAGCAGAAATTGGTTGCTGAAGTTACCGAAAAGGTTAAGAATTCCGCAGCAGGCGTCGTTGTTGATTACACGGGTATCACGGTTGCAAACGACACGGCACTCCGCAAGGAGCTTCGTGAAGCAGGCGTTGAGTACACTGTAATTAAAAACTCCCTTTCAAAAAGAGTTTTTGAAGCATCGGGTTACGAATTCGGAGACATATTTAACGGTATGACTGCTCTCGCAGTATCCGAAACAGATCCCCTTGCAGCTGCAAAGATCATCAGCAAGTATGCTGATAAGATCGAAACGTTCAACATCAAAGCGGGCTATATGGATGGCAAAGCATTGAGCGTTGACGAAGTTGTTGCACTCTCCAAGGTTCCTTCAAAGGAAGAGCTTCTTGCGAAGCTTCTCGGTTCTATCCAGAGCCCCCTTTACGGATTTGCAAGAGCTATCCAAGCAGTTTGCGACAAGCAAAACGAAGAGCAGAGCGCATAAGCTTTGCAAAAGCGGCATAGCCGCATAACAAAATTAAACAATATTTATTATTATGGAGGATTTTAAAATGGCAAGCGAAAAGATTACCGCAATACTTGAAGAAATCAAGTCTCTTACAATACTCGAACTCGCAGATTTAGTTAAGGAAGTTGAAAATGAATTCGGCGTTTCCGCAGCAGCTCCCGTAGCTGTAGCAGGTGCAGTTGCAGGTGGTGCAGCTCCCGCTGAAGAGAAGACAGAATTCGACGTAGTTCTTGCTGCAGCAGGCGACAAGAAGCTCGAAGTTATCAAGGTTGTACGTGAGCTCACAGGTCTCGGTCTTAAGGACGCTAAGGACCTCGTTGAAGCAGCTCCCAAGACAATTAAGGAAGGCGCTTCCAAGGAAGATGCTGAAGCTCTCAAGACAAAGCTTGAAGCTGCAGGCGCAAAGGTTGAGCTTAAGTAATTATAGCCCAATAACATCAAAACTCCCAAGTGTACAAAACACTTGGGAGTTTTTCTATCTATAGCTTCATTTCACCGCACAAAATTATTTTGAAACGGGTTAAATTCATATATCGCGTTACTTCTCGCGAAGGTCGTACCGAGTAAACTACCGCGCACGATAGCCGTTTTGCCGAGCCGCCTTCTTATATCCTCGGCGGCTTTTTCTTTTGCAACATCTCTTTCCAAGGTGACGTAATCCGTATAAAGATCAAGTTGATAGGGGAGCCCCTCACATTCCAGCTCGCCTACACCTACACTTATGGCTCTCACGGGATTTTCAAATCTGTATTTTTCCGAAAAAAGCTTAAATGCGACGTTTTTAATTTGCTTTGCGCTGATTATGGGAAAGTCAAAACTTTCACTGAAGTTTGTGCTTGCAAGCTTGTTATCCTTCACGGAAATTTGCACTTTATGTGCGGCAAAGCACCCCTCCCGAAGCTTTTCGCCTACCATATCCGAAAGCTGCATAATTAAAAGCTCGGCTTCTCTGCCGTCTTTAAGATCAAACGCGGAAGTACAGCCGTGGCTTATGCTTTTGCATATCGGTTTATAACTTTCGTATGCGACGGGCATATCGTCATAGCCTTTGGCGTACTTGAGAAGACTCACGCCGTTTTTTCCAAAAAGCCCTTTCATAAAGTTTTCATCGGCATCTGCAAGGTCGCCGATAGTGTAGATACCGTGCCTTCTTAATTTTTCTTCTGTGGAGCGTCCGACTCCGAAAAGCTGTCCGCAAGGAAGGGGGCAGACCTTTTTACGATAGCTCTCGCGTGATATTTCGGTTACGGCGTCGGGCTTTTTTAAGTCACTTCCGAGCTTTGCGAATATCTTATTAAACGATACGCCGACGGATATCGTTAGCCCCGTCTCGTTTTTGACTGCTTCTCTTATGGAGTTTGCTATCGTAACGCCGTCGCCGAATAAAAATCTGCTTCCCGATACGTCGAGCCAGCATTCGTCCGCGCCGAAAGCTTCAACTTGGTCGGTGTAACGCAAATATATATTTCTCACGAGCTTCGAGTAATACACGTAATTATCAAAATGCGGTGAAAGCACCCGCATATTCGGGCATTTTTCAAGCGCTTTCGCAAGCGGTTCACCTGTTTTCACACCGTATTTTTTAGCGTGCTCGTTTTTCGCTAAAACGATACCGTGCCGCGCCTTCTCGTCACCACCCACGCATACGGGAACACCTCGTAGCTCTGGGTGCTCAAGAAGCTCTACGGAAGCAAAAAAATTATTAAGGTCGCAGTGAAGTATACACCTGTCATTGTAATTTGAATCCCACATAATACGCCTTTCAAAAGAACGTCTGTTCTAAAATATTATACAGAACAAACGTTCGTTTGTCAATAGCTAAATAAAAAATGCAGGGAAAAAGATATTTATCATAAGGACATTAAAAGCCCGACAGATCGCGTAATTCTGTAGGGCTTATTGTTCTACAAATTCAGTTTTATTGCTACCTTTTTCCCTTTATTCACCTGTTTTGTTGCACGAGATTTAATCCGAGCAGAAAAACGATGATACACACCGCACAACCGGTTGCAACATTCATAATACGGATTCCTATTTCTGACATTCCCTCAAAGGATACAAGCATAGACCTTTGCAAAGAAAATATAGAAACAAAGGCATCGGCAAATGATATGTTTCGCAATGTTATCAATTTTACCGATTTGCTTTTACGTGCCTTTATCCATTTTATTGTTACAAGTGCGATTTTTGTGAAAGCATATACTGCAATCGCAAGCATAACAATCAAATTGAATACGGTACCTCTATCTTTTACAAAGGAAAGGATTACTGTTCCAATAAGCGAAAGAGATAACATAATCAACATAATTCCTGTAAATTGAATGAGAAAGTGTTTATTTCCTTTGTGCCTAAGAACCACAAAGCGAACAATACTCAATATTGCATAGTAAATACCGATTGTAAAAAACCACCACGAGCGTGTTGTTATGCCGAAAATAATGTGATAGGCACTATACACCATATTGAACAACAAATTAATAAGTGCGAATTTTAGTGTTCTATCCATTCGCATTATTTTTTCCGTAAATACATATGGCGATTATTTTAGATATTTCATCGGTTGACTTGTCACACTCATTTTTTAACCATTCAACAATTAGGGCATTGATACCATTTGGATAGTACATCATCACATATTGTCTAATATCTTTCGGATAGTGAAATCTCTCCAAAATAGGATTAAATATGTTTTCAAACATTCGCTTATACACATTTTCAAATCCAAGAATTTTATTTTGTGTCAATGCAACCTTAAATATTTCTTTGTGGTCTTTGATATAGGTGAAATATGGTGTTAGATACTTATCGCAAATAAACACCAATTCATTTAGTTCACAGTTTTTAAGATTAAGTGAAATAGACTGTGTGTCAATTGAAAAATACGATAAAAAATCGTCTAGTAAATATCTTGTTGTTTCATTCAGCAAGTCGCTGATGGTTTCATAATGCAAATAAAAAGTTGAGCGATTTACCCCCGCAGTTTCGCAAATTTCGCTAACAGTGATGTATTCAAATGGTTTCTTTTTCAGCAGGGAAATCAATGCAAGGTCTATTTTCGTGGCAGTATTAAAATATTTGCTTTCGGATTTATTCATATTACCACTCCTTGCAAGGTTTGATTATTTTTCTGCGATTTCACGGGCGAGCTGTACAATTTCATAGGCATATTTTGCTTTGCCCTTTTCAAGCAGTTTCTTATAAATCGGATAATTCACACCGCAACCTGTAAGACCGATAATGCCTATGATAATACCAAGCACCATACTGTTTCCGATAACTTGCATTGCTAAAGACATGCCTGTGCCGAAAACGAGTGCAAAAACAATTCCCCAAGAGTAAGTGAAGATAGTGGCAGGGAGTTTTGCTCGGTTATCCAACTTTTTAAGGGCAACGATTTTTGAGTTTTCTTTCGGCGCATAGTCCTTTGCAATTGATTCCGCTAAAATTTTGTCTGTGTTCATATTAAGAACCTCCTTATTAATTTTACAGTGATATTTTACTGCTTAAAAAGGAGGATTGGAACAACATAACATTTGAAATCTGTTGATTTCTGAAGGATAAATGTGTATTTGCTGAATACTCATAAGAAAACTTTTATTTTCATGCTCATTATACACAAAAGTATAATGCTTTTCAAGTTGTATTCCGAGTTCGTCTGAGTGATATTATTGCATTATGCCAATAGTGATATTGAAATTCCTGCACTTTCATGGGTATTTTATTTACCTCAAACCGTCGTATTGAATTAAGCATACTAAAACTGAGAATCAATATAACTTGCCAAATGCAGTGTGGCGAATAAAACAGCGAGACTTCTTTATGAGAAGTCTCGCATTTCTGCATTTTTTAAATATCTTTCATCGTAAGGGAAATTCGCATTTTTGCTTTATCGACGGCAAGTATCTTTACGTTTACAACGTCACCGACCTTGAGCATTTCGGATGGATGTTTGATAAATTTATTGCATATCTGTGAAACGTGTACGAGCCCGTCCTGATGGACGCCGATATCGACGAATGCGCCGAAGTCGATGACGTTTCTCACTGTGCCCTTCATTACCATACCTTCTTTAAGGTCGTCAATTCCAAGTACGTCTGTGCGGAGCATAGGGGGAGGGAGCTCGTCTCTTATGTCACGTCCCGGCTTCATAAGCTCCTTCACTATATCGCTTAACGTCGGAACACCTATTCCTATCTCAGAGGCTATTATGTCTGCGCCCTTTTCCGAAACTCTCATTTCAAGCTCGCCGAGAGTGCCATTTTTTACGTCTTTCTTGGTATAGCCGCAAATTTCAAGCACCTTTTCTGCTGCCGCATAAGATTCGGGGTGAACGGAGGTCGCATCAAGCGGCTCTTTGCCTTCCGTTACTCTCAAAAATCCCGCACATTGTTCATATGCTTTGGGGCCGATTTTCGCCACCTTTTTAAGCTCTGCTCTTGACTTAAACGCACCGTTTTCCTCTCTGTAAGCGACGATATTTTTACTCGTTACCGCAGAAAGTCCCGCAATATGCTCAAGAAGCGGTGCGGAGGCGGTGTTTAGGTCTGCACCAACGGAGTTAACACAGCTTTCGACTACGCCGTCAAGCGTTTCCGAGAGCCTTTTTGGAGGCATATCGTGTTGATACTGTCCTACACCTATAGCCTTGGGGTCTATCTTTACAAGCTCTGCGAGAGGGTCTTGCAAGCGTCTTGCGATAGATACGGCGCTTCGCAAGGTGAGGTCAAATTCGGGCATTTCCGCCGCAGCAAGCTTTGATGCGGAGTATACGGACGCGCCTGCCTCGCTTACGACCATATAAGCAACGCTGCCGTCGAATTGCTTTATTACCTCGGCTGTGAATATCTCGGTTTCTTTCGATGCCGTACCGTTACCGATAGCGATTATCTGTACGCCGTATTTTTTAATTTTATCTGCAAGAACGGTCTTTGATTTTTCTATTTGCTCTTTGGAGTGAGTGGGGTAGATGACCGCAGTATCTAAAACTCTGCCTGTGGGGTCAATGACGGCAAGCTTACAACCTGTTCTGTAGCCGGGGTCAAGACCTATTGCTACTTTGCCTTTTACGGGAGGCTGCATGAGAAGCTGACGGAGATTCGTTCCGAATAAGGCAATAGCCTGCTCGGAAGCGGCGTCGGTAAGCTCGTTACGTATCTCTCTTTCGACCGAAGGGAATATAAGTCTGTCGTACGCGTCACAGCCTGCGGCGAACACTGCTTCAGAGCAGGGATTTGAGCCCTTTACGTGAAGCGACTTTATAACCGTAAGCTGTTTTACGTTATTTACTTCGATCTTGACCTTCAAAAACTCCTCGTCTTCACCTCTGTTCAAGGCAAGTACACGGTGATGCGCTATCTTGCTTATAGGCTCTTTGTAGTCGTAGTAATTTGTGTATACGCTTTCCTTTTCTTTATCGACCGCTTCGGAAACTAAATTGCCGTTTAGCCTTATAAGGTTACGTATGCGTTTTCTGCATTCCGCATCATCGGAGATGTTTTCGGCGATTATGTCAAGCGCGCCCTGTAAAGCATCTTCGGCGCTTTCAACGCCAAGTTCTTCGCTTATATATTCCTTTGCAAGTTCTATGGGTGTTACGTCTGTTTCCTGTGCGTATATCGTAAGCGCAAGGGGCTCAAGTCCTTTTTCTCTTGCGACGGAAGCTCTTGTTTTTCTCTTCTGCTTGTAAGGACGGTAGATATCCTCTATTTCCGAAAGTATCTGCGCCTTGTCAAGAGCTTCATTTATTTCATCGGTAAGCTTTCCGAGTGCGTCTATTGAGCCTCTTATTTCTTCTCTTCTCGTATCAAGACTGCGAAGGTATGCGAGCCTTTCGACGATCTCTCTTATGAGCTGATCGTCCATCGAGCCGTGCATTTCTTTACGGTATCTTGCGATAAAGGGAATGGTATTGCCCTCGTCAACGAGGGCAATTATGTTTGATATATGTGTTTCGTTTTTTGAAAATTGTTCTGCGAGTTTATTTGCGTAGTTTGTCATAAATTTATCCTTCAACTATATCTTTAACAGAATTGTAAATGTCGGCGAATATATCCTCTACCGAGCGAGGTTTGCCGTTTTCAAAGCAAACGATGCGCTTCCACCCCAGAAGCTCGCACGCAAATTGTGCCGCTTCGTAGCTTTTGTAGAGATGGCTGTGGTCTTTTTCGTGTATGTCTTGTGCGCGCCCCGTATTTTCCGTGCGCTTGTTCATAAGCTCTATTGCGATGTCGGGGTGCATATCGAGAAACAAAGTTGATGCAGGCTTCGGAATACCGAGCTTTCCGAATTCGAAATCGTAAAGCCACTTTGCAAAATCTGCCCAACCGGACTTGTCCATTTTAGACATTTGGTGTAAGGCGTTTGCGCTCGTGTAACGGTCAAGCAGTATTATGTCGCCGTTTTCGTAAAATTCACGCCATTCGGTCTTAAACGAAATATATCTGTCTACGGCGTAGAAAGCTGAAGCGGCATAAGCGTTGGTATCTTCGGGACGTGTTCCGAGAGCACCCGAAAGATAGATCTTTACGGCACTTGAGCTATCTTTTTCATACCGGGGAAAATCGAATGTATGGAAGGTTCTGCCGTCGGCTTTAAGCTTTTCCGCAAGCATTCTTGACTGCGTACCCTTTCCCGAAGCATCAAGTCCTTCGAGAACGATTATTTTATTTTGCATTTAGAGAGTCCGACCTTTCTCTGATTTCTGTCATTTTACCGCAGGACATTTTACCTTCTCTGCAAGCGCCCTTTATGCAAGAAGGACCCGCCTTTGCGAAAAGAAGGGGGGAAACTTCTCTGCAGAGCCCAAGCATCTGCCAAGCAAGCTCCTTTATCTCCCATTGCGCTCTGTTGCAGCAACGCAAATTGAAGAAATTGTACAAAGAGCGGACGTTCATCGTCATAATTATTCTCGTATCGCAGGAGTTGGGGAGCACGAAACGAGCGTCCTCGTTTGCAATCTTTTCCGCCGTTTTTTGTGCGGTCTTCTCGTCAACGCCGCTTTCGATAAGGCGTTTTTTCTCTGTTTCGGTAAGTATCTGGCAAAGCTTATCGTAGACCTCGGCGTCCTTTTGCATAGCTTCAAGATACACCTTCATAGCTTCTTCGTTTGCGGCGATAGCGGGAGGCGTTATGTACTCGAAATTGCTTTTTCTCACGTACCTTTGGCTTTGCACGGAGAATGATGCGATACGGTGGCGTGTTATCTGCGCAAGAAGCGCTCTCGATACGCCTTCAATGCCGAAAGTGAAAGATGCGTGTTCAATGGGGCTTTCGTGCCCAAGGCCCGAAAGCGTGTTCAAAAACGAATCTATTTTTTCTTCCGTAAGATTATCCATAAGGCTTCCGATGTCGCTTTTTGCATAGCAGAGTTTTGCGGCGGCGGCTATGAGCTTGTCCGGATTTTCCGTGTGAGTGAGTAATTCGACTTTCATAAATAGTCCTCCGATATATTTTTCCAAGATAATTTTACCACATATAAAAGCAAATATCAACATTCTTTGTTAAAAACTTTAATAAAAAATTACTGCAAAATACACAAAAACGCTTGATTTATTTTGTCAAAAGTTGTAAAATAAATAGGCGTGTTAACTTTTAAAAAATGATTAAAATATAACAAACACGGGAGACAATTATGAATTTCAGAAAAATCAAGATTATTACTACCCCTATGGGTACGGAGCTTCTTCCCGCAGAGCTTTTGGAGCTCGGCATAACGGGCTTTGAAATTGACGATGCGCCGAGCTTTGAGGAGTTTTTGAACGATAAAAGAGTTCCCTGGGATTATGTCGAAGAGGAGCTTTTGGAAAAAAGATACTGCGACAGCGCAGTCACCGTTTATCTGTGCGAAAACGAACAGGGCGAAAAACAGCTTGAGAGCATAAAAGCTATTTGCAAAAGGCATATAGAAAACGGCGAAAGCGAGCTTTACGGAAGTCTTGAAATAGTCAGCGGAGAAGTCAAGGAGGACGACTGGGCGAATAATTGGAAGCAGTATTTTAAGCCCCTGAAGATAGGCGAAAAGATACTTATAAAGCCCTCTTGGGAAAATGTATCGAAAGAAGACGAAGAAAAATACAAGATAGTAAAATTGGATCCCGGAAGCAGCTTCGGAACGGGACAGCACGAAACGACCAAGCTTTGCCTTGAGGTGTTACAGACAAAGAATACTGAAGGTGCAAAGGTACTCGATATGGGCTCGGGAAGCGGCATTCTCACGATAGCGTCTATGCTTTTGGGCGCCGAAAGTGCACTTGCCGTTGATATCGACCAAAACGCTTGCGATATTGCAAGGGAAAACTTATCCTCAAACGGATTTGGCGAAGACAGGGTAAAAGTGCTTTGCGGCGATGCAACGTCCGATAAAGAGCTTTATGATGAGATAGTCGGAAACGGACAGTATGATATAATTCTTGCCAATATAGTTGCCGACGTGCTTTGCGCTATGACGCAGCTTTTCAATGCTTGTCTTAAAAAAGGCGGAGTTCTTATAGCATCGGGTATCTTGGGCGAGAGGGTCGTGCAGGTAAAAAACACTTTTGCAAAAGCGGGACTTGAAATCGTTGAAGAGAAACTCGAAAATGAGTGGAGTGCCGTCACGGTAATTAAAAGTTAACAAAAAATCCATAAACAATCGCAAAAAAATCGTTTTATTGCTATTTAGATGCGTAAAACTATTGAATTTTTGGCTAAAATGCTTTATAATATTATATGATTGGTTTAATATTATCTTTTATGGGTATAATCGTATAAACCGCTAAACACAGGAGGTTAAAATGTCAAATAGACTCTTTCAAGGTATCGTACATAAAATAGGTGAGAGCGTCACCGTAACAGTAGGTGTTATAGATGCCGCAGGAGAAGTTGTAGCCTGCAGCGATCTTTCGAAAATAGGAGAAGTATATAAGAAAGTTGCCGACGATATTTCGTTCACGATGGACACTACCGTTTCCGAGGGAATGGTTTTGTGCCCCATAGGCAACCGCAGTAAAATGGAGTTTGCAGTTTTCGCAGTCGGCACGGACGAGCTTGCAAGAAACACGGTAGCTATACTTGCTATCGCTCTTGACAACGTTAAGACGTATTACGATGACAAATACGACAAGGCAAATTTCATTAAGGGTGTTATCCTTGACAATATTTTGCCTACGGAGGTATATTCCAAGTCGAAGGAGCTCCGTTTTTCAGACACACAGCCGATGGTGGCACTTTTTGTGAGATTTTCCAAAAAGCCCGACGTTATTCCTGCGGATGTGCTCTCAACTTTGTTTTCCGACAGAAGCAAGGATTACGTTATAGGCATAAGCGAGCAGGACGTAGCTTTGGTAAAGAGCCTTTCATCGTTTGATACGGAAGAGGCGTATGCGGTTGCAAAGCAGATAATCGACACGGTTTCGGCGGAATTTTACGTAAACGTTGCTATCGGTGTCGGCTCGGTGGTAATGGGTATAAAGGACCTCGGTAAATCCTACAAGGAAGCGCAGATGGCGCTTGAGATAGGCAAGGTGTTCGATTCCGAAAAGACAATATCTACGTATGAAACGCTCGGTATAGGAAGACTTATCTACCATTTGCCCACGACTCTTTGCAATATGTTTCTTAATGAAGTTATGAAAAACGGTTCCATAGATGCACTTGACAGAGAAACTCTCTTAACCATTCAGTGCTTCTTCCAGAACAATCTCAACGTTTCCGAAACCAGCCGTAAGCTTTTCATACATAGAAATACACTTGTTTACAGACTTGAGAAGATCAAGAAGCTTACGGGACTTGACCTTCGCGAATTCGAAAACGCAATAACGTTTAAGGTTGCATTGATGGTTAAGAAGTGCCTTGCTTCCAAGCACTTGGGCGAAGAATAAACGGAGAACGAATATGATAATATTGGATAACGTTACGAAGGTCTTTCCCGGACAGTGCGTAGCCTTAAATAAAGTGAATCTTACCATAAACGACGGCGAATTCGTCTTTATGATAGGACGCTCGGGTGCGGGAAAGAGCACTCTTGCAAAGCTTCTCATAAGAGAAGAGAAGCTCACCGACGGAAGCATTATAGTAAACGGCGTGAATATTTCAAAGCTTCGTTCGGGCAAGGTATCTAAATACAGAAGAACTATAGGCTCGATCTTCCAAGAATTCAGACTGTTTAACGACAAGACGGTTTATGAAAACGTCGCTTTTGCTATGAGAGTCGTCGGTGAACCCGAAGCCAATATCAAAAAAAGAGTGCCTTGGCTTTTGGAACTTGTCGGACTTACCGATAAGGCGGAGCGTTACCCTACGGAGCTTTCGGGCGGTCAACAGCAGAGGGTTGCTATTGCGAGAGCTATTGCAAATAATCCCGATATAATTATCGCAGATGAGCCTACGGGAAACATTGACCCCGAAATGAGCATTGAAATAATGGAGCTTTTGTTCAGCCTTAATAAGCTCGGCAAAACGATAATAGTAATAACTCACGAGAGGGCGCTTGTAAATCATTATAAGCAGAGAGTTATCTCTATAAACAACGGCGAAGTGATTTCCGACAGAAACGGAGGCTACGACGATGAAAAAACGGTATAATATCGGATATTTTTTCTCACAGGCTGCAATCAGCACGAAGAGAAATTCTGCAATGACCGCCGCTTCTGTGCTTGTTTTGGTTGCGTGCCTTGTTATAATGGGCAGCTTTTCGCTTCTTATCTATACCATAAACCGCAACTTGAGCAATTTATACACGGCAGATGAGATAATCGTTTATCTTACCGAAGGAAACAAGCTTGAAGACGTTAAGTCTAAGATAGAAACGGAAATCGGAGACGAGGTCACCGCCATAACTGCGGTTACGAAAGAAGAGGCGTTTGAGAATCTGAAAGAGGAGTATAAAGACCACCCCGAAATTTTTGATGCTATCGGAAGCGACAATCCTCTTCCCGATACTCTGTATATAAAATACAGAAACGGAATATCATCATTTGAAAAGCTTGAAAATTACATTGAAGACACTTTAAAAGAAGAAGAGCTCATCGAAGAAAAATGGGTATCGAGCTATGACGTTATCGAGCAGGTAGAGCAGCTTCGCAACGGTATAGTAAAGGTGTTTTTCTGGATATGGGTTCTTGTGCTTATAGTCACCGTATTGGTCATCGTTAACACGATAAGGCTGTCCGTACACGCAAGAGCCGATGAAATAGAGGTTATGCGCTACATAGGAGCTTCGAATTGGTTTATTACGCTTCCCTTTGTGCTTGAATCAATTTACGTTGCGCTTATTTCGACGGTCATAGCGCTTCCTATTCAATGGTACTTGTACCAATATCTGCTTTGCGGATTGCTTGAGGGCATTCCTTCCATAACCTTGCTTCCGGTTTCGGAACTTGCACTTTTCGTGGTTGTGGGATTTTTGGGACTCGGCATTTTGATAGGAGTTTTTTCAAGCATACTTACCGTAAAGAAGTATGCGCGTAAATAGGAGTAAATTTATGAAAAAAACATTTAAAACGCTTGTCTGTCTTCTTCTTTGCTTTGCGCTTTTGATAGTTCTCGTTCCCGAAACGGCAAAGATCGATGTACAAGCAAAGACGGCGGCAGAGCAATCGCTTGAGGATTACAAGAATTCGGTTAAGGATAAGAAAAACGAACTTGCCGATCTCAAGAAAGAATATGATGAACTTGAAGACCAAAAAGACGTACAGATTCAATTGAAGATGAACCTTGAAGGACAGATGATATGTCTTGAAGAGGAAAAGTACTCAACCGAAAATCTTATTTCTGCATATGAAACGATGTATGAAATAAAAAATACAAATCTCAAACAGCTTGAAAACGAGAAGGCTGTGACGTACGAGAATCTCAAGGCTACTCTTCGCTATAATTATATGTACGGCAAACAAACGACTTTTCAGCTTTTGTTTTCTGCCGAGAATATAATTAAATTTTTAACCAACGACGAGTATGTAAAGAGAATTCTAAACTACGATCAGGTACTTATAGAAGGTATTGAAGAGGACACAAATAAAATTAAGGATATTACCGGCGAAATCAATTCGATGATCGCAGAACAAGAACAATACAAGGAAGATCTTGCCGGCATACAAAAAGAAATTGACGATACCGCACTCAAAATCGACGAGTTGATTTTAGAGATCGAAGCAAGTATGCAGGAAAACGAGAGTCTTCAAGATGAAGCTAACGAAGCGATAAACTCAATGAACTCTACTATTGAGAAGCTTCTTCAGCAGATAGCAAATGAAAGTCAAGGCTCATATACGGGCGGAGAGATGATGTTCCCGATTCCCGTATCTGCTTACAGGAGAGTGAGCTCGGGATACGGATACAGAATAGATCCTATCACGGGAAAGAAGGGAGCCTTCCATTCGGGAGTTGATTTACCCGCATCAAGCGGCACGAAGATATTTGCGGCAGCCGACGGAACTGTAATTCTTTCCAAGTATTACGGCGGTTACGGAAACTGTGTAATGATCAATCACGGCGGCGGCATAGTTACTTTGTACGGACATATGAAGACCACACCGCCCGTAAAGGTCAATCAGAAGGTCAAAGCGGGTGACGTTATCGGATATGTCGGTACAACGGGAAGATCGACGGGCAATCACCTTCACTTTGAGGTAAGAATCAACGGAAGCCACGTTGACCCTATCGCAAAGGGATTCATCAAAACTCCTAAATAAAAGATAATATGGGACGGTTGCAAGATTTTTGTCTTGCATCCGTCCGTTGCAATTAAAGGTGGGTAATAATTTGAACAGAAAAATTACTGTCGGAACATCAATAGCTCTTATATTTTTTGCAGTTCTGCTTGCTTTTATGACTACTTACATTTTCTTGAATAAGAGTTATCAAAACAAGATGGATAAATATCTTGAATATTCCAATAAGTATGAAAAGCTCTATAACTTTGACAACATCGTCAGAGAAGAATATATTGGTGCGATCGACGATGATGCGGTTATAGACGGAATGCTTGACGGATACTTAAACGGGCTCGGAGATAGGTATTCGAACTATATGAACAGCGAAGAATACGGCAAGTACGAGCTTGAAATGTCGGGCAAGACAGTCGGCATTGGCGTCACCGTTCATTATAACAGCGAAAAAACGGCGGTTGAGATAATATCGGTTGCCGATGATTCTCCTGCTCGTAGCGCCGGACTTCAAACGGGCGACCTCATAATCGGTGCGGAAGAACTCACCGTGTCCGAGGACGGATACGACGCTGTCGTTGATGCTATTGCGGGCAAAGCGGGAGAAGCAGTAACGCTTACTGTCAAGAAGGCAGATACGGGACTTGTAACAGAGCTTTCGTTCGTAAGAGCAGAGGTAAGCTATAGCTCCGTATACAGCAGAATATATGCAGACCAAATAGGCATCGTTCAGATAACCGAGTTTAACCGCAGTACGCCCAATGAATTTAAAACTGTTATGGAACAACTTAAAACGGCGGGCATCAAGTCATACGTTTTTGACGTGAGAAACAATCTCGGCGGCGACCTTGAGGCTATATGCGATGTTCTTGATTATTTGCTTCCCGAAGGGCCTATAGTAAGACTTGTGGACGCTGACGGAAACGAGAGAAAGAAAAATTCCGATGCATCTTGCATCGAAGGCGATATATGCGTTTTAGTAAATAAATACACTGCATCTGCCGCAGAACTTTTTGCGGCGGCGATAAGAGATTATGAATACGGAACGCTTATCGGTACGAATACCTACGGTAAGGGTACGGCACAGTCGATAAAGAAATTTCCCGATAATTCCGCACTCTTTATCTCAACCGAGCTCTATATGCCTCCTTTCGGAGAAAATTATGAAGGAAAGGGAATCGTTCCCGACGTTGTGTTGGAATATGAGGCAGGAGCAGACGGAAAAGAAGATAGCCAAACGCAAAAGGCTATCGATATGTTACTTGAACTTTTGAAGGCAGAGGAGGATGCGGAATGATTAACGCAAAAGGAGAAAAGTATTATCTGACAACGGCCATTGCCTATACGTCGAAAAAGCCGCACGTTGGTAATACCTATGAGATCATTCTTGCCGATGCTATTGCAAGAGCGAAAAGAGCGATGGGATATGACGTGTTCTTTTTGACAGGTACCGATGAGCACGGGCAGAAGATAGAAAACGGCGCTAAAGCCATGGGAATCACTCCCAAGGAGCACGTAGATAAGGTGGCGGGCGAGGTAAGAGCTGTTTACGATGCGATGGGTGCCACCTACGATAAGTTTATCCGTACCACCGACGAATATCATGAAAAAGCGGTACAAAAGATATTTAAGAAGCTCTACGAGCAAGATGATATATATTTGGGAGAATACTCCGGTATGTACTGTCTTCCTTGCGAGGCTTTTTATACGAAATCACAGCTTGTTGACGGCAAATGCCCCGAATGCGGTGCCGAAGTGACCGAAGCGAAGGAAAAAGCATATTTCTTGCGTCTTTCCAAGTATTCGGACAGACTTAAAAAATATATTGAGGACAACCCGGATTTTATTTTCCCCGAGTCAAGAAAGAATGAAATGGTAAAGAACTTTCTCGAAACGGGACTTCAAGATCTCTGCGTGTCAAGAACGTCTTTTAAGTGGGGCATTCCCGTTGATTTCGATCCCGACCACGTTGTATACGTTTGGATAGACGCTCTTTCCAACTATATTACCGCTATGGATTATGCGGTAGACACGAAGGGCGAGCTTTATAACAAATATTGGCCTGCCGACGTACACATTATAGGAAAAGACATTCTGCGTTTCCATACGCTTATTTGGCCTATAATATTGATGGCGCTCGGCGAGCCCTTACCAAAGCATATCTTCGGACATCCGTGGCTTTTGTTCGGTACGGATAAAATGAGCAAATCCAAGGGTAACGTAATATACGCCGACGACCTTGTAAACCGTTTCGGAGTCGATGCTGTCAGATATTATCTTCTTTCCGAGATGCCTTACGGAAACGACGGAAGCATAACCTATGAAGCTATAGTTTCGAAGTATAACAGCGACCTTGCAAATACTCTCGGTAACCTCGTTTCAAGAACGGTTGCTATGATTAAAAAGTATTTTGACGGTGAAATAAAAGCTCCCGAAGTATGCGAGGATATCGATGACGAGCTTAAAGCGGTTGCTAAAACGGCAGCAGAAACTTGCGAAGCAAAGATAAACGAGTTTATGACTGCAGATGCTCTTGAGGCTGTATTCACACTTCTTTCAAGATGCAATAAATATATTGACGAAACTTGCCCTTGGGTACTTGCAAAGAGTGAAGAAACGATGCCTCGCCTTGCGACTGTAATGTATAACCTTGCGGAGTCGATAAGAATAGCGGCGATCCTTCTTTCTCCGTTTATGCCTGACACTTCAAAGGAGATACTTCGTCAAATAGGAGTAAAAGACGGCTCATGGCAGAGCGCAGATACTTTCGGTACACTTATGGCAGGTACAAGGGTTGCCGACGAAACGAGCCCCTTGTTTGCACGACTTGATGAAAATAAGGTGCTTGAGGAAATTTACGCCGAAATCGAAAGTAAAACGGAGCCAAAGAAGGAGTATAAGCCTCTTGAGTCCGAGATAAAGATAGACGAATTTGCAAAAGTCGATTTAAGAGTCGGAAAGATACTTGAATGCGAGCCGGTAAAGAAATCTGATAAGCTTCTTGTTATGAAAATTGACCTCGGTTTTGACGTAAGACAGGTAGTAAGCGGTATAGCCGCATACTATAAGCCTACCGAACTTATCGGCAAAAAGGTTGCGGTAGTTGCAAATCTTGCCCCCGCAAAGTTGCGCGGTGTTGAAAGCCAAGGTATGATACTTGCATCGGGCGAAGACGACGTAAGAGTTTTGTTTATTGATGACAGCGTTGAAATCGGCGAGAAGATAAGATGATAATAGATTCTCACGCACATTACGATGATGCGAGATTTGATGAAGATAGGGAAGAAGCAATAGCTCTTGCAAGGGAAAGCGGAGTAGATATTATAATTAATGCTGCAAGCGACCTTGAAAGCACGAAACGTTCCCTTGCGCTTTCCGAAAAATATTCGTTTTTCTACGCCTTGGCAGGTATACACCCTCACGAAGCAGAGGAAGCCGATAAAGACGAAAAAAGCACTCTCTTGCAGATAGAGTCAATAGCTAAAGACAATAAAAAGGTCGTTGCAATAGGTGAGATAGGACTCGATTATCATTACGACTTTTCACCGAGAGAAACACAAAAAAAGTGGTTTAGGCTTCAAATGGAGCTTGCGCATAAGCTGAAAATGCCCGTTGTTATCCATTCCCGAGAGGCGATGTGTGACACGATGGATATAATAAAGGCATACCCCGATGTAAAGGGAGTTGTTCACAGCTTTTCCGGAAGCGTCCAGACGCTTTCAGAGCTTACGAAGCTTGGGTATTATATATCGCTCGGCGGTGTCGTTACCTTTAAAAATGCAAAAACTGTGATTGAGGTTGCTAAGGCTTGTCCAAGCGACAGACTTTTACTTGAAACGGATTGTCCGTATCTTACACCGGAGCCGTATAGGGGGAAGCGCAACAGCTCGCATCTTATGATACACACGGCAAAGCGCATAAGTGAGATAAGGGGAGAGGGCCTTGAAAAGCTTCTTGATGAGTGTGCGCAAAACACAAAAAGGATTTTCCAAATAACATAAAAAAGAGGAAGAAAAAATGAACGCCATTGGTTTTGACAACGATGCATATATAAGATTGCAATCGGAGCAAATTAGGAAGAGAACGGGCAAGTTCGGCGGTAAGCTTTACCTTGAATTCGGCGGTAAGCTTTTTGACGATAACCACGCCTCCCGAGTTCTTCCCGGTTTCAGACCCGACAGTAAGGCGCTTATGCTCAAAGCGCTCGGCAGTGATGCCGAGGCTATAGTTGCCGTAGCGGCAGCGGATATTGAAAAGAGCAAGATGAGAGGGGACATCGGCATCAGCTATTGTGATGAGGTTCTCCGTATAGTCGATGCTTTTTCCGCAATTGATATAAATGCGAAGAATATTGTCATCACTCAATACAGTGAACAGCCTGCAGTAAAGGCGTTTAAGACTCGCCTTGAACGTTTGGGACTAAAGGTATACCGCCACTATACCATAGAGAATTATCCTTACGATATTCAAGGTATAGTATCGGAAAACGGCTTCGGTAAAAACGATTTTATCGAAACGAAGGCACCTATCGTAGTAGTAACCGCTCCCGGCCCCGGAAGCGGTAAGATGGCGGTCTGTCTTTCCCAGCTTTACAATGAGAATAAGCGAGGCAATAACGCAGGATATGCAAAATTCGAAACATTCCCGATATGGAATATACCGTTAAAGCACCCCGTAAACCTTGCATATGAAGCGGCTACCGCAGACTTAAATGACGTAAATATGATAGACCCCTACTATCTTGAAGCGTACGGTAAAACAGCGGTAAACTATAACAGAGACGTTGAAGCATTCCCCGTATTAAATGCGATGTTTGAAAAAATATATAACAAACGTGTATACAATTCGCCTACGGATATGGGTGTAAATATGGTAGGTAATTGCATAATCGATGACGAGGTATGTAAAAAGGCATCAAAGGACGAGATAGTAAGAAGATATTTCGCTACGCTCTGCTTAGGTTCTTCCGGTAAAAACGTTGAAACGGCACTTGAGAAGATAGAGCTTTTGATGAAGCTTGCGGAAATATCCGTTGAAGACAGAAAATGCGTTAGTGCGGCTATGAAAAAGAGCGAAGAAACGTGCGGACAACCCGCAGTTGCTATAGAGCTTAACGACGGCAAGATAGTTACGGGTAAGACCTCAAAGCTCCTCGGTGCATCTGCCGCAGCACTTTTAAATGCAATAAAAGAGGTTGCGGGAATCGACGATGGTGTTACGCTTATAGCACCCGAGATAATCGAGCCTATACAAGATTTAAAGGTTGGCAGACTCGGAAACCATAATCCGAGACTTCACTCGGATGAAGTGCTCGTTGCCCTCGCAATATGCGCCGCATCTAATCCCGAAGCAAAAAAAGCTATGGATTCAATGGGCAAGCTTAAAGGCTGTCAGGCGCATTCAAGCGTTATTTTGGCAACAGTAGACAGTGATGTTTACAGAAAACTCGGAATTAACTTAACTTGTGAGCCGAGATATCAAACAAAAAAGCTTTATCACAAATAAGCCTTGACAAACGTCAAGATTTATGGTATAAATGTAAACTGATGTGTTGTGCGTGAAACTCGCCGCGCTTTATACAGACCGTAGCGGCATATGCTCTGTATTTCACCGCAGCAAATAAAATTAATAACAATTATTATGGAGGTATAGCTATGTTAAGAACATATCAACCCAAGAAGAGACACAGAAAGATGGAGCACGGCTTCAGAAAGAGAATGAGAACCGCAAATGGCAGAAAGGTTCTCAAGGCAAGACGCGCAAAGGGCCGTATTCGTCTTACTCATTAAGTTGTGAGCAAGATTATCGCCGTTAAGAGAAGTTCCGTCTTTTCCCGTGCATATAGGCAGGGGAAAAGTTTTGCTACAAAAACTCTTGCGGTATACGCTCTTAAACGAAAGAAGGACGGGCATAAGCCTTCTGCGTTGGGACTTACCGTTTCAAAAAAATACGGAAAAGCGGTAGAAAGAAGCAGAGCAAGACGTGTTATGCGCGAAGCGTACAGAGGACTTTGCGATAAGGTACCTTGCGGTTACGATATAATTCTTGTTGCACGGGGAAGACTTGCGGGAGTGAAAACGCCCGAAGCCTTCGCCGACTTGTCCTATGCTTTTGAAAAGCTCGGTTTACTTGTAAACGAGGAGTGATTTATTTGAAGAAGCTTCTTATATCTATTGTAAAGTTTTACAGAAAACATATTTCGCCCCTTCACAAGCCGTGCTGTCGATTTCAACCCACTTGCTCCCAATATGCATTAACTGCTCTTGAACGCTACGGCGCCGCAAAGGGCTCATTTCTTGCGCTTAAAAGAATATTAAGATGCCACCCTTTTTCAAAGGGCGGATACGATCCCGTACCCTGACGGGAAACAACTATAAAGGAAATATCTATGATTGATTTAACTGTAGTAGCAGGCGTAATTGATTGGATAAAAGCGCCTTTCGGCTATTTGCTTCGCGGAAGCTATGCTCTGACACACAGTTACGCGATTGCAATCCTCATTTTTGCTTTGGTAATCAGAGTGATCCTTCTTCCTTTTGGTATAAAGCAGCAAAAGGGAATGATCACGCAAGCAAAGCTTCGTCCCAAGGAAATGAAGATCAGAAATAAGTACAAGGGACGCAACGATAGGGCTACCCAAGAGAAGCTCAACACGGAGATAATGGAGCTTTACCGTGAAGAGAATTATTCTCCCTTCTCCGGTTGTTTACCTATGCTTATTCAGCTTCCTGTAATCCTTATTTTGTTCTGGGTCGTTACAGCTCCCATCACGTACGTTATGCCAAGCGTATACGATAGCGACATAAGAATTCTTCACACAGAGGGAGAGCATAACGTTGTCGAGGAATACATTGGCAAAAATGCTATCAACTTTGACAAATTAAACGGCGAAACGACTTTGATCAAGAAGGACGGAACCGTTATCAATGAAAGCACCGGCAAAGAATTTAATTTGTCGGAAGATGCGAAGAAAACTATTGCAAGCGCCCGTGAAGAAGCAATTAAGGCGGCTGTAAAGGGCGGTTGGTTTACGTCGAATACAAAAAATTCGACATACGATGAAATCGACTTTATTCAGAATTACAAGTATATTGCAAACAATGATCCCGAAGCGGCAAAGGCTCTTGAAGATACGATTTTGGCAGTTGCGGAGCTCAAGGAATTCAACTGCAGCCTTTTTGGACTTGATCTTCTTGAAAGACCTCAGTTTTTCAATTGGCTTTTGCTTATTCCTCTTCTTTCGGGAATTATATCATTCCTTTCAACGAAAATTTCAAAGAAGTTCAATGCAGTTCCCGCCGCTCAAAACGGTACGGATGCAGGCGCTTCTATGAAAGTAATGGATATGATAATGCCTTTGTTTAGCGTATATATTGCTTATATCGTTCCCGGTGCGGTCGGTTTTTATTGGATGATGTCAAACGTAATTCAGGTTGGTCAGACCATACTTCTTTCCAAGCTTTATCCCATTCCTTCCGCAGAACAGATCGAAGCCGAATATAACAGCACAAAGAAGGATAAACGTAAGAAGAAAAATAACAAGGCTTATTTAAACGGCGAACCTATTGAAACAACTGCCAAAGAGATTCCCGAAATTTCAAGGGGAACTCTCAAAGACGACAAATAAAAATCCCGGTGAGGTGAGATTTTGATAGAAGAAAGAATTGTAACCGCCAAAACCGAGCAACAAGCAAAGGCAAGAGTTGCCCTTGAACTCGGTGTCGATGCGGAAAAATTAAACTGTGAGATGATAGAAGCCGCAAAAAAAGGATTTTTCGGTTTTGGATCACAAGATCCCACATTTAAGGTCAGCTACGATGACAAGACAAAAACTTCCAAGCAGACAACTCCCGTTGAACGTGTAAAGACAAAAGAACCCGTTGAGGTTGCAGAAAGTATTAACGAAAACGGCATTGACGTAGTAATTTCCTTTATCGATATGATACTTTCCGATATGAAGCTTACTGCAAAAGCAAAACTCATAAGCAGCGATAAGGAAGACGTATATATTGAAATTGTCGGTGAAAATCTCGGTGTTATTATCGGACATCACGGCGAGGTGCTTGATTCTATTCAATACCTTGCAAATATTGTATGTGAAAAAGAAAAAGCTGATGATCGAAGAATTCATATCGACGTAGAAAATTACAGAGCTCGCAGAGAAGAAACGCTTAACAAGCTTGCTGACAGAATGGCGAAGAAAGCACTCGCAAGCGGCAGAAACGTAACTTTGGAGCCTATGAATCCCTATGAGCGCAGAATCATTCACTCAAGAATACAAAACATTGAGGGTGTGACGACTCGCTCGGTGGGCACAGACCTTGGCAGAAAAGTAGTTATCTATCCCGAGAAAGCTTACGCAAAGAATGATAGATACGATGATAAGTATAAGGTTGAAAGACCCGAATACTCTGCAGGCGACGGTTGCTACGACAGATATACAGCACCCGGAAAATAAAAATATGCCGAATACGGCAAAAAAGAAAGCAAAGCTCGGCAGAATGAGAGCTTTGCTTTTATTTTAGGTGAACATTATGGATTTTTTAAATGACACAATAGCGGCGGTATCTTCTCCGCGCGGAACGGGCGGTGTTGCCGTCATACGCATAAGCGGAGAGGGAAGCCTTGAAGTTGCTGAAAAAATGCTTCGAACGTATAAAAACTGTCCGCTTTCCCAGCTTACCCCCGCAAAGCTTTACAGATGCATAGTTAAGGGAGAAGACGGCAATATCGACGACTGTATGTGTGCTTATTTCAAATCGCCAAGCTCCTTTACAGGCGAAGATACTGTTGAAATATACTGCCACGGCGGCGCGCTTTGCACGAGCCTCGTTTTAGAACGATGCTTTATATGCGGAGCCCGTCAAGCGCTTGCAGGTGAATTTACGAAGCGCGCGTTTATAAACGGAAAGCTTACTCTTACTGCGGCAGAAGCCGTCGGAGAGCTTATTCATGCAAAGACCAAGGCTGCAGTCGCTATTTCAAATTCAAACATTCACAGCACTTTGGACAAGAAAATATCGGAAATCTCCGACGAGCTAAAAGAAATACTTGCTTCCGTATACGTATATATTGATTACCCCGACGAAGAACTTTACGATCTGTCAGCGTCAGAAATGGCGGAAAGACTCACCGAGGTAAGAGATGAGATCGACACACTTTGTAAAAGCTACAGAAGCGGTATGGCGGTAAGTGCGGGTGTTTCCACTGCGATAGTCGGAACGCCTAACGTCGGAAAATCGACGCTTTTGAATCTGCTTTGCAAAAAAGAACGTGCAATCGTGACGGATATTGCGGGTACAACACGTGATATCATAAGCGAGGAAGTAGTGCTCGGAGATATACTTCTAAGGCTCTCGGATACAGCAGGCGTAAGAAAAACGGACGACCTTGTTGAAAGCATTGGTGTTAATTTAAGCCTTTCGGCTATCGACAATGCCGAACTTGTATTTGCCGTGTTTGACGGCTCAAGAGAGCTTTCAAGCGATGACAGAGAGCTTATTACAAAGCTAAAGGGCTCTTCGAAGACGGTCCTTGCTATAGTCAATAAGTCAGATGCGGGACAAATACCTTTGGAAGAAATTTCGCAAAGCTTTGAAAACGTAATCTGCATAAGCGCAAAAAACGAACAAAGCTCGACACTTATAGAAGAAAAACTCGCAAAATTGTTTTTGGACGAAAATCTTGATTATGAAACAAGTCCTATCGTAACAAGCGCAGAGCAGAACGCATCTTTGATGATAGCTAAAGAATGTATTATGCGTGCAATAAATCTGCTTTTGGCAGACGGAGAACAGACTATAGCCGGAAGTCTGTGCGAAGAAGCTGTGGCGGCACTTGACGGATGTAGCGGCAAAGTCGTAAGCGAAGATATTGTAAATACTATATTCTCCCGTTTTTGCGTAGGAAAATAAACAAAGCCTTTGGACAAGCGTCCAAAGGCTTTCTCTTTACTGCAAGTAGTCCTTATTCATCGCGCCGCATAACAGTCGAATTGGGAAAAATATGACTGCCGCCGCAAGAAGTGTGTATATCGTTTCGGGGAGGAAAATATAAAACAGGGTTTTGAAGAAGTCAAACGCCTTATACGTAGTAAGTATTGCCGCTACATCAAGTAAATGCTTAGCTATCATAAATACCGTGCTTATTGCAAGAAACGGCAAAAATCCGTCGCTAAAGTAAAGCTCAACTGCATAAGCAGCAAGGTAGCACATAAGCATATATACTACTGCAGAGAAGAATACGCCGCCACCGCAGACAATATCAATAAGATAGCCGCCGATAAGTCCGTAAACAGCGCCTGACCTTGCACCCTCAAAGAATGAAAGAGTGCATACGTAGAGCAAAACAAGTTGAGGTCTTGCGCCGAATATCTCTAGCTTTGCGAAAAATACGACTTGAATGATAACGGTTGCGACAAGTATGAGCGAATAAAGAAAATGTTTAATTATCGAATTTACGGAAAGTCTCATGTGAGTGCCGCCTTTCCGGTAAAATCAGTCACTATCATAACGCTTTCGACTGTGTTTATATCTACCGTGGTCTTTACAAGAGCGTAGTTGCTTTGGCTGTACTCGTCATTTAGAATATCTACAACCTGACCTATATTGATTCCTCTTGGGTAGATACCGCCCGCGCCGGATGTCAATACTGTGTCTCCGATGCTGATTTTTGACGTATCACCTATATATTCTATTCTCATACATCCGCTTGCCGCATCCATAAAGTTTCCCGTTGCAACGATGCTTTCGGCGCTTTTAACGGTAACATTTTCTTCACCTTCAAGTACTACTTTTTCGGTGTATACGCTCACGGTAAAGTTGGGGTTGATCGTACATGTGCATACAGAATGGTTTAATGCAACGTCAGTTACGATTCCCGCAAGACCTTGGTCGGTTATTATCGGCATTCCCTTAGTAATGCCGTTTGCGCTGCCTTTATCAATTGTAAATGCCGCAAGGTAATTGATTTGACTGTAGGCAATAACGTTTGCTTTTTCAAAGTCGTATTTGCTTGATGAGCGTTTTAGCTCAAGAAAATTATACAACCAATCGTTTTCGCGTTTTAATTCGTCTGATTTTTCTACGTCTTCCTGCATCGACTTGATTTGTTCTTTTAGAGCGTTATTTTCATCTTTTAAAGCTTTATAGTCAACAAAGTAAGCGCTGAAATTCGTGAAAAAGCCCTCAATGCTCTTGCAGACTTTTTCAAAAGGGGTAAGTATAATACCGACAGCATTATCAACGAAGGACATTTTTCCGCCAAGACGTATGGCAAGAGAACTTGCCGAAAGCACTATGGCAACGGCAAGCGTTATTATGAAAAACGCATTTTTGAAAATATCCTTCATAATTGATACCTTTACTTATATTTAATGAAATTTAACAATCGCTTGTATGTGTTCATATCTTCGATTACGGTGCCAATGCCTCTTATTACGCTTTCGTCGGGCGACTTGGCAACTCTTACGGGAAGGCCGGTCATTTCTCTAAGCAGTTTTTCAAGTCCGCCGAGCATTGCACCTCCGCCTGTGAGAATGATTCCTTCATCAAGTATGTCGCTTGATATTTCGGGAGGAGTAACTTCAAGTATTTTTCTTACGGCATCGGCGAGTTCGGCTATGATATCTCTGAGCGCTTCCTCCGTATCCGATGAGCTGACGGTTATCCTTTCGGGAAGCCCGGTCGTTACGCTTCGACCGATAACGTCCATAGTGCCTCTGTCAACGTAGGGGTGAACGCTTCCGATAGCGATTTTTATATCTTCAGCTATAGATTCGCCGATATTTACACCGAATTTTCTTTGTACTTCAGCGGCGATGGCTTCATTCATTCTGTCACCCGCAATTCGAATTGATTTGGAAATAACGATTCCGCCGAATGAAAGAACCGCAACCTCCGTAGTTCCGCCGCCGATATCCATTATAAGTGAGCCTTTCGGGACGTTCATATCAATTCCCGCACCTATAGCCGCCGCAATGGGCTCTTCTATGATGGCGACCGAACGTGCACCTGCTTCAAGCGCTGCATCAAAAGCCGCAATACGCTCGACCTCGGTTATACCGTACGGTACGCAAAGGATAATGTCGGGGCGTAAAAAGAAGTTGTTGTTTTTTGAAACTCTGTCAATGAAGAGTTTAAGCATATATTTTGAAATGCCGAATTCGGCAATAACGCCGTTTTTTAAAGGACGGTACACTTCGATATCCTCAGGTGTTTTACCGAGCATATCTTTAGCCTGTGAGCCGACCGCAACGACTTTTCCGAATCGCTTATTTACCGCAATAAGACTCGGCTCACGTAAGGCAATACCGCTTCCTTTAACGTAAGCAAGAGTATTCGCTGTTCCGAGATCTATGCCTATATTTCTTGACATATAAACACTCCGTATTTTTATTTAAGCCATGAGAGAGGGGAGATGCCGAAATCATCTTTAAGTATTTTAAAGAGTAGATTCAAAGGCAATCCCATTACGTTAAAATAGTCACCTTTTATACCCTTAACAAGAGCTCTGCCGTATCCTTGTATTCCATATGCTCCCGCCTTGTCAAACGGCTCTTTGGTAGCAATATAGGCTTCGATAAGCTCATCATCAAGCTTGTCAAATTCAACCGCAGTGGCTTCGTGAGCTGTGACAGTCTTTCCCTTGTGTATTACCGCAACACCCGTATATACGGTATGGCATATTCCGGAAAGGGCGGTAAGCATTTGTTTTGCATCTGATTTGTTTTGGGGTTTTCCAAATATTTTTTCGTTTACTACCACGCTCGTATCCGCAGCAATAACAAATTCGTCATCGTTTGCGTATTTAGATGCCGCAAGTGCTTTCCTTTCAGCTATGCGCTCGGAAACGAGTGATGCAGGTGTATTTTCATCAATGCTCTCGGATACGTTTGTCACCAAAACTCTGAAATCCATACCCATTTCCGCCAAAAGCATAGCTCTTCTCGGTGAGCCCGAGGCTAACAGTATTTTCATTTGAGGGAAAAGCTTTCTATCATCGCATCAACAGCGGCAATATTATAATCGTAGCTATCGGGGGAAGAGGTGTAAGTAAAACAGTATACAACGGTGCGGTTACCCTTGGGAACTGCGATGCAGACCTGTTTTACTTTAAGCTCTGCGCTCGCAATATTACCCGTATAAACAACGCTGTAGGCGTTGTACTCTCCGACTTTCAGCTCTTGGTCGGAAACTACGGTATACTTACTGACTAAAGCCGAAAGCGTTTTATCGTAGCCGTCAAAGCTCTCGAAATTATTGATATCGTTATCTTCGGGAACACCGTTCCAATATTCTTTGAGGCTCAAAATGCTGTCTTCGCTGCTGCCTAAAGGTACTTCCACCTCCCAAGAATTCAGTACAACGCTTGAGTTGTCGTTTGAATGGTCGGCTTTAACAAGACTCAAATAACCCGCAGACTCAGAGGGGAGCCAAACGGACATCGGATATAAGAAATAACAGTCCGCAACATCTGAGGTGCATACTGAAAATCCCGCAGGAGCAGTAATGCGGTCTGCGCTTTTCTTGCAAGAGGTGAGCATTGAAAGCGTAAGTGAGATACAAAGTGCCGATAAAACAATAAATTTTAAGATTTTTTTCATAATTTTCACCTGTTTATAATAATATATATATTTTATAGCAAACTTTAATGAATGTCAAGACAAATGACGTATATAGCAAAAAAATGAAAGACCGCCCAAGTAAAAGAGGGCGGTCTTTCGAGATGGGGGAAAGTATTTTACAGCCGAAGAAAAATCGGGCTGTAATTATAAACAGTGCGAAAAAAGAAAAGAGGGAAAAACGCACTGTCTTCACCGGTTTGCATATTAAGTATACAAGATGAGAATCATAAAATTATGTATATATTAAGGCAAAATTGTATGATAAATGGCAACTTATTCTTGACAATGCCATCTTGATAATGCATAATAAATGAAATGACAAATCTATATAATTTGCGAGGAAACGGAATGAATAAAACAAAACAGAGACAATATGCAAGACTGATAGTCAAAAAGGGCGCAAACGTACAAAAGAAACAGCCTGTAGTAATAAATGCGCAGGTAGAACAGCATGAATTTGTTAAGATACTTGTTGATGAGTGCTATAAAGCGGGTGCAAGCGAAGTAATTATGAATTGGGGATACCAACCGTTAACGAAGCTTGCCGTTAAGTATAAGACCGAAAAGCTATTATCGACGCTTCACGATTGGGAAATTGCTAAATATAAGCATCTTGCAGACGTTCTGCCCGCTATGATATATATTGAGTCAAGCGACCCCGACGGACTTGCGGGAATAAATCAGAAGAAGTACGCAAAGGCGATGCAAAAGATACGCTCGGTCACTAAACCCATTACCGACACTATGGACAATAAGCATCAATGGTGTATTGCGGCAGTTCCCGGTCAAGAATGGGCGAAAAAGCTTTTCCCGAATGTAAGAAAATCGACTGCGATGGAAATGCTTTGGGATGCTATACTTGAAACCTCTCGTGCAAAGGGCGATGCTGTCGCAAATTGGGACGCACATAATGCTGACCTTAAGCGCAGATGCGATTACCTTAATTCACTAAATTTGAAGAAGCTGCATTATAAGTCATCAAACGGAACCGACCTTACGGTAGGACTTTTGAAAAACGTTAAATTTCACGGCGGCGCAGACGATACTATCTCGGGTGTAACTTATAATCCAAATATACCCTCCGAAGAGGTATTCACCTCTCCCGATAAAAATACCGCAGAGGGTACTGTGGTATCCACTAAACCGCTTTCATACCAAGGACAGATTATTGATAATTTCCAAATATGGTTCGAAAAGGGAAAAGCGGTAAAGGTATACGCCGAAAAAAACCAATCGCTTTTAGAAGAAATGATAAAAACGGACGAATGCGCTTGTATGCTCGGCGAATGTGCACTCGTACCGTACGACTCGCCGATAAGAAACAGCGGAATTCTTTTTTACAATACGCTCTTTGACGAAAATGCGGCTTGCCACCTTGCGCTCGGAGCGGGATTTAACGAGTGTCTTGAAGGATTTGAAAATATGACTTTGGAGGAATGTGCCGCATACGGTATAAACGATTCGCTTATACACGTTGACTTTATGATGGGCTCTGAGGACCTTGATATTATCGGTATTGATGAAAGCGGAAAGGAAATACAGATATTTAAAAACGGCAATTGGGCATTTTAATTTAATACAATAAAAAATCCGATGCGACTTAGCGGGCGCATCGGATTTTGTTGTAATTATTGAATTTTAGCCAAATGAACATTAAACGCTCTTCTTGTTTTCTCGTACAGCCGCCACAAGCTTTGCAATCTTCTGCTCCATAAGCTTATAATTTTCGATTTGTTTTTTGTAATCTTCAATTTGCTTTTCGCAATTTGCCAATTCTTCGTTTGCCTTTATAAGCTCGGCTTCGGTGGTGAGGTATTTCTTTTCGGTTTCTGCATTTTGCTCGCGGAGCTTGTCTATCTGTTCATCCTTTTTGTGTTCGTCTTGTGAGCTGAATGCGCTGTAGACTTTAGCTGTTATCATATCAAGCGCTTCATCAACTTGATCGGCTTTGTACCACGTGTCGTCCTTTGAATCAAAGGCAAGATCGTTTATAAAGTCGGTTATATCACTTGCACTCGGAAGCTTATTTTCGATTTGATGTATCGTTATTTCTTCGTTTGTTTGTACGGGAGCCACTTCAATAACCTCCTCTTCTTGCGCCGTAATTTCAACAGTTTCGGTTTCGATTACGTCAGCTTCAGATGTTTCGGGTTCAATTACTTCGTCTTCAGCTGTTTTGACATCGTCCGTATTTTCGGGTTCGTTTTCGGAAAATATTGAATCAAGATCGCTTGCTTGAGGCTTATCCTTTTTAAACACAGAATCGAATTTTTGTTCAAATGATTCGGTTTCTTCGGCTTTTTTTGTAACGTGCTTATCGTCAATAAAAATAAACGTTATTTTGAGTCCGAGTATAACGGCCATCAGAAAAATTACCGCAACGTGAGAGTTTATGTATGCAAAGTAGCCGCCAAGGAAGGGAAAATTGACGGATTTTGCCATACCTACTATAGCACTTTTGCTGATAGTCACGGAGCCCTTACCCTCGTTAATGCCATCATCGTTGGTTTTGATGCTTGTCCAAATATCGACGGTACCGCTATCCTTATTTACCGACTTTACGACACCCATAAGGTCTTGTTGACCGTTTGAGTAAATTACCGCAATTCTTGTTTCAATATCGGAAAATTCTGTGTCTTTATAGTAAAACAGCGCGTTCTTTGCAAAATCTTTTCCCAAGGAGTTATCCTTAATGGACCAAGGCTTTAATCCCGTGAGCATCGGTGCGGCAATTATTCCGTAGAGAAGCAACGCAACGATGCAAAAAATCGAAAGAACAGAAATAACTTTTTTGAAGATTGCCATAGTTGTACCTCATATGATTATTATATCACTATTTTATTATTACTGTCGCATTTTGTCAAGTGGAAAAAGGAATATTGTAAAAATTGTAATATTTATATACAAGTTCATATCTATTGACTTTTTATGTTTGTTGTCGTATAATTTTTAAAGAATACCCACAAGGAGAAAATTTTATGAAGTGTCCCAAATGTAATTGTCAAGACAGTAAAGTCGTTGATTCAAGACCGACCGATGAAGGCTCTATAAGAAGAAGACGCGAATGTCTTGCTTGCCAAAACAGATTTACGACTTATGAAATATTCGAAACCACGCCTATCGTCGTTATTAAGAAGGACGGCTCGCGCCAGACGTTCGACAGGAATAAAATAATAAACGGACTTATAAAGTCATGCGAAAAGCGCCCTGTAACCTTAAAGCAGATAGAGGACATAGCATCATCTGTTGAAGTAGCGATAAGCAATTCCATGAAGAAGGAAGTATCGTCACGTGAAGTCGGCGAGATGATTATGGAGCGCTTAAGAGAGGTTGATGACGTTGCATACGTGCGCTTTGCTTCCGTTTACAGAGAATTCAAGGATATAAAGACGTTTATGAATGAGATAAAGCGTCTTGTGACGGAGAAATAGTATGGTCGAAAAAGCGAAAAAATTTTTGAATAAAGACAGCTACAGCTTCGAAGATTTAGTGGAGATAATGCGTATATTGCGTGCTCCCGACGGATGCCCGTGGGACAGAGAGCAGAACCATAAGAGTATAAGACAAAATTTTATTGAGGAGACCTACGAAGCTGTCGAGGCTATTGATAATTCCGACAGCAAATTGCTTTGTGAAGAGCTTGGCGACGTGTTGATGCAGGTCGTATTCCATTCGGTAATAAGCGAAGAGGAAAAAGAATTTTCCGTATCTGACATGCTTTACGGAGTATGCTCCAAGCTTGTATTGCGCCACCCTCACATATTTGCAAATGAAGTTGCGGAAGATACGGAAAAGGTCCTTGATAATTGGGATAAGATAAAAACCGTCGAAAAGCATTACAGCTCAACGGGCGAAAAGATAGATTCGGTATCAAGAGCGATGCCTTCGTTAATGAGGGCGCAGAAAATCGGCGGGAAGTGCAGAAAAGCCGGATTTGATTTTGCAGACGCAAAAGATGCGCTTGTAAAGCTTACCGAAGAATCAAACGAGCTTATGGCCGAATACGAGAGATCCGACAAAGAAAAGGCCTTCGAAGAAGCGGGTGACCTTCTTCTTGCGGCAGTAAACGTAGTGCGTCTATGTGACGTTGATGCAGAGTACGCCTTGTACGTTGCTTGTGAAAAATACATTTCACGTTACAAAGCTATGGAAAAAATAATAGCCGATAAAGGTCTTGAGCTTGAAACTATGTCGGATGACGAGAAAAACGGCTGTTGGGATGAAGCAAAGCTTTGCACAAAATAATTGAGCGGTTAAATTTACGATAGTTATGTAATTATACTTGAAATAATCCTTTTGAAATGGTATAATTCTATGATTAAAGTTTTGGAGTGATATTTTGAAGGTTGTTCAATGTGCGGAATGCAAACATACTGAAAACGGAATATGCGCAAAAAACACCGAGAAAAACACGGTAGCTCTCGGGAATTTTGACGGTTTGCATCTTGGACACGTAAAGCTCATTGAAGAAATAACCAAACGTGACGATGCCGATTCGTATGTATATACCTTTGATGTTCATCCGAGCAAATTCATATTAAGCGATCCGTCTTCGGTAAAGTCAATAATCAACAACGAACAAAAGATACGGATACTTTCAAAGATGGGTGTTGGACACATTTGCTTTGATGACTTTGAAAGCGTCAGGGATATGAGCCCGTCTGATTTCGTGAAAAAAGTTCTTATCGATACTCTAAAATGCGATATTGCCGTTTGCGGATATAATTTCACTTTTGGAAAAAAAGGCGCAGGTGACAGCGAATTTTTAAAAAGCGAGCTCAAAAAATACGGTGCGGAATGTATTGTGGTAGATCCGGTAACGCATAACGGTGTCGCAATTAGCTCAACGAGGATACGAGGTTTGATAGAAAGCGGTGCAGTTGACGAGGCAGCAAAGCTTCTCGGGCGTCCGTTTTCAATAAGCCGTCCCGTGTTGCACGGAAGAATGCTCGGTAGGACTATGGGTATACCAACCATCAATCAGAGCTTCGATGAAGATTTTGTAAGGCCGGCAAACGGAGTATATGTAAGCCGCGTCACTTTTGACGGCAAAGAATACCCCGCCGTTTGCGACGTCGGAACGAAGCCTACGGTAAGCGGAAAGGAGCTTCTTGCGGAAACACACATAATAGGATACAGCGGCATATTGTACGGTGAAATCGTAGAGGTCGCTTTTTTGAAGAAGCTTAGAAGCGAGGAGAAATTCTCCGATACCGAACATTTAAAACAAGTAATTCAAAATGATATTAACGATGCGAAAAAGTATTTCGGCATCGAGTGATATAGTATTCATTATTTCAAGGAGTGAAAAAACGTATGGACACACCGAAGTACAAGAGAATTTTACTTAAACTTTCGGGAGAAGCACTTTCGGAAACAGACGGAGGCATACTTGATTTCGATTTTATTGCCGAGATCGGAAAGGTGATAAAAAAATGTATTGATGCCGGAGTTGAAATCGGCATAGTGGTAGGCGGCGGCAATATTTGGCGAGGAAGACACGGTATGGACAGCAATAAGTCAAGAAGCGACCATATGGGTATGCTCGCTACCGTAATAAACGGTCTTGCGTTGCAAACGGGATTTGAAAACCTCGGTATAAAAACCGTTTTGCAGACGGCTTTTGAAATAAAACCGATGGCAGAAGCATATTCAAATGCGAAGGCACTTGAATATTTGTCCGAAAAGACGGTAGTTATCTTTTCGGGCGGCACGGGTTGCCCGTATTTTTCAACAGATACTGCAGCTGCATTGAGAGCGGCTGAAATAAAAGCTGACGTGATGCTTATGGCAAAGAACATTGACGGCATATATACCGCCGACCCCAAGAAAGATCCCGCAGCAACAAGATATGAGCGTTTAAGCTACAGCGAGATACTTGAAAACGGTTTAAACGCAATTGACAGCACGGCGGCAGCATTTGGCAGAGACAATAAGATTCCCGCATTTGTATTTAAGCTCACCCCCGATAATATCTACGAAGCTGTAATGGGCAGAGCAAACGGAACAGTAATAGAATAAAAAAATAACACCGTTTCCCTCGGTTTTAGGGAAGAAAGGAGCATACAATGTTTGACATCAAAGAGTACGAAGAAAGAATGAAAAAGAGCATATCCGTATATGAGGGGGACCTCGCATCCGTAAGAGTCGGAAGGGCTACTCCCGGCGCACTCAGCAAGATCACAATTGATTACTACGGCACACCTACGCCTATTGCACAAATAGGTGACGTTAAGACTCCCGATGCACGTACGTTGGTTATCACGCCTTGGGATTCAAGCCTTTTGAAGGCGGTTGAAAAGGCTATCAATACGTCCGATCTCGGCATCAATCCTCAAAACGACGGCAGATGCATAAGACTCGTATTTCCGCAGCTTACAGAGGAGAGAAGAAAAGAACTTGCAAAGCAGATCACCAAAAAGGGTGAAGATGCAAAGGTTGCCATAAGAAACATCAGAAGAGATGCTAACGATAAAACTAAAGAACTCAAGAAAAAGAGCGAGCTTACTGAAGATGACGTTAAGAATCTCGATAAAAAGATCCAAGATATGACCGATAAGTATATCAAAGAGATAGATACAACAACCGACAAAAAAGAAAAGGAAATAATGGCAATATAATATGTCAAACGAAATTAAATTGCCGGTGCACATCGGTTTCATAATGGACGGAAACGGCAGATGGGCGCAAAAGAGAGGGCTTCCGCGTAAGCTCGGACATGCGGCGGGTGCGAAAACCTTTCACCGACTTGCGCATTATTGCGGCGAGATAGGCATTAAATATATGACCGTTTACGCTTTTTCCACGGAAAATTGGAAGAGAAGCGAAGACGAAGTATCTTCTCTTATGAAGATACTTGAGGAGTATATTGAAATATTTAAATTTGACAAGATCGCCAAAGATGCAAAAATAAGGTTTATCGGTGACCTTTCGGCGTTTCCCGAGTCATTACGCAAGAAAATGACAGAAGTTGAAGAAAAAAGCGTTTTTAATAAGATGTGTCTTAATGTTGCCGTAAATTACGGTGGCAGAAGCGAAATCGTAAATGCATTTAATAAGCTGATTGCCGAAGGAAAGGATAAGGTTGCGGAAGACGATATTTCCGAACACCTTTATACAGCTAACATACCCGACCCCGATCTGATAATCAGAACGGGCGGAGAGGTAAGGATCTCCAATTTCCTTATGTGGCAAAGCGCATATTCCGAATTTTATTTTACAGATGTGCTTTGGCCCGATTTCGGAAGTAAAGAGCTTGATGCGGCAATTTCGTATTATTCATCTAAACAAAGACGCTTCGGAGGGGTAATAAGTTGAAATTTTTAACTAACACAAGATACATAATTGCAGCAATAGGAATTCCTTTGCTTATACCGGTGTTCATTTTTTCCGATACGTTTATATTACCGGCAGTACTTGCAATCTTTTGTATTATCGGAATGTATGAGCTGTTACTTGCGTCGAGATTACTTAATAAATGGCTGTTTTCGGCAGTAACCGTAATTTATTCGGTTGCGTGTCCTATTGCGGCAAGATGGTGGAACGGATTTTATTCTATTGCCATCATTACGGCAATATATATTTTATTTGCAGTAAGTTATTCGGTAATATCGGAAAATACCGAAATACTCAACAGATTCTATTCCACGGTATTTTTAGTTATATTTGTAAGCATGGGCTTTTCTTCTCTTGTCGTAATACGCGACACGAGAGGGACGGTTATGCTCGTTGTTTCGTTTATGATATCTTGGCTTACGGACAGCTTTGCCTTTTTCTCGGGTTCCGCTTTCGGAAAGCATAAGCTCATTCCGAAAATTTCACCCAATAAAACGGTCGAGGGAGCAGTCGGCGGTACTTTGCTTACCGTTATCGTATCCTTGATAGTTTACGTAGGTATCGGATTGTTTTCCAAAAACACGCCCAATTATCTCCCGCTTATATTTTTAACGCTGTTTGCGTCGCTTATGTCACAGCTTGGTGACCTTGTATTTTCACAAATAAAGAGATATTACAAGGTTAAGGATTTTTCTACGCTTCTTGCGGACCACGGCGGTATATTGGACAGATTTGACAGCATCATATCTTCAGCCACGACTATCTTCGTATTCACTGCTGTATTCGCAAACGTCAGACTGTTCTAATTATGAGAAAACATATTACTATACTCGGTTCAACCGGCTCCATCGGCACTCAATGTGCCGATGTTGCTATAAAGACAGGTGTGTGCGTGGATTATATAGCTTTCGGCACTAACGTGAAACTTGCCGCAGAGCAAATTAACACGCTCAAACCAAAATACTGCTGTTGCGCTGATGCGTTTACGGCAAAAGAACTTAAAAAACTTGTATCAGATAGCGACTGCGAGATTTTTTGGGGCAGAGAAAAGGCTCTTGAGCTTATAAGCAAGTGCGCCTCCGACGTTATATTTAACGCAGTTTCCGGCAAAAACGGCTTTGACTTTACCGTCTCTGCAATCAAGACCGGAAAGCGAATAGGACTTGCCAACAAAGAATCGATGGTCATAGCCGGAGATTACGTTAAAAAGCTTGCACATGAATATAATGCGCAGATAATACCCGTAGACAGTGAACATAGCGCAATTTTTCAATGCCTTGCGGCGTCGTCCTGCAAACCCAAAAGAATCCTTTTAACTGCATCGGGCGGCCCATTTTTCGGTATGAAACGTGAAGAAATTGCCTCAAAGAAGGCAGTTGACGCCTTAAAGCATCCGAATTGGGATATGGGAAAGAAAATTCTCATAGACAGTGCCACGCTTGCAAATAAAGGACTTGAATTTATAGAAGCTATGAAGCTTTTTGATGTTAGCGCAGAGCAAGTCAAGGTAATAATACAAAGGCAGTCCATCATTCATTCGATGGTACAGTTCGAGGATAATTCCGTTCTCGCACAGCTCGGAACTCCCGATATGCGTCTTCCGATAGAATACGCAATAACTTATCCCGAAAGAGGTATTTCGGTATGCAATGAGCTTGATTGGGATAAAATAGATAATATAAACATAGCAAGCCCCGACCTTGATGCGTTTCCTATGCTTTCACTTGCTATCGAGTGTGCAAAATACGGCGGTTCGGCACCTTGCGTATACAATGCGGCAAATGAGGTAGCTGTGGAGTTGTATTTATGTAACAAGATAGGCTTTTACGATATTTACGAAATTTGTAAAGAAACCGTTGAGCATTTCAAAAACGGCAGAGCTGATACACCCGAGGAAATTGAGAGTACGGATAAATTTGCAAGAGAATATGCAAGTGCAGTTGCGAATAGATATATAACACAGTAATTTGAAAGGCATTTTCTATGGTTCAGATTCTTATAGCGATACTCGTTTTTTCCGTGATGATAATAATGCACGAGTTCGGTCATTTTATATTTGCCCGAATTTTCAATGTGCAGGTAAATGAATTCGCCATAGGCATGGGTCCTAAACTCTTTGGCATAAAAGGCAAAAAAACTCTTTATTCTTTAAGACTGTTTCCCATAGGTGGTTTTTGCAGTATGGCAGGCGAGGACGAGGAAGATGATTCGCCAAACGCTTTATGCAATAAACCCATTTGGCAAAGACTTATAATAATGGCGGCAGGCACTTTTATGAATTTGCTTTTCGGCTTTATTATAACTTGCGTTATCGTTTCTTCAAGCGAACTTTTGGGTACGAGAATAATTGCGAGATTTGATGAAGAATCTCTTTCTGCCGAAAGCGGACTTGAAGTGAACGACGAAATTGTAAAAATCGGAAATCACCGAATATTCACCTATACCGATCTTGCGTATTTTATACAGCATGACGGTATCGAGCCTGTCGATATAACCGTCAAAAGAAACGGTGAAAAGGTAGTGATCAAGGACGTAAGCTTTAAAACCGATACCGTTGAAAATATAGAGATAGCAGAGCTTGATTTTACTCTGTACGGAGAGAAAAAGACGGTTGGAAACGTCATATATAATTCATTTTTCGGCGCATTTTCAAATATAAGAATGATATATAGCTCACTTATAGATCTTGTTACGGGACGCTACGGTCTTGAGTCGGCATCGGGCCCCGTAGGCACCACAGTTGCAATAGGAGAGGCTGCTTCAAGCGGTATACTTCCTTTGCTCAGTATGGTTGCATTTATTTCAATGAACCTCGGTGTATTTAACCTTCTTCCACTTCCCGCACTTGACGGCGGACATATTGCTTTCTTGCTTCTCGAACTTGTCAGAGGAAAACCGATAAAAAAGGAGCACGAAGCATACGTTCATCTTGCGGGCTTTGCGCTCTTGATATTGCTTATGATCTACGTTAGCTTCAACGATATAGCAAGGCTGTTTAATAAATAAGGATTTTACGATGGATATTGAAAGAAGAAAAACGAAAAGCGTATACGTTGGGGGACTCGGAATAGGAAGCGATTTTCCAGTTTCCGTGCAGTCTATGACCAACATTCACGCAAGTGATTACGACGGGCTCAAAAAACAGGTCTGCTCGCTTGTCGATTCAGGCGTTGACATTATAAGAGTTTCTGTACCCGATGAAGAATCGGTAAGAGGCATATATAAGTTAAAACACGATTTTTCCGTGCCTTTCGTAGCAGATATACATTTCGATTATAAGCTTGCGCTTGCCGCTGTCGATGCGGGAATCGATAAGCTGAGAATAAATCCGGGGAATATCGGCGACAGCGACAGGATAAAAGCTGTTGCCGACAAATGCAGATTACATAAGGTGCCGATAAGAATAGGAGTTAATTCAGGCTCCGCCGAAAAGCATCTTCTTGCAAAATACGGCGGACCTACTCCCGAAGCACTTTGCGAAAGTGCATTATATAACGCAAGTCTTTTGGAAAAATTCGATTTTGACGATATCGTTATATCGGTCAAGGCATCGAACGTGTGTGACACCGTTAAAGCCACGGAAGCTGTAGCGGAAAATTGCAGCTATCCCTTACATTTGGGCGTCACCGAAGCGGGCACTAGCAATATAGGCATATTAAAGGCATCTGCAGCACTCGGTGCTTTGTTTACGAAAGGCATCGGCGATACTGTAAGAATATCACTTACGGACGACCCCGTAAACGAAGTAAAGGCAGCAAAAGATATACTAAAAGCAATAGGCATAAGAAAGAACGGAATAAATATTATTTCTTGCCCAACCTGCTCAAGAACTAAAGTTAACCTGATAGGTATCGTAAAGGATTTTGAAAAAGCTCTTGCAATGATGGGCAATAAATACGATAACTTAAGTGTAAACGTCGCAATAATGGGATGTGCGGTAAACGGTCCCGGTGAAGCAAAGGAAGCCGATATAGGCGTTGCTTGCGGAGTGGGCGAGGCTCTTTTATTTGCAAACGGTGAAACCGTCGGAAAGATTTCGAGCGAAAAAATATGCGATACACTTTTAAGAGAGATAGACGAAAGATTTTTAAAATGAGGACGAAATGAACGGGATACCCTTTTTTACGAGATTTAAAAGATATACTCCGTCAGCCGAGCTTATAAGAGAGCTTGAAGACTGTGTTGTAACAAAAACAGATGCCGACACGCAAAAGCGTGCCGTAAGATGCTATGTCGATTGTGAAAAAGTCTTTACGAAAGCGTTTTTGCATTCTGTTGAAAATGATATAAAAAATGCGTATGACTTGAATATCGTAGAACTTCGTCCGCATTATTCATCGGAACTTTTTTCGGAAGATTATTTACCTGAACTTTGGGACGAGCTTCGTCACAGAAAACTAATTACAAACGGATTTGTTGACAACGGTAGCTTAAGCTATGACAAAGAAAATAAGCTTTGCACCATAGCAATAAATTATGACGGGAAGGATATGCTTGAAAATTCGGGTATCAAACAAGCTCTTTCCGAAATAATAAAAGAGGAATTTGATTTACAGATAAGTGTTGAACTTTCTGACGGCAGAGGCTACAGCGAAGCAGATACGGCATATAAAACTCAAATGGAAGAGCATTTTAAGAAGCTCATAAACGATGATATATCACGCTTTGAATCATATGCTCCGCCCGTATATAACTCTGAAGTAAAAAATAAGTGTAAATCGGTAGAGGGGGATATAGAGGGCGAGGAAATCATTGACCTTGGTGAAAATAAGGTCAAGACGGGATATTTAACCGTTGACCTATCGGAGCCGTCCTCCGTTATCGGTCAGATACATAGCGGTCAAAAGCTTTTACCTATATCTCGTATAAGTGAAAATTCAAAGCGCTTTTGCGTATTCGGAAAAATATATTCGTTTGACTTCAAAGAAAACAGAGACGGAAATAAATTCACGCTAAATATCGGAATTACCGATAAGCGTTGTTCTATATCCGTAAGAGCCTCTGTCTTAAAAGAGGAATTCCCCGAGCCTAAAAAAATGCTTTCAGTTGGAGACGTAATACTTGTCGAAGGCTCAGCAACGAGGGATAAGGACAGATTCGGAAATATTCTCGATGTTTCCGTAAGAGCGACAGCTATAGCAAAAGCGAAAGTAGTTCACAGAGCCGATACTGCAGAGAAAAAGAGAGTGGAGCTCCATTTGCATACGAAAATGTCGGCACTTGATGCGCTTATTGCCCCCGAAGAAGTTGCGGATATGGCAAAAGAGTGGAATTGGCCCGCCGTAGCCGTAACGGATCACGGTAATGTTCAGGCCTTCCCTATAATTGCAAAAAGGGCAAATAAGCTCGGGCAGAAAATAATATATGGTATAGAATGTTATTTCGTTGACGATACCGCAAGAGCCGTTTTCGGCGATGGCGACGCATCGTTTAGCGAAGGCTCGTTTACAATTTTTGATATTGAAACTACGGGACTTTCAACTATCAATTGCGGTATTACCGAAATTGGTGCGGTAAGAGTTGAAAAAGGCGAGGTGACGGACGTATTCTGCACCTATGTCGACCCGAAAATGCACATTCCCGAGAATATAACCAAGCTCACGGGTATCAGCGACGATATGGTTGCGGGTGCTCCCGATGAATCCACTGCAGTCGCGGACTTTTTGAAATTTGCCGAAAACAGTATTCTTGTAGCACATAACGCAAATTTTGATATGGGCTTTATCAGAAAGGTCTGCTCGGAGAATCAATATAGCTTTTCTCCCACCTACATTGATACCGTTGCTGTTTCCCGTTATTTAAACAAAGGACTTAAAAAGCATACCCTTGATTCAATCGGTGCATATTACGAGCTCGGTGATTTCAATCATCACAGAGCAAGTGACGATGCACAGATGCTTTGCGCAATCTTCAAAAAAATGGCGGAAAAATTAGTGGGAGAGGGCGTAAACGACATCTATTCTCTAAACAGAGAAATGGCAAAACACGCAGATCCCAAAGCACTTAATTCATATCATATGATATTGCTTGTAAAAGACACAGTCGGGCTTAAAAACCTTTACAAGCTCATTTCATCAAGCTATCTCGACTATTTCAACAGACATCCGAGAATTCCGAAAACTTTGCTCAACGAACACAGAGAAGGACTTATAGTCGGCGGTGCTTGCGAACAGGGTGAGGTATTTAAGGCGATTATGAGCAACCGCTCATTTGAGGATATATGTGAAATTGCGGATTATTACGATTACCTTGAAATACAGCCTATATGCAACAACAGCTTTTATATAGACGAAGGCACAGTTGAAAACGAAGAGCAGCTTCGTGACCTAAACCGCATGGTTTTAAAGGTCGGTGATAAGATAGGAAAACCCGTATGTGCAACCTGCGATGCGCATTATTTGGAGGAAGCTGATGAGATCGGCAGAAAAATACTTATGTATTCTCAAGGCATTCCGGATTCCGACAGAAATCACGGACTTTATCTTCGTACTACCGACGAAATGCTTGAGGAATTCTCCTATCTCGGTGACAGAGCGTACGAGGTAGTCGTAGAGAATACAAATAAAATTGCCGATATGATAGGCGACGTTTCTCCGATTCCATCCGGCACATTCCCTCCCGACATTCCCGGCTGTAAAGAAGAGCTTGAGAATATGTGCTACGAAAAGGCGTACAGAATGTACGGCACACCGCTTCCCGAGCTTGTAAAAAGTCGTTTGCAGAGAGAGCTTGATCCCATCAAGCGCCACGGATTTTCGGTTATGTATGCCATTGCACAGAAGCTTGTCGCAAAGAGCGAAGAGCTCGGATACTATGTCGGCTCTCGTGGCTCGGTGGGCTCTTCTTTCGTTGCTTGTATGTCAAACATAACGGAAGTAAACGCACTTCCTCCGCATTACTTATGTCCCGAGTGCAAATACAGTGAATTTATAGTTGACGGCAGTGTGGGAAGCGGCTTTGACCTTCCCGAAAAAATGTGTCCCGTTTGTAATACGAAGCTCATAGGTGACGGACACGACATACCGTTTGAAACGTTTCTTGGATTTGACGGTGACAAAGAGCCGGATATTGACCTTAACTTCTCCGGTGAAGTTCAAAGTGAGTGCCACAAATATACAGAGGTGCTCTTTGGAAAGGATAACGTTTTCAGAGCGGGTACAATAAGTGCTTATGCAGATAAAACGGCATACGGTATCGTAAAAAAATATCTCGAAGGACACGGGATAGAAGCCACGCAAGCTGAGATAGACCACCTTTGTTCTATCTGTATGAACGTAAAGAAAACGACGGGACAGCACCCGGGTGGCATCATAGTCGTACCGAGAGATAAAGACGTATACGATTTCACGCCGATTCAGCATCCGCCTAAAAAGGGTAACACGGAAAGCGACGTTATCACAACGCACTTTGCTTTTGAATATTTGCACGATACTCTCTTAAAGCTCGATATGCTCGGACACGATGTTCCGACAAAATACAGAGTCTTGCAGGATATGACGGGAGTTGACCCGATGCAGGCAAAAGTGCCCGATGAAAAAGTAATGATGCTTTTGCAATCGACTGCTCCGCTCGGCGTAACTGCTGAAGCCATAAGAAGCAACGTCGGTACTTTCGGGCTTCCCGAGCTTGGCACGAAGTTTGTAAGGGGAATGATAGAGGAATCAAAACCAAAAACCTTTACAGACCTTCTACAGATATCGGGACTTTCTCACGGTACGGACGTTTGGCTCGGAAACGCACAGGAGCTTGTTAAAGACGGAGTTTGTACGATATCCGAGGTTATCGGAACAAGAGATAATATTATGGTCTACCTCATATATCGAGGCCTTGAAAAACTTACGGCGTTCAAAATAATGGAGGACGTTCGAAAGGGAAGAGGACTAAAGCCGGAATACGAACAGACTATGCGCGATAACAATATACCCGATTGGTATATTCAGTCTTGTAAGAAGATCAAATATATGTTCCCGAAAGCTCATGCCGCGGCATACGTTATCTCCGCGTTGCGTCTTGGTTGGTATAAGGTATATTATCCGGTAGAATTCTATTGTTGTTACTTTACGGTTCAGCCCGAAGGTTTTGACTATAATATAGTAAAAAGAGGCAGAAAGGCAATACTTTCCGAAATAGACAGGCTTGAAGCGCTCGGTAAAGAAGCTACGGGTAAAGACGAAGATACGATAGCCGCACTTTACATAGTAAATGAGCTTTTGGCAAGAGGTATAAAGCTCCTACCCCCGAGCATAGTGCATTCGGAGGCGAAGACCTATAAGCCCGAAAACGGATGTATCAGGGTGCCGTTTACGTCACTTGCGGGCCTTGGCGAAAGTGCTGCCGAAAGTATTGTTCAAGCTCGAAACGATGGAGAGATTTTGTCGGTAGAGGACTTAAAGCTGAAAACGAAGCTGTCGGGTACTCTTATTGAGCTTTTGCGTGAAAGCGGGGCTTTGGAGGGAATTCCCGAAACGAATCAACTTTCATTTTTTGATCTAATTTAATTTTTATGTGAGTGTTTTATTTCTTTTGGTTGTATAATAGGTGAAAGAAAGGAGCATTACTATGAAAAAAGTATTATTGTTGACATTAGCTTTATTACTCCTTGTGTGTTCTGTAGCTTGTTCCGCCAAAAAAAATACTTTGCTCGGAACAGCTTATGACAACGCTGAAACGGAATCAACTAAGAGTGATATTGCTTACCCCGAGGACTATTTGGCTGACGGAAAGTATAACGGTTCAACAAACGATTCAGTAAACGAAAACGGATTTGATGCAAGCACGGGACTTGATTCCGATGGAAGTATCGGTGAAAATGATCTTGCAAACCGTAAGCTTATCAAGCGTGTGCGAATGGAGATCGAAACCGAGCAGTATGACAGCTTTTTAGTTTCGGTAAAAAGCCTTATTTCTTCTTCGGGAGCATATATACAAAACTCCACTATGTACGACAGAAACGGTAAGAACGCAAATAGAAGCGCAACGCTCACTGTAAGAGTTCCCGCGGATAGACTGAATGATTTTACAGACGGCATATACGGTGGAGCTACCGTTACTTACTATAATGAAGACCTTGATGATGTTACAGCATCATACAAGGATATCGAAAGCCGCATCGAGTCTTTGACAATAGAGCTTGATGCTTTGAATAAGCTTCTTGCAGACGCTGTAGACCTTCAGTACGTTATATCCTTACACGATAGAATAACGGACATAAGATATGAGCTTGACAGATATGAATCATCTATAAGAAATTACGATGAGCTTATCTCTTACAGCACCGTTACGCTTTATATAACGGAGGTTAAGCGTGAAACTATTGTCGATGAACAGTCTACTTGGGAAGAAATAGGAAGCAATCTCTCCGAAAATGTCAGCGATATAGGCGAGTTCTTCAGACGCCTCTTTATAGATATTGCAAGCGGTATTCCGTATATTATCATCATATCTGCAATCGCAGGTTCGATCACGGTTATAATCATTGTAAAAGTAAAGAAGCACCGTAAAAAAATAAACGCAAAGACAGAAGAATAATAATAACAATGCCCGAACTAAACTGCACCAATTTGTGCAGTTTAGTTCGGGGCATTTAATTTTAACATTTTATGAATTTTCACTCCTTCTATTGACAAAACGGTCTACATCATGTAAAATGGTCTACAAGATGTAAACTGTATGGAGGGAAACATATGAATGATTATCAAATGGGAGCGGTTGAATCTCGCTTTGCCGATATAATTTGGGAAAACGAGCCGATTTCATCTACCGAACTTGCAAAGAAAAGCGGTGAAGTGCTGAGGTGGAAAAAATCCACCGCATATACCGTGCTCAAAAGACTTTGCGACAAAGGCATTTTTCGGAACGAAAACGGAACCGTCACTTCTATGATTTCGAAGAACGAATTCAATTCCGTTCAAAGCGAAAGATTTGTTGATGATACGTTTAACGGCTCATTACCTGCGTTTCTTGCCGCATTCACATCACGCAAGCCTCTTAAAAAAGAGGAGGTAGAGAAGCTTCGTGCATTGGTTGCGCAGTATGAGGAGGTGTAAACATGGAGGCAGTATTTCTTAAAATATTTAATATGAGCATCACTGCCGGTTGGATAGCTCTTGCGGTTATCATTACAAGACTATTTTTAAAAAAAGCTCCTAAATGGGTAAACGTATTACTGTGGTCACTTGTTGGGATTCGCCTTATATGTCCAATATCTTTCGAAAGTGTTTTCAGCCTTATACCAAGCGCAGAAACCGTACCTCTTGATATAATGTATACGGACACGCCGACCGTTCATACGGGAATCGGTCAGTTTAATTCAGTAATAAATCCCGTAATTTCCGAGTCGCTTGCTCCTAATATCGGCGATAGCGTAAATCCAATGCAGGTGATTACTTTTCTTGCCTCTGTAATTTGGCTTATCGGTATCGGTTGTATGCTTATGTATTTCTTATTGAGTTATCTGCGCATAATGATTAAGGTCAGAGAAGCCGTGGCGCATGAAACGAACGTATTCATTTGTGACAGAGTTGCATCTCCGTTCATACTCGGTGTTATCCGTCCCAAGATATACTTGCCGTCAAATATGGACAAATCTGATTACGATTACGTTCTTGCACACGAAAAAGCGCATTTGAAAAGATTTGACCACCTTTGGAAGCCGCTTGGATTTTTACTGCTTACGGTGTATTGGTTTAACCCTCTTTTATGGATAGCTTACATTCTTCTTTGCAGAGATATTGAATTTGCATGTGATGAAAAAGTCATAAAAGAAATGGGTGTTGAAAGCAAGAAACCGTATTCTGAAGCACTTATAAATTGCAGTGCTCCCGGAAGTGCAATCACCGCTTGTCCGCTTGCATTTGGAGAGACCGGAATTAAAGGACGAATAAAATCGGTACTGAATTATAAAAAGCCGGCGTTATGGATAATTATAGCATCGGTTATATTAGGTGCGGGTTTGGCGGTATGTTTCTTAACGAATCCGAAAACCGATATTGATGAAAGGCTTATTCCGTTTATTGATTGCAAGATTGCATCTTTTCATCAAACTGAAGATACAGCCGGCAGATACAGTTGTCTTGATTGGGAGGTAATTGGTAAAGAGAAGAAAGGCGATATAACGAATATTTATTTGTGGGTACTTTACTGCGAATTTGATTATGAGAATGAGCTTATTATTAAAAAACTTACTCACACGCCTGCGCTTATAACAGTGGAAAAAGAAAAAGGTGAGTACCGAATCATTGAATATTGGCAGCCGAGTGAAAGCGAATCTGTAAAGGAAAAGTTCCCCTCGCATCTTTGGGACAAAGCCTTGTCACCAAACGATTATTATGACACACAGTATGAAAAGCTCAAAAATTTGGCAGAGGAACACTATAAAGAAAACCCCAAAACAACACGTCCGCCATATTCCTTTGAAATAACCGATTTTACGGACACATTATTTTCAATTAACTCAATAAGTGATGCTTATGAAAAAATGTTGGAAGCGGGTGCATATTCATCAAATCTTGTTGCCGATTCAAGATTTTATTTGCCTACCGTAAAGATAATAAGCACAGCCGAGCTTGAACGCTTTAAAGAAATAATGTTTGGTGACGAAGATTTTTCCATCAGTTCAAAGTATACCGATTCCTTTTTTGAAGAGAATACACTTTTCCTGATATATACTTACGCACCGACACTTTCGGAAAGATATTTTGTTGATTACGTAGAAAAGCATGGCGAGAAATTGGATATTGCTGTAGCTGAAATTTTTTCTGACGCGGGAGACATGCAAGTAGCACATTGGCTTATTGCTTTAGAGATACCCAATAGCTGCAACGTTAAAGACGTTGAAGAAGTGGACGCACGTATCTGCTCGCAAATATTTCCAAATAAAAGTACCGTTACAGCTGATTCAAAAATAGTGAAAAAATACATATATCCCTCGTATCAAAGTGCATTTATGTCGCCTTTTGTGACTTTATATGATAACGGTAAATTTATATTCTCTCCCGGCGTTTATAGCAGCTATATAGCCTACGGTGATTACGAAGAGAAAGACGGTTGTCTAAAGCTTTTCTCCGAAGAAGACGGTTATGTATATTATTTTGACGAAGTTGAAAACGGCATAGCCTACAGTACAGAGGATTCAACGGCACCGGATTGGGTTCACAACAGTATAAAAGACGGTGCGGTATTTTTCCTTTACGGAACTTTAATTACCGAATAATTGATATTAACGGTGTGAGTTTTAAATTCTTGCACCGTTTTTTCATATTCGGTTCATATTTCAAAATATGCTTGAAATAGACAACAAATTGTGATAGAATTCAATTAGTTTAATTAAGGACGGTTACATATATGAAAAAAATATTTTCCATCATAGCATTATTACTTGCACTTTCTTTGCTTTTGTGTTCTTGCAAACAAACGACCTCCGACGAAGAACAAAACCCTGACAAGCAGCAGACTTCTCAAGACAATACGGATTACAGTCAGGTCGCCGCATTTACGGCAAACCACGCTTTAAACACTTCACAAATGGCATATTTGTTCTTCGGCACCTTTAGCGATTTTTATTCTATTTACGCAAACTATTTGACATATCTCGGCATTGACCTTGAAAAGTCCTTTAAAGAACAGGCTTGTACTTTTGAAGAAGGTGTTGAGCAAAGCTGGTTTGATTATTTTCTTTCCAATACAAAGACTTACGCAGAACAGTTCTTGGTTTTAAATGAGGTAGCAAAGGCAAACGGTCAGACTCTTTCGGAAGAAGATAAAGCTGAAATTGATTCAAGCATAAACGAACTCAAGCAATACGTTGAGGAAAACGATTTTGCACTTCAAGACTACTTGGATATGACCTACGGAAACGGCGTTACCGAAGATGTGATCCGTGAAGTTTTAAATATAACTTACCTTGCAAGTGCATATTATGAAAAAGTATATGAAGGATATACTTTTACGGAAGATGAATATAAAGCTTACGAAGAAGAAAACTTCAAAGATGAGGAAAATTATAACTACGTAAATGTTCGCCACATTCTTGTCGAGACCGAAGATGAAGCAAAATCTCTTCTTGATGAAATATTGAAGTCAGAAAACATTGAACAAGCTTTTATAAAAACGGCAGGAGAAAAGACGCTTGACGGAGGATCCAAAACTACGGGCGGTCTGTATACTGACGTGTATAAAGGACAGATGGTTACAAACTTTAACGACTGGTGCTTTGATGAGTCAAGAAAGCCCGGCGATACGGGTATTGTGTCGAGTGATTACGGCTATCATATTATGTATTACGTTTCCCTTTCGGATAAAAACTATTTCAGGGAAACCGCAGATTACGAGATGAGAAACGAGCTTTACGCCGAAGAGTATGAGAATTGGCTTAAACAATATCCCGTGACATTTAACGCCGAACAGCTTAGTATAATCAATGCATAAAAAAGAAGGCTGCTGTGCAGCCTTCTTTTTTATCAATACATATTGTGCGCCGACATATAATTATATATCTGCTCTCCGTGGTTCTGTTCTTGTGTTTGTATTGTATTTAGTACGCCTCTCAAATCCTTGTTTGAAAATTCAAACACCGATATATCGTATACGGAAGAAACGTGCTTTTCCATTGAAAGAGCATCTTTGCAGAGAAAAGTATCGGTTTCCTTGCAGGGTGTACGACCCTCCAAGTTGCAATTTGCGGGTTGTTTTGTTGAAACACAATCGGGAACTGTGCCGTTTTGTATCTGTGTTAACCAGTCAAGATGCGTTTGTTCGTTTTGAGAAAGTCTGCAAAAGAGATTTTTCAGCTCTGCATCACAAGCTTCGTTTGAATACTTGTTGTATTTTTGGATACAAATTTCCTCGCTACTTTTGAGGTCAGCTATAAGTGTTTGTTCTTTGGTTGTAAGTGTCATAATATCAATCCTTTCAATGTTTTGATGTTATTATTTCAACTTTTTATGCGATTTATACATTTTGCACTTGAAATGCAGCATAAAATATGATAGAATTTAAATAATGTATACAAAATGTATATAAATATATATGAAACAGGTGCGAATAGTGAAGAAATTTTCAAAATACTGTAGATACATAATTTGTGATTTGGTTTCCATAGTGTTTATGATGTATTTATCACTTGGAATTTTCAACTTTTTTTGGGGATACGGTTTTTTCCACACCGAATATATAAAATCGATTACTGCATTTCTTCCGTTAACTATTGCGATTGTAGGATTTACCTATCTTATTTTCGGTCTGTACAATAAGCTTTGGAAATATTTTGGTACGACGGAGCTTATATCCATACTTGCCGCAAATATCGTATCGGGAGGTTTGCTTTTACTTGCGCATTTCATTTTTAAGCTTTTCAACATACAATATCTTTTCTCCTTGCAAATAATTCTTTTCACGGTATTTATGGCATTTTCATCATTTTTTATCCGTGTTATTCCAAGGCTTTACCAGAATATGATAAATTTCAAAAACAATCCCGTATCAGATGATGAAAATACGATGATAATCGGAGCGGGTATTGCTTGCGATATGTTCCTTCACGAGCTATCCATAAAAGGTGAAAAAGGAAATATCAAGTGCATAATAGACGATAATACGGAAAAGCACGGATTGCGATCCCACGGAATTCCGATAATCGGCGGAAGAGAATGTATAAAGGATGCTGTTAATAAGTACGGCATCAAAAGGATAGTATTTGCAATCCCCTCCATAAATGATGACGAAAAATACGAGATATTGAGGATATGCAAGTCATGCTGCTCCAACGTTAAGTCTTTGCCCGATATTTCCGGCATCGTAAACGGTGTTATCAGTATAACGTCGTTAACAGAGATAGATCCCGAAATCTTGCTTGGTCGCGATCCTATACATGCAGATATCGATAAGATTGCCGATTGCGTTAACGGTAAGGTGGTTTTGGTGACCGGCGGTGGCGGTTCAATAGGCAGCGAGCTTTGTCGGCAGATAGCAAGACAATCACCAAAGGCACTTGTAATCGTCGATATTTATGAAAACAATGCTTACGAAATTCAGCAAGAGCTTTTCAGAAAGATACCGAGCCTTGATTTGACGGTAGAAATAGCGTCGGTAAGAGATTATAATCGCCTTGAACATATATTTAAAAAACACAGACCGGATCTCGTTTTTCACGCTGCGGCGCATAAGCACGTTCCTTTGATGGAATCAAGTCCTATAGAGGCTGTAAAGAACAATGTTTTCGGTACGCTTAATACCGCAAAAGCCGCAAGTGAATCGGAAGTACAAAAATTTGTGCTCATATCAACCGATAAAGCAGTTAATCCAACGAATATTATGGGTGCGACAAAGCGTATTTGCGAGATGATAATCCAAACCTATAATAAGAAGTCTAAAACCGAATTCGTTGCAGTCAGATTCGGAAACGTCTTGGGAAGTAACGGCTCCGTTATACCTCTGTTTTTGAATCAGATCAAGAACGGCGGGCCCGTTACCGTAACGCACGCAGAGATAATTCGCTATTTTATGACGATACCTGAAGCCGTATCTCTCGTTCTGCAAGCCGCACATTCGGCAAACGGCGGAGAGATATACGTGCTCAATATGGGCAATCCCGTAAAGATATTAAAGCTTGCGGAGAATTTGATAAAGCTTTGCGGATACGTACCGTATAAGGATATAGAGATAAAGTTTACGGGACTTCGACCGGGTGAAAAACTTTACGAGGAACTTCTTATGGCAGAAGAAGGCCTTACGCAAACTGATAACAGTATGATATTTATCGGTAAAAGCATTGAGATGGACGAGGATAAGTTCGAGCATCAACTCAATGAACTTCACAATTCCATGCATGATGAAAATACGGATATTAAGAAACTTGTATCCGAAATAGTTACAACGTACAGATACGCAAAATAGGACGGACAAAATATTGAAACCGATTAAATTATATCCGCTTCAAGCAAACAAGACTTATATTTTTTCTCAAGGCTGCAAGCTTGCAGATGATGATTGTATATTAGCTGATTTCATAAAAAAGCAAAAGGAAAATATTCTTTCGTCTCGAAGCGACGTAAGAGAACTTTCTTTTACGGTATGTGCGGGAGTAGGGGACGGCACCTTGCTTTGCGACAGTGTCTGCTCACACTTCTTCTTTGTGCTTGAAGCAAATGATGCCGAGTTTATATGCGGCGGAAAGAAAAACGTTAAGTTAGATATCAACGATCTTGCAACCTTTAACACGTTAAAAGTAAAAAACGGTGATTATTTCACCGTTCCCGCAGGGACTGTTTATTCGGTAGGCAAAGGAATAAGCTACGTCGAGGTCTATTCGAACAACTCTTCATTACATAGGATAAGTTGCAACGCAGAGCTTGTGGATATTTCATTCACCACAAGTACACCCTTACTTAAAAAGCCGGCTATTAAAAATGATCGTGAAGGATTTTCAGTGAAGGTCTTGGCGGCGCTTGAAAGCTTTACTGTTGCACAGATAACCGTAGTAGGAACCTATCAAAACAGTATAGGCTCGTCATATCGCTTCATGTTTTGCCTTGACGGTGCCGCTGAACTTAAATACGGCGAAGGTAAGGTTCGGCTCAAGTCGGGTGACTGCTATTTGCTTCCTGCAAATATGGGTGATTTTACAATCAGCGGCGGCATTGATTTCCTTATATTTAATAGATAGGCATTTTATATAATTTTCGCTTTGAACATTGTGCAATATATACAATTTGCGCTTTGCTATTCAAAAAACTACTATTAGTTTACATTAATTATTTCGATAAAATGCATTAAAAGGTATTGAAATGTCCTTAAAAATATGCTATAATCCCAATAGCAAAAAATAAAACAATAAACAATACGAAAGGTGAGAACAATGAAAAAGATTATTTCTATTCTCGTTACCTTGACAATGTTGCTTACTTTGTGTGCATCATTCACACTTTCTGTAAGCGCTGCAGGTAACAACCCTTACATCAGCGTACCCAAGACCGAGGCAAATATTGCTGTTGACGGTGAAAAGGGTGCAGACTATGATAAGGCTGTGAAAATTCCGATCACACGTTTGATTTACGGACAGAATCCCACAGACGGCGACGCATACATTATGTGGGGCGCTGATCAGAAGCTCTACTTCTACGTAGATGTTTTTGATACGGATATCTGCAATTCCAAGGATCTTATTGACAACTTCGACGTTGATCCCGCTAACACAGACTGCGTAGAGATATACGTATATTGGGGCAACGGTGAGCAGGTAATTCTTTACAGAATTACGTCTGACGGTGTTCTTTACTGCCAACAGAATGCTCACGAAGGTGACGGATATCTCATTAACGAAAAGGGTTCTGCAAGTGAGAACTTTGAAGCGGCTGTAAAGACGACCGACACCGGTTATGCAGCTGAGTTCAAGCTCGACACTTACCTTGCAAACCTTTGCGAAGGTGCACTTATCTCCTTTAAGGTAGTTATCTCTTCTAACGACGCAACTAACTCTACCGCATCGGCAACATCCAACTTCGGTTGCCCCTTGTCACAGGTTCGTTATCATGATTTCGCTCAGACAACTCCTTCTACATATCTCAATATGTTGCTCGTAGATGCTGACGGTGCTGATGCTACGTACCGCAAGTATCCTTCCATTTCGAGTGATGACCTCGACGCTACAAGATATAATGCTGAAAAGACAGCTCAAGCTCTTGAAATCCGTGAAGCTACAATGATCAGCGAAAATGAGATCGTAGTTAAGTTCTCTAAGGCTTGCACACTTCAGTGGTTCAACAACACCCCCGTATTTATGGGTGTTTGCTCAGATCCTAATCCCGGACCTGTTGCTAATCCCGACATCGATGCCGGCGACCATTGGCAGATAGGTGTTAACCTTGATACAGCTGTAACAAACGACGGTGGTATCACTTGGAAGCTTGAACTCTTCCAGCCCATCTACAAGAAGGGGAACGGAAAGTTTGCTGACGGTGTATTCCGTGCATCTGAAACACAGGGTCTTGACCTTTCCTTCTATAATGCTGACAACGAATTCGTAGGTCACGTTATTTCTATGGACGGTAACGATTATCTCAAGGCTAACAAAGCTAACCCCGATGACAGATGGGACGTTGCATACGTAGAGTATACGGTTGATACAAACTATAAGTGGGATTCAACAAATGAAACTTCACTTCCCGCTTCGACGATCGACATTACTAAGAAGATTACCGAGGAGAATACTCAAGCGAGCCTCTTCACCAACAATCTCCGCGATGCTCTTGCAAATTCGGGCGACAGCGGTGAAACCAACCCCGGAAATGACACCGGTGACAACGGTGGCGAAGATGACGATTCCGGCTCAACAAAGGATCCCAACGCTCCCAAGGAAGACGGTGGCAATTGGATTGCTGAAAATTGGTGGATTATTGCCGTTGCTGCAGTTGCAGTAGTTCTTGTAGTTGTTGTAGTTGTTATCGTAGCAAGCACCGGTAAGAAGAAAAAAGACTAATTTCATAAAATAAAAAATCGAGATGGATTCCATCTCGATTTTTTATTTTATCAATTTTGTTTTCTCACTCGTTTATATTCATCGTCAAGCTGAAAATACGGGCACCCGAAATCTTTTTTTGTAATAAATGACAGCATCTCATCTTCGTCGAGATCCATTTGACATTCATATGTGTCATTATCATAGTTATACGCACAATGAATACATATATCGCATCTCACAGTAATATCTTTCATTTTTCTCTCCTTTTGTTCATGTTATCATATTACTACAATTTACTTTAAAATTCAATATATAATTTGTGTAATTGACAGATTTTTGTTTATATCTATTGACAATTTTGCTCTTGCGGTGTACAATATTTAGAAATAAAGAAAACCGTAAAATCGGATCTTTTTATGTAATGGAGTTTATGAATGAAGCTTCTTGAAGAACGAATTTTAAAGGACGGAAAAATTCTTCCCGGTGAGATATTAAAGGTTGATTCTTTTTTAAATCATTGTATTGATATTCCCTTTATGACCGAAATTTGTAAAGAGTTTTATGAAAAATTCAGCGCATTGGGCGTTAATAAGATTTTAACTATTGAAGCTTCGGGAATTGCGGCAGCATCAATAACAGCACAGCAATTCGGCTGTCCGATGGTTTTTGCCAAAAAATCAAAATCAAAAAATATCGGCGACGATATGTATATTTGTACGGTGGATTCATATACGCACGGAACTACGCATCAAGTAGTTGTTTCAAAGAAATATTTAAGTTCCGACGACAGAGTCCTGATAATTGATGATTTCTTGGCAACGGGTAACGCCTTAAACGGACTTATCAAGCTTGTAAATGATGCCGGAGCAACGCTTGTCGGATGCGGAATATGTATTGAAAAAGTATACCAACAGGGCGGAAACAAGCTCCGTGAAAAAGGAATCGAGGTACTGTCACTTGCGATGGTTGAGAGTATGACCGACGATTCAATTACGTTTGTAAAATAAAGAATATAAATATATCGAAAGGAATATTGCAGATGGCAACATTTTATAAAGAAATCTCGCATACGTTTAACGAATATCTTTTGATTCCCGGTCTTACGACTTGTGATTGTATTCCGACTAACGTTTCTCTTAAAACACCTTTGGTTAAATTTAAAAAAGGACAAGAGGAATGTCCTCTTTCATTAAATATTCCTATGGTATCTGCAATAATGCAATCCGTATCGGATGATAAGCTTGCCGTAGCACTTGCAAAAGAAGGCGGCGTTTCGTTTATTTACGGCGCTCAAAGCATTGAAGATGAAGCTGCTATGGTAGCGAGAGTTAAAGGCTATAAGGCGGGATTTGTCAAGAGTGATTCAAACATCACTCCCGAGCATACTCTTGCCGATATTCTTGACCTTAAAGACAGAACGGGCCATTCCACCGTTGCGGTCACGGATAACGGTAAGCCCGACGGAAAGCTTCTTGGTATAGTTACGGGCAGAGATTACAGAGTAAGCCGTATGAGTCCGGACGCAAAAGTAAAAGAGTTTATGACGCCTCTTGAAAAGCTTGTTGTAGCACCCGAAGATACGACGCTTAAAGCGGCAAACGATATAATTTGGGATAATAAGCTCAATTCCTTGCCTATAGTTGATAAAGACGGCAATTTGAAATGTTTTGTATTCCGCAAGGACTACGATCAGCACAAGAGCAATCCTTACGAAATGCTTGATTCTCAAAAGCGTTACGTTGTAGGTGCGGGTATTAACACAAGAGATTACGAGCAACGCATTCCCGCACTTGTTGAAGCGGGTGCTGATGTTCTTTGTCTTGATTCTTCTGACGGATATTCCGAGTGGCAGAAGCGTACTATTGAATTCGTAAGAGAAAAGTATGGCGATGATGTTAAGATAGGTGCAGGAAACGTAGTTGATGCTGAAGGCTTCAGATATCTTGCAGAAGCAGGAGCAGACTTTATCAAAGTCGGTATCGGCGGCGGTTCGATTTGTATAACACGTGAAGCAAAGGGTATAGGCAGAGGACAGGCATCTGCCGTTATCGACGTTTGCAAGGCGAGAGACGAATACTTTAAAGAAACGGGCGTATACGTTCCCGTATGCTCCGACGGCGGTATCGTATATGATCATCATATCACGCTTGCTCTTGCTATGGGCGCAGATTTTGTAATGCTCGGCAGATACTTTGCTCGCTTTGACGAGAGTCCCACGGCAAAGATAAACGTGAACGGCACTCTTATGAAGGAATATTGGGGTGAAGGTTCAAACAGAGCACGCAATTGGCAAAGATATGACCTCGGCGGAAAGGGCAAGCTTTCATTTGAAGAAGGTGTTGACTCGTATGTACCTTATGCAGGCAGTCTTTCGTCGAACGTTGAAAGAACTCTTGCAAAGATTAAGTCAACAATGTGCAATTGCGGAACTTTGACTATTGAAGAACTCCAGAAGAACGCAAAGCTTACCCTTGTTTCTTCTGTAAGTATAGTAGAAGGCGGCGCTCACGACGTAGTAACGAAAACCACAACAAGACAGATATAATAAAAAACGCAGTCACAGTGAAGTGACTGCGTTTTTATTTGATTTTTTTCGTTCGGGAATCTGCGCAAATATTACAGCAATGAGCATAAATGCGCAACCGATATATTCTCTAACGTGCAGTTTTTCGGTTAAAACAAGGGCAGCAAGTACCGCACTGAAAAATGCTTCGAGGCTCATTAAAAGCGAAACCACGGTAGGATTTGTGCCTTTTTGCGCAAGTATTTGTAACGTATAACCTATTGCGCTTGAAAAAACTCCGACGTAGATTATTGACCAAGCGGAATTTTTTAGTATAGAGAGACTGACTTTCGGTTCAATAATGAGCGATATTATCGCAGATACGATAAAGCAGAAAATGAATTGAAAGCAAGAAAGTTCAAATCCGTCTACCTTTTCGGAAAAGTGCGAAACGGTAATAATATGAAAAGCGAAGCACAGGGCACATAAAATCAGCAAAATATCGTGCGTAACGATAGAAAAGCTTTCTTTCACACACAGAAAATACAGTCCGAGTGTTGCTATAACAACGGCTATCCATACCGATGTGCTCACTTTCTTTTTAAAGAATATCGACAGAATCGGTACAATAACGATATAAAGCGCTGTTAAAAATCCGGCTTTTCCCGCCGCATTTTCGGCAATACCTATTTGTTGAAGATTGACTGCTGCCGTTAGAAAAATACCGCATAAAATACCGCTTACAAATAGGTTTTTAGAATAGTTTTTATTTTTCTGAACGCTTGAAATCAGCTTCTTCTTTTCAAGATAACTTTTAATTAGTATAATGATACCCAAGACAATAGCGGCAACAAGTGAGCGGGCGGCATTATAGGCAAATGCGGGCATATTCGCTTCGGTTGCTTGTTTTTGGAAGACAAAAGCATACCCCCATATAAATGAAGCGACAATCGGGAGTACTATTTGGCGTATATATTTATTCATTCTATTTTACCGTATAATTTTGCTTGTATACTTCGATGTAATGCTCGAAGAAATATTTTACGGCGCTTGTCATATATGTCGTATCCTTTATGCCTGCCGTTTCATAGCTTGAGTGCATCGCAAGCTGAGCAATACCGATGTCAACAGCATTTATTGATATTTGCGTTGTTGAAATATTACCGAGCGTAGAGCCGCCGGGGATATCGGAACGGTTAGAATAAACTTGATAAGGTACGTTCGCTTTGTCGCATAAGGTTTTAAATATTCCGGAGGATATTGCGTCAGATGTGTATTTTTGATTTGCGTTGTATTTGATAACAACGCCCTTGTTCATATATACCGCATTGTTTTTATCGGAATATTCGGGATGGTTTGGGTGAACAGCGTGTGCATTATCGCAAGAAAGCATAAAGCTTGACGCAAGCATCTGTTTATTGCAGACGTTATAGTGTTTGCTTATGCGCTTTAACGTATCTGAAAGAAATGTTGATGCTGCGCCTTGCTTGGTTGTACTGCCGACTTCTTCGTTATCAAAAAGTGCAAATACTGGACAAGCATTTTTGTTGTTTTCGGAAGAAATCAGTGCATTTAATGTCGCATAGGCGCATTGGAGGTCATCAAGTCTTGGGGCGGAAATAAACTCGCCCCATACGCACGCATTTTGGTTGTTATACAAAAATAAGTCTTTTGATAACAGCTTGTCTTCGCTAACGCTTTTTGAAAGCAAGGAATCAAGCTCAGTCGATACGATAGGTATCATATCGACTGCGGCGTTATAGCTGTCTTTTTCTTCTGCTTTTCTTGTTAAATGAATAGCAACGTTTGGTATCAGAGCGATATCTTCAAAATCAACGAGCTTGGATTTTATAACACCGGTATCGTCAGATACGACGATCCTTCCCGCTATTCCGAGCGGTCTGTCAAGCCAAGTAGAACAGAGCATTCCTCCGTATTTTTCGGTAGAGAGTTTTGTATATGCATTATCTGCTGCCATGTGATTTTCTTTTAGCTTGAAAGAGGGACTGTCGCTGTGTGAAGCAGCTATCATATAGCCGTTTAAATTGTTTTCGGGGACTTTGAAGGCTATAAGAGAGGAGCCGTTTCTTGTAGTGAAATACTTCTCGCCTTTTTCAAGTGTCCACGTTTCATATTCATAAAGCTCGGTAAATCCGTTTGATGTCAATATTTCCTTGCAGAAATTCACTGCATGAAAGGCAGTAGGTGAGCATTTTATAAATTGTTCAAGAGTAGGAAGCATATTTTACCTCTCATTTAACAATGACAGTTCCGTAAAGGGAACTGTCATTGTATAATATTTATTTTGTTCCGAAAATTCTGTCTCCGGCATCTCCGAGTCCGGGGACGATGTAGCAGTTTTCGTTTAATTTTTCGTCGACGGCTGCGGTATAAATGTCAACGTCCGGGTGGTCTTCTTGTACCTTTGCAATACCTTCGGGGGCGGCAACAAGGCACATAAGACGTATGGATTTACAGCCCTTATCCTTGAGCATTTGAATAGCATCGCTTGAGCTTCCGCCCGTAGCAAGCATCGGGTCACATAAGATCACGATTCTTGAATCAATATCATAGGGCAATTTGCAATAGTAGACGACGGGAGTATGCGTGGTTTCGTCTCTGTAAAGACCGATGTGACCGATCTTCGCAACGGGAATAAGTGATACGAGCCCGTCAACCATACCGAGTCCCGCTCTTAATATCGGAACTATAGCAACCTTTTTGCCGGAAATCGTTTTTGCAGTCATTTTGGAGATAGGCGTTTCGATTTCAATATCCTCTAAAGGAAGGTCTCTTGTGATTTCGTATCCCATAAGCAGAGATATTTCTTCAAGAAGCTGTCTGAAATCTTTTGAACCTGTTTCAACTGATCTCATAATTGTAAGCTTGTGCTGAATTAATGGATGGTCAACTACGTGCAAGTTACTCATTTCATGATCCTCTTTTCTTAAATATCACAATTATTATAATACTTTACAGAAAAATTTGCAATAGCTATTTAAATCAAATGCAATTTTTTCAGTTCGCTTTCAATCTCCGATTTACAAGCTTCATCGGGATAGCACAAAGGGAGTCTTACATCAAAGTCACACATATCCATAAGTGACATAGCGTATTTTATTCCTATCGGATTTACATTTTTGAATATTGCTTTGATCAAAGGGAAAAGTTTAAGCTGTAAAGCTCTTGCACTCTTGTAATCGCCTTTCAGACATAGGTCGCATAGCTTTTTTACTTCAGCGGGGATAAGGTTTGATATGACCGAAATAACACCTAAGGCACCGGCTGACATCATTGGAACGATAATATCATCATTACCCGAATAGACGGTGATATTTGAAGAAGAAAGTATTTCCGAAGCTTTGGCAAGGTCACCGGATGCCTCCTTGACGGCAACTATATTTTTTGTTTCGGAGAGTTCATTTATTGATGTGTTTTTAAGATTATATCCCGTTCGTGAAGGAACGTTATATAAAATTACCGGCAGGGGAGTAGCGTCGGCGATTTTTTTATAATGACGTATTATTCCCTCATCGTTACATTTGTTGTAGTACGGTGTTACGGATAAAAGTCCGTTTGCACCTGCTAAATAAGCTTTCTTCGACATACAAACGGCGTGCTCGGTAGAGTTACTTCCGGTTCCCGCAATTATTGGCAGATTGCCTCGGGCTTCTTTAACGACAAATTTGATAAGTTCAATATGTTCATCGTCTTTTAAGGTTGGTGCTTCCCCCGTAGTTCCAGCAACTACGAGCGCATCCGTACCGTTTTCGATTTGGTGTTTAATAAGTGCTTTTAGTGCAGTGTAATCTATGGCGCTATCCTTAAACGGTGTAATGATAGCAGTAGCGCTTCCCTTAAAGAGTAAATTTCTCACAAAAACCTCCTAATATATGTTGTAATAAATCAATATTTGTGCTATAATAAATTATATTAATGCGACAAATCTTTGTTACAGGATGAAACCGATGGAATATTCAAGCTTACACGACTATTATTATAAGCTTCCCGAGGAGCTTATTGCGCAAACGCCTCTCGAAAAGAGAGATAATTCGAGGCTTATGGTCTTAAATAAAGAGCATAAGACTGTCGAGCATAAGAATTTTTATGATATCTGCTCGTATTTAAAAGCAGGTGACGTGCTCGTGATAAATGAAACCAAAGTCTTACCGGTAAGACTTTACGGCAAGAAAAAGGATACGGGCGCCTTGCTTGAGGTGCTTTTACAAAAACGCCTCGATACTAACAGATTTGAGGTAATAGTACGTCCCGGAAAAAAAGCTAAAATCGGCGCGGAATTCGTTTTTGGCGGCGGTGAACTTTTAGGTGTAATAGAAGACGTATGCGAGGGCGGAAACAGAATAATCAATTTTACGTTTGAAGGTGATTTTTACGCTATTTTGGACAAGATAGGCGTCGTGCCTTTACCGCCTTACATAAAGGAAAAACTCTCTGACAAGGACAGATATCAGACAGTTTATGCAAAAAATATCGGTTCGAGTGCTGCTCCCACGGCGGGATTTCACTTCACCAAAGAGCTTATTGAAAAAGTAAAGAATATGGGCGTTGTTATTGCACCGGTTACCTTACACGTTGGACTTGGGACCTTCAGACCGGTAAAATGCGATAATATACTTGAGCATAAAATGCACAGTGAGTATTACGAGATACCCGAGGAAAGCGCAAACATAATTAATAATGCAAAGGAAAACGGAAACCGAGTTATTTGTGTCGGAACGACCTCTTGCAGAACCGTTGAATCTGCAGCGGATGAAATAGGCAGAGTAAAAAGCGGAAGTAATGATACGGAGATATTCATTTACCCCGGATATAAATTTAAAGCAATGGATGCGCTTATCACCAATTTCCACTTACCCGAAAGCACATTAATTATGCTTGTCAGCGCTTTTGCCGGACACGATTACATACTTGATGCTTATAACATCGCCGTAAAAGAAAAATACAGATTTTTCAGCTTCGGCGATGCGATGTTTATTTACAATGATTAAGCCGCTTGTTTTATTTATCGTAGGCCCTACGGCATCGGGTAAAACCAAGCTTTCAATAGAACTTGCAAAACGTTTTAACGGAGAGATAATTTCCGCTGATTCAATGCAAATATACAGAGGAATGAATATCGGAACCGCAAAGCCCGATATGCAAGAGAGGGAAGGGATACCGCATCATCTTATAGACGTATGTGATATAAGCGATGCTTTTTCGGTTGCCGATTATCAAGCTCTTGCTAAAGAAACGGTATTTGATATTGTTTCAAGAAGAAAGCTACCTATATTTGTCGGAGGGACAGGTCTTTACGTTGATTCGGTAATAAACAATACGCAATTTGCTTCCCACAAGGATTCATCACACATTCGTATAGGCCTTTCGGACGAGCTTGAAAAAATGGGTTGTGAATATATGTACGAGCGTCTTATGCGTGTTGACCCCGAAAGCGCAAAAAAGCTGCATCCCAATGACACCAAAAGGGTGCTCCGTGCACTTGAATGCTTTGAACTTACGGGAATACCGAAATCCGTACACGATTTAAATTCCCATAAAAACGAAGGATTTTGCCGCTCGCTTATAATAGGCCTTAACTACAGCGACAGAGAACTTTTGTACGAGCGCATCAATAAGCGCGTCGACCTTCTAATAAAGGCAGGTCTTATTGATGAAATAAAAACGCTCTCTCGTGAAGGGCTAAGAACAAGTCAAACGGCATCACAAGCTATAGGATATAAAGAGTTTTACGGATATCTTGACGGTATTGAAACGCTTGACGTTGCCGTCGAACGACTAAAGCAAGAAACAAGGCGATATGCAAAGCGTCAGCTTACTTGGTTCAGAAGAAATAAAGATATAAATTGGATATGCGTTGATGCCGATGCATCAAACTGTTTTGAAAACGTCCTTTCGATAGCAAGTGACTTGATTATAAAAAATATCGGAGAGTAGTATGCAGACAAAGAGAAAAAAGATAATCGGAAATTTACTTATAGCATTACTTTTTTTATCCGTGTCTTGCTATATAATTTTTCAATTTGTCAGGAGTAATCTTAATACCTACCAGACAGATTATGCAACCGAGATCTTTTTAAGCGACAATACCGAGGTCATCGCCGGTATATTTAAGGACGAGATAATAATTGAAAGCTCCGTTAGCGGTGCATACAGGTATCTTACAAATGACACAGAGAGAGTTGCCAAAAACGACGTACTTATAGGCATATATTCAAGTTGGGACGACGTATCCGATTTCGCACTTGCCGAGAGCTTAAAAAACGATTTGGAGATATATCAAAAAAGCAATATTTCCAAAGGTTCCGCCCAATCAAATTTAAGCGTAATTGATACCGCTTGCAAAGAAAGCTATTTAAAAATGTTAGACGAGCTTTCAAAAGGGGATTATTCCGGTGCGGTAAGCGAAGGTATGAACTCTTTGATCTATATGAATCGAAGACTTATTTCTTCAGGTAAAGTAAGTAATTTTAATGACGTTATAACAAATCTCACCCTCAGAATAAATGAACTTGAGGGTGGCGGCAAAGATGTGATCAAATACATCAATTCCGATAGGAGCGGATATTTCTTTAAAGAGGCGGACGGATACGAACAAACTTTCAGTACTGCCTCTCTCGATACAATTACCGTTTCCGAATTCGATACTTTAATAAATAGTGAACCTGCCGACATATCAGAAAACGCTGTCGGTAAGATATGCACTGAATTTGAATGGTATTTTGCATGTGCGGTTTCTTCTCAAACTGCCGCAAATTATACGGCGGGACAGACATATAGCGTTACATTCACGTTAAATGCCTCAAAGCCGATAGACGCCAAGCTGAATAAAATAGTTCAGACTCCCAAGTCAGATAAGGCGCTGCTCATTTTTTCCACTTCAAATTTCCCCGACGGATTTAATTATCGCAGAAAGCAAAACGTGATATTGAATTCCAACAATTACGAGGGAGTAAGAGTGCCGGTCGAGGCTGTAAGAGTTGTTGATGATGAAACGGGTGTATACGTTATATCGGGAAATAAAATAGAATTCCGCACGATCGATATTATATATTCGTCGGGTATCTATTATATATCCGCTATTGACACCAAATCCGAACTTTCCGAAAAAGGACATAAGCGCCTTGCTGTCAATGAAACCATCATAGTTTCGGGAAAGGATATTTATGAGGGAAAGGCGGTAAATTAAGTGGGAAGTATATCAGAAAATATTACACAGATAAAAAACGAGATAGCACAGATAAATCCCTCTGCAGAACTTATGGCGGTCACTAAAAATTTCACCGCAGATGAGATCAATGAAGCTATTTCTTGCGGTATAACTCACATTGGTGAAAACCGCGTTCAAGAACTTCTTGGTAAGTATGAATATATAAATAACAGAAAAAATGTTAAAATACACCTTATTGGACACTTGCAAAGTAATAAGATTAAGTATATAATAGATGTTGTTGATTATATTGATTCTGTTGACAGTATAAAACTTGCAGAGAAAATAGATTCAATATGCGAGAAGAAAAATACCGTAATGAACGTCTTGGTTCAGCTTAATATGGGCAACGAGGAAAACAAATTCGGAATTGATCCGGGCAATACAGAAGAGTTTTTAATTGAAGCATCAAAATTCAAGCATATTCATATTTGCGGTTTGATGGGCGTATTGCCGAAAAGCGATGATGAAGATGCGCTAAAAAAATACTTTTTTATATTAAATAAGATTTTTCTTGACATTAGGGCAAAAAACATAGATAATATAGATATGGATATTCTCTCAATGGGAATGAGCCATGATTATAAAATAGCTTTAGCTTGCGGTTCAAATATGATAAGGATCGGTTCCGCAATCTTCGGTGAAAGAAATTATAAAAAACTAAAGAAAATATAACGGAGGAATTACAATGAGTTTTATCAGTAAACTTAAAGAAATCGTATCACCCTCGGAGTATCAAGACGAGATATACGAAGAAGAAAACGAAGCAGGTGAAGATGGATACACTGCCGAGCAACAACTCAGAAGTGACATGGCTGCACAACAGGCGGTAGCAGCACCCAAAAACTTTTCCTACGGTTCTTCTCTCGAACTTAAAGTCGTTCGTCCCGAGGGATTTGAAAGCGTTACGTCTATAGCAGACCATCTTCTTGCAAGAAGAACGGTAGTGCTTAACCTTGAGGACACCAACAAAGAGGCGGCAAGACGTCTTCTTGATTTCCTCAGCGGCGTTGCTTATGCAATCGACGGCACTTTGAAGAAGGTTACAGCTTCCACTTTTATCATTACGCCCAATAACGTAAACGTTTCCGGCGAGGAGATAAGAGAAGCAGTAGAGGAAGCACCTGTTGAAATAACCGAGAATCAACTCTTTTAATGAGTTTTGATTCCAACGATTTGGTTTTATCTCGGATTTCGGATCTATTGAAAAAAGCGGATAAGACCAAAAGACCTTGTTCATCGTCATTTTATGCGCCTGCGGATTTAAGCGAGATCGGCAGAGTATCTGCTCCCGTCGGCGTTACATATAAGCTTTGGGGCGGTCATTTATCGGCTGAGAGAAAAGTTTTCACGGCATATCCGGATTTTCTTGATTTTAATGACGAGCAATTAAATGATGCGTCGCAAATAACAATTTTGCATATAACAAATACAGCAAGAAAGTCTCTGTCGCACAGGGACTTTCTTGGTGCGCTTATGTCTATGGGTATTGAAAGAGATAGGATAGGAGATATACTTATCTGTGACGACGAAGCGATAGTTTTTGTATGTAGTTCTATTGTTGATTATGTATGTCAGGGGCTTGAAAAAGTCGCAAATTGCAGGGTGAACATAGAGCGGTTGACATATGTAGAAACCGATTTTTTAAATAACTTTCTTCCCAAAAAAGAAAGCAGAACAAATATTGTTGCATCAATGCGACTTGATTGCATTATAGCAGACGTGTATTCATTATCAAGAAGCGATGCGCAAAGGCTGATAAAGTCGGAGTCGGTTAGGGTTAATTACAAAGTTGTATCTAATTCCGACAAGCTCCTTGAATACGGAGATTTAGTAAGCGTAAGCGGATACGGCAGATTTGAAATTTCCGATATTGAAGGAACCACAAAAAAGGGAAATTTACGCTTAAACGTTTTGATTTACATTTAGGAGGTATATATGATCAGTCCAGCAGATCTTGAAAAGGTTGAGTTTTCTGTATCTTTCCGTGGATATAACGGAGATCAAGTCGATGACTATATTGATATGGTCGTCAAGGAATTTACCGCATTATTGAATGAATACGAAAAATACAAGGATTTATGCGAAAAGCAGAACGCTCAAATTCAGATAATGAAAAAGAAGATCATTGAGCTTGAAAACTCTGGCGTAACTGTCGTCCAATCCGCTCCTGTCTTTAAGTCGGAGCCGGAAGTTATCACGAAAACGGTTGTTAAAACTGTTGTTGATACAAAGGCAAGCGACGCTGCTCTTGCAAAAGCCAAGGAACTTGAAAAACTCACCTCCGAATTTAAAGCGAAAGCACTCGAATTATATAATAATCAGCTTTGTCAGCTTCAAGCGCTCAATTTTGAGTATGTAGCTGATGACTATACGGTCAATGCGGAAATTGAAAAAACTGTTACCGTTGAGCCTTCTGTTAAAGAAGTTAATCAAGTTTCCCCCCTAATTTCCGATGAAAACGTTTGTGAAGAAGATAGCCAAGAAATTGAAAATACGGCTGTTACGGAATCAGAAGATGATACAATATTCTCTTCCGACGAAATCGACGCTCTTTGCAATAGCGATAACGATGAACTTAACGGTATACTTGATGAATTGAGCGGTCTTTTAACAGATGATAAAGATACGCAGCTTGACAAAATCGGTGTTTCCTCTAAATCTGTACAGCAAGACCTTACCTCGCTTTTTATAACCGGTACAGAAGACAGTGAATAAGTTTAATTTAAAGCGCTTTGCGACAGACCTTATTTCTACCGTAACTGTCTGCGGAATACTTGTATGGCTTGATGCTTTATCAAAAAAATGGGCATATACGACCCTTTATAGCGAATATGCGGGGAAAAAGAGCTTTATTCCGGGATTGCTCGGCTTTGTCTACGCTGAAAATACGGGAGCGGCTTGGAGTATTTTGGAAGACGCACCGGGGGTATTTATAACCCTTTCGATTATCACGGTAATAGCTATAACCGTATATATATTCGTAGCTTCTAAAACAAATATTTTACTTAGAAGCGCTTTGCTTCTTTTACTTAGCGGCGGAGTAGGAAATCTCGTTGACCGCCTTTTCAGAACAGGCAGTCACTTCGGCAATCGCAACGGATACGTAGTGGATTTTTTAAACTTTGAGTTTATGGATTTCCCGATTTTTAATGTTGCGGATGTATGTGTGTGTGTAGGAATGGGTCTGTTTATTCTTTATATGATGTTATATGAATTCAGAACTACCGAAGTAGGTGGTGAAGATAAAAATGCATAACGAGAATAAGGGCGTTGTTTCCGAAAAGTATAATTTGATCCGCGCCGATGTTTTTTTATCGGAAACTGCAGATATAACTCGCTCAAAAGCTCAGGAAATAATAGAAGCGGGAGCTTTGCTTATTGACGGCAAAGCAGTAAAGAAAAACTTTAAGGTTTGTGCAGGAAATTCATACGAGTATGAATTTATCTCGGAGGAGGATTATAACGTTATACCGCAGGATATTCCTCTTGATATTATTTACGAAGACGATTATTTGGCGGTGGTCAACAAGCCTAAAGGAATGGTAGTTCATCCCGCACCGGGAAATAAAGACAATACGATGGTCAATGCCTTGCTTTACAAGCTGTCAAAGCTTTCACAAGGCGGTGATGCCGTGCGTCCGGGTATCGTTCACAGAATAGATAAAAACACGAGCGGTCTACTTATAGTTGCAAAAGACGATAAAACTCATCTTGCACTTGCAAAACAAATCGAGACGCATAGTTTTAAAAGAGAGTACAGAGGAATTGTGATAGGTACGCCAAAGCAAAGCGAAGGCACGGTAGATGCTCCTATCGGAAGAAGCATACGCGACAGAAAAAAAATGGCTGTTACCGACACGAACTCAAAAAATGCCGTTACACACTACAGTATCATTCAAAGCTACGGCGCATACTCGTTTATGAGGTTTAATCTTGAGACGGGAAGGACTCACCAAATAAGAGTACATATGGCGTATATGGGACATTCGATTTTAGGCGATGACGTATACGGAGGAGAGAGAAAAGAATTTTCAGAGCTTTGCGGACAGTGCTTACACGCATATTCCATTGGATTTATACATCCTGTAACCGATAAAGAGATGTATTTTGAAAGCGATCTTCCCGAATATTTGATAAACACACTAAAAAAACTTGAAAATAAATACGGAGGGACAAATGAACGAATTTAAGAGACTTGAACTTGAAAATTATGCAACGAATATTCGTCTCGGAGCGCTTGAAGGAATTTTCACAGCAGCCTCGGGACATCCGGGAGGTTCTCTTTCGGCTACGGATATTCTCACATATTTGTATTTTGTGCAAATGAATATAGATCCCAATGATCCGAAATATCCTAAAAGAGACAGATTTGTTCTCTCCAAAGGTCATGCCGCACCTGCCTTATACGCAACTCTTGCCGAAAGAGGCTATTTCTCAAAAACTTTTTTGAAAACTTTGAGAAATAAAGACAGTATGCTTCAAGGCCACCCCGATATGAAAAATATTCCCGGCATTGATATTTGCACGGGTTCTTTGGGACTTGGCATTTCAGCGGCTTGCGGTATGGCAAAATCCGCAAAAATATTCGGTGACAGATACAAAGTCTATGCTATAATCGGCGACGGAGAAGCGGAAGAAGGACAAGTTTGGGAAGCCGCAATGTTTGCAGGTCATTATAAGCTTGACAATCTTTGCGTATTTGTCGACTTTAACGGTCTCCAAATAGACGGTGATATTACAAAGGTTATGGATCCCACACCCTTTGATAAAAAGTTTGAAGCTTTCGGCTGGGATACAGTTGTTATAGACGGACATGATTTTGAACAAATTGAAGATGCTCTTACGCATTTCGGTAAAAACGGAAAACCTCTTGCGATTATTGCGAAAACAGTAAAAGGGAAAGGCGTTTCCTTTATGGAAAATGAAGCGGGTTGGCATGGTAATGCACCCAATAAAGAGCAGTATGAAGCGGCAGTTGCAGAGCTTCAAGCGAAATTGAAATAAGGGGGAGAGGCAATATGGGAAAAATAGCTACAAGACAAGCTTACGGTGAGGCTATAACTGAATTTGCCGCATTAGATGACAGAATCGTCGTACTTGACGCCGATCTTTCCAAATCAACAAAAACCGATGTATTCAAGAAAAAGTTTCCCGAAAGATTTATAAACTGCGGTATAGCTGAGGGCAATATGATGGCTGTGGCGGCAGGTATGGCTTCTACGGGAAAGATAGTTTTTGCAAGCTCTTTTGCTATGTTTGCAGCAGGCAGAGCTTTTGAGCAGATACGTAACTGCGCAGGTTACGGACATCTTAATTTAAAGATAGGTGCTTCTCACGCAGGAATCAGCGTAGGCGAAGACGGTGCAACCCACCAATGTAATGAAGACATCGCACTTATGAGAACTATTCCCGGAATGACGGTTATTTGCCCTGCCGATGCAGTTGAAGCACGTCTTGCCGTAAAGGCAGCTATCGAAATCGACGGTCCTGTATATTTAAGGGTAGGCAGACTTGCCGTACCCGTAATAAACGACCGTCCCGATTATAAATTCGAAGTGGGCAAGGGCTCGCTTTTAAGAGACGGAAAAGATGTTACCATTATTGCTACGGGACTTATGGTAAATGAAGCTCTTATTGCAGCCGAAACACTTGCAAACGAAGGTGTGAGCGCAAGAGTTATCAATATTCATACTATAAAGCCTATTGATAGCGACATCATCATTAAAGCAGCTATGGAAACAGGAGCATTGGTTACAGCAGAGGAACATACCGTAATAGGCGGACTCGGTTCTGCAGTTGCGGAAGTAGTATGTGACTCCGCATTCCCTGTTCCCGTTGTACGTGTCGGTGTAAACGACACTTTCGGAAAATCGGGTAAAGCGGAAGAGCTTTTGCACGTATTTGGACTTGATGCAAAGAACATCGTAATAAATGCAAGAAAAGCAATAGCTTTGAAAAAGTAAATAAAAAATTCTACCCGAGCAAGAATTTTGCTCGGGTATTTTAGTTATATGAATAAATTTCGTTCATCATCAAGACACGTTTGTGACATATGACCGGGTAATACTGTAAAATTCATATCAATATCGTAAAGCTTTTTTAGAGATTGCCTCATATCGTTTTCATTTCCACCGTAAAGATCCGTTCTTCCAAAACCTTGATAAAACAGCGTATCGCCGCTTAACATTAAGTTTTCGCATAAGTATACGCAGCTTCCTTTTGTATGCCCCGGTGTTTTTATGCATTCTATATACACGCCGTCGAAATTCAGTACGGTTTCATCATCCAATACTATATCGGGGTATCTTTCTATAGCATAATCGTATCCGAATATAAGACGTGACTCATTGTATACGCTCTCCGATATCATATCCGTATCTTCATTTGTCATTACAAGAAGGGCATCTGTTTTTTCAAGAAGCTCGTTTACGGCACCGATATGATCTGCGTGACCGTGAGTGAGCAATATAAACTTTAGATTCAAAGAATATCGGTTTAAATATCTTTCTATTTTTGCACAGTCATCTGCGGGGTCGATGATCGCTGCATTCATCGTATTTTCATCATAAATAATATAAGAATTTGTCGGCATCATTCCCAAAGGTACAGTAATATATTTCATTTAATACCTCTATCAACATAATGTCTGTATATTATAGTGCATATTTCGGTAAAAAGCAAGAGCAAAATTATGACATTTTTGCAATTTTCGTTAAATATCTTGTCTTTAACGAAAAAAGTGATATAATATATGCAAAGGAGGAAGTATGAGAGAATTTATTATAAAAAAGAATGACGAAAGCCAAAGACTTGATAAGTTTTTGAAAAAACTCATGCCGGATATACCCTCATCTTTAATATATAAATATTTACGAAAAAAATGCATTAGGCTTAACGGAAAACATTGTACGGACGGCGCGGTAAAGTTAAAATTAAACGATGTGTTAAATCTTTACGTCAGCGATGAATTTTTCGAAAAAGATAAGGAAAAAAACGCAATAATTTATGAAGAAGGAATGCTTGATATTGTTTATGAAGACAAAAACATTATTTTAATAAACAAACCCGACGGTCAAAGCGTTCACTCTGATGAAAAGCAAAAAAGCCATACTGTAATAGACAACGTTATTGCTTATTTGATATATAAAGGGGAATATGACCCTAAAAGCGAACAAAGCTTTGTACCTGCACTCTGCAACAGACTTGACAGAAACACAAAAGGTATCGTAATTGCCGCAAAAAACGCAGATGCGCTTCGTGAAATGAATGAGATAATTAAAAACCGTGAAGCAATCAAGCGGTATATGGCTTTGGTTCACGGGGCGCCGTTAAAAAAACAAGGCACTTTAAAGCATTTTCTTTTAAGAAATGATAAGACAAATGAAGTTGTTGTTTTTGAGAAACCTATCCCAAACGGAAAAACCGCAATACTCGATTATAGCTTTGTAAAAAGCTGTTTACTTAAAAACGGTGATATTGCCTCCTTACTTGAGGTTGATTTGCATACCGGAAGAACACATCAAATAAGAGCGCAGCTTGCTTATATGGGCAACAGTATAATTGGTGACGGAAAATATGGGAAAAGCTATTCTACGGATAAGAAAAACGGCTTTGTGCATCAGGCGCTGTGTGCGTACAAGCTCTCTTTTAGGCTCGAAAATGAATATAAAACGCTATCATATCTCAACGGAAAAGAATTTAAAATCAAATTTAATTTTGAGGTGTAAAAATGTTAACGAAAATGAAAAACAAAATAGGCTTTGCCTTTAGAATTTACGGATATCAAGTTGCGATGTCTGTATATACAATGATGATTTCAATGCCGATTATTGCAATGACCGAAATCGTTTTTGCAAGAAGTGTAGCGGTTATTTTTTCAATATGCTTATTTCTCGTTATGGTGTATTTTGCGGCACACACACTCGGTGAAAAGGATTTTGTCGGCAGAAATAATCCTATAAATCCCCCCAAGGCTCATGACGGATTTATATTTGGAATTATGTCCCAATTTATTAATTATTTGGTTATGATACTTATGCTTATTTCTGCGGGTGGCATTAACGGATTTGCAACGGCATTTATGAACTTGTTTGGATATATGTTTATGCACGCAAACTTCATAAGCGGCGGTCTTAAAACAGTATTACCCGAAGCATCTGCAGCGACCCTTGCTGCTCTTTCATCACTGTGGTATTTTATATTTACGATTCCCACGGTTATAACTTGCGGTGTTGGTTATATGTTCGGCTTCAAGGGAATAAAAATATCAAAGTTTTTCAAGCTTGATAAAAACGAAATACATTCCGGCCCTAACGATGACAACCCAAGCTTTGATAGATAGAGCATAGTTTATAAGCCTTGTGAATATTATTATCACGAGGTGATTTGATTGACAAACAAGAATGAAAGATATTTAAAAACTTATACTTTCAAGCTTATCGTATTTTGTATTGCATTACTCGCATTATTTATATCTGTGCTTTTGTTAAGTATAAAACTCGGATTTTTTAAAAATGCGCCTAAAATATTAGATGCATTTTCCGATAACGAAAAAGAATACGTTATTGTTCTCGATGCGGGTCACGGCGGTGTTGATACCGGCGCAAGCGGTGTAGTCGGTGAGTATGAAAGCACACTCTGCCTTGAGCTTACACAAAAGGTATATTCGTTTTTGAATATGCATTCAAATAAGGTCGTAATGACACGTACAGACGATAAATTACTTGTTTCCAAAAACAGCAATTTATCGCGAAAGCAAAGCGATCTTGCGGGCAGAGTTGAATTCACTAATGAATATAAGGATGCTATTTTCATAAGTATTCACATGAATACTTATCCGCTTGAGTCGTGTAGGGGTACGCAGATATTTTATTCACCCAATAATTCTGAAAGTAAAGTTTTGGCGGATATTGTATCAAGCAACATAAAGCTTTCGCTTCAGCCTGACAATACAAGAGCAAATAAAGAGGCGGGTACGAATATTTACGTTTTGAATAAGCTTAACGTTCCTGCGATATTGATAGAATGCGGCTTTATAAGTAACTATGAAGAAGCGAAACTGTTAAATGATGAAGAATATCAAAATAAGCTTGCGGCTGTAATTTCCGAAAGCATAACGGAATATATTGAAAAAACATACGGAGAATTATATGGCTAAAAACAGTGTAAGAAGTGTATTTGTTTGCAGTGAGTGCGGCAACGAAACAACTAAATGGTTTGGAAAATGTACGGCTTGCGGAAGTTGGAATTCAATGTTTGAGCAAAAAATCGAACCCGAAATTAACCTTCCAACATCAAAAACGATGCGTACGTATTCAAATGCTTTAAGTGACTCTGCGTGCATTATTTCCGATATAGAGGATAACGATAATTACAGAATATCTACGGGCTGCGGAGAGTTCGACAGAGTTCTCGGAGGCGGTATTGTTTGCGGCTCGGTAGTTCTTTTAAGCGGTGAGCCCGGTATTGGTAAATCAACGCTTCTTTTACAGATATGCAGCGATATTTCGAAAGAGCATAAAATTTTATACGTTTCGGGCGAGGAATCCAAAAATCAGTTAAAGGTCAGAGCCAAGAGACTTGGTGTGGATTCGGACAAGCTTTATATTTTGACACAAACGAATATAACGGACGTTATGCCGCAAATCGATATGGTTGCCCCCGACGTTGTAATAATCGACTCTATACAAACGATGTATGATGAAAGGGTAAACTCCACACCTTCGAGTATAACTCAAGTAAAAGAGTGTACAATGGCTATTATCAACAAGGCGAAAAGCACGGGTATATCGGTGATAATCGTCGGACATGTCAACAAAGAGGGAAATATTGCAGGACCCAAGGTAGTGGAACATATGGTTGATGCAGTATTACATTTTGAAGGAGAGAGGTCACATCAAAACAGAATTATTAGAGCTGTTAAAAACCGTTATGGTTCTACCAATGAAATCGGCGTTTTTGAGATGACGGACGAGGGACTTCGCGAGATCACAAACCCTTCGGAGATGCTTTTATCAGGAAGACCCATAGGAGTTCCCGGTAACTGCACCGTATGTATTATAGAGGGTACCCGCCCAATACTTGCGGAGGTACAGGCACTTGTGACAACTACCGTTTTTCCGTCGCCTCGCAGAATGGCAAACGGTGTAGACTATAACCGACTCTCGCTTATAGTTGCGGTTTTGGAAAAAAGGCTTGGACTCAAATTTGCCACAAACGATACATATTTAAACGTAGTCGGCGGTATAAGGATTGATGAACCCGCAAGTGACCTTGCTATTGCTCTTGCTTTGTTTTCGGGAATATCCGATATACCCGTACCGGACAGTCTTGCCGTATTGGGAGAGGTTGGCCTTTCGGGCGAAACAAGGCCCGTTAACTTTTGCGACCTTTGCGTAAATGAAGCCGCAAGGCAAGGTTTTTCGGAGGTTATGATACCGCAAAGAAATTATGATAAGCTACAGAAAAAGGATTTCGGCATAAAGATAATTCCCGTAAAGAGCTTGTACGAAGCAATAAATTACATAAAAAACGCCGCAAATGCAAGGGGATAATAGAATATGAACTATAAAAATTCCTGCGATATTTTGGACGAATTTTTAAATTACAAATTTGTAATTGCAGGTGGAGCAAAAAGCACGGTTGATCAATATTATAATGATATTCATTTGTTTTTTGCATACCTGAAGCGTAAAAAAATGCATATTAACGATGAGGAAACCGAAATATCGGTTAATGATTGCGATCTTGAGTTTGTAAAGCAAATTAAACGTTCCGATATATATGAATATATGAACTATTGCTTTGACCAGCGACAAAACTCAAAAAGAACGCTTGCAAGAAAGCTGTCGTCTATTAAAGAATTTTACAAATACGTTTGTATAAAACAGCATTATATCGAAGATAACCCAACAGTCGGTATAGATACCCCAAAATATAAAAACGGCTTACCGAAGTATTTAAAACTCAATGAATGTATAACATTACTTGAATCCGTTGAGGGAAAATACAAAATAAGGGACTATGCCATTTTAACCTTGTTCTTAAACTGCGGGATGCGTCTTTCCGAGCTTGTAGGCCTTAACGTATCAAGCCTAAGAAAAGCTGATGACGGCAGCGACAGTTTTGTTTGCTTGAACGTTATCGGTAAAGGAAGCAAGGAACGAATAATTTATTTAAACGATGCGTGTAATCTTGCTTTAAAGGATTACTTAAGCTACAGAAGCTCAGTAGTTGATATAGTGGATAAAGATGCATTGTTCATTTCCGCAAGAAAAACACGTATCAATAAGCGTCAAGTTGAGAATATAGTAAAAAACGCATTAAAAAATGCAAATTTAGACGGTAGGGGACTTTCAACTCATAAGCTTCGCCATACCGCCGCAACGCTTTTATATGAGCACGGCAAGGTTGATGTCAGAGTTTTGAAAGATATACTCGGGCACGAACAGCTTAACACCACTCAAATATATACACATTTAAGTGACGATAGTATGTATAATGCCGTAAATTCCAACCCGCTTAATAAAATAAATAAAAAATGAGTTTATCCAACGGACAAACTCATTTATCTTCACTTTTTTCTTTAATGCTCAAATATTTTCTTTTGGTGGCTTCTCCGCCCCTTATGTGACGCACCTTTTTATTATATTTGAGTATTTCAGAGATCTCATCATACAGACTTGCGTTTACGTTTATAAGCCTTTCGCTCATATCTTTATGTACGGTTGATTTTGATATTCCGAAATGCTTTGATGCATCTCTTACGGTACACTTTGTTACTGCTATATATTCGGCGGTTTCGATAATTCGATTTTCGATGTCGTACATATTTTCCCTCCGTTAACATTGTACATTAGATAATATTAACCAAAGCAAGAAAATATGACTCTTAAATAATACTAATTAAAATAAAGGAAACAGGATATGAAAGACAATATACACGAAGGACACAGAAGCAGACTCAAAAACAGATTTTTAAATGAAGGCCTTGAGAATTTTGAACAGCATAATGTTCTTGAGCTTTTGCTGTTTTTCTCGATTCCCGTAAGAGATGTCAATCCCATAGCGCATAGCTTGATACAGGAATTCGGAAGCCTTGACAAAGTTCTTGATGCCGATTTTGACAGACTTTGCGCCGTAAAGGGTGTAAGTGAACACACGGCAACATTAATAACGATGATACCGCAACTTTTTGGCAGATATTCAAAGCTTAAATTGACCGAGAATAAGCTATACAGCAACAGTGATGATTTTTTAAGATTGCTTGTTTGCGATGCCGCCGCCGAGAAAAACGAAGCCGTTTGGATATATCTTTTGGATAATATGGACAGAGTAATATTTTCCGGAAAGATTTTCAGCGGCTCTGTGAATTCTGTCAAATTTGATACAAGAACCGTTGTTGAACTTGTATTAAAGAAGAACGCTTCGTCTATGGTCGTTATGCATAACCATCCCGACGGCTCGGTATTTCCGAGTAATATGGATAAAGATACCACTATGGAGCTTATTAGAGTTTTCACAGCAATAGGTGTAAATTTCAAAGAGCATTATATTGCGGCAGGCAAAAATCTTTTCCCCATATTAAGCAACACAGGGATAATTACGGTTAAAGTATGATGACTTTTCAAGAGCTTGCAAAACAGCTGAAAATTGATGGTGCCCCCAAAATTCCGAGTTGCTATTATCCTGTACCGCACAATAGAAAAAATGAGCTGTGCAGTCTTGATATGATACGTACTCTACAGAATAAATATAATTTATTTGCGGAATTTTACGAAGACGTACAAGATGGATATAACGACTTAAAAAACGATCCTACAAGGAAAGATTACCTTGATGCTGTCAGCCTGTATTTGAAAGACGTAGGAATAGATGAGGCATTAAAGGTAAAATATCCTTCTTCGGTAAATACACCCGCATCGAATATGCTCCCGCTTTTAGTACATTTGCCGAGCATTGAAAACACTTATGAAAATTATATAAGGCGAGGTCTTACACACGAACAAGCTTTAGCTTGTCTTGGTATTTATTCAATATATCTTCGTGAAGAAAAATTGTACAGAAGCAAGATAACGGGTATTTCTCCCGCAATTTCAAATTGGATGTGGAGATTTACAAAGAACACTATAGTTTATCTCGGTGACAACGGACTGAACTTTCAAGCGATTAAAACACCTGCCGATTTTCCGTATATTCTCAAAAATCGTGCAAGCGGTGAGTACGCAATCGTTTTCCAAAGCGGATATAGTGTTCATAAAAGCGGTATACCGCTTGGAAGTAAAGGCGCAGAGGATAGGGAGGGCGCATTTAAGACTTACTTTGAAGAAACGAATGATACATATATAGGAAACGTCTCAAATACAAGAAGTATAGATTCAAAAACGACCGTTTTTTCAAAAAATGAATGGGAAGCCGTATTAAGACCGGGTGATGATGTAATTTCAATGCATATTTTTTGGGATTCCGACCTAACGCCGGAGAAGGTAAAATATTCTGTTGACAGAGGTACTGATATCGTTAAAAATGCATATCCCGAATATGCTTTCAAAGCGCTTTACTGTTGTTCATGGCTTATGAGTCCCGAAATAAATGATGCACTTGGAGATAATTCAAAACTCAGTAAGTTTTCTTCAAGTTTTATACGTTTTCCCATAGTAAGCAACGGGGAGGCTGCATTACACTACGTTTTCCCTAAAGACCGTGATAATTTCAACGAACTTGATAAGCTTGATGAAAACACGTCATTGCAAAGAGCCTTCAAGAAAAAGCTTTTAGCAGGGAAGTACATTTACGATACTTGCGGTGTTATACCTTTTGTCCGATAAATATATTTTATATTAAAGATGAATTTTTATCAACACAGAGGGATTATGAAAACAGAAAAGAATATTTTTATTGCATTCATTCTGAATTTGGCTTTTTCCGTATTTGAGTTTTTTGGAGGAATTTATACCGGTAGTGTAGCTATTATTTCAGATGCTATTCACGATATAGGCGATGCGTTAAGCATCGGAATTGCATTTTTTCTTGAAAAGAAGAGCAAACGGCAACCTGATGAAAAATATACATACGGTTACGTCGGATATTCTGTAATCGGCGGCGTAATAACCACCTTGATTCTCATATTCGGCTCGTATACGGTCATATATAATGCAATATTGCGTATTATTAATCAATCGCATATCAACTATAATGGTATGATCGTATTTGCGATAGTGGGGGTATGTGTAAATTTCTGCGCCGCTGTTTTTACCGGTAGGGGAGATTCTTTAAATCAAAAAGCAGTAAATCTTCACATGCTTGAAGACGTGCTTGGGTGGATAGTTGTTCTTATCGGTGCCGTTATAATAAAATTTACCGATCTATATATTATTGACCCTTTAATGTCTATAGCAATAGCTGTATTTATCCTTGTGAATGCTTTAAAAAATATAAAAGAGGCGTTTAAACTTTTCCTTAATAAAATTCCCAACGATATCTGCATTAATGATATTAAAGCTCATATTTGTTCTATTGAAGGAGTTGTTGACGTTCATCATATACATGCTTGGAGCATAGACGGTCACCGTAATTATGCAACCATGCATATTGTTACAAAAGAGAATGTAAGCGATATTAAAGGCAAAATACGTAGTGAACTTAAAGAGCACGGAATAGACCACGTAACGCTTGAATTTGAAACTGAAAACGAATGCTGTCAAGAAAGAAGTTGCAGTATTGATTTCGACGTTGTATGCAGACACCATAAGCATTAACCGATTTTATATTTTTAGGTAAAATAAATCCGAACCCCACCGTTGTGTGATGGGGTCCGGATTTTAATTATATGGTGCGGACAACAGGACTTGAACCTGCACGCTGAAAGCAATGGAACCTAAATCCATCGTGTATGCCAATTTCACCATGTCCGCAAGATAGAAGCAACATTTGAATGATACCACGTTAAGTCTATTTTGTCAACGGGTAAATAATGTTGCTTCTATATATTATTTGTTTGTATCGCTGTTATACTTTATTCCGTGAATAAATCCGTTTACGTCTGCCGAGCACACATCGCCCGCAATTACCTTGTTTTTATAAACGATCAAGTTTAAATATACCGTTTGAGTCGTATCGGGGTAGTTCGTTATAACGTAAGTATAACGCTTTGCGGTTTTACCTTTGTACTTTTCCAAATTCAGCTTTTGTTCTTTTTGAATCTCGTTATATTTCAGATATACGTTGTTAAATTCATTTGGAATTACAACGTCAACTATCTCGATGGGATTTTGTTCAACGGTCCAGCCTAAAGATGCTATAAATTCGTTCATATCATTGACGTCTTTAAGCTTAAAGAATCTGATATCGCCGCTTGTTTCTGTTGTTGCCGTAACAGGCAGTGTTGATACGTCATCGGTTGGTAAGAAAATGATAAGACAAGCGATAAGCGCAATTGAAAATAACGAAAGCGCTACGGTTTTTACGGTTGATGCTTTTAAAGTATATACGAACATATTTTATTCCTTTCGAATTTTTTATCTGTTACATATATACTTAAAAAATTATTATTTATGACTTTTTTCTGAGCTCTGTAAAAAACGAGGTCAAAATATTTGAGCATTCTTTTTGAAGAACACCGCTGCTTACCGAAGGCTTATGGTTATACGGAAGCTCGAACAAATTAACAACACTTTCGAGCGAGCCGGATTTTTTATCGTAAGCCCCAAATACAACTCTTTCGATTCGTGAGTTTATAATTGCGCCGGCACACATAGGGCAGGGTTCAAGCGTTACGTACATCGTGCAGCCGGGAAGTCTCCAACCGCCAAGCTTTTTACAAGCCTTGTCAATAGCAGCTATCTCTGCATGTTTTAAGGCGTTTTTGTCTATCTCCCGTCTGTTATACCCCCTTGCGATAATAACGCCGTCACGGACGATTACAGCACCTATAGGGGCTTCACCTAAAGCGGCGGCTTTCTTTGCGCATTTTAGAGCTTCTTTCATAAAGCGCTCATCGTTATCGTAATGCATCAAAAATTCTCCTTTTTTATTTAAAATGCAATTTTTCTTTGACAATAGCTAAATTATTTGATATAATAAAATATAAACGTGAGGTGAGTGACATAATCGCGATAGGTTGCGAAAAGATTGAAAAATCTTTCGGCGTTGAAAAAGTTTTAAGAGACGTGACCTTTACCTTAAATGAAGGTGAAAGGCTTGGTATTGTCGGTGTTAACGGTGCCGGCAAATCAACACTTATAAATATAATAAGCGGTAAAATAACCGACTATAACGGAAACGTTTTCGTTGCTAAAAATTCTAAAATCGGTGTTTTGCAGCAACATACGGAATTTGTTGCAAACAACACCGTATTCAATGAGGCGATTTCAGGCTTTTCCGATTTATTTGAAATGGAAAACAAGCTTGAGCGGTTACACGAAAGAATGATGTCGGGTGACATAACCGCCTCCGATGAATACACGAGGCTATTTGAGCGATTTACCGCAAATGGCGGGCTTGAGTACAAGTCACGGACGAAGAGTACGCTAATCGGACTCGGGCTTGGAGAAGATAAGTTTGACTTAAATTGCAGTGACCTTTCAGGCGGACAGAAAACGATTCTTGCTCTAACGAAGCTTCTGCTTTTAAATTATGATATTTTGATATTGGACGAGCCGACCAACCACCTTGATTTAAATGCACTTGCTTGGCTTGAAAAATTTATTTCAAATTACGGTAAAACTATCCTTATTATTTCTCACGACAGATATTTTCTTGACAAAACGACAACAAAGACTTTAGAAATACTCAACGGCAAGGGTAAAATTTACAACGGTAACTATTCGTCGTTTATCAAACAAAGGCAAAAAGATAACGAAATCACACAAAAGCACTACGATAACCAACAAAAAGAAATCGCACGTCTTAGGGCGTATATTGAACAGCAAAGACGTTGGAACAGAGAAAGAAATATTATTGCCGCCGAGAGCAGAGAAAAGGCAATAGACCGTATGAAGCTTGTAGATGCTCCCGAAAAGGAACCCGAAAAAACGAAGCTTCACTTTGCAGATGCTCCCGAGTGTGCCAATGACGTTCTTGAACTTATTGGGCTGTCCAAAAGCTTCGGTGACAATAAATTATTTTCTAACGTAAGTTTTTTAATAAAACGTAAGGACAGAGCATTTATTTTAGGTGATAACGGTACCGGAAAATCCACGCTTCTTAAAATATTGATGGGCAGAATCACTGCCACCGGCGGCGAATTTGTTTACGGAAATCGCGTTGTGCCTGCGTATTACGATCAAGAGTATCAGGAACTTGATCCTCAAAATACAGTTCTTGACGAGATATATTATTCTGCCGATACGGACGTTTCCGTAACGAAAATAAGGACTATACTCGGATCGTTTTTGTTTTCAGGTGACGACGTATTCAAAAAGGTTGCCGATTTAAGCGGAGGGGAGAAGGCAAGACTTACTTTTGCAAAGCTTGTACTTAAACCATCCAATCTGCTTATTTTGGACGAACCGACAAACCATCTTGATATAAACACAAGAGAGGTTTTGGAAGAGGCGTTGTTTGAATATGAGGGTACGATTTTAGCTGTTTCTCACGACAGATATTTTATAAATAAGCTGTCAACGAGAATACTTTATCTTGAAAACAATGCTATCCACGATTATAAAATGGATTATGAGCATTTTAAAGAAAGTTATGACGCCGATTCTTCGTCTCAAGTAGCTCAAACCGAATCAAAACAAGGACGGGGGAAGGAAAGCTATCTTTCCGAGAAAAAACGAAAGTCCGACCTTTTAAAGTTAAGAACAAGATACGAAAAGCTTACAAAATTAATTGAGGAAAACGAATCAAGGATAGCAAAAATAAATGAGCTTCTTTCAAGCGAGGAGATTTCTTCCGATTATATGAAAGTACAAGAGCTTTCGCTTGAAATAGACGAATTAACAAACGCCAATGCTTCATATTATGAAGAATGGGAAACCTTATACGGAGAGCTTGAAGAATGAATATTTTAGCCCTATATCTTTATATTATAAATATTTTTTCTTATTTTTATATGCGCTACGATAAACAGTGCGCAAATAAAAATATGCGCCGCGTAGCCGAATTTACGTTTTTTTATATTGCACTTGCGGGCGGTGGACTCGGTATCGTTATCGGCTCACATACTTTTAACCATAAGACGCAAAAATATCTGTTTGTAAAGACTATACCCGTTATAACCGTTGCAGAAGCGCTGATTTTTGCTTTGTTATTTATCTTTATCGGTGTTTAAATAAAATCGGTTCAGATGGTAATTTATGATTCCTTCAGCTTTCATTTTCGAAAGCTCTCTTGATAAAGCGGCTCTGTTGACACCGAGATAATCCGCAAGAGCGTTTCTGTTAAACGAAAGTATAACTTCGCTTTTGTTTGGACGGGAAAGCATGGTCAGCACTTTTTCTCTGATAGTCTTTTTGGATAATACGTTGATTCTGAAATTAAAGTCCAATAGCTTTTCGGAAAGCATTTTCACGAGATTATGCATAAATTTCAAAGTATAGTTTTCAGCCGTAGAAAGATTCTTGACGTCAAGCCAAAGAATCTTACTTTCTGTCTGTGCGCTTACACATACGTCGGCAAGTATGTCTGTATTGGATAAAGCTTGTCCGAATATTTCACCTACATTAAGAACGGAAAGAATTATGACATTTCCTTCGGAGTCACTTCTAGTCGAAACGACGCTGCCGCTTGTAACTATACCCGTTTTGCTTTGTTTTTCAAACGGGCGTACGATAGTTTCGTTTTTTGCATAACTTCTTTCTTTTGCATTTAAAAAGACAAGTAGTGATTGTATTTCGTTGTCTGTAAGCCCTTCGAAAAGAGCGCAGTCTTTTAACGTTTTAGTAAAAGCCATATTTACCCCCTGTATCACTTATTAGTATAATAACACAGTTTGTCCCTTTTTTCAAGTATGAAAGGATATCTATGATTAACGAAGAAAAAAAGAAGCTGAATAAAAAAGCTGTTATTGAATGGCTTTTTGTTTTACCTATGTTAGTGTTGCTTGTTATATTCGCAGTAAGAATATTCAGGTATAACGAAAGACCTTTTGCCTCTGAACTGATATGGAGCGAAAATGCTATCAGACTTTACAATGAATCTCCCGATGATTTTGTAGTATACAGTATACCTACGGCGGCAATATCCAAAGGAATAGACTATACTTTAAGCGGAAATAAGATAGATGATACAACGAATTATACAGTCAGCAACATCGTTTATTTTGAAAAAACCAAAGAATTGCAGTTTACAGTGAAGTATCCCGAAAGAGAACTACTTGACAAAAGTGAAATTTTGCCGTATAAGTATGTATTGGAAGATGATAAGTTTAAAACCTACACCCCTTCCGATATACAAACGAAAGTCATAACCGGATATGTATATTGCAGGGTGACTGTACCCGATATTGATATCTTCTCAACGAATACGATAGCGTTTTTGTTACAAAAAGACGGACAGACCGTTGATGCAAGACTTATGTACAGTACGCTTGACAGAATCGGAGAGAGTTATTCTTTGCAGAGTATTGCTTACTCTCAGGGAAAATACAAGTTATCGTTTATGCTTCGTATTGCTAAAGATATTGACTTTACCAATGACGACATAAAGATTTCAGCTGACGGAAAATTGCTTGATTACACCATTGATGAACGTACCGGTAAAGGCAATTATAAGCTATTTTTTATAGAGATTTCAAATATAGATTTAATAAACTATGAAAATATTGATTTCTATATAGGTAACGATAAAGTTCGAATATACGATATAGCAAAGGATAAAACGGTATATGACGAGCTTTCGACCGAAGATTATGAATGCGCAGCGTTTTACGTTCAAGCTGATGACCTTTTTGTCACGCCCGTTAAGACGATAAAATACGATGCACCACAAAACGAAAAATAATTTTAGGAGGTATATATATGAACATCAAAGAAAAAGCATTAAATGCTCACGAAGAGTGGAACGGTAAAATCGAAGTGGTTTCCAGAGCAAAGCTCGAAAGCAAGGACGACCTTTCGGTAGCTTATACTCCGGGTGTAGCAGAGCCTTGCCTTGAAATAAGCAAGAATGTGGATTTATCATATAAATATACGAGAAGATCTAATCTCGTAGCGGTAATTACAGACGGTACAGCCGTTCTCGGACTTGGCGACATAGGCCCCGAGGCAGGTATGCCCGTTATGGAAGGAAAGTGCGTACTTTTCAAGACCTTCGGAAACGTTGATGCTTTCCCTCTCTGCGTTCGCTCAAAAGACGTAGATGAAATAGTAAACACGGTAAAGCTTCTTGCGGGCTCATTCGGCGGTGTCAACCTTGAGGATATTTCCGCACCCCGTTGCTTTGAGATTGAGCGCCGTTTGAAAGAATGCTGCGATATTCCCATCTTCCACGATGACCAACACGGCACAGCAGTTGTTTCTCTTGCTGCTATGATGAACGCTTGCAGACTTACGGGACGTTCCATGTCTTCTCTTAAAGCCGTTGTAAACGGTGCGGGCGCCGCAGCGATAGCTGTAACGAAGCTTTTGATAGCTTTCGGTCTCAATGACGTTATTCTTTGTGACAGAAGCGGTGCGATTTATGAGGGCAGAGAAGGCCTTAATTCCGAAAAGCTTGAAATGGCAAAAGTTACGAATAAAGAAAAGAAAGCAGGCTCTCTCAAGGATGTGATCGTAGGTGCTGACGTATTTATCGGTCTTTCAGCTCCCGGAATGGTTACTCCCGAGATGGTAAAGTCTATGGCCCCCAATCCTATGCTTTTCCCGCTTGCTAACCCCACACCCGAGATTTTCCCCGAGGATGCACTAAAGGCGGGCGCCGCAGTTTTAGGCACAGGTCGTTCTGATTTCCCCAACCAGATAAACAACGTACTTGCATTCCCCGGAATATTCCGCGGTGCTTTGGACGTAAGAGCATCCGATATCAATGATGAAATGAAGATAGCCGCAGCTAAGGCTATTGCGGGACTGATCAGCGACGAGGAGCTCCGCCCTGATTATATAATTCCCGACGCATTTGATAAGAGAGTTGCTCCCGCTGTTGCAAAAGCAGTTATGCAAGCAGCAAAAGATACGGGTGTTGCACGCATCTAACGTTAATTTTACAAATAAAAAGATGTAAGAAATTTTCATTTCTTACATCTTTTTTGTTTCATTTGTTAAGATTTTTATTACTGCGATAGTAATATCATCTCTTCGAACATTTGATTTTTTTGCAACATTTGTTAAGTGATTGCAAATGTAATGCGCATCCTTATTTATTACACTTATAGCTTCTGCAAAAATATTTTCATTGTTTTCGAATGCTTCGGTTGTACCATCAGAAAACATAATTATGGTATCGCCATCTGTAAGACGAAGCTTAATGCTCTCGGAAACATATTTATCAACTATACCGATAGGTGTCGTTTTAGCGTTGAGCTCATATTTTTTACCGTTTCTTATAACAAGCGAAGAAGCGCTGCCCGCTTTATATATATTTGCTTCACCGCTAAAAACGTCTATTTGCAGAACATCCAAAGTTGTAAAGACTTCATCAAATTTTTTTAAAAGTAATTTGTTTATCATGTCTATTGATACTTTTATGCTGCACCCACCTGATATTAGTTTATTAAGCATAATGCAAGACATTCTTGAGGTACAAGCGGCTTCCGTTCCGCTTCCCATACCGTCACATATCACGGAATAATAATCGGACGGTGTGCGAAAACTGCAAATACTGTCACCGCAGATGGGGGAGTCCTTATAGCTTATTTGTGATGAGGCGCCGTCTATTATAATTTTTGCTTTACGTGTAAAACACATTGTATACTTATTCGAATTATATGTGATTTTGGGAGGAGCAAATTCAATACCGCAGCCGTTCGATAATACTTTTGCCAAGGTTTTAACACCAACGTTTATTTTTGTCGGTTTAACATCGTATGCGTATGCCGTCACACCTCTTTTTCCTTGTGCATACACACCGCTGTTTTCTATTCCTATTCCGCTTAGAATATTTGCAACCTTCGAAGCAATCTCAGGATTTGGCATAAAATCAGAGTTTTCATCGTTTAAAGAGCTTAATGCTCTTGAAATATCCATCATTGAACTTGCGCTTTCGATGCAAGAATCATTTTCGCATTTATAAACTATAAGCTTATTGTATTCATTGTTTATAGACTTTATTATTGAGGGATTGCACGTTTTAGGGAGATTTTCTATTTTTTGTAAAGGAATATCTTTTCCTTTTTGTAAATACTTTTTTGATAGCTTAATTATACTTGAAAGACATTCTCGCCTTGAATTACATTTGTCCTTATTTTTACAGTTAGCACAAATAGAGGATAACGTATCCTTAATTATGGTACATAATTCTCTCGGTGTTGCTTCAGTTTGATGCTTACTCATACCCGAAAATATTTCCGAAAGCTCTTTATAAGTTTTAGAAAGCTTTTCTATTCTTGTATTAACGGCACTTGCGTTAGTAAAAGTTGGTACAGCATAGTCATAAATTTTTACGTTATTTTTGTTTCTATCATATATTATTCCCAACTTCTTGCCTATAAAGGAAACTGCAACGTATATAATTATAACGAGAACTACGTTTTGAAATATACTTTCTACGGTCTTTACGTCAGATGAATAGATACCGTATATAATTGAAATAAACAGTACCGAGCAAATAGCAACTATATCCGAAAAGTTGCAAATAATTCCAAAGACTATAGCGCAAATTGCGATTAGAGGGGCATATACGGCGGCATCGGCACCGCTTGCAAGCCCGCATATAAGGCCGATTACACCGCCCCTCATAAACCCGTATTTTGCGCTTGCAAAGATTGATAATAAAAACGCAAGGACTACGGCGGGATAAAAACCGTAAATATCTAATGCGTTTAATGCAAAAAGTGCCGTAAACATAAGCGCTGATGCACCGGCATCGTTTAAGTTTTCAAATCTTTCTTCGGGTAAGAAGTAGACGGAATATAAGAAAGTGAAGGTAACGGACAAAACTATAGTAAAAACAGAAAACAAGAGATTTACGGAAGAAAAGCCGCCGACGATAAACTTTTCAAGCGATAAAAACGCCGCTGAACTTGCCGCTGTGACGATCTTTTTGACAAGTGACTCGTTGAATTTCATCGAAGAGAAATACGTCCTTAAAACTATTGTTACGAGTATCGCCGCCGCATAAGGAAAGCCAAAATCGGGGAAGAGTATTGCTCCCAAAAACGCTCCTAAAAACGAAGCCAACGGATATTTATTCACACTTGCGCAGATGGCTATTCCGAAGGGGAGAGAGTTAAGTAAAAATTCGGTTGAAGAAAAAACGAATGCAAGTACAAAATAGAATAAAGCGGTAAGTATTTTTTTAAGTGACACCTTGTTAAAGTATTGTTTCAGCTCTCTTATCATTTCCATATCAAGTGCTTGTCCTTTCACGTTTCATATCTATATTGTAGTACAAAGGATTTTTGATTTTTAGCACATTATGTATGGAACTTTAGTCCTATTTTTGTCGGTTTGAATAAATTACGTAATAATGATATTAAACACTGTAAGAAATTGTCATTTTTGTTTATTGCATTTTATATTGACTTTTTGGAATTCTTTTGCTAATGTTATATTAAATGACTTAATTACTTTATATAGAGGTAAGATCTGTGAAGCTGACACATGAGAAAATAAAGAAAAAATTCAGTTATATAACATCTGTCAAAACCAATACGATTAAAAGCGGCGGCATGGGGCTTCATTGGCACAGCAATATTGAAATTTGCACTGTTATTGAAGGCAATTGCGAATTCAATGTGAATGGTTGCTTATATAAGGCCGGTGAGGGAGATGTGATATTTGTAAATTCGGGGGAAATTCACAGCATAAATATAAGAATGGGTAAAATCGGTATATGTACATTTAACCCTTCGCTGCTACATAGTATTTACGGAAATATCGGCGTAATATTGACACATGTAAAATTCGAATGTATAAAAGAGCTTGGGATTGAAAATGAGGTCAAGAGTTGTTTTGATTACCTCCGCAATGAAATCAACAGCAATGAAAAATATTCGAGTATTATATTTCAAGCAAATCTTATAAAATTATGCGGTTTACTTCTGAGATATTTCGAGGACGATAATGTCAATAAAAACGATGTTTCAAAATTAATTACTCTTCAAAAAATTCTTGAATATATTTCGGAAAATTTCAGCGATAACATAACTCTTGAATTAATAGCCGATACGTTTAATTACAATCCTGCTTATGTATCAAGACTATTAAAAAATCGGACCGGTGTAAATTTTAAGTATTATCTTGACAATATCCGCTGTCAAAAAGCAATGGAGATGCTTATGAAGACTCATATGTCGATATCCGAAATAGCATTTGCTTGCGGATATAACAATATAAGAACGTTTAATAATGTTTTTAAAAAAATCGTAGCAGTTACACCGAGTTATATAAGAAGCAAAAAGTAAAAATATTTCCACTGTAGATACAATACTTTCTTGAATTAAGAGTCGAAGAATGATAGTATACTTGTGAGCTGTAGTTTTGCTCGAGACTATCTTTACGGAGGTATTTACTATGGATAAGAATTATCAGATCGTTTTTACAGAAAAAAACAAAGCAGAGCTTTTGGAGGTACCCTTTCCCGCACCAAATGATAATCAAGTATTGGTAAAATCATTGGTATCTCAAATCAGCATCGGCACGGAGCTCACGGCGCTCGAAGCCAATGTTTCGGCGGACTCATCATGGAATAAAAGTATAAAATATCCTTCATACCCGGGTTATTCAAATGTAGGTGAAATTATTGCAGTTGGTAAAAACATAGACCCTTCACTTATAGGAAAAAAAGTATCTACGTCTATTGCGCATGTAAAATATTCTCTTCGAGATGAGTTTAATATTATTCCCGACGGTGTTGATGACGATGAAGCGGTATTCGCAAGTTTAGCGTTGGTCGTAATGGCAAGTATTCGCATATCTCAAATCCGACCCGGAGAGACGGTGGCTGTTTTTGGCGCCGGGGTGGTAGGACAGCTTGCAGCACGCCTTGCTAAAGTTGCCGGTGCGCTCAATGTCTTCGTCTTTGATACGTCTGAAAACAGACTTGGCATGATTCCAAAAGATAAGTGCTTCATCGGTGCAAATTCAAGCGTCGTAAACCCCGCTGAGTTCATAAAAGAAAATAATAACGGTGAACTTGCAGATATAGTTTTTGAAACAACGAGCTACGGACCTCTCGCGCAAACCGAGATTGAGTGTATTACCAAAAACGGTAAATTAATTATCACAAGCAGTCCCAAACAGCCTTCTACAATAGACCTCAACTATGTCAGTACAAAAGGAATTACCATTATCGGTGCTCATAACTGGGCAGCACATCCGTCGGTTGCAACCACTCTTAATCGTTGGACACGACAGGAGGATCACAAATATTATCTTCGCCTACTTGAAAAGGGTGTGCTCACTGATATTGAATCGCTTGTAACACATAGAATTAACTATAAAGACTCACCCGATATATATAAAATGCTTATTGATGACAGAACTAAAGCGATGGGTGTTCATATTTATTGGGAGGATTAGTAAATGTTGAAAATTGGTATCATCGGAGCAGGTACTATTTCGGATAATCATATAAATGCATACAGAGGACATCAGGAATGTGAAGTTGTATCCATTGCCGATATAAATTTGGCTCTTGCGGAAAAAAAGGCAAAGACCTACAATATTGCCAATGCATACAGTGATTATCATGAAATATTAAACGATAAAGAAATCGATGCTGTAAGTATAGTGACACCGACATTCACGCATAAACAGATCATAATCGAAGCGCTCGCTGCGGGCAAACACGTACTGTCCGAGAAGCCACCGGCGCTCAATGCGGATGAGGTAAGAGAGATAAAGGCGGTCGCTGAAAAAAGCGACAAATGCCTTATGTTCGGGTTAATATGCCGTTTTAGAAGCCAAATTCAATATCTCAAGAAATATATTGAAGCCGGAAAGATGGGGCCTATACTTTATACTGAGGCGGTAAGAACTACACGTTGTAGCGGTTTAAAGGGATGGTTTGTAAAAAAGAGTATGTCGGGCGGAGGGCCTCTGATTGATTCAAATATTCACGAGATCGATTGTCTTCTTTATTTAATGGGATATCCAAAGCCCAAAACCGTACTTGGTTTTACAAGCGATATGAACAAAGACCTGCCTGATAAGATAAAAGGTAGGACTTTGAGTTACGTATCCTCTGACACAAATGTTTACGAAAGAGACGTCGAGACCTTTGCAAGTGCATTGGTAACGTTTGAAAACGGTGCATGTCTCTCCATTAAGACCAGCTCTGTTTTTAATGGTGTATCAACCGGTCTTCATATGGAAATTTCAGGTGAAAAAGCAGGCGCAAGAATGGAACCGTGGAATCCTGATAAAACCCTTGCTATGATAGAGCTCAACGATGAAAATTATATGCAAGAGGTGAAACCGACGCTTACAAACGTTGCGGGAGGAGATCTTTGGTTTAAACAAATATCTCACTTTGTTGACTGTTGCACAAAACGCGCTGAGTGCATTACTAAAATCGATGAAGCTGAAATGCTTATGGAGATTATTGATGCCGTATATAAATCGGCACAGACGGGCAAAGCAATCAATTTTTAATAAATAGATCATAAATATAAAAAGTGCGTTGTTGCGCACTTTTTATATTTAGCAAATCTTTTATACACCCAATTCAATTTTACAGAGTAAAATATGTCTATTTTATTGACAATAGGGGATTATAATGATAAAATTGTACATGGGTGTTTATATGAGAATCAATAAGAACAAAATTGCTGTATTAACCGCGCAATATTTGGAAAAATTATACCCCGAAGCAGAGTGTGCGCTTGAGTTTTCGGGCGATCCTTTTAAATTGCTCGTTATGGCGCGCTTATCTGCACAATGTACGGACAAACGTGTAAATATTGTCAGTAAAACGTTATTTGCGGAGCTCCCCGATGCAAAGTCGATGATGGAAGCAGATATAGCGAAGATTGAATCGCTCATAAAGTCGTGCGGTCTTTATAAAACGAAGGCTCAAAGCCTTCACGATATTTCATCGGATATATGTAAGCGCTTCGGCGGAGCAGTTCCGAATACGATGGACGAGCTTTTGTCAATGAACGGTGTCGGCAGAAAAATTGCTAACCTCATTCTCGGTGACGTTTTCGGGATCGACGGCGTCGTATGCGATACGCACTGTATAAGGATATCAAAGCGCATCGGTCTTACCGACACGGATAATCCCCTTAAAGCCGAAAGACAGCTTACGGCTTTGCTTACCGAAGGAACGCGCTCTGATTTTTGCCATAGGATAGTGCAGTTTGGACGTGACGTATGTACCGCCAGAAATCCTAAATGCGATAAATGCGGGCTTTGCGATATTTGTACATATCATAAGAAGGAAATCAAAAAATGAAAATATTGTGTCTTGGTGATATTGCGGGCCCTGCGGCGCTCGATTTTGTATGCTCTCATCTTTGGAAGCTTAGAAAAGAGCATAAAATCGATTTTGTTGTTGCAAACGGAGAAAATTGTGCTCTCGGTAACGGAATAGATAAGGAAAGCGCAGAAAAGCTTTTTATATGCGGATGTGACGTTATAACTACGGGTAATCATATTTGGAAGAAAAAAAGCATAAGAGAATATCTTGATGACTGCAGCGATATATTGCGGCCTTTAAATTATACGGCGCTTGAAAACGGTTACGGATATACAATAAAGGATATTGACGGCACAAAAGTATTGGTAATAAACGCTGTAGGAAGCGTTTATATGAGCGATAGCGGTATAAGTTCACCGTTTGAGGCAATCGATGCGGTTCTTGAAAAAAACAATGGAAAATACAATATTTCCATACTAGATTTTCACGCAGAGACAACTTCCGAAAAATATGCTATAGGAAGATACTTCGACGGTAGGATAGATATAATTTTCGGAACACACACTCACGTTCAAACTGCAGACGAAAGAATACTTCCCAATAAGACCGGATATATAACCGACCTCGGTATGTGCGGCTCTGATCTCAGCATACTCGGTATAAAGAGTGACATTATTATTTCAAGGTATATGGGAGAAGAAGGTCGTAAATTTGAGTTTGATGACCGAGAAATCGTTATCTGCGGAGCAATATTCGATACTACACAAAACGCTTTCGGAGTTAAAAATATAACGAGAATACGTGTTTAATAATTTCTTCAAATAATAAGTTTTAATATAAATAACAAACGGAGGATATGCTAATGAAATTGCAAAGCAAAATTCTTACGTTGTCTAAAGGCTGGAAGATAGCTTGCGATAAGGACAACGTCGGAAAAACTGAAAAGTGGTATAAAAAGGGAATTCCCCTTGAAGATGCCAAAGACGCAGTCGTTCCTAGCTTCGTACACTTATATTTTGAGGATTACAGAGGCGTAGCTTGGTATGAGCTTAATTTCAAAAATGAGCTTAAAGCAACCGAAAACGATCTCTATATTTTGAAATTTGCAATGGCTGAATTCCGCAAAGAACTCTACATAAACGGAAAATACGTCGGCGAACACGTAGGTATGGAAGATGCTTTCGAGTTCGACGTAACAAAATTCATCAAAAAGGGCAATAACAGAATCGACGTCAGAGTATCGAAACCCTATACCGAAGACGTAGACGGATACAGCTTCTTGGAGATTCCTCACAGAAACGAAATGAAAGAGGGGCTTAAACCCGGTCAGTGCTATAACGCAATGGGCCTTTCGGGACAGATCGATCTCGTTGTGACACCTAAACTTTACATTGAGGATTCCTTCATTTTCGCTAATACCGAAACGGGAAATATCGAAATAACCTACACGGTAATCAATGCTTTTGATAAGGCGGTAAAGGGTGTCCTTACGAGCGATTGCAGTGTTAAGAGAACGGGCGAATTTGTGAATTCCGACGAATACACAAAGACGTTTGAAGTTGGCAAAACTACCGTAAAGCGCAAGATAAAGATCGATAATTTCCTTTGGTGGGATATTAACGATCCTAACCTCTACAACGTATACACGTCACTTTCCACTGAATTCGGGACCTATAAAACGCGTAAGCATACGGGCTTTAGAACGTTTATCGTCGGCGATGACGGATACTACTATCTCAACGGCAGAAGAATATTCCTTCGTTGTTCTCATACCGGTAACTGTGTTCCCGAATCCTTCCATCATATTACGAGCAAGAAGGAATTTTTACGCAAGGATCTTGTAATGGCAAAGGCCGTCGGATTTAATATGATCCGCTTTATTGCGGGAGCAGGACTTCCCGAACAGCTCGACTACTGTGACGAACTCGGACTTATGGTATACGAAGAGCCTATGTCAAGCTGGAATCTTGCAGACTCCAAACAAGTAAGAAAAGTATATCAATACGACCTTTTAACCTTACTTAAGAGAGATAGAAGCCATCCTTCACTCACTATTTTCGGTTTCCTTAACGAAACGTCAACAGCTAAGAGAGCTTACTATGAGGCAAGAACGTCTCTCAAAGCGGCAAGAAAGGTTGATCCCACCAGACTATTCTTATACAGCAGCGGACGTTGGGACGGTCCTCATTTAAGTAAAGAAAAGGCGGATCCTTGGTGCGGTTCCGTATCTAATCCTTTCACTGATACGTGGCAATGCCTTTGGTGCGAAGAGAGTAATGAACCCGACGTATATAAGAAAATGCGTATAGAAGCCGGACTTCCTGAGACTGCGTGGAGAATACTCGGTGACATTCACCACTATCCTCATGGTCCCATCACGAAGTTCGATGAAAAACGTATGAGAGAGGTTGGTAATTTTGCGAAGCGTCCCGTATTTTATTCCGAGATAGGAACGGGAAGTATGCTCAACGTCGTATGGCTTAAACGTAAGTTTGAGGAGATGAATGCTCTTGCTATCGCACCCGACGTAAAGATCGTAGACAAGATGTACAACGATTTTATGCGCGACCTTGAAAGATTTGGATTTGGTAATGAATATCCTTCCATATTGGAGCTTTTCCGCAGAAGTGAAGTTCTCAATACCCGTCAGAGAAATAAGACCTTTAATATTCTCAGATCAAACCCCTACACCAACGGTATTTCCTTAACGGGACTTCTTGATCACAGCGTATGCGGCGAAGGACTTTTTACCTTTATGAGAGAATATAAACCTGGTATGGCTGATACTCTCCAAAACGGATTCGCTCCTTTGAAGTGGTGCTTGTTTATGGACGACACCCACGCTTACAGAGGACGTCCGTTTAACGTAGAAGCAGTACTTGCAAACGAAGACGTATTAAAAATCGGTACATATCCCGTAAGCTTCAGAATAGTTGCTAAAGACGGCGGTGCTGTTTATAGCGAAGACTTTACTTTCACTGTAACGGAAGAAGATCTCAAGGTATTCTCTATACCCGTATATAAGAAGGACATCACACTTGATGTACCTACAGGTGAATATGAGGTTATTTTTGAGCTTATGCAAGGCGCGGGGGCGGCTGACGGCAATCTCAAGTTCTACGTTACCGATCCCGATGAGATAAAGGCAAAGATAAAGAGCGTTGTAGGCGTAGCACTTAACGACAAGACGAAAGCTCTCCTTGAAGAAAAGAACGTAAAAATAACAGACCTTTCTTCCGCAAAATCAAAGTCTGTTATACTTGTAGGCGATATTCCCGTTGAGGAAAGAGAAGAAACGTGGAAGATCATTCACAAAAAGATGGAAAGCGGTGCAAGAGTTGTTGTTTTATCCAACACGGCTCTCTTTAAGGAGCCCGGTGTTGAGTCTTGTTACTATCTCCCCGTCGAGAACAAGCCTATATGCTGCCCTCTTGACGGTTCAAATAATGACTGGCTCTATCATAAGGAGTTCCTTTTGAAGCGCAACCATCCCTATTTTGAGGGACTTCCTACGGGAATGATGGATTTTGATTATTATACTTATATTCCCAAGGGGCAGACCTACGACTTTATCGACTGTGACGTATTACCCAATGAGATACAGGCAATAGCCGTCTCAACAGGTATGCCTTGGGGTCTTTCAAAGCGCACCGAGATACAGCAAGACGGTATAAATATCGCAACGTATAATGTTGGTAAGGGCTCTATTACCATAAATGCTTTCGGTATTGACGAAACTGTAACAAAAAATCCTGCCGCCGACAGAATGCTTATAAATATTCTTAACGAAGAATCAAGAAGAGCTAAATAGCATCACTGAGCATAACCTTGAGTCTATCCATAACCTTCTTTTCGATTCTGGAAATGTAGGATTGGGATATTCCGAGTTTATCTGCAATTTCTTTCTGTGTCTTCTCTTCTCCGTCTGCAGTAAGACCGAATCTCAACTTAACGATTTCGGCTTCTCTTTCGGAAAGGGAAGACACAGCTTTAAGTATAAGGCGCTTTTCCTCGCGTAGCTCTATGTTCGTATTCACGCTATCGCAGTCTGCGGATAGTATATCGGAGAGCAATAATTCATTTCCGTCCCAATCTACGTTTATCGGCTCGTCGATGGAGATATCTGCTCTGCTGTTGCTGTTTTTTCGTATGTACATAAGTATCTCGTTTTCAATGCATCGAGAGGCATAAGTCGCGAGCTTTATGTTTTTTTCGCAGTTAAAGGAATTTACGGCTTTTATCAGACCGATAGTTCCGATGGATACAAGATCTTCTATGCCGATACCTGTATTTTCGAATTTTTTTGAAATGTATACCACAAGCCTTAAATTATGCTCGATAAGCAGATTTTTGCTATTCTTGTCCTCTTTCATTTTAGCTATTGCTTCGGCTTCTTCGCTCGGTGATAGGGGAGGAGGTAGTGTTTCCGGACCGTTTATGTAGAAGATCTCCTCATTGCTTATCTTGAATATTTTTTTAAGAATAAGTTTTATTTTATAAAATAACAACATATTTTCTCCTACAGTAAATTATTTGATATCAGCGCTTTTGAACCGTTAAATTTAAATGATAAGGCATCAACAAAAACTATAACTGCGTCTATCTGCATTCCGTCGCAAACGATTTTATCGGGATGTATGCCCAAAAGGATATCTTTACCCACTAACGTTGTAACCGGAACAGCACATATACGCAAACCGTTTTTTATATGCAACTGAGGTGTAATTTCAACTTCTCCGTCAAAGAATTTCTTAAAACATTCCTTTTTTATGAATATAACGTCTTTATTGGTTATCGGTTCTTTAACGAAACAACCGCTGTCGACAAATGCATCAAACGTTGACGTGACTCCTTTTATCGTAACTGCCAATTCAACTGTTTTGCTTATACAACGTCTTTTCATACGCTCAGTTATTATCTTTATAAATAATACCGCGATAAGCGTTAATCCCAAAACTTGTAAAAGAGAAATATCCGTATATATGTATCCCGATTCATTAAGGATATTCCATTTTTCGCCGACAATCGAATATACTGCAGTAATAGCACCTCCAAGCAGAAAACAGATAGTGTAGAATACACCGCTTATTAAAAATACGTGAATTTTTATATTTCCGAATGCTATAAAGCACATAATTATCGAAAAACAAAAATTGGTAATTATTGGCAATACAGGGGAGGGCCATTTTACAAGAAAGTCACATAGGGAGTATAATGCTCCCACAGAAGCTGAAAGTATGAGTCTTGTAAATATAAGCTTAAGCCTCATAAGCTTTGCCGTTATATACAGAGAAATAAAGTCCATTGAAAAGTTTATAAGCAATAATACGTCCACATAAACTACAGTCAATTAAATTCACTCCAAATAACACTTTGAATAAATGATAATACAAATCCGTCGCAAAAAATGTCAAAAATGAAAATGTTTACATAAATTAGCAAAAATATTTTCCTACAGAAATTTTGAAAACAATACTGACATTGATTTAAAAATTTCTGTAGGAAATGAAAATAAGTAAAATTTATTTTTAGAAAAACATAATACGAATATAATTAAATATAATTATATATACCTAATTGTAATCATAGCAAATTCGTCATAAATCGCAAGAGAGAGAAAAAACGCCCTTTGGGCATAAATTATATGAAATCACTCCCCTCAATTTCGTTAAATTTGCATTTAACGAAATTGTATATATTGAAAACGGGGTGTCCCCTTTGACTTAAATTTACATAATTTTCTTGAATTTATTAAAATATGTGATAAAATAGATTTATAAAATTATTTAAGGATATTATTATGGATAATATTTTGAACAAATCAAAAAATATTTATTTCATCGGAATCGGTGGAATCAGTATGTCATCTATTGCTTTTGTGTTGAAGCATATGGGATATAATGTTTCCGGCTCGGATATTTGCCAAAGCAAAAAGACTGATGAATTAGAAGCGGCGGGAATTAAAGTTAACATCGGCCACTCCCCTGCCAATATTGACAGCAATTTGGATTTGGTAATATATACTGCCGATGTTAAAGACGATAACCCCGAGCTTATAAGAGCGCGAGAGCTTGCAATATCTTGCCTTGTACGTGCTGATGCTCTTGGACTTTTGATGAAAAATTATATCATTCCCATCGGTGTTTCGGGTACTCACGGAAAAAGCACGACGACGTCTATGCTTAGCGACATTTTTACAGCTTCAAATGTTGATCCTACGGTGCTTTCCGGTGCTGAACTTGCAACTAACAACGGTGCGGCGTACCGACTTGGAGCAGATAAATATTTTATCTTTGAAGCATGCGAGTACACCAATTCATTTTTGAGATTTTTCCCAAAAATTGCGCTTGTCCTTAACGTTGAGGAAGATCATCTTGATTACTTTAGCGATATTAACGATATAAAGCGTGCATTTTCAAAATTTGTCGATATTTGCGGTGATGATGGCACGGTTATAGTAAATGCAGACTGTAAAAATTCTTTGGACAGCGTAAAAGATTATAAAGGGACGATATTCACTTACGGTGTTGAAAATGACGCTGATTTTACTTGCAAGAATTTAAAATATGATCACGGACGTCCGATATTCGATGTCTTCTATAAGGGCGAATATCTTGCAAGTCTTTCTATGTCCGTGTTCGGCAAGCATAACGTGTCAAATGCGCTTGCAGCGATGGCTGCGGCATATTGTTGTAAGCTTCCCGTAGACAAGGCGGTTGTTTCTTTAAATAAATTCAGCGGTGCAAAACGCCGGTTCGAGCTTGTCGGTAAATACAACGGTGCCGATATCGTTTCGGATTATGCGCATCATCCTACAGAGATAGAAACGACCTTAAAGGCGGCTATGGAGATCGGTTACGACAAGGTTACCTGTATATTCCAACCTCATACTTACACAAGAACGTATAGCTTTTTAGATGATTTCGTTAAATCACTTTCTATTTGTGACAAGACGGTTCTTGCCCCCGTTTATGCAAAGCGAGATAAGAATATTCATAACGTAGATTCCTCTACAATTGCTTCAAAAATCGTCGGTGCGGAAACGGTTGAAGATTTAAAGGCTGCCGCTGAATACATCAAAAATAATGCAAGAGAAAATGAGCTTTATATATTGATGGGTGCGGGAGATATCAATTCCGTAGCCAATATGCTTTAACAAAAAACAGTGAATGCTTTGGCATTCACTGTTTTTTATATTGCGTATACGTTTATATCCCATGCAGGAATATAGTTATGTTTTCTGATGTAAATTTTATAGCTTGGATTTAGCTCATTTATAAACAAAGGAATGTCAAAGATATCTTCTGTTCTGTGATATGCAGAAACTAAAAGTTTGGGTTTTCCTTTTAATATATTTGCCGCCCCCGAAAGCGCGGCTCTCTCCTCCCCTTCAAGATCCATTTTAACGTAGGTAGGTGTAAAATCATTTTTTTCGCAAAGCGTATCAATTTTATATATTTGAGTCAATATACCTTTTTCATCACCTAAAGATGACATTCTTCCCGCTTTATTTGAAAAAAGAAGTTCACTGTCGACGTCACTTACTCCGCAATTAAGCGCTTTTGATTTAGGTACCGACTTTAAATAATTATTTAACTTATTATAAGAACGCAAATCGGGTTCAACGGCAAGTATTGAAGCATATTTTCCGTTTGTAACCTCGATAAATTCTTCGACCGTATCACCTCTGTATGCACCTAAATCAAGGAATGCTTCGTTATCGGTTAGTTTAAGTATTTGGGAAAATGCTTCGTCTTTAGTGGTATCGGCAAGTTTAAGATATTCGACATTACCGCTTAATTTGTAAAGAATAATGTTTTCGTAAGCGGTGATTGACTCGTCATCGGCAAGTAAGTCGTACACTTTTTTTATTTTATCTTCATTTTGGTTGAAATAATCAAGCGTGAACAATCCCTTTCCGATTACGGGCACATCGGGAGCAAAAAAATTATAACGCTCCGAAATAGCGTTAAAACGCTCATAAAGTTCAAGAGTCCTTGCCGCAAAGCAAAGAAGTACGTTTGCGTTTTGATAGTACTCGCACACCTCTGAATATTTCTTCACTTTAAATCCGTGAAAGCTGTGTCCTCTTACAAATTCATCACTCGCAAATATATCTGAAATCTCAATATTTAGCGAATCAAGCACCTTAATTATTTTATCCGCACCGTCACCCATTCCGTATAGTATCACAGGCAAATTGCTTTCTTTTAAATACTGCCATAAATCCATATTAGGAAGACTTTTTTTAAACAAATCAAACCTATCCATAGAATACACCTCTTTTGCACCTTTATTTTAACATAAATTTTTAATAAATAAAAGATAATTATATAAAAAATATGGAAATTTAAATAAAAGTGTGATATAATTGACTGATTATATACATTTGATTGCTATTGTATTGAAACGAGGAATTTTATGCGTAACATTAAAGCTAAAAGCTATACAAATATACCGGTAATTGTATCCAGAGGGATAGTTGCTTTTCCGTTATCGGAATTAAATATTGATATAGCGAGAGAATTCACGAGTAATGCTATAACTGCCGCTAAAAACAGCGACGGACTTGCACTTTTATTATTGCAAAAAGACATTACGGTCGAAGTGCCTTCACTTGAGGATATGCAAAGCGTAGGCACGCTTGTAAAGGTCAAACAGTTTTATAAATCCAAAAACCGCTCAACCGTATCAATAGTTGCTTTATCAAGAGCAAAAACAACGAGGTTATATTACGACGAGAATTGCTATAAGGCTGATATATCCGTATTTAAGGGGACGTATACCGAGGAGGAAAAAGAAAAGCTTTCAAGCGACTTTGACGCTCTTGAAAGAATTGTTTTCGAATACAGTCATTTAGTGCCCAAAGCAACCGATGATTTATTTAAGAAGATAGGCTCAAATGATAATATCGAAAAAAGCTGCGATATAATTTCCGATTCGTTATTGGTGGTGCCCGAAGAACGTCAAAATGTTTTGAGCGAATTTAATTTACTCAAGAGAATAAAGCTTTTGCTTGATATTCTTGAGAGGGATATGAACGTTTTAAAGCTTGAACTTGAAATCTCCGCAAAGGTGAAGAGTAATCTTGACAAAAATCAAAGGGAATACTATTTACGGGAGCAGATAAAAGTTATACAGTCGGAGCTTGGCGAGGACGGATTCCAAGAGGATGACGAAGAAACGGTAGAATATCTCAAAAAGCTCGGCAATATCCCCTTCCCCGCCGAAATAAAAGAAAAACTCACCAAAGAGATATATAAGCTTGAAAAAATGCCGTTTTCATCGGCTGAATACAGTCTTTTAAAGGCGTATATTGATACCTGCCTTGAGCTTCCCTACGGCAACATGGACTTCAATGAAATTGATATGGATTGCGCAAAGCAGATACTTGACAATGACCACTTCGGACTTAATAAAGTTAAGGAACGAATACTTGAATTTGTTGCCGCAAAAAAATACAACCCGGATTATAAAGGTCAGATATTGTGCCTTATAGGCCCCCCAGGTGTTGGTAAGACCTCCGTTGCTTCTTCCGTTGCGAGAGCGCTCGGACGCACTATGTCAAGAATCTCCTTGGGCGGAATTCACGACGAAGCAGATATAAGAGGTCACAGAAAAACTTATATCGGGGCGATGCCCGGAAGAATTATTGCCGCAATAAACAACGCAAAGGTGATGAATCCTCTAATTTTGTTTGACGAAATTGATAAAATTGGTGCAAACAGCTTTCACGGTGATCCTGCGGCGGCACTTCTTGAAGTATTGGACGTAGAGCAAAATAAAGCCTTTCGCGATCATTTCGTTGAATTTCCCGTTGATCTTTCCGATTGTATGTTTATTTGCACGGCAAATACAAGCTCTACTATCCCCCGCCCGCTTCTTGACAGAATGGAGATAATCGAGCTTTCCTCTTATACCGTAAATGAAAAAATGCATATAGCAAGAAATCATTTACTTCCAAAGCAAATGAAAGTACACGGTATAAAAGAAGATACGCTTAAGATAAGTGACAAAGCTTTAAAAATGCTTATTGAACTTTACACGAAGGAAGCAGGAGTTCGAAATCTTGAAAGAGAAATCGGTAAAATATGCAGACGCTCCGTAAAAAATATTCTTGAACTTGAAAATGACATCGTAAATATAAACGAAAAAGTCCTTGAAGATTTTGCGGGCAAGCCTAAATACATATTTGAAAAGAATTCAAATACCGATGAAATCGGTCTTGTCAACGGACTTGCGTGGACTGAAGTCGGAGGAGAATTATTGCAAGTTGAAGCGGCAATAATGGAAGGTACGGGTAAACTCGAACTTACGGGCTCGCTCGGTGACGTAATGAAAGAATCCGCTAAAGCCGCAGTTACGTATATCAGAACTATTGCGGAAAATCTCGGAATAGATAAGGAATTTTATAAAAACAGAGATATACATTTGCATTTTCCCGACGGTGCAACTCCCAAAGATGGGCCTTCTGCCGGAATTGCGATAACGGTATGTCTTATATCAGCTCTTACCTCAACTCCCGTTGACCATACCGTTGCAATGACGGGCGAAGTCACGATAAGAGGTAAAGTTTTACCAATAGGCGGTCTTAAGGAAAAAACTATGGCAGCGGCTTCGCATAAGATAAAGACTGTTCTTATTCCGAAGGAGAATACGCCTAATATTGATGAGATAGACGAAGAGGTAAAGAGCGTTCTTGAGATAATACCCGTATCAACTGTTGATGAGGTATTGAAAAACGTTTTCAAAAACATTGCTTTTACATCTGCTTCCAAAAAGAAGCATTCCGCTAAAACAAGAACCGTAAAAAATAACGTTCCCGGTGCGTATGCAAAGGAGAATATATGAATCATAGCGCTGAATTAAAGTATACTATCGGAAATATTTCCCAGCTTCCAAATGATGACAAAAAGCAATTTGTGTTATCAGGACGTTCAAATGTCGGGAAATCTTCGCTTATCAATACTCTGCTAAATAGAAATAAGCTTGCAAGAACAAGCTCCGTTCCGGGTAAGACAATTACCATCAATATGTATCTTATAGACGGAAATTTCTATTTTTCCGACCTACCCGGATATGGATTTGCAAAGCGTCCCTATGCCGAAAAAGAGCAGTGGTCGCGGCTGACAAATGGCTTTATGGAAAAGGTCAGCGATAAAAGTATAAATGCGTGTGCAGTAATTCAGCTTATTGATTTAAAGGTTGGACCTACCAAGGACGATATTCAAATCCTTGATTACTTAAATTATTACGAAATACCGTATTTTATAGTTGCAACCAAATCCGATAAACTCAACGTCGGTGATCGCAACAAAGCGATGAAGAACCTTGAGGAATGTGAATATATACGCAAAGGCACAGCTATCATTCCTTTTTCAGCTTTGAAAAATACTGGTACTTCTGAAATATGGACCGAAATAAATCGCTATTTGTGAGGTGCAGACATTGGAATATTTGATTAATAGACTCATTTCTATTTTATACACACTTCCCGTTTTGCTTATCGCACTTCCCTTTCACGAGGCGGCACATGCGTATGCCGCTTATAAAATGGGTGACAATACAGCGAAATACTGCGGAAGACTTACGCTTAATCCCTTAAAGCATCTTGATCCTATTGGAGCAGTTTGCTTGATTCTCGGCGGATTTGGCTGGGCAAAACCTGTCCCGGTTGATTATAGAAGATTTAAAAATCCAAAGGTTGGATTTGCCATAACTGCACTTGCTGGACCGCTTTCGAATATACTTCTTGCAATTGCGGCATTTATTATACTTGTGTTACTAAAGGTTCTGTTCCCCGTTTTCTTTATATTTACCAATCCGCTTGGTTTGGTCTATAGTATTTTATATGAGCTTTTGATCGTATTTTGTGTTACAAACGTTATGCTCGCTTGCTTTAATCTGATACCGATACCGCCTCTTGACGGTTCGAGGATAGCTTCACTGCTGCTCCCCGATAACGCATATAATTGGATGCTTCGCAACGAGCATATATTTAATCTGATTTTGATTGTTGCGGTAGTTACGGGAGCATTTGATACCCCGCTTTCCGCAGTCAGAAACTTTGTTATAAATATTATTATAAGAATTTGAGGTGCAATTTGAATCAACCGTCATATAAGCTTGAAGTTTTCGAAGGCCCGCTTGATTTACTGCTTTCATTACTCAAGAAAAATAAAATTGATATTTATGATATCCCTATTTCTTTGATTCTTGATCAATATTTGGAATATTTGGAGCAGGCGGATGCTCTATCACTTGAGATATCTGGTGAGTTTATAGATATGGCAAGCCAGCTCATATATATTAAGAGCCGAATGCTTTTACCAAAAGAACAGCTTGACGAGGATCCGAGAACTGAGCTTGTAAACGCATTGATAGTTTATAAGCAGATCAAAGGGGCTTCAGAAGTTCTTTCGGCAAGATATCCGGTTTACAGTACCCGTTTTCCAAAAGTCCCTGACGACGTTAAACCCGATAAGACGCAAAAAGATAGCCTTGAAACCTATATGTTGGTTGAAGCTATGAATGCAGTAATGTTTCGCAGTAAAAGGCGTCTTCCTCCGGGACTTGAGAATTTCAGCGGTATAGTCGGAACTAAAATTGTCTCTGTTTCCGAAAAGGTAATTACTGTATTGCGTAAAGTTATAAAAAACAAAAAAGTACGCTTTATAGATGCTTTTGAGAAAATCGAAAGCAGAAATGAGATGGTTGCTACTTTTCTTGCTATATTGGAACTTGCCAAGACTAACCGAATCAAACTTGACGGTGTCGGCGATGATTGTTATATCTCTCTTACTTTAAAGAAAAAGGATGCATAATAATGAATGTTGAAAATATAACAAATGACAATGAAATTTCCTCAGAGCAACTGTATGCTTCTATAGAGGCAATACTCTTTGCCTCCGGTGAGTCTGTAAATTTTGCCAAACTTTCCGCTGTGCTTGAAATCCCTATGTGGAAGCTTTTGAACGTAATGCGTGATTTTGAAGAAAAGTATAACACTGAGCATAGTGGAGTGCACGTTGTGTTATTTGAACAGAGCGCTCAGCTTTGTACACGCAGTGAATATGCGGATATTATAAGAAAAGCTCTTGCGGATAAGGGAAAAGGACAACTTTCCAAGGCCGCATACGAGGTTCTTTCTATAATTGCCTACAAGCAGCCTACAACAAAGGCGTACATAGAGCAAGTCAGAGGCATAGAAAGCAGTAATACTGTCAATATTTTGTGTGAAAAGAAGCTTATAGAGTGCTGCGGACGTCTTGATGTTCCGGGAAAGCCTTTCATATACAGAACGACCGATAACTTCTTAAGATGCTTTGGTATTTCATCTATAGATGACCTCCCCCCTCTTGAAAGCTTTTCGGATGATGAAGAGGACGATGAACTTATAAATGATGACACAGATACACCCGCAATATTAGACCTTGAAATAAGCGAAGAAGAAACGTTAAAGGAGAATTACGATGAGCAAGCTTAACGACGTGATAAAGACCGCAATTGACAACCTTCAGCAAATAGTAGATGCAAATACGATAATCGGAACGCCTATCAACACAGACTCGGGAACAACAATCATACCTGTATCAAAGGTTTCGATTGGTATCGCATCGGGCGGTATTGATTATGTGAATAACAAAAACACCGCTTTACAGAATTTTGGTGGCGGTAACGGTGCAGGCGTTACCGTGTCCCCGGTTGCTTTTATAGTTGTAAGTTCAAATGGTGATACGAAGATATTGAATATGAACGCTTCCCCGAGTATTCAAGACCCTATTGCGTCCGTTGACAGTATAATTACGAAAGCTCCCGATATTATTGAAAAGATAAAAAATATTTTCACTTCTGACTCAAAAGTGGATACCGAAGAAGAAAGTGATGAACTCTCTAAATAAATTTTAGAATTATGAAGTAACTTCAAACATATAATTTCTTGAAAATATATGATTGGAGTTACACCTTGAAAAAATCGTTTTCATTATTAGCTATTATTGTATTGTTCTTTGCTTTAACCAACGTTAAAGTACAAGCGATCGATTCCGATGCGCACGTACTTATGATAAGCGATACGTTTGAGCTTTACTCGCAAAACAACTGTCATAAAAAACTTCCGATAGCAAGTACCACAAAGATAGTAACTGCTATAGTCGTACTCGAAAATGTTGATGATATTACAAAAGAGATATCCGTTCCCGCCTCCGCTTGCGGCATTGAGGGCTCGTCGATATATCTTTACGAAGGTGAAAGGATAACCGTTGAAGCACTTCTTTACGGACTGCTTCTCGAATCGGGCAACGATGCTGCGGTTGCTCTTGCGCTTACAACCGCCGGAAGCATCGAAGCCTTTGCGGAGCTTATGAATGCCTACGTGTCCGATTTAAAGCTTGAAGATTCTCACTTTACAAATCCTCACGGACTTGACGATCCTATGCACTATTCTTCGGCATACGATTTGGCTGTTATAATGAAACACGCTATGCAAAACGAAACGTTTGCAAAAATATCTTCAACTAAAAATATTGCAATTGATATGCCAAACGGCACGAAAAGATATTTTTCAAATCATAACCGACTTTTGCGAATGAGCGATGATATTATCGGTGGAAAAACGGGTTTTACGAAGGTTTCCGGTCGTTGTCTTGTTAGCTGTGCCGAAATTAACGGAGTAAGATTTATATGCGTTACACTCGGTTGCTCAAACGATTTCAATCAACATTTGGGAATATATAATGAAGTATCTTCCGAGTATAGTTTGCAAGAAATTCCGATAAGCGATGAATACACGGTAGATGTAGTAGGCTCAAAGATTGAATCCGTATCACTTACATATCGAGGAAAGACAACGCTTGCATTAAAGGATGCTGCGGAAGCAAAAGATATATCCGTTAAGATAAGCCTCCCCCGCTTTATATATGCGCCTTTACAGAAAGGTGCAGCAATCGGTGAAGTAAACGTTTATTATAAAGATATATTAGTCGATGAATCGTTATTGATTTCAGATGACGATATACCCGCTATAGAGAAAAAGTCGGTTTTATCTAAATTTATTGACTATATTAGGAGATTTTTCGGATAATGAAAATTGAAAGACTGCAAAAATACATATCAGCTTGCGGCGTAATGAGTCGCCGTGCTGCCGAGAAAGCTATTGCAGAGGGACGTGTAACGGTAAACGGTACCACTGCCAATATAGGTGACAGTGTCTCCTCGAAAGACGTTGTAAGAATTGACGGAAAGCGTGTGAGCATAAGCGGCGAAAAGGTTTATCTTATGATGTATAAGCCCAAGGGATACGTTACAACGCTTTCCGATGAAAAAGACAGGAAATGCGTTGTAGATCTGCTCGGAGATTATATAAATATGAGAGTCTACCCCATTGGAAGACTCGATATGAATTCCGAGGGGCTTTTGCTTTTCACAAATGACGGAGCTCTTACCAATAAACTCACTCACCCTTCGGGACACGTTGATAAAATCTATCACGTTACAGTTAAGGGTGAGGTCGGTGCGGACAAGCTTGGATTTTTGAGAAGTGAGATGACCATTGATGGTTATAAGATAAAATCCGTTAAGACGGATATCATATCTTTTAACGGTGAGCATACGGTTCTTCGTATGACGCTTACCGAAGGCCGAAACCGCCAAATCAGAAAAATGTGCGAAAAAGCCGGACTTTTAATAAAAAAACTCAAGCGAGTTGCAATCGGTGAGATAAATATCGGCACCTTACGGCCGGGACATTGTAAATTACTTACCGAAGCACAAGTAAATTATTTAAAGTCGGTTTAGGAGAAAACAATGAAAATACTCGGTGTTGACTACGGTGATAAAAGAACAGGTATTGCCGTATCGGATATAAATGAATTTTTGGCAACGGGTCTTTATGACATACATCCTACCGGTCTTCACGATGCGGCGGTGAAAATTGTAAAGGCGGCAGAAGAAAACAATGCGGGAAAAATAGTTATGGGGCTTCCGCTGAATATGAACGGTACAAGAGGCGACAGAGCGGAAAAAGCGGAGCTTATTAAGCAGTACATTTCGGAAATATCCGATATTTCCGTTGAGCTTTTCGACGAAAGAGTAACGACTATGCAAGCTCATACCATAATGAATATAACCGGTACACGAGGTAAAAAACGTAAAGACAGAGTGGATATTTTATCTGCCGAGATAATATTGCAAAATTATCTTGATAAAAATCATTGATTATTTATTTAAATGTGATATAATAAGAATGTTAAAACACAAATATAAAACTAAAGGAGATATAAAAATGGGTAGCAAAATTACAGTTATGGGCAGCTTTGTTGTTGACCTTATGGGCAGAGCTCCTCACATTCCCACCCCCGGCGAAACAGTTAAGGGCAATTTCTTTAAGATGGGTCCCGGCGGTAAGGGCTGCAACCAAGGTGTTGCATCTAAGAAGTCCGGCGGTGACGTAACGATGATCACCCGCGTAGGTGATGACAATTTTAAGAGCCTTGCCGAAGGTTTATATAAGGACGCAGGCTTTGATACCAAGTACATATTCGTTGACAAGGAAGGCAATTCCACTGCAGTTGCTCCTATCACGGTTGACGAAACGACAGGTCAGAATGCTATAGCTGTTTACCTCGGCGCTTGCGACAAAATGCCTGTTGAAGAGGTTGATAAGGTTGCTGACGTAATCACTTCCTCCGATATATTACTTATGCAGCTTGAGCTCAATATGGATGCTACTATCCACGCTAAAAACTTGGCTGTGAAGGCAGGAGTTAAGGTTCTTCTTAACCCCGCACCCACACCTAATGATCCTATTCCCGAAGAGCTTTACGACGGTCTTTACTGCATTATGCCCAACGAGGTTGAGGCAGCTCAAATTTCCGGTATCCCCACTGATACAAATGAAGGCATCGAAAAGGCTGCACAGTTCTTCCACGATAAAGGTGTTAAGAACGTTATCATTACTCTCGGTGTAAGAGGCTCTTACGTTTCTACGCCTGAAGCAAAAGCATACGTTCCGATCATCAAGGTTAAGGCAGTTGATACAACGGGCGCAGGCGACGCTTTCTGCGGCGGCCTTGTAACTGCACTCTCTGAGGGCAAAAACCTTGTAGACGCCGCTAAATTCGGCGCTGTAACCTCAGGTCTTAAGGTTACGAGAATGGGCTCCTCGGTTGCTATGGCAACAAGAGAAGAAATTGACGCTTATATGGCTGCAAATCCGTTCTAATCTTAATAATATGCATAAAAAGCGGTACTCGAAATCGAGTACCGCTTTTTGTTATTCAAATATTTTTAGCGAGTGATTGCAATTTCTGCAAACATTATTATTTTGCGAATTTGATGCACCGCAAACCACACAATTGATTTGACAATTTGGCGATGACGGAATGATTTGAATAAATTTCGTTCCGTACAGATGCCCTACCCTATCGCCTTCCATAAATTTATTTACAGGCAACGAATTTTCACTTGTTTGTCTTGCGAGTACTTTTTCAATGATTTTTCCGTCATCTGTCATAATGACCGCAATTAAAACCTTAATGTCTTTTACCGCAAAGCGTTTCAGACCTTTGTCATTAAAAGACGATGGATACGTTCTATCGTTATCAATGCGTATCTCGATGATTTTTCCCGTCCACGAACGATCAAAATACTTAAAAGGTATTTTACATACTAAAAATGGCATCAAAATTATAAGTATGTAGATAATCGTTATATTAAATGCACCCCACTCGGAGATTTTAAAAAACTTATCGCCCCAAAAATACAGTAAAACGCAAAGCATAACCGATATAAAGGATACAGTTAATATTTCTCCTATTATTTTTAATACAACCGTCCGTCTTATATCTTTCGGGTAGTAAATTTTATTCATATCCAACCTCAAATTATCAATATCGGTTGAGTCTTGAACGGGATATATTTACAACGCCCTCGGGAATCGAGTTAATACTTTCAAGTGCTTTTCCTGTGCCCCTTGCGACGCACAAGATAGGATCTTCGGCAATTCTTGCCTGTACACCTGTTACGTTAGTTATAATTTTATCAATGCCGTACAAAAGAGCTCCGCCGCCTGTGATAAGTATGCCGTTTTTTGAAACGTCCATCATAAGCTCCGGCGGAATTCTCTCAAGAACGTCGCAAATTGCCTCAATTATTGCTGTCATCGGCTCTTCGAGCGCTTCAAGTATCTCTTGAGAGTTAATACGAGTTGTTTTTGGTAATCCCTCCGTAAGACAGCGACCTTTGACTTCTATTTCTTCTTCCTCTTCTTTAGTCCATACACAACCGATCTTCATTTTTACAAGTTCAGCCGTTCGTTCTCCGATAAGTAAATTGTATTTTTTCTTAATATATTTGATGATAGCTTCATCGAACTTATCGCCGCCCATTTTTACGGATTCAGAAGCAACTACACCGCCCATTGAGAGTATGGCTATGTCCGTCGTACCGCCGCCTATATCAATGACCATATTTCCGCTCGGCCTTGATATATCAAGGCCCGAACCGAGCGCTGCCGCTATCGGCTCTTCTATCAAATAAACACGCTTTGCGCCCGCTTGTATAGAGGCGTCGTATACGGCACGCTCCTCTACTTCGGTAATGCCGCTCGGCACGCATACGATTACTCTCGGCTTTACAAGATGGCCTGCTCCTGCTTTTTTCAAAAAATGCTGAAGCATACGGAAAGTTATTTCGTATTGTGAAATAACTCCGTCCCTCAAAGGTCTGACAGCTTGTATATTACCGGGTGTTCTTCCTAAAAGCTTTTGTGCCTCCTCGCCTACTTTTAAAAGCTTACCGCTTATCTTGTCTATAGCGACAACACTCGGCTCGCAAAGGACGATTCCTTTATTTTTAACGTAAACCAAAACAGAGGAAGTTCCTAAATCAATTCCAATATCCACTTTAAACCTCCGTAATTATTTCTGAGCAGAACGAAACTGTGCCGTCGCTCTTTTTTCCGCAAATTTTATGAACGTTACAGTTCTCGGAAAGTATTATATCAAGCTCTTCTCCAAGCTTACATTCATTTACAAACTCTATTGTGAATTCTTTAATATCCTTTACATTGTCGGGGATATGATCAAATATCAGATCAACGTATTTGATATTATTCATATGCCCGTAAAGGTCAATATCTCTGTTTCTTACGATTTTCTTTCCTATTGATGTTCCGTCATCAGTCATAGTGATTTTTTTTGACGAGTCTGCCAAAACGTCTTCATCGTAATCAATTACCGGATTTTGTATGCTTTTTGTTGGTAACGGTCTTCTTGTATTAAGGTCTAAATACGTCCATAACGACGAGGCTTCGGCGACTGTTTCGCCATTGTCGTTTTCAATTCGGTAATTTCGGAATAGCTTAACAGGTCCCTTGCTTCTTTCCCAAGTTGAAACTTTAATTTTTTCATAAGGAAGCAAAGGTTTGAAAATTTTTATGTTCATTCTTAAAATTACATATGCAAAACCAATGCTTTTTAAATATTCAAGTGGGTCGTAATATGTATGAAGCTGCAAGGATGCCGCTTCTTGTACAGCTCTGTAAAAATACGGAATTTCCATAAAACCGTTTTTATCTGTAAATTGAGAGCTCGTAATAAACTCACTTTGATACTTTATTTTGGGATCGATCATAAGATACTCCTGAAATTACGCAAAATTATAAATGGTAAAAATTACTATATGTAGAAAATTTGAGATGAACAAATTAGATTATATGCAAAAATTATACCCACTTATTCACATAATCCACAAAGTTATCCACAGATATGAGGCTATAACCCTATATTTAAAGCCATTTTACAGTATTTAGTCTGTGGATAAATAAATTCATTAATATTAGTTGACTGTATAATTTTTTTTCGTATCCGTAAATTTATGTGCAAGTTGCACATTTTTAAATTGATTGTAAGAATTATAAAATGAAAATTTTTAAAAATCGTTGCATGCGTATGCATTTATTGTAAGATTTTGTGGTGTCGGATCGTTGCAAAATTCATAATATGCCTGTGCACCTATCATAGCTGCATTATCTCCGCAATATATAAATTCCGGTAAATACAGCGACAGTTTTCTCTTTTCACAAATTGTTTGGAGACGATTTCTTAAATGTGAGTTAGCGCATACACCGCCTCCGATAACGAGCTTGTCCGTACCGTTACAGTAATTATCAAGTGCAAAGTTGATTTTGCTTTCTACCGCTTTACACACGGCTTCTGTAAGTGATGCGGCAACGTCTTCTTTACATATCTGCTTGCCTTGTTGAATGCTGTTGTGAACGTAATTTATAACAGCGGTTTTTAATCCCGAAAAAGAAAAATCTGCATTATCCGCTATTTTTGCAACGGGAAATTTTATCGCATCTTTTTTTCCGAGTGTCGCGAGCCTGTCAAGCTCTTTTCCGCCCGGATATGATATACCGAGCACTCTTGCGCATTTGTCAAATGCTTCTCCAACCGCATCGTCGCGTGTTCTTGCTACGGTAGCAAAGTCTGTGTAGCTGTTTACTTTAATGATAGAAGTATGGCCTCCTGACATTACCATTGCGGCAAAGGGCGGTTTCAGATGCTCGTGGCACAAATAATTTGCTGCGATATGTCCTTTAATATGATTTACGGTTATAAGCGGCAAATCATAAGAATATGCAAGAGCTTTTGCGAAATTTACGCCTACAAGCAAAGCACCGATAAGACCGGGCATATTTGTTACTGCTATAGCGTCAATATCGCTCATAGTAAGTGATGCATCATTGAGCGCTCTTGATGTCAAAGAGTGTATGGCCTCTATGTGTGCTCTCGATGCAATCTCCGGTACTACACCGCCGTAACGTTTATGGATATCTATTTGTGATGCTATTTCCAAGCTCAAAACTTCTCTTCCGTCTCGAACAACGGCAACAGAAGTTTCATCACAAGAGCTTTCAAATGAAAGAATATTCATTGTTGTAATTCCTTAATCATTATAATTGCATCTTCGATAGGTGATTTATAATAATTCTTCCTCGTTCCAACATTTATAAATCCAAATTTCCGATACAGAGAAATAGCCGCCGTGTTACTTTTTCTTACTTCAAGCATCATTTTATCTGCATTTAAGGCTTTTGCTTCTTTTATGCATATTTCAAGTAAAGTAGAAGCAAAACGCATTCTTTGAAAATCAGGCAGAACAGCTATATTCATAAGCTCGGCTTCGTCGATGACGTATATTCCGGCAAAAGCCGCAACTATGTCATTATATTCCAAAACGAAAAAATGCGCATAGTCAAGTGACGGTATAATTGAAAAGTCGTTTTTGCACCAAGGTTGCGTGAAGCATTTTTTCTCGATTTCATAAAGAGCATCTACGTCGGATGCCGACATTTTTCTAACGCTTATTTTATCCATCAGTAGTTAGCCTCAATAAAAGCATTCACCGCATTTGAAATCAACGCATAGCAATTCTTATAATCCAAAATACTACTGCCGTACGGGTCGGGTATTCCACCTGCGAGAACTTGTCGTCTTTGCTCGGGTTTTGTATATACACCGTTTTGTATTGCTTTTTCGATGATATCAAGATGCGAAGAACCCATAGTAATGATATAATCATATTCACCGAGCATTTCAGGTGTTAATATTTTAGCACGATGGATGCTCATTTCGATATCCAATCCGAAATCTTTTGCCGCAATTTTCGCATTTTCACCGGGCGTATCGTCTATATTCGCAAAAATCCCCGCAGAGTTTGCAACGGCATTTATATTGTTATTTTTTGCAATATTGTTAAAATAAACTTCCGCAAAGGGCGAACGGCAAGTATTGCCGCTACATAAAAACAGAATCTTATCCATCAATATCCAAATTTACCCGAAAGACTGTCATCGTTGTCGATCCACTCTGATACGTTAATTTCCGAATATTCGGTAGGCGTATCTCTTACGATGATCTTCGATATACCTGCGTTTATAACCATTCTCTTGCACATCATACAAGAGTTAATACCGGGGACAAGCTCGTCAGTTTTAGCATCAAGTCCTACAAGGTATAGGGTCGCTCCGATCATGTCCTCTCTTGAAGCAGAGATTATAGCATTAGCTTCTGCGTGAACGCTTCTGCAAAGCTCATATCGTTCACCTCTGGGGATATTAAGCTCGTCTCTTTGACAGTACCCGAGATCGCAGCAGTTCTTTCTTCCCCTCGGAGCACCGTTGTATCCCGTGGAAAGTATAGAATCGTTTTTTACGATTATTGCACCGTATTTTTTTCTAAGGCAAGTACCTCTTGAAGCCACAGCTTGTGCTATATCAAGATAATAATTCGTTTTAGACAGTCTTTCCATAAGACCTCCGTGTTTTTAAAGTTCTAAATTTTTTAAATATTCCTTCAAGCCTTCGCCTATTTCGGGGTGCTTGAGTCCTTGTTCAATGGATGCGATTACCATTCCAAGCTTATTTCCGAGATCATATCTTTTTCCTTCGAAATCTACAGCGTTCATACGTCCTCTGTATGCAAGCTCTTTCATAGCATCGGTAAGGAATATTTCACCGTTAGCCGCAGGCGCAGTATTATCAATAAGCTCAAATACCTCGCTTGTAAGTACAAGTCTTCCGAGAATCGAGAAAAGTGAAAATACCTGCTCAGGCTTCGGCTTTTCTATCATATCGGTAACTTTATAACGTCTGTCCTCAAGTTTTTCTACTTTAAGGGAGCTGTATTTTTGAATATCCTCAGGGCTTACCTCTTGTACGCCGCATACGGAGTTTCCGTATTTGTTGTAGCAATCGATGAGTTGCTTTGTTACGGGGTATTCGTCGTTTATGCAAACGTCATCACCGTACATACATACAAATGGGTCGTCACCGACAAAAGCTCTTGCACAATTTAGTGCATGCGCCGTGCCGAGAGATTCTTTTTGTCTTACGAAATATACGTTTGCCATTCTTGCTATTTCATCGGTTTGTTTGAGTAAGTCGGTTTTTCCGCCTTTAGTGAGTTTTTCGGTGTATTCGGGAGTAAAATCGAAATGATTTTCAATTGCTTCCTTATCTCGTCCCGTCACTATGAGAATATCCTTAATTCCGCTTTTAGTGCATTCTTCAACAAGATATTGCATCGCGGGCTTGTCTACTATGGGGAGCATTTCCTTGGGTACGCACCTTGAAATCGGAAGCATTCTTGTTCCGAGTCCTGCTGCCAAAATAACGGCCTTTTTAATTTCTTTTTGCATATCTCTGTCTCCTTATGAATTTCACATAATACTACAGTATACATTATATAAATTTATTCCGAAAAATGCAATATATTAAGCATAATATTTTTAAATATTTTAACATTTTGCTTCCTAACGCTTGTTTTTTTATAAAATGTATTATATAATATATGTATAATATATATTTTAAAAATATTAGGAATTGTTTATGATTTTCGGAAAGAAAAATAAGTTCACTCATATTCTCGTGGGTTTAGGAAACCCCGGTCCCAAATATATGAAGACCCGCCATAACGTAGGTTATTTGACGGTCGATTTAATAATGGCTTGTTGTGAATGTGAATACACTAAAAAACGTTTTAATTCCTTGATAGGTGAATTACCCTTTGAAAACGGCTCGTTTTTGGTTATGAAGCCCGAAACGTTTATGAATAATTCGGGGCAAGCCGTCGGAGAAGCAGCCTCATACTATAAAATTCCTCCGGAAAACGTAATCGTAATTTCCGATGATATAAGCCTTCCCGTAGGAAAAATGCGCATCAGAAAATCAGGAAGTGCAGGCGGACATAACGGACTTAAGAGCATTATTTCACATTTAAACAGCGATGGTTTTCCGAGAATTAAAATCGGAGTCGGGGCAAACGGTCCGGATTCGGACCTTGTGGATTTTGTCTTGGGTAATATTCCGAAAGGCGAAATGGAACTTATAAAAAAGTGTGCGGAAAATTGCACGGATGCTATTAAACTTATTGCAAGCGGTCAAACGGACAAAGCAATGAATAAATACAACTAAAGGGGTACGCTATGAACTCAAATCACGAAGGACAAAACATAATAAGCGTCGATATTGAAAAAGAAATCAAAAAGTCTTATATCGAATATGCAATGGCCGTAATCGTAGGCCGTGCTCTGCCCGACGTTAGAGACGGTTTTAAGCCCGTTCACAGACGTATTTTGTATTCTATGTACGAAGAAGGCAACACCTACAATAAGCCGACTCGTAAGTCGGCTGCTACGGTAGGTAATGTTCTCGGTAAATATCACCCTCACGGTGATGCTGCCGTATATGACTCTATGGTTCGTCTTGCACAGAGTTTTTCAATGAGATATCCTCTTATTGACGGACAAGGTAACTTCGGTAACGTTGACGGCGACCCTGCGGCTGCTTACCGTTATACCGAAGCGAGAATGACTCGTCTTGCGGGCGAAATGCTTACCGATATTGAGAAGAATGTTATCGACTATCAGCCCAACTTTGACTCAAGCAGAGATGAGCCTGTCGTACTTCCATCCCGCTTCCCCAACCTTCTTGTGAACGGATCTATCGGTATTGCCGTCGGTATGGCTACCAATATCCCTCCTCATAACTTAACGGAGGTTATAAACGGCACGATTCACCTTCTGGACAACCCTGACGCTACGATTCCCGAACTAATGGAGTTTATTACTGCTCCCGACTTCCCCACCGGCGCTACGATATACGGCACCGCGGGACTTTATCAGGCATATACGACGGGTAAAGGCCACATTTACGTAAGAGGTAAATGTCATTTTGAGGAACACAAAGACAAAACTTGGATAGTCTTCACCGAGATTCCCTACCAAGTCAATAAGTCAATGCTTATTTCTAATATCGCTGAGCTTGCAAAAGAAAAGCGTATCGAAGGAATTTCCGATTTGCGTGATGAAACGGGCAAGGCGGGTATGAGAATCGTTATCGAATGCAAGCGTGATGCAAATCCTCAATTAGTGCTTAATCTTCTTTATAAGTACACACAGCTTCAGGATACTTGTGCGATAACGATGCTTGCGCTTGTAAATAACGAGCCGAAGATACTTAACCTTAAAGAGATTCTATATCATTATATCAAACACCAAGAAAGCGTTATACGCAGAAGAACTATATTCGATAAAGAACAGGCAGAAAAACGAGTTCATATATTACAGGGATACGTAACGGCTCTTGACAATATTGACGAAGTAATCAAGCTTATCAGAGCTTCCTCATCTATTCCCGAAGCAAAACAGGCTCTTATGGAGCGCTTTGAGCTTTCCGAGATACAATCCCAAGCTATCGTAGAAATGCCTTTGGGACGACTTTCCGGAATGGAAAGAGATAAGGTTACAAACGAGCTTTCCGACAAGCTTGCGTTTATTGAAAAAATGAACGCAATATTAGGTGATGAAAATCTTGTAAAAGAAATCATAAAAGAAGAACTTACTGTCATAAAGAATAAATACGGCGATGAAAGAAGAACGGACATTGAACCCAATGCCGATGAAATTCTTGCTGAAGACCTCATAGCAAGAGAAAAGTACGTTGTATCAATGACCCAAGCGGGCTATATCAAACGTATCTCCGCAGATACCTACCAAGCGCAAAATCGCGGCGGCAGAGGTATTACCGCTATGAGCACGAGAGAGGAAGATTTGGTCAACAATGTCTACGTTGTTAATTCTCACGATTACATCTTGCTCTTTACAAATAAAGGTAAGGTTTACTTAAAGAAATGCTACGAGATACCCGAAGCAGGAAGAACAGCAAAGGGCACGAACCTTATTAACCTCTTGCCTATCGATTCAGACGAAAAGGTTACTGCTTGCATTACGGTTCCATCGCTTGATATTGACAATTACTTTACGATGATAACTAAAAACGGTATTATCAAGCGTACAAGAGTCAGTGATTTCAAGAACATCAGAAAGACGGGTATTATAGCTCTTACGCTTGACGATGATGATGAAATGTATTTCGCAAAACTCACGACGGGCTACGATGATATACTTATAGCTTCAAGAAACGGCCTTGCTGTGCGTTTTAGCGAAGACGCAGTCAGAGTTATGGGTAGAACAGCAAGAGGCGTTAAGGCTATAAATCTTGCGTCTGACGATATTGTATGCGGTGCTGTAACAATAGCCGAGGGCATAAACGAGACGCTTCTCACAGTTACCGAAAAGGGATTTGGCAAGCGTTGCGCTTACGAAAACTTCTCTGCTCACTCAAGAGGAACAAAGGGTATGCGTTGCCACCTTCTAACAGAAGAAAAAACCGGTAAGCTTTGCGGTATAGCTTCTGTTTCGGAGGATTCCGATGCGATGTTTATTACAAATGAGGGTGTTATAATAAGAGTCAGAATTTCCGATATTCCGATTTATAATAACCGTTCGACATCCGGCGTTCGTATTATGCGACTAAAGGATAACGCAGTCGTAGTAAATCTTGCAATTGCGGAAAAGAACGAGGATGAGGAGACATCTGTAGTTGAAGCGGAAGAAGTAATTGCGGACTCCCCCGATACTCCCGTAAACGACGGAATTCAAACTTTGGAAGAAACCGTAAATAACGAAGTTAAAGAATAAAAGAAATGCTGTAGCAGTTGCTACAGCATTTCTTTTATTCTTTTATATCCCCTGCTTTTTTGAGGGAAATTTTTGTTATAACCGGACCGATAAGCTCATAAATCAGTGTTGCGCAAAGGATTATTGCTCTGATTTGCGGTGCATATTCGGGTACTACATTACTCGCTGCAAGCGAAAGACCTATCGCAACACCCGCTTGGGGTATAAGCGCCCATCCTAGATACTTTTTGACTTTAGGATCGGCTTTTGATACCGCACTGCCAAATACAGCTCCGAGTACCTTTCCGATGACTCTGAAGACTATATAGATGGCTCCGACAATTCCGACCGTCGGAAGTACGCTTAGCTTTAAATCGGCGCCCGATGCGACAAAGAACAGCATAAACATAGGAGGTGTTACTCCGTCACACAAGTCCATGATCTTATTGACCTCCGGCGAAAAGTTTGCAACTATTGCGCCCATCGCCATACAGCACATTAGGTCGGAAACGTGTATTACTTTAGAGATGCCTAAAGCCAAAAATATGAATCCGAAGATAAGTGATAATCTGTTGCCGTTTTTCTTGAAGAATCTAAGAGGTATCAAGAAAATAAATCCGAGTATCGCTCCGACCAAAACAGCACCGAATATCTCCCAAAGTGATGAGAGTATCGTTGATGCAAGATTACCGCTTTCGCTTTTAGTAATAGTCTGCGCAATAGCAACGCATACGGAAAACAGCATAAGTGCCGCAGCATCGTCAATGGCAACGACGGATAACAGCGATTCGGTGACGGGCCCTCGAGCCTTGTATTGCTTGATGACCATTATTGTAGCCGCAGGAGCGGTAGCTGCCGCAATAGACGAAAGCACGAGTGCAAACGATAAGTCTACACCAAAGCACACTAACGCTGCAAATACGAAAACTACTGCAAATAGCGCTTCCATAAATGCAATAACTATGGGAGATGCACCTACGCGTTTAAAATAAGACATCTTAAATTCATTACCTATTGAGAAGGCGATAAAGCCGAGTGAAACGGTAGATATGATCTCAAAGCTTTTAATTACATCTTCGGGAATAATCCCCAAAATGCTTGGACCAAGCAAAAGACCTGCAACTATGTAACCTGTGACGTTAGGAAGTCTTATGTGCTTTGCCATTCTACCGAAAAACATTCCGGCGAATATCATAACTGCTAAAAACAGAAGCGTGTTTAAATTTAGATATTGATTCAAATTCATTTTGACGTTTGGAAGCCCTCGGTGTAATTAACGGGCAACGAGAACATTACACCTGTATCGGGTTTTTCAAGACCTCCGGTTACATTATTAAGGATTTCAGAGATAGTGGGTATCTTTTCTTCGTCAACCACAAGGAAAATGGTACGACTCTCGTGGTGGGCGGGGTTTAGCATCATACGGAGTGAGCCCAAAAAGCGAAGCTCATCTATCTCTCCAAGCTCCATAGCCATTCCCTTGCTGTCGAGTATCGTTGCACCGGGAATATTTGCGTTTCCGAATTCCTTTAACATTTTATCGAGCACTTCAATTTTGTTTAAAACGATAACAACTAATTGCATAATACCACCTTTCTATCTTACAACGATATTTACGAGCTTCTTGTCAACGTATATCTCTTTGACTATAGTTCTTCCTTCAATAATGGAAGCGACCTTTTCATTAGCTTTAGCAGCCGAAATAACCGTATCCTTATCTGCATCAGACGGCACGCTTACCGTTGCTTTGAATTTACCTGATATCTGTACTGCTATCTCCATAGTGCTTTCTATAAGCTTCGATTCGTCATACTCAGGCCATGCAGCTAATGAACAATATCCCTTCATACCGAATTTTTCCCATATCTCTTCTGCAATATGAGGAGCAAAAGGACAGAGAATGCGTATAAACGCCATAAGATCGTCTACGGTAAGCGCACCTGCGTCATAGATTTCATTAAGGAAGCTCATCATCGCCGCTATAGCGGTATTGAACTTCATTTCTTCGATGTCATCTGTAACTTTCTTTATTGTTCTGTTTAAAGCACCTTCGAGCTTAGGATTGTGTCCGCTTCCCTTTGCTATATCGGAAAGCCCCGCAATTCTCTCCAAGAAACGCTTACAGCCCTTAACGCTGTTTTCGCTCCAAGGTGTTGCAGAGGCATAGTCACCCATAAAGAGAACGTATACACGTAACACGTCTGCACCGTATTCGCTTACAACGTCGTTAGGATCAACTACGTTGCCCTTGGATTTACTCATCTTATCACCGTCAGGGCCGAGGATAAGACCTTGTGCCGTTCTCTTTGCGTAAGGCTCGTCAACGGGCACTGCGCCGATATCATAAAGGAAATGATGCCAGAAACGTGAATAGATCATATGGCGAGTAACGTGCTCCATACCTCCGTTGTACCAGTCAACGGGTAGCCAATATTTAAGTGCTTCTTCGCTTGCAAGCTTTTGTGCGTTATTAGGATCACAATATCGCAAGAAATACCAAGACGAGCCCGCCCATTGAGGCATTGTGTCTGTTTCTCTCTTTGCTTTACCGTGGCACTTTGGGCACTCGCAGTTAACGAATGATTCAACCTTTGCAAGAGGGCTCTCTCCCCCTTCGCCGGGCGCAAAGTTTTCCATATTGGGAAGCTTTAAGGGAAGCTCCTCGTAGGGAACGCCAACCATACCGCATTTTTCGCAGTGTACGATGGGAATGGGCTCGCCCCAATATCTTTGTCGGTTAAATGCCCAGTCTTTCATTTTGTACTGAACACCCTTTTCACCTATACCGTTTTCTTTCAAGAATGAAAGCATTTTTTCGATAGCTTCTTTTTTGGTTTCAATACCGTTGAGAAAATCGGAATTCACCATAGCGCCGTCGCCGGTATATGCTTCTTTTGTAATATCGCCGCCCTTGATTACTTCGATTATGTCGATGCCGAATTTTTTGGCAAAGTCATAGTCTCTTTCGTCGTGAGCGGGAACTGCCATAATGGCGCCCGTACCGTATCCCATCATAACGTAATCGGAAATGTAAATAGGTATCTCTTTGTTGTTTGCGGGATTTATTGCATAAAGACCGTTAATTTTCACGCCCGTTTTATCTTTTACGAGCTGTGTACGTTCAAATTCCGTCTTCTTTGTACATTCGTCCTTATATGCATCAAGCTCGGCTATATTTGCGATCCTATCGCGGTATTTCTCGATAATGGGATGCTCGGGAGCAATTACCATAAAGGTAACACCGAACATCGTATCGCAACGGGTCGTGTAGATGCGTAGGCTGTCTTCTGTTTCAGCTATCTTAAAGTTTACGAATGCGCCTTCGCTTCTTCCTATCCAGTTTTCCTGCATAAGCTTGATATTGGGCAAATAATCAACTTTACTAAGTCCTTCAAGGAGCTTGTCGGCATATTCGGTTATTCTTAAATACCAAACGTCTTTTGATTTTTGAATTATGTCTGAATGGCAAATATCGCACTTGCCGCCTTGGCTGTCTTCGTTAGAAAGAACAACCTTGCAGTGCGGACAGTAGTTTACGAGAGTTGTAGCTCGGAAAACGAGCCCCTCATCAAACATTTTTCTGAATATCCACTGCGTCCACTTATAGTAATCTTCTTCGGTCGTATCAACGGTACGTGACCAATCGAAAGAAAAACCTACCTTTTTAAGCTGTGAGGTGAATTTTTCAATGTTATTATCCGTCACCTTGCGAGGATGAATGCCCGTTTTTATCGCATAGTTTTCCGTAGGAAGACCGTATGCGTCAAATCCGATGGGAAAAAGCACGTTAAAGCCTTGCATACGTCTTTTTCTTGAAATGATCTCAAGACCTGAATAAGCCTTAATGTGACCGACGTGCATACCCGCGCCGCTCGGATAAGGAAATTCAACGAGTCCGTAAAATTTGGGAAGGCTGTAATCTTCTTTTGCTTCAAAAATTTTATCCTCTTCCCATTTCTTTTGCCATTTGCTTTCAATTTCCGAAAAATTGTACTTCATATCTAAAACCTCATTTAATTTTCAGTATCGGTGATTTCGCTTATATCAATTTCTTCGCCTTCTGCCCAAAGCTTATCAAGCTTGTAAAAATCTCTTGCTTCTCTTGTGAAAACGTGAACGATAACACTCGCAAAATCAAGTAAGATCCAACCGTCTCTGCCCTCAGCTTTACACTCAATGTCGAAATTTTGCTTCATTTGAAATTCAACCTCATCGGCAAGTGAGCGAAGTTGAGTTGTTGAGTTTGCGGTGCAGATCACAAAATAATCCGCGAGAGGCGTTTGCTCTCTGACGCAAATCAGCTTTAGATCAATAGCCTTCTTTGAATCAAGAATTTTTACTATTTCTTCTGCGTTTTTCTTTGCATGTTCTCTTTGTAAAAGTTCAGACATACTTCCTCCTTATATATTTGCGAATACAGATTCGTATTCGGCTATCTCTTTTTCAATAAATTTTAAGGCTTTTACAGTTTCGCTATGCGGCTTTATGCCTTTTTCTGAAAGCTCGCCAATCGTTGAATCAAGAGCTATTTTAACACATTTGTCCAAGTTAATCAATCGTCTTGACAGTGTATTTGAATTTTTAAGTCCGTCGTAATAAATCTTTCTTAAAGCAACGCATTCCGAAAACGTGCGGGTTTTTTCAATGTAATCCGCAAGGAATATTATTTTATCCAATACGGTCATATTTTTGGCACCTACCGTATGCCGCCATATAGCGTTATATACAGCGTCGGAAACGTTGAACATTCTTTTTGCAAGTATAGCACCGCTTCTTGAGTGAAAAAGCTTTTCCGAAGAAAGATCTTCTTTTTGAGGCGGCGTATTTATAGTGGAAAATAAGACGTGATGATCGCTGATATCGGCATTTTTTGTGCAATCATGCAATATGGCACAAGTACTAATAAGATTATTCGAAAGATGAGGTGCGGTGTGACTTTTTAGCTCTAAAGCGCATTCTTCAACCGCAAGAGTGTGAAGATATCTACTCGTTTTTTCATGTGTTTCGGCATAGCTTTTTAACATTCCAATATCATAATCGGTGTCAATATGATATAAGAGATTCTTATATGCATATTCATAAACCTCTTTTGACAGATACATTTTATCAGATTCAAGGTTATGCCTTATTTGACTTGAACTTATCTCAAGCTCATCGAATTCAAGTGTAGATATTTCAATATTTGGCGGTAATAATGAATTCGTGCCTTTTCTCTTTGCGTGAACAATATACGACTTTTGTAAAAGCTCTTCTGCTTTATACCAACTTGGAAGCGTCATTATCATATCTGTACCGCAAAGAACGTAAACTTTTTTTATTTCGGGGTGGCTTGATAAAATTTGGTTTACGGTATCAACCGTATACGTATTGCCCCCTCTTTTTATTTCCATATCGCTGACAACAACCTTATCTGTCGGCATATCTTTAAATGCAAGCTTCGTCATATTAAATCTATGCTCTGCATCTGTAGGCGTTATCGTTGCTTTATGATAAGGATTATTTGCAGGACAAATATAGAGTTTATCTAAATTATACTCTTTTAAAAATGCCTTTGCAAGTCTTATATGCGCCTTATGCGGCGGATTAAAGGTTCCGCCGAATAAACCTATCCTCATTTGAATTACGCTCCGTTATAATTCGATCTTCTTATTGTTCTTGCTTTCTCTGTAAAGCACGAATCTGTTTCCGACAGAAGCTACGGGAATGCTTTGAGTAGCATTAGCAAGCTCGTTCATAGCTTCTTTTGCAGTGTACGGTGATGTTTCGAGATTGTGAAGCTTTATAAGCTCGCGAGCCTCTAACGCATCGTCGACCTGTTTAATCAGATTTTCATTTATACCGCCTTTTCCTACTTGCAGTATTGTATCAATACGGTTTGCAAGTGAGCGCAGATATGCTCGTTGTTTACTTGTCATTTTATCCTCCTTTTAAGCTCTTTTGCAAATAAGCGCAGAGCTTCTCCTCTATGGCTTATGCTGTTTTTCTCATCGTCTGTAAGCTCGGCCATTGTCTTTTTAAAGTTAGGCAGATAGAATATGGGATCGTAACCGAAACCGCCGCTGCCTGCCGCATTTTCGGTTATTTCACCATCACATCTTCCGAAAACGGCAAACTCATCACCGCTTGGCAGTCTTACTGCAATGCTGCAAGCGTAATATGCTCTTTTATCTGTCTTATCCGATAGATTTTCAAGGAGTTTTTTATTGTTCTCTTCATCTTTTCCGTGCTCGCCGCAATATCTTGCGGAATATATACCCGGCTCACCGTGAAGGGCGTTTGCGCAAATACCGCTGTCATCTGCAATAATTATGTAATCCGAAAACTTTTCTGAAACAGCGTGAACTTTGATGAAAGCGTTTTCCTCAAAGCTTGTGCCGTTTTCCTCAATCTCATCGGTAAAACCGACGTCGGACAGTGAGTATACCTCAAAATTATCGCCAAGGACTTTACGTACCTCTCTGATTTTTCCTTTATTGTTAGATGCAAGTATGATTTTCATATTATTCACCGAATATAGCCTTTACAAAATCTTCGCCGGAAAATTCCTGTAGATCGTCTATGCCTTCACCAACCCCGATATATTTAACAGGCACTTTTAGTTCGGAGCATATAGAAAATACTACACCGCCTTTTGCCGTTCCGTCCATTTTTGTCAGAACAAGACCCGTTATATCGGCAACACTGCTGAATTCCTTTGCCTGAATGTATGCGTTTTGTCCCGTTGAGCCGTCAAGAACGAGTAAAGTTTCTCTTTCGGCTTCGGGATATTCTTTGTCAATGACTCTGTTGATTTTAGCAAGTTCGTTCATAAGATTTTGCTTGTTATGAAGTCTTCCTGCCGTGTCAACTATAAGTATATCGTTTTTTCTTGCTTTCATGGCGGCAATTGAGTCAAAAACGACTGATGCGGGATCTGAATTTTCCTCGTGCTTGATTATTCCTACATTTGAGCGTTTTGCCCATACGGCAAGTTGATCAATAGCGGCGGCTCGGAATGTATCGGCGGCAGCAAGTAAAACTTTTTTTCCTTGCTTTGTAAATATGCTTGTAAGTTTACCGATCGAAGTAGTTTTCCCCACTCCGTTGACACCGATAACAAGAATTACGGTGGGTTTATCGTAAGATATCTTACTGTCGGCATTTTCGCATATCATTTCGGACATTATTGTGTAAAGTTCGGATTTTGCCACGTCTGTTTCGTTTATCTTTTTTTCTTTCACTCTTTCTCGCAGTTCGTCCAAAATGTTTTCGGTTGCCAATACGCCGAGATCGGCTTCGATTAAGGTTTCCTCAAGTTCATCATACAGATCGTCATCAAGTTTTTTGAATGCACTGAAGATATCGTCTATACGTCCGACAAGAGCATCCTTTGTCTTTTTCAAACCGTTTCTTAATGAATCAAAAAATCCCATTATTACCTCTTACAATTTAATTCCGAGCTTATTCTCAACTTCGTCAACACTTATCGTCAAATATTTAGATATACCTTTTTCTTGCATTGTGATACCGTAGAGTATATCTGCAACGTTCATAGTTCCTCTTCTGTGAGTGATCATAATAAACTGCGTTTTTTCGCAGAAGCGCTTTGCATATTGAGCGAATCTGTCGACGTTTACGTCGTCAAGCGCAGATTCGATTTCGTCCATAATGCAGAAAGGAGTCGGAGAAACAGCTATAAGCGCAAAATATATGGATATCGAAATCAGCGAGCGCTCTCCGCCCGAAAGAAGCTGAATATTGTTAACTGTTTTTCCGGGAGGTTGTGCAAAAATGTCTATATCGCCGTCAATAATATCGTCATCGTCTGCAAAGCATATCTCTGCCTTTCCTCCACCAAACAGCTCTTTAAAGATTCTTGTGAAGTTATCGTTTATGCTTACCATAGCTTCTTTAAGAATACGTTTCATATCGGAATCTAAGTTTTCAATTATACCCTCAAGTTCTTGTTTTGATTTGGTTAAATCTCCGACTTGTTCAGAAAGAAAATCATATCTTTCTTTTAGCTCTGCATATTCGCTTACTGCGTTAAGATTAACAGAACCGAGCTTCTTAATTTCACCTTTAAGGAATGAAAGACGTTTAGTTGTTTCGGATTTGTTTTCGATAACTATTCTTACTTCAGCTGCAGTTGTATACGTAAGATCGTATGTGTCGAAAAGTCTTGAAATAAGTCGGTCGTGTTCAGACTGACCGCTTTCAAGCTTGGTTTCTGCCTTGGTGAAATCACGAACCAAATTCTCTTTTTCAGCGTAGCATTTTTTAAGCTTTACCGAATATTCGGTTATCTTTTTGTCGAACTCGAGATTTGCCGCATCAAGCTCCTTGACGGCAAGCTGCATTTTATTGTAATGCTCGTCGCCACCATCAATTTCGGAACTTACCGTTGCAATTTCTTCTTTTGAAGAAGCAATCTTATTTTCTATCTCTGTAAGCTGTTTTACATAGCTTTGCATTTTATCGCTGTCAAGTTCGAGATTCTGTGTTAGAGCAACGAGTGAAAATTGAGTATTTTCAAGATCCTTAAGCGACTCGGCAAGCTCTATTTTCATAGTATAGACACGATTTTGCAAAGTATCCTTTTCGGCTTGAAGCTCTTGTTGTTTTTGACGCAGATCGGAGTATGCCTCATCGTTGTTTTTGAGAGAATCTTCCGTTTCTGCAATTTTTGCCGATAAATCTTTAATCAGCTGTTCTTTGTCTGCAATTTCTTGCAAAAGCTTATCTTTTTCGGCGTACATTTCATTACGTCTTTCAGCATCGCCCTCGATATTTTCATCAATTGCAGCAAGCTCTGCTGTAATTGCGGAAAGTTCAGTCTTAAGATTGATTATATTTGCGTTAAGAATTGAAATTTCTTCTTCAAGTCTTGACTTATTTGCTGTTTCCTTTGCAATATTCTTTTGATGCTCTTCAATTTCACTTGTGAGAGAATTAAGCTCCGAGTTTAACTTATCGATATCGGCACTTCTTGTAAGCATTCCGGTTTTTACTGAAATGCTTCCGCCTGTGAAACTACCGCCGGAGTTTATAACTTGTCCGTCTAAAGAAACGACCTTATATCTGTACCCACCCGATTTAGCTATTCTTGCCGCACTGTCAATGTTATCTGCAATAACAGTTCTTCCAAGCAGATATTTTACTATGCCATCGTACTTTTTATCATAGCTTACAAGCTCTGAAGCAATACCGACAAATCCGTTTTTCTCGGATATTTCACTTGTTCCCAATGATTTTCCGTTTATCGTAGCGATTGGCAAGAACGTCGCTCTGCCGGATTTTGTGTTTTTTAATTCATTTATTGCGCTTTTTGCTGCATTTTCGTTATCCGTAACAATATTTTGAGCAGCCGCACCCAAAGCAACTTCCAAAGCAACAGCATATTTTTCAGCAGTCGATATAAGCTTTGATACAGGTCCGTGGATACCGAAGAGCTTTTTTGCGCTTACAGCTTGCATTACTGCCTTTACGCTGTAAGCATAACCTTCAAGCATATTGTCCATTCGCTTTAGCATATCTATATGCTTGCCGGTTTCGGCACGCTTTAAAAGCTTATCTTGAAGCTTGGCACCTGTTTTTGAAATTTTTTCATTAACATTGTCAAGTTCAGCAGTACGTGCATTCAAAATATTAAGCTTTTCTGTAAGTAACGCTTCTTTTTCAGCTTTAAAATTTTTTGCATTATTGTATCGCTCGGTGTATACGGAATTTAAGTGGCCTTCGTTTGCATCAGCATTATTAAGCTCATCTATACGAAGCTTGAGCTGTCCAACGGCGGTTTCGGCACTCGTTTTTTGCATTTTGAGGTCGGTAATATCACCGCTGCTGAGTTCTTTTTTAAGTGCAAGATTTCCTATCTCAAAATCGAGATTAAAAAGCTTTGAAGAAATAGAGTTCATTTGTTCTTCGGAAGTTTTTATTTCTTTTTCAAGTTCAGTAGTTTTATCTCCGAGCTTTCCCGTCTTTTCATATTCCGAATCAAAAAGTTCCTTTTCACCTTTAAGCTTTTTATTAAGTTCGGCTGTCAATGAATTTATATCGGAAAGTCTCTCTTCAAAGTGAGCAAGGTCGTTTTGTAAAATACTCTTTCTTTCGGAAAGCTCGCTCATATGATGCTCGTGATTCTTAATTCCTTCGCGGTTTTCCTCTATTTTTTCATTGTTCCCCTGTATTTGCTTACGCAAATCTTCGGTGCCCGTTTCGCATTCTTTTATTTCGTTTTCGCAGATTTCGAGCTTTCTTTTTGCACTTTCATATGCGTTTTGTATCTTTTCTTTTTCATGGGATAAGCTATCTATTTCGTCCATCCAAAGAGATACTTCAAGTGTCTTCGCTTCTCCGTAAAGAACAAGATATTTTTCGGTTTTTTCGGCTTCCTTTCGCATAGGTTCAACACGGGAAGTGATCTCGCCGAGTATATCCGTAAGTCTTACGAGATTGTCTGCGGTAGCACTCAAATTCTTTTCGGCATCCTTCTTTTTATGCTTATACTTTGATATACCTGCCGCTTCGTCTATCATTTCGCGGCGTGTATCACTTTTTGAAGAAAGAATTTCTGCAACTTGACCTTGTCCTATAATGGAGTATCCGTCTCTTCCGATACCGGTATCCAAGAATAATTCATAAATGTCTTTTAGTCTTACTTCTTTTTTGTTTATATAATATTCACTGTTTCCGCTTCTTGAGTAGTGGCGGGTAACGATTACCTCTTCGCTGTCATTTTTAAGACCGCCGTCACTGTTGTCCATACATAAAGATACTTCGGCAAAGCTTGCGGGGCTTCTTCCCTGCGCACCGCTGAAAATGACGTCTTCCATTTTTGAGCCTCGAAGGCTCTTTGAGCTTATTTCGCCCAAAACCCATCTGATTGCATCGGAAACGTTTGATTTACCGCTTCCGTTGGGGCCAACTATGGTCGTTATTCCTTTGCCAAAGTAAAATCTCGTGGTATCTACAAAGGATTTGAATCCTTGCATTTCAACATATTTTAAATACAAAATAGCACCTCAAATTTTTATTTTCCGTTTATGCTGCCAAACAGTATAAGTGCCTCTTTTGCCGCCTGCTGTTCGGCTTCTCTTTTTGTTCTTCCCGTGCCTTTTCCGATTATGTTGCGGTTTAACTTTGCAACCATAACAAAAGTTTTGTCGTGATCGGGGCCAATTTCATCTACAAGCTCGTATTCAAGCAATTCACCCGGCGCCTGCTGTACGAGATGTTGAAGCTGAGACTTATAATCTTCTACTTTTTCGGTATTCATTATGGCGCTGATTTTATCACGCAGATTATTCATAATAAACTCTGCGCAAAATTGCATACCACTATCTCTGAACATAGCCGCAATTATTGCTTCCACAACGTCCGCAAGAACGCTCTTTCTTTCGCGTCCACCTGTATATTCTTCACCTTTACCAAGTAATATAAATTTTCCCAAGTTTAATTTCTTGGCTATTTCATAAAGACTGTCTTCGCAAACGACGGCCGCTCGCAGTTTCGTAAGCTCACCTTCCGGACAGTCGGGGAAATTTTCGCATATGTATTCGGATACTACAAACGAAAGGATCGAATCTCCAAAAAATTCGAGCCGCTCATAAGAACGTATCTTTGCTTGAAAATCGTGCTGAGCGTTTGCTTCATTTGCAAACGAACTGTGAGTAAGCGCTCGAATCAATAAATTTTTGTTTTTGAAAGAATAATTTATCTTCTTTTCGAGCTGTAAAAGCTCTTTATTACTTAACATTTTCAACTACCTCGCCGTCAAGGTTGCTTGTTATCTTATCAATAAGACCGCTTTCCACGAGCTTTATCGCTTGAGCAACCGTATGGTATATTGCGATTTTATCGGAGCTTCCGTGTGCTTTGAGCACAGTTTTTTTGACTCCCAAGAAAGGAGCGCCGCCGTAAATTCTGTAATCGAGGGAGGCTTTAAAATCATTGACCTTCTTTTTAACGAGTAGATAAGCAATAGCCGATAAAATTCCGCTTTTAAACATCTTTTTAATTTCGGCACCGAAATATTTTCCGCCACCCTCCAAAGCTTTAAGCGCGATATTGCCCGAAAATCCGTCGGTGACTACCACGTCGCAATCTTTGCCGTAAAGATCTCTGCCTTCAATATTGCCGATAAAGTTTATATTTTCGTTAGCTTTCAAAAGCTTATACGCCTCTTTGTGTTCGGGCGTGCCCTTTGACTGTTCAGTACCGTTATTTAAAAGTGCCACTCTTGGTGCTTCGATACCGAAGGCGCAGTTCATATATATGCTTCCCATCGTAGCATATTGAGAAAGATATTCCGCTTTAAACTCGGAATTTGCGCCGGAGTCTAAAAACAACTTTCTTCCAAATGGAATAACACTTGCAAGAGCGGCTCTCTTAATGCCTTTTATTCTTTTAACGATGAGGCTCGCACCGCATAAAAGCGCACCTGAATTTCCGGCGCTTATCATTGCATCCCCTTCGCCGTTTGCGAGAAGATCAAACGCAAGTCCCATAGAGGTCGTACGCTTTTCTTTCAGTATTGACGTCGGTTCATCACACATCGTTATAATGTCCGATGTGTGAACAATATTTATAAGCTTATTGTCTTGGGCATTTACATCACGAAGGCATTTTTTGATTTTTTCTTCATCGCCCGTAAAAAGTATTTCGACGTTAAACTCGTTTGCCGCCTCTACTGCACCGTAAACTATCTGTTCGGGCGCATTATCGCCGCTCATTGCATCAATAATTATTCTCATAATTCACCTTAATTAGTTTGATTGATAATTTCCTTAATCTTTTCTATTGCTCTTTGGGAAATGTGTTTATTTTTTTCTTGCTTTCCGCCTTTTACTTTATATTCCAAAGGCTGCATTATTCCGAAGTTCACGTTCATCGGTTGAAAACGTTTTGGGCTTATTGACGGGTTTGAAACATACGCGGCAAGAGCACCTGTTGCGGTCAGGTCTGTATAGTCAAGTCTCTCAAGCCCCAATATATCTCTTGCTGCACCGACTCCGGCAACAAGCCCCGAAGCTGTAGATTCAACATAACCTTCAACACCCGTCATCTGTCCTGCAAATCTGATTTTTTTGTTTGTTCTTAATGCGTAAGTGTTATCAAGACAACCCGGTGAATAAATGTACGTGTTTTTGTGCATTACACCATAGCGCTGAAATGAAGCGTTTTCAAGTCCGGGTATTAAACCGAATACCTCTTTTTGAGCACCAAACGTTAAATGAGTTTGAAATCCGACTATATTGTATAATGATCTTGCGGCGTTGTCTGCACGAAGTTGAACTACTGCATATGGCATTTCATCGCTGTCGGGATATGTAAGCCCTACAGGCTTTAAAGGGCCGAACAAAAGCGTATCGTGTCCCCTTTTTGCCATTTCTTCGACGGGCATACAACCCTCGAAAACAGTTATGGCCTTTTCAAATTCGTGTAGTTCGGCGGTTGGGGCGTTGATAAGTGCTTCGTAAAACTTGTCGTATTGTTCTTTATTCATTGGACAGTTTACGTAATCAGCATCACCTTTATGGTATCGTGAAGCAAAAAATGCTTTGCTCATATCGATACTGTCGAATGAAACTATAGGTGCCGCCGCATCGTGAAAATATAAAAAGTTATTTCCGAGTAATCTTTCTATCTCACTTACTATACATTTGCTTGATAAAGGACCCGTTGCAATTACGGTATATTCATTATCGTCAATTTTGGAGATTTCTTCGTTTATAACGGTAATATTAGGCATCGATTTTATCTTCTCCGTTATATACGTTGAAAAGCCGTCTCTGTCAACGGCAAGTGCACCGCCTGCGGGAACTTCGTTCTTGTCGGCCGCTTCCATTATAAGCGATCCTTGAAGCCGAAGTTCCTCTTTTAAAAGTCCGACTGCATTTTCAAGCCCTCTTGCTCTTAAAGAATTGGAGCAAACAAGTTCGGCAAAGTAATCTTTATGGTGTGCGGGAGTGCGTTTTTTAGGCTTCATCTCATAAAGCTCAACATCAATGCCGTATTTCGCGATTTGATATGCAGCTTCGCATCCGGCAAGTCCCGCACCTATAACCTTAATTTTCATCGTTACTCTCCGCTGTGTAATCGCAGTTTTCGTTAGAACAATATAGTTTGTTTTTGCTCTTTTTATAAAGTATGGTACCGTCACACTTGGGACACTTTTTCTCCACAGGTACGTCCCAAGTTGAGAAGGTGCAAGTGGGATAATTTTCGCAGCTGTAGAATATTTTTTGTGTCTTAGTGCGCTTTTGGACTATTTTTCCCTTGCAAATTGGGCAAATAGCGCCCGTCTCTTTAGTTATCGACTTTGTAAATTTGCACTTTGGATAATTAGAACAAGCAAGGAAACTGTTAAATCTTCCTTTCCTTAAAACAAGCTCGCCTCCGCAAAGCTCGCATTTTTCGCCCGTCGGAGCAGCGCTTTGCTTTTTCTCAACGGCTTTGCCGTTATTGTCTATAGTCTTCGTGTTTTTACATTGGGGGTAATTCGGACAAGCTGCAAAGCGTCCGAAACGTCCTTTTTTGATGACCATTGTGGCGCCGCATTTTTCACAAATTATGTCACATTCTTTATCGGGGATCTCCAAAGCTTTTCCGTCCATCGTTTCCTCCGCTTTATCAAGCTCGGATTTAAAGTTAGTGTAGAAGCCTTCAAGAACCTCGTTTGTGTTTTTTTCACCTATTGAAATATCATCAAGGTCACTTTCCATATTAGCGGTAAATTCGTAGTTGATAATATCTGAAAAATGCTCCTTCATTACCTTTGTCGTTACTTCACCGAGTGACGTGGGCTTCAATGATTTACCGACACGCTCGACGTAATCTCTCTGTATAATTGTCATTATGGTAGGAGTGTAGGTGCTGGGTCTGCCTATCCCCTTTTCTTCAAGCGCTTTGATAAGACTTGCCTCGGTGTAACGAAGAGGCGGCTCTGTAAAGTGTTTGGAAGGCTCGATATTTAACAGTGATAAAATATCGTTTTCGTGTATTTCGGGAAGTGATGTTTGTTTTTCTTTTACTTTTTCATCATTAAGTTCTTCATAAACCGCTAAAAATCCCGCAAATTTTACTGTGTTGCCGTTTGCGTGGAAAATGCTCTTTCCGCACAAAATATTTACGCTGACTGTATCATACTCGGCATTTTCCATTTGGCTTGCTATAAATCTGTCCCAAATGAGTTTATAAAGCTTATACTGATCTGTCGTCAAATGCGTTTTAACGGCATCGGGCGTAAGATTAACGTTTGAGGGGCGGATAGCTTCGTGCGCGTCCTGTGAATTTGAACGCATTTTATATGTTCTGAATTTCGCCGGGGCGTATTTTTCGCCGAAATGCTCAATTATATATGACTTTGCTGCTTCAGCTGCTTCATTCGCTATACGCAGAGAGTCTGTTCTTATATAAGTTATAAGACCTTGTGTTCCTCCGTTGGAAGCTCCCAAATTTATACCTTCATAAAGCTCTTGGGCGAGCTTCATTGTCTTTTGTGAATTGAAATTAAGCCTTCTGTTGGCTTCCTGCTGCATTGACGAAGTAGTGAAAGGCGGAGCGGGAGATCGGCGTTGAACGCTCTTTTTAATGGAGCTTACGGTAGGAGTTCCGCTTTTAATATCTTCAAGTATTTCAAGTGCTCTTTTTTCGTTGCCGATATTCTCTTTCTTTTTGGAATTTTGAGAAAAATAGTTTGCTGTAAACGTATCATTCCTCTCGGTTTTAAAAGTACCTTCTATTTCCCAATACTCAACAGGTACGAATGCGTTTATCTCTTCTTCTCTTTCAACTATCATTCTCGTAGCAACCGATTGCACTCTTCCAGCGGAAAGTCCGTGACGAACGTTCTTCCAGAGAAACGGACTGAGCTTATATCCCACAATGCGGTCAAGAATACGCCTCGTTTGTTGAGAGTTGACGAGATTCTCGTCAATGTCTCTTGCGTTTTTTATTGCAGCTTTTATTGACGTTTTCGTTATCTCGTTAAATGTTACACGGCTTATTTTGCTTGTGTAATCCTTTAAAACTTGCGCCAAATGCCAAGATATCGCCTCTCCCTCGCGGTCAGGGTCCGTTGCGAGAAATATTTTAGATGCAGAACTTGCTTCTTTCTTTAAAAGCTTAATCAGATCGCCTTTGCCTCTGATATTTATATAACGAGGCTCAAAGCCGTTATCTACATCAATACCGAGTTCGCTTTTGGGGAGATCTCTAATATGCCCCTTTGAAGCCAAAACTTTATAGTTAGAGCCTAAGTAGCCCTTAATTGTGGAAGCTTTTGTGGGTGATTCGACTATTACAAGATTTGCCATTGAAGTTTCCTTTCGTATTGCTGAATTTATGTAAAATTAAAATTTCAATTTATAAAAACCGCCGGGTAACGCTTCTATAATTCCTTGTATCTCCATTAGCGTCAAATCTGTTAAGAGTTCGTCAAGCGGTATTCCGAGCTTAACGAAATCGTCGGTCGTCATATTTTTGTCGCAAAGAGCTTTTGTAATCATTTTTCCGTTTTGAGTAAGTTCATTGAACCAAGCAGTTTTTTCTATATCGAAGCTTGAAATTTCATTTTTCACAGCTTCCTTCTTTTTACGTGATCCCGGTTTTGGTTCTTCATGGAGGGTATCGATTGGCAGCGGTACTTTTACTTTATAATCCGCTTTTACTTTGTGCGGATAAGACAATTCGAAATCTTCGATTATATCTGCACCGCAGGTAACGAGTTTTGCACCTGTTTTAATTAGTTCAAGATTTCCGCTTGTGGAATATTCGTCTATTTTTGACGGGATAGCATATAAAAGCTTGCCTTGGTTTCGCGCATGTCTTGCTGTTATCATAGCACCGCTTCTTATATCACATTCGACGACCAATACGCCTTGAGAAAGACCGCTGATTATTCTGTTTCTGATCGGAAAATGTTCTTTTTCGGGTGGTGAAAACGGCGGATATTCGGTTATGAGTAAGCCTTTTGACAAAACTTTCTTATATAGTTCTCTGTTACAAGCGGGATATGCCGTGGCAAGACCGGAGCCGAGTACCGCTATGGTAACGCCACCTGCTTCAATACATGCCTTATGAGCTGCTGCGTCAATTCCTTTGGCAATACCGCTTATGATTACAGCACCTTGCTTGGTAAGCTCATATGAAAGCTTCCTTGCGGAATTTACCCCGTATGACGAACAGTCTCTTGTTCCGACAACGCTTATACAAACGTTATCGTCAATATCGAGCTTATTACCCATAAAATAAAGAAGACGAGGCGGATCAAATATCATCGAAAGTCTTTCGGGATATTCTTCTGAATCGAACAAGACGATTCGGACGCCGAATTTTTCACAAAAATCTTTGCACTCATTAACTTTGTCCATTGATTTATCGCAGAGCGCATCTACTAAAACGTCTTCGATATCTTCAACTTTTTTATAGAACGTTGTTGAATCTGCATTGTATATTTCTTTAGCTGAACCAAACGCTTTGATTAACTTATTTGTAATTTCAGCATTACCGTCGGTTGCAATATTAAGCCATAGTTCAAAATTATAACCGTCCATTATAGCCCCCTTCTCGCCATCTCCCAAATTACCACTGTTGCTGCTGTTGAAACATTTAAACTTTCCATGCCATGCATTGGTATTATCATCGGTTTGCAAAGCTTAATTTGTTCATTTGATAAGCCGTGTCCTTCATTTCCCAAGACAACAATACTATTTGAAAGATCGCATTTATTTATTGAAGTTGCAGTATCAGTGAGTGCTGCTGCATACACTTCTTTACCGTTTGATTTAAAATATTCAACTGCTTGTGAAAAGCTCTCACAAGTATAAATATTTTGTTTGAATACGGCACCCATAGAAGCCCTTATTACTTTATTACCGAATACGTCTGCGCATGCACCGCAAAGCACGACATTCATATCGCAAAGTGCTTTTGCCGTCCGTATTATAGTGCCTAAATTTCCCACGTCTTGTATATCGGAAAGAATCATCGACGGAATTTTGACAGACGCTTCATTTACCTCGGGAAGTTTTTTAAGCGGCGAAACACAAATGATTCCTTGCGGAGCTTTTTCGCTCGACGCCTTTTCAAAGCAAGTATCGGGAACAACGTATGTTTTAACCGTCGCATCGAGAAGCTTATCGGCAATTATTTCAGTACAGGCTTCGGTAGCAATTATATAATCTATGGGAGTATTTGATTCAACCGCTTCGTAAAAAAGCTTTACGCCCTCATACATATAACGTCCTTGCGTTTTTCGACCTTTAGCCGTTTGCAATGCCGCTGTATTTACAATTATAGGGTTTGCTCTGCTTGTAATATCTCTTATAAACAACGTGAAATCCTCGTTTTCTACATAGATAATATATTATAGTAGATATCCTTTAAAAAAACAAGACTATTTTTTATATTTTTTCTACTTTTTATTGAAAAAATTACATAAATTTCTTACTGTATCTAATTTAAGTTAATTTTGCAAAAGTATTGACAAAAAGGTATAAAAAGTGTAGTATTATATCTAATATTATATATTTAAAATGCGTTGACCGAAAAAGAGTAAGATATCTAAAGTCATCAGAGAGTCTGCGGTTGGTGAAAGCAGATTGATAAGTAAGTATCCGAAATACGTTTCGTTAGCTTCACACCGAAGTTTCAGTAGGCTGTGACGGGTGCGACCGTTATATTGCAAAAGCATACTATGCTTTAGAGGCTTTGACAGCGATGTCAAAGTAAAAATGGGTGGTAACACGGTAATTCGTCCCTGAGCTTTGCTCGGGGTTTTAATTTTTTAAGGAGTAATATATGCCAATAACGGAAATTCTTGTCAAAAACGCAAATGAATACGGAGATGACATTGCTTTAGTTGAAATTAACCCAAGGCAAGATCTTGATACAAAGATGACTTGGAAGGAATATTCACTTATCGAAAGTGATGCAAACGGTCCTTTCAGAACCGAAATGACTTGGAAAGAGTTTAATAAAAAATCTAATCAAGTCGCCAATTTTCTTCTTACTCGCGGAATAAAAAAAGGCGATAAAGTCGGAATTTTACTTATGAACTGTATTGAGTGGCTGCCGATATATTTCGGCATTCTCAAAACAGGTGCGCTTGCAGTACCGCTTAATTTCAGATATGCTTCCGATGAAATCAAGTATTGCCTTGAACTTGCCGACGTGAGCGTAATTATTTTCGGCAGAGAGTTTATCGGTAGAATGGAAGCTATCGCTGACCTTATTCCAAGCGTTAAAACTATGCTTTATGTAGGAAACGACTGCCCGAGCTTTGCCGACAACTGCAGTGAGCTTATCGAATACTGTTCAAGTCGACAGCCTAACATAACACTTACCGATGAGGATGATGCCGCCATCTATTTTTCTTCGGGAACCACGGGATTTCCAAAGGCTATCTTACATAACCACGAAAGCCTTATGCATGCGATGTTCACAGAGCAAAATCATCACTCTCAAAAGAAGGACGATGTTTTTCTATGTATTCCTCCCCTTTATCATACGGGAGCTAAAATGCATTGGTTCGGAAACCTAATGGTCGGCGCAAAATCAGTTATATTAAAGGGAGTTAAGCCCGAGTGGATTATGCGCACCGTATCCGAAGAGAAATGCACGATAGTATGGCTTCTCGTGCCGTGGGCGCAGGATATACTTGATGCCATTGATGCGGGGACGATAAAACCGTCTGAGCTATGTCTTGAACAATGGCGACTAATGCATATCGGTGCGCAACCCGTGCCTCCGAGCCTCATTAAAAGATGGAAGGAAATATTCCCCCGTCACGAATATGATACAAACTACGGTCTCAGTGAGTCAATAGGTCCCGGCTGCGTACACCTCGGTGTTGAAAATATACATAAGGTAGGCGCTATAGGTATTGCGGGATACAAGTGGGAGCTTAAAATTGTTGACGAAAACGGAGACAAGGTAAAGCAAGGCGAAGTTGGTGAGCTTGCAGTTAAAGGTCCCGGTGTTATGACCTGCTATTATAAGGATAAAAAAGCAACAGACGAGGTTTTACACGACGGTTGGCTTTATACGGGTGATATGGCGGAGCAAGACGAAGACGGTTTTTACTATCTCGTAGATAGAAAAAAAGACGTAATCATTACGGGCGGTGAAAATATTTATCCCGTACAAATTGAGAATTTTATCCGTAAAAATGATAAAATTAAGGATGCGGCGGTAATTGGAATGCCCGATGCACGACTCGGCGAGATAGCCGCGGCTATAATCGAGCTTAAAGACGGTGTAACTATGACGGAAGATGAGTTTAATATATTCTGTAACACTCTTCCCCGCTATAAACGCCCGAAAAAAGTAATATTTGCTGATATACCCAGAAACCCAACAGGTAAAATAGAAAAACCAAAGCTTAGAAAAATTTATAGCGGCGACAAGCTTGTCGCTAAACAAAACGAGATCATTTAACGAAAGGAACAACAATGAAAAAAATACTACTTGGAAATGCTGCCGTAGCACGAGGAGCGTATGAAGCGGGCTGTGCGCTTGTTTCATCATATCCCGGAACACCCAGCACCGAAATAACTGAATCGGTAACGGAATACAATGATATATACTGTGAGTGGGCGCCAAATGAAAAAGTAGCAGCAGAGGTTGCTATAGGCGCATCTATCGGCGGTGCAAGGGCGATGTCTTGTATGAAGCACGTTGGGCTCAACGTGATGGCTGACCCCATTTTTACCGTAAGTTACACGGGGGTAAACGGGGGTCTTGTGTTCTGTGTTGCAGATGACCCCGGAATGCACTCTTCACAAAATGAGCAGGATTCACGTCATTATGCAAAAGCAGCAAAAATGCCCATGCTTGAGCCCGCAGACTCTGCAGAATGCAAGGAATATGTAAAGCTTGCTTTTGAGCTCTCGGAGAAATATGATGCTCCTTTCTTCATAAGACTTTCAACAAGAGTTTCCCATTCACAAAGTCTTGTCGAGCTTTGCGATAAAGAAACGGTTGAGCTCAAACCCTACGAAAAAAATATCGGCAAGTACGTTATGATGCCCGCAAACGCAATAAAGCGCCACGTTGTTGTTGAAGCGAGAACTAAAGCGCTGACCGAATTTGCAGAAAATTGCAGTATCAATACTGTTGAAGATAACGGCAGTGATATAGGCGTTATCACTTCGGGTATCTCATATATGTATGCAAAAGAAGCGCTTGGCGATAAAGTCAATTTCTTAAAGCTTGGTATGGTCTATCCCTTGCCCGAAAAACTTATTTCCGATTTTTCTTCTAAATGCAAAAAGGTTTACGTGGTTGAAGAACTCGATCCTTTTATAGAAGAGCATTGTAAGGCACTTGGTATGGATGTGGTCGGTAAAGAAGTCTTTACACTTCTCGGAGAGTACACGCCTGCTATGATAAAGGGCGCAATATTGAACGAACCCGCAAATGAATTCGATACAGCCGATGAGCAGATACCCGTAAGACCTCCCGTTATGTGTGCGGGATGTCCTCACAGAGCAACGTTCTACACATTAAAAAAGCTCGGGCTCACGGTATGCGGTGACATTGGTTGCTATACGCTCGGCGCCGTCGCTCCTTTGGCAAGCATCGATACAACTATTTGTATGGGAGCATCGGTTAGCGCCGCTCACGGTATGGCGAAGGTAAGAGGCGAAGAATTTGCAAAAAAACTCGTTTCTGTCATAGGCGATTCCACATTTATTCATTCGGGAATTACAGGACTTATTGATATCGTATATAACAAAGGAATCAATACTGTAATTATACTCGATAACTCCATAACCGGTATGACAGGTCACCAAGAAAACCCAACGACCGGAAAAACAATACGCGGAGAAGCTACAAAACAGGTCGATTTGGAACTTTTATGCAAAGCTGTCGGTATTGACAGAGTTAAAGTTGCGGATCCCTTCAACATAACGGAATTTGAGAAGATAGTAAAGGAAGAAATAAATGCCGAAGAGCCCTCCGTAATTATTGCACAAAGACCTTGTGCTCTTTTAAAGACGGTTAAATATTTTGGAACTTGTGTTATTACTGATAAATGCAAAAACTGTAAGAAATGTATGAATCTCGGTTGCCCCGCAATCAGCATTAAAGACGGTAAGGTTACCATTGACCAAACCCAATGCAACGGTTGCACTTTATGTATTAACGTTTGTCCCTTTAAAGCTATAGAGAAGGAGGAAAACTGATATGTCTAATAATATTATGATAGTCGGTGTCGGCGGACAAGGTACGTTGCTTGCAAGCCGAATTCTCGGAAATACTCTCATTGGTGAAGGTTATGACGTTAAGGTGTCCGAAGTTCACGGTATGAGCCAAAGAGGCGGAAGCGTCGTTACATACGTAAAATACGGCGAAAAAGTTTATTCTCCAATAATTGATAAAGGCGAAGCAGACGTTATCTTGGCCTTTGAGATTCTTGAAGCATACAGAGCCCTGCCCTTTCTCAAAAAAGGCGGAAAGATGCTTGTAAACCGTCAAAAGACCGATCCTATGCCTGTAATAACGGGTGCTGCAAAGTATCCCGAAAGCATTGAAGAAAAGCTTTCAGCGATATGCGATATAACGGCAATAGATGCACTTGAACTTGCTAAAAAAGCGGGAAATGCTAAAGCAGTAAATGTTGTTTTGATCGGACTTCTTGCTCAAAAAACGGATATTCCCTATGAACGTTGGATAGAAACGATTAAAGTAACCGTTCCAAATAAATTCTTGGAAATGAATCTCAAAGCGTTCGATATGGGCTATAAGCTTTAAATATAAAACAATGACAGCGGTTATTTACCGCTGTCATTGTTTTTGTTCACGTATTTCGCTACACTGTTTCTGACGGTGAGTACGGGAGGAAAAATTATTGATTGTCTTGCCATATCGCCCGTATTTATAATATCTATCATTCGTTTTGCCGCAACAGTGCCGAGTTTTTTAAAATCACAGCTTACGGTTGTAAGCTCAACTTTTCCCGTAATTGTATCGGGAAGCTCGTCGGCACATAAAATGCTTAAATCTCGAGGGATTTCTTTTCCGCTATCATAATATGCGTCTATGAGCCCCGACGCCATAGTTGCATTATCCGAAAAAACGGCTGTCGCAGGATCGTTTGTGCGCAATAATTGTTTTCCGAATAAATAGCCGCTCTTATAGTGTAAGTCTCCTCTGTAGCAGGTGCATTTTGTCGGATCAAGGCCTGCGTTTTTCATAGCATCGTTATATCCGTTTTCTTTGTTTTGAACGGAAGTAGAGTTGTCAGGGCCACATAGATGAGCGATGTTTCGGTGGCCGTTTCTTATGAGATAATCTGTTGCAAGATAGCCGCCGCGATAAGTATCCATACTGACGATGTCAACGTTAATTGACTTTAAATATCTGTTGATAAAAACGATCGGACATTTTATTGTCTGTAAAATGCGTAAAAGTGAAGGTGTTTCTACCGCATTGAGCATAACAACGCCCGCAAAACCGCTGCAAGAAGCAAAGTTTAGATATTCTTCTTCACTTTCGGGACTGTAATCGCTGTTAGCAATAAGCGTTTTAATACCTTGTTTTTCAAAAATACTGTTCATACCGGTAATATAGCCGGTGTATACGTTATTCGTAATATCGCCGCAAATAACTAGAACGACTTTTTTAAATGCGGAAGCTACCTTTTTCTTGGAAGGTTTATATTTATATCCGTATTTGGAAAGCGCTTCTTCAACGATTTGTCGTGTTTCGGGTTTTACATATCCGTTTCCCGTTAAAACTCTTGAAATGGTAGAGCAAGAAACTCCCGTTATCTCAGAAATCTTCGTCAATGTAATTTTCATAAAATCACCTCTGAAAAAAGTATAATATTTCTTATGAAATTTGTCAATATTCTACATTATATTTTTTTTAAAAAGTATTGCACATTTTGTTGGAATAATGTATAATATATACAAAGATATATTATTATCATAATAAGTTATAGTCAATCTGCACAATTATGAAAGGTGGATATTATGAACGGTAATTGGGTAATTACAATTGGCCGTCAATTTTGCAGCGGCGGCGCAGAAATCGGACAAAAGGTTGCGGAGTATTTCGGTGTTCCCTACTACGATAAATGTATAATTGACCATACCGCTGAGATTTTGGAAATTGAAGCGGAGCTTGTAAAAAAACATGATGAACGCCCAATGAGCATTTGGGAGGCGCCAGGATATCAATATTCCTATATGTGGTATAACACTGATCCTACGTTAACTATGCCTTTAAGTGTAAGAGTTGCGGAAGCTCAATTTCATACTATAAGAGAATATGCTAAAAACGGCCCTTGCGTAATTGTGGGCAGATGTGCCGACTACGTTTTGCGTAACAATAAATCGGCAATAAGCGTTTTTATACGCGCTGATATTGATAAGCGTACCGATAGAGCCGAAAAGCTTTACAAGTTGAGCGAATCCGATGCGAAAAAACTAATCAAAAAAACCGACAGGATCAGGTCTAATTATTATTCGAGCCACACTCACGATGAATGGGGTACGTCAGAAAATTACGATCTTATATTAGATAGCGGTACGTTAGGAATTGATACTTGTGTAAAGATAATTATTAAAGCTATCGAAGAGTTCAATGAAAAGAAAAATAAAGCAACAGACGAATAACAAAACACCGCAGCTTGTAAAGGCTGCGGTGTTTTCTATTATTTAATTTTTCTTGCTTCAGTATAAAAACGCTTTGTATCTGCATCACCCATAGAAAAGGTTTTTCGCGGTAATGCACCATCTTTAATTACAGCGGAAAACAGCTCGGTCTTTTTCATAGAGGGTAAAATAAAGCTTATTGCTTTATCATTTTTTGAAAGCTCTATACATTCATCTTGACCGTGAATATAGTCTATCTCCCCTGAATTCTCCGCTAAATACTTATCAAGGAAATTTTGTAATGTTGCAACAGTAAGCTTATATGGAGGAGTATCAAGAGAAAAATATTGTTTATTGCCGTTTATGTATATCTCAATATTATGTGCGCCCGCAATATCGGATCTTTCGTTCTTTGCGTTGGGATATTCACTAAAAAGAGCAGTTATCAGCTTTTGCGTATCTGTATTAAATACGGTTCTGTGTATCGCTTCAAATACAAGACTGTTGTCGTGAAGATTTACAAGCTCGCATAGGGCGTATCTGTTTTTTTCGGTGGGACTCATTTGATAGAAGCTTCTTGCGGTAGCAAGACTGTGGTTTCCATCTCCGACGGCGTATTGTAAAACATTTTTATCGGGAATATTGTATTTTTGTTCAAAATAACTTTTATCTGATAATTTATAAAGTTTATCGGCAATTTCCAACGCTATTTCACCGCTGACCTTATACCCGGTGAGATGTCCTGCATTTTGCATTAGTTCAAAATCGTAAACCTTTTCAAGCATATTTGTCTTTTTTGAAAGACTCTCGATGATATCCTTTTCTTCATCGTCAATGAGTATCATAACGTGAGGAAGCTCTAACGGTGCATTTTCTCTTATGCGAAGTCTCGGGGGAATCCTATCGGCAATCGTACCTTCAGTAGGACGGACCTTGCTCTGACTTTCTTTGGAAAAATCGTACATTTCGAGGTCGATCATTCCGACAATACCTTTTCTGACTGTTTTATCGGGCAATGTTCGTTCGACGTAAATATAGCACGGTTCGGTCGATTTCATAATATTGTTTTCTAAATACTCGTCCATTGTTGCGTTAATTTTTTTAATTCTTTCCGATGTATCGGAGTCATTTAAATATATCTCGGGCAGCACAAGCCTTAACGCTGAAGGAGCATTTCCTACGACATTTTCAACATCGTTCCAATACTTGTGATTTGAAGTATATTGGTCGCAAGCAATAACCGACCACTTTTCCATATCGACATCTTTACACGGTAATACTATTTCTGCAGGTAAAAATCCGCATTTTTCAAATATATTCATTTAATTCTCCTTATTAAATTGCATATTCGGCAATTGCATCGGCAAGCCCTGTGTATCTTCGAGACGTCTTAAAATTATCTACCATAGCGTATACTACTTCTTTTTTACCTACAATTATCAATACGCTCTGCGCTCGTGTGATTGCTGTATAAAGAAGATTTCGTATTTGTAAGCGTCTTGGAAAATCGTATAACGGCAAAACTACAATGGGGTATTCACTTCCTTGACTTTTGTGTACGGTAATAGCGTAAGCGTGCTCAAGCTCGTCTATCATCGGGAAGTCGTATTCAGCCTTTCGATTTTCGTATTGTACGTATACCTTTTCGAATCCTTTGTCTATGTAACAGATGTAACCAATGTCGCCGTTATAAACGCCGAAGCCTTGAATATCGTTTGCATCCGTCCAAGGTATATTATAATCGTTACGTGTTTGCATAACTTTGTCGCCTTCTCGAAAAACTCGGCTTCCCACCTTTAATTCAACTTTTGCAGGGCCCATAGGATTCATAGCCTCTTGTAAAATTATGTTAAGGGCCTCCGTACCGTTTCTTCCTTTTCTTGATGGGATTATTACTTGTATGTCGTTAGCAAAATTCGGATATGCTTTCGGCAGGCGGTATTTTATAAGCTCTGTTACCGTTTGATTAACGTCGTCTGCGCTTTCTCTCGGCATAAAGAAAAAGTCGGAATTTTTATCAGCAAGCTTAGGATATTCACCCAAATTTATCAAATGTGCATTTACTATTATCTTGCTCTCGTCAGCTTGCCTGTAGATTTCCTTTAATGAAACCGTAGGTATTTCACGCGAATTTATAATATCGCAAAGAACGTTTCCCGCACCGACTGCGGGAAGCTGATCCTTGTCGCCGATAATTAAAAGCTGTGCGCCCGGTTTTATGGCACGTAAAAGCGCTTCCATCAAAAGAATATCTATCATCGACGCTTCATCGACGATAATAAAATCGGCACTTAAAGGATTTTTTTCGTTTTTTCCGAAATTGTCTTCTCTTTCGGGGTTAATATCGGCTTCGAGCATTCTGTGAATAGTCATCGCCTCAACACCCGTAGCGCTTTCAAGGCGCTTTGCGGAACGTCCCGTAGGAGCGCAAAGCGCAAATGATATACCGCTTAACTCAAGTACTTTTAAAACGGCTTTCACGATAGTCGTTTTGCCCGTACCGGGACCGCCCGTGAGCACCATCACTCCGCTTTCTATAGCTTTATGTATTGCTTCTATTTGCAACGGTGCATACTTGATATCATCGCTTTCTTCTAAATTATTGATTATTTTTGTTATGTCTATTACATTTTTGTGTATCATTGAAAGAGTTGACATTTCAAAAAGCTTTTGAGCGGTGTATTTTTCCGCTTTATAATATTTTTGCAGGTATACCGCTTCTCTGTCAAGAGACGGCACCTTGCACAATGCCCCGCTTTTAATGCATAATTCCAAAGCATTTTTTATATTTTCGTATGATGTATCAACAAGGTTTTTACATACTGCACATAGCTTATTTTCGGGAATGTACGTATGTCCGTTTTGATAAGCGTTATGCCTTAAAATAAACTTTAACGCAGCTGAAATACGTTCGGGTGCATCATCTTTTATACCTTTTGCTTTTGCAAATGCATCTGCTTTTTCAAAGCTTACTCCGTATATCTCATCACATAATATGTAGGGATTCGCGCCGACGATTTCAATAGCACCTTTACCCCAACGCTTATACATACGCATTGCAGTTGAAATGCCAAAAAATTCCTTACAGAACATTATAACACTGCGAAGACCCGATTGAGTTGAAAATGCTTCGCCAATGAGCTTTGCTTTTTCGGAAGTTATACCTTTAATATCAGTAAGCCACTCGGGATGATTTTCACAAACGTCCAAGGCGTCATCGCCGAATTTTTCAACTATACGAAGAGCTGTTGCGGGTCCGATTCCCTTTATTACGCCTGACTGTAAATATCTTAATATAGAATCTTTTGTTGCGGGAAGTGTTTTTTCATATGTAATAACATTAAACTGTCTTCCAAAACTCGGGTGACTTGTCCATTCGCCCGAAAGATTTACAGACTCACCCTCGGACAAATACGGCATGGTACCGGTTGCAGTCAAAAGCTCAGATTGCGTGGAAATTTCAGCAACCGTGTATCCGTTTGCTGAATTTGTATATATAATTTTTTCAACGGTACCTTCAATAATCAAAAATTCGTTTGTCATAGCTTCATCCATAATGGAAATTTTTTAATTTATTATAAACAAATATAAAAATCAAATAAGGGGAAAATTATATTGCAATACTTTTAAAGGAGTGTTTAAATGAAAAATAAAATGTTCAAACGCCTATTGATTGCGGCGCTTATATGTACAAATATATTCGGGCTTTCAAATTATACCGTATTTGAAACGAAGGCCGTTGTGGAAGCGTTCGGTTGGTACACAAAGCCAAACACTGAGGGAAAAAGGCCCACATTACCCGCTGAATGCGATTATTTAGAGCAATACGACGGTGTATATCTGGGCGAAGATGAAAAAGTTTTATATTTGACCTTTGATGCGGGATATTCAAATGAAAATGTCGAAAAGATACTTGACACGCTTAAGGAAAAGGGCGTAAAAGGTTCATTTTTCTTAAACGGAGGAATATTCAAATTTGAATCCGACGTAGTTAAGAGAATATCGGATGAAGGACATCTTGTATGCAACCATACCGAGAATCATAAAAATTTAAGTAAAATCACAGATTTTGAGCAATATAAATACGAGGTCGAAAAACTTGCTGAAAGATATAAAGAACTTTGCGGAAAGGAAATTGCAAAATTCCTGCGTCCACCCGAGGGCGAAATCAGCAAGACAGCTATGGAATACAACCAAAAATTAGGATATAAAACAGTATTTTGGAGTATTGCTTACGCTGACTGGGATAATAATAAGCAAATGTCGCCTGAAAAAGCCATAAATACTGTTATAAGCAGAACTCATAACGGCGGTATTGTCTTATTGCATCCGACTTCAAAGACGAACGCCGAGATACTTGGAACACTTATTGACAAATGGCGTGAAATGGGATATAGCTTTAAGACGCTTGATGAGTTACCTTAGGCTTAACAAGCTTTTTTGAAATTAAAGCAAACAACACCATAAACAGAAAATACGCAAAACAGAACCCCACAACATCTATCCAAACGTCAATAACTTCAGGAGATCTTCCAACAGAGGTATATTGTAGTGACTCGTCAATCAATGCTACAAAAATACCGTATAAAAGTCCGATGCTAAAGAGTTTTATCGGATGCTTTGAAATAACAAATCTCAAATAGTAACAAACCGCCCCTAAAGCGAAAAATTCGCTGAAATGGGCGGTTTTTCTTACTGTTTTAACTATATCCGCCTCATCGATTTTAATATTGGTTTTTTCGATTATTTCAGTTACAATTTCTACAACTTTACTGCTTTCATTACTTGATACTTCCGCCGTAACCGATGAATTGGAAAAAATAAACGCAGTCATCACAACAAGCAAAAATATACTAAAAAAAATATTGTCAAATAATTTATAAGTAAATTTCATACAGCACCTCTTCATAATTTTAACATATATAAATATATAAATCAATAATAAATTAGTATTCACATTATAAAATAAATATGGTAAAATAAGGTCGAGGTGATACTGTGAACTTATTAAATCAAACAAATACGTTACGCCTTTTTAAAAGGATTTTTGATTCAAAAAATGCGACCGAAACCATAATTCCGTATTATATACAAAAGAAGGAATTTACGTTTAATGATTTTGAGAAATCGTCATACTGCAAAGGCACCTTTCTTGATCCTAAAATATTAATATCATTTTTAAAAGATATTGAAAAGCATAAAAGCGTGAATGTTCATAGCTTATGTATATCCAAGGACGGTAAAACTGTTTTAAAATTTTCCACCCGTTATCATAATACAAAAATTCCGCATGCTGTGCATTCAGCAAGTAAAAGTATTACTTCATTGGCTTGCGGAATTCTGATTTCGCAAAATAAGCTTTCATTAAATGACAAGCTGTGTGACATACTCCCTGAAATTTATAACCCCGTAACAAAATATATACAAAGAAATATAACGGTCGAAAACTTACTTACAATGTCTACGGGAATCGGTTTTAACGAAACGGAAGTATACTCAGATGTGTTTTACGATAAAGCGTTCGCACTCTCCCCTCTTTCATTCATTCCGGGAACTGCTTTTTCATACAATAGCTTAAATTCATATATGCTTGGCAGAATAATTGAAAAAATAAGCGGCCTTAAACTTTCGGATTTTGTTGACAAAAATATCTTCAATCCGCTTGGTATAACGAACTATTATTGGGAAGAATGCCCCAAAGGACACACAAAAGGCGGTTGGGGGCTCTATATTTCCTGTGAAGATATACTTAAAATAGGCAATCTCTACCTTCAAAACGGGTTATATCAAGGTAAACGTATCGTTTCGGAGGAATGGATCAAAAAAGCTACGTCAAGTAATATTGAAACACCGAAAGAAATCGGTGATTTCGATTATGGATATCATATTTGGGTTTCAAGAGATCGCTCTTGCTATCTGATGAACGGAATGTTCGGTCAAAATGTATTTTGTTTTCCGGAAAATAATATATGTATTGCCATTAACGGCGGACTTGATGATTTCTTTCAGACAAACGAAATATACGCTATTGTTAAAAAATATTTTACAAACGTTACTGATAAAAAAGGTTCACCTTTTACAAGCTATAGACTTAAATCATTACTTAATAAACTTTCAAATAACTATCACTCCGTAAAATGTAAATCAAACACTTTGAAATTTAATACTACTTTTAAACTGTTTTCCGGTAAAAGCTATAATATAATCTCAACAAACAACGCAAGCGTCGGGATTATGCCCGTTGTACTGCAAATATTGCAAAATAACTACACTAAAGGTATCACAAGCATCAAATTTGCAAGAAATGATAAAAAGAATTTTATAATAATTACCGAAAGCGGAAATGAATACAAAATACCGTTAGGTGATAAAATTGTATCATACCGGAAGATGAATTTCAACGGTGAGATATATAACGTAGCCGTAAGTTGCGATTTTGCGAAAAATGAGTCGGGCGATATTGTTTTAAAACTTAAACTCGATTTCAATGAAACAGCAAGCACAAAATATATAAATATTACCTTTATTGAGGATAAAATTAAAATCAAGCTTTTTGAAACGCCTGAGCTCGAATTTATGTTTTCCAATATTGACTACTTTTTAAAAGGAGTTAGTATTAAGAGTGTTCGTAATTTAATTACAAGCGGTTTTGAAAGCGATATTACAAAGGCTATATACGATAATTTATTTAAACCCGAGCTAATAGGAAAATCGAATTAAAATTAAAGTGCAGTTCAAAAGAACTGCACTTTAATTTATTTTCTGTAATAGAGATAATGCGCAACTATCTTGCGCTCTGTTTGTTTAATTTCATCAAAGCCTTCTATAATAACGCCGTCATGTGACATTAATTCAGAGCATTTGATTTGTTCAATATCACCTTGGAACAAAATATCGGAGCCGTCTGAGTATATTATTAAGCGGTTATTATCTCTTATATGGATTGCGCCGCCCTTTCCTATGACGACGTCCATATTTTTTTCGTTTCGTTCAGTAACGTATTTAAGCGCCTTATTGTTTATTTTATTTGCTTGATAGCGCTTATAACGTTTACTGTTTTCGTTTTTTGGTGCGAATAACTTTTTAAACATCTTCGGACTCCGCATTCGCCGTTTTACCGCCGAGCTTGAATTCCATATATTGTTCTCTCGTCATTAAAACCTTGCGAGGCTTACTTCCTTCAAAACCGCCTACTATTCCCATTTTTTCCATAGTATCGATGAGTCTGCCTGCCCTTGCATATCCGAGAGAAAGACGTCTTTGAAGCATTGAGGTCGAAATTCCGTTATCACCCGCATCAACCGCAATTTCAATAGCGGACATAAGCATTTCGTCTGCGCCATCTGTGCTTGTCTGTGTATCGTTACTATCAGGTTTATCTTTGCCAACTCCCTTGATTCCGCATTTATCTGCCTCCGCTTCAATGGATTTAGCGACTTCTGCATCGTATGCTGCATCGAATTGACTCTTAACGAACTCGCACACTCTTTCAACCTCGGCAGTACTTACGAAACTGCCTTGAACACGCATAGGCTTGCTTATTCCGACAGGTGCATAGAGCATATCTCCCTTTCCGCAAAGCTTTTCAGCACCGGCTATATCGATTATAGTACGTGAGTCTATTTGTGAAGCGACGGTAAAGGCAATTCTTGAGGGAATATTAGCTTTGATAAGTCCTGTGATGACATCAACGGAAGGACGCTGTGTTCCTATAATAAGATGCATTCCCGCGGCTCTTGCCTTTTGCGCTATACGGCAAATGGAATCCTCGACGTCCTTGGGGGCAGTCATCATAAGGTCGGCAAGCTCATCTATAATTATAACTATTTGCGGGAGCTTTTCGTGTTCAAAGTCAATGTTTGCAATTTCGTTATAACCTTTCAGATCCCTTGCTCCGCATTCGTCCATAAGCTGAAAACGGCGTTCCATTTCATTTACAGCCCAGCGTAGCGCACCCGCAGATTTTTTCGGATCGCTGACTACGGGAACGATTAAATGCGGTATTCCGTTATACATATTAAGCTCGACTTTTTTGGGATCGATTAAAATAAGCTTAACTTCGTCCGGTCTTGCTTTGTAAAGAATACTCATTATTAAGCTGTTTATGCAAACGGATTTCCCCATGCCTGTAGCACCTGCAATAAGCAAGTGCGGCATTGCGGCGATATTCATATATACGGGATTTCCCGCTACGTCCTCGCCGACTGCCGTGGTGAGCTTACTTTCGGTGTTTGTAAATTGCTCGTTTTCAATAAGTCCTCTGAGTCTCACCATCGAGCTGTCTTGATTAGGTATCTCTATACCGACCGCAGATTTACCGGGAATGGGAGCTTCAATTCTCACTGCACCCTTTGCTGCTAAATGGAGCGCTATATCGTCTACGAGGTTACCGATTGACTTAACCTTTACGCCGATTTGAGGTTGCAATTCATAACGAGTTACCGAAGGACCTCTTGAAATATTAACGACCGTGGTTTTTACACCGAAGCTTTCAAGAGTACGAACGAGTTTATTTCCCGTCACAACAAGCTCATCACTCACATCGGTTTTTGTTGTGCTGTCCTTTGTCAAAAAGCTGATGGGCGGGAATTGATATTCTTTCTCTTCCTTATCGTTAGCGTCATCAGAATTCTCGTTTTTGGTTTCATCAACAACGGGACTTTCGCTTGAGGAGGCGGTCAAACTAATATCAACTGCCTGTTCTTCTGTATTTTCATCACTTAGCATTTTTTTGCTTAATTCGAGATTTTCTTTATTTATAAAAATTTCCTCTAAATTAAGTTCACCGCTCATTTTGGCTAGAGTTTCTTCGTCGTTTATTTCAATGTTTTCATCTGATTCTTGTTCTGCTGTATCAGAAGTATCATCTTCATCTACTACAGCATCGATATTTTTATGCTTTATTGAGTTTTTTTCTTCCTTTGCTTCTTCTTTTTCCAATCTTTCACGTTCTTCAGCTCTCTTAATAAGAGCTTCTTTACGTGCTTGTTTTTTATTCTTTATTGCGACGCTGATAAGCTCTGCAATTTTCATAGGAGTAAGGCCGAGCATAAAAATAACAAAAACAATTAAAACGGCGAGGGAAATTATAAAGGTAGGTATCTCACCTATTATCATAGAAAGAAGCGATGACAATAAGCCGCCTACAGCGCCGCCGCCGTGAAGGTTAGTGCCCTCCTTAAAAAGAAGAGGCACGTTAAGCGTTTTTACAAGATCAGCACTCCATACTTTAGGAAGTGAGTGAAAAAATACCGAAATAAAGACTATCGTAAGTGCAGAATATACGATATTTGAAATAAGTCTGTTTGCGGCAACGTCTTTTTTCCAAGTGAAAGTTTGTCTTATAAGACATATCGGAATTAAAAAAGCACCAAACGAAAAAAGTCCGAAAAGAATGTCGTTAAGTAAAGGCCCTAAAAAACCGGTGTGTTTCTCAAAAAAGAAGCTGATCAAGAGTAATAATGCCAGAACGATAAATATAACCGGTAGTATTTGATACCAAATCGTATCAATAAACAGCGGTGTTATGCCGGATTTATTTTCGTGTTTTTGATTGTTTCGTGTTTTCTTTTTATTTGCCAATTTTCTCACTCCGTTTACAAATTATATTTGTTTTTAAAATATTCCTCTGCAGTTATAGAATAAAAGCATATATCTCTATATGATCCTTTTACAAACATATAGTCTCGAAATACGCCTTCTTTTTGCATTCCCAATTTTTGCATCACCTTTTCAGATGCGTCGTTGCCTATCATAAATTTCGCTTCGATTCTGTGAAGATCCATCTGTTCGAATCCGAAACGAACAACGGCGCTTGCCGCTTCATAAGCAATTCCTTGCCCCCAAAAATGCGGCGAAAGAACGTAACCTATTTCTGCCCTCGAATGCTCGGTTGTAATACTTGTAAAACCACAAGTACCAATCATTTTTCCGGTTTCTTTCAAGGTTACAGCCCAGTCAAAATACAAACCGTCTTTATATTGCTTTTGCAAAAATTTTGTGTAATTCTTTGTGAATGCAATACTTCTGTGATGTTCCCAAGCTAAATATTTGACAGTGTTTTCGTTTGAAGCATATTCAAACATATCTTTATAATCCATCGGAAGAAGCTTCCTTAAAATGAGCCTTTCGGTTGCCATTGGCGGTATATCGGAAAATATGCTTTTTACGTTTATATCAACCATTATAATCCCCACTCATCAATAGCATTGATAGTAAGATATATTGCGTTTGAAGATGCAATATTGCGTATATTTTCTCTTGACCTTGAGGAGCGGCCTCTTGTTAAATTGAATTCAAAGCATAATGGAGCTCTGCTTGGTGTATATATTCCAACGTAGACTAATCCCACCGGTTTGTCTTCAGCTTTGTCGGGGCCTGCGACGCCGGTTATAGATACGCCTATATCGGAATTTGCAAGTTTAGTTATTCCTTTTGCCATTTCAATAGCGCATTCGCGGCTGATCACGCCATGATTTTTAATTATGTCGCTTGGCACGTTAAGAATAAGCTCTTTTGCCTTAGCTGAATAGGTAACAGCCGAAAAACCCATAACCTCCGATGCCCCCGCCACATCAGTAAGCCTTTTTGCAAGAAGTCCGCCAGTACAAGATTCCGCAAAAGATACAGTCAAGTTGCGCTCTTTTAGCTTGTTATATAAGGCTGTTTCAAGGTTTGCAACATCAATACCATATACGTTTTTACCGTACATACTTTTGATTTTTGATATAATCGGCGCAAATCTCACTTCCGCTTCTTCTCTTGTTTTTGCGGCGGAAGTAAGCCTTAATTCAACCTCTGTTTCTTTAGCATACGGCGCTAAAGTGGGATTTTTGGAGGTTTGCATAATATCTTTTAAATCGCTTTCGATCTTTGACTCACCCACACCGAATATCTTTAATACCGAAGAAAAGAAACTTTGCCCCGATCTCCCCTCGAGATATGGGTATAAATAATTATCAAACATATACGACATTTCATGTGGCGGCCCAGGCAATATTGCAACGGTTACGTTTTTTGCGCCGTATTTTGTTTCAAACACCATTCCCGGAGCAGTACCGTTGTCGTTTTGCAATATCTTTGATCCCTCGATGATATACGCCTGCTTTACGTTGTTTTCGGTCATTTCTCTGCCTATGGCATTAAAATATGCTTTGATCTTATCAAGCGATTCACAATCGAGATAAAGACTTTTTCCAAACGCTTTTGCTGTCGCTTCCTTTGTAATATCATCATAAGTAGGTCCCAGTCCGCCCGTTAAAATTATAAGATCCGAGCGTTTTGCAGCGGCCTTCACCGTAGAAATAAGTCTTTTTTCGTTATCTCCAACGGAAGTATGAAAAAATAAATTTATTCCGAGAACGGACAGCTTATTTGAAATATAAGCAGAATTTGTATCAATTATATTTCCAAGCAGTATTTCCGTTCCTACGCAAATAATTTCAGCATTCATTATTGTCACCCGATATTGTAAACTTTTTCGGTCTTAAGCGCATTTTCAATCAAGGCATCACAATCTACTAAAGCTTCTTGCTCCAAAATCTTTTCAAGCTTCGGTTTCGTGCAAGGGTGTGAGGGTGTAAATACCGTACAACAATCCTCATAAGGAAGTATTGACGTCTCAAAGGCGCCTATTTTACGTGAGACAGACACAATTTCTTCCTTATCCATAGCTATACAAGGTCTGAAGATCGGCAAATCGGACGCATCTTCCGTAACAGCTATTGCTTGCATAGTTTGACTTGCAACTTGACCAAGACTTTCGCCTGTTATAAGAACTTCACTGCCGTGGCGTTTTGCTATTTTTGATGCAATTCTCATCATAAAACGCCTTAGCAACAAAGTGAAATAGTCTTCATCACACTTTGCTTTAAGCTCCTCTTGTATCTCTTTGACCGAAATACTGTGAAGATAGAAGCTTCCGCAATAATCTGTCATTATATTTGCCAGATCAAGCACTTTTCTGAATGCAAGCTCACTTGTATAAGGATAACTTTCGAAGTGAAGCGCCTCAAGGCTTACGCCTCTTTTGGAAATAAGATGTCCTGCAACGGGACTGTCAATTCCGCCGGAAAGAAGCAGCATCGCTTTTCCGCCTGTGCCGACCGGAAGTCCGCCCGCACCCTTTAAGGTGCCTGCGTGAATATATGCCGCTTGTTCGCGTATTTCAACGTATACGGTTATTTCGGGTTCTGTTACGTTTACCGTAACATCCGACAGATTATTCAAAATGGCCTCCCCCACTTTAGCGGAAATTTGCGGGGACGTAAGCGAAAATTTTTTGTCAGAGCGTTTTGTTTCAACCTTGAACGTTTTATATTCCGATACTGCATCGCAAACAAGCTCTGATGCCTTACAGATAACGTCAATATCCTTTTCTACAGCATACGCAAGGCAAAGGCGGGCTATACCGAATACCTTGCCGAGTGCCTCGAGAGCGCCGTCTGTATCGCAGATATCATCAAGCGGAGTAACGTATATTGTAGATTGACAAAAGCTCACCTTAAAGTTTCCGAATTTTTTGAGTCGGTGCCTTATGTTTTTCACAAGCACGTTTTCAAATTGTGAACGGTTTAGTCCTTTCAAGACGATCTCGCCGTATTTTAAAAGTATTACTTTCTTAAAATCCATTAGTTTTCCTTTGTTACAGTATTTACTGCTTCGTCCAAGAAATCGCCCTCAAAAAGCTCTATGACGCCTTTATCTACGTTATTTGCAAGTTCGGGCTTCATAGGAATCTTCGCAAGGAGCTTAATTCCAAACTTTTCGGCAACTCGCTCTGTTTTACCTTCGCCGAAAATATGAATCTTCTTATTACAGTCGGGACATTCGATATAGCTCATATTCTCGACAAGACCAATAATGGGAATATTCATAAGATTTGCCATATTGATAGCTTTTTCAACTACCATCGAAACAAGGTCTTGAGGAGAGGTTACTATTATAATTCCGTCTAGTGGAAGCTGTTGGAAGACGGTGAGTGCAACATCGCCTGTTCCGGGAGGCATATCTACATACATATAGTCTACGTCGCCCCAAACTACGTCCTGCCAAAATTGAGTTACCGCACCCGAAATAACGGGGCCTCTCCATACAACAGGCGCGCCTTCATCTTCAAGAAGGAGGTTTATTGACATTATCTTAACGCCTGTTTTACTTTCAGCGGGCAAGAGGGCATTTTCGCTTGCCGCAACCGTTGTTTTTACGTTGAATGCTTTAGGAATAGAGGGACCTGTTATATCGGCATCAAGAATAGCCGTGCTATAGCCGAGTCTGTTTGTTAAAACAGCCATCATTGACGTAACGATCGACTTACCGACACCGCCTTTACCGCTGACGATTCCTATAAGCTTTTTGACGTTACTTAAATTATTAAGCGCAATTTTGGGTATCTGCTCTTCTCTTGACGAGCAATTTGCGCTGCAGTTGGAACAATCATGTGTGCATTCGCTCATTTTATTTCTCCTTATAGCTTTAAATATTTTTTGTTAAAGATTTTATTGCGGACTCAATTGCCGAAATAAAAATATCCGCTTCTTCCATTGTATTGTACTCCGAAAAGCTGATTCTGACAGTTGTATCAACTGTTTTTTCGTCAAGCCCGAAGTTTTTCAGAACTCTGCTTTCTTTAACTTTCGACGAACACGCAGAACCGGAAGATACGCATATCTGTTCACCCGAAAGATAATTTAATAGAATCTCACTGCGTATACCCGCGACGCTTATGCTTAAAATATACGGACTTGTGTTTTGTGATGTATTAACCGTACACCCCAAATCTTTTACTTTATCGGAAACATATTCTTTTAAAGATGACACGTATTTGGAGTTGTTTGCAATATTTTCGTGTTTTTCCTTTGCTGATGCTGAAAATGCATATATAAGAGGTACGGACTCCGTTCCGCAGCACAGTCCTTTTTCTTGACCGCCACCGTATGTTATCGGCTCGATGCGCACTCCGTTTTTTACGTATAACGCACCGCAACCTTTAAATGCGTTGATTTTATGAGAGCTTACCGAAAGCAAGTCGACTCCAAGCGCTGCTACGTTTATCGGTTGTTTTAAATATGCTTGTACTGCATCCGAATGGAAGAGTATGTTTTTATTTACGGATTTTGCTGTCCTTACAAGCTTTTGTACGTCGTGTATTGCCCCCGTTTCGTTATTAGTAAGCATAACGCTTACTAAAATCGTCTTGGGAGTAATAAGTTCTTTAAGCTCGTCTTGTGAAATCACACCGCCAACGGTTTTGAGCATACTTACTTTAAAGCCTTCTTTTTCGAGAGATAAAGCGGTGTTATGTACCGACGGGTGCTCACTGTCTGTTATAATAATGTGATCCCCGCTTCTTCTTTTTGCTCTTGCGGCACCTAAAATTGCAAGATTGTTTGCGTATGTGCCGGACGGAGCGAAAATTATCTCCGAATCCTTCGCGCCGATTGTTCTTGCTATGATGTTTCTGCTTTCTCGCAAAAGTTCATCGGCTTGAATTCCCGCAAAGTGAGTTGAGGACGGATTTGCAAAAATTTCATTAGCTTTTACAAAAGCATCAACCGAGGTTTTAGAGGGTTTGGTTGTCGCAGCGTTATCAAAATATATCATAATTACCCCCTGATTATATCGCCTTCGCAAAGAGGAATTTCGGGATACATTACAAAAAGCTCTTTAGGGTGCGGTTGACTTTCTATTGGATTTCCCGAAGTATCGTATAACTGCCCTATATTTATCTGCCTTGTCAGCTTTCCGGGCGACAAAACTCCCGCTTCTGAATTTGAATATATCTTATTATATTGACGCAGTACTGCTTTATTGGATTTTTCATCATAGCTTTCAACGGTTGCTAAAAATCCTTTTTCTTTTATATATCCGTCAAAAGAAACTTTTTTGGGGTCAGCATTGGGAGAAGTGTAGAAAAAGCCGGTGTCATACTCTCTGTGGCTTACGCTGTCAAGCTCATCTAACAATAAAGGGTCAAACGTGTATTTGTCACCAAGTTTATAGTAGTTATCAAGCGCAATACGGTATGTATTGGCAGTTACCGCTGCATAATAAGCACTTTTTACACGTCCTTCGATTTTTAAACTCTTGACCCCGCTTTCCACGAGTTCGGGGATATGTTCGATCATACATAAATCTTTAGAACTGAAAAAAGCAGTGCCTCTTTCAAACTCCTCGACAGCTATATGGTCATCAGGACGGTTTATTTCAGTCATTTTATATATCCATCTGCACGGTTGCGCACATTTTCCTCTGTTGCCGTCTCTGCCTGTTAAATTAGCAGACAAAAAGCAACGTCCCGAATAAGCCATACACATCGCACCGTGAACGAAAATTTCAAGTTCAAGTTCACTTGATGTATTTTTTCGTATATTTTTAATATCCTCAAGAGAAAGCTCCCTTGCAAGTACAACTCTTTTTGCGCCAAGACGGTGTAATTCGTTTGCAGTAAAGTGATTTGTACAGCTCATTTGCGTTGAAATGTGAATTTCAGCATCGGGAATTATCCGTTTAATAATAGACATAACGCCTAAATCCGCTACGATAAAGGCGTCAATTCCAATGTCTTTTATGGTATCAATATAAGCCTCTACCCCACTTATCTCATGAGGATATGGCATAACGTTAACGGTCAAATAAACCTTTTTTCCGAGGCTGTGAGTGTATTTCACAGCCTTTATAAGTTCATCGTAATCAAAATTTCCGCAAGCAGCTCTCATTCCGAACTCTGTGCCGGAAAGATATACGGCGTCCGCACCGTATCTTAACGCATATTCTAACTTCGTTATATCGCCTGCAGGAGAAAGCAATTCAATTTTTTCCATAACCAAATCCGTACTCTATTTCATAGCTTCGTTAGCTTTTTTAACGGTTGCTTTATTCTTTAAATGCTGAGAATAATTAGTTGCGTAATACGTGGTACCGTCAAATGAAGAAACAAAGTAATAATACTTCGTGCTTTCGGGATAGAATGAATAAGCTATCGCTTCATATCCGGGATTACAAATAGGTCCGGGAGTAAGTCCTTCGTATTTGTAAGTATTATAGCGGTTATCAATATCGAGCATTTCTTGCGTGATCTCAACAGATACCTTGTCCAAGAAATAGTTTATCGTGGCATCCGATTCGAGTCTCGGGAATGAAGAGCTCTTCAATCTGTTATGGAAAACACTCGAAATAAGCTCATAGTCGGTAGGTATTTTCGCCTCTTTTTCTATTATTGAAGCGAGAATAATAAGTTCGTCTACGCTCATTCCGAGCTTTTGTGCTCTTGAATAATATTGTTCTTCAAATTTCACTTTAAAGTTGCGTAAGAATTTATCTATTACTTCGACTTCACTTTCGAGAGGTGTGAAGTCATAGGTGTCGGGAAAAAGATATCCTTCAAGTCTGTAATCTCTATACTCGCTAATTGTTTCAATCGCAGGTAAGAAATCATATTCAAAATCATAGTTATTGATTACACGCTTATACTCTTCCTTTTCACCGATTCCGTATGAAACAAGAATATCTATTATTTGTTCACAAGTGTAACCTTCCGGTATAGTGATCCTGATTTCTTTGACTTCCACCGATTTATATTTAAGTTTATCTCTGATGGTATCGTAATCCATCTGTGAGTTAAGCTCTATTTCACCCGTTAGATATTTACCGTTATCGTTGCGGAGCTTTGAATAAAGCTTAAAGGCGCTGGCATACTCAATAATTCCGTTGCTCTCAAGTTCGGTTGCTATCTGGTCAACGGTTGCATATTCGCCGAGCGTTATGGTATAGGTGACATCGTCTGATTTCTTAAAAGCAAAAACATCGTTTGCCATTTTGGCAAGAGTAGTGGCTATAAAATAAGAAATTCCGACAACAAAAGCAATATAGAATATGCATTGTACAAAACTGATGATCACGGAAATATAAGTCTTTTTGCCGCTCTTCTTTGGTTTTGATTCTTTTTTGTTTTTTTAGCAGTTTTCAATTTAATATCACTGCTTGAAATTGCTCGCGTTTCACCGTCTGAAGCATCCGTCGGAATTATATTTTGTTTGTCTTTATTCAAAATTTATACCTCCTTTAAACAACGTCAAACGCTATTGCCGTAAATATTATAACAAGCACTAAAAAATAAGGCGACAAAAATATTTCGGCGTATGCGATTGGTTCGGTTTTTAATCTTTTTTCTTCTTTTTGCGGCTTAACTGTTGAAAGTTTTTTATAATATGCATCAAGTACAGACAAAAAACTAAATAAAGCAAGTAACGAAATTATGAGCAGTAACACTATTATAAATTCGGTATTTACAAAGTTATAAAGTAAATTGTAAAGATATTCGCCTAAAAACAGCATAAACAGATTGTGCAACAAATGAATTATAAACGCTTCTGCTATGGAACCGGTAATTAAAGCAACAACGGAAATTATTATTCCGGATACAAAATAATACGGAAATTCCGCAAACGAAAAATGGAACATTGCAAACGTTATTGAGGAAAATAAAACGGTGGGAAGCAAACCGTATTTCTCGTATTCCCTGAGGACCAATCCTCTAAAAATAAATTCCTCTAAAAAAACCGGCAATAATACTAAGAATAAAACCGTCAGTATTACGTTATCTTTCGGAAAAACGGAATACTCCGCCTTTCCTATATCAAACGCATGCATAACGGACATATATAATGCACCGCAACTTATAATTAAAAACGTCGATGAAATAATTATCTTAATGTGCGAGAGCTTAAATTTGCCCGGCGAAAGATATTTAATACTTTTCTTTTTTGAAATTATAAGATATGCAACAGCGGGAATAATATAGGCGAAAAGTTGCAATAAAACTGCCCATATATACTTTTTTAAATCACTCGAAGATGCTTTAAAAACATTCGACAGCGCATATAAAATAATGAATGAAAAGCTCAAAAGTATCGGTATTGATGCAGTTGTTTTAATTTTCATTTCTTACAATTTTAAAGCTTGTATGCCTTTCTCCGTTATGAGTACGTCCACAGCACAGTCATATCTTCCCCTGGGAAGCTTATCTGTTATACACGATGAATAAATTATTCCGATTTGCGCTCCCGAATAACCGTTTAAAAAGCGGTCGTAATAGCCTTTTCCGTATCCAATTCTGTATCCGCCTTTATCAAACACAACGGCAGGTATAATACAAATTGATAGAGATTCATTTCGGTCAAAAACAGGAAGCTCTGCTTTGGGCTCATATATTCCCATCTTTGTTATTTCGAGATCATCTATTCTGTTGATATAGTGAAAATTCATTGTTGAATTTTCAGGAATACATCTTGGCAAAGCTACTTTTTTTCCATCCTTTAATGCCGCCTCGATAATTCGATGTGTATCTACTTCATTATCCGTTGAATAATAACAAAGAACCGTATTTGCATGTCTGTAAGATACTGAATTCAAAAGTTTTGCGGTTATCTTTTCATCAAGCTCTGCTTTTATCTGCGCCGGCATTGCATTTCTTAAATCAAGAAATTCGCTGCGCAAACGATTTTTCACTTCTTTGATGTTATTGATGTACACGTTATCCTTAGACACGAAAGAATGTTCTGCCATATTACGCACCTTTCCGTTAAAATTGGTTTATTTCATTTTAAAACGTTTTTTTCTTAAAAAAACTGATAGACTTAAATATCCTATACTGATCACTATAAATGAAGCAAGACTTGTTTTAAACCAGGTCGTGCTTATTATTTTATCAATGACGTCAATGTAATACAATGTGTTACTTCTCTCAATAGACGTTGATGTTAACAGCTTTGCGGTTGCTAAAACTTCACCTTCGAATATAAGAGATATCTCTCCTACCGGGAGGTCCTTTTCGATAGGTGCATTCAAATTTTCGTAATAGAAATTATAAACCTTCTTTATATCTTTGTTTACATCAACTCCAACCGGAAGTAAAAGTTCAATATCACTTTCGGGATACAGTAAAACGTAATCAGCTTGTGCGGAAAGTCTTACAGGCATTTCATAGCTGATATCCCAAGATTTCAGTACCGTTTTGTATTCATAGTTTCCAAACGCCCATTTGTAAAGTTCGGAAGCATCTTTATAAGAATGTATTACCCCGTCTGTCGTTTTTTCGGACGACATTATAACGCAAAGTAAAGGTATCGTCTTTTCGGTAGCCATAGAAACCGAAACATATCCGGCTTGTTGAGTACTTCCCGCACTCAATCCCTTTGCATTTTTATAATAATAAGTCGATGACGAAGAAACTATTAGATTTTTGTTGTATATTACTCTGTTTTTGCTCTTATTCGTTTTCGGAATTGAAAAAGATTCCATTGATGCCGTTTCTATAAGCTTGGAATTAAGGCAAGCATATTTCGCTATCAAAGCAACGTCGTGGGCGGTTGTGTACATATCTTTATGATGCAAACCGGAGGGATTTGTAAAATTAGTGTCCGCGGCACCAAGTTCGGCAGCTTTATCATTCATCATTACCGCAAAATCAGTAATACTTCCGGCAACATATACTGCAAGCACATTTGCGGCATCATTGGCCCCTCCGACAAGCAATGCGCCGAGAAGCTCATCTACAGTGAATGTCTCACCTTCGGTAATTGATATATTATTTCCGATATCATCAACTATGACACCTTGCGGAACCGTCACTTTTGCGTTTGTATCTTCTACCGAATCATAAACAACTATTGCTGTCATCAGCTTCGCCACGGATGCGGGATACATTTTATCTTTTGAGTTTTTCTCATAAAGAATAGTATCGTTGTTAAGATTCATAAGTACGGCACCGTCAGCAATAATTTCCGGTGCTTCAGCCGCTTCGGTTGCAAAAACCGAAAGAGTTTTGTATGAAGTTAATAAAATGCTTATAATAAGCAATAAAACCGAAAATTTAACCGTCTTCACCTTTTATTTCCTTAACTGCAAATCAAGCCTCCGAACAATATATGTTCGTTTTCATCGTAAAATACCGCACTTTGACCGGGTGTGATAGCTTTAAAGCTCTCGCCCGTGGCGGCATTTACGGTACAAATTCCGCCTTGTATGTTAATTTCGCATTTTTGTAATTTAGACTTATATCTTATCTTTACGTAGATTGGCGTATCAAGACAAGTCAGATCGTTAATTCCAACGTAGTTTAAATTATCAACATTAAAAGAATCCGTATATAAGCCTTCTTGATAATCAACGGTGACGATACCTTTATTGGCATCAATAGCCGTAACAAAGACACTCTTGTCCATCGCAAGTCCCAAACCGCGACGCTGACCGATAGTATAGTTGTATATAGGTTTTGATACACCGAGATATCTTCCGTTTGCGTGAAGAAAACGTCCGCAAGACATAACAGCACCGTTTTTCTCAAGCCATTTTGCGTGATTTCCGTCAGGGATAAAACAAATGTCCGTGCTGTCTTTGCTTTCTGCCGAAGAAAGACCGGCGAGCATTGCTTTTTCACGAAGCTCGTTTTTTGTTAAATCACCAAGAGGTAAAATGAGCTTTGAGAGAATATTTTGATCTAACATCCAAAGCATATAGCTTTGGTCTTTTGTTTTATCGGCGGAGATGCCGATGCTGTATCTGTCGATGTGTTCGTCATAATGAATCTTTGCATAATGACCGGTTGCTATAAAATCGGCATTAAGCTCTGCTAACAAATTGTACAAAAGCCGTATCTTTACTTCTTTATTACAAACTACGCAAGGATTTGGGGTTCTGCCGATTATATATTCATTCTTAAAATATTTTTGTACCTTTTCGGAAAACAGATCCTTACAATCTATGCTCATAAATTGTGAAGCGGTTTCTTTCGCACATTTTTTTGCTCTTTCTTCATCTTGAGGTGCGCCGTGCATATTAAGGAATACCGCTATTGTGTCATGTCCTTGACTTTTTAACAAGTGAAGAGTGTATGCGCTGTCTACACCGCCCGAAATACCGACAATTATTTTTGACATTGGTCTTCCTTTATTTTCTTTATTGCTTCAACAGCCATAAAATCACACCGTTCGTTTTGAGTATGGCCGTTGTGTCCTTTAACCCAATTTACCGTAACCTTATGTTTTTCAAGTTGGACGAGCATTCTTTCCCATAGATCAACGTTAAGGGCGGCTTTGCCGTCGCTTTTTTTCCAACCCTTTTTCTGCCAAGAATATACCCAGCCTTTTGATATCGAATCGCAAAGATATTTTGAATCGCTGCATAAATTAACTTCACAGGGGAACTTTAACGTTTCCAAAGCAACTATAGCGGAAAGAAGCTCCATTCGGTTGTTCGTCGTTTCGGTAAATCCTTCGGAAAGCTCCAACGTCTTTCCTTCGCATTCAAGAATTGCTCCGTATCCGCCGATACCTGGATTTCCGCTGCATGCACCGTCCGTAAAAATATTTACGGTCTTCATATCTCAATAGTTTCCGTTTTCTTCGGGCGAAGCATCAAATGCATCGCCGCCGAATCGGGAGTTGCTCCGTTATTGAATATGTCAAAGCACTCACATATTATCGGCATTTCTACGTTTAAATCCTTTGAAAGCTTGTAAACCGTTTTCAGCGCATAGAAGCCTTCTACGGTTCCTATCTGTTCAATAACCTTTTGAGGCGCAATTCCTTGAGCAATAAGCCTTCCGGCACGATTATTTCGCGAGTGCTTACTGTAGCAAGTCACGATAAGATCACCCATTCCCGCAAGCCCCATAAAAGTTTCTGCGTTTCCGCCCATAGCAATTCCGAGTCTTGTCATTTCGGCAAGTCCTCTCGTAACCAAAGCGGCTTTTGAGTTATCTCCCATACCGAGCCCGTCGCAAATACCTGCGCAAAGCGCAATAATATTTTTTAAAGCACCGCCAAGCTCAACACCAACTACGTCAGTGTTAACGTAAACTCGCATATATTCCGACATCAGCAAATCCTGTGCAGCTTCAGCTTTCGTAATATCTTTGCAAGCGACGACAACCGATGAGGGTATACCTCTTGCGACTTCTTCGGCATGAGTAGGGCCGCTTAATGCAACGACAGAATTTTCAATTTCCAATATGTCAGAAATTATTTGAGAAAATCTCGCTCCCGAATTCGGTTCCAAACCTTTTCCCGCATTAAGTATAAGCGTATCGCTTTTTATGAGCGGTTTGATTTCTTTGCAAACGTCTGCAATCGCAAAAGAAGGTACGGCAAGCAATACGACCTGTGTATCTTTAACGCAGTTTATATCATTTGTAAAACATATGCCTTCGGGAATTTTAACACCCGGCAAATATTTTACACTTTCTCGTTTAGCATTTAATTCATCTATTTCTTCTGAGTATTTTGACCACATCGTAAGCTCGTGTCCGTTGTGCTCGATCAGTATACCGAGTGCAAGCCCCCAAGCTCCTGTGCCAAGTATTGTAACCTTTGACATCGCATACTCCTCCATTCTCCTTACATTGTACCACATAATAAACCGCATTTCAAGGACTTTAATAATGAATTTATCATAAATATTATTTATATATTATTTGACGAAACGCAAATTTTGGTGTATAATGGTGTCGAAATATAAAATACGGAGGAAACCATGAAGCATTCTGTATTAACTATTGGCAATATGTCAGTTAAAACCAGTTATAACGTACCTATACTGAAAACGGTCGGATGCTCCGAAGCTGATATGATGAAAATACAGCCATACGGCTCTGCACTAATTTGCGCATCGCTTGTTTCAAGGCTCGGCGGTGAAGGAATCGTATGTGCGAAAATCGGCAACGACTTGTACGGAAGTAAGCTAAAACAATATTGTGAAAACGAAAACGTAACAACAAGATTTCTGTTTTCAAATCCGGAAGTTGCGACTGCGGGAGAAACAGTTATAAATGATAATACATACAGAATAAGTTTTAGCGGTGCAAACGATACATTAACGGATGATGAGCTTGAAAATGCAATGATCAGATATCCCGACGTCGCCCTTATAGATATGTCTATAAACAGAGATACCTGCGTACGTTCATTTAAATATGCAAACGAATATGACGTAAAAACTATCGCCTCCTTTTCAAAGCTTGAGCGTCCCGATGATTTCTCTTTTATAAAGTGTTGTGATGTAATTATAATTGATACGATATCCGCTAAAACTCTTACGAATATCGCACCGCAAGGACCCGATATGTGTGTAAAGGCATGCTTGAAGCTCCATTATGATTTTTCTCCGAAATTCGTAGTGTTGCGACTTGGTGAAAGAGGCTCTATCTATTATGACGGAAAACACTGCGAATTCTATCCGGGAATCGACAGTACGGAAACGATATGTGAGCTTGCCGAATATTCGTTTATAGGTGCATTTGCTTATGATTATGTCAAATCCGCAAGTATTTCCCACGCTTGTATGGCGGCAAATATAGTAAGCGGACTTGCGGCGCTTAAGTGCGATAGCGTATACACACTACCTACCGCAAAAGAAGTTAACGCATTCGTTAAAGAGCGTGATTTAAAAATTTAATTATCGACAAACACAAAACCGACCAATGTATGCATTGGTCGGTTTATTTTTTAAATCATCTTTTCAAGGGTATAGCGTATGCTCTTAATAAAAGTTTCCGTGTCTACGCTTATTATGGGCTTATCGCTTTGAGCAAGAAGTGATATATCTTTAGTCATAATTCCGCTCTCAAGTGTGTCGATACACGCTTTTTCGAGCTTATTTGCAAATTCAACGAGCCGTGTTATATCATCAAGCTCTCCTCTCTTTCTTAATGCACCTGTCCAAGCAAATATGGTTGCCATTGGGTTAGTAGAGGTTTTTTCACCGTTTAAATAGCGGTAATAATGCTTTGTAACAGTACCGTGTGCTGCTTCATATTCGAAATTACCGTCGGGAGATACGAGTACCGAGGTCATCATCGCAAGCGAGCCGAATGCGGTGGATACCATATCGCTCATTACGTCACCGTCGTAATTCTTACAAGCCCATATAAAACCGCCCTTGCTCCTTATTACTCTTGCAACCGCATCGTCAATAAGCGTGTAAAAATATTCAATGCCGTTTTTTTCAAATGCATCTTTGTAATGTTCGTTATATACCTCTTCAAAGATGAGCTTAAAGGTTTGGTCATACTTTTTAGATATAGTGTCCTTTGTCGAAAACCATAAGTCTTTTTTCTCATCAAGAGCATATTTAAAACATGAATGCGCAAATGAATATATTGAGCTGTCTTTATTGTACATACCCTGCAATACGCCCGCACACTCAAAATCATAGATCTTCTCTCTCATTACGGTTCCGTCTTTGCCGGTAAACATAAGCTCCGCCGTACCTTCGCACGGGATTCTGAATTCCGTTGACTTGTATACGTCACCGTATGCGTGTCTTGCTATGGTTATCGGGCTTTCCCAAGATTTGACAGCCGGTTTAACACTGTTTATAAGTATGGGCGTTCTGAATACCGTTCCGTCAAGGTGCGCCCTTATCGTACCGTTGGGACTTTTCCACATTTCCGAGAGATTGTATTCTTCAACTCTTTGCTTGTTGGGGGTTATGGTTGCACATTTTACGGAGACGCCATATTTTTTTGCGGCTATTGCGGCATTTATCGTGACTTGGTCTTTCGTTTTCTCTCTTTCGGGAAGTCCGAGGTCGTAGTACTCGGTTCTTAAATCAACGTACGGAAGGATAAGTTCATCTTTTATCAACTTCCAAATAATTCTTGTCATTTCGTCCCCGTCCATCTCGACGAGGGGTGTTTTCATTTGTATCTTACTCATTTGACGCTCCTTTTGTATATTGCAAAAGACCGCCCGCTTTTAAAATATCCTTTTGCCTTTGCGTAAAATCGCAGGAAAGCTTAAATCGAATATTTTTGGTCTTGTCGGTCAAAGTTATTTCGCCATTGTTCATACCTTCAAAAATATTTGACAAAATAAGTTCATCGTTTTGGTCAAGCATATCGTAATCATCGGCATTTGCAAAAGTAAGGGGAATTATTCCCGCGTTTATAAGATTTGCAACGTGGATCCTTGCAAAGCTTTTGGCTACAACCGCTCTTACTCCTAAATACAACGGTACTAATGCCGCATGCTCTCTTGAAGATCCTTGACCGTAGTTTGAGCCGCCAACAACTATACTTTCTCCTGCCGCAAGCGCATTTTCGGAAAACTTTTCATCGCATACGGCAAAGCAAAACTTAGAAAGATAAGGGATATTTGAACGGTACGGAAGTATTTTTGCTCCCGCAGGCATAATGTGGTCGGTTGTGATGTTATCACCGACTTTTAGTATAAGTTTTGCTTTTATTTCATCGGTTACCGGACGTGCATCGGGAAAAGGCTTAATATTCGGGCCTCGGAGCACTTCAAGTAGTTTTGCCTCGTCGGGTGTTGCGGGTTCGATGACCGCACTATCGTCAATATTATATTTATCAGGCATCTTTATTACGGGAAATTTTCCGAGAAGTCTTGGGTCTGTAATTTCGCCGAATATAGCGGCAGCCACAGCAGTTTCGGGAGAAACGAGATATACGTTTCCGTCCTTCGTTCCGCTTCTGCCGACAAAGTTTCTGTTAAAAGTACGCAAGCTGACACCTGCGGAATTCGGAGAAAATCCCATACCGATACAAGGACCGCAAGCGCATTCAAGTATTCTTGCACCCGATGAAATGATATCGGTGAGAGCACCCGTATCAGCAAGCATAGAAAGGACTTGCTTTGAACCGGGAGATATAGATAAACTTACGCTTGGCGATATGGTCTTTCCTTTTAAAAGCGCCGCAACCTTAAGCATATCGGAAAGCGACGAGTTGGTGCAAGAGCCAATGCAAACTTGGTCAACCTTAGTTCCTTTCAAGCTTTCTACCGTAGCAATATTATCGGGGCTGTGAGGACAAGCGATAAGCGGAACGAGCTTTGATAAGTCAATGTCGATTATCTTGTCGTAAACTGCATCTGCATCAGAAGAAAGTTCTGTATAATCTTCTTCTCTGTTTTCAGCTTTTAAAAATTCTCTTGTTATCTCATCGGAGGGAAAAATCGACGTGGTTGCACCAAGCTCCGTTCCCATATTTGTTATCGTCGCTCTTTCGGGTACCGAAAGCGTTTTCACGCCTTCACCGCCCCATTCGATTATTGCTCCGACGCCGCCCTTTACGCTCAAAATACGAAGTATCTCAAGGCTTACGTCTTTTGCAGTCACAAAATCGCTTAGTTTGCCTGTAAGGTTAACTTTATACATTTTGGGCATCGTTATAAAGTATGCGCCGCCGCCCATCGCAACGGCTACGTCAAGACCGCCTGCGCCAAACGCAAGCATGCCGATACCGCCGCCCGTAGGAGTATGGCTATCGGAGCCTATGAGAGTTTTACCGGGTTTACCGAAACGCTCGAGGTGTACTTGGTGGCATATTCCGTTTCCGGGGCGTGAAAAATAAATCCCGTGTTTTTTTGCTACACTTTGTATATATCTGTGATCGTCAGCGTTTTCAAAGCCGCACTGTAAAGTGTTGTGATCGATATAGGCAACCGATCTTTCTGTTTTCACTCTGTCTATACCCATAGTTTCAAACTCAAGATATGCCATAGTACCGGTAGCATCTTGTGTGAGTGTCTGGTCTATTTTTAAAGAAATTTCATTTCCCGCTTTAGACATATCTCCGGAAACAAGGTGAGATTTAATTATTTTTTGTGCTATTGTAAGTCCCATAATTCCTCTATACTTTCTTAATAATACTCGCTTTGGCGTTTTCGATATGTTTGCGAGCAAGAGTAGCCGCAAGTTCGCTGTTGCGTGCTGCCAAAGCCTTATATATTTCCCTATGCTCTTCTACTGCAAGACGCGCTCTTTCGCTGTCTTGCACAGAGAGCTTTCTGTACTTTTGTACTTTTCTGTGAAGCGAAGTTAAGATATTTTCAAATATCGGACTGTCGCAGTTTTCATAAATAAAATCGTGAAATTTGCTATCCGTTTCTTTAATATCTTCCGCATCATTCTTCATCGTGTAAAACTCCTGAAGATCAACTATCTCGCCGAGTTTTTTAAGTTTAATCTCGCTGATGTTTTCTGCACATTTTGCGGTTGCTAAACCTTCGATGTATGCTCTTATTTCATAAATGTCGGCAATGTCTTGCTCAGTAAATCCGCAAACAACTATACCTCTTGTGGTAAGCTTTACAAGATTTTCCTGTTCAAGCCGTCTTATTGCCTCTCTTACAGGCGTTCTGCTTATACCGAGTTCCTTTGAGAGAGCAATTTCAGTAAGAACTGTATTTTTTTCATATACTCCCGCCAAGATATCATTTTCCAAACGTTCGAAAGCGCTGTCCGCAAGAGAAACAAATTTTAAATCTGCCATAACATTTTTAGGCTATACCGCCATACTCCTTAATTTTAGTCTCAAGTTCCTTTTTGGTGATCGAGCTCTGTCTTCCGTTTTCGTATTCAAGGTCGATCCACTCTTTAAGTTTTATCACAAGTGGCGATTTCTTGTCAACCTCTTTATCCGTTTTTTCGAGTTTATAATGTCTGTTTATCCAAAAAGCGATACCGGCAAGTCCGGATGTTTTGGTAACCATTACGTCGGTGGGTCTGTTAAGTATTTTAGCCGTGTCGAATATATTATAGATTTCTTCATCCTTTAACAACCCGTCTGCGTGGATTCCCGCACGAGTTACGTTAAAGTTATCACCAACAAAAGGCGTCATGGGCGGTATGTTATAACCTATCTCGTTTTTGAAATATTCAGCAATTTCCGTAATAACTGTGGGATCCATACCGTCGAGTGTTCCTTTAAGTGAAGCGTATTCAAATACCATAGCTTCAAGGGGTACATTGCCCGTTCTCTCACCAATACCGAGAAGCGAGCAGTTAACTGCACTGCAACCGTAAAGCCAAGCTGTAGAAGCATTGGAGACGGCCTTATAAAAGTCATTGTGGCCGTGCCACTCAAGACATTCGCTTGAAACGTCCGAGTAATGTTGCAGACCGTAAATTATGCCGGGAACGCTTCGCGGAAGCGCTACTTCAGGGTAAGGCACACCGTACCCCATTGTGTCACATGCTCTGATTTTCACGGGAATTCCCGCATCCTTTGACATTTTTTGAAGCTCGTTTACAAAAGGAAGAACAAATCCGTAAAAATCCGCTCTCGTTATATCTTCAAAATGGCATCTGGGAATAATACCTGCTTCAAAAGCATCATGTACGGTCGAAAGGTACTTTTCGATTGCTTCCTTTCTTGACATTTTTAATTTTTTAAAGATGTGATAATCGGAGCAACTTACAAGAATACCGGTTTCCTTAATGCCAAGTTCTTTAACCATCTTGAAATCTTCTTTACTTGCTCTTATCCAAGTAGTGATCTCGGGAAATTTATATCCAAGCTCTTGGCATTTTGCTATTGCATCTCTGTCTTTCTTACTGTAAATAAAGAATTCTGTTTGCCTGATTATTCCCTTTTCACCACCGAGGCGTGACATAAATTTATATAAGTCAACTATTTGTTTTACGGTATACGGTTCAACACTTTGTTGTCCGTCGCGCATAGTCGTGTCGGTGATCCAAATGTTTTCGGGCATATTCATAGGCGATCTGCGGTGATTAAACGGAACCTTAGGTATTTGATCATAACTGTATATCTGTCTGTAAAGCTCGGGATCTTTAACGTCCTGTAGCTGATATTCATAGTTATTCTCTTCCAATAGATTCGTTTTGTTAGAAATTTTCAGCATAATCTCTCTCCTTAATTGTATAAGTGTATACAATTATACAATAGAAAAAACTTTTGTCAATATCTAAATTATAAAATTTTTTAAAAAATTAAAATATTTTGCTCGAAGTATTGACAAGCACCATTGTTTGTGATAATATACATAAGCACCATTTGTGCTTTGCGCCGTTAGCTCAGCTGGATAGAGTGTTTGGCTACGAACCAAAAGGTCGGGGGTTCGAGTCCCTCACGGCGCGCCATTTAATACCGAATTTGCCGATTGGCAAATTCGGTATTATTTTTTTGAAAAGTTGAACAAAATTCAAACGCCTTCAAAACATTCATTATGAGGGCGTTTTCTTTATCATATATTCCATTTATGTACAAATGTCGCTATACTGAAGCTAAGCTTTTGTTAAAATGGTGAAAAGTGCGGTTTTATCACGTACATTTAATGTTTTAATTTGTTAATTTTACAATAAAAAAGTTTCCCTTTAATTTTAGCGTTTTGGAAAATAGTATAAAAATTTGGAACATAAAGTCTTTTCAAAATATTTTATTCGTGTTAAAATATTTTAAGAATAAATTTTAATATAAATAATATAAAAAGAAAGGTCAATATGAATACTCAATTCAAAGTCGGTGCAGCAGCAGAAATAATTACTCCTCCACTTGGAACACCCCTTTACGGTTATGAGTTCCAGCGCAAAGCACAAAAAGTTAACGACGATTTGCGTTCGTGCGCAATTGCAGTTGAGCAAGGAGACTTAAAGGCAATACTTATAAGCGCTGATGTTGTGTCAATCGGTTCGGATCTCGGAAACAGAGTCCGTACGCTAATTTCTGAAGCAACAAACGTTCCTTTTAAGAACATATCTATTTCCGCTATACATACACATTCAGGTCCTGCGATGAAAAGCGCTAAGGGTTGGGGAAGCGCTAACGAATCTTATATTGATGAAATATTTATTCCCCAAACAGTAAAGGCTGCAAGAGAGGCTGTCGCTAATCTAACCCCCGCTGTTATGGGTGTCGGTACAACACACAGCGAAGCCGGTGTAAACAGACGCGAAATGCAACAAGACGGAACCGTTTTGCTTGGTCAGAACCCTTACGGTATCGCTGATCTTGAAATGACAGTAGTAAGCTTCAGAGACCTTGAAGGTTCTCCCGTAGCTAACATCATTCATTACAGCGCTCATGGAACTGCTGCCGGAAGAAACGCCGAAATCACTCGTGACTGGCCCGGCGTTATGATTGACAGAATGGAAAATGAGACAGGCGCCATCACTCTTTTCTTCAACGGTTCCGAAGGCGATATGGGACCGAGACTTTCAAACGGTCAGACAACAGGCGACTCAGCCGATTGGACAAAGACCGACGTTCCCACGGGCGACATCCGCTACGTATATGAAATAGGCTCTGTTGCGGCAATTGATGCTATGCGTGCATACAACAGTATCAAGGAATACAGCGAGGTGGAATTTAAAGCAGAATCCGACATTTTGAGTCTCCCCTATGATAAGCAATGGACTTTAGAGGAAGCAAAAGCACGTATTGCCGAGCTTGATGCAAAAGAAAAGTTGGTTCAAGTAGAGAACAGAGAATACGCAAAGGTTTCCGCTATTATCGATATGTATGAAAATAACGTTCCCTTTGAAACTCATTTGAACCTTGATCAAACTATTTTTGCATTTAACTCCGTTGCTTTCGTTCCCTTCCATTTCGAGCTTTTCAGCGAGATATCATTAAGAATGAGAAAGTACAGTCCTTTTGCCAATACTCTTTGTATGTGCAACACAAACGGTTCCAACTTCTACCTCCCGAGCAAAGATCAATTCGTACGCGGCGGTTATGAGATAGATATCTTCCGTCTTGCGAACGTATATAAGCTCACAGATGATTCCGATACGATAATAATAAATGAAAATATGAGAATATTAAAGAAGATGAAACCCTACACTCCCAAGGAAAAGGTACGTTATACTCACGGATAATAATTGGGCTTAATGGAGTTTTAAAAATGATTCTTAACTATAAACCCGAAAAAATCGAAAAGCTCAGCAGCGATTTTCTCATCGCTACAGGTGTCAAGCTTGCCGTATACGATTTGAATTTTAATCTCTTAAACTACAAAGAGCAAAACGATACCAAGTATTGCGCAATGATACAAGAAAATAAGGCAGGCGGGATTGCTTGCCACCGTTCAGATGCGGATTTGCTTGAAAAATGCAAGCTCGAAGGCCGCACCGTAATGCATATTTGTCACGCAGGGCTTTTAGATATCGGTATACCGATATTTTACGAGAAAAAGATAATCGCATACTTGATACTCGGACAAATCAAGACAAACAGCGGTTATTCCGTGCTCAGAGAAAAGAAATTCTTTACTCCCGACGAACTCATCGAGCTTGAAAAACAGTATAATGAGTTGCCGTTGTTTGGTCAAGACAAGATTGATAGTATTTTAAACGTTGCGATCATGGTAGTTAAATATATTCTTTTTGAGAATATGCTTATTCCGAAATACGAGCCGTCCTTTGACCGGGCTCTTTCGTTTATAAAAGAAAACATTGATAAGAATCTGACGATTTCGGAGATATCAAAGGCAACTCTTATTCCCAAAAGTTCTCTTTATAAGATGTTTCATACTCATCTTGGGTGCACGGTAAGCGAATATATTAACTCAAAAAGAGTAAAAAAAGCATCGGAGCTTTTAATGAACAACGAATTATCCATTGCAGAAATCTCGGATAAGCTCGGTTTTTCGACTCAACAATATTTCAGCAAAACTTTCAAAAAAATAACGGGTGTTTCGCCCGCACAATTCAGAAAAAACAATCATTAATCCCTTTTGCTACTCCCCCTTGACTCTTTGAAATTTAGTAAAAAATAATTAAAATAATATAAAGCGAGGAAAAACTATGAAAGATTTAAGAAAGTTTAAAGCACTTCCCTTAGGCGCCGTTAAAGCTGAAAGATTCTTAAAAGAACAGCTTCTTATCGCTAAAAACGGTATGTCCGGACATCTTCACGAGCTTGAGCCCGAAATGATCTACTATCCTTATATCGAAAGAAGACCTGTACCCGCTTGGAAAGAAGACGGTGCTAACGTACCCGGTTGGGGTGCTGAAATATCCGGTAACTATTGGGCTGGATATATACAGCACGCTTTCATTCTCGATGATCCCGAGATGATTGAAACGGCTACCAATTGGGTAAATGCGATGATGAAAAATCAGCAACCCGACGGATATCTCGGAACTTATTTTGAAGAAGGCGATAACATTTATGACGACTACAACGCCCAAGTAGTTTGCGCTATGAGAGGCCTCCTTGCTTTCTATGAAGTAACCGGCCGTGAAGAAATCCTCGATGCTGTTCACCGTTGCATGTTGTGGTTTACTGAAAAATGGTCGGGCGACAACAAGACTGTTTACGCCGGCAAAGGACTTATGGAAGGAATGATGCTTACATATTGGCGCACAGGTGACGAGCGTCTTGTAAAGTATGCGGAAGAATATCTTGAATACGTCTGCAAAAAAGATATTTTCAGAGCTTCCTATAAATCGATGCTTAACGATGATTTTCAATATCTTTCAAACCATACCGCAGCTGTTTCGCATAACTTCTCCTTACCCGCACTTATATACAGCGCTACAGGTCGCGAAGAGCTCCTCCGCGCTTCCGAAAGACAGCTTGAACTTTTACGCGCAAAATCCATGCATATAACGGGAAGCCCCGTTAACATAGCAGAGTATCTCGGCCCCGTATGCGCTACGGGCGAGACCGAATTCTGCAACTATGCTTTCCTTAACACTTCATACGCTTATCTTTCTTTAATAACCGGAAAAGCAATATACGGCGACTATATGGAAGAAAACTTCTATAACGGTATGATGGGCGCAAGAAAGAAGGACGACGAAAAGGCTATTCCCTATCTCAACGCTCCCAACCAGATATTTGCAACCGAAAAATCCTCGGCATTCTGCGCAGACCATCAGGTATATGCACCCGTTTACACAACGTCTTGCTGTCCCGTAAACGCAGTAAGAGTTCTTCCCGAGTTCATCAGAAATATGTTCGTTGCCGATGCAAACGATAACATATACGTAATGGCGTACGGTCCTTGCACGCTCAACTATAACGGTATTGAGCTCGAAGAAAAAACCTATTATCCTTTCAGAAATAACGTATCATTTGAAATTAAGAAAGATAAAGAATTTGCACTTAACCTTAAGCTTCCCGTTTGGAATGAGGGCTATACCGTTAAGATCAACGGCGAGGAGCAAAGCGTAAGTGCAAAGGACAGCTATGTATGTCTTGACAGAGCATGGAAAGCAGGCGATGTTGTTGAAATCTCCTTTAAAGCATCTATTAAGGTCGTAACCATCGACGATACCGACGCTGCTTCGAAATATCCTCTGGCAGTAAAATACGGCCCCCTCGTATACGCATGTCATCTTCCTGAAGAGTGGAGACCCGTTAAGGGCAGTCCTATGACTCCCCTCCCTGAAGGTTGGACATGGTGGGAGATCATTCCTACGTACGTCGATGCTGATATTGAAGATATTCACGAGCGTATCGGCATGAGAAGATATCAGTATCCTTGGAATATTGCAGTTGACGAGAATTGGTCTGCCGAGGACTTCACTATTGAGGAGATCGAGCCTAACGGATATGCTTGGCTCAATCCTATGATAAAGCTTCACACACATTGTTATAAAGCACCTTTCTTGACTGCTCCTTATGCAAATAAGACACTTGAGCCGTTCGAGAAGTATCAGACTGTAACCGATAAGATTCCTCTTGAGCTTGTTCCTTACGGTTGCACCAACCTTAGAATTACGTATTTCCCGAAAGCAAACCTTAAAGGAAAGAAATAATTTATACGTGGAGGATAAAATTATGGAAACAAAAACATCTAATTTCTTTGTAGGTATGGCTAAAGAGGATATTACTCCCGAGCTCGGCTGTCCTCTTTACGGATATCCCGCATCAATCATTCGTAACGCCGAAAAAATCTATGACCCGCTTACAGTAGGCGTTGCCGCTATTAAGCAAGACGAAACCACTCTCCTTCTCATCAGTGCAGAGCTCTGCGCTTTAAATACAAGCGACTCGATGGAAATTAGCAAGGCAATTTCTAAGGAAACGGGGATTGATGCAAGAAATATCATTATCTCGTCAATTCACACTCACTCGGGTCCGATCACGCGTACCTCTGCGGGTTGGGGAACTTCTGACAGCAGTTATGTTTTTGAACATTTTTTACCTAAAGCAGTAATAGCATCAAAAAATGCGATTTCAAAGATGCAGCCTGCGGTAATGGGATTCGGCACAGCCGAAACACTTGCGGGAATCAACCGTCGCGAGATCGATGAAAACGGAAACGTAATTTTAGGTTATAACCCTGACGGTCCATATGATCCCACTGTAACGCTAATATGTTTTAAGGCGCTTGACGGAGCTAATATCGGAAGTATCGCACATTTTGCCGCTCATCCTACCGCTGCGGCTCGTAACTGCTCTTTCACAAGAGACTGGCCCGGCGTTATGGTCGACAGAGTAGCCAAGACGACAGATGCTCCCTGCATATTCTTTAACGGGGCTGAAGGAGATATTGCTCCGAAAGTTGCATCAAGAGATCCTTACAGAGGTGAGCACTGTATCTTTGAACCCGGTAATATGGCAGGCGAAAGTGCAGAAAAGGCATATCAAAGCATTGAAAAATATGAAGTGCCAAAAGTAGAAATCGCCTACGGAAATATCAATCTTCCCTTCGTAGCCCCTCCCTCTTTTGAAGCCGTAAAAGCTGAAATTTCGGAAATGGAAAAAGAACCCGATAAAATTGAAGGTGTCAGAGCAAGTCATTATGCTCAGCTCAATAAGATCAAAGCGGTTTATGAATCAGGAGATGAATTCCCCAAAACACTTGAAATACCGCAAACTATTATTGCTCTCGGTGACCTCGTAATTGTTCCCGCGCCTTTCGAAGTATTCTGCAAGATCTCACTTGCGATTCGTGAAGGCTCGCCTTACAAGCATACCGTTTTATTTGGTCTTTCTAACGGCTCTCGCGGATATATGCCCACAGAGGATCAGATTCCCGCAGGCGGCTACGAGGTAGATTCGTTCAGAGCGGTAGGCATAACAAGCCTTGTAAACGATACGGATAAGCACTTTATAAATCAAAACGTTGATTTAATAAAGAAATTATATGACAAATAATTTGGAGGTATATTATGAACAGATTTAAATTCCCCGAAGATTTCTTGTGGGGAGCTGCTTGCAGTGCATTCCAAATGGAAGGCGGCGCTTATGAAGGCGGTAAATCCGAAAGCCATTACGAGCATAGCTTCAGGGATCCCGCAACAAAGAGTCAATATCAAGACGACAGATCTCCCGATGTATCTTCTGACTTTTACCATAAATATCCCGAAGATATTAAAATGATGAAGGAGCTCGGTCTCAAGTCCTTTAGATTCTCATTTGCTTGGACACGTATCTGCCCCGATATAAGCGGCAAGCCTAATAAAGAGGGTATTGATTTTTATCACCGTGTTCTCGATGAAATGATAGCACAAGGCATTGAGCCTATGTTTGACCTTTTTCATTCCGACCTTCCTCAATGGGTGCTTGATAACGGCGGTATCGTTGACGAAAGATACGTTGATTGGTTCACTAATTACGCAGAAGTCTGCTTCAGAGAATTCGGTAGCAAGGTTAAGCTTTGGAGCACCGTGAATGAGCCTAAGCTCAGCGTTTACGGTTCTTACGCTTGGGGACGTTATGCTCCCTACAAGAAGGATCCGGGTCTTGCCCTTAAAGCTACCCATAATATGATGCTTGCTCACTACCGCTGTGTAAAGATGCTCCACGAAATGTGGCCCGATGCACAGATCGGCGCTGTAAATAACGCAGGTAAGTGCCATAGCATGAACTTTAACGAAGAAGATATGGATGCGGCAGATCTCCATTTTGCTATGCAATTCTTGTTCCTTGATCCTATGCTTTTAGGTGAATATCCCAAGGAAATGATGGCATATCCCGATATGGCAAAGTACGTAACACCTGAAATGGTAGAAGAGCTCAAGAGAGAATTTGTACCCATGGACTTCTACGGCATCAACTACTATAATCCCAACTTTATCCGTAAAGGAACAGAGAGCGCATACGGTTCAACTTGGTTTGAAGCAGGCTGGGAAAAGGACGCTTACGGCTTCCCCACCTACGGTCCCGGTATGCTTGATTTGCTCCTCGAACTAAAAGATAGATACGGCGATGTTCCCGTATACATCACGGAAAATGGCTATACGTATAAGAGAGACGTACCCACGATGACGGTAATCGGCGATGATATTCACGACAATAAGAGATGCGACTACATACGTGAACATTTAAGAGCTCTCTGGCGTGCGATTAAGGTCGGTGTAAATGTTAAAGGCTACTACTACTGGTCTGTAATGGACTGCTGGGAAGGAACGATGGGATACGGATATCCTATGGGTCTTATTTCCGTTAACTTCGATACTCTCGAAAGAACGCCCCGTGATTCATTCTACTATTACCAAGATATAATCAAACACAATATGGTACAGTAATAATTAAATAGGCATTTTATGAGTTATCTGATAATTATTTTAGTAGCAATATTGTTCACGACTCACGAGCCCGTAAGTAAGCTTATTGCTAACGAGATAAATCCTTACGCGCTAACAGCAATCAGATTTTTTCTCGGATCACTTGTTTGCTTACCGCTTTCGATTCGAGATATAATTAAAAACAAGCTAAAACTTGGTTATAAAGATTTTCTTATTCTCGGAGGACTGGGCATACTTGATATGTGTGCAATGGTCATACTTCAGATCGGCGTAAAAGTAGGCAACTCCCCTGCCCTTATCTCGATACTCTTTTCCGCAAATTCGATCTTTACTATCATTCTTTCTGTCATATTCCTTAAAAATAAATTTACCAAGGCAAAGCTTATCGGTATGATATTCTGCATACTCGGTGTTATCTTATCAATTGATTTCAGCAAGGGTGGTACAAACGGACTTTCAATAGTTCTGGCATTACTTTCCGCACTGATATTCAGCGTATACACCGTGCTTTGCAAAAAGAATATGCACAGATTCACAGGCTCCATACAAACGGGTATATCGTTCTTTATGGGAAGCTCGCTACTGATATTGGTTCTTATGATATGTAACATTGATATCGTAGGCGGAATTGCACTTTCTAACTTAGCTCAAATCTCATATTTATCCTTTATAGTAACAGGGTTAGGATTCCTCTTATATTTCACTGTACTTAAAAAGAGCGGACCTGATTTAGCGGCATTGACATATATCATTAAGCCCATACTTACTCCGTTTGTAGCTTGGATAGTAAACGATGAAGTCCCGAGATATACAATCATTATAGCAGTAATTTTAGTTGCTATAGGCGCATCAATCTCCGGCGGAGCTATAGGAAATCTTGCGAAAGCAAGAAAAGCGAAAAAGGCTAGTACAAAATAATCCTACATAAATATTAAACGTCCGATAAGGTAATTCCTTATCGGACGTTTTCTTAAGTTTATTTATTATACTCGTTGCAAAGAAGATGCAAGGGTGCCTCGTCCTCTTCAATTTCGGGGAATCTGCCAACCTTATCGTAGAAGCGGTTATCATTTGCATCATCGTTGCACATAGATACTTCGCGTACAAGCACGGTTCCCTTTCCTTCTTCTCCCCAGAATCTGTGGTAAAGGTAAGGCGTCAAGGTAATGCTTTCACCGGGCTTAATGCAGACCTCCGTTCCTGCGGGAAACGTTTTCTTTACGCCGTCAATGCTTACAACAACATCAGTATCGGCAAGTCCTGCCTCATCTTCAGTAGCATTAAAAAGCTTAATGATAAGATTTCCGCCGCCGCAGTTGATGATGTCTTCCATCTTATTCCAGTGGAAGTGCATAGGCGTGATCTGATTTTCTTGAACGATCATAAGCTTTTCAGCATAAGTCTTGGGATACTTTGCGGAATTCTTTTGATTTCCGTTTCTGAGTGTAATAAGGAAAAGGCCCATTTTACTAAAATCTCCGCCGCCAAAGTCAGTAATATCCCAACCGAGCATATTGTCCTTAATTTCTTCGCACTCATCACCCTTTGTTTTCCAATCATCAGGAGTCCAAAGAATAAAAGGAGGAAGGCTGATTTTATACTCATCAAAAAATTTCAACGCATTACGCATGCAGCTATTGATTTCAGAACGTTTCATAATATATTACCTCCTAATTAAATTATATACATTTTGATATTGTTTATCTTGCAGAAGCACTTGAGTTCTTCTGTAAAGTCACCGTATGCAACCATCCAGTGATGTCCAATACCGTTTTCCATAATTTCTTTGTTCATTTGAGAAACGGGCTTCTCAAATTTGATCTTTACGGGGTTGCCGGGGAATTCCATACCGCAAGGAACTGCGTCGCCAACCATTATAGAAAGGCGGAACTCATCTCCGTGACCGCAAATATTTACAGCTGTAACTTTACCGGGCTTTACGAGGAATTTCGTGCATACGCCCGTTTCCGCCAGGCGAACGGGAGCAAGGTCAACTTCACCTTCTGCTATAGAAAATCCGGAAGAACCACAGTGAGCAAACAAAATGGTGTTAGCCTTTTCATCAAGATACAAAAGATCGGTGTTGTTGATAGGTTTACCACTGAGTTCATACATCATCTTCATAGTAAGAGCATTTGTAACGTCGCCCTCGCAAGAACCGACTATACCCTCTTCAGCAAGAAGTGAATATCCGAGGCAGATCTTTCCCATATATGTAGTGTAGCACTTTACAGAAAGCGCTTCAAGCTCATATTCATTTGCCAATTCCTTGAGTGCTGCATAGTATTTGATAGATTCGATCATACTCTCCTTCGCAGCAGTCACCTTGCAAGGAGAAAGAATATCTTTCTTTTCTTCAAGAAGCTTTTCAGCTTCGGAATCCGTCATTTCTGCAACCTTCGACGTCATTTCTTTTTCATCAAGATTTACTACGCGTGCGCCAAGCTTCTGCTTAATTGCAAATTCATCATAAGCAATTTCGGTCATCCCCTTTACACGTCCGCCGATAGCGCCTACTCTTACCTTGCTCATGCAGTTCTTGAGTGCATAAGCAGTCGTAAGATTCTTAACCTCTCTGGCGCAAGCTTCGTCGTCAGCATCGCCATATACGAATTCGCACGTTTTTCCGATATCTCTGAATACTGCGCCGATCTGATGCGCACAGCAGAGTGAACCCGTATCAAATGCAGGGTATGCGCGAAGAATAAGAGGCATATCTACGTAAGAAAGAAGGTCGAGAAGATGGTGGTCCTCACTCCACGTTGCAATACATATCATAAGCACGTCTGCATCTGTTGCTTTAAGCTTTGCAGCAGCCTCGCGAACTGTGTCCAAATCATGCATAACAACGCCCGTGTTTTCGCAAGAGATACCATTTGCTTCTAAGGTTACTGCAGTTTGATTCAAAAGAGGCAACGCTTCTTCATAGCCAACTTCAAAAGGACAGGCTAAAGCTACAGCAGCTACTTTTAATTTCATAATAATCTCCTTTTACGTTATTTAATATTCTTTTTTAAGTTTCCAAGTTTCTTTAAAGCTTACACTTTCTCCCGTCTTGACTGTATAAAGCGGTGATAAGCTTTCAAGTTCTACCATATAGTCACACATGTACGTTTCATAAGAAACATTACCGTCAGGATATTCTTTATCCGAAAAAATATCATAGATTTTTTCAAAAACAACACCCTTGTTTGTATAGGAAATCGGGCCCGATGGATGAGCTACACCTATCTTATAACGTGTGCCCGTCGCTTGATGTCTTAGGGTGATAGATTCACGCTTGTACGTTGCTCTTTCATCACCTAGACTTGTGTAAAACCAAGTAGTAATTTTATTGACGGGTACAGAACCTGACTCGGCATATTTAAGCGGAATAAATTCTGTACCGCCGGGCGCAATCGATGTTACAGGCCAAATAGAAAAGTTTTGGGCTTCAGTATCTATATTTTTTACTATATGATTTATCGTTATCGAATCATCAGATACAAACGATATCTCCATAGTCTTTTCAACTTTTTTCCAAGGATCAGCATTTTGACGAATGATAATCGTTCGGTCTAAAAGCTCATATGATATCGGCTCGTTATCGGGATAATAAATTTCTTTGCATTCAGGCGCAGTCCACAATCTGTGACCGCCGTATACTCTCCAACCATTAGGCGTTGTCAAATCTGTCATATCTTTCGGCTGTTCAAAAAACAAATTGTCACTGCCGTTATATGAAAGATATGATATACGTATTCCGTGATCAAGCGGGATTCCAATAACTATATCGCCATTTTTAGCAAAAAGAGTTTCTCCAAAAAGTGAATGATTTTTAATATAAGTTTTCATAATCATATTACGATAATATTCTTTAAGTTGTATGCCCGCGCAAATTAGTCGGCAATATATGAATTTTATCGACGGGCGGTTTTTTAGTTTCCGGCTTTACAACCGATAAAAATTTTATGACCTTCGCTTGAGTATTTTGCAAGTGTTCCTCCGCAGTTTATCTGAATATCATCGGGATGTGCACCTATCGCTGATATATTCATAAAAAATAACTCCAATTTTTCATATAGCCATAGCATAAGTGAATTATGCTATGGCTATAAAGTCAGTTATTCAGGTTAGCTAATTAACCCTGCTTCCATCTCTGGATAACACAAGTTACGCGGCCGCCCTCTTCATTGATGATCTCATAATCACCGAAGCTTGCGGGAACAACGAGTGTCTGGAACTTGTCACATACTGCAAAGAGGTCGGGGTTAGCCTTGGAGCGAACTGTAACCTTCTTACCAACAGTAAGCGTGAACATATGCATGAACTTGCCTTCTGTGGACAATTCACCAACGTTTTCGAAGTGAATTCTCTCTACGTGGTAAGGCATAACAGGTGTTGTCTTGTAGCGGTCGATGAAGTATTCCTTCGTCCACTTAACAACGCTGGGGGTAGAAAGGAGGTGATCCTTAACCCAAGAAGCTCTTCTCGTCTTCTCCATGTTTCTGCCGTGCTCAAGGTGCATCTTGAGGGGCTTGCCCGTCATCGTCTTTGCATTATCGTCCCAAGAGGGTCTTGCAAAGTCGTACTCAAAGAAGGAGTACTCAGTACCGTTGATGGAGGGGTTGGTATCCATTTCGAGAACCATCTGGTTACCGCCGTGGCCGTGCATCGTTCCGGGGGGGATGAGGTAAAGGTCGCCTTCTTTGCTGGACCAGTTAGCGATAAAGTCCTTCCAGTTTTCGATAGGAGTTATGTTCTGAGAAGCTTCACAAAGTCTCTCCCACTCTTCGATATCTGCATCGTCGTGGAAGCCCATCCATGTATTAGCACCCTCATAAGCCTCAGCTATGTAGTATGTCTCATATCTTCCGAGAGGCTCATTGAAGTGGTCAGCAACGTACTTGCTGCTGGGGTGAATGTGCATGGGCATCGAAATTCTCTCAGCGGGCTGAGGGGTGGGATGCCAACCGTCATCAAGCCAGATATCAAGCGGGAAAAGTCCGGGATACTTCTTGTCGATGAGTTCACCAACAAGCTCTTTGCCGTACTGCATAGCATTGAGCATGGGCATAGAAATGCTTCTCTCGCCGCCAAAATCGATAAGGATACGAAGCTCGGGACCTGCAATCTTGTTCCAAGCGTTGTTAGCAAGTCCTTCTACCTGATAGTCCATATCATGATATCTGTATGCTCCCCAAGGACCGGGGCTGAAGATCTTAACTTCGTGGATAGGATACTTAACGAGAGTGGACATGATCTCGTTGTATGCTTCCTGAGGAATGAGTACGAGATCGTCTGCAAAGTAGTTCTCTACGTAGTAATCCATAGCGCCATACATATAATCCTTCTGACGCTTCAACATGTAGTAGTCCGAATAGTTGTACTCTTTCCAGTTGTAACCCTTTGTGGGCTCCTTGCAACCGAACGTGGGAAGTTCGCCGTTCCACATATCCCACTGAACTTTCTGGTGAGTGTTATCAACGTAGCACTTAACATCAAGAACATCTTCGAATGCTTTGATGGAAGCACCCATACCGTAGATGATCTTTACGCCGTCTTTATTAGCAAGCTTAGCCTTAACATCAGCAATAGCTGCTTCAACCATGATGTCCTCAATAACACCTGTCTGGTTAACTTTACCGAAACCGGGATCATCAGTAACATAGGGCTGATTGTAAGCGATAATTTCTTCTCTTGTCTTGTAAAGTTCATCAGCTGCAATAAGAGCAGTCTTGATTCCCTTTGCTTCCAACTTCGCAGCAACTGCCTTTGCAATCTTCTCGAAGTTGATACCGTACCATCCGTCGATGGCGATGTTTCCGGCTGTCAAAGAAGCGATCTTCTCAACAACTTTGTCCCAACCGAAAGTAACAGAATCTCTGTTTTTTGCTGAAATAACAATCTTATTATCAGCATTCTTAATAGACTCATAAACCGGCATTTTTCTTCCTCCTTAAATTTTGTTAGATTTACATAAAGAAACGTATTTCTTTGAGAATATTATAGCATAAATTATTTGTTTATGTAAAGATAGTTTTTTCCTAAAATTTTATACTATATTCCATAAATAAAAAATCCGACCTAATTTTAGGTCGGATTTAAATTACAGCTTTAGAACAATATTATCAAGAACTGCGAAACAAGTACCACCGCAATAAGAGCAATAGGATATGTTGCGGCATAAGCAGCTGCAACACTTTCCGTACCTGCCACGTTTATAAGAGTTCCGAGAGCGGGTGTACTTGTCATACCGCCCGTGATAGAACCAAGATTGTTTAATAAGTTGAGCTTTAATACGTACTTAGCAAAGAAGAAACCAACAAACATAGGAATTATGGTCATTATAGCACCGTAGACAAAGTACATTACATCAAAATATTTAATAAATTCAGCGCCGCCGGGAATACCTGCACCTACAAGGAAAAGCACAAGTCCAAGCTCTCTGAAGAGCTTAAGCGCAGATGTATCGGGGGTAACGTTAAGTCTTCCGAAATGTGCAAAATGTCCGAATATAAGCGAAACAAGCAAGCAACCGCCCGTAGACGTCAATGAGAAGCAAGTGCCGCTAAGTCCTTGACTTGAAAGAGGAATCTTAACAGAACCGATCAAAGTACCCAAAACAGCCACCAAAGAGAATACCGCAATTCCGTAATGGTCTAAAGAAAAGAGGTTAGAAGGCATTTTCTTTACACTTACGGAATCAACAGACTCAAGCTTTGCGCGCTCATGTGCCATATCAGCCTTCATAAACTTGGGAACGAGCTGAACAAAAAGAACAACTCCGATAACGCCGAATATGTAAGCTATACCATGACCAACCGATACTAAATCAACGTATTCTGCAGCCACCGTATCTTTTGCTGCGCTAAATGCAGGTGTTGATGTGAGAGAGCCGGAAAGAAGTCCGACTATCATTGCCGTAAACGCCTCTGCGTTTTCGCATGAGCCAAAGCCTACTACCTTACCTAAATAAATACATCCGACCGCAGATAATCCACCGGCGATAATTATAATAAACCCGAGCAATACGTATGACTTAAAGTTCTTTTTCAAATTACCAAAAAACTTGGGTCCCGCAATAAAACCAACGGATGTTACAAAGAACAAAAGACCGAGTTGTTCTACTATCTTAAGCGCATCTTTTGCAAATCCGGCATAATCAATACCATCAGCTACCTTTACGGCAAGCATACTTACAAACGGCTCATAAAACAATGCACCGAACAAAAGTGCAATTATAAATACACCTGCGTCACCAAGCGACACACCTTTAATCTTAATGCGTCCTATCGCATATCCGACAAACAAAATTGCCAGAATTGCAATTACGAAAACGACGTAAGGTTTTACTGATACAACACCATTAAACAAACTCATACCATTTTCCCCTTTTTCTTTCTTTTTATGATATTTTTTACAACCCTTGTATTATACCACGCTAAAATGCTTTTTGCAACCTATATTTTCTACTTTTTAAAAAATATACCCTTACATTATAGGCAGTCACTACGCTTTTGCATATTATGAAATGTGGGGACACCCATAGTTAACAGAAAGGAAACCGCAATGAAAATCAATGCTCGTCTTGCCGTTATCGGCGGTGATTACAGAATGTTATCCTGTGCCAAATTTCTCTCAAAATTAGGATACGACGTTTCTGTATTCGGCTATGAAAAATATAACGGTAAACTCGAAAATATAAATACATCAATGAATTTATCCGAGTGCATAGAACGCTCCGATATAATTATATTGCCCCTTCCCTATACTGATTCAGAGGGTTATATAAAAAGTGCGTATTCAAATACAAAAATAACGCCATCGCAGGTCATAAGCTTATGCAAAAGCAGGAATACGATCTTAGGAGGTTGCCTTAAAGAAGAGTTTATAAGCAAGTGCCGCACTTTAGGTATAGCAACGGCAGATTACTACGAAAGAGAAGAATTGAAGGTCCTCAACGCTATCCCAACCGCCGAGGGCGCTATAGCAATTGCTATTCTAGAAACCGATATAACCCTACACGAATGTGATTGTGCAGTTTTATCATTCGGATGCGTAGGAAGAGCTACAGCGAGAGCTTTAAACGGTCTTGGTGCCAAAGTCACATTAGTTGCAAGAAGTGCGACCGCTTTATCTAAAGCAGCGAGCTTAGGATACCAAGCAGTCCATATTTCCGATATTTCTGCAGCTCTTAAAGGAAAGAAGTTGATATTTAACGCTATACCCGAAAAAATAATCACAGAAGATATCATATTTAATCTCGATAAAGACGCTATTATTATCGATCTCGCTTCAAAACCGGGAGGAGTGGATACTAAAGAAGCGGAAAAACACGGTATTCGTGTCATCTCGGCGCTTTCATTACCGAGTAAATACGCTCCCGTTACCGCAGGTAAATATCTTGCAAAAACCGTAGATCACATTTTGAAAGGAGTTGAATGATATGCTCGGATTTGCAATATGCGGATCATTTTGTAACTTTAAAGATACATTACCGCTTATGTCAGATGCAAAGTCTAAATATAAAGAAATATTGCCTATTATGTCAATGAATGCGAGAAATATCGATACACGATTTTTTAAAGCTGATGAATTTTATGAAAAAGTAACGGAAATTGCGGGTAGAGAAGCAATATGCAGTATAGCAGATGCCGAGCCTATAGGTCCAAAGAAGCTTGTTGATATGATGGTCGTATGCCCTTGCACAGGCAACACGCTCTCAAAACTTGCTTACGGCATTACAGATACACCTGTAACAATGGCTGTGAAATCGCATCTTCGAAGCGGTGGAAAGTTACTCATTGCGCTATCAACAAATGATGCACTCTCGGGTTCATTCGAAGCAATAGCACGTATGAAAAACAGAAAAAACGTATTTTTTGTGCCAATGTATCAGGATGACAGTGAAACAAAGCCTTCATCACTTACATTTGTAAAGCCGCTTTTTATATCAGCTCTTGAACAAGCGTATGAGGGAAAACAACTGCAGCCAATGTTTACGCAAAAATAAAAGGGAGGAAGATTTGAAGTGAACCCCGTTTAGTTCACAAAAAAGAAAAAAGACAAAACCTCTTATGGTATAATGGTACCATAGGAGGTTTTTGTTATGGCTACAAAAGGACAAAAGTTTAAGAACTACACACAAGGAATCAAAGAAGAAA
>JAZMZG010000014.1:0-5106 GCA_045585835.1 Eubacteriales bacterium
TGCCGTTGTTGAAATGGCAGGTATCAAGAATATCAGAACAAAGTCCCTGCGTTCTAACAACCCCTGCAACGTTGTAAGAGCTACTATGGCTGGTCTTACATCTCTCAGAAATGCAGAAGAGGTTGCTGCCCTCAGAGGCAAGACAGTTAAGGAAATTTTCGGCTGATTGCGAAAACAGAAAGGATGAACCATTATGGCAAAGAAAATCACATTGGTTAAATCATTGTCAGGACGCAAAAAGAGCCACATCGCTACTGCAAATTCACTCGGTCTTCGTAAGATCGGCGATGTAACTGTTCAGCCGGACAATGCCGCTACCAACGGTAAAATTAAGGAAATCATTTATCTTATCGAAGTTACTGAAGAGTAATTTCAGACTAATCTTATAGGAGGTGTAACCAATGAAGCTACACGAATTATCTCCTGCAATCGGCTCTACAAAGGAAGTTAAGCGTATCGGTCGTGGACACGGTTCCGGTCAGGGTAAGACAGCAGGTAAAGGTCATAAGGGTCAGTGGGCACGTTCTGGCGGCGGTGTAAAGCCGGGCTTTGAAGGTGGTCAGACAAAACTTGCAATGCGTATTCCTAAGCGCGGTTTCAATAACAAGAATTTTGCTACTGTTTATGCAATAGTAAACGTTTCTGATCTTGAAGCTAAGTTTGAAAGCGGCGCAGTTATCGACCAGGCAGCTCTCGTAGAGTGCGGTCTTATTAAGAAAACTCTTGATGGCATTAAGGTTCTTGGCAGAGGTGAAATCACTAAGTCTTTCACAGTTCAGGCTGCTAAGTTCTCTGAAACAGCTAAGACAAAGATTGAAAGTGCAGGCGGAAAGGCTGAGGTGGTCTGATGTTACAAGTCTTCCGTAATGCCTGGAAAATCGCCGAGCTGCGTAAGAAGATTTTATACACACTTCTCATCATTCTTATCTTCCGCTTCGGCGCAAGCATTTTCGTTCCGTTCCTTGACATCAATGCCGTCAGAGGCATGATAGGTGAAGTTGATCTTCTCAATTACTGGGATACGATGACGGGCGGCTCGCTGAGCAACGGTACACTTTTTGCAATGTCAATCACTCCTTATATCAACGCTTCCATCATTATTCAGCTTCTTACAGTTGCAATCAAGCCACTTGAAAGGCTGTCTAAGGAAGGCGAAGAGGGACGAAAGAAAATCAACAAAATCCAGAAGCTCGTCGCACTCGGACTTGCAATTTTCCAAGCAGTTGCATTCTATATCGCTCTTAAAGGTAAGGGCGCAGTTCAGAGCGCTGAGGGCTTCAGCGAAATTCTTATCGCAATCACAATTGTTTCCTGCTTCGTTGCAGGTGCTTCGCTTATCATCTGGCTGGGCGACCAGATCACAGAAAGAGGTATCGGAAACGGTATTTCAATGATCCTCTTCGCAGGTATCGTTGCAAGAACACCGAGCGATATCATTAACCTGTTCAACCAGATGCAGGCAGGAAAAACTCAGAACTACATCTTAGTACCGATTATTCTTCTTATCTATATCGCTATGATTGCACTTGTCGTACTTATGACAAACGCTGAAAGAAGAATCCCCGTTCAGTACGCTAAGAGAGTTGTGGGAAGAAAAATGTACGGCGGTCAGTCAACCCACATTCCGATTAAGGTTGCAATGGCAGGCGTTATGCCAATCATCTTCGCTATGTCGATTATGAGCCTTCCGTCTACAATCTGCTACTTCTTTGGTATCAACGGTCAGGGTAATTCCTTCTGGGACGGATTTGTAAATGTATTCAGATCCGATAGCTGGCTTTATGCAGTAATTTACTTCTTACTCATTATTGCATTCAACTACTTCTACGTAGCAATCCAGTATAATCCTGTTGAAATTGCCAATAACCTCAAGAAGAACAACGGTGCAATTCCGGGTTACCGTCCCGGTCAGCCAACAGCAGACTTTATCAAAAATTCACTTTCCAAGGTTTCTCTCATCGGCGCTATCTTCCTTGGCTTCATCGCAATTTTCCCGATCGTTTTCCAGAACGTTTCAGGAATTGCAGGACTCTCACTTGGCGGTACAACACTCCTCATTCTCGTAGGTGTTGCGCTTGAAACAGTCCGTTCACTCGAAAGCCAGATGATGATGCGTCACCATAAGGGCTTCTTGGAATAATAAACCGCTATTCCCTTTAATGAGAAAGGTAGTTTTATGAATCTGATATTTTTAGGCGCCCCCGGCGCAGGAAAGGGCACACAGGCAGAAATCGTCTGTGAAAAGCTCGGAATCCCCGCTATTTCCACAGGTAATATGCTTCGTGAGGCTGTTAAAAACCAGACTCCCGCAGGTCTTGCCGCTAAGGAATATATGGACAGGGGCGACCTCGTTCCCGACGAGGTTGTAATCGGAATCCTCAAGGACAGAATCGCCGAGGACGACGCCAAGAACGGCTTTATCCTCGACGGCTTCCCAAGAACAGTTGCTCAGGCAGAAGCACTCGAAGCTATGAATGTCAGAATTGACAAGGTAGTTGAGATTGACGTTGCTGATGAAGTAATCTGCTCAAGACTTTCAGGAAGACGTGTCTGTGAGGGCTGCGGCGCTTCTTACCACATTGAATTCAAGCCTACAAAGGCTGAAGGCGTGTGCGACGCTTGCGGCGCAAAGGTAGTTCAGAGAGTTGATGATAAGCCCGAAACAGTGCTTTCAAGACTCGAAACTTACCACGAGAAAACAGCTCCGCTCAAGGGCTATTACGAAGCTAAGGGTAAGCTCGTTTCCGTTAAGGGACAGAGCGAAATCAGCGAAACCGCTGCCCTTACACTCAAGGCAATTGAGGGCTGATTTCCGATGATACACATTAAATCCCAAAGCGATATTCAGCGTATGATAAAAGCCACCGAAATCGCCGCACAGGCGCTTGAATACGGCGGCAGTCAGATAAAGGCAGGTATGAGCACCTTTGAGCTTGATAAGCTCATTCACGATTTTATCATCTCAAAAGGCGCAGTTCCTTCCTCGCTGGGTTATTGCGGCTTCACAGGAAGCGCTTGCATTTCAATCAATTCAGAGCTTATTCACGGTATCCCGTCCAAGAAAAAAATAATCAAGGACGGCGACATTGTGACCATCGACGTGACAACCGCTTATGACGGATTTCAGGGCGATAACGCAAGAACCTTCACAGTCGGAGAGGTCAGCGATGAGACAAAGCGCTTACTCAGAATAACTGAGGAGGCTCTTTATAAAGGAATTGAGCAGGCGATTCCGGGCAACAGAATAGGCGATATTTCAAATGCAGTTCAGACGCATTGCGAAAGCAATGGCTACTTCGTGGTAAGAAAATATATCGGACACGGAATAGGAACTGAAATGCATGAGGACCCTGAGGTTCCCAACTTCGGAAAACCGGGCAGAGGTCCAAGACTCGTTCCGGGTATGACAATCTGTATCGAACCTATGATAAATCAGACCACCGAAAAGGTGAACGTTCTCTCCGACGGCTGGACGGTCGTTGAAGCGAACGGAAATATGAGCGCACATTTTGAGCACACAGTCCTCATTACTGAGGGTAAACCGCTTATTATGACGCTTACTTCTCACTGAGGTAGTTATGGAAATTATTACGGGAACAGTTGTTATAAGTAAAGCGGGACGAGATCAAAAAAGCCTGATGCTTGCTGTGAAAAGCGAAAACGGTTTTGTTTATGTGGCAGACGGAAAAGAGCGAAAGCTCGACGCTCCCAAAAAGAAAAACCCAAAGCATCTGCAAAAAACCAATTATAAAATTGATTTTGAGCAGCTTACGGATAAGAAATTAAGAATTGCTCTGAGAGAAATCTCAAAGCACAACATCGCCGAGGAGAGTGATTAAGCTTGTCTAAAGAAGATGTAATTGAAGTAGAGGGCGAAATTCTGGAAGCATTACCAAATGCAACCTTTAACGTCAAGCTCTCAAACGGTCATGTGATATTGGCTCATGTCAGCGGCAAGCTGCGTATGAATTTCATTCGCATACTGCCCGGCGACAAGGTTACTGTTGAAATGTCGCCTTACGACCTGACAAAGGGCAGAATAACATGGCGCGCAAAGTAAACAACAAACAGTCTAACCTTTAAGGAGGGACAAACAATGAAAGTAAGACCTTCAGTAAAACCAATGTGCGATAAGTGCAAGGTTATCAAGCGCAAGGGCAAGGTTATGGTAATCTGCAAGGATCCAAAGCACAAACAGAGACAGGGCTAAACCTAATTTAACAGGAGGAAATAATATGGCAAGAATTGCTGGCGTCGATTTGCCAAAGGAAAAGCGTGTTGAGATCGGTCTCACATACGTTTACGGAATCGGCAGAAAGACATCAAATGATATTCTGGCAGCTGCAGGCGTAAATCCTGACACAAGAGTTAAGGATTTAACCGACGAAGAAGAAGCAAAGATTCGTGAAGTAATCGACCAGAATTACATCGTTGAAGGCGACCTCAGAAGAGACGTTGCACTCAATATCAAGCGCCTCGTAGAAATCAACTGCTACCGTGGCGTTCGTCACCGCAAGGGCTTACCTGTTCGTGGTCAGAGAACAAAGACCAACGCAAGAACACGTAAGGGTCCTGCTAAGACAATCGCAAACAAGAAGAAATAATAGGAAAGGAAGCTAATAAATGGCAGCGAATAAAAACGTTAAGAAGGCTGGCGCTCCAAGACGTCGTGACCGTAAGAATATCGAAAACGGCGCAGCTCATATCCAGTCCACATTTAACAATACAATCGTTACAATTACCGACCTTCAGGGTAATGCTCTTTCTTGGGCATCCGCAGGCGGAATTGGTTTCAAAGGCTCTAAGAAGTCCACACCGTTCGCAGCTCAGACAGCAGCTGAAACTGCAGCTAAGGCAGCAATGATTCACGGCCTTAAAACAGTTGAAGTTTACGTTAAGGGCCCCGGTTCAGGACGCGAAGCAGCTATCAGAGCTTTATCAGCAGCAGGACTTGAGGTTAAGATGATCAAGGATGTAACCCCAATCCCTCACAATGGATGCCGTCCTCCTAAGAGACACCGCATCTAGTTCACAATCAAGTATCTCGTTTACTTGATGTCGATTATTCGATATTTTATTAAAAACGGAGGAAAATACTAATGGCAG
>JAZMZG010000015.1:0-9327 GCA_045585835.1 Eubacteriales bacterium
ATCGAAAAGCTTATTACTTATGCAAAAATTCATTTGTTGCTCGACGAGGCTAACGAAATTTACGTTCGTAACGCCATTATGCAAAAGCTTAAGCTGAGTGACTATGAGGTTTATGAAGTAGACGAGGAAGAAATTGAGGGATACGTTAATCCTTTTGCGATTCTTGACAATCTTTTTGCTTATGCGGTAAGCAACGGGATTTGCGAGGGGGCAGACAGAAAGCTCTTTGATGCAGAAATTATGGATATCGTTTCGCTCAGGCCGGGCGAAATGGCCGACACCTTTAATTCACTTGCAAAAAATCACGGCAAGGCGCTTGAGTGGGCGTTTGATTACGCGGTAAAAAACGGCTCGGCAAGAACGGACTTTTTCAGGTGGGAAAACAAGGGCGACAAGAATATCGAGGTTATCTTTGCAGACTGCTGTGGGGCCAAGAAGTCGTATCCCGGCTGCTGCTTTTGCGTAGAGGGCGAGGGCTTTGGAGTTCGCAGAAACGAGCGTTTTATTCCCTTGGAGCTTGGCGACGGTATGTACTACAAGGCGGCTAAGCGAGCATACTTTGCGGGTATGGGTAATATCGTTTCGGCAGATCATAAGGTTGCCGTTTTTGACGAATCAACGCTTAATACCATGTTTGATTTTGTAGAGGCGACCCCCGGCTGGTTTATTTGCGCAGACGACAGCGACGGAATTCATGCTAACTTCGTTTGCGGACATAAGCTGCTTCCTATTCATAAGGCGGCAGACAAGCGCAAATTCAAGAGCAAGGATTATCAATATATCAATATAGTAGAAACGGATTGGTACATCAGTACACTCAAATTCAGCTGCACCAACCGCGATAAGCTTATTGAGTTTACTCTCAAGGTTATTGAGAAGTTTAAGAGCGGCGGCGGCAATTTGTTCGTCAGCCTCAGAAAGGTAGAAAGCAAATTCACGGTAGAGGTTGCGTTTATGCGCGGCGAGCCCAAAAAGGAAAACAGCGGACTTGCTAAGCTTGATACTTGTGCTATGGCAGGTGCGTTCAGAATTGGCGGCAAGGTGGAGGCGAACCTTAAAACGATCGAAAAGTATCTGACCAAGGAGCTCAGATTTACGCCCGCTTGCCTCGTTGACGGCATGGAAGCGCATGCTAAGATGATTGACAGACTGCTTAAGGGCGTTAGTTCCTCGCTTGGAGCGGTAGAGGCTGCTCTTGACGTTAAGGAAGAGTGCAAAAAGACGCTCGTTGCTTTTCTTGGCGACGTAAGCGCTTATGGCGACAAGCAGATGGAAGAATTTTTGGCTCAAGGTGAAATTGCTTGCTTGAAATAATCGGATAGTTGGTTTTGGAGGTGCGTTTTGGATTCTAAAGAAAATCAGGAAAGGCCAAAGGCGAACAGGCTCGGCAACTGCGCAATAGTCTTTGCTTTTTTGATCCCTGTCTTAGGGGTGCTTTTTGGAATTTTGGCCCTTTTGGTCGGCGCGAAAAAGGAAGATAAATTTCTGCGCAAGGACGGCGGTAAGGCTATCGTGATGAGTATTTTGGTCGTTGCCGTACGCATACTGATGCTTTATCTTCTGGTGTCTTTGGGAGTAGCTGCTCCGTTTATAATATTCTCATCTAAGGTTTGATTTTATGAAATGTAATAATTGTGGAAGTGAAATTAGAGATGATGCCTTCGTATGCATGAATTGCGGCGTAAGGACGGCTGAAACCTCGCCAAAAGACGAGTTGGCTGCGCCCGAATATTGCGTTTATTGCGGCAAGCAGATCGATCCGCGCGCTTATCTGTGTGTTTATTGCGGCAAGCTTACGCGAGAAGCGGTTAAAAATTCTGACTACAAAAAGTCGACCTCTGTGATCGGAATCGTGTTTGCGTGTATCAGTATCGTTATGTCGATGATTTATATATCGCTTAATCTTATCCTCGGAGCGATTTTCGCTGTCTTGGGTATGTCGTTTTCGATAGCCAATTCGAATAAAAAAGGCAAGATATGGGGACTCATCGCTATAATCGTTTGCGTTGTTAGGGCTTTTATGGCGTTTGGTCTTTTTGGCTACATGTTTATTTGACGTAAATAAAACCACCGGTTGTCGGTGGTTTTTGTTTTTTTTAGTAGTCGTAGCGTTTAAGTACGCGTTTGCACTCTACGAGCAGCTCTTCCCTGAGTGGGAGGGGCTTGATTATTTTTATGCTGCTGCCGAAAGACAGGAGCTTGTTTATCAGCAGACTTCCTCCGTATACGGATGCTTTTGCGATATACGTTGCGCCTCGCTCGCTTATCGCGTCGGGGCCAAGCCACTCTTCTACCTCGGATAAGGCGGTGGAGAAAAATTCAAATTCTATATCGATCAGGTCGGTATCGTCAAACGAGCCGTTGAGCTTTTCGTACACGTCGCTTTCCTTGCGGGTGAATTTGCTTTCCGTCAAGGTCATTTGGCTTATTCTCGCAAGACGGAAGAGCCTAAAGTCGTTGCGGAGATGGCAGTAGCCGTATACGTACCATATGCCTTCCTTCAAAACGAGGCAGTATGGGTCAAAATCTCTTACACTGTGGTAGTCCTTGTTGTCCGTGTATTCCATGTTAATGGTGAGGTCGCTATCAATCGCCTTGTTGATTGCTTCCATTTTGCCGCGATAGTTCTGCGGATTCGTCCACGTGCCTACGTCAATTATGAGCGTGTCCGTTTTGAGCAGGTATTTTTCGTTTTCCTTGACTGCGCCTATGTGCCTGAGTTTTTCGATAAGGTCGAAGTTCTGACCGTCAAACGACGTTGCCGTTGCGTTAAGGCAGGTGAGCAGTCTATGTAATTCGTCTTTTGTAAAAAACGAGCGTTCGAGCTTGAAGTCGTCGGCTATCATGTATCCACCGTTTGCGCCTCTTACTGCGATAATAGGTACGCCGCCCTCGCACAGACTGTCTATATGTCTTGCTATCGTTCTCGTGCTTACCTCAAACTTTTCGGCAAGATATTCTCTTTTTACCTTGCGGTTGTTGAGTATGGTGAGCAGTATGCCGAACATAACTCCGCTTTTCATAATAACGTCGCCTCCGAAAATAATTTTTAAAAATTATATAATATATGACATAGAGCTGTCAACTTTATTGTGGTATAATCAAGAAAAATTGACGGAGGAAATTAATTATGTACGTTTGTGTGTCGTGTACGGGTAATTTGAGAGCAGGAGATATTATGATTCTCGAGAGGGACAACGCTTTTGGCGAGGTTGCGGCAAAGCAGATTGGAGGCGGCGTAGTAGGCTTCGTTACCGACCGTCAGCCCGAGGGATGTGTGAGCAGGGCGTTCGTCGAAAACCGCATTGGCAATCGCAGGGTTATCGGCAGGGTTGCGATTCTTAATGGCAACGTAGCTTTGTTCGTAACCGAAAGCCCCGTGCTTAACGACGTTGCGCCCAGCTTTACGTCGAGAAGAAGATATGCCTGAAAATTCAGGGTTAAATCACTTGACATAAAGTATTCAATTAAAATATAATAAACATAGAGTGCAGAGCTTAATAAGCAGGGCACAACTATTGGTCACCCTTAGGGGACACGCGGTTTGTTGAAATACAGGCCGCATTTTTATTTTTGGGTCAAAATTATGGCTTATAGCTGTAAAAGGCTACGCTACGCAAAAATAAAACGGCAAGGAATATAAATTTTGCCAAAAATTCACATTAAAAGAATTGTTATTTTTGTTTCATTGTGGTAAAATGTTATGGTATATGTACTTTTATACGGAGAGATAAAAATGACTAAATTGAAAAAAATCTATTATCCGATTTTGGCAGCCGTTTTTGCGATTGCTTTGATTCTGGGGTTTGTGAGCTCCGGTGTTAATTTTGGTGCTAAGTCGGATCAGGCGTTTGTGGATAACGTTAGGGTTCATGCTAAGGTTATGGAATCCGTCCATAATTCTTACGAATCTTCCAATCAGGAGGCAGTTCGCAATTATATCGTGGACTCTCTCGTTGACGGAGGCGTTTATAACTCCAAGGGACTTAAGAGCGACGGTTATGCGCAAGCAGTTATTGACGGACCGAGCTACGTCGTTCAGGACGTAACGCTTAACGAAGAAACACTTGACGCTATTTCCGGCGACGGCGAAAAGGTAATTGCTATCAGGAATCTCGTTAACGTTGTCGTTGCTATCCCGGGCAAGAGCGAGCAAGCCGTTTTGTTTACGGCTAACTATGATTCGGCTGCTAAGAGCCAGAGCGGTACTGAGAGTATTCAGGCTGCGGTTATGCTCCAGACTATCAGAGAGCTTGCTGCCGACTATGAAAATAACGTTCCCGAAAAGACTCTTTTGTTTGTGTTTACCGACGCAGAACACGAGGGCGCTTTGGGTGGACATGCTTTTGTTAATCAGTTCGAGGGCTTTGACGGCATTGTGGACAAGATCGTGCTCAGCGTTAACTTTGGCGCTAACGGTACCGGCGCACTTGCCGTTTCGTCTGACAAGATTTCTGTGTCCGAGGTTAAGGCTAATGCGAGCGCACTTAACGATGCGATAGACGGCATGAGCATGGGCGTTTCGGACTACGACGTATTTGACGGTGCTAAGATAAACGTGTTCTTCAGCGGAAACGCAAGTCAGATCAATACCCCGGCTGATACGATTGCTAACGTGTCTGATTCGAAAATCAAGGCTATCGGCGGCGCAATGGACGCACTCATTAATGCTTACGGCTTCGGCAGTGACGAGATCGGCGAGAGCAAGGTGATTGGCTCATTCTCGTTTGTAGGATTTAACGTATCGCACTCGGCTATAGTTTCTTACGTGTTGGGAGCAGTTGCCGTATTGCTTTTGGTTGGCGCTGTGTTTGCTATTTTGCGTAGCGGCAAGAAGCTTGGCGGTCTTGTCAAGGGTGTTGTTGCTCAGCTTGCAACTATCATTCTTTCCGTTGTTATTTTGTTTGCATGCTATTTCGTTCTTGCTTTGATGCTTGCCGGCTTTGGTGTCGTTCCTATTCACGCAATCACAACCGTTAAGTATATGAACGTTGGCTTGTTTGTTTCCGGCTTGATCCTTGCCTTTGCGGCTTATGTGGGCTCGTTCCTCGTTGTTCGCAAGCTCTACAGTGTTAAGGCTACCGAGGCTGCTCGTGGCGGCGCTATCTGGATTATGATTCTCGGTATCGTTATGGCGTTCGTTATGCCTGCGGCGGCTATGCAGTTTGCGATCGTGGCAGTTTTGGAGGGCGTTGCGCTTATTGCTGCTGCTTTGCTTTCCAAAAAGTTCAAAGAGCGTAACAATGCGGATATCGAAAGATTGTTTGTTTATACGTTGCCGCTCATCGTGTTTACGCCGGCAATGATTCCCGTTCTTATGAACGCAAGCTATTCGCTCAGCGCAGTTTATCTCCCGCTTATCCTTGCGGTTGCTATGTTTGGATTCAGCGTTATCGCTCCTTACTTTGGAATGCTTAAGCCCGCTATGGCTAAGTTGTTTGCTAAGTTGCCCAAGCACACTATCCGTGTAGAAAAGGTTGTCACTGAGCAGGTTGAGGGCGCTAAGAAGGGCAGATTCCAGGAGGTTACCTCCAAAAAGGTCGTTAACGAGAAGGTTGAGTGGCAATATCGCAACAGAATCGGCGTTGCAATCCTTGCAGTGCTTTCTTCCGTGCTTATTATATTGTTTGCGGTTTGCCCCAAGCATAATTTCAGCACCAACATCGTTGACACGTATTCTTACCGTGAAGCATTGAAGGATGACGCCGTGGTTTATTGCTGGCAGCAGGTCGGCTCTACTGCGGTAACCGAAAAGCTGAGAGTTTATGACCAGGTTGCTTATAAGTACTTTGGCATGGTGGACAACGAGTTTGCTTGGAACGAGCAGCTTGGTGCCTTCGAAAAGGATTTCCTTGGCGACAGCGTTTCGCTCCACGGAACTAACGTGCCGCTCAGCATTACTGTCGTAGGCAGCAATTCGCTTGAATTTACTACGTTTGACTCCGGAGCAGACAGCTTTATTGATATTAAGTTTACTAACGTTAAGAACGTTACTAAGATTACCGTTAAGATTGCTAACGACGAGCTTGAGTTTGCTAACGACGGCAACGACACCGTTCGTATCGAGCTCCCGTACGACGATAACGATTACGGCAACTTTACCGTTGAGTTCGAGTACGAAACGGCTTTCAGCATCGGCGTTGATTATACCCAATACGTAATGGGTGAGCGCACCGAGCAAAGAATGAAGACTATTCTTGAATACGTTGACATCCTTAGCGCACTTGATGACGTGTTTGCAGACAATCAAGGTTATACCGGCGGTATGATCTTCAACAGACAAAACACGTATACCATGAGCTAAACAATCAGGGTTACTATTTGCATAGAAAAATACGCTTTCAGATTTTGGAAGCGTATTTTTCTATGGTGCTTAACGTCATATATATAATATAAAAGAAAGCAAAAGACACGAAACAATGGCAAAAAATAGGGGGATAGAAAAAAAGAAAGAAAAAAATAAAAAAAATTTAAAAAAGCACATAAAAACAGTTGACAGGGGTAATATAGGTGTGGTAATATAATCAGGCTGTCCCCCACAAGGGACTGCGACGTATAGAACAGCATACAGGCAGTGCGAGAGAGCAAACGGTGTATGCGGGCCAAGTATAGAAAATACCTCTGGTTAAGCATAAGGAATGGAAACAGGTCTTATGTTTTTTTATACGGAAAATGGCACATTGACAACTGCATAACACAAACAAATATTAAAATACGAGTAAAGCAAATACGAGTAATATGGAAACATAAATACTAATAGAAGCTTAAAAGTAGTCTTGTAAGAAGAAACATTAGAGCAAAGACACGGAGATACGAAAGTATCACGGAACGACAAAGCAAATAAGAGCGTATGGAGGATGCCTAGGCATCAGGCGCCGATGAAGGACGTGACAAGCTGCGAAAAGCTGCGGGGAGCTGCAAATAAGCCTAGATCCGCAGATATCCGAATGTGGGAACACACTCAGCAATGAGAATCGCAAGAGCGAGGGGAACCCGGGGAACTGAAACATCTTAGTACCCGGAGGAAGAGAAAGTAAAGAAACGATTACCTAAGTAGTGGCGAGCGAACGGGTAAGAGCCCAAACCTATCATAGAAATATCATAGGGGTATGGAGTAACGCCAAAGCATAGTCGAAGAGTTAGTCGAACGGTATTGGAAAAGCCGACGAAACAAGGTGAAAGTCCTGTAGACGAAAACGGAGCGACGTGTGAGTTATATCCGGAGTACCATCGAGCACGAGAAATTCGGTGGGAAGGAGGGAGGCCCATCTCCCAAGGCTAAATACGACCTGATGACCGATAGAGTATAGTACCGTGAGGGAAAGGTGAAAAGAACCCCGGGAGGGGAGTGAAAGAGAACCTGAAACCATATGCTTACAAGCAGAGGGAGCGAAAGTGACCTCGTACTTTTTGTAGAACGGGCCGGCGAGTTACGATGTGTTGCGAGGTTAAGGTACTAAGTACCGGAGCCGTAGCGAAAGCGAGTTTAAAAAGGGCATATAGTAGCATGACGTAGACCCGAAACCTAATGACCTAACCATGAGCAGGATGAAGCAGAAGTAAAATTTTGTGGAGGTCCGAACACACGCCTGTTGAAATAGTCGGTGATGACTTGTGGTTAGCGGAGAAATTCCAAACGAATTAGGATATAGCTGGTTCTCCTCGAAATAGCTTTAGGGCTAGCCTCAACGTTAAGAATATCGGGGGTAGAGCACTGAATGGGCTAGGGGCCTTCACGGGTTACCGAACCTTATCAAACTTCGAATACCGAAAATTTATAGTTGGGAGTCAGACAGTGTGAGATAAGTTTCATTGTCAAAAGGGAAACAGCCCAGATCCACAGCTAAGGTCCCAAAGTACAGATTAAGTGGTAAAGGATGTGTAACTGCACAGACAACCAGGATGTTGGCTTAGAAGCAGCCATACATTAAAAGAGTGCGTAATAGCTCACTGGTCGAGTGGTTGTGCGCCGAAGATTACCGGGGCTAAAATCTGTCACCGAAGCTTGGGGATAGTAGAAATACTATCGGTAGAGGAGCAATCCGTAATGAGCAGAAGCCAAGGCGAAAGCTGAGGTGGATTATACGGAAGAGAGAATGCCGGCATGAGTAGCGAGAGGAAAGTGAGAAACTTTTCCGTCGAAAGCCTAAGGTTTCCTGGGGAAGGTTCGTCCACCCAGGGTAAGTCGGGACCTAAGTGGAGGCCGAAAGGCGTACATGATGGACAACAGGTAGATATTCCTGTACCGCGACACGGATAAGAGCAGGGACACAGAAGGATAGTTGGACCACGGGGATGGAAAGCCGTGGACAAATCATGAGACTGGAGGCATAGGAATAAAACGTGCCTCTAAGGTTAGGTGATGATGTGGAGCGAAGATACACGCGAAGCCAATGAATTCACGCTGGCGAGAAAAACTGCGTACTTAGAAGAAGTGAAGCGCCCGTACCGCAAACCGACACAGGTAGGCGGCAAGAGAATTGCAAGACGAACGGGATAACCATTGTTAAGGAACTCGGCAAAATGACCCCGTAACTTAGGGATAAGGGGAGCCTACGAGAGTAGGCCACAGAAAATAGGCCCAAGCGACTGTTTATCTAAAACACAGGTCTCTGCAAAAGCGCAAGCTGAAGTATAGGGGCTGACGCCTGCCCGGTGCTGGAAGGTCAAGGGGAAATGTTAGGAGCAATCCAAAGCATAGAACTTAAGCCCCAGTGAACGGCGGCCGTAACTATAACGGTCCTAAGGTAGCGAAATTCCTTGTCAGGTAAGTTCTGACCCGCATGAATGGCGTAACGATTTGGGCGCTGTCTCAACAATGGACCCGGCGAAATTGTAGTATATGTGAAGATGCATATTACCCGCGACTGGACGGAAAGACCCCGTAGAGCTTTACTGTAGCTTGGCATTGAATTTCGGTAAAGATTGTACAGGATAGGTGGGAGACTGGGAAGCATGCGCGTCAGCGTGTGCGGAGTCAACCTTGGGATACCACCCTATTTTTGCTGAGGTTCTAACGCATAGCATTGAATCATGAGTGCGGACAATGTCAGGTGGGCAGTTTGACTGGGGCGGTCGCCTCCTAAAGAGTAACGGAGGCGTCCAAAGGTTCCCTCAGAATGGTTGGAAACCATTCGTAGAGCATAAAGGTATAAGGGAGCTTGACTGCGAGACATACAAGTCGAGCAGATACGAAAGTAGGACTTAGTGATCCGGCGGTAGAGAATGGAATTGCCGTCGCTTAACGGATAAAAGTTACCTCGGGGATAACAGGCTTATCTCCCCCAAGAGTTCACATCGACGGGGAGGTTTGGCACCTCGATGTCG
>JAZMZG010000016.1:0-114345 GCA_045585835.1 Eubacteriales bacterium
ACTTAAAATGTATCAATGCGGTCTCCCGAAGGAAATGGCTCTCGAGCTGTTCAAGCCCTTCGTGATGAAGCGCCTTGTGGAAATCAATGCCGCTGGCAACATCAAGACCGCTCGCAAGATGGTCGAACGTGTCCATCCCGACGTGTGGGATGCGCTCGATATCGTCATTAAGGATCATCCGGTCATGCTCAACCGTGCGCCGACGCTGCACCGTCTCGGTATCCAAGCGTTCGAACCCGTGCTGGTCGAAGGCCGCGCGATCAAACTGCACCCGTTGGTGTGTACGGCGTTCAACGCCGACTTCGACGGCGACCAGATGCCTGTTCACGTGCCCCTTTCCGTAGAGGCACAGGCGGAAGCACGTATGCTTATGCTTTCCGCAAATAACCTTCTTAAGCCCGCAGACGGAAGAGCTGTTGCTATTCCTTCGCAGGATATGATCCTCGGTTCTTATTACCTCACTCTCGATAAGCCCGGCGAAAAGGGAGAGGGAATGATATTCCGCAACTTCGATGAGGCTGTAATGGCTTACGAAAACGGAGAGCTTGAGCTTCACGCACGTATTAAGATACTTGAAACGAGAGAAGTAAACGGCGAAATCAAGAGCGGTCTTGTTGATTGCACTCTCGGCAAGTATATCTTCAACAGAGCTATTCCCCAAGACCTCGGCTACGTGGACAGAACCGTTCCCGGAAACGAGCTTGCTATCGAATTCGATAAGCTTGCGGGCAAGAAGCAGATAGGCGATATCATCAACCGCTGCATCAAGATACACGGTCTTACCGTTACCGCTACGATGCTTGACGAGATCAAGTCGCTCGGATTTAAGTATTCTACGAGAGCGGCTATAACCGTTGCGGTTGCGGATATGACGGTCCCCGACGCTAAGTGGGATATTATCGCAGAATCCACCAAGAAGGTAGAGGTTATAACCAAGCACTTCCTTCGCGGCGAGTTCAGCGAGGAAGAAAGATATAACGCTGTTGTCGATATTTGGAATAAGACCACCGATGCGGTTACAGATGCACTCAAGTCAAACCTTGATAAGTACAATCCCTTGTTTATGATGTCCGACTCCGGAGCCCGCGGTTCCATTAACCAGCTCCGTCAGCTTGCGGGTATGCGCGGACTTATGGCATCTCCTACGGGACGTACTATTGAAGTGCCCATCAAGGCAAACTTCCGCGAAGGTCTTAGCATTTTGGAATACTTCTCCGCTGCACGTGGTGCACGTAAGGGCCTTGCGGATACGGCTCTTCGTACGGCTGACTCGGGTTACCTCACAAGACGTCTTGTTGACGTTGCTCAGGACGTTATCGTCCGTGAGGACGATTGCGGCTCCAAGACGGGACTTTACGTTTCCGCTATTAAGGAGGGCAACGAGGTCATCGAAAAGCTCAAGGCGAGAATTACAGGCAGATTCGTTATAGGTGACGTTCTTGATAAAGAAGGCAACGTCATCGTTCCCGATAACACTATGATCACACCCGATCTTGCGGATAAGATAGACGCAGCAGGAATCGAAACCGTACACGTAAGAAGCGTGCTCGGCTGTAACAGCAGAAGCGGCGTATGTGTTCACTGCTACGGCTCCGACCTTTCATCCGGTCTTCCCGTTTCCGCAGGTGAAGCAGTCGGTATCGTTGCGGCGCAGTCTATCGGTGAGCCCGGTACACAGCTTACGATGAGAACCTTCCACACCGGTGGTGTCGCAGGTTCCGATATTACGCAAGGTCTTCCCAGAGTTGAAGAGCTCTTTGAAGCAAGAAAGCCCAAGAAGACCGCTATCATCAGCGAAGTTGACGGCACGGTAACGCTTTCGCTCGTAAAGAAGAACACACTTGTTACCGTCACTAACGACGAAACGGGCGAGGTATTCGAGCAGCTTCTCAACTACGGCACCGAGGTCGTTGTTTCCGATGGCGATAAGGTTGTTAAGGGTCAAGCGCTCACCGCAGGATATAAGAATCCCGGCGACGTTTTACGTGTTTGCGGCATCGATGAGCTTTATAAGTACATCATCGAGGGCGTACAGCGCGTTTACTGCTTGCAGAGCGTTGACATCAACGATAAGCACATCGAGGTCATCGCACCACAGATGACGAGAAAGATAAGAATAGAGGACGCAGGCGACACAGCGCTTCTCGGCGATATGGTCGTTGACTGCTCCGAGCTTCTCAGTGAAAACGATAAGATCGACGCAAAGCGCGCAGAGGGCGACGAGACTGCAAGATATGCAAGCGGTAAGCCCGTACTTTTAGGTATCACGAAGGCTTCTCTTTCTACAGAGTCCTTTATGTCTGCCGCTTCCTTCCAAGAGACTACGAGAGTTCTTACGGAGGCCGCTATCAAGGGTAAGGTCGACAACCTCTTGGGCCTCAAGGAGAACGTCATTATCGGTAAGCTCATACCCGCAGGTACGGGAATCCCCCGTTATCAGAACACAGAGGTTGAGTGCGACGATAAGTACGGTATAATCTCCGACGCACAGTAAACTAAAAAATGCTTCAACGGCAAATTATTGCCGTTGAAGCAAAAAAAGTGTTGACAAGTCTATGCAAAGCGTGTATAATTAATTGTCTGCGCAAGTTTTTGCGGACAAACATCGAAAGGGGCGAAAGCATCTTTCGGGATTTGCTATGTAATTATATGTTTTTATATAATTAAATATTTTAAAAAGGAGGAACGATATGCCTACATTTAACCAATTGGTTAAGAACGGAAGACAGGACAAAACCTATAAGTCAAAGTCCCCTGCATTGCAGAGAGGTCTTAACACTCTTACAAAGACTGTTACAGAGCTTCCCTCACCGCAGAAGAGAGGCGTTTGCACAAAGGTTACGACCAAGACTCCCAAGAAGCCTAACTCTGCTCTTCGTAAGATCGCCAGAGTAAGACTTACAAACGGGAACGAGGTTACCTGCTACATTCCCGGTATCGGCCACAATCTTCAGGAACACAGCGTAGTTCTTATCCGCGGAGGAAGAGTACGTGACCTTCCCGGTATCCGTTACCACATCATCAGAGGCACACTTGACGCACAGGGCGTTGCAAAACGTAACCAGGGCAGAAGCAAGTACGGTGCCAAGAGAGCAAAGAAGTAATTTTTTGCCTTGAAAAACCCTTGTGACCTGAATTTGAAATGATATAAACGGCAGATAATGCCGATAATATATATAGTCAACCTCGGGACACTTAACGGCAGAAATGGGTTCTGCAGAGTACTGACGATATCATAAAAGTCGAAAAACGACAAAACTAATGAAGGAGGGAAGAAAAGTGCCAAGAAGAGGTAATATTGCCAAAAGAGACGTTTTGCCCGATCCTATTTACAATTCAAAGCTCGTAACAAAGCTTGTAAATAACATTATGTACGACGGCAAAAAAGGCGTGGCACAGAAAATCGTTTACGAAGCATTCGATATTGTGAACGAAAAGACAAACGAGAATCCTTTGGAACAGTTCCAGAAGGCTCTCGAGAACATTATGCCTGTACTTGAGGTCAAGGCTCGCCGTGTAGGCGGTTCTACCTATCAGGTACCTATGGAAGTAAGAGCAGAAAGAAGACAGACACTCGGTCTTCGTTGGCTTACGACCTACGCAAGAGCAAGAGGCGAAAAGAAAATGGCTGAGCGTCTTGCAGGAGAGATAATTGATTCCATCGCAGGAACGAGCAGCTCCGTTAAGAAGAAAGACGATACGCACAAGATGGCGGAAGCTAATAAGGCATTCGCACATTTCAGATGGTAAATTAAAAGAGCAAGCAGCATAAACTGTTTTGCGAAAGAGGAGTAACAATGCCAAGAGAATATTCACTTGAAAAAACAAGAAATATCGGTATCATGGCACATATCGACGCAGGTAAGACGACAACTACCGAGCGTATTTTGTACTATACCGGTAAAACACATAAGATAGGTGAAACTCACGACGGTACTGCTACGATGGACTGGATGGCACAGGAGCAGGAGAGAGGTATCACTATCACCTCCGCTGCTACCACTTGCTATTGGGCTCCCACGAGATACCACGATAACGCTGCAGCCGCAAAGGCTAACACTTATCGTGTAAACATCATCGACACCCCCGGTCACGTTGACTTTACGGTTGAGGTGCAGAGATCTTTGAGAGTTCTCGACGGCTCCGTAACCGTATTTTGTGCAAAGGGCGGCGTTGAGCCCCAGTCTGAAACCGTATGGCGTCAGGCAGACCAGTACGGCGTTCCCCGTATGGCTTATGTAAACAAAATGGATATCATGGGTGCAAACTTCTACCGCGTCGTTCAGATGATGAAGGACCGCTTGAAGACAAATCCCGTGCCGATTCAGTTGCCTATCGGTGCTGAAGACAACTTCAGAGGTATCGTTGACCTTATGAATATGGAGGCTGACGTATACTATGATGATATGGGTATGGACCTCAGAGTTGAGGAAATTCCCGCTGATCTTAAAGAAAAGGCTGAAGAATACCGCAGAGCAATGGTTGAGGCTATTGCAGAGACGGATGACGAACTCTTTGAGAAGTATTGTGCAGACGAGGAGATCACCGTTGACGAGCTTAAAGTTGCACTTCGTAAGGCAACTATCGACAACAAGATCGTTCCCGTATGTTGCGGAACTTCTTACAAGAATAAGGGCGTACAGAAGCTTCTTGATGCGGTAATCGACTATATGCCTTCACCTCTCGATATTCCCGCTATTAAGGGTGTTGACGGTGACACAGGCGAAGAGACGGAAAGAATCGCAGACGACAACGAGCCCTTCTCGGCTCTTGCGTTCAAGATCATGACCGACCCCTTCGTAGGACGTATCTGCTTCTTCCGTGTATATTCCGGATTCGTTGAAGCAGGTTCATCTATCTACAACTCCACAAAGAAGAACAAAGAGCGTTTCGGACGTCTTCTTCAGATGCACGCAAACGAAAGAAAGGATATAGACATCTGCTATTGCGGTGATATCGCAGCAGGCGTCGGCCTTAAGAACACCACAACAGGTGATACTCTTTGTGATGAAAACCATCCCGTTATCCTTGAGTCTATGGAGTTCCCGGATCCCGTTATCCGTGTAGCTATTGAGCCCAAGACTAAGGCAGGTCAGGAAAAGATGGGTCTTGCACTTGCAAAGCTTGCAGAGGAAGATCCCACGTTCAAGACTTATACGGATGAGGAGACCGCACAGACCATTATCGCAGGTATGGGCGAGCTTCACCTTGAAATTATCGTTGACAGACTTCTTCGTGAATTTAAGGTTGAAGCAAACGTAGGTAAGCCTCAGGTTGCTTACAAGGAGACCATCCGCAGAGCCGCAGACGTCGACCACAAGTACGCACGTCAGTCCGGTGGTAAGGGTCAATACGGGCACGTTAAGATCCACGTTGAACCCAACGAAAAGGGTGCAGGATATGTGTTTGAGAATGCCGTAGTCGGCGGTGAAGTTCCGAAGGAATATATCCCCGCAGTTGACGCAGGTATTCAGAGTGCGCTTAATTCCGGTATTCTTGCGGGATATCCCGTAGTTGACGTTAAGGTTACACTTAACGGCGGTTCATACCATGAAGTTGACTCTTCCGAAATGGCGTTCAAGATTGCCGGTTCTATGGCTATCAAGGAAGCTATGCAGAAGTGCGACAGCGTTCTCACCGAGCCTTATATGAAGGTTGTTGTTACGGTTCCCGATGAATATATGGGTGACGTACTCGGCGACATCAGCTCAAGACGTGGTCTTATTCAAGGTCAGGATTCCATCGGCGGCGGCGCACAGCAGATCGTATCTCACGTTCCGCTTGCAGAAATGTTCGGTTACGCAACCGACCTCCGTTCCAAGACACAGGGACGCGGTATGTACGTTATGGAACCTGCATACTACTCTGAAGTTCCCAAGAACATTCAGGAAACTATCATCGCAAACAAGAAAAAGTAATTTAGTATTGACAAAATAAAATAAATCGTTTATCATAATAACGATAAACAATCTTAAGGAGGATTTACAAATGGCAAAGGCTAAGTTTGAAAGAAACAAACCCCACGTAAACATTGGTACCATTGGTCACGTTGACCACGGTAAAACAACTCTTACTGCTGCTATCACGAAGACACTTTCTCTCGCAACCGGCGGTAGCGTAGAGTCTCTCGCATACGACCAGATCGACAATGCTCCCGAGGAGAGAGCAAGAGGTATCACAATCAACACAAGACACGTTGAGTATGAGACAGACGCTCGTCACTACGCTCACGTTGACTGCCCCGGCCACGCTGACTACGTTAAGAACATGATCACCGGTGCAGCTCAGATGGACGGTGCTATCCTCGTTGTTTCCGCAGCTGACGGCCCCATGCCCCAGACTCGTGAGCACATCCTTCTCGCTCGTCAGGTTGGCGTTCCCGCAATCGTTGTATTCCTCAACAAGTGCGACATGGTTGACGACCCCGAGCTTCTCGAACTCGTAGAGATGGAAGTTAGAGACCTTCTCAATGAGTACGACTTCCCCGGCGACGATATTCCGATCGTTCACGGTTCTGCAAAGGTTGCTCTTGAGAGCGCCGGCACAGACATCACCGCTCCCGAATATGCTTGCATCACCGAGCTTATGAATCAGGTTGACGCATACATTCCTACTCCCGAGAGAAAGGCAGACCTTCCCTTCCTTATGCCCGTAGAGGACGTATTCTCCATCTCCGGACGTGGTACTGTTGCTACAGGTAGAGTTGAGAGAGGTCAGCTCAAGATGGGTGACGTTGTAGAAATCGTTGGTCTTGCCGAAGAGAAGGCTACAACCACCATCACCGGTATCGAAATGTTCCACAAGCTTCTTGACTACGCAGAGGCAGGCGACAACGTTGGTGCGCTCCTCCGTGGTATCGACAAGAAGGGTATCGAAAGAGGACAGGTTCTTGCTAAGCCCGGTTCCATCGAGCCCCACACAAAGTTTGTAGGTCAGGTTTACGTTCTTACTGAAAAGGAAGGCGGCAGACATAAGCCCTTCTTCACAAACTACAGACCTCAGTTCTATTTCAGAACAACTGACGTTACAGGTATCATCACTCTTCCTGACGGCGTAGAGATGTGCAAGCCCGGCGATAACGTTGATATGAACGTTGAGCTCATCACACCTATCGCTATCGAAAAGGGACTCCGTTTCGCTATTCGTGAAGGCGGACGTACTGTTGGTTCCGGCGTCGTTACCGAAATCAACGCGTAAGTTTAAATCTTATTTGCACGGTGGGATTTCCCACCGTGCAAATTGAACTTTTGCTCTGAAAATTGAATATTCTCGGGGTAGGGTGAGGGCAAGTGTCCAATTCCCAACCGGTGGTTACAGCCCACGAACATACTACGTATGCCGAATAGGTGAGATTCCTATGCCGACGGTAAAGTCCGGATGAAAGAGATGCGCGTAAAAATGCGTGCATAATTAGTGCATATCCCGACGGGATATGCTTTTTTATTTCAGGAGGAGCTATGAACAGCAAAAGAGTAAATAAAATTACAACTGTTGCGATGCTTGTCGCAATAGCATACGTGGTTATGTACGTCGGACGAATTCCGATCGTACCGGGAATGGATTTTTTGAAATACGATCCGTCAGACGTTATCGTAACTTTAGGCGGATTTATTTGGGGGCCTCTCGTTTCATTTATCGTATCGCCCACACTTGCCTTTATTGAGATGATCAGCGCAAGCGGTACGGGTCCTATTGGTTTTTTAATGAACGTCATTCAGACGCTATCGTTTGCGGGCACCGCAACGCTGATTTATAAGAAAAAGAGAACACTTTTCGGCGCAGTGTTCGGTCTTGTAATTGCTACGGCAGTAACTACGGTCGTAATGATACTTTGGAATTATCTCATCACTCCTATTTATCAAAACGTGCCGCGCGAAGTGGTAAAAGGTATGCTTGTACCTTTTTTCTTACCCTTTAATTTACTTAAAAGTGCGATAAATGCATCATTTACTTTCTTACTTTATAAGCCCGTTGTATCTGCACTTTCCAAAAATAAAAGAATATTTACAGTTGAAAACAAGAAAAAAGGCAAATTCGGCTTCTTTACGGCTGTATTTATTGCAATATTGATTGCATCCGTAATAGCTATATTGCTTTGGAATAATATAATATAAAAAGAGAACTTGCAATCAAAAATGATTGCAAGTTCTCTGCTTTAAGGCGGAGATTTCTCCGCCTTTTTGCTACGTATTTCTTGGTACATCAAAAAACGTTTCTATTGTTCTTTCGCAGGCAAGCGGCGTATAGCGCCAATAGTCGATATGATTATCCTCCGGCAGATAATATTTTATCGGTTTTTTCTCATAATAATCTTCCGAGAGATCTATTATCACCAATTTTATCTTCATTCGCTCGGGTATTATATTTTTAATATAAACCGTTGCATACATTCCCGGCTTTGCGCCTTCAAACGGCTCCGAAAGTCCTGCGAGGTTGGGTGCAAGCTCAACGAATATACCGTAATCTTCGACGCTTCTTATTATACCGACGGCGGTTTGACCCGCTGAAAACATTGATGCGTTTTCTTCCCATGATCCGAGAAGCTCCTTATGTGTCAGTAAAATTCGGCCGCTTTGAGAATCGACCTCTCTTACTGCACAGAGGATATCCTCTCCGACTCTAAAGCGTTCAAGCGGTGAATCTATGCGGGAAATGGATATGCAGTCTATTGGTAAAAGCGAGATTATACCGCATCCGATATCGGTAAAGCAGCCGAAGCTTTCCACGTGGGTTATCCTTGCGTTTATCACGTCACCCGGCGCAAGCTTTTTCACGTATTGTTCGTAACATTCACGTTGAGCGAGCTTACGGGAAAGTCTTGCGTGAGGGGTGCCCTCCGAATCGGTATAGATATCCGTAATTTTAAAGCATACGGGCTTACCGACACGGCTTATGATGGCAATATCTTTTGTTTTTGCGCCAAAAAGCTCCTCAACTGCTTCGCTTTTGGGGATCTCACCTATGGCGCCGCCGAGGTCGAGTATAAGATTATGCTCCTCTGTGCATAGATTTACTCTTCCTTCGAGGATACGTCCGCTTTTCCAAGCGGCGTATAATTCTTGTGTTGTGTAGCGGTAATTTGACGGGTTTTGTCCTTCAGGTTTGTACATCATAATCTTTCCTTTCATTTTTTTCTTTACATTGTATTCTTTTTTTACAAATACTATGATTGACAGAACTAAAAGCTTGTGGTATTATAGATTGACAAAGAGTTTTTGGAGATATTAAAATATGAAAAAAGAACTTGAGAAGGTATATAAGCCTTCGGAAATTGAAGACAGAATTTATAATGGGTGGATGGAGAAGGGATATTTCACGCCCGAAATAGATAAATCGAAGAAGCCCTTTTCTTTGGTTATTCCTCCTCCCAACGTAACCGGTCAGCTCCATATGGGCCACGCCCTTGACGAGACCTTGCAGGACACACTTGTAAGATATAAGCGTATGCAGGGATTTTGTACGCTTTGGGTGCCCGGTACGGACCATGCGGGAATCGCAACACAGATAAAGGTTGAGGAAAATCTCCGTAAAAACGAGGGACTTACGAGATACGATCTCGGCAGAGAAAAGTTTTTGGAGCGCGTATGGGATTGGAAAAATCAGTACGGCAACCGTATCATCAATCAGCTCAAAAAGCTCGGCTCCTCCTGTGACTTTACAAGAGAGAGATTTACGATGGACGAGGGCTGTTCAAGAGCCGTAAGAGAGGTATTTGTAAACCTTTATGATAAGGGACTCATTTACAGAGGATACCGCATCATCAACTGGTGCCCTCACTGCCGTACGGCACTTTCCGATGCGGAGGTTGAGTATAGCGAGAAAAGCGGTGCTTTTTGGCATATAAGGTATCAGGTAAAGGACAGCGACAGATTTTTGACCGTTGCAACTACACGTCCCGAAACGATGCTCGGCGATACTGCCGTTGCGGTTCACCCCGAGGACGAAAGATATAAAGGACTTGTCGGTAAGACGCTTATACTTCCTCTCTTAAACAGAGAAATTCCCATTGTAGCAGACGAATACGTTGAAAAGGACTTCGGAACGGGCTGTGTTAAGATAACGCCCGCACACGACCCCAATGACTTTGAGGTCGGTCAAAGACACGGTCTTGAGTGCATAAGAGTTCTTGACGATGATGCAAAGGTAAACTACGATTGCAAATATAAGGGAATGGATCGCTATGAGGCGAGAAAGGCTATCGTAGAGGACCTTGAAAAAGAGGGCTATCTTGAGAAGGTCGAGGACTATACGCATAACGTGGGCACTTGCTACCGTTGCAAGACAGTCGTTGAGCCTTTAAGCTCTGATCAGTGGTTTGTAAAAATGAAGCCTCTTGCAGAGCCCGCTATTAAGACGGTTCGTGACGGCGATATAAAGTTTGTTCCCGAAAGATTCACCAAGACGTATATGAATTGGATGGAAAACATCCACGACTGGTGCATTTCCCGTCAGCTTTGGTGGGGACACAGAATACCCGCTTTTTATTGCGACGAGTGCGGCGAGACGTTCGTATCCAAGGAGGATATGACAACTTGTACAAAGTGCGGTGCTACTCTTCGCCAAGAGGAGGACGTACTCGATACGTGGTTCAGCTCTGCACTATGGCCCTTTGAGACGCTCGGTTGGCCCGATAAGACGGAGGACTACGACTTTTTCTATCCCACCACAACACTCGTTACGGGATACGACATCATTTCCTTCTGGGTATCGAGAATGATATTCTCCGGCCTTGAGCATACGGGTACAAAGCCTTTTGATACGGTGCTTATACACGGTCTTGTAAGAGATGCGCAGGGAAGAAAGATGTCAAAGTCACTCGGCAACGGCATCGATCCCTTGGAGATAATCGACACGTACGGTGCAGACGCACTCCGCTTTGCGCTTCTTACCGGTAACTCACCCGGAAACGATATGAGATTTTCCGATGAAAAGATAGAAGCGGCTCGCAACTTCTGTAACAAGATATGGAACAGCGCAAGATTTACTTTGATGAATCTTGATATAGACGAAATCAAGCTTCCCGCACAAGAGGAGCTTGCACTTGCTGACAGATGGATACTTACGCTTCTTGAAAGACTTATAAAGAGCGTTACGGAAAGCCTTGACAAGTACGAGCTCGGTATTGCTTTAGGAAAGCTCTATGACTTCATTTGGGATAACTTCTGCGATTGGTATATCGAGCTTGCAAAACCTCGCCTTGCGGATAAGGAGAGCGCTGACGGCAAGGCGGCACAGAACGTGCTTGCATTTGTGCTTTCACGTTGTATGCAGCTTCTTCATCCCTTTATGCCCTTCATTACGGAGGAGATTTGGCAGAGCCTTCCCGGCGTAAGCTCGTCTATCATGGTTTCCGAATTCCCCGTATATGACGAAAAGCTTGATTTTGAGTCGTCCTGTGAAAGCATGGAACGCATTATTGCGGCTATCAAGTCCATAAGAAACGTAAGACGCGATATGGATGTGCCGCCCTCAAGAAAGGCTGCTTTGTATATAGACAGCGATTATCAAGACAGCTTTAACGAGGACACTGCAATATACTTTACGAAGCTTGCTTTTGCTTCAAGCGTTGAATTTGTAAAGAATTATCAAAACGATAAGGCGGTTCAGGCGATAAGTGCGGGAGCGAAGTGCTATATTCCTCTTGCCGATATTATAGACGTGGAAAAAGAGCTTGCACGTCTTGAAAAGGAAAAGGAAAAGGCACTTGCGGAGGTAGCACTTGTTGAAAAGAAGCTTTCTAACGAGAGTTTCGTATCACGTGCGCCTGCGGCAGTCGTTGACGGCGAAAGAGCAAAGCTTGAAAAGCATAAACAGACACTTGCAAACGTACTTGAAAGCATTGCAAATCTTAAGAAATAATTTAACGGGACGGGTCATTCCCGTCCCCTTTCTTTAAAAAGGAGAAGGCTTGTGAACTTCAAAGAAGCAATGGAATATATAAGCTCTCATAAGCGCTTCGGTGTAAAAAGCGGTCTTGACAGAATGATGCTTATGGTAAAACAAAGCGGACTTTGGGAGCAAATGCAAAAAATCCGCTTCGTGCATATAGCGGGCACGAACGGCAAGGGCTCTGCGGCATCTATGTGTGCTTCCGTGCTTTGCAAAGCGGGATACAACACGGGACTTTACGTATCACCGTACGTTGATGAATTTACGGAAAGGATATCCGTTTCGGGTGTACGTATCACGGAAGATGAATTTGCAAGGTGTATCGAAGCCTTCTTGCCGTATACCGAGTCGCTTGACCGCAAGTTTTACGGCGACTTCAAGGAATTCGAGCTGATAACGCTTGCCGCCCTTAAATATTTCTGCGACAAAGCCTGCGAGTACGTCGTATTTGAGGTAGGCATAGGCGGAAGGCTTGATGCAACTAATATTATATTGCCATACGTATCGCTTATTATGTCGATTTCGAAAGACCACGAGCAACAACTTGGCGACACCATTCGAGCAATTGCGGCGGAAAAATGCGGAATTATAAAGGAAAACTCACCGACAGTGTGTTATCCTCTGCAAAACCCGGAGGCTCTTGTCGAAATAAAACGCCATGCGGAGAGTAAAAATTCCGCACTTCATATACCCGCCTTGCCCGAAAATATCAAAGTGACGGACGAGGGTACGGAGTTTTCTTATGAGGGAGTGGACTACAAGGCCTCGCTTCTTGGAGTGCATCAAGCGTATAATGCCGTGACGGTCCTTAAGGCGCTTGACGTGATGAGGTCACTTGGCACGAAAATTTCGAAAGAGCATGAAAAAGAGGGTATTTTGAAGCTCTATCACAGTGCCCGCTTTGAGATACTTTCGAAAAAACCGCTCGTTATACTTGACGGTGCGCATAACGAGGGGGGATTTTCGGCACTTTCCGAAAGCCTTGAGCTTTTCGCAAACGGCAAGAAGCGTATTTTCGTTATGGGTATGTGCATCGACCATATCAAAGAAGATGTATTCGAGAGATTTTTTGAAAAAGGCGATACCGTTTACGTATCTCGGGTGAAGGATAATCCCCGAGCGGCAAGCGAAGATGTGCTTGCGGGTGCATTAGAGCCGTATTGCGACAAGGTGATTTGCAAAGAAAGTCTTACCGATGCATTAAATGAGGCACTTTTACACGCAAATGACGATACGGTCGTCGTATGCTGCGGCTCCCTGTTTATTGCTTCGGAAATAAAAAAATATTTTTGCGACACGGAATGACGTGTTTTTTAAAATAAAAGGAGTATTCTGCTTTTTGCGGAATACTCTTTTTTGTTAGGAGGAAAAAATGTCACTTTCATTTACGCTTGAAGAAAATTGTCTTTTTGCCGAGATAAGCGGTGAGATAGACCACCACAGCGCAAAAACCCTACGTGATGAGATAGACAAGGCTTGCGATAAATATCTGCCGGACAAGCTTTGCATAGACCTATCAGAGCTTTCGTTTATGGATAGCTCCGGTATAGGACTTGTTTTGGGGCGTTATCAGTATATGAAGCGCAAGGGCAAACAGACCGTGCTTATAGTGCCGCAGGGCAAAATAAGGCAGATACTTGTTTGGGCGGCAACGGACAAGTTTGTGAGACTTTATGAAAAACGGGAGGATATTTAAAATGAGAGGAAAGATAGTAAATAAATTCACGATGGAAATAGAGGCAAAGTCGGTAAACGAGAGCTTTGCAAGAGTCGTTACGGCGGGATTTACAGCGGCGCTTGACCCAACCATAGACGTACTTGCCGACATAAAAACTGCGGTTTCCGAAGCGGTTACAAACTGTATAGTACACGCATATAAAAATGCGGGAGGGAAAATAAAGATAAGCGCATGGTATGACGAAAATAGGCTCTTGACCATAAGCATAAAAGACAGAGGCTGCGGTATCGAAGACCTCAAAAAAGCAGTAGAGCCTTTATATACGACCGATAAAAGCGGAGAGCGCTCGGGAATGGGCTTTGCCATAATGGAAAATTTTATGGACAAGCTGTACGTTTATTCCAAAGTGGGTGCAGGCACGAGGGTAGTTATGAAAAAACAGCTGTGATACATAATTTTTCGGAGGACATATATGGATTACAGCAAGAACACCGAGCTTGTGCGACTTGCAAAAGCCGGCGACAAAAAAGCGCTTGAGCAGCTGTGTATACTAAACGGCGGACTTGTGAAAAGCATAGCCGTGCGCTTTACGGGTAGGGGAAGCAGTATAGAGGATCTTTTTCAAATAGGAAATATCGGTCTAATTAAGGCGGTAAGGAGCTTTGACGAAAGCTACGGCACCGTTTTTTCGACATACGCAGTACCTCTCATTATAGGCGAGATAAAACGTTTTTTGCGTGACGACGGACTTATAAAGGTGTCGAGGGATACTAAAAAGACCTACGCAGAGCTTATGAAAAAAAGCGAAGAAATAAGCGCTAAAACGGGGGACGAGCCGACGGTCGCACGTCTTGCAAAGGAGTGCGGCATAAGCATAGAGCAGGCAAGCTATGCGCTTAGTGCGGGAGCTTGCGTGCTTTCGCTTGATACGCCGAAAAATCCCGATGACCCAAGCCTTGAAAATATACTCGGAAGCGATATGACCGATAGCATAATCGAAAACATCGCCCTTCGAGATGCGTTATCAAAGCTCGGCGATGAGCAGAAAAAAATTATAGCGCTTCGCTATGTAAAGGGGTTTTCTCAAACAAAGACCGCAAGTATACTCGGACTTTCTCAAGTAAAGGTCTCGCGGCAAGAGCAAAAGATATTTGCTTTTTTACGTGCGCAGGTTGGATAAGAAGTGTATTGACTAAAGCTTGAATATGGTGTAAAATTACCCTAAAAGGAGGCGTTATATATGACAAGTGAGCTTCAGCAAGCGGTAATCTTTGCTCTTTCAAACGGAGAGGACGACAGCTCATTAAAGGAGCTTGAAAGATTGCTTGATACGGCGGGGGCGGTTTGTGTCGAAACTTTTATTCAGCGTAGCGCCCCCGAGGCGAAAACCTATATAGGTAGCGGCAAGGCAAAAGAAATAGGTTTATTTTGCACTGCAAATGAGATAACTCTTGCGGTGTGTAACGACGAGCTTTCTCCGTCGCAGATAAAGAATTTAGAGGATATAATGGACGGCGTAGAGGTCATTGACCGCAGTATGCTCATCCTTGAAATATTCAAAAGGCACGCACAAAGCGCAGAGGGTAAATTGCAAGTGGAGATAGCCCAACTTCGCTATACCGTTCCAAGACTTATCGGTAAGGGAGCACAGCTTTCGAGGCAAGGCGGCGGCGGTGGCGGCGGGGGAGGTGCCCGCAGAGGTGCGGGTGAAACCAAGCTTGAAACCGACCGCAGACACGTAAAGCATAGGATAGAATACCTAAAGGCACAGCTTGAGGAGCTTGAGCGCACCTCAAATCTTAAAAGACATTCGAGAAAACGCTCGGGCATACCGCTTGTGGCAGTTGCGGGATATACGAATGCGGGAAAATCGACGCTGCTTAATTATCTGACGGGTGCGGGTATTCTTGCGGAAGATAAGCTTTTTGCAACGCTTGACACGACTACGAGGAAATTCACCTTACCCGAGGGCAAAGAGATACTCCTCACGGATACGGTCGGATTCATACAAAGACTTCCGCACCATCTTATCAAGGCGTTCAAATCAACGCTTGATGAGGTCAAGTATGCGGACGTTATAGTTATCGTTGCTGACGCTTCGGACGAAGACTGCGTACATCAGCTTGACGTATGCGAAAAGCTTCTATCGGAGCTTTCTGCGGGTGATAAGCCTACGCTTTACGTTTTCAATAAGTGCGATAAAGCAAAAGAGCTTCAAGAGGAGCTTTCATCATCTCGCTTTAGTCCGTCGGTTATGATATCGGCGAAAACGGGAGAGGGAACGGATAAGCTTTGCAAAGCCTTGGAGGATATAATTTACGGAAATATCAAGACCTTGAAACTTTTGTTCCCGCACAGTGAGGGCGCAAGCCTTGCACGTGTTTACAAGGACGGAAAGATAATAGACGTAAGCTATACCGAAGAAGGTACGCTTATCACGGCGGAGCTTTCGAAAGAAAAAGCGGGAGCTTTTTCAAGGTTTGTTTTGGAGGATATGTAAGTGAAAGAAAAAAGCTGCTCGTTTTCGGGGCACAGAGAGCTTCCGACAGGCGCAGAGCTTGTGCTTTTAAGAGAAAAAATCGAAAAAACGGTAAAGGAACTTATAGAAAGAGGCTATACCGATTTTTACGCAGGAGGTGCACTTGGGTTCGATACGCTTTGTGCGCTGACAGTGTTGAAGTTACGATACAGAGGCAACCCGATAAGGCTTGTATTGCTTTTACCGTACAAGGCTCAAGCGGCCGCTTGGAGCAGTATGGACAAAAAAATATACGCCGACATACTTTCCCTTGCGGACAAGGTAGAGTATATCGGCGAAGAATATACAAAAGACTGCTTTTTCAAAAGAAACAGAATGCTCGTTGACAAAAGCTGTGTTTTAGTGAATTTTTTAAGAAAAGCTCCTAGTGGCACGGCGCAGACTGTAAATTATGCAAAAAAATGCGGCGTAGAGCTTATAAATTTATAATAGATAAGAGGACACTTCCCGTAATAAATACGAGGAGTGCTTCTTTTTTCTTTTTAAACGGAATAAGAAAAAGAATTGCGCAAAACGCAGTAAGAAATGCAGATACGTATATAATAGTGCTCCCTTTAAGCGCAAGAGTGAAGCGCTCGTTGTTTAAAACCGAGCAGAGAAACATAAATATTTTCCCCACGCCTTGATAGAAAAACCCAAAAATGTATGCAAGATGAGGAAGAAGGCAAAGGGGTAAAATAAGGAAAGATAAAATAAGCATAAATTCCGCAAAGGGCGTGCATATAAGGTTACTCGCCGGAGAAAGTAAGGAGATGCTTTTGAAGCTTGATGCTATGGGAGCAAGACAGAAAAAGATAGAGCAAAGAGAAAATACTACGCTTGACAGGACGCTTCTCACGGTCTTACCCAAAGGCTTTTCGTCCGTTTCAAGCTTTAAGGAAACGGAAATGGCGTAAGACGCCGCTATAAGTCCGAAAGTTGAAAGAAACGATAACTGAAAGCTCAAATTCACGGCGGCTGTCGGGTCGGCAAGACACATCAAAGCTCCCGCAAGGGATAAAGTCGTAAGCTTGTCGGGGCGTCTTTGGAGTATAAAGTCAAATATGACGAAATACGTCATTATGCCCGACCTGACGACAGACACGGAAAAGGCTGTGATGAACATATAAAAGAAGGCAAACAGAGCAACGATAATACAGGTATGCGTTTTCGGTAGCCTGAATGCACCGAGCAAAGCCGTGAAAAGTCCTATGAGAATGGCAAAATGCATTCCCGATACGGAAATTATGTGAATTATACCGAGGCTTGCGAAAATATCCCCATACTCATCGGGAAGCGAACTCATGCCGCCGAGCAGTAAGGATTTGGAAAAGTCGGAAAATTCTCCTAAATATTTATCGAAAGCGCTCTCTATGTATGATACGAGCTTTGCGTGAAAGCTCCAAAGAGCAGAGCTCGAGATAAGCTTTGAATTCGTTGCGGTCGCTTGAAGTACAGTTCCTTTTCCCTCGTTATAGAGCCTTGTCGGGAAGTCGCTTGTATCAACTATCTCGCTCATTTGAAGCGTTGTTTCGATAATGTCGCCTTTTTGCAAAAGTGTGCCGGGCTCAAATTTGCAAAGTACGTTGAAATATGCGCCTTGATTTATCCCCGCAAGCGTTTTGACCTTAACGTAAGCCCTGCTGTTTTCCAAGACCTCGACTATTTTTACGTTTGCTGAAAATTGCACGTTGTCATATTGCGCCCGCAGCTTTTCAAACCTTGCATCTACCAAGCCCATGAGTATATTTCCGATAAGGAAGGCTATTGCGATAAATGAAAGAAAGGCGATGCTTTTCTTTAAGATGAGAAATACCAATACTCCCAAGACGAGCAAAAGACACACTGCAAATCCGAGCAATGCACCGAAATAGTGAGTAAACATAAGGGAGGCGATAAAGCTTATGCAGACCGAAGCACTTTTTCGCATAATACCGCCACCCTTTCTCTTGTTTATTCGACAATATTATACATATATATTGTAAAATGTCAATAAATGACGAAAAAACAGAGCGTGCTGCGCACGCTCTTTCATATTTTTATTTCTTTTTCACTTGATTTTGCGGGAAAATGTGCTATAATGAGTCTTGCAAAGGAGGATTTGCGTTATGAATAAAAAAATCGTATTTGAAATTGATAAATATCCCTGGCCCAAAAATGACTACAGACCCAAGACCACAATCGAGCTTTGCTACGATGACGACAGCTTCCTTATTCATTTTACGTCATTCGAAACGGAGCTTCGTGCGGTAGAGGTGGAGAACAACACCGACGTATACCGTGACAGCTGTATGGAGATATTCTTGCAGTTTGACCCCGCTAACGATGAAAGATACATAAACTTCGAAATCAACCCCAACGGTGCTATGCACTGCTCTTGCGGTAAGGACAGATTCGACAGAGTGCTCGTTGACCCCCAAGTTATCGACGACGTATTAAAGGGCAGAACGAGAATCAAAAAGGATCGTTGGGAAGCGTGGGTAGACGTTCCCGTTTCCTTCGTTAAAGCGCTTATTCCCACCTACGAGCATAGGGAAGGTGCAGTGCTTCGAGGCAACTGCTATAAGTGCGCGAGCGGTAGCGATAAGCCCCACCACGGTATGTGGAATACTATCGTTTGGGAAAAGCCCGATTTCCATCGCCCCGAATTCTTTAAAGAAATAGTGCTTTAAGAGCTTTAAAAATATCTGCAAAACAAGTGTTTTGCAGATATTTTTTTACATTTTCGTAACGCAGTTGCGTCGTTTGCCTTCTTGAAACGCTTTAATATTTTCGATGATCTCGAAAAGGCAACGCTCTCTTGCTTCCTTACTTGCCCACGCCATGTGCGGAGTAAGGCAAACGTTAGGGAAGCCCTTGATTTCAAAAAACGGGTGATCTTCGCCCATCGGCTCAACCGAATACACGTCACTTCCGAATGCCGCTATTCTTTTTTTGAGTATGGCTTCTCTGACGGCTTCTTCGTCCGTTACAGCGCCTCTTGCCGCATTATATAAAATCACGCTCGGCTTCATAAGCGAAAGCGCCGTATCGTCGATAAGTCCTCGCGTTTCGTCGTTAAGCGGTGTGTGAAGAGTGATTATGTCCGACTCCTTGCAGAGCGTTTTGAAATCCACGCACTTTACGTCGGGAACGGGCGTACGTTTGTATGCAATTATCTTGCACCCGAAAGCGCGCGCAACATCTGCAACCTTGCGCCCGATATTTCCGTATCCTACTATGCCCCACGTTTTTTTGCAAAGCTCCGAGAAAACGGGCTCCACTTTATTCGCTCGTCCCGAAGCGGAATACTCACCGCTTTCGACATACTGCGTGTATTCAGAAAGATGTGTTGCAAGATACAGCACACCTGCAAGCGTTACCTGTGCGACGGAATCGGTGGAATATCCGACCACGTTGCAAACACGTATACCCTTTTCGTTGCAGTAGTCTATATCTATATTGTCGTATCCCGTTGCAAATACGCAAATGAGCTTTAATTTATTCGCTCCGCAGAGCGATTCTGCGTTAAGCTTTACCTTGTTTGTAATTATGACGTCCGTATCTTTGATACGTCCCGATATTTCCTCTTTTGAAGTGGTGGCAAAGCATTCTGCTGAGCCTACTTTTGACAGAGGCGAAAGATCAAGGTCACTTCCCAAGGTGGAAGCATCAAGAACGGTTATTTTCATCGCTTTTCCTCCGAATACAGCTTCACAAGCTCAATAATTATATTTGTTGCAGTTTCCATTCCCTCAACGCTTATATGCTCATACGGGCCGTGGAAGGCGAATCCGCCCGTGCCGAGATTAGGGCAGGGAAGCCCCATAAAGCTGAGTCTTGCTCCGTCAGTTCCGCCTCGTATGGCGCTTACCTTGCATTCAACGCCGCAGCTTTCCGCCGCCTTTTTTGCGTTGTCGATAAGATGCTTATGCGGTGCTATCTGCTCGTACATATTGCGATACTGCTCTTTTACCGTGAGCTTCACGGCACCCTTACCGTATTTTTCTTTCATTTGCTTCTCAATGTGTTTAAGTGCATCTATTCTGCACTCAAAACTGCTTGCATTATGGTCACGCACGATGTATGACAAAGTCGCTTTCTCTACGCTTCCCACCATATCGGTAAGGTGGAAAAATCCCTCATATCCCCCCGTCTTCGCGGGAATCTCGTTTTCGGGCAAAAGAGAGTTTATCTCCATCGCTACAAGCGATGCGTTTACCATAACGTTTTTTGCACTTCCGGGGTGTACGTTCGTGCCGAATATTTCAAACTGAGCACCTGCGGCGTTAAAGTTTTCGTATTCAAGGCCGCCTTCGATATCTCCGTCGAGCGTATATGCAAAGTCTGCCCCGAATCCTTCAACGTCAAAAAAGTCTGCGCCTTCGCCTATCTCTTCGTCGGGCGTAAAGGCTATGCATATTTTTCCGTGCGGGATATTTTCCTTTATTATATCTTCAGCCGCTGTCATAATTTCGGCGATTCCCGCCTTATCGTCCGCACCGAGAAGCGTAGTGCCGTCTGTGGTGATAAGCGTTCTGCCTTTCAAAAGAGAAAGGTGCGGAAAGGTTTTTGTGTCGAGTATTTTACCGCTTTCGCCGAGTGCTATGTCACCGCCGTCGTAGTTTTCGATTATCTGCGCATTTACGCCTTCGCCGCTAAAGTCGGGAGAGGTATCCATATGCGCTATAAATCCGAGAGCTGCCGCTTTTTCAAAGCCGTTTGTTGCGGGAATCTGTGCGTATACGTAACACTTGTCCGAAACCCATACGTTTTCACAACCGATGCTTTCAAGCTCGTCTTTCAGCATATTTGCAAGCACGAACTGTCTTTGCGTACTCGGGTGAGTGCCGCTTGTATCATCGCTTGCGGTATGAACTTTAACGTAATTTAAAAATCTTTCGTAAGCTTTCATAACTTACCTTTCAAAATAGGTTTTATTTTCCTATAAGTATTATACACGAACCTCTGTGTTTTTTCAATACGGTGGAATAAAAAAGACCAAACGGTTTTTCCGTTTGGTCTTTTATCGTATCGCTTTTAGATCTCTGCGAAATACTTAATGGTTCTAACCATCTGAGAGGTGTAGGAGTTCTCGTTATCGTACCAAGAAACAACCTGTACCTGATAGGTGTCGTCGTCGATCTTTGCTACCATCGTCTGTGTAGCATCGAAGAGGGAACCGTATCTCATACCGATAACGTCGGAGGATACGATCTCGTCGGTGTTGTAGCCGAAGGATTCGTTAGCTGCTGCCTTCATAGCTGCATTGATGCTGTCCTTCGTTACGTCCTTTCCCTTAACTACAGCAACGAGGATCGTTGTTGAGCCTGTGCAAGTGGGAACTCTCTGTGCAGAACCGATAAGCTTGCCGTTGAGTTCGGGGATAACAAGGCCTATAGCCTTAGCAGCGCCCGTGGAGTTGGGAACGATGTTCTGTGCGCCCGCACGTGCTCTTCTGAGGTCGCCCTTTCTGTGAGGACCGTCGAGGATCATCTGATCACCCGTGTATGCGTGAACTGTTGTCATGATACCGGATTTGATGGGATATACATCGTTGAGAGCCTTTGCCATGGGAGCAAGGCAGTTAGTTGTGCAGGAAGCTGCGGAGATGATTTGGTCTTCTTTGGTAAGTGTATTGTCGTTTACGCTGTAAACAATAGTCTTGAGGTCATTACCTGCGGGAGCGGAGATAACTACTTTCTTTGCGCCTGCGTTGATGTGAGCCATAGACTTGTCCTTGGAGCAGTAGAAACCTGTGCACTCCAATACAACGTCAACGCCGAGCTCACCCCAAGGGCAGTTAGCAGCGTCTTTTTCTGCGTAGATTTTGAGAGTCTTGCCATCAACCGTGATAGTACCTGCTTCGTCATCTGCGGATACTGTTTCAGCGAGAGCATATTTGCCCTGAGCTGTATCGTATTTGAGAAGGTGAGCGAGCATCTTGGGGCTCGTGAGGTCGTTGATAGCTACGATCTCGTAACCTTCTGCGCCGAACATCTGTCTGAATGCAAGACGTCCGATACGGCCAAAGCCGTTAATTGCAACTTTAACTGACATAATTTTGTCCTCCGTTTAAATATATATAATTTTTTTAATTCCAAACACAGTAATTCTACTACAAATATTATAAATATGCAAGTATTTTTTCCCAAGATTTGAAAAAAATGTGATATATTTCTTAAATTATTGGAAAAAAGTAAAAAAAGGTGTTGACAAATACGAAAACGGTGATATAATTAGCTGTAAAGTTTTTTACTTGACAGTGGGAGGCGCTATGAGAACGGTTGATATACGCTACACGCTCTTGCTTGATTATTATGGCGCGTTGCTTCCCGCAAAGCAACAGGAGCTTGCAAAGCTTTACCACTATGACGACCTTTCGCTTTCGGAGATAGCGGATACGCTCGGCATAACAAGACAGGGCGTGCTTGACGGACTTGAAAGAGCTGAAAAGAAGCTGCGTGCTTACGATGAAGCTTTAGGACTCATAGAGAGAGATGAGGAGCTTATAAAAAACGCATCGGAGATAAGAGGATGCGCCGAGGAGCTTTGCGGCGGATACGATAAGGCGCTGTGTGAAAGGATAATTGCCGTCTGCGACAAAATGTCGCTGAAAGGATAAATATGTTCGGAAATCTCGTTGATAAGCTGTCGGAGGCTTTCAAAAAGTTTAAGAATAAAGGAAAACTCACGGAAGCCGACGTAAAGGCGGGAATGAAAGAGATAAAGCTCGCACTTTTAGAAGCCGACGTAAACTTTAAGGTCGTAAAGGAATTTATAAACCGCACGACCGAAAGAGCCGTCGGAAGCGAGGTGTTGGAAAGCTTGCTTCCCGCACAGCAGATAGTTAAGATAGTAAACGAGGAGCTTATCTCGATAATGGGCTCTCAAAACGAAAAATTGAATATTTCTCCAAAGCCCCCTACCGTAATTATGATGGTGGGACTTCAAGGCTCGGGTAAGACCACGCACGCATCGAAGCTTGCGTATATGTATAAAAGCCAAAATAAGCGGCCGCTTCTTGCGGCGTGTGACGTATACAGACCTGCCGCTATAAAGCAGCTTGAGGTTATGGCAAATACGGCGGGTGTGGACTTCTTCGAAATGGGAGATAAGGAAAACCCCGTAACTATTGCAAAGAAGGCATACGAATATGCGATAAAGCACGGTAACGATATGCTCTTTCTCGATACCGCAGGACGCTTACATGTTGATGCGGAGCTTATGGAGGAGCTTGTCAAGATAAAGGAAAGCTTGCCCGTAACGGAAATTCTGCTCGTTGTTGACTCAATGACGGGACAGGACGCAGTAAACGTAGCAAAGAGCTTTAACGAGCTTCTTGATATTACGGGCGTCGTTTTAAGTAAGATGGACGGCGACACAAGAGGCGGTGCGGCACTTTCGATAAGGCATATTACCGGAAAGCCGATAAAGTTTATCGGCGTTGGCGAGAAGATAGATGCTCTTGAGCCCTTTTATCCCGACAGAATAGCCTCGAGGATACTCGGAATGGGCGATATGCTCTCTTTGATCGAAAAGGCGGAAAAGAGCTTTGATGAGAAAAAAGCTCAAGAGCTTGAAAGAAAGATGCGCTCCAACGAATTTACGCTTGAAGATTACCTTGAGCAGTTTTCGCAGGTAAGGAGCATGGGAAGCCTTGATCAGCTTGCGTCTATGATACCGGGAATGAACACGAAGGCTTTAAGGGACGTGAAGGTCGACGAAAAGCAGCTTGACCGCACGGAAGCGATAATAAGGGCGATGACCCCGAAGGAGAGGGAAAATCCCGATATAATAAATCCCTCAAGAAAGCGCAGGATAGCCGCGGGAAGCGGTGTGGGCGTAGAGGAGGTCAACAGGCTCTTAAAGCAATTTGACCAAACGAAAAAGCTAATGAAGCAGCTTACCGGCGGCGGCCGCCACGGAAGAAAAAACAAATTCGGCTTCAGATTCTAATTTAGTTTATATAAAATTTATATAAAAAACAAACATTTGAAAGGAAATACAAAAATGGCAGTTAAAATCAGACTCAGCAGACACGGCGCAAAGAAAAATCCCTTCTATCACGTAGTAGTTGCGGATTCACGTTATCCCAGAGACGGACGTTTCATTGAGGATATCGGAACCTACAATCCTCTTACCGAGCCCTCCACCATCAACATTGATGCTGAAAAGGCAAAGAAGTGGATTGCAAACGGTGCACAGCCCACAGAAACCGTAAAGGCTCTTTTGAAGAACACGGGTATTATTGACTAATATCGGCGCAAACTTTTGGAGGAAGACCTATGAAAGACATACTTACGGATATTGCAAAAAGGCTTGTCCGTAATCCCGACGATGTGACCGTAAACGAAAAAGAAAGCGGCGATACGGTCGTATTGCAGCTTTCAGTGGCCAAGGAGGACATGGGCAGAGTTATAGGCCGTCACGGCAAGATTGCCCGCGCAATCCGTTCCATTATGAAGGTTGCGGCATCACTTGAGGATAAGAAGGTTATAGTTGACATTGTCGACTAAAAACGTGTGCGGCTGTCGAAAAAGACAGCCGCAACACCCTGCCCCAAAGGGACACGGAGGCTTTATTATGGAAAAAAAGAAGTTTCTCGAAACGGGAAAAATAATCAACACGCACGGTGTAAGAGGTGAGCTCAAGGTTATGAGCCTATGTGACTCTCCGTGCGATTTTTTGAAAATAGGCACGTTTTTTTGGGACAGCGAGGGAAAATTCCCTTGCAACGTAACCGGAAAAAGACTTCACGGACAGTTTCCTCTTATTAAGTGCGAGGGGATAGACAGCGTGCAAGACGCTGCATTAAAGAAAAACAAATTTATCTATTCTCCGAGGGAAGAGATACCTCTTGCCGAGGGCAAGAATTTTATTCAAGACCTTATCGGATTGCCCGTTATCCATAACAAAACGGGAAAGATACTCGGAAAAGTAAGCGACGTTTTGCAATACACATCGCAAAGCGTATACGAAATAGAAACCCCAAGCGGTAAGGCTTACGTTCCCGCAGTTAAGGAATTTATTATCGAAATCGACACCGATAATGGTGTTTATATAGAGCCGATAGAAGGAATGTTCGAGGGAGATAAGTATGAAGTTTGACGTTATGACGGTCTTTCCCGAAATGATGGAGCAGATACTTTCCACGAGCATTATCGGCAGAGCAAGAAAAGCGGGAATAATCGATATTGGCGTCTATAACATAAGAGATTATTCCGCGGACAAGCACAGAAAGACCGACGATGTGCCGTACGGAGGCGGTTACGGTATGGTTATGACCTGCCAGCCCATCCACGACAATTTTAAGGCTATCTGTGAAAAAAGAGGCGTAAAACCGCACCTTATATATATGTCGCCGCAAGGCAAGGTGCTTACACAACAAAGAGCCAAAGAGCTTTCCGAGATGGAAAATATATGTATACTTTGCGGTCATTACGAGGGCGTTGACCAAAGGATACTCGACCTTATAGTCGACGAGGAGATATCCGTCGGCGACTACGTGCTAACGGGAGGAGAGCTTCCGTGCGCAATACTTATAGATTGTGTATCAAGGCTCAAGGACGGAGTTTTGCCCGCTCCCGAGTGTCACGAGGAAGAAAGCATAAGTCTCGGTATGCTTGAGTATCCGCAATATACTCGGCCCGAGGTATACGAGGGACTTGCCGTGCCCGAGATACTTTTATCGGGACACCATAAAAACATAGAAAAATGGAAGCACGATATGTGCATAGAGGTCACGAAGAAAAAACGTCCGGACCTGTTGTAATCTTTTGAAAGGAGGAGGAATATGAAAAATGACAATGAACGAATATCGGCATTGGAGTCGAGCGTGATACTTCACGCTTTAAGCGGACTTTTTGCCAAAATAACGTCTTCCGTCGGAAAATCCTCCGTACTTTCTTTGCTCACAAAAAACATAAAAAGTTCGCTTTTGGGTGACAGCTTCCTTTATCGAAAGGCACAAGATTTTTCCCAAAAAGCCGACACGGTAGCATCTAAAACAAAGAAAGCCGTTTCAAAGCAGTTTTCCGAAAGCAAGCTTTTACGCTTTTTCAAAAACTTGGGCACGGCACTTTTAAAGCTTCCGCTTCGAAGCTACGGCATAGGGCTTTTACTGTTTGGCATATACGCCACTGCAATAAGCGCAATATCCGTTTATTCGTCGGGAGGCTCGTATATTAAGGATACAGGACTTTTTGCGGGAATTTTATGTATCTGCTCCGCCTTGCTTATGACTATAAGCTCAAAGCCGCTCATAAATGTCATTTACGAATCAAGCTCCGCAGGACCTTTTATTGATGACGTTATGTGTATAAGGTGTGCAGACATCTTAAAGCAGAAGAAAAAGAAGGTATCTTTAAATTATCCTATCTTTATAGGTACGGCGCTCGGACTTTTGACGTTCGTTACCGAACCGCAATATATAATACTTATAATTGCCGCCGCCGTATTTTTTGCCGTGTGCCTATGCTCACCCGAGTTTGCTGTAGGACTTTTGTTGTTCACGCTCCCGTTTTTGACGGAAAAACGGATACTTTCTCTTGTGCTGATTGCGTTTATATCATATTTGATTAAGCTGATAAGAGGCAAGAGAGTATTTACCTTCGGACTTACGGAGGCGCTGGCGTTACTTTTTGGCGCAGTCGGTATCGTACGCAGTTTGATTTCGCCCGACGGCTCATATATAAGCACAAGCCTTTTGGTAAGCGGACTTTTGCTTTTTATATGCATCAGAAATATGTTTCGCTCAAGGAGTCTGTCGTTTAGACTTTCGAGCACTCTCGGATATTCATTTTTGCTTCTTTATGCGATGCGTATCGTTTTCTGCTTATGCAGCTACGTGGAGTTGGGAAGAAGGACTTTTATTTCGCTCACACCGGGACTTGCGGATCTTGAAGCGATAAACAGATACGGACTTTTATGTATGGGCTTTGTGCTGTTTTCAATTCTTCAACATAAGAGTTCGAGCCGCAAGAGCTTTTTGTTTATACTTTTGTCGGTGTTTTTCACCGTTGTATCCGTTACGGAGAACCTTGCGTTTATGCTATGTGTTATAGCGGCAGTGCTTATTTTTGCTGTTTCTTCAAGGAGAAAATCCTTGCTGTTTTCGTTCCCGTTTATAAGCGTGATACCGCTTGCTTACGCTTTGTTTAAAAAATCCGAGCTTGCAAATCAAACGGTTTCGCTGTTTGTTTCGAATACCGCCCATACGCAGACTATACGTGCAAACGATTTCCTCTTTATTTTCGGCACGGGGGGATTGATCATAGCTTTGGCTTTTTCCCTTATATATGTTTTCAAAAGGCATAATTTGCAAGTAGGCACAGACGATGAGCTTCGAAGCTTTTATGCGGCTGCGACTTGCGGATTTATAACGTTTGTTTTATATGCTATAGTAAGCAAATCGGTCTTTGATGCGCAAAGCCTGATGCTTACGGTATCGCAAGCGGCGCTTTACTGTGCAGTCAGCAAAAGCAGATAAACGATCTATGGGAGATAAATATGAAAAAAGGAACTAAAACCGTGAAATTCAATATCGTTGACATAGTCATCATTCTTCTCGTACTTGCCGTGGTATCTTACGTGCTCATCACTACGTTAGGCTTACAGAAGGACGAGAGGGTAAACGATACGGTTGAGGTAAGCTTTACCTTGACGGACAATTTTGACTATATTTCCCTTTTAAGAGAGGGCGACCAAATCTATATCGACGGCTGCACAAGTCCCTTGGGTACCGTTTCACAGGTAATATCCGACCGTGCAATAAGCAGCGCTACGATAAAGGTTGAAGCGTACTTTCCGCATGATGCGCAGGTATATTCCGTTGACGGCGTAGCCGTGCTTCGCGGAGAAAGCTATGAGCTGAAGACGCTTAATTTCAAGGGCAAGGCGGACATAAGCGGAATTCGAACCCTTACCAAAGCAACTTTAAAGAACAGTGAGGATAAATGATGGACGGAAATAAACGCAGATTTAATGTCATCGACTTGATACTTGTGCTTTTGCTGATAGCGGCAATAGGCTCCGTGGTGACGAAGATAATGTATCCCGAGCTGTTTAAGACGAGAAGCGATGAGGTCACGGTAAGCTGTGTGCTCAAAACCGACACAAAATCGTCGCCGTATGTCAGCACTTTGAATATAGGTGACAGTCTTTATATGGGCACCGACGTTTATTTCGGAACGGTGACCGCACTTGATAGCGTAAAAGAGAGCGTTGTTTTACCGGATTTGTATGCAGAAGACGGAAGTCAGGTTTACGAGGAGGTAGTTTACTACACCGTGACTGTAGTCACCAAGCTTAATATATCCGGCGGCTCTTACGTGCTTTCGGATAATACTGCCGTAGTTGCGGGAAGCGATATTAAACTCAATACCAAGGATACGCTTTGCAAATTCACCATAGAGAGAGCTATAGCTACCACCGAATGACAGAGTACGTAAACGCAAAGGCGCAAATTCCCTTGACAAAGGTAATAATTTATATTAAAATATTATGAAATAAGTACGATTTTGAAAGGAAACACAAATGGCAGAGAAGACAGTAACTCTTTCCAAAAAGGGACACGAGGACTTATTAAACGAGCTTGAATACTTAAAAACAGTAAAGCGTTACGAGATAGGCGATAAGCTTAAAGCCGCAAGAGCTCAGGGCGACCTTTCCGAGAACAGCGAATACGATGAAGCAAAAGACGAGCAGGCAAAGAACGAAACCCGTATTGCCGAGCTTGAAAATATGCTCAAAAATGTCAAGATAATTGACGAAACACAGATAAAGACCGACAGAGTCGGCGTTGGCTCCAAGGTGAAGATATACGATGAAGCCTACGACGAAGAGGTTAACTATACGATAAAGGGCTCTGCCGAGGCAGATCCTTTAAACGGCATAATCTCAAACGAATCTCCCATCGGAAAAGCGCTTATGGGCGCCAAAGAGGGAGAAGAGGTTTTGGTAACCAACTCCGAGGGCCACGTAAGAAAGATAAAGGTTCTCTCTATTTCAAAGTAAAGGAAAACGAACATGGCAGAAGAAGTAATGAATCCGCTTGAGGATCTCAGTGAGCAGGCGAGAGTCAGAAGAGAAAAGCTCGCAGAGCTTAAATCTGCGGGTAAGGACCCTTTCGTTATAACGAAATTCGACGTAACGCACTTAAGTGCCGACGCAATCGCAGAATATGCTGAAAACGAAGCAGATTTTACGGAAGGCGGAAAAGAGCTTTCCGTAAGAATTGCGGGAAGAATGACGGGCAGAAGAATTATGGGCAAGGCTTCCTTTGCGCATATTCTTGACGGAAAGGGAAAGATACAGATATACGTATCGAGAGACAGCCTCGGTGAAGAAAGCTACGCTTCCTTCAAGAAATGGGATATCGGTGACATAATCGGCATTGAGGGCTTTGTATTCCGTACTCGCACGGGCGAGATATCCGTTCACGCAAATAGTGCCACGCTTCTCTCGAAGTCGCTTGTACCTCTCCCCGAAAAATTCCATGGACTTACGGATACGGAGCTCCGCTACCGCAAAAGATACGTTGACCTCATCGTAAATCCCGAGGTTAAGGATACATTTGCAAAGCGCTCCAAGATAATCAGCACGATAAGAAAATATCTTGACGGTCTCGGATTTATGGAGGTAGAAACTCCCATGCTCGTTTCCAATGCAGGCGGCGCGGCGGCAAGACCTTTCGAGACGCACTTTAACGCTTTAAACGAAGACTTAAAGCTTCGTATATCCCTTGAGCTTTACTTAAAGCGCCTTATCGTAGGCGGATTTGATAAGGTATACGAGATAGGAAGAGTGTTCCGTAACGAAGGACTTGACACAAGACATAACCCCGAGTTTACGCTTATGGAGCTTTACCAAGCGTATACGGATTACCACGGAATGATGGACCTTACGGAAAATCTTTTCAAACACGTAGCTATGGAAGTTCTCGGAACGACCACCATTAAGTACGGCGAACACGTAATGGATCTCGGAAAGCCCTTCGAGCGTATCACGATGGTTGATGCAGTTAAGAAGTATGCCGGCGTCGACTGGAACGAAGTTAAGACCTTGGAAGATGCACGTGCTTTGGCAAAGGAGCATCACGTAGAGTATGAGGACAGACACCAAAAGGGTGATATACTCAACCTCTTCTTCGAAGAATACGTCGAAAAGCACCTTATCCAGCCTACGTTCGTAATGGATCACCCTATCGAGATATCGCCGCTTACGAAGAAGAAGCCCGATAATCCCGAATACGTAGAGAGATTCGAGATGTTTATGAACGGCTGGGAAATGTGCAATGCATACTCCGAGCTTAACGATCCTATTGACCAAAGAGAACGTTTCAAAGCTCAAGAGATATTGCTCTCGCAGGGCGATGATGAGGCAAATACGACGGACGAGGACTTTATGAATGCCCTCGAGCTCGGCATGCCCCCCACGGGAGGCATCGGATACGGCATAGACAGAATGTGTATGCTCCTCACCGATTCCGCCGCAATTCGCGACGTATTACTTTTCCCCACGATGAAGCCTCTTGATTAAGAAAACGCCGTAAAATAGCGGTATTACAGGGTTTTCGTAACCCAACAAAAACCGATTTACGACACATTTACGACAAATGAAAATTTAAGCATAGATTCCCTGTGGCTAATGTCACAGGGAATTGTTGAATATTGGTGGTTTTATGCTATAATAAAAGCATAAGCGGTATGTGGTTAGGCGGTGATTGCGTGAAAAAGATTTTAAATGTTCTTGGTATAGGTTTAGGTATAATTATTGGTGTACCCATACTTTTGGTTATGTGTATTGGATATTTGCTTTTTGTTCCATTTGATATAATCCGTTATCATAGAATGCCGTATTATAAAGATTTCAAAAACAAGTACCAATTTTTTATTACATCAAGTGATGTTGTAAAAATCTATAATCGCATTGTAAGAGAACAGTTGCCTATTGAATATATAAAAAACAATGATTTTGAATACTTTGTAAAAGACGGGCAAGTGCTCTTGTGTGGTTGGGGTTATGATGGGTTTGAACAAGTTGACGGCGAATGGTTTTTTGTCTTGGACGGTGAATGTAATACCAAAATGACAATGAAAGAAATCCTTGAAAATGAGGCAGATTTGTTAAAGCCTGAACATAAATGCCTGCCTGCGAAGTTCTTGGTTTTTTACAATGATATTACCGATGCGGAAAAATTTGAACAGGCAAAAGAGTGCCCGTATTTTCATTGTGTATTTTCTGTGGATGAAGAAATATAGTTGTTGTTATGAATTGATGTGTGGTGATACAATGAAAAACAATTATTTTGATATTAAAACATATGCCGATGTCGCAAGACAATTTTTGAAAAAGTATAGTGTGCATCGGTATAGAACAAAAAAGATTTCAGAGATGAGTGATAAAGAGATAGTACAGGCGTGTCACTCTTGGTATGAGGAAAATGGTCTTACAAAAGAATATAAGTCATTTGAAGAAAAGATGTGTCCGAATTGGTATTGGCCTTATGGATTACACGATGCCGAAATTTTAGAAATAAACGAGCTTAACCTTCCCCCTAATTGGAAAGCAGAATTGACTAAGTACAATTGTTTAGAAATATTATTGGATGCAAAAGGTTCAAGGACTAGCGAAATTGAAAAAATAAGCTTTTTTAATTTTAAAATTTTATCAGGCAATCTTCCTGACAAAAGCGAAAAAAAGATTTGGTGGCTAGGAGATACCTTAACTGTCTTGTCGAATATGAAATACCGTTTGGAACTTTTTTTAGAACAAGCAAACGGCAATGAAATACGTTTGGAAATTGAATTTGATATAGCGGATGTCGAATATAAAATATAGTGTATATTTTTTGCAACCCCCTTTTTGTCATTAGGCAAAGAGGGGTTGTTTTTTTGTTGTAAGCTTTATGACTCTTTTTCTTTTATATAAGACTCTTTAGAAATCATGATGATTATATAAGCATTATGAGTCTTTATCTTAAACATAGAGTAATTGAGAGTTATCAAGATTAAGGAAAGAGTAGAGAATCCTCTTGATTGTTTAAAGAGTAAAGATGATTACTTGAAATAAAAAAATTAATTGAATAGATTCTAATTACAATACTTTTAATTTAAGAAGGAGGAATTACAAACCATACACACATAAGGAAAAATAAATGAAGGTGGAATTACAAAAGAAACCCGACCAAGTGTGGTCAACTCTGTATCACCGTTTTTGCGAAACCTATGGAAATGTCCAAACGAAAAAACGGCGGTACCGTCAATCTTAACCCGAGTGCTATTGTAGGGTTGGTTGACTTCCGATAGTGTATCGGCTTTGGAATGGCAGAAAGTGTTCTGCCGTACCTTTGGCGAGGGGGCTCTCTCGTCTTCGTCTGAACGAAAATAGCATCGTACCTATTCGCATTAACGATTTCGGACACGAAATCGACAATGCGGATAGGGAATTATACGAAAGGAGTGACACGATATGTCAAAAAAACGAAGTCTTTTCGTACAGAGTATGACGGCCATTGAGGCTTCGTTCACTCTCGGGTACGATAAGCATTCTTCAAAAAGGCAAAGCGAACAACCCGACCACAGTTGGAGGGTGTATAGCTTCGCAGGCAAGGCAAACTTGCTTGATACCGCCCACAATCTTTGTGAGTACATCAAAGAGCATTACCCCGAGGTTGATAAGGTGCGACAGATTCGCCCCGAATACTGCCAAGAGTGGCTTGACAGTAAAGCGAGGGGTGGATGTTCGCTAAATACGATAGAAACGTACAGAAGTAATGTCGCAAAGCTATCACGAATAATTAATCATCATTTCGGGGTACATACCAATTTTGAAACGAAGGTCAATGTGGAATTAATACCCGACCGAACGAGTCCTCGGGAGTTCGCTCTAACCCCCGAAGAGATACAAAGGGTCAAGGACTCGATTGTCAAACCGTGCCACTCAAGCAATTTCTTTATCTTCTCAACCTATACCTGCTGCCGTGTCAATTCGGTATCTATTCAAAAAAGGCACATTACACTCGGTAATGACAGAGAGACCGTCACGGTCTTTTTTGAAAAGGACAAGGGCGGGCGTAGCCGAGAAATCACCGTGACCGATAAAGAGTTCTATGCCTTTTGCAGTTCACTCATATCGGGCAAGGCAGAAACGGACTCCCTGTTCGGCAATATACGTAAGGACAGTGCGAACAAGTGGTTATCTCGCAGATTATGCCGTCTTGGAATCACGGTGCCAAGTGAAAAGACAGTCGGTTGCAAGGCAATCCAAAAAAGTGGTAACCACTCGGTGAGAAAATCGTCCATACAGGCATATTACCACAAGCAGTATCAACACTATCTTGACAAGGGATATTCGCCCGATAAGGCAGACCGAACGGCAAAGAACGACTGTTGTGTTCGTCTCGGTCACGGGACGGCAGAAAAGCGGGTGGATATTGTCAATATTTATCTCGGTGCAAAGTCATAAAAATAATTCTTCAAAATACTTGCAATTTGGAAAACTATAGGTATACTTTATCATGTAAGTGATTTACAACACTTTTTGTTTTGTCTTTTATTTACATTTTTTAGGTGGAATTATATTTATGAAGGCGGAATGCCCCGAGGATGCTCGGGGGCATTCCGTTTTCTTTTTTTGTGTTGTATCCACTAAAAATATTAAATAAAAGGAGTGTTGAACAATGTTCAATCCAATTCGCCTATTTACAGGCACAGAAAAAGAGTTCGTTATGATACAAGGGTATGTCCGTTCGGTGACAGATAGAGGGAGTTATAATTCCGTTTCTTTCCTTGCCGACTCAAACAACCGTGACCCCAAAGCACCGCTTGTTTCGGTGATGTGTTTTGACAACACCACAGGCATTAACTACAAAAAACTGACCCGATATACCAAGGGCAGATTCGTCACATTCTTTGCCGAGGTCCGATACAAAGATGACGGCACCCCAACTTATAAGGCAATCGGTATTTCTATCGCCCCAACCGAGTTTAAAGAAGATACCAACCCTATTGATGATGACGAAGTTCAAACCGACTATGACGAAACCGAAGATTGTGAGCAATTAACTTTTGATTTCGTTGACGAAGATTTACCTTTTACTGCAACAGATTAAGGCTGACAAGCAGGAAAATACGCGCTATACTCTTTAAAACCCCGAGATTTTAAATAATTTACAAAAAGTTCATATTCTCCAAAATAGGCGAATCTGAGCTCTCAAAAATCAAATCGGCCTATTTTACCCCTACTTTTCGGGTTTGAGGTAAAATGGCACGATTTGGGGGTATTGACAAAATCAAAAAAATATCTTACTCTTTGCCATCACCATTTTTAGTAAAGGAGGTTGAGAAAGTTGTTCGACGGCACTTACAATGAGTGTTTGCCGAAGAGAACGAATAATACGACAAGGGATAAAGAGAAAACACCAATATGGCAAAAATTCAATTTAACGGCAGAAGAAGCAGCAGACTATTTCAACATTGGAATAAATAAACTGCGACAATTTGCAAACGAACACAGGGACGAAGAATTTCTACTTTGGAGTGGAAACCGTGTCCTCTTCAAGCGAAGATTGTTTGAAGAATATATTGAGAAAATAAATATAATTTAAGGAGAAAAAGTATGTCAAGTAAAAGACGAGATTCAAAAAATAGGATATTAGAAAAAGGTGAGTTCCAACGAGAAGACGGAAGATATGAATATAAATATAAAGACCGACTTGGGAAAAGACGGACCGTTTACAGTTGGAAACTTGTTTCCACCGATAGAGTGCCTATGGGCAAGAAATGTGACTCATCTCTTCGGGAAATGGAACAAAAAATCAAGCGCGACTTGGAAGACGGTCTTGATACCTATACTGCAGAGAGAACAGACCTGAATTATTTCTTTGAGAAGTATATGGCGATGAAAAAGAATCTTCGCCCGTCAACCCGTGAAAATTACATTTATATGTATACCAAGTATGTCAGCGAAGATTTGGGCAAACGAAAAATAACTGCTATTAAGTATAGCGACGTGAAAGCTTTTTATATGCACCTTATCTATGATGTTGGGTTTAAACCTAACAGTATGGAAATTATACACACCATTTTGAACCCGATATTCACAATGGCATTCCGTGATGATTATATCCGTAAAAACCCCATAGACGGTCTTATGAAAGAAATTAAGCAGAATTGCGGATGGGAGAAGGCTCAACGACATGCCCTTACTGCACCGCAACAGAAGGCTTTTATGGACTTCGTACGGCAGTCTAAACAGTATAAGCATTGGTTACCCCTATTCACATTTTGCTTGGGTACAGGGTGTCGTGTGGGCGAGGTAATTGGGCTCCAATGGTCTGATTGTTTTTTCAAAGGTGGGGTAATATTCGTAAACCACAATATGCTCTATCGCAAGAACAAGGACGGAAAATGCGAGTTTCATATCCATGCGACTAAAACGACAAATGGCACCAGAGAAGTGCCTATGTTTGACGAAGTCCGTGAAGCCCTGTTGCAGACGAGAGAACAACAAATCAAGAACGGTGGTTGCCAAGCTGTTGTTGACGGTTTGAGTGATTTTGTTTTCACCAATCGTTATAACGAGGTATATTCGCCTGCGGCTCTCAACAGGGCAATCGCACGAATTATCCGTGATTATAACAAAGAGGAAACTGAAAAGGCAGTTGCAGAAGAAAGAGACCCTTTGTTGTTGCCGCATTTCTCTATGCACAATTTACGGCATACATTCTGCACCCGACTTTGCGAAGTGGAGAGTAATATAAAGTATATACAAGTCATTATGGGGCATAGTGATGCCTCGACCACAATGGATATATACAACGAGGCAACAAAGGAACTCAAAGAGCAGAAATCTCAAAAACTGCAAGGTGTATTGCAGATTGCCTAACCTATAAACCGAGTGACACAAATCACTCGGTTTTCCTTTAAAAACCTTTACGACATTTACGACAATTTTTACGACATTTGACCGTGGCAATAAGTTGCGATAAGTGACGATTCGTGAAAACAGAATATAGAAAACCCTTTATCCGTGGGGGTTTGTAACGATAAGTGGCAATTCGTGAAAATACAAAAGTACTCCCCACGATGAAACCTCTGGATTAAGAAAACACCGTAAAATAGCGGTATCACAGGGTTTTCGTAACCCCACAAAAACCGATTTACGACAAATGAAAAAATGAGGACACCCTATGACTGTCAAAAGTCATAGGGTGTTTATTGTTAAATGTTGACAACTTTTTAGTGCGGGGGTATAATAAAACAAAGATGTTCTTTTGTGGTTTGCATTTTAACAAATCGAGTTATGAGGTAAAATATGAATAAAAAGAAATTGATAAACGACATTTTAATGTATATGCGAAGCTATAACAAATGGAATATTGTAAAAGACAGCAACAAGCAACGCTTTCGTGATTTAAAAAATCACGGTATTGAGATACGCAAATTAACATCCGAGCAAAAGGCACAAATAGATTCTGTATACAAAAAATACGGTTATAGGTACAGTTATGATACGCATATTTTAACTTATTCGATTACAGGGAATTTTGATGCGAACATACTTCCCGAGGATATGTACAGAGCCTTTTTGGAGCTGAAATTAAATAATATTGAGCAGAAATTTGTCATGTCTGACAAAAATTATTTTGAGTTATATATGCCCGAAATAAAATTCCCCGAAGTTATTTTGAGAAATATCAACGGTGTTTTTTACGATGATAAAAGAAACATCATCACCAAAGAAAAAGCAAATGAATTGCTTTCGGGGTACGATAAAGCAGTTGTTAAGCCATCGGTGGAAAACGGCTCGGGCAGAGGAGTGGAGCTTGTTGACGTATCTAGCGTAAGCATAACCGAAAAATTCAGCAAAAACTACGTGGTCCAAAAATTATTGGTCCAACATCCGTTTTTAGCATCGTTTAATCAAAGCTCTGTTAACGTCATTAGAATTACGACGCTGTTTTTGGGTGAAAAGGTTATTCCTATCAGTGCGGCGTTGAGATACGGCAGAGAAGGCTGTTTTACAGATAACAAAGTCGGCAAAGATGGAAAGGGTATGACGATAGTCGGCGTTAAAGAGGACGGTACACTTCGCGAAAAGGGATATTTTTCATGCGGAGTAACTGTAACCGAAACACCCGGCGGCACTTCTTTCGGCGGATTAAAAATACCGAAATTTGAAGAAATGGTCGATTTAGCAATCAAGCAACACAGCCGTTTTCCCAATATACGAATTATAGGTTGGGATTTCACGTTAGATCGAGATGAAAACGTCACAGTTATGGAATACAATATCAAAGCCCCCAGCGTACTTTATTACCAATGGGTAAACGGCCCGTTGTTCGGAGCGCAAACATCGGAAATTCTTGACGAAATAAAAAAGCTTTCATAAAGCGAAAACAACGAAAACAGATAGTATTGTCTTTGTACATTTCTGTATTTGAAGACCTCTGATTTTAATTATGAATTTTAGAATATAAGGTGAAATATGAAAGTAAAATCAATATTGAATTTCAGAAACGCATACGAAGGTATCTTTTTGAGAATACGGCGGGCACATATGAAAAAGCTTGTAAGAAAGTTAAAAAAATCTCAGACAGAGAAAAGCGTTCTTACAAGCGGAATGAAAAAGGAAATAAAAGAATTTTGGTCAAGATATAAATCCGTTCCGAATGTTTATCATAACTTTTATACTGAAAAGCACGGTGAATTTCATAAAGAATATATCCCCGACGAAATTTACTACAATTATATTCAGCCGTATTTTAATAACTACAGATTAGCGAAAGCCCTTGACAACAAATGCTATTATCATAAGATGTTTGCGGATATATCACAGCCTAAGCTTGTTGCTTACAGGCTCAACGGTTTTTGGTATGCGGACGACGGTATGCTGCTTTCGGGAGAAAGAGAAGCGTTTAAATTTGCGGCTGAAGAAAAAGAAGTGTTTATAAAGCGTGCAACTGACAGCGGCGGAGGTCACGGAGTCAGATATTTAAATTGCGAAGGGCTTACAGAAGAAAAGTTCCTTGAAGAAATAAAGAGCTTTAATGGAGATATTGCTATTCAGAGGGGAATCAAACAGCACGAGGCTTTGTCAAAAATAAACCCATCGTCTGTTAACACGATTAGAATTATAACTCTTTTAATGAAGGAAGAAACGTTGTTGCTTTCCGCCATACTTCGTATGGGAGTGGGTGACTCGAAGGTCGATAACAGCAGCAGCGGCGGTATCACAATAGGAATTTCAAAAGAAGGAAAGTTGAAAAAGACCGCATGCGTAGAAAAAAGAAGATTTATCGAAAAGCATCCGACAAGCGAAATTGTATTTGACGGCTATCAGCTTCCTTCTTTCGATAAAGTTACACAGCTTGTGAAAAAGGCGAGCCGTATGGTTCCGCATTTCAGAATGGCAGCATGGGACGTATCTGTTTTGGAAGATGGAACCCCTACGCTTATTGAGGTAAACCTATATGACGGTCAGTTGGATTCACATCAAATACACAACGGACCTCTTTTCGGAGAAAATACACAAACAGTTCTCGATGAGGTGTTTTTCGGAAAATAAATTTTCGTTATTTAAAGTATGAAATGAAAATCATCATGAGTCATAAGGATTCTCGTAGAATCTTTATGACTCTTTTTATCATACTCGTTTGAAATTTCTACACAAATCGGAATATTTTTGTAAATTTTTTAAAAAGTGTTGACAAATACATTACAATTGTAGTACAATGTTAACAGGAAAGAAAATATATACGGAGAGGAGAAGGATCATGTCCAAAGAAAAACTTATTATTTCTTCAAAAAAGTACAGAGGCGATTCCACGGTGGTATCTATTCGTCTGCCGGACGAATTGGTAAAGAAATTAGATGAAATCGCCACAGACACGGGACGCACCAGAAACGAAATCATACAAAAGTGTCTTACTTTTGCGGTGGACAATCTGGAGATCAAAGAATATTAACGGAGGGCGCTATATGTCAATTTTTAAATGCAAAATGTGTGGCGGCGCCCTTGAAATAGTCTCGGGAACGACCGTTGCGGAGTGTGAATACTGCGGCACACGCCAAACGCTTCCCAAGCTTGACGATGAAAAGAAAGCAAATTTATATGACAGAGCAAATCATTTTCGCCGTAATAACGAATTTGACAAAGCTATGAGTATCTATGAGCAGATCTTAAACAATGACAATACCGATTCCGAGGCGTATTGGTCCTTGGTTCTTTGCCGTTACGGAATAGAATACGTTGAAGATCCCGTTTCACATAAGCGCATTCCTACCGTAAATCGTGCACAGTTCACGTCTGTTTTTGACGACGAAGATTACAGATCGGCTTTGCGATATGCAGACGACGGACAGCGAGAAGTTTACCAAGAAGAAGCAAAGGCTATCAACGATATACAAAAGGGCATACTTGCGATATCGCAAAAGGAGGAGCCCTTTGACGTATTTATTTGCTACAAGGAAAGCGATGCGGGTGGCAGAAGAACGCCTGACAGCGTTCTCGCCACGGAGCTTTATCACGAGCTTACCCGCGAAGGCTTCAAGGTATTCTTTTCGCGCATAACGCTTGAGGATAAGCTCGGAAGCGCCTACGAGCCCTACATATTTGCGGCGCTCAATACTTCAAAGGTGATGGTCGTTTTGGGCACGAAACCCGAATATTTTAACGCCGTTTGGGTCAAAAACGAATGGAGCCGTTATCTTGCGCTCATTAAAAACGGTGAAAGGAAGATGCTGATTCCCGCATATAAGGATATGGATCCTTATGATCTTCCCGAGGAGTTTTCTCACCTTATGGCGCAGAATATGTCGAAGCTCGGTTTTATGCAAGACCTTGTATACGGAATCAAGAAGATAGTGCAATCTCAAATTCCGAAAGCGTCGGTAGTAAAGGAAACGGTCATAACCCGTGAAAGTGCAAATGTCGATACCTTACTCAAACGAGCATTCATTTTTATTGATGACGGAGATTTCATATCTGCCGATGAGTATTGTGAAAAGGTATTGGATATCGAGCCGGAGAATGCGCTTGCTTATCTCGGCAAATTGATGACGGAGCTGCGTGTCACAAAGCAAGAGCTTTTAAAGGACGTAGCGGAACCGTTTGATAATAGCGGAAATTATCAAAAGGTTATACGCTATGCAAGTTACGAGCTTAAAGCAACACTTGAATCTTATGTAGAGCATATCCATACACGCAACAATAACGCACGGCTTTCACGTACATACAACCGTGCAAAAACGACTATGCAGATAGCGAAAACCGAGAGCTCGTTCAAGGAAGCGGCAGAACTTTTTGAATCTATTTGCGAATATAAGGATTCTAATTTTCTTGCGATGGACTGCCGAGATAAAGCGTTAGAGTGCCGCATAGAGCGTGAACGCATTATCAAGCAGAACAAAAAGATCATTCTTATTACTTCCCCCATCATTTTAGCTTTTATTGCCATCGTTATCGTTGTAAATTTTATTTTCATTCCGAATTACCGATACAACTCTGCGCTCGGTCTTATGGACGACGGACAATATACGGAAGCGATGGAAGCATTCGAAGCGCTTGGCGAATATAAGGATAGCTCGGAAAAAGCAAAGCTTGCCTACCAAAAATACGTTTCTAAAAGGTTGAAATATACGAATGTAGGCGAAAGTATAAGATTTGGCTCCTATGAGCAAGACAACAACAAAGCAAACGGCAAGGAAGATATCGAATGGATAGTTCTTTCAAAAGATAAAAACAGAACGCTTGTTATAAGCAAATACGCTCTTGATTGTAAGCCGTATAACACAAAATACAAAAGCATTACTTGGGAAACCTGTTCCTTGCGAAAGTGGTTGAATTCAAGCTTTATAAATACCGCTTTTTCTGCCGAAGAAAAGGAAATAATCGCCGCCACGGTCGTGACCGCTTATCAAAATCCCACATATGACAAGACGAAGCCCGGCGAAGATACGCAGGATAAGATATTTCTTTTGAGTATAAACGAAGCAAGTGAATATTTCGCATCTGATGATGCGAGGATCTGCAAGCCCACGAAGTATGCGGTTGCAAATGGGGCATATACAAGCGGAATCAACTCCACTTGCGCTTGGTGGCTTCGTACCGGCGGCTTAAATCAAGGCCGTGCCGCCAACGTTTATATTCAGGGTCTTCTTGAAGAGTACGGTGCCGATATCGACTGCCAAACATACGCCGTGCGACCTGCTATGTGGATAAATACCGACGAGTGACGGGGAGAAGTAAATTAAGGAGGAAAACAGTTATGTCACATATCGCAGACATTATCAAATATGAAGGCGACAACAGCACTTTTATATGGAAGCATCCTTGCGAGGATTTTAATCATCTTACACAGCTTATAGTCCATGAGAGCCAAGAGGCGATCTTCTTTATGAACGGTCAGGCGCTGGATATGTTCGGCGCCGGAAGATATACGCTTGAAACACAGAACATTCCGCTTATCGGCAAGGTGCTCGGCAGGGCAACCGATGATAAGACGCCTTTTCACTGCGAAGTTTATTTTATCAACAAGACCGAGCAGATGAACATTAAGTGGGGTACAGACTCACGTGTTCAGTACATAGAGCCGACATATAATTTCCCGCTTTCAATAGGCGCATCGGGTGAAATGACCTTGCGCGCAGAGGATAGCCGTAAGCTTCTCTTGAAGCTTGTCGGTACCGAAAGCTTCCTCGGACAACAGCAGCTCATTAGCTATTTCCGCTCGTTCCTTATGACCCGTGTGAAGACATATATTGCACAGGTCATGAAGACTAACAGCATAAATATATTTGAGATAGACGAAAATCTCACCGTATTTTCAAGCGCAATAAAGAATCTTTTGTTCGGCGATTTTGCGGATTACGGCATAACGCTTGAGCAGTTTTTTGTAACAACTATCGCAAAGCCCGACGGCGACAGACAGTATGAGAAGTTTAAGGAGCTTCACTTCCGTCAGTATGCCGATATTGCGGAAGCAAAGCTTCGTCAGCAAACCGAGATAATTCACGCCGAGACCGAAGCGCAGAAGACTGTTATCGACTCCAAGGCTCAGGCGACCAAACGTGCACAGGAGGGTTATACATATCAGCAGGAAAGAGGATTTGACGTTGCCGAAAAGGTTGCCCAAAACGAAGCTGTCGGCGAGTTTACCAATATGGGCGTGGGACTTGGCACGATGGCGGGCGTCGGAGGGGCTGTCGGCGGTATGGTCGGCGGTATGGTAAGCGATGCCGTAGGCTCCGCTGCCGCAAATAACGATATGGCAGTGTTTAAAGCAAAGGTCGATAAACTTGCGATGTTAAAGGAAGCAGGAATACTCTCCGAGGAAGAATTCAACGATATGAAGGCAAAATTGCTTTCCGAAATTTTATAAGGAGTGAAGTAAAATGAAAAAGACATTTGGTTTTTATTCGATCATTTGGGCAATCAGCCTCGCTCTCTTTAACACGGTCGTATTCATTACGGAAAATGAATTAGCAGGACTTCATGCCTTCGAGGGTGCATTTTGGGTAGGATACATATTCATCACCGTATCCTTCATATGTCAGCTTGTATGTGCGTTTATTGCATTCAAGCCGAGCGAAAAACAAAGAGTTCTTTACAACATTCCGCTTGTTAAAATAAGCTATACGGGGCTTGTTTGGATGCTTGTGGCGGGAAGCGTTTGTATGGCAGTACCTGATATCCCCAATTGGATAGGTATTATTATTTGCTTACTTGTTCTCACCCTTAACATAACCGCTATTTTGAAAGCGGGCTTTGCCGCATCAGCCGTTTTCGGAATTGATGAGAGGGTCACAGTAAAGACCTTTTTCGTCAAGTTACTCACCGCAGACGCGGAGAATTTGATGAATATATCGAAAACGGCTGAGCTCAAATCACTTGCAAAAAATGTCTACGATGCGGCACGCTATTCAGACCCTATGTCAAATGCGATACTCGTTGAGATTGAGGATAAAATACAGAGAGGCTTTATCGATTTTGAAAATGCCGTTTTAGGCGAAGACTACGAGCTTGCGGCCATAACCGCCGAAGAACTCCTTTCGCTTATAGATATCAGAAACAAGAAATGTATGCTGTTAAAGTAATTAAAACGAAAATCACATCGGATAGTTCCGATGTGATTTTTGTTATACCCGTTGAATAAGAGGCAAAAATGCTGTATAATAAAACAAAGACTTTTTGCGAGGGATACTTACGATGAAAATAAAAGGTTGGTTAACAATGTTTATGCTTTCACTTTCGCTTTGCACAGTTACGTCTTGCGGCACCAACACCTCGGGCGGTAGTCAAGTCGCTAATTACGAGCAGATATCTGCCAAAGAAGCAAAAGAAATAATGGATACCGAAAAGGATTATATTATCATCGATGCTCGTACTGAAGAAGAGTTTGCCGAGGGGCATATCAAAGATGCGATACTCATTCCCGAATATGAGATAGCAAATCGCGCCGAAAAAGAGCTACCCGATAAAGACGCCCTTATCCTCGTATATTGTCGCAGCGGCAGACGAAGTAAGATCGCATCGGAAGAGCTCGTAAAGCTTGGCTACACAAACATCAAAGAATTCGGCGGCATCATAGACTGGCCGTATGAGACTGTAAAATAAAAGGAGCTTTAAAAATGAAAGACGAATGCCTTATCTGCGGTGCTCCGCTTAAATATTCGGAAAATGACGAGCTTATGGAATGTGCCGTATGTCACAAAAAAGAGCAAAGCAAGACCTCTTGCGAAAACGGCCATTATATATGTAACGAATGTCATACCGGCAAAATGGACAGTATAATCGGCGTGTGCCTTGCCGAAAGTTCGAAAAATCCTATAAAAATCATTCAAAAACTGATGTCTTTGCCGTTTTGCCACATGCACGGCCCCGAGCATCACGTTATGGTCGGCTCGGCTCTTTTGACGGCATACAAAAACGCAGGCGGAAATATCGATCTTACAAAAGCGCTCTGCGAGATGCAGGCAAGAGGTAAAAAAGTTCCCGGCGGTGCGTGCGGATTTTGGGGCGCTTGCGGTGCAGGCGTGAGCGCGGGAATGTTTGTCTCTATCGTTACGGGCTCTACTCCGCTTGCAAATGAGGCGTGGGGGCTTTGCAACAAAATGACCTCTTCTGCCCTCGGTGCTATAGGGGAGGTCGGCGGGCCTCGTTGTTGTAAACGTGACTCATATCTTGCCATCATTAAGGCGGTGGAATTTTCCAAAGAGAATTTCGGTGTCGAAATGGAAACGGGAGAGATAAGGTGCAGCCACTTTTCACAGAATAACCAATGTATAGGCAAAAGGTGTCCATTCAAATGAAAAAGAAAATAGCATTTCTCTGCGTACATAACTCCTGCCGCAGTCAGATCGCCGAGGCGCTCGGTAAGCACTTTCTCGGCGATAAGTTCGACTTTTATTCTGCGGGAAGCGAGACAAAACCAAAGATTAACGGTGATGCCGTAAGGCTTGTAAAAGATATCTACGGTATTGATATGGAAAAGACGCAGTACAGCAAAACCTTTGACAAGATTCCCGCACCCGACTTTGTGATATCTATGGGCTGCGACGTAGGCTGTCCTTTCGCTTACAAAGCCTTTGACGATAACTGGAATCTTCCCGATCCCACGGGACGAGACGACGAAGCATTTATCGAGGTCATAAAGCGTATCGAAAAAAAGATCAAAGAGCTGTAATGAGTTGTTGACGGAGGAGTTTAAGATGATAGATATTTCTGCTTGGATGAATAACTTTTTGCAGAAGCTTTATGACACGTTTACAGACCGCGTATGGTTCGTCGGTTTGCAGGGAAGCTTTAGTCGCGGCGAAGCAACCGAAACGAGCGATATCGATACCGTTGTAATACTTGATGAATTATCTGCCTTGGATATTGAAGCCTATAGTGAAGTGTTAGACGGCTTACCCGAGAGAGAACGGATTTGCGGTTTTTTAGCCGGAAAAGATGAAATTATGAATTGGGAGCCTTCCGATCTCTTTCAGTTTTGCAATGACACAACAGCGATAAAGGGAAGTCTTGACGAAGCTTTTGCACTTGTTGACGAGTGCGCAGTTGACAGAGCAATCAAAATCGGTGTGTGCAATATATTCCACGCTTGCGTTCACAATATGCTTTACGAAAAGAGCGAGACCGTTTTGCGAGATTTGTATAAATCCGCATCTTTCGTCGTGCAGGCGATAGTATTTAAGCAAACGGGAAGCTATATCCGTCGGCAAAAAGACTTGCTTAATATTGCTGCTTCTGATGAGCGAGTGATCATAGAAACGTTTTTACAATTAAAAAACGGCGGCGCCGTTCATTTTAAGGAAATGTCCGAAGCCTTATTTTCTTGGTGCAGGAAACATATAAAATAAAATCGAAAATACATTAAATTATCGAAAGGAAGAAAATTATGCGTAAAAATTTCGGAGTAAAATCAATGCTTTATCCTATGCCCGTGCTTATCGTCGGCACTTACGGCGAAGACGGAACGCCTAACGCTATGAATGCGGCTTGGGGCGGCATTTATGACACAAATCAGGTTATGGTCTGCCTTGCAGACGACCATAAGACTACGGAAAATATCAAGAAAACGGGCGCATTTACGATTAGCTTTGCTACGGCAAAGACCGTAGTGCCTTGCGATTACGTCGGTATCGTTTCGGCAAACGACGAGCCCGATAAATTTGCCAAAGCGGGCTTTAGCTTGGCAAAAAGCGAGTACGTGAACGCACCGCTTATAAACGAGCTTCCCGTAGCGGTGGAGTGTAAGCTCCTTAAGTTCAACGAGGACGGTATCTGCATCGGCGAGATAGTAAACGTCTCTGCTGACGAAAGCGCTCTTGACGAAAGCGGTAAGATCGACGTAAAGAGATTCGATCCCATTATCTACGACAGTATGACTCATGCGTATTGGAACTTTGGCGAGAAGGTCGGACGCGCATTCTCTGACGGAAATAAATTAAAATGATACTCGAAACGAAACGGCTCATACTTCGCCCGTGGCGCGAAGACGATGCGGAAGACTTATACAAATACGCAAGTGGCGCCGATATTGGATTTTGGGCGGGTTGGCCTTGTCACACGAGCGTCCAAAACAGCCGAGAGATAATACGCACGGTGCTTTGTGCGCCTGAAACGTACGCCGTTTGCAAAAAAGAAGACGGAAAACCCATAGGAAGTATCGGCTTTCACCGCGCCGACCTTGCCGAAAAGGACGACGAATACGAGCTCGGATATTGGATAGGCAAACCGTTTTGGGGCAAAGGGTTCATACCCGAAGCTGCGCGGGAGATGCTACGCTACGCCTTTGAAGAACTCGGTTTGAGCCGAATCTGGTGCGGCTACTACGACGGCAACGAGAGAAGCCGACGGGTGCAGGAAAAGCTCGGATTTGTATATCATCACACCACAGAGGGCGTTGAAGTGAAGCTGCTCGGAGAAATCCGCACGGGACACGTTATGCTTATGACGAGGGAGCGTTGGGAGGAGGTAAAATGCTAAAAAAGTTATATAGCAAAAGCAAGCTTTGGTTTGCTCTTGCGTGGATAATAGCATATTGCGTGCTTATGTCGGCGGGAGATACGCTTTCCGCGCTCGTCGGTGCGGAAAAGTCCGTGACGCTTGTAATAGGCGTGCTGCTTTCTGCGGTATTACTGCTGTTTTTGAAGAAAAACGGACTTTTCGAAGAATATGGACTTTGCAAGCCGAAAACGTTGGCACGCTCGATGTTATACTACGTGCCGATTGTGATAATGCTTACCGTCAACTTTTGGCACGGCGTCACGCTCAATTACGGCATAGCCGAGACGGTTTTCTATATTTTGTCTATGCTTTGCGTCGGTTTTTTGGAGGAGCTTATCTTTCGCGGACTTCTGTTTGAGGCTATGCGGAAGGATAACCTCAAGGCGGCAGTCATCGTGTCGAGCCTGACCTTCGGCATAGGGCATATCATAAATCTCGTAAACGGTTCGGGCGCAGAGCTTTTGCCAAATCTGTTGCAGGTCGTATATGCCACTGCCGCCGGTTTCATGTTTGTGATGATATATTACACGTCAAAGAGTCTGCTCGTGTGCATAGCGTCTCACGGAATATTCAATGCGCTGAGCGTATTCGCAAACGAGGCGGGTATTACTTCGACGGAGCGTATACTCACGGCGGTACTTCTCACCGTCATCACGGGCTCATACGGAGCATATCTTGCGAAAAAAGGCGATATGGAATAGGCATTAGGAAATGTAGGGGAGGATATTATCCTCTCACTTACTTACGCGAATAAAAAATCACCGCTTTCATAACGAAAGCGGTGATTTTGTTTTATATTCGTTTATTCGTTTTCGTAAAGTTCTTCAATGGATACGCCCAAGACTTTTGCAAGACCGTAAAGCTCGATGTCCGTTACCGTGCGTTGCTTATCCTCGATGCGCGATATTGAGCCTCTGCAAACGTATATCGCGAGCATTTCAAGTTTGTTGGATAATGCTTGCTGGCTCATTTTTCGCTCGATACGCAGTTTTTTGAGCTTTTTGCCTATCATGTTCATTTCAGCACCGTCGATAATTCTCGCCATAAAACCACTCCTTTTGTCTTGACATAGGACAAAATTAATGATATACTGTTTTTCACATAATATTGTCCTGTCATAAGACAAAAATACAAAAAGGAGTAAAAAATGATGAAAAATTTTATTTTAGGATTGCTTATATTAGCAATGATGATTATGGCGGTAGGTTGCGTTACTGTGGAGAAACCGTCCTTTGATACCGAAAAATCCCCTTCCGACAGTTCGCAAAACACGAACTTCACTGTATGTTATGATAAAGTAATTGTCACCACGGATACTAGCTTTGAAGAAGACACCGAGCATACTTACGAGTATACCTACGATGAAAATGGCAATATCGTGAAGGAGGTTGACACGGATTACTATGGCAGTTCTTCCACCATCGAGTACACCTACGATGGAAATGATAATATGGTGAAGAAGGTTGAAACGGATGACGATGGTGATCGTGACACCTATGAGTGCACCTACGATGAAAATGGCAATATCTTGAAGGAGGTTGAAACAGATTACCACGGCAATCGTCGGATCACCGAGTACACCTACGATGAAGATGGCAATATGGTGAAGATGGTTGGAACGAATGACGATGGTGATCGTTGGATCACCGAGTACACCTACGACGAAAAAGGCAATATGGTGAAAGAGGTTGACACGTATTTCGACGGTAAAAGTCATTGCACCACCGAATACACCTACGATGAAAAAGGTAATATGGTGAAGAAGGTTAAAACGGATGACGATGGTGATTGTGACACCTACAAGTACACCTACGACGAAAAAGACAATATGGTGAAAGAGGTTCGCACAATTATTGGTGGTGATGGCCGTGAATACGAGGTCTCCACCAAGTACATCTACGATGAAAATAGCAATATCGTGAAGGAGGTTCACACGAATTACGATGGTGATCGTGATATCACTGAGTACACCTATGACGAAAAAGGCAATATCGTGAAGAAGGTTCACACGAGTTACGATGGTAGGCGTTACACCTACGAGTACACCTACGATGAAGATGGTAATATGGTTAAGATGATTGAAACACTTTACGATGGTACTCGTTACACCACCGAGTACAAATATGAAGGCAAGCGTGTATTCTACAAAAAATAATACAAAAAATCACCGCTTTCGCTTCCGAAAGCGGTGATTTTGTTTATCCTTATTAAAGTGCGGATACGATTTCTTCGGTATCTCTTGCGATAACGAGCTCTTCGTTTGTGGGAATTACGAATACTCTCACCTTCGAATCGGGAGTGGAGATCTCAACCGTTTCGCCGCGGAGCTTGTTCTTTTCCTCGTCGATAGTGATTCCGAGGTATGCAAGCTGCTTACATACAAAGCTGCGGAGGTCTGCATCGTTTTCGCCTACGCCTGCGGTAAATACGATAGCGTCTGCACCGCCGAGGGCTGCCGTGTAGGAGCCGATGAGCTTGATGATATTGTATCTGAAGATATCAATAGCGAGCTTGGAGCGGTAGTCACCCTCGTTTGCCTTTGCGGTGAGGTCACGATAGTCGCTTGATACGCCCGAAAGGCCGAGCGCGCCGGACTTCTTGTTAAGTATGTTGAGGCACTCGCTGGGAGTGAGGTTTTCGTTGTTGCACAAGAACTCAACGATAGCGGGGTCGAGATTACCCGAACGTGTACCCATGGGAAGTCCCTCAAGAGGAGTGAGTCCCATAGACGTATCGAAGCACTTGCCGTCCTTAACAGCCGCAAGTGACGAGCCGTTTCCGAGGTGGCAGGTGACTATTTTTGTTCCCTCTGCCTTGCCGCCGAGAAGCTTAACGCACTCGCCGGAAACGTACTTGTGGGACGAGCCGTGGAAGCCGTAGCGGCGGATGCTGTACTTCTCGTAATACTCGTAGGGAATGGAATACATATATGAGGTGTCGGGCATCGTCTGATGGAACGCCGTATCAAATACTGCTACCTGGGGTACGCCGGGTAAAACCTCCTCGCAAGCGATGATGCCCGTAAGGTTTGCGGGGTTATGTAAAGGACCGAGAGGGAAGCACTCTTTGATGGTTTCCTTAACTGCATCGTTTACCAAAACCGATGCGCTGAACTTCGTGCCGCCGTGGAGCACTCTGTGTCCTACGGCGCCTATCTCGCTCATGCTCTTGATAACGCCGTAATTTTCATCGAGAAGATTGCTTATAAGCACCTTTATAGCATCAGCGTGGTTTTTCATGGGAGTTTCGCCCTCAAGCTTACCCTTGCCCTCTGCCGTGTACTTAAATCTTCCGTCGATACCGATTCTTTCGCAAAGACCTTTTGCAAGCACCTTGTATCCTTCCGTATCAAAAAGCTGATATTTGAGAGATGAGCTGCCTGCGTTTACAACTAAAATATACATTTTATTCCTCCGTTATATTATTTACAAATAAAAATTTTACCACACAAAAAGGTTTATTTCAACCGATTTTACGAAAATAAATTATTTTCCGCCCAAAACGTTTACTCCGCAATCGAAGCTGAGCTTTGATTTTTCTCTTGCGGCATTTATTCCGCATTCAACAATCCTGTCTATGAGCATATCGAAGCTAACACCCGCCGCTTCCCAAAGATAGAACGAAAGCGAACCGGGAATGGTGTTTATCTCGTTTACGTATACATCTTCGCCGTCAAGCAAAAAGTCGATTCTCGATACGCCGTTACAGCCGAGCACGGTGAATGTGCGCTTTGCATATTCTCTTATTTTATCGGCTATCTCTTCCGAAATATCTGCGGGCACCTTTCTTTGAAGCGAGCTCATACCGCCCTTATTTCCCTCACATTTTGCGCCGCCCTTTGCACCGAGCTTTGCGCCTTTTGCGCCCTTTGCACCGCCCATATATTTGTCGCGGTAGCTAAGTACCTCGTCTTGCATTACGGGCTCTTCCAAAACGGAGCACTCGCATTCGTCCGCGCTTCCGAGCACCGAGCAGTTTATTTCGCGAAGGTTCGTTACCGCGTGCTCAACTAAAAGCTTTGGTGTAAAGGTTGCTGCAAGGTCAAGCGCATCGACGAGCTTTTCGCGCGTGCTTGCCTTTGATATACCGATGCTTGAGCCTAAATTTGCGGGCTTAACGATAACGGGATAGCCGAACTCGGTCTCTATCTTATCGAGTATAGCATCTTTGTTTTCAAAGTATTCTGAGCTTCTGAATGCACAGTAATCCACGACGGGAATACCGTGGCGGCTCAAAATGCATTTGGTAAATTCCTTATCCATTCCCGCAGCAGAGGAAATAACGTCGCAGGAAGCGTAGGGGATACCCATAATTTCGAAATATCCCATAATGCTGCCGTCCTCGCAGTTTGTTCCGTGTACGACGGGGAGCGCAAGGTCGATGCTTGCAAGCTCCTTCGAAAGCTTAACCTTGTCGCCTCGTCTTTTGACTGAGAACATTTTTGTGGAGGGACTTGCTTTTAGGAAGCATACCTCCGTTGCATTTTTATAAAGGGCGTCGATGTCCTTGTAGCTTTGTACCTGCTTTAAGGCGTCGCCTGTGTACATTCTGCCGTTTTTCGCCATATATACGGGTATTACGTTGTACTTTGCCGTGTCTGCCGCATTCATTGCCTGACATGCGCTTATGACCGAAATTTCGTGCTCGACGGAAGCACCGCCGAAGAAGAAGGCAAGATTCATATTTTCCTCCTGATTATTTTTTCTGCGGCTCGTAGTTATCGGGAAGGTCGTTCTCGAAAAGTACCGCTTTTTTGTCGCCGCTTATCTTATTTATGAGTGTGAGAGCTTCGTTTAAGGTATCGGTAATTTCGAAAAAGCCGCCAAATCCTTCGCTTTCGATACCCGCTTTGATGTCGGAGGTTATCGCTTTTCCGACGAGTATGACCGCATCGCAGGTCTTTGCTATCTGACGACCGAATTCAAAGCTCTTTTCCTTTTGCAAAGCGCCAAGCTCTATAAAGCCGGGTGTGACTATTACCTTCGTATATCCCTCAAACGTGGAAAGCACTTTTAAAGACTGCTTTGCGCCCTCGGGGTTGGAGTTAAAGCCGTTGTCTATCATCGTAAACGTTCCGAGATTTCGAAGTTCCAAACGGTGAGGAGCGGCCGTAAGTCTTGCACAAGCACGCATAAGCTGTGCGTCTGTGACGCCAAGCTCTATACCTACTGCGGCAGCTGAAACGATGTTCATTACGTTATGCTCCCCTAAAAGTTTCGTGGAAAGCTTTATTTCTCTGCCGTCCTTTGTGCAAAGCGTGAACTGCGTGCCCTTATCGGTGCAGCGTATATCCTTTGCGTAGTAATCTCTGTCTTCGGAAAATCCGAACGTCACGGTATTTTTGTGAGTGTTGTATTCTCTTATCTTATCGCAGTCGTAGTTAAGTACTGCCGTACCGCCCCCCTTGAGCTCGTCGACTATCTCGAATTTCGCCTTTTGTATATTTTCTTCACTGCCGAAGCTCTCAAGGTGCTGTATGCCTATTGTGGTTATCATTGAAATATTCGGCTTAACGAGCCTTGCTATTTCCCTTATATCGCCTATGTGCTTTGCGCCCATTTCGGCTATAAATACTTGGTGTAAGTGTGAAAGTGAGCCCCTTATCGTTTTCACCACGCCCATAAGCGTGTTATAGCTTTCGGGGGTCATAAGCGTGTTGTATTTTTCCGATAAAACTGCATTTAAGATATATTTTGACGAGGTCTTTCCGTAGCTTCCCGTAATTCCGATAACGGTGAGATTTTTCATCGACGCCAAAATTCTCTCGGCATCCTTGATAAATCCGTTTTGTACGTATTTTTCGACGGGTACGTTCAACACGCCCGATACGAATATCCAAAATGCAGGTATAAACGACGTCAGCGCAAGAAGCATACACGCCACGGCGCTTACCGCGGTACAGAAGAACACGCCCGTTACCGCAAGTGCGGCAACTATTGCATAGACGGTAAAGAAAATGACTATCTGCCTTTTTATGCGGGGCGTGTATACCATTTTCTTTTTCTGCGGCGGCGTCTTATGAAGAAGCACCGATAAAAGCGATAGGCAAATGAGTAAAGCGGCGGCGTATATTTTAACGCCTTTAAGCTCAAAGGCCATAAGCACCGTTGCAACGAGTGCGAAAACTATGTTTTTGACGCTTACGTTTTTAAATTGCCACTTGAAGAATCTGCTTTGATAGTATGACGAAAGTTGAAACATATGAAGGTAATGCCTTCCGCAATAGCAAAGCGAAAATAGCATAGATAGTATTGCAAGAGCAAAGACTGTATTTATCAAAATCGGCATCGTACGCCTCCTAACTGTTTAAAAAGCTTAAAAGCACGGATACAAATTTTCTCGGCTGTTCGACGAAAGCCCAATGCGAGCCGCCCGAAAGCTCGACAAGCCCGCTGTCCTTTATGCGTTTTTCCATAAGCTTTGCATCGGATATGGGTGTCGCTGTATCCTCCGTGCCCCATATAAGCAAGGTAGGCACGTTTATTTTTTCAAGACAAGGTTCGAGGTTTGTATTAACAAGGCTTACCATCGTATCTCTCATAACGCCGGAGGCGTTTTTATAGTCGGCAGAGCCGTGCTTTTTCCTAAGCGCTTCAAGCTTCTCGTTTGCTTTTTTGCCACAAAAGAGCTTTATGAGCTTTTTGGCGGTCTTATATCTCCAAACTTTGAATTTATATGAAAAGCTGCGTTTCGGAATTATTCCTGCGCTGTCTATGAGAACTGCTTTTTCAGCTTCAAATCCGTCCGATAGCAGCTTTATTATAACTCTTCCGCCGTTTGAATGTCCGACCAAAACGGGTGATTTTACGCCAATATTTTCAAGCAAAGCTTTAACGCAGGCGCAAAAATCGTCCACGCCGTACGTGCGGCAAGGCTGTGAGCTTTCACCGTGACCGGGAAGGTCGATGCGGATAGCTCTAAAGCCTGCAAGACTTGGAATGACAAAATCAAAGCTATGTATATCGGCACCCCAACCGTGCAAAAACACGACGCACTTTCCGCTTCCCTCGTCCGTATAATTTATTTTAATGCCGTCAAAGGTAAATTCCATAAGACACCTCCAAGGCTCTTATACTCTATTACTCTATCTTATATATAATACCATATTATTTTATGAATGTAAAGATGCAAAAAGTGCAAAAAACTTGCAAAGTGTATTGATAAATACGGCTTTTTGTGCTACAATAAAATGAAATACTGTTTAGGTGAGGGGCTTATGGAAATATCTGTCGGTGATATCGCCGAAATGAAAAAGGACCATCCCTGCGGTTCAAGGCTTTTCGAGGTGCTGAGAACGGGCGCCGATATAAAGCTTAGGTGTACGAACTGCAAAAGAGAGCTTATGCTTGACAGACTCAAAGCCGAGAAGGCTATAAAACGAATTCTGAAAAAATAAACGGAGAGATTATGACTGAAAAACTAAAAGAGGTTGAACAAAAATATCTTGATTTGGAAAAGAAGCTTGAAGACCCTGCGGTAATTTCCGACGTCGAGCAATACAAGAAGATATCGAAGGAGTATAAAAGCCTTACGCCTTTGATTGAAAAATACAGAGAGTCCGTAACCATCGAAGAGGAGCTTGAGGGTATCGAAATGATGCTTTCGGAAAATCCCGATGCCGAGATGCGTCAGATGTGCACGGAGGAAAAGTCGGAGCTTGAAGATAGGCTTTTGAAGGTAAACGAGGAGATAAAGATACTCTTGATGCCCTCCGACCCCAACGACGACAAGAGCGTTATCATAGAGATACGAGGCGGTGCGGGCGGCGAGGAAGCGGCGCTCTTTTCGGCAGTTTTGTACCGTATGTACTCCATGTACGCCGATAAGCTCGGTTGGAAGACGGAGATTTTAAGCTCCAACGAAACGGAGCTTGGCGGATATAAGGAGATAAGCTTCTCTGTAGAGGGCGACAGAGCTTATTCCAAGCTCAAATTCGAAAGCGGTGTCCACAGGGTTCAGCGTGTACCCGAGACCGAGGCGCAAGGAAGAATACAGACGTCGACCGCAACGGTTGCCGTGCTTCCCGAGGCTGAAGAGGTAGAGGTACAGATAAACCCCGCAGACCTTATTATAGATACCTACAGAAGCGGCGGTGCGGGCGGTCAGCACGTCAACAAGACAGACTCCGCAATAAGAATAACGCACGTCCCCACGGGTACGGTAGTTGAATGTCAGGACGAGCGCTCACAGCATAAGAACAGAGATAAGGCGATGAAGCTTTTGCGCACACGCCTTTACGAAGCAGAGCTTGAAAGACATAATGCGGAGATTGCGGGCGAGAGAAGAAGCCAAGTCGGAACGGGTGATCGAAGTGAGAGAATACGCACGTATAACTACCCGCAGTCAAGACTTACCGACCACAGAATAGGACTTACTCTCCACAGCCTTGAGGACGTGTTAAACGGAAACCTTGACCCCGTTATCGAAGCACTTATAACCGCAGATACGGCGGAAAAGCTCAAGGCTTCGGGTGAGCAGTGATGGAAACGAAGATATACGAAAGCTCCGATAAAGAGGGTGTGGCACTTTGCGGTAAAATCATCGCATCGGGCGGCATAGTTGCTTTCCCTACGGAAACGGTATACGGACTCGGTTGCAGTGCATACGACGGCGAAGCCGCAAAAAAGGTGTTTGACGCCAAAGGACGCCCCGGTGACAACCCGCTTATAGTGCATATAGCGGACAAGGCGGATATAGAAAGAATCGCTTTCCAAACACAGCTTTCTAAAAAGCTTGCGGACGCCTTTATGCCGGGCCCGTTTACGATGATACTTCCGAAAAAAGATGTTATACCGAGCGAAGTGACGGCGGGGCTCGATACGGTTGCGATACGTTTTCCCGAAAGCCGCGAGGCGCTTGAGCTCATAAAGGCGGCGGGTGTGCCTATTGCGGCACCCTCTGCAAATATTTCGGGAAGGCCGAGTCCCACGAGAGCAAGCCACGTAATAGAAGACCTCTCGGGCAGAGTTGACGCTATAATAAGCGGTGCCGACTGCAAGGTGGGACTTGAATCAACGGTGGTTGCCGTAAAGGAGCAAGGAGTCCTTCTTTGCAGACCGGGAAAGATAACTCCCGAGGATATAGAGGCGCTCGGAATAAAGGTAGAGATACCCGAAAACCTAAACCGTACGGCAGGTGACGGGGAGAGGGTGATATCGCCCGGAATGAAATATAAGCATTACGCACCCAAAGGAAAGCTTATTCTTTTGGAGGGTGACGGCACTTTGGAAAGGCTTGTAAAGGAAAAGGAAAATGGCTGCGGCATAATCTGCTTTGATGAGGATATGGAGCTCCTTGCGGGTGTACTTACCGTATCACTCGGAAGAAAAGAGGACAGTGAAAGCCACGCAGAGCGTCTTTTTGCGGCGCTTAGGTTTTTTGACTCGGAAAATACCGAAACGATATATTCGAGAGTACCAAAAAAGAGCGGAGTCGGACTTGCGGTATATAACCGTATACTCAAGGCGGCGGGAAGCAGAGTGGAAAAGCTATGAAGATTATAGGAATCGTAGGCGGAAGCGGAGCGGGTAAGAGCCTTTTTTGCTCTCTTTTGGAAAAAGAGGGAATACCTACCGTTAATACGGACATAACCGCACGTGAGGTAGTAAAAAAGGGAAGTCCTTGCCTTAAAGAACTATGTAATTTTTTTGGTGACGGAATACTTCTTGAAAACGGAGAGCTTAACAGAAAAGCTCTTGCAAATATAGCTTTTTCGGACGAAAAAAAACACGAAAAGCTAAACTCCATAACGCATTTTTACATAATCAGAGAGGTTGAAAAATGGCTTCTTGATTGTGAAAAGGACGGCGCCTTCGCCGCTTGTATAGACGCACCGCTTTTATTTGAAAGCGGACTTGATAAGATATGTTTTGAAACGGTGGCGATAATTTCGCCCAAAAAGGACAGAATAAAGCGTATATGCGTGCGTGACGGAATTGACGAAAAGGACGCACTTGTTCGCATAAACTCGCAAAAAAGCGACGACGAACTCAAGCTTCTTTGTACGAGAGTGGTTGAAAATACCGGTGACTTGGAAGAGTTTTCAAGTAAAGCAAAGGAGCTTGCAAAAATCTACAGGGAGGAATAAGCATTGAAAAAATTTTTTGCATTTTTTCTGATAGTTGCCATATCGGTCGGCATAGGCTACGGCGTACAGCGCTTTGAAGAGCATATGGTAAAAAGAAATCACCCCCTGGAATATACGGAATACGTCGAAAAATACGCAGCGCAGTACGATATACCCAAGGCGCTTCTTTATTCGGTCATAAAGTGCGAAAGTGCCTTCGACCCCGAGGCAAAATCCCGTGTGGGCGCAAGAGGGCTTATGCAGCTTATGCCAAAGACCTTCGAGGAGATGGCAAAAAGGCAAGGCGAGGAATTTGATGAGGAGCTTATGTATGACCCCGAAACGAGCATCCGTTACGGCTCGTATTATTTGAATTATCTATACGATATTTTCGGTGATTGGAAGCTTGTTTTGGCGGCATATAACGGCGGTATGGGAAACGTCCGAAAGTGGATGGAGGACAGCGAATATTTTGACGGCGTAAAGATAATCAAATACCCCAAGGGATTTGGAGAAACAGAGAAATACGTCGAAAAAGTTACAGAGGCGGAAAAGGTATATACGCAGCTTTGGTTCAAAGATAACAATAACAAATGAGGAGGAACTTTAAATGGCGGCAGAGGCTTTAAAGAAGGAACTTTTTGAGGATAACAAAAGCGCATTTTTGAGAATGGACGACGAAACGGTAAAGGCGTGCTACGATTACGCCGAGGGATATAAGGCGTTTCTTGATAAAGGCAAGACGGAAAGAGAAGTGGTTGCATATTCTGTAGCACTTCTTGAAAAGGAAGGCTTCAAAAAATACGAATACGGAATGAAGCTTTCGGCGGGGGATAAGATATATTTTAACAACAGAGATAAGAATATATTTGCGGGAATTATCGGCACCGAAAGCTTTGATAACGGTTTTACGATAGCGGCGGCGCACGTGGACTCTCCCCGACTTGATTTAAAGCAGCATCCCCTTTTTGAAAAGGACGGAATGTGCTTTTTGAAAACGCATTATTACGGTGGTATAAAGAAGTATCAGTGGACGGCTATCCCTCTTGCTCTTCACGGCAGAGTTTGCCTTTCCGACGGCAGCTTCAAGGATATCGTTATCGGTGAAAAAGAGGACGATCCCGTATTTTATATAAACGATCTTCTTCCTCATCTCGGCGCAGAGCAGATGTCAAAGAAGGCGTCCGAGATAATCGAGGGCGAGGCGCTCAACCTCCTTTGCGCAAGCAGAGAATACAAGGACGGCGACGAGGAGATATCAGAGGCGATAAAGCTCGGTGTGCTCAAATATCTCAAGGACAACTACGGTATGGTCGAGGCGGATTTCGTTTGTGCCGAGCTTGAAGCCGTACCAGCATTTAAGGCAAAAGACGTAGGCTTTGACAGAAGTATGATAGGCGCATACGGCCACGACGACAGAGTTTGCGCATATCCAGCACTCACGGCGCTTATAGACGCAAAGAGCGTAAAAAGAAGCGCATTCGTCGTACTTGCCGATAAGGAAGAAACGGGAAGCGACGGTAACACGGGTATGCAAAGTGATGCGTTCTTCAATATAATCGACGATATTATCGCCGGCTTTGGCGTAAACAAGGCAAAGACGTATGCAAATTCCGAGTGCCTTTCCGCAGACGTAAACGCTTGCTACGACCCCAATTTTGCGGGAGTTTTCGAGAGAATGAACTCATCGTTTATCAATAAGGGCGTAGTAATGACGAAGTTCACGGGTGCAAGAGGAAAGGGCGGTACCTCTGATGCAAGTGCGGAATTTGTAGGCAAAATAAGCCGTATATTCAATAAGGCGGGCGTTATTTGGCAGACGGGCGAGCTTGGTAAAATCGACGCAGGCGGCGGCGGAACGGTCGCAAAATATATAGCGAATAAGAATATTGATACGGTTGATATCGGCGTTGCAGTGGTTTCAATGCACGCACCGTATGAGGTCATATCAAAGGCGGACCTATATATGACCTATAAAGGAATCCTCGCATTTTTCAAAGCGTAGAGCTGTGTCGAAAAGCTAACTTTCGGCATATTATGAAAGTGCAATGACACCTCGTACGGAAAGCACGGAAAATTTTCCTTGACATATTTTTATTTTAGTGTAAAATAGGTATGATAGGGATATTTTATCCGTGAACTTTGCATTCCCCCCTTTCACAAAGGTGTTTAATATAAAGGAGGATTTCCGTGGAAAAATATGTCGTTACCGGTGGCAGAAAGCTCTCCGGTGCCGTTGAGATAAGCGGTATGAAAAATTCCGCAGTTGCTATAATATTCGGAACGATTCTTTGCAGAGATGTCTGCGTTATCGAGAACGTTCCTCAAATACAGGACGTCAATCTTTCGCTTGAGATACTCAGAAGTATGGGAGTATCCGTCAAGATGATAAATAAAAATACGGTGGAGATCGATTCTACGAATATGGACCTTGATCTCGTGCCATACGACCTCGTTCGCAAGATGCGTGCCTCGTATTACCTTTTGGGTGCGGAGCTTGGCAGATGCGGAAGAGCCTATACGGGCTTTCCCGGCGGTTGCGATTTCGGTGTAAGACCTATCGACCAGCACATCAAGGGCTTTGAGGAGCTTGGTGCTACGGTAAACGTCGAGGGCGGTTATATCGAGGCGAAATACGAGGGCGGAAAGAGCAAGGGTGCATCGGTATACCTTGACGTCATTTCGGTAGGTGCAACGATAAACATAATGCTTGCGGCTGTTTGCACGAGCGGTACGACTGTAATTGAAAACGCCGCAAAGGAACCCCATGTGGTAGATACGGCAAACTTTCTAAATTCCTGCGGCGCAGACGTTAAGGGTGCAGGCACGGACATTATCAAAATAAAAGGCGTGGAAAAGCTCCACGGCTGTAGCTATGCCATAATTCCCGATATGATAGAGGCGGGTACATATATGACGATGGCGGCGGCGACGGGCAGCACGGTCACGATAAACAACGTAATTCCCAAGCACCTTGAATCAATAACGGCAAAGCTTGAGGAGATGGGCGTTGAAATAGAAGAGCTTGACGAGTCGATTATCGTAAGAGCTCCCGAAAAGCTTTCGAAGGCTATCGTAAAGACACAGCCTTATCCGGGATTTCCTACGGATATGCAACCGCAGATCTGCGTTTTGCAATGCCTTGCAGACGGACTTTCTCTTCTCTCGGAGAACGTTTGGGATAACCGTTTCAGATACGTTGATGAGCTTCGCAGAATGGGTGCGAAGATAAAGGTCGAGGGAAAGACTGCGATGATAGAAGGTCCCGTAAAGCTTTCGGCGGCAAAGGTAAAGGCAGTTGACCTTCGTGCAGGTGCGGCGATGATAGTAGCGGCTCTTGCGGCAAACGGCACGACGGAGATCGAGAATATTTACAGCATTCAGAGAGGATATGAGGATATCGAAGAAAAGCTCCTTGCTCTCGGTGCGGATTTCAAGTACATTTACGAACCCGATCCCATAGAGCTTGCGGAGTAATTTATAGTTAAAAAAGGGAACGGCACTGCCGTTCCCTTTGATTTTAAAGAGGTATATATGACCGATATAAGAAAAGAGATGGACGAGCTTTCGAAAAAGCTTACCTATCACAGCAGAAAATATTATATAGAAGACAGCCCCGAGATAAGCGACTATGAATACGATATGATGTTCGAGCGATTAAAAAAGCTTGAGAGCGAGTATCCGGAGCTTGCAAAAGCGGATTCTCCTACAAGACTTGTCGGCGGTGCGGCGCTCGATAAATTCGAAAAGAGTGAGCATATAGTACCGCTTAAAAGCCTTTCCGACGTTTTTTCGTATGATCAGCTTCGCGACTATCTTGCGGGCGTTGAAAAAGAGCTTGGATATTTTCCCGAGTTTTCCGTTGAGGATAAGATAGACGGCCTTTCCGTTGCACTTGAATACCGATACGGAAAATTTATAAAGGGCGCAACGAGAGGTGACGGAAATATAGGCGAGGACGTTACGGAAAACCTCAAAACTATATCGTCCATACCTATGGAGCTTTGCGGCGCCGACGGTATACCGCTTCTTGTCGTAAGGGGCGAAGTCTATATGCCCAAAGCGTCGTTTGAGCGCAATAACAGAGAGCGTGAGAAAAGCGGCGAAAAGCTGCTTGCAAATCCACGTAACGCCGCTGCGGGTGCTCTTCGTCAGCTTGACCCGAAGGTAGCGGCAAAAAGAGGCCTTGACATCTTCATATTCAATATTCAGTATATTGAGGGCGAAAGCCCCAAGACGCACAAGGAAAGTCTTGATATGGTAAAAGCTCTCGGCTTTACGGTTCTTCCCTCATACAGAGTATTTTCGGATGCTGAAAGCATAATAAAGGAAGTTGAACGTATAGGCGAAGAAAGAGGCGAGCTTGCCTTCGATATAGACGGTGCGGTAATAAAGGCAAACGATTTTTCCGTAAGAAGCGCACTCGGCGAAAACACGAATACGCCGAAATGGGCGGTTGCGTATAAATATCCGCCCGAGAAGAAATATACGAAGCTTCTCGGTATAAGCGTAAACGTAGGCAGAACAGGAGTTATTACCCCCGTTGCACGTTTTGAACCGGTGAAGCTTTCGGGCTCAATTGTGCAAAATGCTGTGCTTCATAACGAGGATTTTATAAAGAAGCTTGATTTACGCATCGGTGATAGGATACTCGTGCAAAAGGCGGGAGAGATAATTCCCGAGGTACTTTCAGTAGATAAAGATGCAAGAAACGGAAGCGAAAAGAAGTTTTCGATGCCTACGGTATGCCCCTCGTGTAACGAGCCGCTTTTCAGAGATGAAAACGAGGCGGCGCTTCGTTGTACAAACAGCGCATGCCCCGCACAAGCAGAGCGTAATATAATCCACTTCGCATCAAGAAATGCGATGAATATAGAAGGACTCGGTCAGGCAGTTGTAGCTTTGTTTTTGAATGAAGGAATTATAAAGGACAGCGCCGACCTGTATGAGATGGATTATGAGAAGATAGCAAGCCTTGAGGGATTCGGCGAAAAATCGGCAAATAATCTGCGCAAGGCTATAGAAAACTCAAAAAGCGCCGACCTTGCAAAGCTCATATTTGCACTTGGTATATCCAACGTAGGCGAAAAGGCGGCAAAAACTCTTGCTGTGAAATTCGGAAGTCTTGACAAGTTTGAAAAAGCAAAAATGGAGGAGCTTTGCCAAATAGACGACGTCGGAGAAATAACCGCAAAGTCAATAGTAGACTTTTTCTCGCTGGAAAAAAATATACTGCTTATAGAAAGACTTAAAGGACTTGGACTTAATACGGAGTGTAAAATAGAAAAGGCAGGGGAGCTTTTTGAAGGAATGACGTTTGTTTTGACGGGAACACTGCCTACACTTTCAAGAAGCGAAGCTTCGGAAATGATAGAAAAGCAAGGCGGAAAGTGTTCCGGAAGCGTTTCGAAAAAGACAAGCATAGTCCTTGCGGGCGAGGATGCAGGCTCAAAGCTCACAAAGGCTAAAGAGCTTGGCATAAGGATAATCGACGAGGAAGAATTTTTAAAAATGCTCGGAAATTAAGGTAATATAAATGAAACAGAGGCTTTTGCATCACACGTGCAAAGGCCTCTGTTATTGTATTTTGGGATTGTCACTGAGTTCCAGAATGTAATCTACCGAAACGCCGTAAAAACGGGAAAGTTTTATAAGAATATCCGTGGGAATGTCGCGCTGTCCAAGCTCGTAATTGCTGTACACCTGCTGTGAGCAATTAAGCGCCGCCGAGACCTGCTTTTGAGTGAGGTCGCTGTCCTCCCGTAAGTCGCGGATCCTCTTATACATATCTCCCTCCGAATTTAACGTTAATAGTATATGACTATTATACCAAACCGCAAATTGCGGTATTGACTTTTACTGCAAATTGAGGTAAAATGTGTGTCAAAGAAAGATTAGGAGGATTTTAATGAAATACGAACAGAATGGAAATTTGTCTGTTGAAGTTATTTTAACGGAATTTTTCAAAAAAATCAATGCTCGCTTTTATTCGTGGGAAGATTGTCATAGGGCATTTTCCGAAATACGCGAAAAAGGTTATCAAAAGACGGACAGGGAAAAATTGGCCTTACATCTTGCGGGATATTTGGCAAGTTACGGAATGTACCGAGGCTCGTCGCCGCTTTTGCAAAAATACAAATATCTTATTCATAATGGTGTGGTAGATATAATTATGGATGAAAAATATTCGGATTTGTTTGCAATAGATGAGAAAAACTTTGCGGAAAAAACAGATAAAATCAAAGCGGTATATGACGATATTAAAAAATATTACAGAAATCTTGGGTTTGATGCGAGCAAGACACTTATAACGAAGATATTGCTCGGCACTTATTGTTGTGTTCCTGCGTATGATACGTTCTTTGTTAAAGGACTTTCAAAATGCGGCATTAAAAATTGCGGTTTTGAAAAATTAGGCAGTTGGCTGAACAGCAACCCGAAATTTATCGAAGATTTGATTTCATTTTCCGATAAAGAACAGCTTAATTATCCGCTTATGAAATTGGTGGATATGTATTTTTGGGAGATGGGAGTAGGAGAAAACAAATGAAAAGAATTTTAGCGTTTATTTTAACACTATGCCTTATGGCAACGCTTGCGCCGTTTTCGTTCACGGCAAACGCGGCGACGGCGACGGCAACGATGTCGAGCGCAAATGCAGAGCGCGGCAACACGGTCGTACTTTCCGTTACGCTTGCAAATGCACCCTCAACAAGCATAATGGGTTTTGAGCTTAGCCTTCCGCAAGGCTTTACGCTTTTGGAAAGCGCAAACACAGCTTGGACTGTAAGCGGTTACAATGCGGACATAATCGAAAGCAACGCCCAGGGTGTTTGGTTTAATTTAACTGAACTCAACGTCAACGGCAAGGTGTTGAACCTTGAGATAAAGGTCGGCAATGATGCAAATATCGGAGCAAACACGATAGGCTTTAAGTTTTACGTTGATGATACAAGCAGTAGGGATGCTAACGTAGCTGAGGTTGCCGGAGTTATCACTGTTAACAGCAGCACAACTTACAGTGACTACACCTACACTGTGACTGACGGTAAGGCTGAGATAACTGCCGTTAGTAAATCTATAAGCGGTAACGTGACCATTCCATCAACTCTCGGCGGCTATCCCGTGACCTCTATCGGTAGACAAGCGTTTCTCGGATGCTCGCAGATGACAAACGTCACGATTCCCAATAGTGTTACGTCTATCGGATTCTGTGCATTTTCAAGCTGCTACGGACTTTTGAGCGTGAATATTCCCGACAGCGTTACGTCTATTGGTGCCTATTCATTTGAATATTGCAAGAAACTCGAAAGCGTAACGATAGGAAAGGGACTAGCGACTATCGGAAGCTGTGCATTTATCGGATGTGAAAAGCTCACGAGCGTTACGATAGGAAGCGGTGTTACGTCTATAAGTGGCGGAGCGTTTCAGAATTGCACCTCCCTCAAAAGCATAACTATTCCCGAAAACGTGACGATGATTGGAGCAAATGCATTTTCGGGTTGCACAAGCCTTGCAAATGCATATTTTGCAAACGCCGAAATATGGAAAGCAGATACGACCGTGCTTAGCGGTCTTTCAAGTTCATCTACGGCTGCGAAATATTTGACACAGACGTATGCAACAGTTGCTTGGAATTGGACAGAACCCGAGGAAACGCCCGAGGAAACGCCCGAGTATATGTTTGTTTACAAAGTTACTGGTGGCAAGGCTGAGATAACGGGTGTTTCTTCATCGCTAAGCGGCGATGTCGTTATCCCCAAAAAGCTCGGCGGCTATCCTGTCACGTCTATCGCTAGGTATGCATTTAGAGATTGCACAAGCCTCACGAGCGTAGTGATTCCCGACAGCGTTACGTCTATCGGCGACGATGCATTTAGAGATTGCACTGGACTCACGAGCATAGATATTCCCAACAGTGTCACGTCTATCGGTGCAAGGACATTTTCTGGTTGCACTGGACTCACAAGCATAACAATTCCCGACAGCGTTACGTCTATCGGTCTCGGTGCATTTTATGGTTGCACCGGTCTCACGAGCATAACGGTTGATGAAAATAATCCAACGTATCACGTTTCGGGTAATTGCCTTATTGAAACGCAAACGAAAACGCTTATTAAGGGATTTAATGACAGTGTTATCCCTAATGACGGAAGCGTTACGCAAATCGGCTATTGTGCATTTAGAGATTGCACAAGCCTCACGAGCATAACTATACCCGCTAGTGTCACGTCTATCGGTGCAAGGACATTTTCTGGTTGCACGAGCCTCACGAGCGTAGTGATTCCCGACAGCGTTACGGTTATCGATATGAGTGCATTTTCTGGTTGCACGAGCCTCACGAGCGTAGTGATTCCCGACAGCGTTACGTATATCGGTTTGGATGCATTTTCTGGTTGCACGAGCCTCACGAGCGTTGTGATTCCCGACAGCGTTACATATATCGATGCATTTTCTGGTTGCACGAGCCTCACAAGCATAACAATTCCCGACAGCGTTACGCAAATCGGCTATTATGCATTTTTGGGTTGCACGAGCCTCACAAGCATAACAATTCCCGACAGCGTTACATATATCGCTGGAGAAACATTTAAAGATACGGCATATTATAACGACGAATCAAATTGGGAAAACGGCGTATTGTATATAGGTAATCATTTAATAGAAGCCAAAGATACGTTAAACGGTGCTTATGAAATAAAAGCAGGTACGAAAACAATTGCTAACGATGCATTTGACGGTTGCACGAGCCTCACGAGTATAACAATCCCCGACGGCGTTACGTCCATCGGCGACGGGGCATTTTACGGTTGCACGAGCCTCACGAGCGTTCATATCAGTAGCATTGAATCGTGGCTTAAGATAGATTTTGCAATAAATCCCTTATATTATGCAAAAAAATTATACTTGAACGGCGAATTGGTAACCGAAGTAATAGTTCCCGATAGTATAACGGAGATAAAACCTCGTGTATTTGACGGTTGCACCTCCCTCACGAGCATAACTATACCCGACAGCGTAACGTCCATCGGCGAAGATGCATTTTACGGTTGCGACAATCTCGAAAAGGTATATTTTGAGAATACGGAAGGCTGGAAAACTGTATACTATTATGGACTCGAAAAGACTATGTCTACCACCGAGCTTGCAGATCCAAAAAAAGCGGCAGAGTTATTAAAGGATACATATTCCTATTATGAATGGACACGTGTGATTTTGGGAGATGTTAACGGAGATTGTTCTGTTGACGCAAATGACGCGATTTATTTGCTTTACAACATATTCTTCGATGAACAGAAGTATCCAATAAACCAACCTTGCGACTTTGACGGAGACGGCGGTGTTACCGCAAATGATGCCATCTATCTTCTTTACCACATTTTCTTCGACGATAAGGCCTACCCGCTGAATTAAATAGAAAAATCGCTTGGCGTGAAGCTAAGCGATTTTTATTTTACTATACGTTTACTGTGATAGGAAGTATCATGGGGCGTCTGCCCGTCTTTTGATACATAAACTTTGCAAGTACGTCCTTTGCTTTCGTCTTTATCTCCGCCATATCGTAGCTTCCGCTGTCAAGAAGCTCTATGACTGCATCGGAGACTATCATCTTCGCCTCATCCATAAGCTCCTCGGACTCTCTCACGTATACGAATCCGCGGGAAACAAGGTCGGGGCCCGACATCAAAAGTCCGTCGTTTGCATCTATCGCCATAACGATTATTATAAGTCCCTCTTCCGACAAAAGCCTTCTGTCACGAAGCACGATATTGCCGACGTCACCTACGCCGTAGCCGTCCACGAGCACCTTGCCCGATGTTACGGAACCATTGAATTTCATAGTTTTCTTGTCGAGCTCTATGACTTTGCCGTTTTCTGATATGAGTATGTTTTTTGTGGGGATACCCATATATGCAGCGAGGTCTGCGTGGGATTTGAGCTGACGGTATTCGCCGTGTATGGGAACAAAAAATTTAGGTTTGGTGAGGTGAAACATAAGCTTTAGGTCCTCTTGGCAGGCGTGGCCGGAAACGTGTACGTCCGCTATCGCACTGTGAAGCACTTTTATGCCGTTTGACATAAGCTCGTTTATGACCTTATCGACGAATTTTTCGTTACCGGGGATAGCGGAAGCGGAGAAGATGACCACGTCACTTGGACCAAGCTTCACTTTAGAATGCTCTGCAAACGCCATACGGTAGAGTGCGGACATATGCTCGCCCTGCGTACCCGTCGTGATTATCGTTATCTGTTCGGGGTTATAGCGGTTTATCTCGTCAATGTTTATTAGTACGCCCTCGGGTACGTGAATATATCCAAGACGGGTTGCAACGTCGATTATGTTAAGCATACTGCGGCCCGTGAGGGCAACTTTTCTGCCGTAATGTATAGCGGCGTTGATTATTTGCTGTACTCTGTGGACGTTTGAGGAAAACGTAGTGATAACTATGCGCTTGTTTTTGTACTGATTAAATATGTTATTAAGATTTTCGCCGACGATTCTTTCGGGAAGGGTGCTTCCGGGGCGTTCTGCGTTAGTTGAATCGCTCATTAAAAGAAGTACGCCCTTGTTACCGAGCTCTCCGAAGCGGGCAAGGTCGATATGACCGTCGATAGGCGTAAGGTCAACCTTAAAGTCTCCCGTTATGATGACCGTACCTACGGGAGTCGTTATCGCATAGGCGACTGCGTCTGCGATACTGTGCGTTACGCTTATTGCCTCGACGCCGAAAATTCCAAGCTTAAATTTGTCGCCGCCTTTTATGGCGTTGAGCTTTGCGATATCCGCTATAGATGCTTCTGCAAGCTTGTGCTCGATGATACCGAGCGTAAGCGGCGTTCCGTAGATGGGAACGTTTATTTTTTTAAGAAAATAGGGAATACTACCCACGTGGTCCTCGTGACCGTGAGTGATAACAAGACCTCTTATCTTTTCTGCGTTTTTCTCAAGATATGAAAAATCGGGGATAACGAGGTCGATGCCGAGCATTTCGTCGTCGGGGAAGGACACACCGCAGTCAACGAGCATTATGTCGTCGCCGTATTCGAATGCGGTGATGTTTTTTCCTATCTCGCCAAGACCTCCCAAAGCGATAATGCGGAGCTTTGTTCCTGCCGTCTCCGCTGCGGCTTGACTTGATTTCTTTTTAGCCATTTGTTCTCCTAATTATTTTTATTTGTATACGTAAAATTACAAAGACAAGAAAGCCTAACTGCAGTTAGACCTTGAAACTATACGCCGACGTAATGAAAAAGCACGCCCAAAACGGAGGGAGGGCAGTTTCGAATAATCGGCTTTTTTTGATGCATGATATTTATGTTCCATTCGTCCCGAACATAATACGTTAATTTGATTATACCATAATTATATACTTTTGTCAAATATTTAATGCAGATAAAAAGACAAGTGAGAAAATATTTTTAAAAAAGCTATTGACAAAGCGAAAATTGTTTGATATACTTGTAAAGCACTTGGGAAAGCAACTGAACTTAATATGGCGGAATAGCTCAGTTGGCTAGAGCATACGGTTCATACCCGTACGGTCGGCGGTTCGAGTCCACCTTCCGCTACCACTTTCCCAAAAAACAAAAGAGGCCCGTTGGTCAAGCGGTTAAGACATCGCCCTTTCACGGCGGAAACACGAGTTCGATTCTCGTACGGGTCACCACACTTGCTTCGAAAGAAGCAAGTGTTTTTAAGGCCCGTTGGTCAAGCGGTCAAGACGCTAGCCTCTCACGCTGGAAACGGGGGTTCGATTCCCCCACGGGTCACCAAAACCTTCTCGGATTTCAGTTCGAGAAGGTTTTACTTTTTTTCCCTTCCCTTTTTACTAAAATTGTCCGAGAAAATTTGGAAGTGAATAGTGAAGTTGCTTCGCAAGAGACAAGGTGCCATTGAAATTCGATGAATTTTGTGATATAATTATTCGGTAGGGAGGCGATGTTTTGAATAAAGAAGAATCAATGCATATAAGTGCTGCCATCGGCACGGTCATAGCAAGGGATTTCCCCGTGGTGCGTTACGGGTGCAAGGAGCTTGCCGATGCAAAAAGCGAGTTTTCCGCCGAAGAGTTATCGGAGCTTAAAGAAATCGGTCTTATGCGCGGAGATTTTGAGGAATATTACGTAATACGCGAGTTTTGCAGAATGATATCGCTTGGGGACGTTGCCGAGGGCGACTATATCGCCGAGCTTTTCAAAAACGCAAGGAAACTCAACGCGGACGAGCTTGAAGATGACCCGTATATGAAGCTTGCCATTCCCGAGGCTAAAGACGGTGACATTACGCTTTCATACGGTGAGTACGAGGCAGGGGAGATATTCCAATACGATATGCCCGATTTTAATGGAAGGCTCGTTGTTCCAAAGCTTGCGTTTTACACCCGCAAGGTGCGCTTTCCTGCAATATACGAAGGCAATATGCCTTGGGTAAGCGTCTGCCCCTCGGAGATAAATTCGATGCGTGCCGATATTGCAAGAGCGAGCGGGAAAGTGCTCGTTTTAGGTCTTGGGCTTGGGTATTATGCATATATGTGCGCACGCAAGCAAGACGTTTCGAAGGTATGCGTTGTCGAGATAAACGAGAAGATAATAAACATATTCAAAAAGCACGTTTTGCCTCTTATGGAATGTGCTGACAAGATAGAACTTGTGTGCGCCGATGCGCTAAAATTCACGGACTCAATAAAGGACGGCGAGTACGATTTCGTGTATTGCGATATATGGGAGGGCGCTGTGGACGGTGCAGAGCCTTACAAGGCTTTAAAGAAAAACGAAAAACGTTTGCCTTCCACGCACTTTGCATATTGGATAGAGCCGCAGATAAGGGCTTATTTGGATGAGTAAAAAACGGTGTCAAGCAATCGCTTGACACCGTTTTTTATTGAAGGCCGAAGCTTATGTTTAAAGCAGAGTTGACTCGGGTCATATCCGTATCGCTCAAATGCCCCATTTTTTCCTTCAGCCGTTGCTTATCAATGGTACGTATCTGCTCAAGCAGCACCACGGAATCCTTCGAAAGACCGACTTCCTCGCCGCTTACGCCTATATGCGTGGGCAGCGGGTTTTTGTCAAGCTGACTTGTAATGGCGGCGGCTATCACCGTTGGAGAATATCTGTTTCCGATGTCATTTTGCACAATAAGTATAGGTCTTACGCCGCCTTGCTCCGAACCAACTACAGGGCTTAGGTCGGCATAATATATATCGCCTCGTTTTATCATATTTTTCTCCCTTGTTTTGCTTTGCTTATATTTTGACCGTATATGTGCGTATTTAAACATACAAGGTGCGAAAAATTTTAAAAAAGTGTTGTCAAGAGGGAGAGTTTGTTGTATACTTATAATGTAAAAATATATCTTGAAAGAGGTACGTTATGAATAATGCTTTTCTTTCATATATCAATAATAAAAGTATAGGTCTTTTAGGACTTGGAATAAGTAATGCGCCTTTGGTATCAAAGCTGCTTTCTTGGGGCGCTTCGAAAGTAACGGTACGCGATAAAAAGCCGAAAGAGGAAATTTTGATGCGATTTCCTTTTCTTTCAGAAATAAAGGGTATTGAGTTTATTTGCGGCGACGCTTATCTTGAAGGAATCGACGAGGAGCTTGTTTTGAAAACTCCCGGTATACGATATGACGTTCCCGAGCTTCTAACAGCCCGTGAAAACGGCACGGAAATAAGCTCCGAGATAGAGCTTTTCTTCCGTTTTTGCCCCGCTTACAAGATAGCGGTTACGGGAAGCGACGGCAAAACGACTACTACCTCGCTCATTTATGAGATGCTCAAAACCGAGGGCAAGAAGGTCTTTTTGGGCGGAAATATAGGTCAGCCGCTTCTTTATCGCATAAATGACATCGCAGACGATGACGTTGTGGTAGCGGAGCTTTCGAGCTTCCAACTTCACACGCAAACGCAGAGCCCCGACGTTGCGGTAATAACGAATATCTCGCCAAATCACCTTGATTGGCATAAGGATTTTGCGGAATACAAGGATGCCAAGGCGAGCATAATGAAATATCAAAGCAACACCGGCGTCGCTGTGTTAAACGGAGCAAACGAGGGTAGCCTTGAGTACAAGAAGTACGTCAAGGGCGCACTTCGCACTTTTTCGGGCAAGACCGAGCCCGACGGTGAGGGCGCATACCTCAAGGACGGATATATTTGCTATAAAGACCGTTTTGGCGACGAACGGATAGTTCCCGCTTGCGATATCAAGACGCCCGGATATCATAACGTCGAAAACTATATGGCGGCTATATGCGCAACGAGAGGGCTTGTCACAAGCGATACCGTCAGAAAGGTCGCGCAGACCTTTACGGGCGTAAAGCACAGACTTCAGCTTGTGAGAATTAAGGACGGAGTAAAATTTTATAATTCGTCTATAGACTCAAGTCCCTCGAGAACCACGGCGGCGCTTTCGAGCTTTAGTGAGAAAAACGTCATAGTGATATTGGGCGGTAAGGACAAAAAGGTTCCGTTTGATTCCTTATCGAAGCCTCTTGCCGAAAAGTGCAAGTGTGCGGTGCTTACGGGAATGGCGATGGATAAAATATACAAAGACGTTGCCGAGACCGAGGAATACAAGGACGGCAAGATAAAGTTTTACAAAGAACCCGATTTCGAAGCGGCGGTAAAGCTTGCGGCGAGCCTTGCAAAAGAGGGCGATGCGGTGCTTCTTTCGCCCGCTTGCACCTCTTTCGACCGCTTTGCTAATTTTGAGCAAAGAGGCGAGTTCTTCACGGATATAGTAAATTCACTTTAATTTGAGGACAAAATGATACTTGATAACATTTCGGATAATATAACGCTTCTTGCGAAAAAGGCTGAGAAAAAAGCACAAAAAGCATTTGAGAGAATTGACAAGATAGCTTTTGAAAATCAAAAAAGAGTGCTTTCGGCTTTCGCAAAATATAAGGTTGGCGCAGAGGATCTTTTAGGCACAAACGGCTATGGCTACGGCGATAGGGGCAGAGATAAGCTTGAGGAGGTCTACGCTTATCTTTTCGGCGCAGAAAGCGCCTACGTGCGCCACAGCATCGTATCGGGCACGCACGCTCTTTGCCTTGGTCTTTTCGGACTTTTAAGGCCGGGCGACGTTATGCTTTCCGTAACAGGAAAGCCTTACGATACCTTGGACGAGCTCGTTTTCGGTAAAACGGGCAACGGCACCCTTGCCGATTTCGGCGTGGAATATAGGCAGGTCGAGCTCATAGATGGAAAGAAGATAGACCTTGAAGCAGTCGGTGCGGCACTTTCTAAAAAAGTAAAGGTCGTATACGTACAGCGCTCAAAGGGGTATATGGACAGAGCGACGCTCTCACCCGGCGAAATAGGTGAGCTTGTCAGCTACGTTAAGGAAAGAAGCGACGCCTATGTTGTCGTAGACAACTGCTACGGACTTTTTTGCGACCTTTGTGAGCCGACGCATTTCGGCGCAGATCTCTGCATAGGCTCGCTTATAAAGAACGCCGGCGGCGGTATTGCCCGCACGGGAGGATATATCGTCGGCACGAAGAAAGCTGTAGAGCTTGCCGCTTACAGAGCAACGTCTCCCGGACTCGGCGCAGAGTGCGGTGCGAGCCTTGATGAAAATCAGTTTATGTACAGGGGGCTGTTTATGGCGCCCCACACGGTTGCACAGGCAGTCAAGACTTCGGTATTTGCCGCAGCGCTTTTTGACGAAATGGGTTACGAGGTCTCTCCGTCTTTTAACGAAGAAAGATACGATGTAATTCAGCTTATAAAGCTTGGCAGTGCAGAAAAGCTGTGTGCTTTTTGTAAAGGGCTTCAGGCGGCATCGCCCATTGACAGCTTTGCGGAGCCTATTCCCGACGATATGGCGGGATATTCGGACAAGATAATTATGGCGGCGGGCGCATTCGTAATGGGCTCGTCCATTGAGCTTTCCGCAGACGGTCCTTTAAAAGAGCCGTATAACGTATATATGCAGGGCGGTCTTACCTACGAAAGCGGTAAGCTCGGTATTATTGCCGCCGCAGAAGAAGTATCAAGAGTAAAGGAGGGAGAGTAAATGCCCATAACCTTACCGGCGGGACTTCCCGCAATAGAGGCGCTTGAACGTGAGAACGTGTTTACCATAACACAGACACGTGCAACCACGCAGGATATAAGACCGCTTAAAATAGCGGTATTAAACCTTATGCCCAACAAGGTCGTTACGGAAACACAGCTTTGCAGAGTACTTTCCAACACCTCCTTGCAGGTAGAGCTCACCTTGCTTTATCCGTACAGCTATAAATCTCTCCACACCTCCGAGGAGTATATTTCACAGTTTTACCGCAGCACCAAGGACGTTGAAAACGAAAATTTTGACGGACTTATAATAACGGGTGCGCCCGTAGAGCGCCTTGATTTCAACGAGGTCAGCTATTGGGACGAGCTGTGCAGACTCAACGAATGGGCGAAGACGCACGTATATTCAACGATGTATATATGCTGGGCGGCTTTTGCGGGCCTTTATATGAATCACGGTATACCCAAAGTACCGCTTGCAAAAAAGCTCTCGGGTGTATACGAGCATAAGATAATTATGTCTACAAACCCAATAGTGAGAGGCTTTGACGATACGTTTTACGTGCCACATTCCCGTTGGTCAGAGCCTTATGCGGAGGATATTTTGGCTTGTAAGGAGCTTGATGTTTTGGCAAGCTCGGACGAAGCGGGAATATATCTTGTCGCTTCGAAGGACAACAGACGCTTTTATATAACGGGACATTCTGAGTACGACTACAACACACTTGACAGCGAGTACCGACGCGATGTTGCAAAAGACCCCTCTACACCTATACCCGTGCATTATTATCCGAATGACGACAGCAACTCGGTCCCCCCGAATACTTGGAGAGCGCATTCGCATCTTCTGTTTTCGAATTGGCTCAACTATTGCGTATATCAGGAAACGCCTTATAATTTGGAGTTTTTGAAAAAGTAAGGATATTATTATGACGGATTTTTCATCACCTCTTGCGGACAGACTTCGCCCGCAAAGCTTTGACGATATGGTAGGTCAGACAAAGCTTTTCGGCAAAAACGGAATAGTCAGAAGGCTTTGCGAGGGCGGTAAGTTTACGAATATGATATTTTACGGGCCCTCGGGCACGGGAAAGACTACGGCGGCGAATATTATTGCGAAAATGTCGGGACTTCCGCTGCGTAAGCTTAATGCGACCACCGCATCGCTTGCGGATATAAAGGACGTCGTTGCGGAAACGGGGAAGCTTTTTTCTGCGGGCGGCATACTCTTATATCTTGACGAGATACAATATTTTAATAAGAAGCAGCAGCAGTCACTTCTTGAATATATCGAGGACGGCAGGATAATCCTTATCGCTTCCACTACGGAAAATCCGCGCTTTTACGTATACGGCGCGCTTTTGTCAAGAAGCAACGTGTTTGAATTCAGACCCGTTAGCCAAAGCGAGATACTGCCCGTAGCCCATAGAGGTATTGCGGCGTTAAACGCAGATCACGGTACGGAAAAGCGCTTCGGAGAGGGTGCGGCAGAGCACCTTTCGGCAATATGCGGCGGCGATGTGAGAAGGCTTTTAAACCTTGTCGAGAGCGCATATTACGCACAGCCCGATGACGTTATTTCGAAAGAAACGGCTTTGTCGCTTTGCGATGCCGCAGGCGGCAATTACGATAAGGGCGGTGACGAGCATTACGACCTTTTATCAAGCCTCCATAAGTCCATACGAGGCTCCGACCCTGACGCCGCGGTATTTTATCTTGCACGACTTCTTGATGCGGGAGATATTTTATCCCCCTGCAGAAGACTCCTTTGCATAGCAAACGAGGATATAGGTCTTGCATATTCGCAGGCGGCAGTAATAACGAAGGCGTGCGTAGACAGTGCGCTTCAGCTCGGACTGCCCGAAGCAAGACTTCCTCTTGCACACGCCGCTATAATGCTTGCGACCGCACCGAAATCAAACAGTGCATACCTTGCTATAGCAAAAGCAAGCTCGCTTATAGCAGAGGGCAAGGGAAGAGGATACCCGAGAGCTCTTCAAAATATGCATACGGACGGTGAAGAGAGAGCAGTAAAGGGACAGAATTACAAATATCCGCACGATTACGAGAATTCGTACGTTACCCAACAGTATCTTCCCGATGATATAAAGGACGAGAGGATATACGAATACGGCCTAAACAAGAACGAGCAAAGCGCCAAGGCGTATTGGGACAAGATAAAAAAATGAGCATACCTCTCTCGCATTTTGTATAAGTCATACGGCTTACGGCAAAAATACGGGAGAGGTGATTTTGTGTTGACGGTTTTAATTCGCACGGCGATAATATATTTCGTTGCCGTGTTTTCGCTTAAAATAATGGGCAAAAGGCAAGTGGGCGAGATGCAGATATCCGAGCTTACCACGGCCGTACTTATGTCAGAGCTACTTGCGGATCCCGCAACCGATCCCGATACCCCGCTTATTTATGGAATAATAGCCATAAGCGTACTCGTTGCTTTGGAGATAGTCATTTCCTTTCTCGTCACCAAATCGGGAGTGCTTGCCCGCATATTTGATAACCGTCCAAGCATAATAATAGAACACGGCAAGGTAAAGCAGAATGAGCTTAAAAAGCTCCGATTCGGCATAAACGAGCTCGTAAGCGAGCTTAGGCAAAAGGATATTGCCGATATTTCAGACGTTGATTATGCGATATTGGAGCCAAACGGCAAAATAAGCGTGTTTGCGGTAAGTGACGGCGGCATAGCGTTTACGCTTATCTGCGACGGCGAATATTGCTTTTCGGGAATGAACGCCGCAAGCATAACGAAAAAGGATATCGAAAAAGAGCTTAAAAAGAAGAAGCTGAAGCTTTCCGAGGTATTTTTGATGACGAAGAGCGCAGACGGAAGCTATAAAGTGATAAAGAGGGAGATATAATGAGAGCTGCAATTTCGGCAATCTGTATTTTATGCATTATGACCGCCCTTTGCTTTTTTTCTTCAAACAAAATAAACGATATTTGCAAGGAAACGGAGATGTTCGTTGAAAGCCTCCCCGAAAGTACAAAGGGAGTTGATCTCGAAAAGTGCCAAAGCGCCGTGGATAAATGGAAAGAGAAAAGCGCATTTTTAAGTTATTTTATAAGTTCCGGAAGCATTTCAGAGATTACCGAGGCGCTTTTGACCGTAAGAAATTCCGTCGCTACGGAAAGTGACGACGAATTTGCGGGTGCAAAGGCAAAGCTTGCAGCTGAGCTTGCGCTTATGAGAGATGCGGAAAATTTGAGATTCGACAATATTTTTTAAAAGGTGATGTTATGACCTATAAGTGTAGACCCGATATGAGACTTACACCGTTTACCTTTTCACTGTTGCTTGTTGTATCGACCTTGTGTCTGTGCGAGGGAGCTAAAAGAGAGGGTAGGGCGATGTGGCTTCTTTTTGCTCTTGCGGCGCTATTTATTGCGGCGTCTTTAGCTATTGCAAACAGATATATGTTCTATCGCTACATCTACGTGCTTTCTGCGGACGGACTGAAGATTTACCGCATAAGAGGCATGGCGAGCACACTCCTTGCGAACGTCACTCTTTACGAGTGCCTTGCGCTCGTGAAAAGGGAGGAGGACTTTTCCACGGGCTCGGATAGGTATAAAATATATAATCACACGCAAAATCTTTTTCCGAAAAACACGAGGTATTTGTATTTTGAGAGTATCGGCGAAAAGGGTGTTATGCGCCTTGAAGCAAGCGACGAGTTTTACTCAATGCTTTTGAGGCTTATGCCGTCGAAGGAAGTTTGAAATAACATTGAAAGGCGGGAGGCTTACCTCCCGCCTTTTGTTTTAAAGAAAGTGCACTGTGCAAATTTAACTATAAATCGCCATTTTGGGCAAAGCAGAGGGTGCCGATTTTTATGCAAGTTGATGTTTTTTGAGAAAAATTAAATTTAAATTGCAAAAACTATTGACATTACGTAAAGTTATGGTATAATTTAGACAAGGAAAGAGATAAAAACGGTTGAAAAACCGTCAATGTACACAAAAGTTCTGTTTTTATATAATTATTCTAAAAAGGAAGGAGAAGTGATACCGTTGGCAAGTGAAGAACAAAGTTTGAATGCGTCGAAGGCTGTATAAGATGTAGTTTAAACGAAAGAGGAAATTTTGATATAGGTTTGACTGAAAGATTCGCAAAACAAAATAATTCATCGGAAAATTTAATATAAAATTCAATATATAGTCTAATAAAACAACAGCGAATTTAGTAACGAATTTGATACCAAATGAATAATGGCATCATTTATACGGTCTTCGACGCACGCGGTGGTTGCCGCGTGTGTTTTTTTGCAAAAAAATCCCCCTGCCAATGCGGCAGAGGGAAATTTTTTATCTTCTGAGGGTTGCGCCGAGGCTTTCTGCTGCGGCAATAACTTTCTTTGAAATTTCTTCGGCTTCATCGTCTGTAAGCGTTCTGTCGGGTGCGCGCAAGGTGAGGCTGTACGCGAGGCTCTTATTATCACCGAGTGCTTCGGATTCATACAGGTCAAAGAGCTTGACGCTTTCGGCAAACTTGCCGGCCGCCGATTTTATGGCTTCGCAAAGACGTGCGCTTTCGAGGCTCTTTTTGCAGATAAACGCAAAGTCTCTCGTTGCGGCGGGGAATTTGGGAAGAGGTGTATATTCTCTCTTGAAGTTGCAATGAGCAAAGAGAGTATCGAAATCTATCTGTGCGATATACATTTCGCCCTCTGCACCGAAGTTTTTCACGGTTTCGGGGTGAGCTTGACCGAGGGTTGCCAAAAGCTCGTCGCCGATATACATATTTGCACATCTTCCGCTGTGGAAGGTCACGTTATCCTTGCAAGCGGTGATCTTTGCATCTTCGATGCCCGAGAGCTTCAAAAGCTTGTTAATGATTCCCGCAAGCGTATAGAAATCGCAGTCGCCGTAAATGCCGAGGGTGACTTTGACCTTCTCGTCGGGAAGCTCATTAATATCCTCTTTGGGAATATAAACCTTTGCAATTTCGTAGAATCTTGCGCTCTTGTTGCGGAAGTTGTAGTTTCTTGCAAGTACTTCCATCATACCCGAAAGCGCCGTCGTTCTCATAACGCTCGTATCCTCGCCCAAGGGATTTTTGATGGTCACGCATTTTCTGTATGAGCTATCCTCGGGCAAACGGAGCTTATCGTAGCTCTTGGGGCTTATGAACGAATAGGTATATATCTCGGAAAGTCCCATACCCGTAAGCATAGCGTTTAAATCTCTTATATACTTTTGCTTTTGTGTGAGTCCGCCCGTTGTGGATGCACCTGCGATGGGCGTTGAAACGATATTGTTATATCCGTATATACGTGCGACCTCTTCTGCGATATCGGCGCATCTTTCAACGTCCTCTCTGTACGAGGGAACGTATACTTTGCCGTCCTTTATCTTAAACTCAAGCGCAGTGAGCACCTTTTCCATGTATTCCTCGGAAAGCCCCGTGCCTAAAAGCTCGTTTATCTTTGCGCTGTCAAAGGGGATAACGGTCTGCTCTTTTTTTGCGGGATATACGTCGATTATGCCGTTTACGACCTCGCCCGCTCCGAGCATTTCAACGAGCTCGCAAGCTCTTTCGAGCGCTGCATAAGTGTTTTCTCTGTCAAGTCCTTTTTCAAATCTTCCGGAGCTTTCGGTTCTGATACCGAGTGCTCTTGAGGTCGTACGGACGCAAGGACCGTCGAAGCATGCGCTTTCGAATATAACGGTTTTGGTCGTATCCTTTATGTCGGAATTTGCACCGCCCATAACGCCTGCGAGTGCAACAGGCTTATTCTCGTCTGCGATAACGAGCATATTCTCCGAAAGCTTGTACTCCTTATCGTCGAGCGTCTGCATAGGCTCGTCTTTTTCTGCAAGGCGCACGTTTATCTTCTTGCCCTCAAGGCAGGAATAGTCAAATGCATGCATAGGCTGACCGTATTCGAGCATTACGTAGTTTGTAATGTCAACGATATTGTTGATGGGGCGAACTCCCGATGCACGAAGACGAGCACGGAGCCAAAGGGGAGAGGGTTCTATTTTTACGTTCTTTACGGCTCTTGCGGTATATCTGAAGCAAAGCTCGGGGTTCTTAATTTCAACGTCGAGATAATTTTCAATTTTATCTCCGTCGCCGCAGCCCTTTACTTCGGGGGTGTGAAGTCTTATGGGCTTATCGAACGACACCGCACTTTCCTTTGCAAGACCGATAACGCAAAGGCAGTCGGGACGGTTGGGGGTTATCTCAAACTCAACGACCGTATCACGCATATCGAGCGCATCTCTTATATCGTCGCCTATTTTGCAAGGCTCCTTTAAAATAAGTATACCGTCATCTGCGCCGTAGGGCACGTCGTTTTGCGTAAGTCCGAGCTCGTGGAAGGAGCAGAACATACCCTCCGAAACTACGCCGCGAAGCTTGCCTTTTGTGATTTTAGTTCCGTCAGCGAGAGTGGATTTATGTCTTGCTACGGGAACGAGTGCATCAACAACGAGATTCGTTGCGGCGGTTACTATCTGTATGGGCTCTGCTTCGCCCACGTCTACCTTACATACGGTAAGTCTGTCGGCGTCGGGATGCTTTTCAAGAGAAAGCACCTTGCCCACCATAACATTTTCTATATTTTCCGAGAGCATTTCGAAGCCTTCGACCTTTGAACCGGTATCCGTCATTCTGTCGCAATATTCTTTAGCCGTAACGTCGATGTCAACGTATTCGGAAAGCCATTTTAAAGATAAATTCATCGTATTGCTCCTTTCTTAAAACTGCTCGATAAAGCGCTTATCGTTCTCGTAAAGAAGGCGCATATCGCTTATGGAGTATTTTCTCATCGCAATTCTTTCGATTCCAAGCCCGAAAGCAAAGCCCGAATATTCCTCGGGGTCGATTCCGCACTCCTCCAATACGTGAGGGTGTACCATTCCCGCACCGAGAATCTCGATATAGCCTTCACCCTTGCAAAGCGGGCAGCCCTTGCCGCCGCACATAAAGCAAGATACGTCAACCTCTGCAGAAGGCTCTGTAAAGGGGAAGTGGTGAGGACGAAGTCTTATCTTCGTATCGTCACCAAAGAGCTTTTTGGCAAGTGTTTCAAGGCAGTCCTTTAAATTGCCCATAGTTATCTTTTTATCGACTACAAGTCCCTCAAGCTGATGGAACATAGGCGAGTGAGTTGCATCCACCGCGTCGCTTCTGTAAACTCTGCCGGGAGCTATCATTCTGATGGGGGGCTTTGCGTCTTTCATAACACGTATCTGCATACCCGAGGTCTGCGTGCGAAGAAGGATATTATCCGTGATGTAGAACGTATCTTGGGTATCTCTTGCAGGGTGAGACGCGGGGATATTAAGCGCTTCGAAGTTGTAGTAGTCAAGCTCTACTTCGGGACCTTCCGCAACCGTATAGCCCATTCCGACGAAGATATCGACAAGCTCCTCTTCTACGAGCGCCAAGGGGTGACGCTTACCGATGGGAAGCTCTGCGGGGGGAACGGTTACGTCAATAGTCTCGGAAAGAAGCTTTTTAGCCGAAAGCTCTGCTTGAAGGCTTTGGTTTTTCTCGGAAAGCTTTTCTTCGATAAACGCTCTTACGCTGTTTGCGAGCTGCCCCATAACGGGACGCTCTTCGGGAGTGAGCTTGCCCATCTCTCTCAAAACGGCAGTAAGCTCGCCTTTTTTACCTAAATACTTAACCTTAAATTGTTCAAGTGCAGAGATCTGTGATATTTCAGAAAGCTCTGCTTGGGCTCTGTTCTTGATCTGCTCAAGAAGCTGTTTCATAGTCTTTCTCCTTTTTGTTGTTACTTAAACATAAAAAAATCGCCCCGACATATCGGGACGAAAAAAATTCCGCGGTACCACCCTGATTCTGACAAATATAGTCAGCACTCAAAAGCCGATAACGGAGCCACCCGTGATGTACTCAAGCCTTGAAATGAATTTCAGACAAAGTGAAATGAGAATATGCCGTATCTAAACCGCTTTCAGCTTAATCGGTCCTCTCTGTGAGATACTCTTTAGCATAGCTCTGTCTTTGCCATAGGCATTTATATATGGGCGAAATTTGCTACAATATATTAAATCATCATTTACGAAAAATGTCAAGTCCTTTAATAAGAATAAAAGTCTGATTTTCGGGAAAGCTATTAAAAACTAAAAGGAGATAATTATGCAAGATACGGTAAAGCTTTTAAAGGAATGTGACTCGGGAATTAAAATGGGCATCGAGGCTATTGACGAGGTGCTTGATAAGGTCGGTGACGAAGACCTAAAAAAAGCGCTTTCCGAGTGTCGTAAGGAGCACGTAAAGCTTGGCGAGGAGATATACGAGCTCTTGGAAAAGCACGGTGCTACGGGAAAGGAGCCAAACCCCATCGCTTCGGGTATGTCGTGGATGAAAACAAACATCAAAATGGGAATAGACTTCAGTGACCAAACGGTTGCGGATCTGATTTTTGACGGCTGTTATATGGGAATAAAGTCACTTACACGCTATCTTAACAAGTACGATGCAAGCGACAAAGCACGTGATATAGCAAGAAGGCTTATAGCGGGCGAAGAACAGCTTGCAAGCAGAATGAAGGAGTTTTTATAATATTTCTTGACAATTTTTCCGCTGTTTGATAAAGTTATATTATCAAACAGCGGAGAGGGATATGGAATATTACGTTTACGTTTTAAGATGTCACGGTGACGTTCTTTATACGGGTATCACAGCCGACCTTGCCAAGAGAATGCGAGAGCACGTTTTAGCGCTTCCCGCAGGCGCAAAATTTACCAGAGCGCATAAGCCCGAAGCGATAGTCGGACTGTGGAGGACGGAAAATAAGTCGCTTGCATTGAAACTTGAATACCGCATAAAATCTTTAAAAAGGGAAGAGAAGCTTGAGCTTTTGAAAAGTCCGTGCAAAGTGACCGAGCTTTTGTGGGAAGGTGCGGTACCGTGTGATATTCCCGATTTGTCCAAGATTTTCGAAAATTAAACCTCTGTAACGTTTTGCGTTACAGAGGTTTTTGTGTTTAAAACGAATAAAGTACAATTCCCATCGCCGCAGATATTATTATCAGCATAAACGGTGACGGTTTTTTCTTTAGCTTTTTCATAACGGTCGCAAGAGTGACTATTACCGCAAATATCGCAACAGCTCTATAGTCAAGTGATATTGAGCCGCCTGCTGTGGTGATACCGCAGAGAGTCGAAAGTCCGAGCGTTATTGCCGTCGCGCTTATAAGTCCGACAACGCAAGGACGCACTCCCGAAAGGAAAGCTTCAACGCCCGCAAGCTTCATAAGGTTGGTTATGACAGCGGCGATTATAAGGATTATAACAAGAGAGGGAAGCACTACGCCGAAGGTGGAACAGAAAGCGCCCAAGAGCCTGCCGAAGAATCCGTACTGTGCGCCCTCGGACGAGCCGATATACGTTGCCATATTTATCGCTATGGGACCGGGAGTTGATTCCGCAACGGCGATAAGGTTCATAAAATCCTCTTCGGTAAGCCAACCGTTTGTAACAGCCGCCTCCTTGACGATGGATATCATACCGTATCCGCCGCCGAATGTGAATGCGCCTATTTTAAGGAAGGTCAAAAACAGCTTTAAAAATATCATTTTTCACCCTCCTTTACATGTGCGATAAGGTATGTCGCAACGCCGATGAATCCGCAAATAAGTATAAGATAAATTGATGAAAAATTAACGGAAAACAGTGAAAAGCATATCATCGCTGCGATTACGGCAAGGATTATCGTAACGTTAAATGCATTTTTCTTCATTGATTTTAGCATCTTCAGTCCCGCAGAGAGTATGAGGTATACGACGCATGCTTGGATACCCTTGAATGCATATCCTACGTATGTAAGCGTCAAAAACGCATCGAAAAAGAGCGATATCGTAAACATAACAATAAATGCGGGTAAAACGACGCCCGCAGTCGATATACACGAGCCGAATACACCGCCGAGCTTATAGCCGACGAAGGTCGCCATATTTACGGCGACGGGACCGGGAGTGGATTCTGCGATAGCAACCATATTAAGAAATTCGTCTTTTTCTATCCAACCCCTCTTTGATGAAAGCTCGGATTCGATTATCGCTATCATAGCATAACCGCCGCCAAATGTGAATGCGCCTATTTTGAGCATAGTCAAAAACAGCGTCAAAAGTGATACGTTTTTAGTTTTTTTCATTTGTTTTCCTCTTTACTTTTTTCATAAAGCTGACCGCAGGCGGCATCGATATCTCTGCCGAGCCTACGGCGTATGGTTGCGTTTACGCCTCCGTCACAAAGACGCTTACAGAAGGCATACGCACTTTTTTTATCCGCAGAGGTGAGGTCCTTTCCTTTGACCTCGTTAAGCATAATTAGATTTACGTGGCAAAGCATACCCGAAAGCAGCTTTATAAGCTTGTCTGCGTCCTCAAAGCTGTCGCTTTTATTGCGTATGAGCGCATATTCGAAGCTTATGCGCCTTCCCGTTTCCTTCACGTAGTCACGGCAAGCTTTTATTAGCTCGGGCAGGGGATAAGCTCGGTTTATCGGCATAAGCTCGCTTCGTCTGTCGCTTTCGGGTACGTGCAAGCTCACGGAGAGGGTGAGCTGTAATTTTTCTTTCGCAAGCTCGTATATTTTAGGTACGATACCGCAAGTCGAAAGCGAAATATGGCGCATACCGATACCGAGCCCGTTTTCGTCCGATGAGAGCTTTATGAATTTCAGCACGTTGTCGTAGTTATCAAGCGGCTCACCCATACCCATTATAACGTAGCCGTCAATACGCTTTCCCGTATCCTTGCCGATTGCGATGAGCTGACCGAGCATTTCATAAGGCGCGAGGTTTCTTATAAAGCCGTGCGAGCCGGTTGCGCAGAAAACGCAACCCATTCTGCAGCCGACCTGCGACGATACGCATACCGTCGTACCGTGCTCGTATATCATAAACACGCTTTCCACGGTATATCCGTCGGCAAGCTCAAAAAGATATTTTCTCGTGCCGTCGGAGGATATCTGTACCTTTTTGATTTTTAAATTATGTATGGGAGCGTCCTTTTCAAGCTTTTCTCTAAGGCTTTTCGGGATATTCGTCATCTCGTCATAGCCGCAGCCCTTGCAAAGCCAAGAGTATATCTGCTTTGCACGGAATTTGGCTTCTCCGAGAGAGACTATATAATCCTCAAGCTCGCCTAAATTCATACTTTGTATGTCTGTCATTTTATTTCCTTACAAACTTTGCGATATAGAAACCGTCGGGGCATACGCCGCACGGCAAAAAGCAGGTTCCAAATCCGTCACGGTAAACGTCAAAGCTTTCGTTGTAATTGATATATTCGGGGGCAAAATCTGGGTTTTCCTCTAAAAAGCGGCTTACTACACCTTCGTTTTCGGCTTTATCGAAGGTGCAGGTGGAATACACCAACACACCGCCTTTTTTTAAGTATTTTGAGGTATTATTCAAAATATCAAGCTGTATTTCGGGAAGACGCCCGTATTCTGTGTGGCTTTTATAGCGTATCTCGGGCTTTTTCGATATAGTACCAAGACAAGAGCAAGGCACGTCGCAAAGTACTCTGTCGGCTTTGCCTATAAGCTCTCCGCTTTCGCATCTTCCGTCTAAGGCTACGGTCTTGATTATAGATATACCAAGTCTGTCGGCACCTTTTTTAATGAGAGATAGCTTATTTTCGTGAAGGTCACAGGCAACTATCTTGCCTTCATTTCCCATATCCATAGCAATAGAAAACGTCTTTCCGCCGGGGCAAGCGCAAGCGTCTATGACCGTATGTCCGCTTTTTGCGTCAAGCGCTTTTGCCGAAAGCGCAGAGGGCTCTGATTGGACGAAATATTCACCGTTTTTAAAATGCTCCTCGTTTTCCACCGAAAAGCTTTTTTGCTTTGTTATGCATACATCGCATAGCTTTGACACCTCGCATTCCATTTCCGAGGCAAGCTTTTCGGGAGTGGTTTTAAGAGTATTCACACGAAGCGATATACCTTTATCCGCACCGAGCAGTGCGCACAAAATATCTTCCGCTTTCTTTTCGCCGTATTGCGATATAATAAGCTCTACCGTTTCCTTTAAAACGGAGTATTTGATGGATAGATATTCGGACTTGGAAAGCGTTTTTTTCGCATTTTCAAAAAAGCCTGCAAGGTCTGTTTTCGCTATATTGCGAAGCACGCCGTTTACATATCCCATGGCACCTTTGCCGAAACGCTTTGCAAGATTTACGCTTTCGTTGACTGCGGCGCTTTGCGGTATCTTATCAAGAAAATGGAGCTGATATGCTCCAATGCGTAAAATGGCTTTTATTTCCGCATCGAGCGTTTCAAGCTTTCTTGTTGACTGTGCCTCTATCAAAGCGTCGAGCGTATAAAGGCGCTCCAACACGCCGTATACGATACGGCTGTAAAGTCCCTTTTCCGCACCCTCAAGAGCATATTTTTTAATCGTTGAATCAAGCTCTATATTTGAATATCTGCCGTCTTTTTCTATTTTTACAAGTGATATAACGGCAGCACGTCTTGCACTTATTTTTTCCATTTAACTAATCTCTGCGGTTGCCGACTATCATCACAAAGCGAAGTAGGTTTGCAAGCGATACCGCAAGCGCGGCAACATAGGTCATAGCCGCAGCAGTAAGCACCTTTCTTGCACCCTTCGCTTCGTCGCCGTAAAGGATATTTTGCTCGTTTATAATGCTCATCGCACGTCGGGAAGCGTTAAACTCAACGGGCAAGGTTACAAGCTGAAATACCGTAGCCACCGCAAAAGCGGCGATGCCGATATATGCAAGTTGAAAAAAGTTTAAGACGATACCCAAAATTATAAGCGGAACAGAGAGCTGTGACGCTATATTGCATACGGGCACAAGCGCCATTCTAAGTTTAATTGGCGCATAGCTTTGTGCGTATTGAAGTGCATGGCCCGCTTCGTGACAGGCAATACCGACTGCGGCAACGGAGCTTGAGGAATATACGCCGTCAGAAAGCCTTATGACGTTTGCCTTGGGGTCATAGTGGTCTGTTAAGTTTCCCGAAATACGCTCGACTCTTACGTCTGTAACTCCTCGTGAGCGAAGAAGCATCTCTGCTGCCTGCGCACCGGTTATACGGCGTGCGCCCATTAGCTTTGAGTATTTCTTGTATGAGCTTTGTACCATTCCCTGCGCTATGAGGGAAAGGATAAGCATGGGGACAACGAAAATCAAATAGTAATAATCAAAATACATATTTTATCTACTCCACAGTTGAATCGGTCGTGATCTTGTTTCCGCAAAGGAATGCACTGACCGGCATACGCTTTCCGCCTACGACGCAAAGCTCGGTTATCTTTACCGCACCGTCTGCGGTCTTTACGGAAAACGATTTTTTGTCGACGTCTATAATACGTCCGCACTCTGCCTCAAAATCGGTTTTAATTGGCTGGGCGGCGTATACCTTTACGGGTTTATTGTCAAGTATAAAGTTTGCCGCAGGTGCGGGAAGCATACAGTTTATCTTGCGCATAACGAGCTTCGTGGGAAGTGAAAAATCCAAAGCCTCGTCCTCTCTCGTTATTTTTGCGGCGTGAGTTGCAAGAGAATCTTCTTGCTTTATGGGTGCAATATTTCCGCTTTCAATAAGCTCCAATGTCTTTATGAGAAGCTCTGCGCCCATATCGCCGAGCCGTGCATAAAGCTCATCTAAATTTTCGTCATCTTTTATTTTCGTGCTTGCTTTAAGGAGCATATCGCCCGTATCCATACCCTCGTCCATATACATTGTGGTAACTCCCGTTTCGCAAACGCCGTCGAGCATAGCTCTTTGTATGGGAGCCGCACCTCTGTAGGCGGGAAGCAGTGAGCCGTGTACGTTTACACATTTATATCGCGGAAAGTCAAGCACGTATTTCGGAAGTATTTTTCCGTATGCCACCACAACGCATATCTCGGGTGCAAGCTTTACAAGAAGCTCTGCAAACTCGTTGCTTTTAAGCGTTGCGGGTTGGTAAACGTCAAGCCCCTTTTCAAGCGCAAATTCTTTTACGGGTGAGGGCGTGAGTATGCGTTTTCTGCCGACGGGCTTATCGGGTTGGGTTACTACACCGCATATTTCGTGCCCGGCATTTATAAGCGCTTCAAGACTTCTCTTTGCAAAGTCGGGAGTGCCCATAAAAAGTATTTTCATAAATCAACCCTCTCTTAAACTGCTTTCGGGTACCATTTCAACGCAAACATCCAAGAAGAGCTTTCCGTCAAGATGGTCTATCTCGTGGCAAAATGCTCTTGCAAGCAAGTCTTCGCCCTCATATTCCACACGTTTGCCTTCTCTGTTTACGGCTCTCACCTTAACCTTATAGGGACGCTTTGTTATACCCCACTCGTGAGGGCAGGAAAGGCAACCCTCAAGCTCCTGTTGCTCTCCCTCCGTGTAGATTATCTCGGGGTTGATAAGCTCGATAGGCTCATCGCTCGGGTCGAGCATAATGATACATATTCTTTTCAAAACGCCGACTTGGGGTGCGGCAAGGCCGACACCGCCGACTTTTATAAGCGTTTGGCGCATATCGTCAAGAAGCGTCGTTATACGGGGGGTGATTCCCGTGACCTCTCTTGATTTTTTTCTTAAAACCTCGTCGCCTTTTTGTACAATTTTTAAAATAGCCATTGTAATATCCTCATTTTACACGTTCGATGGGCACATATCCGCATTTATGTTAACGGTTTTGTATGAAGCGGAAGAGAAGCTCTTGAGTGCTTCACTGATAAGTTCCCTCGTACGTTTGTTATTTTTACACTTTAATATTAATTTCATTCTGTAAGAATTATTCAGCTTGTAGATTCCCGCTTCAAAGGGACCGAACAAAATAAATCTCACGTCCGAATATTTTTCTTTTTGCAGTTCTTCGATAAGCTTTTTGAAAGCACTTGCACCAAGCATCAAGTCGTGCTCCGATGCAGAATAAAGATTTACAAGCAAGAAATCGCAGAATGGGGGAAAGAGCATTTCTTTTCTTAAAGCTATCTCGTTTTTATAAAAGCCCTCGTAGTCTTGATTTGCCGCATAGTTTATAACTGCGTTTTTCGGCGAATAGGTCTGTATTATCGCAAGCCCCTTCTTGTTTGCTCTGCCTGCTCGCCCCGCACACTGCGTTATAAGCGAGAAAGTGCGCTCGTTTGCTCTGTAATCGTCGCTGTGAAGCGACATATCCGCAGAGAGTATACCCACGAGGGTGACGTCGCGAAAATCGTGTCCCTTCGTGACCATTTGAGTGCCGACAAGTATATCCTTGCCGCTTGAAAAACTGTCGATTATCTTTTTATGCGACATTTTGCCGACGGTAGTATCCGCATCCATACGTATATAGCTCATTTCGGGCAAAGTGTTTTCGAGTTCATCTTCTATTTTTTGCGTACCCAGCCCAAAGTATTTAAGGTTCTCTTTTTGACAAGAGGGGCATTTTGCGGGCGGGGTGACGGTATATCCGCAATAGTGGCACATAAGCTTTTCCGAAACGCCGCCGCTTTTATAGTGCTTTTTGTGCAGAGTTAAGCTCACACTGCAGTTTGGGCACATAACCGTCTGTCCGCAATCTCGGCAGCTCATAAATACGTGAAAACCGCGTCTGTTTAAAAAAAGTACGCTTTTTTCGCCTCTCTTTTTTCTTGCCGCAAGCTCCGCTATAAGCTGTTTTGAAAGTATATCGCTTGCGCCGTAGCCGTTATAGCGCATATCCGCTATCATCGTGTCGGGGAGCACCGCATCGCCGTAACGCTCGGTGAGCTTTACAAGCGTATAGTCGCCCTTTTCGGCTTTATAGTAGCTTTCCACAGAGGGCGTTGCCGATGCAAGTAAGAGCATGGCGTTATTGTATCCGCAACGGAATCTTGCAATATCTCTTGCGTGATATTTCGGAGCAATATCGGATTTATAGGAATCCTCTTGCTCCTCGTCGATTATTACAAGACCGAGATTTTTCGTTGGGGCGAATATCGCAGAGCGTGTTCCGATTATCAGGTCTACGTCGCCTCGGTCTACAGCTTTCCACGCATCGTGCCTTTCGCCCATGGAAAGACCGGAGTGGAATACTGCGACACGATTTTTGTAGTAGCTTACGAATATTTTTACGGCTTGCGGGGTCAAAGCTATCTCGGGAAGAAGCATAATTACTTGCTTACCGCTTTCGATGACCTTGTCGATGAGCTTTTTCATAACCATCGTCTTGCCGCTTCCGGTTATGCCGAAAAGCAGCGCCGCCTTCGCTTCATTACTTGAAAAGAGCGAATTGAGTTTATCGTACGCCTCTTGCTGTGCCTTTGATAAGGAAAGCTCGGGAGGCGTTTTCTCGTCTTCATAAAGGGAGGAGAAGGGATTTCGCATAACCTCTCTTTTTTCGGATTTGATATATCCGTGCCGTTTCATCGTGTTTATTACCGATGCCGTAACGGGAAGCTTCGTCAGTATATCGCTTTTTGTAAGCTCTCCGTATTCGGCAAGATATTCCGCAAGTAGAATTTGCTTTTGCGTCAAGCTTGTATCTTGCGGTGAAAAACCGTCGGCAAGGCTTATGTAGGTTTCAAACTTATCTTTGCTTTTTGCGTTTTTAAGAGGCACCTTGCGTACGATTCCGAGCTTTACGAGAGCGTTTACCGCCTCTTTTGCATCTTCGCCGAATTCCGCCTCAAGCATACTGTCAGTGATACAGCTTGCCTGCGATATAAACGAAAGTACCGTTTTTGTCTTATCGTTTACAAGCTTTTCGCCGCTGTTCTTTTCGACTACTTCATACATAAGCTGTGTGTGGTCTGCGGCATAAGACGGCATAACCGTTTTATATGCCGTGCCGACTGTGCAAAAGCACCTCTCGCTTACGAATTCGCAGAGCCGTAATGCTTCATCGGAAAGCGGATTTTCGGAGTTTATCGCCTCCAAAATCAACTTTATGCGTTTTGCACTCGTTTTGTCGTGCAAAGAATGCACGAGAGCTACCATGCGCTTGTTTGATGCGCCGAACGGAACAAGTACGAGCATACCCGGCTTTATTACTTGCTTCAGCGGCTCGGGAATGGCGTAGTCGAACTGCTTATCGACAGAATAAGGGCAGTCGAGAATACTGACTTTAGCGTAATTTTTCTCCGTCATATTCATATCTCGCCGCCCTTTCTTGTTTATATTTTTACTGTACTATTTTGTATTCGCCCTCTGCGAGCTTTTCCAAAGCTACTTCGACCATATTTTGATCAACGAGCTTTGCCTTTTTTTCGGGGTATGCGTCATACGCACCGCTTGTATATTTTTCGTTTAGGTCTCTTGCCGTTTTAGCCGCCGCAATAGCGATCTTGTATCTGTTTACCTTGTTGTTTTGTGTGAGCTGTTCGATGGAAGGCTTCATAAGTGTTCTCCTTTATTTTTTAAATTTATCGAAAATTCCGCGTTTCTTTTCAAGGCTTTCGCCGAATTCTTTAAGTATTCTCTTTTGTTCGGAGTTGAGCGACTTGGGTATCTCTACTATAACTCTGAAAAGAAGGTCGCCCTTGTTTTTTGAATGTATTACGGGGATTCCCTTTCCTTTTATCGTAAAGAGAGTTCCGCTTTGCGTACCCTCGGGTATAGTAAATTTGACGGGCTCTTCAAGCGTAGGTACTTCTATTTCTGCACCGAGGGCGGCTTCTACTACGTTTAAAGTCATCTCACAATAGAGATTATAGCCGTCACGCTCGAATATCTTATGCGGCTTTACCGAAGCGACTATTATAAGGTCGCCGGAGGGTCCGCCGTTTTCACCCGCATTACCTTGAGAGCGAAGCACCACTCTTTGACCGTCGTCGATTCCCGCCGGGATATCTACCTGCAATCTCTTGGTTTTTCTTATTCGTCCGTTACCCTTGCAGCTTTGGCAAGGCTGTTCGATTATTTTACCCGTACCTCGGCAAGTGTCGCATACCTTAGTGGTTTGGAACATACCGAACGCCGTTCTTTGCGATACCTTTACCTGACCTGTGCCTCGACAAGCGGAGCAGGTCTTGGGGTTTGTGCCCTTTGCCGCACCCGTGCCGTGACATTCTTCGCAGCTTGCTATCTGCTGATAGCTTATTTCTTTCGTACAGCCGAAAGCGGCTTCCTCAAAAGTAAGTGTGATACGCTGTGCTATATTGTCACCTTGTATTGGAGCGTTAGGCCTTGACTGTGTTCTTCCGCCGCCGAATATATCACCGAATATATCACCGAAATCAAAGCCGCCGAATCCGCCAAATCCTCCGAATCCGCCGCCTGCGCCCGCAGCGTAGCTCGGGTCTACGCCCGCATGACCGTAGGCATCGTATTTGGCTTTTTTATCGGCATCGGACAAAACCCCGTAGGCTTCGCCGACTTCTTTAAATTTCACTTCCGCTTCCTTATCACCGGGATTTACGTCGGGGTGATACTTTTTGGCAAGGGTTCTGTAAGCCTTTTTTATCTCATCCGAGGATGCTCCTTTCGAAAGGCCGAGCACCTCGTAATAGTCCCTTTTTTCTTCTGCCATAATTTCCTCTCAAAGCACCCGTAGGGAATGAGCGTTTTTTGCTCATTCCCTCACGAAAGCTTAATTATTTATTGTCGTCGGATACGTCCTTAAAGTCCGCATCATAAGCACCGCCGTTATCTGCGGGGCCTTGCTCTGCACCGGGCGCTGCGCCTTGTGCCTGAGCCTGTGCATAAAGCTTCTGTGAAAGCTCGCCGAATACCTTTTCAAGAGCTTCGGTCTCGCTCTTCATCGCATCGTAGTTATCATTCTTGATAGCTTCTTTAACCTTTTCGAGCTGCTCTTTAACGGGAGCGGTTTCGCTCTCGGGAAGCTTATCGCCGATTTCGGAAAGTGCTTTCTCGGCTTGGAATACGATGGAATCGGCTCTGTTTTTCGTATCTGCCTTTTCCTTCGCCGCCTTATCTTCTGCTGCGTGCATCTCCGCTTCCTTTACAGCCTTTTCGATGTCTTCTTTGCTCATATTCGAGGAGGAGGTAATGGTGATGTGCTGTTCTTTTCCGGTGCCGAGGTCCTTTGCGGAAACGTTTACGATACCGTTGGCGTCGATATCGAAGGTAACTTCGATTTGAGGAACTCCTCTGGGTGCCATGGGGATACCGTCGAGGTTAAAGCGGCCGAGAGTGGTGTTGCCTGCCGCCATTTCTCTTTCACCCTGCAATACGTGTATCTCAACGCTGGGCTGATTGTCGGCTGCGGTGGAGAACACTTGGCTCTTCTTTACGGGGATAGTGGTATTTCTGTCAATTATTTTTGTGAATACGCCGCCGAGAGTTTCAAGACCGAGTGAGAGGGGCGTTACGTCGAGAAGGAGAAGGTCCTTAACATCGCCGCCTAAGACACCGCCTTGAATAGCCGCACCTATAGCAACGCACTCGTCGGGGTTGATGCCCTTGAAGGGCTCTTTGCCGATGAATTTCTTTACAGCTTCTTGAACTGCGGGAATTCTTGTGGAACCGCCCACAAGAAGAACTCTGTCGATCTTGTCGGGAGTAAGTCCCGCATCGGATATAGCTCTTCTTACGGGAACCATCGTAGCTTCAACGAGGTCTGCTGTCAATTCGTCAAACTTTGCTCTCGTGAGCGTAGCGTCGAAGTGCTTGGGACCTGTTGCATCAGCCGTGATAAAGGGAAGATTTACGTTTGTGCTCGTCATACCCGAAAGCTCAATTTTAGCTTTTTCGGCCGCTTCCTTGAGTCTTTGGAGCGCCATTTTATCGTTTCGAAGGTCGATTCCGTTTTCCTTTTTAAAGGTATCTGCGATCCAGTCGATAACTCTTTGGTCAAAGTCGTCGCCGCCGAGCTTGTTGTTACCTGCCGTTGCAAGTACCTCAAATACGCCGTCGGATATCTCGAGAAGCGATACGTCGAACGTGCCGCCGCCGAGGTCGAAGATGAGTATCTTCTGGTCGGTGTTTTCCTTGTCTACGCCGTAAGCAAGAGCCGCTGCGGTAGGCTCGTTTATGATACGCATAACCTCAAGACCTGCGATTTTACCTGCATCCTTCGTAGCTTGACGCTGTGCGTCGGAGAAGTATGCGGGAACGGTGATGACCGCTTTTGAAACGGTCTCGCCGAGATATGCTTCGGCATCCGCCTTGAGCTTTTGAAGTATCATTGCGGATATTTCTTGGGGCGTGTAGCTCTTTCCGTCGTATTCAACCTTGTCGGTCGAGCCCATCTTTCTCTTGATGGAGCTTACAGTACCGTCGGGGTTGGTGATAGCCTGTCTTTTTGCTACCTGTCCTACGATTCTTTCGCCGCTTTTATTAAAAGCTACTACGGAGGGAGTCGTTCTGCTTCCTTCGGGATTGGGAATTACAGTAGGCTCGCCGCCTTCGTAAACTGCAACGCATGAGTTTGTTGTACCGAGGTCGATACCAATGATTTTAGACATAGTTTTTCTCCTTAATATATATGTGAATTTATTTTTTACTTAATTTGCAACCTTGACCATAGCAAAGCGTATTACCTTGCCTTTAAGTGTATATCCGTCTTGAAGCACATCGGTTACGGTGTCCTTTTCGGCATTTCCCGAATCGTCTATCATAACCGCATTGTGAAAATTAGGGTCAAATGGTAGATTCAGTGCGGGTATTTCTTCAACGCCGAGCTTTGCAAAGCATTCTTCAAGCTGTTTCATAATAAGAGCCGTGCCCTCGCCCTGCCCGTCGAAACTCTTTGCTCTCTTTAAGTTATCCATAACGGGTAAAAGTGTTTTTACCGCATCACAATAAGCGTCGGTGTAAGCATCTTCCTTTTCCTTTACCGCACGTTTTCTGAAATTATCGTATTCAGCGGCGATACGTAGCATTCTGTCCGTAGCCTCTTTAGCCTTTTCTTCGGCTTCTTCGGCGCACTTTTTTGCTTCTTCCGCTTCCTTACAAGCCGCTTCAGCCGCCTTTTTTGCTTCTTCCGCCGATTTTTTAAAAGCGTTAAGCTTATCGTCGGATTTTTTTGCGGTGCTTGTTTCTTTTATTTCGTTTTCGTTCTTTTTCATAGCTATTCTCCTAATTTATCGTTATCGGGAGGCGAAAGCTCACGGAGCTTTGATGAAAGATATTTCAAATGAGCAACCACCTTACTGTATTCCATTCGTTTTGGGCCTATGACACCGAGTACACCCCTTGCGCCCGGACCTGCATCGAAATTCGTGTAAACTATACCGTAGTCCTTCATGGGAGAGGGTGAGGAGTCGTCGCCGATTATTATGTTTATGCCGTCTTTGGTTTGAATTGCACCCGATGAATTTTCGGATATAAGCGCAAGCATTTGGTCTTTGTTGTTTGGCAGATTTATTATACCGCTTAGGGTATCACTGTCGGAAAATTCGGGATACTTCAAAAGATTCGTGACGCCCTCAAGTTCGATGCTGTCTGCGTTGAATTCTCCAAAAGCTTCGTTTAATGTGCTGAGCACGGAGTGAAGCAGCGGGAGCATATATCCCGAAAGTCCCTCAAGGCTCGATATTACGTTTAAGGTTATCTGCTCTTGCACAAGTCCGCAAAGGGAGCTGTTCAATATATCCACGAGCTTTTGCGTATCGGTGCGGTCAATGGGCATTTGCGAGCGCAGATGCGAGCTTTTGACAAGTCCGAGAGAGCTTACGATTATTAAAACAAAGTTATGCTCGTCAAGCCAAGTTATCTCAAATCGCTTAACACTTACACCCGATTTTTTGGGCTTGACGGTTATCGCCGTATAATTAGATAAATAGGAAGCGACCTTTCCCGCGCTTTTAACAAGTTTATCAAGCTCCGTCATTTTGTATGACAAAAGACCGTTTATCGCCTCTATCTCCTTAATGCTCATCTCATAGCTTTCCATAAGCTCGTTGACGTAGGCTTGATATCCGGCAGTCGTCGGTATGCGTCCTGCGGAGGTGTGAGGCTGATAAAGATACCCGCTTTTTTCAAGCTCCATCATATCGTTACGGACGGTGGCGCTTGACCAAGCAAGCTTTTTCGTGTCCGTAAGATACTTTGAACCTACGGGCTCGCCGCCGCTGATATAAGCCTCTACGATATAGCGCAGCGTTTCTTTTTTTCTTTCACTTATATCCATATTATTACACCGTTTGTCTTAAACTTATGCTTTTAGCACTCTCGACGTTTAAGTGCTAAAAATACAATACTATCCTTTTTCCTCTTTGTCAATACCTTTTTGGAAAATTTTGAAAATCCTTCATTTTTGCTTTAATTTGCAAATTATGCCTAATTATGCAAAAATATTCTGTATAAACATCGGAAAATGCATAAAAATTATAAAAATATTTAAAAAATATGCATATAAATACTTGACAAAGCCAAAAAAGCGTGATATACTCCTATCGTGGAAATAATCCCCAATAAAAATATTAAAAAGAGGTAATTAAAATGAAAAAATCTGTTAAGCTTTTATGTCTTATAATGGCAGTAGCACTTTTAGCAGTCCTTGCTTGCTCTTGCAAGGGCGGTAAGACAGTAGCTTCTGTAGACGATCTCCCCGGCGCCACAATAGGCGTACAGCAGGGAACCACGGGCGATATCTTCGCAAGCGACTATGAAGAAGAAGGCTCAACGGTCAACCGCTATTCAAAGGGCGCTGATGCCGTTGTCGCACTCACTACGGGTAAGGTTGACTGCGTTATCATCGACAATGAGCCCGCAAAGCACTTTGTTGAAGCCAACAAAGGACTTAAAATACTTGAAGAGCCTTTTGCTGTTGAGGATTACGCCATTTGCATCGCAAAGGAAGATACGGAGCTTCTTGAAGCTATAAATGGCGCACTCAAGGCTCTTAAAGAAGAAGGAACCATTGACAGCATCATCAAAAACTACATAGGCGACGAAACGATCGGCAAATCCCCCTACGTTTCACCCGAGGGTGTAGATACTTCTAAGGGCGAGCTCATTATGGCTACGAATGCAGCATTCCCTCCCTATGAATACATAAAGGATAACAAGATCGTCGGCATCGACGTTGATATTGCACAGGCTATCTGCGATAAGCTTGGTTACAAGCTCGTTATCAATGATATGGAATTCGATTCCATCATCGCTGCAGTTAAGACAGGTAAGGCTGATTTCGGTGCTGCGGGTATGACCGTTACAGATGAGCGTCTTGCGGAGATCAACTTCACCGATACCTATGCAACCGGTGTACAGGTTATCATCGTTAAGGAATAATATATACTTAAAGTAAAGCTTGACCGAGACGGTTTATACCGCCTCGGCTTGCTTTCGTTTTCGAGGAATTTGAAATGAAGAAAATTCTCTTTTTCGCACTTATAATCACAGTGCTTTGCACATCGTTTGCTTTCCCTGCTTTTGCAAGTAATGACGGCGTTGAGGTGAAAGTATACCTTGAGGATAAATACGAGCCTATAGGCATAACAAGCGTTTGTTACGAGATAGAGGGAGAAAGTAAAAGCGAAAATCTAACCGATGTTGTTTCCTCCATAAAAGAGCCGGGAAAGATAACTCTTCCCAAAGGTTCAAAGCTCGTTTCCGTAACGGCTGAAGACGGTGAAGTATATTCATACGGTGGCGGAAATACGTCGAAGAAGACTACTTTTTCGCTTTACAAAGGCTTTTTTCACAAGATATATACGACAGTATCAAGGGGCGTAAAATCTACGTTTATCGAAGAGGCACGTTGGAAGCTTTTTGTAAACGGCTTTGGCGTTACCATCGGAATAACGGCAGGTGCTCTTGTTATCGGTATATTTCTCGGCTTTATCGTTGCCATCATACGCTCTACCTACGACAAAACGGGAAGATTTAAATTTTTGAATGCGATATGCAAGGTATATCTGACCGTTATAAGAGGAACGCCCGTCGTGGTACAGCTTATGATAATGTACTTCGTAGTTCTCGCTTCCGTACGTAACGGCATGATCCCCGCAATACTCGCTTTCGGCATAAATTCGGGCGCATACGTTGCGGAGATAGTCAGAAGCGGTATTATGTCTATTGACAAGGGTCAGTTTGAGGCGGGAAGAAGTCTTGGCTTCAGCTATGCTCAAACGATGGTGCATATAATTTGCCCGCAGGCATTTAAAAACATATTACCCGCACTCGGAAACGAATTTATCGCACTTGTAAAGGAAACGTCCATTTCGGGCTACGTTGCCGTGGTTGATATAACCAAGGCGGGAGACACTATCCGTTCGAATACGTACGCGCCGTTTTTTCCGCTTATCGTCGTTGCGATAATCTATCTTGTGATAGTTATGGGACTTACCAAGCTTATGAACGTCATAGAAAGGAAGCTTAGAAACAGTGATCACTGATACGATAATCAAGGTTGAAGACTTGCATAAAAGCTTCGGCAAAATACAAGTTTTAAACGGAATATCAACGGAGCTTAAAAGAGGAAGCGTTACGGTCATAATCGGACCCTCCGGCTCGGGCAAAAGCACGTTTTTGCGCTGCCTTAACCTTCTTGAAGAGCCCACGGGAGGAAAGATATTTATAAACGGTGAGGATATAACGGATAAAAAAGCAAACGTTGACCTTATACGCCGAAGGATAGGAATGGTATTCCAACACTTTAATCTTTTCCCGCATAAAACTATTTTGGAAAATATGACTCTTGCACCCATAAAGCTTTTGAAAAAAACGAAAGCGGAGGCAGAAAGTAAGGCTATGGCGCTTCTTGAAAGAGTCGGACTTGCCGACAGAGCGGGAGCATATCCGTCACAGCTTTCGGGCGGTCAGAAGCAGAGAATAGCGATAGTCAGAGCGCTTTGTATGGACCCCGAGGTAATGCTCTTTGACGAGCCGACCTCCGCACTCGATCCCGAAATGGTCGGAGAGGTTTTGGACGTTATGAAGGAGCTTGCAAAAAGCGGAATGACGATGGTTGTCGTAACCCACGAAATGAGCTTTGCAAAAGAGGTCGGCGACAGAGTTGTGTTCATTGACGATGGAACGATAATGGAGGACGCATCTCCCGAGGAATTTTTCACGAATCCCAAGAGTGAGCGTTTGCGTGAGTTTTTAAGTAAGGTGCTGTAAATGAAAAAAATGAGCATAAGGGGCAGACTCCTTCTTGCGTACGGAATCGTGCTTGCGGCGATCATGACCCTGCTTGTGTTTGCTTTCGGCTTGATATTGACAGGCTACACAAACAGCCGTGTAGCGGGACAAATATCGAAGTTTTACGGGCTTGCGGAGGATTACGCTCGGACGTATGACGTAAACGATGAGGAATACGGTGACAAGCTGTTTGATGAGATAAAACGCCGTATTTATGCATCGAGTGACGTTGAGGCGATAATAATTGAAAAAAACTACGGCGCCATTATACAAAATATAAATTTTGATAACGAAGGAAGACTTGAAGAAACCGCAGCACTTGCCGAAGCCACCGCAAAGGATAGCTTCGAGCTTGGAAAGACGAAGTATTTTACCACAAGCTTCGGAAGATACGTTGCGGTAAAATTTTCGCTCGGGGAGAGCGATACGTATAAAGACTGCCGCATAGTCGTATATGCCGATTTGAGCTTATACGGCGAGATCATCAAGGGCTCGGAGGACGTTTTACGCTCCGCCTCAATCGTCGCAGCACTGATAATGTTCGTTGCGGTGTTTTTCGTATCAAACGCCCTTTCGTCACAGATAAAGAAGCTCTGCAGCTTTGCAAACAAGCTCGGACACGGAGATTTTACGACGCACAAAGAGGATTTCAGCGTAAGAGAGCTTCACGAGCTTGCGGAAAATATGAATACTGCGGCACTAAAGCTTGATAAATACGATAAGGAGCAAAAGCAATTCTTCCAAAACGTATCGCACGAGCTTCGCACGCCCCTTATGTCGATACAAGGCTATGCCGAGGGCATACAGTACGGCATATTCCCCGACAATAAAGAAGCGGCGGGAGTTATCGTTGACGAAAGCAAACGTCTTACGGAAATGCTTGAGCAGATGCTGTATATTTCGAAGATGGATAAAAGCGAAATGAAGAAGGAGCTTTGCAATCTAAGCGACATCTTGCGAAGCGCAAGAGAAAAGCTTGAGGGGCTTACCGTAAACAGCGAAAAGCAAATGATATTAAATCTCCCCGAACGTGACGTATTTATAAACGGCGATTCGGACGCACTTTTACGTGCGTTTATGAACGTCATATCAAACGGTTTAAGATATGCCGCACGATGCGTCGTCGTAGAGCTTACCGAGAAAGAAGGACTTGTCAAGGTCAGCGTCAGCGATGACGGTGCGGGGATTGACGAAAACGATATAGAGCATATATTCGACCGCTTTTATAAGGGCAAAAAGGGAAAGCACGGCATAGGGCTTTCCATAGCAAAGGGCATAAGCGACGCACATAAGGCGAGACTGAAGGCGGAGAACGTAGACGGCGGCGGAGCACGCTTTACGTTTGAATTTAACATTGAATAGAAATATCCCGACGGAGTGGGGGGTGAATTTTTGAATCCCGCGTATTATATACCGATAGCTGTGATGTTTTTGATCATATTTTGGACGATGAGAAGCCAAAAGCAGATGATGGTAAAACAGCTTATGAAAAAAAGAAATTCGGAGGACGAAATGATTGAATTTGCCAAGAGATTTATTGATAAGGAATGTCTCATCTACACGTTTAACGGAAATCAAATAGACGGGATCATCAAGGAGGTCGCAGACGGAGCTCTTTTGGTTGAAAGTAAAGGCACCGTCGAAGCGGTAAATATTGATTTCGTTATGAGGATACGAGAGTATCCGAAAAACAAAAACGGAAAGAAAAAGTCCGTTATTCTTGATTAAAAATAGAAATCATAGAAAACACCCAACCTTCCGAAAACGGAGAGTTGGGTGTCAATTTTTTATTCAAGCTCGAATGCGCCCGTATAAAGTCTGTAGTACGTGCCTTTTTCCGAAATAAGCTTTTCGTGATTACCTCTTTCGATTATGCGGCCGTGGTCAAGTACCATAATTACGTCGGAATTTCTTACGGTTGAGAGCCTGTGAGCAATAACGAATACGGTTCTGCCTTCCATAAGCTTATCCATACCCTTTTGAACTATCGCTTCCGTTCTCGTATCAATGGAGCTTGTTGCCTCGTCCATTATCATTACGGGCGGGTCGGCAACGGCGGCTCTCGCGATAGCGATAAGCTGGCGCTGTCCTTGGGAAAGGTTTGCACCGTTATTTTCAAGCACGGTTTCATAGCCCTTGGGAAGTCTTTTTATAAAGTCGTCTGCGCCCACGAGCTTTGCCGCCTCGATACATTCGTTATCGCTTGCGTCGAGCTTGCCGTAGCGGATATTGTCCATAACCGTTCCCGTAAAGAGATTCGTTTCCTGCAAAACGATGCCGAGGGAACGTCGAAGGTCGGATTTCTTTATCTTATTGATGTTTATTCCGTCATAACGTATCTTGCCGTCTTCAATATCGTAGAAACGGTTTATGAGATTCGTTATCGTGGTCTTGCCCGCACCCGTAGCACCGACGAATGCGACCTTTTGACCGGGATTTGCGTATACGCTTACGTCGTGAAGAACTTGCTTGCCTTCCTCGTAGGAGAAGTCGACGTTTAAAAGCTGAACGTCGCCCTTTAAGGCAGTATATGTGATACTGCCGTCGCCGTGAGGATGCTTCCAAGCCCACATACCCGTCCTTTTTTCCGAGGGGACGATATTGCCGTTTTCGTCCGTTTTTGCGTTGACGAGGGTAACGTACCCATCATCAGTTTCGGGCTCCCTGTCCATAAGGTCAAATATTCTTTGCGCTCCCGCCATAGCCATTACTATGGAGTTTACTTGCTGTGAGACTTGGTTTATGTTACCCGTGAACTGCTTTGTCATATTAAGGAAGGGGACGAGAACGCTTACCGTCACGACGTTTATACCCGTAAGGCAAGGATTAGGCGCACCCGTTGCGATAAGGATGCCGCCGAGAGTTACGATAAGAACGTAGAGTATGTTACCTATGTTCATTATAACGGGGCCGAGTATATTTGCATATGCGTGCGCCTTGTAGCTTTCCTCAAAAAGCTTGTCGTTTATTTTGTCAAATCCGCTTATACATTCCTTCTCGTGAGAGAACACCTTGACGACCTTTTGCCCGTTTATCGTTTCTTGCACGTAGCCTTCGAATTGTCCTATAGATTTTTGCTGACGTACGAAGAATTTCGCGCTTCCGCCGCCGAATTTCTTTGAAACGAATATCATAAGAAATACGCCGATTACTACTGCAAGAGTAAGCCATAAGCTGAACTTTAGCATAATTACAAATACGCAAAGCACTATGGATATCGAATTAAGCAGTGCGGGGAAGGACTGCGATACGAGCTGACGGAGCGTGTCTATGTCGTTTGTGTAGTAGCTCATTATATCGCCGTGCTTTTTCGTATCGAAAAATCTTATCGGAAGATTTTGCATACCGTTGTACATCGCACAGCGCATCTTTGCAAGAAATCCTTGCGTCATATACGCCATAAGCTGTTGATACGTGGTAATGGCGGCAATGGAGAGCACGTAAAGGCATATGAGTATGAGCACCTTGGGAAGAACCTCGGCGCTTGCGGCGGCGACGTCACCGCTTTCGGACCATTTTTCGATAACTTCGATAACGCTTTGGACAAAGAGCGCGGGAATAGCGGAAACAAGTGCCGAAAATACGATACAGACCGCCGTTATGGGAGCCAGCACCGGATAGAACTTAAAAAGCATTTTGAGTATTCGGGGAATAAGCTTTTTCTTCATTCTTCGTCGCCTCCCTTCGTTTGCTGATCGTATATTTCTTTGTAGATATGGCTAGTCTCAAGAAGCTCCTTATGAGTGCCTACGGCGGATATCTTACCGCCGTCGAGAACGATTATCATATCCGCATCTTCAACCGATGCAACTCTTTGAGCAATAATGATCTTCGTCGTTTCGGGGATATATTCCTTAAAGCCCGCACGTATGAGTGCGTCCGTCTTCATATCGACGGCGCTGGTGGAGTCGTCCAAAATGAGCACCTTCGGCTTCTTTAAAAGGGCTCTCGCAATACAAAGGCGTTGCTTTTGACCGCCCGAAACGTTCGTTCCGCCTTGCTCTATCTTCGTTTCATAGCCGTCGGGGAAGCTTTCGATAAATTCAGCCGCCTGCGCAAGCTTGCACGCTTCTCTTATCTCCTCGTCCGTAGCGTCCTTATTTCCCCAACGCAGATTTTCGCTTATCGTGCCGGAGAAGAGGAGATTTTTTTGAAGCACCATCGAAACGCTGTTTCGCAAGGTTTCAAGGTCGTATTCTCTGACGTCTCTTCCGTCAAGCTTAACGGAGCCCACGCTTACGTCGTAAAGACGGGGTATAAGCTGCACGAGCGTTGTTTTACTTGAGCCCGTACCGCCCAAGATGCCTACGGTCATACCCGATTTGATTTCGAGGTTTATGTTCTCAAGCGCGTATATTTCGGCGTCCTTCGAATACTTAAAGCTTACGTTTTCAAAGGAGATAGCACCGCTTTTGATTTCATAAACGGGATTTTCGGGGTTAGTAAGTGCAGGTTCTTCCGTTAAGAGTTCGTTTATACGCTTAAACGACTCTACGGACATCGTAAGCATAACGTATATCATTCCGAGCATCATAAGCGACATAAGTATCTGCACGCCGTATGTGAGCATCGCTGAAATTTCGCCTATGCCGATAGCGCCGCCGACGGACATTTTTGAGCCGACGATGAGCACGAACGCCATATTGAAGTAAATGCAAAACTGCATTATGGGTGAGTTAAGTGCAACAAGGCGCTCTGCCTTCGTGAAGTCTACGCGTATATCCTCGGACGCCTTTGCGAACTTTTCCTTTTCGTATTCTTCACGGGAGAAGCCTTTTACAACACGCATGCCTCTTACGTTTTCTTCAATTGATTCGTTGAGCTTGTCGTATTTCTTAAATACCCTTCTGAAAGCGGGCATCGCCTTGCGGCTTACCATAAGAAGTCCGAAAATGAGCACGGGTATAACGATAACGAAGGTCGTCGCAAGCGCTCCGCCCATAATGTAAGCCATTATTATTGAAAAGATAAGCATAAGCGGGCTTCGTATCGCTATGCGGATAAGCATCATATACGACATCTGTGCGTTTACGACGTCGGTCGTGATACGTGTGACAAGTGATGCGGAAGAAAATTTATCTATATTTTCAAAGGTGTAGGTCTGTATCTTTGAAAATATATCGTGCCTTAGATTTTTGGAAAATCCGCTTGAGGCTTTAGCGCAGGTAAATCCCGCAATACCGCCGCAGGCAAGAGATAATATGGCAAGAAATATCAAAATGCCGCCCGTTTTGAGTATGTAACCCATATCTACGCCGGCTTCAATTTCGTTGACGAGATTTGCCGTAATGAAGGGAATTATGGCTTCGATGATAGCTTCGCCCACGATAAAAATGAGCGTGAGGATCGTCGGAAGCTTGTATTCCCGCACACTTTTGAAGATTCGTTTAAACATAGCTTTATAATCCTTTCTTTACAAATCTTTATTATACAACAAATATATCTTAAAGTCAATCAAAAAGGGCGGTAATGTTGCGGCAAAATATTAGGCATTAGGCAGTAGGGAGTAGAGAATGAATAAAAAGCGCCTCCCTCAGAGCGAGGGAGGCGAGAAGACTATTCTTCGTGGCTTTTCATAAATTCATCGTGGCGCCTATATAACTTTCTCCACACGGCTCCGTATACGCACGCGTATATCACAAGATACGGCAGAAGATACAGCAAGTGGCAGCCGACGTAGACAAGGTAATCTTTAGCCTCCGGACTTGCCATCATATTTTCAATAAGCTCCTTGCGCCCCGACGGAACGTAATAGAGCTTCGTGAAAATTAAATTCGCGGGAGCGGCAAGGTACATACCGTAATACCAAAAGGTGCTGATTACAAGCCGAACTATCTCGGTTGGGAGAACTATTGCAAGGAAGTGGAAAAACCACAGCTTTCTGTCGGGATTCGGGGAAAAATGCTTATGCGCGGATTTGTAGAAAAATCGCGACAAAACGAAGATGGGAAGCGCTACGGTTACGAGGAATATCACGAAGTATTTTACCGTATTTGAAACGCTGTCCCAGCCGAGCGCAGTCAGTATAAGCTGCATGACGAGAAACGACGGTGCGTGAAGAAGAAAGCTTTTAGCCATATATACCTGCGCGTCCTTTGCAATGCTGTCCTGATACATCACTTCACCCCCTGTATATTTTCAGCGAATGGCCGCATTCTTTGCAAAAGTCGGGCGACTCGTAATTATAGTGTCCGCAGATTATGCACCTGACCTTATCGTTCTTCGACTTCGGTTGCGACTGAATGTAATTCGTGCCCTTTATATGTACCACGGCTTCGCCCATAGTGTATATGCCGTGAGGAATATGGTCGGTCTTTTCTCGGTACGCGGTCTTCCATATCTTATTTCCCGACGGAAGCAATATTTTTATCCTGATACTCGCTATGTAGTTCGGCGTTCTTCTGAGCGTATGAGCGGATAATTCGCGGGTAACCTTGTCGTGCACTTCGATTATCGTGCCGCAAAACGATTTATCCTTTAAAAATGCGACTATCTCTATACTGTCGACGAAAATAAGCAGAATTATGAAGTAAACGGCAAGTCTGTTCCAGACGGATATTCTTTCTATCGGATAGCAGAATATTTCAATACACGCAAACACGAGAAGTAGGAAAGCCGCGCCGAACACGCAAAAACGGATTCTTTTTTTGCGCTTTTTCTTTACGTATTCTTTTATGTCAGACGGCATGTATATTCTCTTATCCACCGGTTTACCTCCGTTTTTAGAGACGGGAATCTACATGTATCTTATCATACCCTCACACAAAAGTCAAGATATTCGCCGATACGGAAGGCTACGGACTCACCTATCGAGAAAATATTTTTCCACCTTGAAAAGTATTTTCCATTATGGTATAATCACTGTAAAAGTAAGTTATTTCGGAGGTATTCGGTGAAGGATATAAAGAATGCAGTCGCCAAAAATATAACCGAGCTTCGTATTTTGAACAATATGACGCAAATGGAGCTTGCCGAGAAGTTAAACTATTCCGACAAGACCATTTCAAAATGGGAGAGAGGCGAATCGTCTCCCGATATATCCGTTTTAGTCGAGCTTTCCGAGCTTTACGGCGTCACCCTCGACTACCTTGTAAAATCGGAAAATATCGAAGATGTTGTTATACGCCGTAGATCAAGCGAGGTGAGCTATAGCCGCCGTGCCGTTTCGTATATTGCGGAGAGCGGCTGCTGGATAGCGGCAGTTTTGGCTTTTATAATCACCACGCTTATAATGAATCGTATGACTTTCCAGTGGCTTTATTTTCTTTACACCTTGCCCGTTGCATTGATAGTGAAGCTGATTTTCAATTCCGTATGGTTCAACCCAAGACACAATTATTTGATAATATCGGCACTTATGTGGTCGATACTTGCAACCGTTCACATTACGTTTCTTTACTTCAAGATAAACGTTTCCTTGATCTATTTATTGGGAGTGGCGGGACAGATCATTATAGTCCTTTGCTCCTTCATTAAAAAGCCGAAAAAGCAAATAAACGAATAAAAAACGCCCGTTTTCGCTTGAAAACGGGCGTTTTTACGCCAATTCTACGATTCGGAGAGTTGGAGAGAGAAATTCTACGGCAGAGGAACGGATTAGTAGAAGGGCTTTTTTGGCTGAATGTGTTTACATAGGTTTTCAGTAAAAGTATAATTGATATGTCAAGTCGAAAAAAGAAATAAAGGAGCGATAAAATGAAAAAGACCATACCGATTATTTTTTCCACAGACGACAATTACGTGCCTTATCTTGATGTTGCTATTTCTTCACTTATAGAAAATGCATCAAGAGATTACAGCTATAAGATAATCGTTCTCAATACCGGACTTTTGCCCGTAAATACAGCAAAACTCAATTCAAACGAGTGCGACGGATTTGATATAGAATTTTTTGATATATCGGAGAGCATAAAAGAGATAAGTGCTCATTTTAAGAACGTATATCACTTTTCACTTGCATCGTATTACCGTTTGTTTATTGCATCGCTTTTTCCGCAATATGACAAGGTCATTTATCTTGATTGCGACCTTGTTGTGCTCGGCGACATATCGAAGCTGTACAATATTGAGCTTGGCGAAAATATTTTGGGTGCTGCGTCGGAGCAATATGTTAAAAGCACACCCGAATTCAGACGTTATGCAAACGTGGCCTTGGGTGTTGACCCCGATGTATACGTAAATTCGGGCGTTTTGGTGATGAATCTTGAGGAATTCAGAAAAAATAAAATTGAGGGAAAATTTATCGAGCTTATTACGAAGTACGATTTCGACCTGCTTGACCCCGACCAAGCGTATTTGAACTATCTTTGCAAGGACAAGATATACTTATTGCAAAGCGGTTGGAACAACGAACCGATCCTAACCTCTTGCGAGGGTGAGAAAAACATCGTTCATTACGCACTTTATAAAAAGCCTTGGCAATACGATGACGTAAAAGACGGCGAATATTTTTGGCACTATGCGAAAAAATCTGCCTTTTATGAGCGAATACTTGAAAATAAGGCGGCTTTCGGTGAGGCGGAAAAAGCGAAAAAGGAAGCTGCTGCAACGGAAATCATCGAGCACGCAAATTTGATAGTCGAATCCGATTACACATTTGCAAAGCTTATTTGCAGGAGTTAAGTTATGGAAAAATCAGCTCATAAAATCAAGATCTTGGAAAAAATATCCGAGCTTGAGAAAAAACAGCTTTGGCACGTAGACGTTGAGGACGACCCCGAAACGTATCCGCTTGGGCCGGATAAGGTGGATTATCTCAACAAAAAGCTGTCAAGCAAGCTAAAAACGGGTATAGCGAATATTTTGGGCGCACGCTTTTACGACAAAATGATAGCTAAAAGACAGCTTATCATAAAAGAAGTCAGGGGCATTGAGAATTTCGAAAAAGTCAAAGGCGGGAAAATAGTGACCTGTAACCATTTCAGCGTATGCGACAACTACGCCGTATGGGTTGCACTGCGTAAGTCCATGCACGGCAAGATGCTTTACAAGGTCATACGTGAGGGAAACTACACTAACCCTCCAAAGCCTTTTGGACTTTTTATGCGCCATTGTAACACCTTGCCTTTATCAAGCCAAAACGCAACCATGGCAAAGTTTATGAAGGCGTTTTCCTGCCTTTTGGGGCGAGGAGAGACCATACTCATATACCCCGAGCAAAGTATGTGGTACAATTACAAAAAGCCGCGTCCCTTACAAGACGGAGCATTTTCTCTTGCAGTGCGAAACAACGCACCCGTCGTTCCTGTGTTTATAACTATGGAAGACAGCGACATTCTTGACGGTGACGGCTTTTTTGTTCAAGAGTACACGCTTCATATATTGCCCGCGATTTATCCCGATAAAACGCTCTCCCGTGTTGAAGCCAAAAACGATATGAAAAACAAAAACTACGCTTCGTGGGTAAAGACCTACGAGGAATTTTACAAAAAGCCATTGGAGTACGACGAGAAATGAAGCTGTATCTTTCCGTAATAGGCTCGGCGATGATTATAATATCGCTTGTGAATATTGCTTTTCAAACGGCAGCTTGGCAGTACGTCATTATATCGGTCGTGCTTTGCACCGCCCTTCAATTTACCCTTGACGGCTCGATTGCGCTTATCATAAATAAAATGCCGGATAAGCTTTTCGGTATAGATAACCCGCTTTTTGCGGTGAGTCAGAGAGAAAGAAATATATACAAAAAACTAAAGGTGCGGGCGTGGAAGGACAAGGTATGGGAGCTTGGCGGACTTGGGGGATTCAGCAAAAAAAGCTTAAAAAGCCCAAGCGATCCCGAGTATATAGAGCGCTTCATAATCGAATGCAACAAGGGAGTGGTCGTGCACAGACTGTCCTATTTTATTGGCTTTTTGCCAATGTTGTTTATACCGAATATATGCGCATTTTCCATCGCTTTTCCCGTGGGTGCGGTCAATTTGTTTTTAAACGTATTGCCGACGCTTGCACTGCGTTATAATACGCCCAAACTCCGTGCGGCGCTTGAGAGAATGAGAAAAAAGTAAGAGTGCGCTAAAATCTTTCTACATGCCTTGAAATGTGCTTTTTGTTATGGTATAATAATATAATCACATAAAAGAGGATATAAGAATGCTTGAACTTAAAAATATATGCTACAGCGTAGTGGGCGAGGACGGAAACAAAAAAACGATACTTGATAACGTTTCCTTAAAGCTCTCCGAGGGTTTTACCGTTATAACCGGCCCCAACGGAAGCGGAAAATCGACCATAGCCAAAATAATTGCGGGTATAATAAAGCCCGATTCGGGAAAAATTTTCCTTGACGGAGAGGATATAACCGAAATGTCCGTGACGGACAGAGCAAAAAGCGGCGTAAGCTTTGCTTTCCAACAGCCTGTCAGATTTAAGGGTATCAAGGTCAAGGACCTTATAAACTTTGCCGCAGGCAAGGAGATAAGCATATCCGATGCGTGCAGATATCTTTCCGAGGTAGGACTTTGCGCACGCGACTATATCGACAGAGAGGTAAACGCAAACCTTTCCGGCGGCGAGCTCAAGCGTATCGAGATAGCTACGCTTCTTGCAAGAAGCACCAAGCTGTCTATCTTCGATGAGCCCGAGGCAGGAATCGATATATGGAGCTTCAACAGTCTTATTAAAGTTTTTGAGAAGCTTCACGACGAAATAAACGGCACGATAGTCATAATCTCTCACCAAGAGAGAATATTAAACGTAGCGGACAGAATAGTTCTTCTTTCGGGCGGAAAGGTCGAAAAGGACGGCACTAGAGACGAGATATTTGACGGGCTCTTTTGCAAGGAAGGCGTTTGCAAAGTGCTTTCCGACAAAATGTAAGGGAGGTACGTATTATGGATAAGCTTGAAAAAAATATGCTTGCGGAGATAGCCGATTTACACGAGGTACCCGTCGGCGCCTATAACATAAGGCTCAACGGAAAATCCGAAATGAGAAATACGACCGCAAATATAGATATCGTTTCCAAAGAGGACAAAAACGGCATCGACATTATTATAAAGCCTTTCACCAAGGGTGAAAGCGTACACATACCCGTTATCTTGTCAAAAAGCGGACACCAAGAGCTCGTATATAACGATTTTCACATCGGAGAGGGCGCAGACGTCCTTATAGTTGCGGGCTGCGGCATTCATAACAGCGGCTGCGACACCTCAAAGCACGACGGTATCCATACCTTCCATATAGGCAAAAACGCTCACGTAAAATACGTTGAAAAGCATTACGGAGAAGGCGAGGGCGAAGGTGAGAGGGTGATGAACCCCACCACAGTCATAAACGTTGACGAGGGCGGATTTTTCGAGATGGAGACTACGCAGATAAAAGGCGTTGATTCCACGGAAAGGAAGACGCTTGCAACTGTAAAAGCGGGCGGAAAGCTCGTCGTTACCGAAAAGCTCTATACGCACGAAAAGCAGTATGCGGGTACGGATTTCACGGTCGACCTTGACGGTGAAGATTCTTCCGCACATATAGTTTCACGCTCCGTTGCGGCAGGCGACTCAAGACAGGTATTCCTTGCCAAAATGAACGGAAATGCAAGATGTAATGCTCACTCCGAGTGCGATGCGATAATACTTGATAACGGCAAGGTCAGCGCAATTCCCGAAATTTGCGCAAACACGCTTGAAGCGGAAATGATACACGAGGCGGCCATAGGAAAGATAGCGGGCGAACAGCTCATAAAGCTTATGACGCTCGGACTTTCCGAAAAGGAAGCCGAAGAACAGATAATAAACGGTTTTTTGAAGTAAGAAGGTAAGCTATGACGAAGAAATTGACGGCGGCAATTTTAGCGCTTTTGATGTGTATTTCACTTGCCTCCTGCAAGATGGCTGTTAAGGAAAGAAGCGAAGACTTTGATTTCACGGAGCTTTCGGGTATACCGAGCGCGGATATCAAGATAGCCTATATCCACGCCGAAGATACGAGCCTTGAGCGTGACCTTGACGAATTCGTGCAAGAAAAGCTTATTGTAGGTGATAAGTTCTTGAAGCTCGATATAAGTTCGGGGGAAAGCCTTGACGGATTTTGGGACGGGCTCCTTTCCAAAGGCTACAACCTATTCTTTCTTGACGGCGGCCTTTCCGAAGAATTTATAAGTACACTTCCCACCGAAAAAGGCGACGTATACTTTGTATCTTACGGAAACACCGTCGCTCCGTCGAAAAATCTTATAAGCTTTAAGGACGATTTTCTCGAATACTCATATCTTTTGGGTGTTATTGCGGCTGAAAGCGGCGACGCAGACAGTATAGGTATCATTACCGACAGTTTCGAATATTGCCCCGAATTTAACGCATTCGCCGCAGGTGTGAAGCTCGTAAATTCCAATATAAAGGTAATAGTTTCCGAGAGAGTGCAAACTCTTGCGCAAAACGGGTGCAAAGCGGTGTTCATACCGAGCTCCTTTAAATATAAAGGCAACACAGAACTTAAAAAGTACGGCTTTAAATCTTCTGAAGAAGGCAGTTTTTTGAGTGCGGATTACAGCGATTTTTTGGAAAGCTGTATAGAATCCGTCACAGACGGCAGCTTTAGCGGCGGAAACGTAAGCTTGGGTGCCCGACACGGCTCGATGGACCAAAGCCTTGAAACACTTGAGCTTTCTGAGGAGCTTATGGAAAAAGTAGAGGCAATAAAGAAATATTTTGTCGGCGGTATGCCCGTTTTCTCCGCAAATCAGCTTATGATAAGCGGCGGAAAGGTCATTTCCGTACACGAGGTGCTTATCGACAACAGAGGTAATACCGTAATCGACGAAAACGGAAATTACTATTACTACTCCGATGACGGCTTGCTTTTATGCGAAAGCTACGAGGAGCTTGTCGGGGAAAAGATGAACTACTATCTTCAAAACGTGGAATTGAAATAGTATTGAGGTGACTACGCTCCCGCCGATTTCAAAACAAAAAAGAGCTTGGCAATCGCCAAGCTCTTTTAATATTCGTTATACGCTTACCGCATATATGAGTGGTTTTTCTTCTGCTGGGGCGTCTTTTATGACGTAAGCTGCGCACAGAAGCGCCTTGCCTTTTTCAAGCTTATCCTTATCGTTTGTGTAAAGTACGGCGATATCTTCACCCGCACGTACACGCTCGCCCGTTTTTTTCAAAAGCTTTATGCCGGCGTGCATATCTATTACGTCTGCGCTCGTTTCTCTGCCCGCACCGAGCAAACACGCCGCCTTGCCGACTTTTTCCGTATCCATAGAATATATATATCCGTCCTCGCTTGCCTTTAGTATTTCTTCAAATTTGGGCGCAAAGATCTTTTTTTCGTCCGTGATAAAGCCGTCATCGCCGCCCTGTGCACATATCCACTCTTTAAATTTTTCAAGCGCCTTGCCGCTTTTTATGCAGTCTTCGACCAAACCCCTTGATTGTTCGATACTTATGCCGTGGCAAAGCACGAGCATATTGGAAGCAAGAGCAAAGCACACTTCTTTAAGGTCAATTGCCGTACCCGTACCCTTTAGGATATCAACTGCCTCCAACACCTCTACGGCGTTACCGACAGCGTTGCCGAGAGGAATATCCATATTCGTTATCAGAGCACGCACTTTTTTGCCGCAGGATTTGCCTATCTCGACCATCTTATCTGCCAAAGCCTTTGCCTGCTCGGGCGTTTTCATAAACGCACCCGAGCCGTATTTTACGTCAAGCACGATACTGTCTGCGCCCGAAGCGAGCTTTTTACTCATTATACTTGATGCTATAAGCGGAATGCTCTGCACTGTAGCCGTGACGTCGCGAAGAGCATACAGCTTTTTATCAGCGGGTGCAAAATTTCCGCTTTGACCTACGATGGCAATACCGATATTTTCGACTTGACGTGCGAAATCCTCCACAGAAAGCGAGGTTTTAAAGCCTTCTATAGCTTCAAGCTTATCTACCGTGCCGCCTGTATGTCCGAGCCCTCTGCCCGACATTTTTGCTACTTTTGCGCCGCAAGCGGCAACTATCGGAGCAACTATAAGCGAGGTCTTGTCACCGACACCGCCCGTGCTGTGCTTATCAACGCACATACCGCCAAAGCGTGAAAGGTCGGATACGTCTCCGCTGTCCCGCATAGCCTTCGTAAGAGTTACGGTCTCCCTGTCGTCCATACCCATAATGCAGACCGCCATAAGCCACGCAGAAAGCTGATAGTCGGGTATATTTCCCGAAACGGCACCGTCTACGACAAAACGTATTTCTTCGTCCGAGAGATTTTCGCCGTGTCGCTTTTTGTCGATTATATCGTACATTCTCATTTTGTAATTTCTCCCAAAAAGCTTTTGCCGCCGCATTCAAACGGTACATTCAAAAAATCGGCGACCGTTGCCGCAATATCGTCAAAGCCCTCTCTTGTGCCCAAATTTACCGCACAAAGTGACTTGCCGTAGACTATAAGAGGCGTGTATTCTCTCGTGTGGTCGGTGCTCACGTCACCGGGGTCACAGCCGTGGTCGGCGGTCACTATAAGCATATCTTCGTCGGAAAGACCGTCCATTATTTTGGGAAGCACACCGTCAAACTCCGCAAGCGCTTTGGCGTAGCCGTCGGTGTCGTTTCTGTGGCCGTATACCATATCGAAATCAACCAAATTTACAAAGCAAAGTCCCTCGAAATTTCTTGAAAGAAGCTCTTTTGCAAGCTTGATTCCTTCGGCGTTTCCTTTTGTGTAGAGCTTTTCGGTGACTCCTCTGTGAGCAAAAATATCCGATATCTTTCCCACTCCGATGACCTCTTTTCCCACACTCGTTACAGCATCAAGAAGCGTTGTTCCCGTCGGCTCAAGCGAGAAATCGTGTCGGTTTGCGGTGCGGTAAAACTTACCGTTTTCGTCTGTTTGGAAAGGACGTGCTATAACTCTGCCAACGCCCCATTCTCCCTTTAGTATAGACCTTGCCGCCTTGCAATATTCGTAAAGCTCCGCAGGCGGAATAATGCTTTCGTGTGCGGCTATTTGGAAAACGCTGTCAGCTGAGGTATAAACGATAAGCGCGCCCGTTTCAAGCTGCTCTTTTCCGTAATCTTCAAGCACTGCCGTGCCCGAATAAGGCTTGTTGCATATAACCTTTCTGCCCGTTATTTTTTCAAATTCGCTTATAAGCTCACTTGGAAATCCGTTCGGAAAGGTGGGAAGCGGATTTTGCGAGACAAGTCCCGCTATCTCCCAATGACCGACCGTCGTATCCTTACCCTTTGACTTTTCCATGCATCTTCCGACCGAAGCCGAAAGAGCAGCGGGGGTGCCGAGAAAATCAAGGCCCTCAATACTTGAAATACCGAGAGAAAGCATATTATCTATATTGAAAAATTCACTTTTTGAAACGCTTTTTAAGGTATTCGTGCCCTCGTCGCCGAAGAGCTTTGCATCGGGAAGTGCGCCTATGCCCACGCTATCGAGAACTATAAGGAATACTCTCTTCATTTATCGAGCCTCTTTGCCGTTTCAAGAGCAATTTCCATCATTTGCGTAAACGTGGTCTGTCTTTCTTCTGCCGAAAGACCTTCTCCCGTTACGAGATGGTCGGATACCGTACATATTGCGAGTGCGTTTTTGCCAAAGCGTGCGGCGTTCATATAAAGTCCCGCACTCTCCATTTCTACAGCAAGCACGCCCATTTTTGCCCATTGGGGCGTGGAGCGGAGCTCCGGCGCTATATTTGCCTCGTCTACGTAAAACATATCCGTGGAAAAGAGATTTCCAACGTGGTAATTTGCCCCTATTGCCTCTGCGCAGTCCACACAGCTTTTAAGCATTTCGTAGCTTGCAATCGGCGCAAAAGTGCCGGGGAGCTTAAATTGCGATGCAAAATTCGAGTCGGTACAAGCGCCCATGCCGATAACTATATCGCGTAGCTTGACTTTTTCATTCAAAGCGCCCGCAGAGCCGATACGCATAATGTTTTCGACTCCGTATACGTTAAAAAGCTCGTGACTGTATATTGCCATTGAGGGTATACCCATACCGCTTGCCATAACCGAGACCTTTGTTCCTTTATATGTTCCCGTATAGCCTTGGATTCCTCTTACGTTGTTTATAAGCTTTGCGTTTTCGAGGAAATTTTCCGCTATGAATTTAGAGCGTAAGGGGTCACCGGGCATAAGCACGGTATGTGCAAAATCTGCGGGTGTAGCGTTGATGTGTGGGGTGGGAAAATCAGCCATAAAAGTTCTCCTTGATGTATATATTTTTAAAGTTGTCCGTCGATATAGTAATAATAACATAAGAAGGAAACTTTTTCAAGCAAATATTTGAATACTATGTAAAAAAATGCATAAAAAAATTGCACCTTTTTATGTTTTATATGTTGACAAAGCAAACAAAATGGTATAAAATAATCTCGGTAGGTTATTTTGACCACCCGAAGCGCCCGCGAGGGTGGCAAAGAACAATTATAAAGGAGAAAACAAAATGAAAAGAATTGCAGCATTTTTAGTAGCACTTCTTCTTGTTGCGACTTGCGTAGTTCCCGTATCTGCAGCAGATACGACCGCAACGATGTCAAGCGCAAATGCAAAGCGCGGTGATATAGTAGTTCTTACTATTACGCTTGCGAATGCACCCCAGACGGACGTTATGGCATTCGGCCTCACACTTCCCGAAGGAATTGATTTGGTCAACAACATAGTTGACAACCCTAACTATGATCCCGAAGATCCCGATGAAGAGGATGATCCCACCATCGAC
>JAZMZG010000017.1:0-217027 GCA_045585835.1 Eubacteriales bacterium
TAACTAACAAAATATTCAACTGCGTTTTCGGGGAAGAATTCACGGAACTCACTACAAAGTTGTGCGGCGAGTGTTTTGTTGTGAGCGAGAACTATCGTCGGTCGGTTTACCTTGGCGATGATATTTGCCATCGTAAAGGTCTTACCCGAGCCGGTAACGCCAAGCAGCGTCTGCTCCTTTACGCCGCTATTAAAGCCTCTGCTTAATTTTTCGATAGCTTCGGGTTGGTCGCCCGTGGGCTTGTACGGTGAATGTAAAATAAATTTATCCGGCACGTTTCTCGCTCCTTTCTAAATATGTATAGTTTGTACTAAACCACTACAACAGATACACCATCCGGAATTGCGGTTATCGTGGGATTTTCTTTACCTATCATTTCCTTCGCTATGGTAACAGCTTCATCAAGTGAGCTTGCAGGTGTCATATGAAGCTTTGAAACAAGTTCTTTTTCCAAATCGGAAACGTAGATTATGCTTGCTTTCATCATTATTCGAAGAAGTATCTGAGTTTGCCATTGGTCAGAAACAGTTTCATTACGTGAACGTGATAAAAACAGCTCCATCATTTTGTTAATATCGGGCTCATCTGCAAGCTGATGATAAAAATGCTCTCCTCCCATACCGTCATTTGACCTTGCGAGCATTATAATAACTCCGCCCTCTTTTACGGTAGCTTCAGCCGCAGTCATTCCCTTTACCGCCTGATATACGTTTTGGTCAAGCGGATAGCCGCCGTTTGTGGAGATTACTATATCTGCGGGCATTGCTTTTGCGGCACAAAGCGATGATATGAAATCAATTCCCTTTTTGTGCGCTTTTTCCATATCGCCCGCGACAGCAAATATAGGCTCTTTTTCCGCATTTAAAACAACATTGACTATAAACGCAAGCTTTGCTTTTTTTGCCGCCCACATCATATCCTCATGTATGGGGTTATTTTCCAAAATGCCCGTTCTTGAACGCTCGTCTGCTATAAATTCCGAACAATGGTTACCAAGCACCGTGGCTCGTCCCGCAATTCCCGGTAATACGCTCTTTCTGCCACCCGAATATCCCGCAAAAAAGTGCGGTTCGATAAAGCCCTCGGCTACGAGTAGGTCTGCATCGAGTGCGATTTTGTTTATCTCGCAATCCGCACCCGAGGGAAGTGTGCCTATGTTAATAAGTTTTTCTCTCTCATCGCAGTCGTGAACGTATATCTTCTCGCTTTCAACTATCTCTTTACCGAATTTATTTATAAGCTCCTCTTCGGTAGTACCTCTGTGGCAACCCGTTGCGATAAGTATGGTTATATCCGCGTCGGGATTTCCCTTTCTTATCTCCGAAAGCATCTCCGGAATTATTATCTTACTCGGCACGGGACGCGTATGGTCGCTTGCGATTATGACGACGTTTTTCTTCCCAACCGAAAGCTCCGAAAGACTTTCCGAGCCTATAGGCGCCGCAAGCGCTCTCTTTACAAGCTCTTTACCGTCACATTCGGGCACATACTCTTCAATAGACGAAGTGAGCACACCTATAAGCTCATCATCTTTGAATTTATAGCCAAGTTTTGTTTGTCCGTAAGGAAAAAATAATTCTTTCATAGAGTAAGCCTCCCAACGCATTCGGTGAAAAATTCTTAGTATATTATTATACCATACATTTTAAGAAATTAAAAGAGGGTATGTGACATTTTTGAGAAAAAAGAAAGACGGCGCGTGCCGTCTTTCTTTGTATATGATATTTTTTAAAAGAGTCCCGTGATCTTTCCGTTTTCGTCAACGTCGATCTTCTCTGCTGCGGGAACTTTGGGAAGTCCGGGCATCGTCATTATGTCGCCTGTGAGTACAACTACAAAACCTGCGCCGGCGGAGACCTTTACGTTTTTAACGGTGATTTCGAAATTCTCGGGTGCGCCGAGCTTCGTGGGGTCATCGGAAAAGCTATACTGCGTTTTAGCGATACATACGGGCATCTGTCCGCAACCGAGGCTTTCAAGCTTCTGTATCTGCTTCTTTGCGGCGGGAGTTATAACAGCTCCCTTGCCTCCGTAGACCTTTGTTACAACGGCGTTTATCTTTTCTTCGAGATTGAGTTCACTTTCATACGAGAACGTGAAGTCGCCCTTTTCCTCGTCGCAAAGTCTTACTATCTCTTTCGCAAGTGCCTCGCCGCCCTTGCCGCCGTCTGCCCATACGGTAGAAAGTACGGTATTTACACCAAGCTCCTTGCACTTATCAATTATGAATTCGACTTCTTTGTCCGTATCCGTGGGGAATCTGTTTACGGCTACGACACAAGGAAGCTTATACACGTTCTTGATATTCGAAACGTGGCGAAGTAAGTTCGGGATACCTCTTTCAAGAGCCGCAATATCCTCGCTTCCGAGCTGTGTCTTTGCAAGTCCGCCGTGCATTTTAAGCGCTCTTATAGTCGCAACGACTACAACCGCATCGGGTGTAAGTCCTGCCATACGGCACTTGATATCAAGGAACTTTTCAGCGCCAAGGTCAGCGCCGAATCCCGCCTCCGTGACTGTATAGTCCCCCATTTTAAGCGCAAGCTTCGTTGCGATAACGGAGTTACAGCCGTGTGCGATATTTGCAAAGGGACCGCCGTGTACAAAGGCGGGAGTTCCCTCAAGCGTTTGAACGAGATTAGGCTTTATGGCATCTTTAAGAAGCGCCGTCATAGCGCCCTGTGCTTTTAAGTCTCCGCAAGTAACGGGGGCGTCGGCGTATGTGTAGCCTACGATTATTCTTGCAAGTCTTTCCTTCAAATCCGTTATGGAGCTTGCAAGGCACAAAACTGCCATTATCTCACTTGCAACGGTTATATCGAATCCGTCCTCACGGGGTGTACCGTTTGTTTTGCCGCCCATACCGTCTATAACGAAACGGAGCTGACGGTCGTTCATATCGACGCATCTCTTCCAAGTTATTCTTCGAGGGTCGATGCCGAGTGAGTTTCCCTGTTGAATATGGTTATCAAGCATAGCCGCAAGCAGATTGTTTGCCGCTCCTATTGCGTGGAAGTCACCCGTAAAGTGAAGGTTTATGTCTTCCATAGGCACGACCTGCGCATAGCCGCCGCCCGCCGCACCGCCTTTGACACCGAATACGGGTCCGAGAGAAGGCTCGCGAAGTGCAACTGTTACATTCTTGCCGATTCTGCGAAGACCGTCTGCAAGTCCGATTGTCGTCGTGGTCTTGCCCTCTCCTGCGGGAGTGGGCGTAATTGCGGTGACGAGTATAAGCTTTCCGTCGGGCGCTTTGCTTTCGGAAAGAAGCGAAAGGTCTACTTTCGCTTTATACTTTCCGTACTGCTCGATATACTTCTCATCTACGTTTGCTCTTTTTGCTATTTCAAGGATATGCTCGGGATTACATTGTTGGGCGATTTCTATATCGGAAAGATATGCCATTTTGTACCTCCGAAATTTTATTTAAAGTATTTAACTGCAGACTTAAAGAGCTTCATATCGTAATCACCGGGTACGTTCTTGTAAAGTCCGCTTCCGATTCGCTCGGAATGTCCCATTTTACCTATAACTCTGCCGCCGGGTGAACAAATTCCCTCAATAGCTTCCATAGAGTTGTTGGGATTATACTGAATATCCGTACTTGCATTGTTTTCAAGGTCAACGTATTGTGTAATTATCTGTCCGTTTGCGGCAAGGCTCTTGAGTACGCTTTCCTCTGCGATAAATCTGCCTTCGCCGTGAGAAATGGGCACGTTATATACCTCTCCTACGTTTACAAGCGAAAGCCAAGGAGAATTGTTGCTTGCTATTCTCGTTCTGACTATCTTGCTCTGATGGCGGCCGATGGTATTGAACGTAAGCGTGGGACAATGCTCGTCCGTGTCGATTATCTTTCCGTAAGGAACAAGTCCGAGCTTCACAAGTGCTTGGAAGCCGTTACAGATACCGCACATGAGTCCGTCTCTTTGTTCAAGAAGTCTTGTCACTTCTTCCTTTATCTGCGGATTTCTGAAGAATGCGGTTATAAACTTACCGCTTCCGTCAGGCTCGTCACCGCCCGAAAATCCACCGGGTACGAAGATTATCTGCGAGCGTGTAACCTCGTTTGCAAAGTCCTCAATACTTCTTGCAATACCGTCGGAAGTGAGGTTATTTATAACGAATATCTTCGCCTTTGCACCTGCTTCTTCGACTGCCTTTGCGCTGTCATACTCGCAATTTGTGCCGGGGAAAACGGGAATAAGCACTTCGGGGCGAGCTGTCTTTATTGAAGCAGAGTATTGCTTGCCTGCTTCGAAGCTATAGTTCGTTACAGTCTTTGCTTCCGTCTTTGCATTCATCGGATATACTTTTTCAAGCTTATCCTCATAAAGCTTTTCAAGGGAGCAAAGGCAAAGCTTTTCAGCACCGTAGCTAATTTCTTTTTCAGCACATACTTCACCGACAAGTTCTTCGGAAAGTTCTTCTGTCGCCTCAACAATGAAGGAGCCGTAGCCGTAAGCAAAGATGTCGGAAAGCGCCATATCGGCATACTTAAAGCCGTAGCCGTTACCTATGCACATTTTAAGCACGGCTTCCGCAATACCGCCCATACCGAGCGTATAAGCCGATACCGCCTTGCCCAAGCAAAGAAGTTTGTTTACCTTGTCAAATACTTCAAGAAGCGATGCTGTTTCGGGAAGTCCGTTTTCATCGTAATTGGGCGCAATCAGATATACCTTATTGCCCGCATTTTTGAACTCGGGAGACTTGATATTTTTAATTTTATCGGTCGTTACCGCAAAGGATACGAGCGTGGGAGGAACATCAAGATTTTCGAAGCTCCCGCACATAGAGTCCTTACCGCCGATAGCGGGAATTTTAAGCTCCATCTGTGCCTTAAATGCGCCAAGAAGTGCCGAAAGGGGCTTGCCCCAACGTGCAGGATCTTTACCGGGGCGCTCAAAATACTCTTGGAACGTAAGATATACGTCCTCAAACTTTGCGCCTGTCGCTATAAGCTTTGCAACCGATTCAACAACTGCAAGATATGCGCTGTGGTAGGGGCTTTTCTCTGCGATGAAGGGGTTATATCCCCAAGCCATAAGTGAGCAATCGTCCGTATCACCGCTTTCAAGTGATATCTTATGTACCATCGCCTGAATAGGCGTCCTCTGATGCTTGCCGCCGAAGGGCATAAGTACCGTACCTGCACCGATAGTAGAGTCGAATCTCTCGGAAAGTCCTCGTCTTGAGCAGATATTTAAGTCACCTGCAAGCTTTTCGTACTCGTTCTTGAAGTTTGTCACTTCGGCTTTATCGTAGCTCTCATATTTTGCGGGAGCAATATCTATATGCTTTTCCGCACCGTTTGAATTTAAGAATTCACGGGAAAGGTCAACTATGGTATTGCCGTTCCAAGTCATCGTAAGGCGAGGCTCTGCCTTAACCTTTGCAACAACCGTTGCTTCAAGGTTTTCGCCGAGTGCAAGCTCCTTGAATCTTTCTACGTCCTCGGGCGCAACTACTACCGCCATTCTCTCTTGAGATTCGGAAATTGCAAGCTTCGTTCCGTCAAGTCCTTCGTATTTCTTGGGAACTGCATTAAGGTCAATGGAAAGTCCGTCGGCAAGCTCGCCTATCGCTACGGATACACCGCCCGCACCGAAGTCGTTGCAACGCTTTATCATACGGCTTGCTTCTTTATTTCTGAAAAGTCTTTGAAGCTTTCTTTCCTCGGGAGCGTTACCCTTTTGTACCTCTGCACCGCAAGTTTCAAGCGAATCAAGCGTATGCGATTTCGAAGAACCCGTTGCGCCGCCGCAACCGTCTCTTCCCGTTCTGCCGCCGAGAAGTATTACCACGTCGTCTGCCACAGGGCATTCTCTTCTTACGTTTTCAGCGGGAGCTGCGGCGATTACCGCACCTATCTCCATACGCTTTGCGGCATAACCGTCGTGATAAAGCTCGTCGACGATACCCGTTGCAAGTCCTATTTGGTTGCCGTAGGACGAATATCCCGCAGCCGCCGTAGTAACGAGCTTTCTTTGGGGAAGCTTACCCTTCAATGTCTCGGAAATGGGGCGGGTGGGGTCAGCACCACCCGTAACGCGCATTGCGCCGTAAACGTAGCTTCTTCCGGAAAGGGGATCTCTTATAGCGCCGCCGATACAAGTCGCCGCGCCGCCGAAGGGCTCGATCTCCGTGGGGTGATTATGCGTTTCATTTTTAAATAAGAGAAGCCAAGGCTCTTTTTTGCCGTCCTTTTCTACCTCTATTTTAACGGTACAAGCGTTTATTTCCTCTGACTCATCAAGCTTCGAAAGCTCTCCCGTCTTTCTCAAATATTTAGCCGCGATAGTGCCGATATCCATTAAAGATACAGGTTTAGTGCGATTTAAGAATTCTCTTGTTTTAACGTATTCGTCGTAAGTCTTCTGTAAAAGCTCGTCCTCAAACTTAACGCTGTCTACCGTAGTCAAGAAGGTAGTATGACGGCAGTGGTCCGACCAATACGTATCTATCATACGAAGCTCCGTAATGGTGGGGTCTCTCTGCTCCTTTACAAAATAGCTTTGACAAAATGCAATATCGTCCTCGTCCATAGCAAGTCCGTAGGACTTTATCATATCCGCAAGGCCCGCTTTGTCGAGCTTGCAAAATCCGTCCAAGGTGGCAACGGTCTCGGGAAGCTCATATGCCATTTTCAAGGTCATGGGCTTTTCAAGTGACGCTTCTCTTGCTTCGACGGGGTTTATTACGTATTTTTTTATCTCGGCAAGCTCATTTTCCGTGAGGTCGCCGTAGATAAGATATACTCTTGCCGTGTGCACCAAGGGACGCTCGGATTTTGAGATTATCTGAATACACTGTGCTGCGGAGTCTGCTCTCTGGTCAAACTGACCGGGCAGATACTCCACTGCGAAAACCGCATCGGCTTTTAAATCGGGGCTTTCGCTCACGATATCAAGCTGAGGCTCGGAAAACACCAAATTCTTCGCCTTAATAAAAAGCTCTTCTTCTATATTCTCAACATCATAGCGGTTAAGAAGTCTTACGTCCTTTACGGAATCTATCATAAGAAGCTCTTTGATATCGGAGAGTAAAGCTCTCGCTTCGTTTGCGAGCTCCTTCTTTTTTTCAACATATACGCGGTATACCATTATTTTCCTCCCTTTGCCATAAGTGCACGTTGTCCTATATCACGGCGATAGTATGCATTTTCGAAATGCACCTTGTCTACACCCTCGTATGCTTTGTCAAGAGCAGTTTCAAGCGTATCCGAAACGGCAACGACGCCGAGTACGCGTCCGCCTGCGGAAAGAAGCTTTTCACCGTCAAGCTTTGCCCCCGCAACGTATATCTCACCGTCAAAATCACCGTCAACCGTTATCTCATACCCGCTCTTGTAGCTCTGCGGGTATCCCTCGGACGCCATAATTACGCAAGCGGCGCTTTTATCGGAGAACTTGACTTCCGTATTTGCAAGCGTGCCGTCTGTGGTCGCCTTCATAACCGTCAAAAGATCGCTTTCAAGAAGCGGAAGAACTACTTGCGTTTCGGGATCGCCGAAGCGGCAGTTATACTCGATGACCTTCGGGCCTTTCGGGGTAAGCATAAGTCCGAAATAAAGACAGCCCTTAAAGGTTCTTCCCTCATTTTTCATCGCTTTTACGGTGGGAAGGAAAATATCTCTCATACAGATTTCGGCAATTTCATCGGTATAATAGGGGTTCGGTGCAACCGTTCCCATACCGCCCGTGTTAAGTCCCGTATCGCCGTCACCGCTTCTCTTATGGTCCATAGAGGATATCATCGGAACTACTGTTTCTCCGTCCGTAAACGACAAAACGGATACCTCGGGGCCCGTCAAAAATTCCTCGATAACGATTTGGTTTCCGCTTGCGCCGAACTTCTTGTCTTCCATTATCTCCTTTACGGCATCAAGCGCTTCTTCTCTCGTCTGTGCAATAATAACGCCCTTTCCGAGTGCAAGTCCGTCTGCCTTGATTACCGTGGGAATGGGAGCGGTCATAAGATATTCCGACGCCTTGCGTGCATCGTCAAATACCTCGTACTGCGCCGTGGGAATGCCGTATTTCTTCATAAGGTTTTTCGAAAATACCTTACTTCCCTCGATTATCGCCGCCTTTGCTTCGGGGCCGAAGCAAGGGATACCTTTTTCATTTAATCTGTCGACAGTTCCGAGCACGAGAGGATCATCGGGTGCAACTACTGCGTAATCTATCTTATTTGCTACTGCAAATTCGACTATCTTATCCGTATCCTTGGGGTTTATATCGACGCACTCTGCGTCTGCAGCGATGCCGCCGTTTCCGCAAAGGGCATATATTTTAGTTATTTCTTTATTCTCTTTAAGCTTTTTGATGATTGCGTGTTCACGGCCACCGCCGCCTACAACCAAAATATTCATACCTATCTCCTAAAATCAATGATGGAAAAGGCGCATTCCCGTAAACGCCATGGCAATACCGTACTTATCGCAAGTCTCGATAACGAGGTCATCGCGGATAGAGCCGCCGGGCTGTGCAATATACGATACACCGCTCTTGTGTGCACGCTCTACATTATCACCAAATGGGAAGAAGGCATCGCTGCCGACGCTTACGCCGGTCTTTGTATCAAGATACGCTCTCGCCTCGGCATCGGTTAAAGGCTCGGGACGAGTCTTAAAATACTTCTGCCAATTTCCCTCTGCACATACGTCCTCTTCGTTCTTATTGATGTAGCCGTCGATGACGTTATCTCTTTCGGGTCTGCCGAGAGTATCAAGGAAAGGAAGGTTTAGTACCTTCTCGTGCTGACGCAAAAACCACGTATCAGCCTTTGAGCCCGCAAGTCTTGTGCAGTGTATTCTCGACTGCTGACCTGCGCCTACACCGATAGCTTGTCCGTCAACTGCGTAGCAAACGGAGTTTGACTGCGTGTATTTAAGCGTGATAAGTGCAACGATAAGGTCACGCTTCGCTTCCTCGGGAATCTCCTTATTTGCCGTAACGACATTCGTAAGGAGCTCTTTGTTTATCTCAAAGTTATTTCTTCCCTGCTCAAATGTGATTCCGAATACCTGCTTGGTTTCCTTTACTTCGGGAACGTAATCCTTATCTATCTCGACTACGTTATACTTGCCGTTTCTCTTTGCGCAAAGTATCTCAAGCGCTTCGGGCTCATAACCGGGAGCGATAACGCCGTCTGATACCTCTCTTTTGATAAGCTTTGCGGTAGTGACATCGCACACGTCGGAAAGTGCGATAAAATCGCCAAAGGAGCACATACGGTCGGTGCCTCTCGCTCTGGCAAAAGCACAAGCCAAAGGTGAATCGTCAAGTCCTTCTATGCCCTCCGCAAAGCAAGCCTTTTTAAGCGTTTCGGAAAGAGGAATACCTACTGCCGCAGAGGTGGGACTTACGTGCTTGAATGAGGTTGCGGCGGGAAGTCCGAGCGCCTCTTTAAGCTCCTTTACGAGCTGCCATGCATTGAAAGCGTCGAGAAAGTTGATATAACCGGGTCTGCCGCTTAAAATTTTAATAGGAAGCTCGCTTCCGTTTGCCATATATATCTTGGAGGGCTTTTGGTTGGGGTTACAACCGTATTTGAGTTCAAATTCGTTCATTTACCTGCTCCTTATTTGTTTTTGTTGATGATGATGTCGGTAGTCTTTGAGCCGTCAAGGGGTACGCATCTTACAAAAAGAGACACCTTGTTTGCTTCGTTTAAGTTCTCCCAAACAAGCTCTGCAAGCTCTTCGGCACTGTTTGGAAGCTCAACCTCCTCAGGTTCGCCGTAGAACGACGGAATGGGACTTCCGTCGCACTTATATGTGTGAATGAAGTGCCCGATGCCGTTTTCCGCAGCGTAGTTATAGAAATAACGGTTGCACGCCTCGGGACGACCGTTTGAGCTTTTCAAAATGGAGAGCTTGTACGTAAACGCACTCTTTGCAAAATCGTAGTAAAGCGCACCCGATATGCGAGGGGTAAAGTTTGGTGCATCGGGCTCAAATTCTCTCGTATAAAGCGCCTCTTCAAAGGTCTTGCCGTCATTTATGAAATCAAATATCGTATTCGTTTGGTCGCCGTTGGTGATTATGTCGATATTACCGCAAGCTGTTTGAAGATAGGGGTTATAAATTATGAGGCTCGGGTCGGAAAGCTTCGATTCATCGTACGCCTTCGTGCGCATACCGCCCTCAAATGCTTCGAATACTCTGTTTCTGCTGTTTTCGCTTCTACCCATTATAAAGTAAGCTATCATTGCATTTTTTCCGTCGGCGCTCTTGCCGATAACTATACCTCTGCCGGGATAGCTGTTTTCGGATAAAAGCTTTTTCAAATCAAAAAGTGCCATAATTATCTCCTTTATTTGCGGAGAGCTCCGCATACTTTTTCCACAGCCTCGGGAAGTATCTTCCACTCCGCTTCTTCCATAATTCTTCTTTGCAAGGTCTCGGGCGTGTCGCCTTCAAGCACCTCGACTGCCTTTTGCATTATTATCTCTCCGCCATCGGTCACCTCGTTTACGAAATGTACCGTTGCACCGCTTACCTTTACACCGTAAGAAAGTGCCGCTTCATGAACTTTAAGTCCGTAAAAGCCGTCGCCGCAAAACGAAGGTATCAAGGAAGGGTGTACGTTAATTATCCTCTTTGGATAACGTGAGGTGAACTTTTCGGAAAGTATTGCAAGAAAACCTGCGAGAACTATTATCTCGGCACCGCTTTCTTCAATAGCAGAGATTATCTTATCCTCAAATTCCTCTTTTGAGGGGAATTCTTTTCTTATGACCGTAGCGGTCGCAATCCCCGCCTTTTTCGCCCGCTCAAGAGCATAGGCGTCCTTTTTGTTGGAAATTACAACGGATATTTCTCCGCTATTGATAATTCCGCTTTTTTGCGCATCAATAAGTGCCTGCAGATTGGTGCCGCCGCCCGACACCAATACCGCTATCTTGACCTTATCACTCATTTTATATCGTTCCTTTTCGGTTTATCAGAGTATTACGCCTTCGTCGCTTTCGACTATCTCACCGATAACGTAAGCGTCAATGCCGTTTTCCTTTAAGGTTGCAAGCGCAAGGTCAGCTTCCGTCTTTGAAACGACGACGCTCATACCAACACCCATATTGAAGGTGTTGAACATATCTCTCTCGGGTATCTTTCCGACCTTTGCGATAAGGTCGAAGATGGGGAGTATCTTAAGCGCGCTCTTGTCTATCTTCGCACCAAGTCCTGCGGGGAGGCTTCTGGGGATATTCTCGTAAAAGCCGCCGCCCGTAATGTGCGATATGGCACGTACGTTTACTTTTTCAAGAAGCGCCAAAATAGGCTTTACGTATATCTTCGTAGGTGTAAGAAGCGTCTCACCGACGGATTTACCCGAAAGCTCGGCTACGGGCTTCGTGATGTCGCTGTTGCCGATGTCAAAGACCTTTCTTACGAGTGAAAAGCCGTTGGAATGAACGCCGCTTGAAGGAAGTGCTATTACGACGTCGCCCTTCTGCATAGTCTTGGGGTTAAGTATCTTCGGCTTATCTACAACGCCGACGGCAAATCCTGCAAGGTCGTATTCGTCGATGGGATAAAAGCCGGGCATTTCGGCAGTTTCACCGCCGATAAGCGCGGCACCGCTTTGTACGCAACCCTCGGCAATACCCGATACGATAGAGGCTATCTTTTCGGGTACGTTTTTGCCGCAAGCAATGTAGTCAAGGAAAAAGAGAGGCTTTGCGCCGCAGCATATAACGTCGTTTACGCACATTGCAACACAGTCGATACCGACCGTGTCGTGCTTATCCATAATAAACGCAAGTTTTAATTTCGTTCCGACACCGTCCGTGCCCGAAACCAAAACGGGCTTTTCCATTCCCTTTACGTCAAGCTCGAAGAGTCCTCCGAAGCCTCCGACGTCGGAGCATACTCCGCTTGTCATAGTTCTTGCTATATGAGCCTTCATAAGTTCGACGGCCTTATATCCCGCCGTTATATCAACGCCGGCTGCCGCGTAGCTTTCAGATCGTGAATTTTTCATTGTAATTTTCCTTTCTTCTTTTATTCCTTGCCGTCCCAGCAATAAGTGCAGACCCTACATCTGTCGATTCCTATTGCCTTTATCATTCCGTCAAGAGTCTGATATTCGAGCGAATCGAAGTGAAGCTTTTTACATATCGCACTTCGCATAGCCTTTCCTCTTTCGGTCGTGCCGTCTGCGTATTCGTCGATATACTTAAATCCTTCCTCTCCCTCAAGCTCCATTATTATACTGCGTGCAAGAAGGTCCATATCCGAGGTATTTCTTGAAAAGTTGAGGTACTTGCAACCATACATAATGGGAGGACAAGCAGAACGCATATGAACGGATTTCGCTCCGCAGTTATAGAGAAACTCCACCGTTTCGCGAAGCTGTGTTCCTCTTACGATGCTGTCGTCCACGAAAAGTAAGTCCTTATCCTTGATAAGCTCATTTACGGGTACCTGCTTCATTCTCGCTATCTTGTTTCTCTCCGCAGGATTCGTTGGGATAAAGCTTCTTGCCCAAGCGGGCGTATACTTTACGAAAGGTCTTGCAAAGCGGTATCCGCTTGCGTTAGCATATCCTATTGCGTGAGGCGTTCCCGAATCGGGCACGCCGCTTACGTAATCGACCTTGGGCATAGTGCCGTTTTTCATCTCGCTCTCGGCAAGTATCTCACCGTTATGCATACGCATCATTTCAACGTTTTTGCCCTCGTAGCAAGCGTTGGGATAGCCGTAATACGTCCACAAAAACGAGCATATCTTCATCTCGTCTCTGCCCTCGGACAAAACCTCTATACCGTCGGGAGAAAGTCTTACTATCTCGCCGCTCTTAAGCTCCTTGCAAGGCTCGAAATCGAGCTTTTCGAAAGCAAAGCTTTCAAACGATACAGCGTATCCGTCATCTCTTTTACCTATCGAAACAGGTATTCTTCCCATTCTGTCGCGCACGGCGATTATGCTGCCGTCCTCCATCAAAATAAGGAGAGATGTGGAGCCGTCTATCTGCTCGAGTGCAAAGTTTATGCCTTCGGTAATAGTATCCTTTTCGTCAATAAGTGCCGCGATTATCTCCGTGAAATTGATACGGTTGCCGCTCATGCATTGGAAAATACCCGTTCTTCCGTTTAGGTATTCGTTTACTATCTGTTCATGGTTATTGATAACGCCGACCATACAGATAGCGTATACGCCGAACTTGGAACGGATAATGAGAGGCTGTGTGTCCGCATCGCTTATACAGCCGATGCAGGCGTTTCCTTTGAATCTTGCACCGATATTGTCAAATTTCGTGCGGAAAGGAGAATTCTCAATGTTATGTATCTCTCTCTGAAAACCGAGTTCCTCATCAACGCAAGCCATACCCGCACGGTATTTTCCGAGGTGAGTATGATAGTCAACGCCGAAAAATACGTCTTGTACGCAATCCGTTTTAGACGTTATACCGAAAAAACCGCCCATCTTTTACCTCAAGCAAAGAAAAGCTTTGAAAGAGTCATGGGGGCGATGTACTCGCCATCCTTATACACTCTCATATTGCCCGATGCGATCTCGTCGATTAAGATAACCTCGCCGTTTGCATCGTAGCCGAATTCAAACTTGATATCGTAAAGCACGAGTCCTCTTTCAAGAAGGTCGTCTGCAACTATCTTCGTTATCTGCTGTGTCATAGCCTTTACATCGTCGTACTGCTTGTCCGTCATAACTCCAAGGCACACAAGTCCGTCTTTTGTTACGAGGGGATCGCCCTTTTCGTCGTTTTTGAAGGTCATCTCAACGTATGCGGGAAGGTCTGCACCCTCTTCGATGTAATCGCTGTAGCGGCGAAGGAAGCTTCCGTCAGCTTTATAACGGCAAATAACCTCAAGTCCCTTACCGAATGCCTTTGCGGGTACAACTTCCATCGTTGTGTCGTCAAGGTTTGCGCTTATGTAGTGGGTCTTGATTCCCGCTTCCTTGAGCTTTTCAAAATAATATACTGACATACGAAGGTTAACGTCACCTACGCCGTCAATTGTAAGTCCTACCGAGTTTTCGCCCGGATCGAACACTCCGTCCTTGCCCGTGCAGTCATCTTTGAATTTCAAGAGATAATTTCCGTTTTCGAGTGCAAATACGTCCTTTGTCTTTCCTGTGTAAACCTTTTTCATTGTTTTTCTCCTTTATGTGATTTATTTATTATATTCGTTTTCAATGGCACGGTTCTTTTCAAGAACCTTTGCGCTGTCGGCAGCTCGCTTTTGGTCAAGCTTCTTTGCAAGCTCCTTATCCTCAATGGCAAGCATTTCGATACACAAAAGCGCCGCATTGCCCGCGCCGTTAGTCGCAACGGTCGCAACAGGTATACCCGTGGGCATCTGCACCGTGGAAAGAAGCGCGTCAATTCCGCCGAGGTTTCCCGAAACGACGGGAATACCAACGACGGGAAGCGTTGTGTTTGCTGCTATAGCACCCGCAAGGTGCGCCGCCATACCTGCTGCGGCAATTATCGCACCGAAGCCGTTTTCTCTTGCGTTTTTGCTGAACTCTGCGGCCTCAAGGGGTGTTCTGTGTGCCGAAAATACGTGTATTTCGTAGGGCACACCGAAGCTCTTTAACATATCAACTGCCTTGGAAACTACGGGAAGGTCGCTGTCGCTTCCCATAATGATACCGATTTTTCTCATAACATTCTCCTTTTTCTGAAAAAATATAAGGGCACACTAATAAATTACGTTTAGTGTGCCCAGACGGTCGGCTGTAAAAAATCCTTTGTTTCACCGTGGTAACCCACTTTTTCCGTCAGTCACAAAGGATTATTCAATTAACTGCAACAAGTATACCACAAAGAGTTTGCAATGTCAATTAAATTTACAGAAAATATTTAATTTTACAATATAATATTACTTCATATTACTTCTTTTTTCTCAATATGACAAATACGACCATCGAAATCGCCGCAACAACAAGCGCACCGGCAATACACCAATAGACGTAAGCATACGATTTTTCGCAATCGACTCCGTCTTCTTTGTCGTTTTTCGGCATATCTTCCTTATTACTTTCCTCTCCGTTTGACTGCGAATAATCAACATTACCGTAGTTTTCATCTATATTTGCGTCTTCAATGGAAGGAATGCCGTTAGTACCTTTGAAATCATCCGATTCGCCTCTGTGATCGTCCTCGGGCTCATCTTGCGTATCACTGTCCATACCGTCTGTCAAGCTTTCAAACTTTTCACCTTCCATTACGTCTGACATAGCATTATCGGCGCTTTCCGGACTGAAGCCTTTTTTTGCAAAAAAGACATCGTATAACGATAACGCCGAAAAGCCTATAACAAAGCAGAGGGCAAGCGAGGTACATATCCCGAGCGTGCGCCTTTTTGCCGCTTTTATTTCGGTACGTCTTATTTTCTCTTTTTTAAGTATATCTTCAATAAAGCGCTCGTTAGATTTCATCGCTTATTCCCTCCTTTCCGAGTTCTCTTTTTAAGGCTTCCTTGCCTCTGTATAAAAGGTTTTCTATCTGCTTTCTGCTTTTCTTCATAACACGCATACAATCGTCTGTGCTCATCTGCTCGAAATAGACAAGATAAAGTGCGGTGCGGTAATCGGGGGTTATCCGCTCAAGGCAGATATTCAGTATCTTCTTGCGTTCGTTTTCAAGCACCTTACGTTCAAGGTCTTCTTCCTCTGACAAGGTATATTCAAAGTCGTTTATGCTCTCCGTCCTTCGTCTTGAAAGCTTCTTTAAATGATTAAGCGCCTTATTTCTGCCTATCGTATAAAGATACGTCTTAACGCTGTACTTAAAATTAAACCGTTCTTTATGTAAAATGAGCTCAACGAAGCTATCCTCCGCAATTTCCTCTGCGCAGGAAAGATTTGCAACGTACCTGTTTATGAAAAATATCAGGCTGTCCTTATACAGTAAAATAAGCTCCCTTACGGCGCCTTCGTCTCCCGAAACATAGTTTCGGAAAAGCTCGTTTCCCTTATCCACCGTCCGTCTCCTTTTCGTTACTTATACACCCGAGCAAACAAAGTCACTCACCGTTTTTCATATTTTATCATATTTTTTACCGTTAAACAACAATATTATTGAATTTGTACGCAAAATATGATATCATTAACCTAAAAGGAGTGAGCTTTATGGAAAAGAAAAAATCGAAATTATCCCTTTATCTTGAGAATCTGTGGTATCACGAAAAGGCGAAAATAATAATTATAGCGGTACTTGTTATATTTATAGGCTTTTCTGCAGTGCAGTGCGCACTGAATGTGACTGCCGACATATATATTCTTTATGCGGGCGCGGCACAGCCCGATTCAAGCGTATCCGGCGCCTTTGACAAGGCTATGGAAAAATATATTCCCGAGGACTATAACGGTGACGGACATATCAAGGCAAGCTTTGAGTCGTATCTGTTCGGTGCGGATTTTATAAAGGAGCAAAAATATTTCGATGCGGAAGTTTACGGCGGAAAAACTGTGATATTGCTCCTTTCCCCAAGCGGTTACGAATATTGCAAAAACAACGATTATCTCGTGACGCTTTCGGATGCACTCGGTGAAAAGCCCGACGTTGCAAAAAACAATTACTGTATCGTTTTTTCCGAGCTTGACTGTGCAGATAAAATGGGGCTTGGAAGGTTACCCGATGACACTCTTCTCTGTATTGCGGCACCTAAAAACAAAGCAAACGCCGAAGAATATAATAATCAAATCGAATTCTTAAGATATATGCTTGAGACGAAATAGAAAAAACGAAATCAAGGAGAAGTGTTATGAAAACTTGGCTCGGCGTTGAGATAGGCGGAACTAAGCAACAGATAGGCGTAATATCGGACGATGGCGAGATAATTGAGATAATTTCCGAGCGTGTCGTCTTAAAAAGGGGCGCAGAAGATATACTTGATTGGATGAAGAAAAAGATACCTCCGCTTTTTGAAAAGTACAGCTTTTCGGGAGTCGGTGTAGGCTTTGGGGGCGTGCTTGATACAAAAAAGGGCGCATCTATATGCTCGGTGCAGGTTCCCGGTTGGAAGGATTTTCCCATCAAGGCTTGGTTTGAAAAAGAGTTTTCTCTACCCTGTACTGTCGTAAACGATACAGTCTGCGGAGGATATGCCGAGCTTATGCTCGGAAGCGGTAAGGGCAAGCGTGTTTTTGCATACACGAATATCGGCACGGGCTGCGGCGGAAGCATTTTTATAAACGGCAAGAGCTTCGACGGTATCGGCATAGGCGGTGCATACTTCGGACAGATATACGTTCCCGACAGAAAAACAGGCAAGGTCGCACGTATGGAAAATGTCTGCAGCGGAAGTGCGGTGAAAAGGAAGCTTCAGAGCGAAGGCTATATTCCGAAGGTGTCGTCGCTTTACGGAATAAGAGAGACGGCAAGCTTCAAGGAGCTTTGCCGTGAAGCAAGAAACGGCGATAAATTCGCAAATAAGGAGCTTGACGAGTGGGCGGAAAGCTATGCTTATGCTATAGCAAACATACTCTGTACGCTTTCACCCGAAAGGATATCTCTCGGCGGCGGTGCAGCAAACGATGCGGATATTCTCATTCCACTCATCAAAAAGCATACGGACAGACTCGTATTCTTGTCTGCGGAAGGAAGATACGATATAGTTCCCTGTGAGTTTCTCGATAACGCCGTTTTTGTCGGTGCGGCGCTTTACGCACGTGACGGATTTGAAAATAATTTAATCTGAATCAATAAAAAAATTGCTTGGCTCTCACCAAGCAATTTTTTATTCTCTTATTTCGTACACATAGCCTTCGTGTACCGTGATTTTCGCACCTTCCGTGTACTCGTTGCTTATACCTAAAGGAAAGTCGTTTCGTATTTCAAGCATATCGCCGTTATACTTCATTCCCGAAAGGCTTATTACGGCTTTATCGGAGGCGCTTATAAACGAAATGTGTCCGCTTCCGTTATAGCATACGCTCTCGCCAAAAAGCACTCTTACGGTGCATTTTTCGTCGTAAAGCGTTGCTTTTACGTTTCTTTTTTTGAGATATACGAGAAGTTGTAAATTAGCCAAGCTGTGAGAGAATCTCTCCCCGCCCAAAGCTCCGTAAAGCTCTATATCGTCACAGCCTCTCTCTATGGCAAGGTCTGCGGCGGCAAACGTATCAGTAACGTCCTTTTCTACGGGAAGCATAACTGTTTCGTTACAGCTCGGAACGTAGCCGAGCGAATCGAAATCACCTATGCATATATCCGCCTTTACGCCTATTTTGTCAAGGCTTTCCCTGCCGCCGTCGGCGGCTATGACGAGAGCTCCGTCAGCATTGAGCTTTTTTAGTGAAAAATCTCCCGCTCCGACTATTATACATCTCATTTTTCTCTTTTCACCTGCTTTATCATACTTATAGGTACCGCAACAACAGCGGTTATAATTATTTCGGGTATCATATAGCAACCGTTATAGATGAGTGAATATATTGATGCAAGTCCCGCACCCGAAAAGTTTTGCATAATGTATTTGCTTATACTCAAATCCGCAAGGACCGTATCCGTGAAAAACCACTCCGCCCAAGCGCCGTAGTAAAGCGTACCCGAGAGATAATGGAAAAAGTAGCAGCATAAAAGTGCCGTGACCGAGCCTAAAACAAGTGCCGTCTTTTTGCTTTTGTGCTTTGCGAAAATACCGCCGAGTCCAAGACAGGTAAAGGCGAGGATATAGTCTATGAGTATTACGCCTATAGCAACGCCGAATGCGACAGTACCGTCATCTGAGGGTGTGAAAAGCGCTGCAACGGTCTTAGTACCGACCGCTATCTGTATAAGTGCATATACAAATGAAGAACCAAATCCCCATTTAAGTCCGTACATATAGGATATGGCGATGACCGGAAGCGTGCTTGCTATGGTTATCGTTCCGCCGAAGGGTAAATTCAAAAACGGGATATATTCGCAAATTAAGGATATTGCGGTGGCGATAGCGATAAGCATCGCCGAGGTGACGAGTTTTTTTGTTCTTTGATTTTTCATTTTCTTCCTTTCCGTGCCTTAAAGGCACAACGGAATTTTGAAAAAAATCCTGCATGGCGCCTATGAGTATTTTCTCAAACTTTTCCGTGCATAAAAAATATTCGCACGGACAAAGCCGTGCGAATAGAAAAAATCTTACAGTTTTATTGTCAGTAAAATTCCTACGCCGGTATTATCCGTATCAGGTAAGGTCGAGGCCTCAATAGGTCTCCTCTCAGCCTGCTTTAAGCAAGCTCCCTTATTACCGAGGTTGATTTTACCACGATTTTTTTCTCTTGTCAATCCTCTTTTTCAAAAATTATATCTATAGCCTTCATCATCCAACCCGCAGCGCCCGTATACCAACTCCAACCGCCTTTTCCCGCACGCTGTCCGTATGAGTACACGTCACCCGCCGCGACGTACGGCTCGCTTGCATACCGCTTACCCTCGGATATATCGGAGCATCTTTCTCCCGGACAAAGCTCAAGCAGCATCTTTTTTGCTCTGCTTTTTCTTCCGCCCAAGTAAAGCGCGATCACTCCCCACATAGCCGCATGCGTATACTGTCCGCCGTTTTCTCTTACACCCTTGGGGTAATCTCTTATATATCCGGGGTATCTTTCACCGACGTGGCTGAATGCAGGCGAAAGAAGCCGCAAAAGCTTTGCATCGCCGTCCCATAGGTTTTCTATGCTGTCAAGTATGCTTTCAAGCCTGTCGCCGCTTTCGATATCGGCAAATACCGCAAAGGCTTGTGTTATAAGATCTGTTTTGCATTCACTTTCAAGCTTTGAACCTATAGGCTTTCCGTCACCGTAATATGCACGGATATACTGTCCGTATTCAAACGCCTCTTTTTTCAGTGCATTTAATATCTCTTTTGCTTTTGCGTATATTTGCGATGCACTTTCTTCATCTCCCATACGTTTGCATAAGGGTATAAAACGCTTCGCAAGCAGTAAAAAGAAAAATCCGAGCCACACGCTTTCGCCCTTGCCGTCTTTGCCTATGCAGTTCATGCTGTCGTTCCAATCACAGCTTCCGATAAGCGGAAAACCGTGGGCGCCGACATCGAAGGAAAGCTTTATTGCAAGCAATAAATGCACGTATAAGGGCTCACGCCTTTTCGTTTTGAAAACGTACATACATCTTTCGCTCTCACCCTCGCAAAGCTCCGCTCCCGCAACGAACGGCACTTTTATATTCAATATTTCAAAGTCACCGGTGCTGTTTATATATTCGCTGACTGCGTAAATAAGCCACAGCCTGTCGTCACTGCATCTTGTGCGTATGCCGTATATTCCCTCTCTCGTTTTATGCCACCAATGTAATACGTCGCCCTTTTCGAATTGATGGAATGCGCAACGTATAATATGGCGTTTGAGAAGGATTGGACATATACGGGCAATATTTGCCGCATCCTGAAGCTGATCCCTGAATCCGTAAGCGCCGCTGCATTGGAAGTGTCCGCTTCGTGCAAGTATTCTGCATACGGTATTTTGATACGGAAGCCAAAAGTCCGCAAATGCGTTTATGGCGTCATACTTGCTTTGAAGTTTGTTTTTGGGCAGATATTCGTCTACGCTCATTTCAAACACCCTGCCGTCACATAAGGACTCCATACGCTTTGCGTGCTCTTTGGTGCGATATGCGCCGACGTATGCGCAAAGCGTTTGCCCGTCGGAGTCTATATAGGTTTCCCAATGGCCCTTTTCGCTTATCTGCGCTGCACCGTCAAGATACGAAAATCCGGTGTAATCGTTGAGAAATCCGCCCTTTTTATAAAAGGTCAGCAGTTTGCCTTTGCGGGCGTATACAACGTTTCCGCCCCTCTCACCCATTAACGCTTCGGTTTTGAATATAAGCTTTGCACCTTTTGCCCCTTCAAGACGTACCGTAAAGGATTTTATGAAATCCCTCTTTGATATACCTACATCTACTCGGTATTTAAGCCCTTTTATTTGTCCGAAATACACTGCACCCTTTTTACCGAAGTATACCCACTTACTGCAAGCGGCAAGGTCATAGGTGTGTCCGTCCTTGCAAATATACAGCTTCTCGCCGTGGTCTGCGGACAAAAGATCGCTTGATTTTTGCGTTATCATTCCCATTTGCGAATTTAAAACGTAGCTGTATCCGAAGCTGTTTTCGCATAATACGCTTCCGAAGCAGTACGATGCCGTAACGAAGCTCCACGGCGGATGCTCGTATCCTCTCTCACAAACAAAACCGTCTTTGGTAAAATACCCTCCGTATACATTTTTGATAACGGGGAATTCATCGTATATCGGCTCTGCATCGAACACTTCTCTTACGCAAAGCTCCGTATCGTGTTCCCGTCTTGTAACGTCAAGGTCGATATCCGCCGCACAGCACGCTTTTAAATTTTCGATTTCATCCTTATCGAGCATATTTGCATCAATGAAAAATATACCGCTTTTTGCACCTATCAGCGCTGCACTTCCGAGTGTTTCGGCAAGACGTTTTAATGAATTTTGATTTGCCTTCAAATAACCGTCGGACTCATAACAAAGTATAACGGGATTAAACTTAAAGTTTTTGATGGTGAGCAATCTGTGAATACGCAAAAGTGAGCTTATCTTTTCCGTACCGCCACCCTTATAACTGCACAAAATTATCGGTATATCGCCCGAAATGCCGAATTTCCAAAGTTCTCTCACGTTTCCCGAGAATGAATTTTGCTCGCTTGTGACCAAGGCGTTTTTTACTCTTTCAAGAAGTTCCGAGTCACTTTCGCCGATACGTGATATTTCATACGCAAGACGGCATATTCCCGAAAGCTCTCCCTTTATTTCGCTGTCTTTCGTTTCAAGTCGGGAAAGCTCGTATTCGGCAAGGCTTACGGCGTCCTCTCGGTCATCGGAAGCGGATATGGCGAAATTACACGTATACTTTCCGCCTTTTTTCGAAAGCGCGGTTTTTAATGCGCACATCGGATACAATAAAACTCCGTCCGGACTGTGAGAGCATTCTGTAAGCTCATTGGTTAACGGTGTTATTTTAAAGCCGTTTGGGAAAAGCCGGTCTTTTTTTGTATTTATACTGATAATTTCATTTGAGCTTAACGTGCATATATATTCACTGCCCGAGTCCTCACCTCTGTTTTTTTGGGAAAAGACCACTCCGTTTTCAAGCGTATTTGCTTCGGAAAATAAGCCGACGTAGGCACTGTGTGAAAGATATGCGCTGTATTTTTCACCGAGCGGCTCATAGTAAAGGAGAAGCTCTGATATATCCTCTTGGCTCTCTATCTCGCATTTTATACCGATTACTGCCGCCTTTGCCGAAAGCGTAAATTCCGCATTTGCCTTAAAGCCGTTTTCTTGCATACTGTAGCGAAGGAAGGTGCTGTTGTATTCAAACGCCGTATCCTCTGAGCAAAAAAGCTCCTTGAGATTGCCGCCGCATACCGCATAAAGCTTTATGCCCGCACTCGATATATTTAGGCTTTTTTCACCGTCGTATAAGGCTATGCGCCCCTTTGAATCGGCGACGATGACCGTGCGGTTGTTGCTTATTACGGCGCTCTTTAGCTCTGCGCCTTTTTTAGTTGATACCATAATATCCTTGATAAATCTGCTTCTTCGCTCGGGAGATGCCGTTTTATATTTATTTTTGGAAACTACGGCATCAGACGGTATCGCTTCGCAAAGAAGGCTCCTTGCACTTCTCATTTCGGGAGAGTGCATAAAGCGCTTTTGCATTCTGTTATCAAAGCATACGTTAACCAAAGCGGCAAAGCTCATACCGACGTGATGTGCCATATAGCTCATAACGACGCCGCATCCGCTTCCCACACGCTCCTTTGTGAAGTCTATTGCCTCGTAAAAGCCGTAACGCCCGTAAAAACCGCTGTCCCGTAGGTTTATTAGGTTGCGGTATGCGCCGAAGCTGTCCTTTTGCGCAAATAAAAACGATGAGTACGGTGAAATGACAAGCTCACTGTCAACGTCGCTTTTTAAGGCGAGGCTGCCGCATCCGAAGGCTTTGTACTGATAATTCATATCGCCGTCGAATGCGTAGTAACCGCTTTCGGAACAGCCCCACAGTCCTCTTGCCGTCTTTTTCTTTTGCATATTTACACAATGTCCGAGCGCCTCGTCCGTGAGTGAATTTTCATATACGGGTAAGAGCAGGGCGGGCATAAAGTATTCAAATGCCGTGCCCGTCCAAGATGCAAGGCCGATGTGTCTGCCCGATATCACAAGCTGTCTTGATAAGGTATACCAATGCTTTGGCGGCAGCTTTCCCGAAGCGAGTGCAAAATAGCTTGTAAGTCTTGCTTCGCTCATTAAAATATCGTAGCAGGTCTTATCAAGCTTTCCGCTGTCGGCATCGTATCCGAGTGAAAAGAGATTTCTTTCCTCTCTGTAAAGTAGCGAAAAATCCGCCTCAGAGTACAAATCTTTGATCCGCCCCGCAAGCTCCGTGATCCTTACATCCTCGGGCGCATATTCCAAAACACCCTCGTAAAGAGCAAGCATCAAGGCGCAAAAATTCCCGCTGTCAACAGTTGAAACGTATGCTTTACCGAGAATTTTTTTGCTTGTAATATCGTACCAATTATAGAGATGGCCGTTCCATTTTTCAAGATTTTCTATGCTTGTTACGGTGTCCGATATACGCTCGTACATACTCTGCGTGCTTATAAAGCCGAAATCCCTTGCGCCGAGTACGCTTATGAGATAAAAGCCTATATTCGTCGGGGATGTACGCATCGCCACCTCTTTTTTTGGGGAAATACTCACGTTATCGGGCGGCAGAAAGCTTGTTTTTGCGTTAACAAAGCTTTCGTAAAATCGCCATATATCCTTTGCCCAAGCTTTAAATTTCTCTTTATGGCGTAAGTGCTTTTTCTTTTCCTTGCTCTTGCCGGTGACGTATATAAAAACGGGAAAAAACACCCACAGCATACCTATTATTGCGGGGAAAATATTTCTTGAGAAAAACACCAACAACGCACCGAAAACGGCACTGTACATTCCTTTTGAAAGACAAAGATAAAAGCCGTTTTTCGTCTTATCGGCATCTGCGGCGGTTATCCATTCAAGCGTGTTTTTATGCGAAAAATTCACTCTGTATATGCTTCTTGCACCTGCGGAAACGGCGCATTGGGCTCCGTAAAACAAAGAGCACAGCTCAAAAAACACACGCATCAGCGCTCTGTATATTCCAACTGCCGCCCTTGAATAAAAGCGTCTTGTAAGCAAGGACGCTCTGCTCGAAAACAAAACGCCGCAAAGTCCGTAAAATATCGGAAAAAGCGTATAGGATAAAGCTCCCAAAAGAAGTGCGTTTGCTTGCATACGTGGTAAAAATGCTGCTATAAAAACGCATATTACCGATACTACGGGAAGAAAATCTCTTCTCACACTATCGTATATTTTATACTTCGAAAGTGCGCTTATCGGATTTTTTATAAGCTTTCCGTGCGCGTTTTTAACGTATCTTTGCGCAAAGCATAAAGCCTGCACGTCACCTCTTATCCATCTGTGGCTTCTTTTAAAATACGATACCGCATTTGCGGGAACGCTGTCGTACAGCGACATATCACATATTAGTGCGCACCGAAGTCTTGCGCCCTCAAGTATATCGTGGCTAAGCACTATATTCTCGGGAAAGGCATCGTCAAGAGTCAGTAAAAATGCATCGACGTCAAATATACCCTTGCCGCAGAATATACCCTCGGAAAAAAGCTCTTGATAGCTGTCATAACGTGCATTTTGATATACGTCAAGTCCTCCCGTTCCAGATATAATAAACGAAAACGGACTTTTTGAAACGGAATCGAGTACGGGTGACATTCTGGGTTGCATTATACCGTAACCGCTTGTTACTATCTTCCTTTTTGTATCTGTCACGGGGCGGTTTAATGGGTGAGCCATATATCCGACGAGCCTTTTTACGTCTCCCAAGGAAAGCAAGGTGTCGGAGTCAAGCGTAACCACGTATTTGATATTCTCAACACACAACGCATCGCCGTAAAAGGAAAGAGCGTCCGTATCACCTCTCAAAAACCGCGCAAGTTCAAGCACTGCGCCTCGTTTTCTCTCCCAACCCATATACTTGCCTTCGCTTACGCTATAGCTTCTTCCTCTGTATAAAAAGCAAAATCCGCCGCCGTATTTTAGGTTTAATGCCTCTATTCTGCCCTTTGCGTAATCAAGAAGCTTTTCGTCCGAGACGCCTTCTGCGCTATCGCTTTCGGGAAGGTCGGCAAGTATGCCGAAATATGCGTTTTTATCTCTGTTTGAAAGGTAAAAATCCTCTAAATTTTCAAAAACGGTTTCGTTTTTTTCGGAAAGTAATGCCGTTGTGACGCAAAGCGTCTTACACTTATCGGGTATGCTCTCATATTCAAGAGAAAAAAGCGGCGTAGGCGTACAAAGTCTCGCACCGAGCATATCCGCGCCCTGCTTTCCGAGCTCGTATGCTGCGGGTAATATAAGCAGACACCAAAATGAGCAAAACGGAAAAAACATAGCCGAAAACAACAGTGAAAACGCCACTGTGAAAATAAAGTATAAATATCGAAGCGGATTTTTTCTTTTTTCGAAAAGCTTATATCCGACGTGTCTTTTTATATCCGATTTTTCCTTTTTTGCGGACTTTATCAGCTTCTTTACGTAATCCGTTTCGCTTATGCCGAGCTTTCTCGCCTTTTTGCCTATACGCTCTCTGTAAAGCCTTCTCGTAGCGGGCGAAAGTAAAAAATAATCCTCGTCACCGTATTCAAGTAAAAGCTTTTCCGCCTCACTTACTTTATCGGCTATTTTCTCCGTATCGTAGTTATTGCTTTCCCTTAAACCGTTTATGCAATATTCAAGCTCTGCGCACAATGACTTTGACATACAAAAAACGCTGTCGTTTGCCTCGCAGTTCATTTTTTCGCATACCCTTGAGAGCTTATTTATAAGTGCAAGCTTTAAAAAGAAATTGAAACTGTAAAGCTCTGCACCTTCAAGCGACCCTGTTGCCAAAAAAGCACTTATGTTCTCTGCGTCAACCGTGCGTCTTTCCGAAACGAAGCTTTCGGCATAGGTCAATACTCTTGCCTTACCTGACTTGCTCGGCAGCTTCTCAAGCTCGGAAAATCCCGCTTTCATCGCTCGGTATTCCCTATCTATAACGTAAAAGTTATCACATATCCAAGATGCCGCAGTTCCGAAAAAGCCGCCTTTTTCAAGTGCGCGGTTCGCCCTTTTAAAGCAAGCTTCTATCTTGGCGTAATTCTCACAAAGCTCTCTTTTTAATTTACGATGACCGACGTATTCCATAGAAACCTCCGTAATTTATAAGGCTTCTTTTATTGTCGCCCATATTGTAAAATATATACAAAAAGAAAAGCTCGGCGGTGATTTTCTCCGCCGAGCTATCGTTTATTTTTCTTTGTAGTAAAGCATACAGTGGCAATATCCTTCGAAATTCGGGTCCGCTATATGTGCCTTGAACTCATCGCAAATACATTTATATTCGGGTTTTTTCTCAAGTCGGCACGGACAGTATCCACCCGTGCGTACAAGTCCCTCTTTTATGTGCGCAACGACTGCTTCGTTTTCGTTGAGTCTTACCTTTCCCATACGTTCCTCCTTTGTGAAATCTTCCGTTATGAGCCCATTTTATCACCATACCGAAGCTATGTCAATAACTCGGAAATTACTATTGACATTTATATTTTTATGTGATAAAATCATCTAAACCGTTGATGAAGGATAGTACCCGAGAAAACAGCTCAAAGAGAGCCGCAGGCGGTGTAATTGCGGCAGCGAACGATTTTCGGTAAATGGGCTTCGGAGGGCAACGCGAAAGCTAAAGCAAGTAGCCGTTGACGTATTTGCGCCACGTAAGATGCGCAGGCATATTATTACAGTATGCGCCGAGAGGATGCGAAAGCATCAATTTGGGTGGTATCGCGGAAGAAATTTCGTCCCAAGTATGAGTTATCGTACTTGGGATTTTTTGTTCTCTTGGAGCAAAACAGAAAGGATACGGAAATGAAAAAAGAAATCCCCTACAAAATCTATCTTGAAGAAAACGAGTTGCCTACGGCTTGGTATAACGTAAGAGCCGATATGGAGAAAAAACCCGCTCCGCTTCTTGACCCGCAAACCGGAAAACCTATAACTTTGGAGGCTCTTTCTAAAGTTTTTTGCACGGAGCTTGCCGCCCAAGAGCTTAACGAAACGGATAGATTTATTCCTATTCCCAAGGAAATAATCGACTTTTACAAGATGTACAGACCCGCTCCCCTTATAAGAGCGTACTGCCTTGAGAAAAAGCTCGGAACCCCCGCCCACATCTATTATAAATTCGAGGGCAACAACACCAGCGGAAGCCATAAGTTAAACTCTGCTATTGCACAGGCATACTATGCAAAGCAGCAAGGTCTTACCGGCGTTACTACCGAAACGGGCGCAGGTCAATGGGGCACGGCGCTTTCAATGGCGTGCTCGTATTTCGGACTCGACTGCAAGGTATATATGGTAAAATGCTCCTACGAGCAAAAGCCTTTCAGACGTGAAGTAATGCGCACCTACGGCGCATCCGTCACTCCCTCTCCCTCAATGGAGACGGAAATCGGTAAAAAGATAAACGCAGAATTTCCCGGTACCGTCGGAAGTCTCGGTTGTGCAATATCCGAAGCGGTCGAAGCCGCAACTACAAGAGAAGGCTACAGATACGTACTCGGAAGCGTACTTAACCAAGTCACTCTTCATCAGAGCGTAATCGGTCTTGAAACAAAGGCGGCGCTTGACAAATACGGCGTAAAGGCAGACATCGTCATCGGCTGTGCAGGCGGCGGCTCAAACCTTGGCGGTCTTATCGCCCCCTTTATGGGCGAAAAGCTCAGAGGGGAGCGTGATTACAAGTTTATAGCGGTCGAGCCCGCAAGCTGTCCCACGCTTACAAGAGGCGCTTACGCATACGACTATTGCGATACGGGCAGAGTTTGTCCCCTTGCAAAGATGTATACTCTCGGAAGCGGCTTTATGCCCGCCGCAACTCACGCAGGCGGTCTTCGCTATCACGGTATGAACTCCGTTTTGTCCGAGCTTTACGACCAAGGACTTATGGAAGCAAGAAGCGTAAAGCAGACCGAAGTTTTCGAAGCGGCTGAATATTTTGCGAGAATCGAGGGTATCCTCCCCGCTCCCGAAAGCTCTCACGCTATAAGAGTTGCCATTGACGAGGCACTCAAATGCAAGAAAACGGGTGAAGAAAAGGTCATCGTATTCGGACTTACGGGAACGGGATATTTCGATATGATGAGCTACGAAAAGTTCCACGACGGAAAGATGGTCGACTACGCTCCCACGGATAATGAAATAGAGCTTGCTTTGGCAAAGCTCCCAAAAATCGACTGATATAAAGAAAAAATATTGCCCTACGCGGTTTGCGTAGGGCAATATTTTTATTCAACGTGCCTTATAATTCCCGCAAGAAGCGGTGCGCCTGTATCTTTATCAACTACCGCATACAAAAACGGACGGTTGAGTACAACTGTCTTCGGGTCGTCCTCGTCAACGCTTGAGCTTACGTTTGAAGTGGTAACGGATGTGCCCTCCGTACCGTTTTCGCACACGCTGAAAGATACGGTTTCAAAATAATATTCCACTTCTTCCTCGGATATCATCGGGAGCTTTAAGTCATCGGTAACTTCAACTGCCTGTGTTGCCGTAAATTTGGGTATGCGCGTGTTTACCGCAGTAAAGCGAGGTGAGGTGACCGAGTTCATAAATTCATCTGCATCAAGTCCTCTTATGTATTCGTCTATGCTCATATCCTCGGGCGGAAGCAAAGCCACAAAATCAAAATCTCCGCCTCTGTAGCTCTTTCTTACGCCGTATCCGCCGTCACATTCAACATAATAACTTTCAAAGGAACAAAGATATTTTACCTTTTGTTCTTTGCCGAAATTATCGGTGAAAATGCCGTCCTTGACATTTTCGCTCTTATATTGCTTTGCCCATTTTCCCGTAAAACCCATTGATGAAATTACTGCGTGGTTCGGAGAAAGCTCCTTATCACTCGTAGCAAAAACACCGCTTACCGCACTTGACGTTACGTTCTTTATGTATTGGTTTATCCTGCTTATATTCGGTGTTTCGGGATCCGTCATAAATACCGTTGCGCTCGGGTAAAGCGAATATCCCGAAAAAAGCTCCTCTTTAAGCACTCTGTCGTTTTTTATGTAAAACGCATAGGCGGGCGTGATAAAGCTGTCCTCGGAATACGTAAGATTTTCGATATACGAGGTAAGCACGTCCATCTGCTCTTTACTCTTTTCGGAAAAAAGAGTGTAATCCGTTATCGGTGACGTCACAAAATTGCCTTGCGGCTGTTTCTTTAATGCTTCAAACGCAAGCTCCGTAAGCTCCAAACCGAGCATTTTTTTGTCTTCAAGAAAAAGGCGCATTTTCGAGCTTTCGAAGTTTACGGTAAACGTATCGCTTTCTTTGCACCCCGCAAATGCAAGGCAAATTATAACGGCAAATGCCGAAAGTAATATCTTTTTCATATTTCCTCTGCTTTTAAATAAATCCCGTGCTGAGCACGGGATTTTTGTTTATCAGTCTGTAATGTCGTTGTAAATTATTTCTTCGGCGGGATCATAGTATCCGAGAGTGTCTCTGACGTGCTCTCTTATCACTTCCTCGTCACCGCTTTTAAGCCTTGCGTTTTTATCTTTCGCATACTCGACCTTATCCTCATAGTACTCGATCTGACGAGCAAGTCTTTGCGATTCGGACTGTATCTTCTTGATGTCGATCTGCGTTTTGAAAATAGGAACGGATACAAAAAGCACGAGCGACAAAAATGCTATTTTAATGGCAATTGACTTCATAGCTTTACGTATTCCTCCTTACCTTCAAAATTAAAACACTTTTCCTTTTTAATATACAAGTATATTATATCTCTTTTTTTTGAAAAAATAAAGAGGTATTTTAACATTTTTGTACGAATCATTATTTTGCACAAAATCGATTTGAAAATTTTGGCGATAAGTGATAGAAAAAACAGTATAGGACGGCGAAAAATCTTTAAAATATTCCAAAACAGTCCGTATATGAATAAAATCAGCTTTTCATAAACGGAAAGGGTAATGAATGAAAGCGTTTTTCTCCAAACCGAAAAACCCAAAAGTGCGCCCGCAAACGAAAATAAGCGGGGCACTCCGAGATTTGCGGAAAATATGAATACGAAATATATAAAACCGGATAAAAAGCAAAACGCCGTGTCTTCAATAAAAACTACCCACGCCGGTGTCTTGGGAAAAAGCCTCCTTAACAATACGAAAAAGTCGTATAAAGCTGAAATCACCGCACCGATGATGATGGAATATATCAAGAATACAAGCTGTTCTTTGGCGTCGGCTCTATGCATCTACTTAAATATCCTCGAAAAAAATCCTTTGCCGCTCTCGTTTTGTACTTTCGTATACTGCATACCGATTATCTGCCCGCTTGCGCCTATCTTACCGTCCGAAACGGATAGGTCGCTTACGCAAAGCTCCCTTCCCTCTATCGTGAGTCTGCCCTCGGTCGTATCAAGCACGAGGCTTTCGCTGTCAAAGCCGACGACGTTTGTAACGCCGCCTATTTCTACCGTATTTCTCGCTCTCATATTAACATAGTGTTCAGTCATAATACGCACCTCCGAGAAATTCTATTATTAAAATTAAAAAAATATGAAAAAATATATTGCATAAAGAAAAAAAATGTGATATAATCTGTCGGTAAATGTGCTTTGATACGGCACAGAATACACACGCATACTTCAAATTTGTCTTTCGGGTCGTTTCCGAATGCGGAAATGCGAATGCAAAAAAGGGAGATGCGGAGGAATAAAACCAAAGGAGGACATAAAAATGTCAAACGTAGTATCAATGAAGCAATTTCTCGAAGCAGGTGTTCACTTCGGACACCAAACAAGAAGATGGAATCCCAAGATGGCAGAGTATATCTTTGCTGAAAGAAGCGGTATTCACATCATCGACCTCCAGAAGACCGTAAAGAAGACCGAAGAAGCTTATATGTTTGTTCGTGACATCGTTCTTCAGGGCGGCAACGTAATGTTCGTAGGAACGAAGAAGCAGGCTCAGGACACTATCAAAGAAGAAGCCGAAAGATGCGGTATGTTCTATGTAAACAACCGTTGGCCCGGCGGTATGCTCACCAACTTCAAGACCATCAAGAAGAGCCTCACAAGACTTAACAAGCTCTACGAGATGAGAGATGACGGAACGTTCGACCTTCTCACAAAGAAGGAAGTAAGCGCTCTTTCCAAGGAGATCGCTGACCTTGAGAAGAACCTCGGCGGTATTAAGAATATGTCCGAGCTTCCCGCTGTACTCTTTATCGTTGACACACACAAAGAACACAACGCAGTTTTGGAAGCACGCAAGCTCGGTATCCCCGTAGTTGCCGTAGTTGACACAAACTGCGATCCCGACGATGCAGATTACGTTATCCCCGGTAACGATGACGCTATCCGCGCTATCAAGCTTATCGCTTCCATCATCGCAAACGCTGTATTGGAAGGCAAGCAGGGCGAACAGATCGAAGTTTCCGACGAGGAAGCAGTTGAAGCTGAAGAAGTAAACGAATAATCAAGATAAGGAGATATTAAGATGGCTGAAATTACCGCTCAAGCAGTCAAAACTCTTCGTGAGAAAACAGGCTGCGGAATGATGGAGTGCAAAAAGGCACTCGTTGAAACTAACGGCGACTTTGACGAAGCTGTAAAGGTACTTCGCGAGAAGGGTCTTGCAGTAGCTGCTAAAAAGGCTGACAGAATCGCTGCAGAAGGTATCGTTGACGTTGCTAAATGCGAAGCTTGCGGAAAGACCGCAATGATCGAAGTTAACGCAGAAACAGACTTCGTTGCAAAGAATGCAGAATTCCAAGCATTTGTTAAGGGTTGCCTTAACACTATCCTCAAGAACTCTCCCAAGACGGTTGAAGAACTCCTTGCATTGAATTACGAGGATACTGAATTCACTGTTGAAGCTACACTTAAAGAGAAGATCCTCACCATCGGTGAGAATATGAGCATCCGCCGTTTCGTTCTCGTTGAAGGCACAACGGGCGTATACATTCACGGCAAGGGCTCTATCGGCGTAGTAACTCTCGGTAAGGCTGACGCTGACGTTGCCGCAAAGCCCGAATACGCTGAAATGCTCCGTAACGTTGCTATGCACGTTGCAGGCACGGACGTTCCTCCCTCCTACCTCGCAAAAGAGGACGTTCCCGCAGAAGCTATCAACGCTGAAAAGGATATTCTTATCGCTCAGATAAAGAACGATCCCGCAAACGCAAAGAAGCCCGATCAAATCATCGAAAAGATGGTTACCGGACGTCTTGGCAAGTACTACTCTGCAAACTGCCTCTTGGAGCAGGAATACGTTAAGGACGACTCTATGAGCGTTGGCAAGTACATCGCAAGCGTTGCAAAAGAGATCGGTAACTGCGAAGTTGTTGCTTTCTACCGTTTTGAGAAGGGTGAAGGCATCCAAAAGCGCGAAGAAGATTTCGCAGCTGAAATTGCAAAGCTCGCAGGCGGAAACAACTAATTTAAAGCCTAACACCGCACGTCGATCGGCGTGCGGTGTTTTTTTGAATTAAATCGACAAAGATTTACCAATGATTTTTATTTTTTTTCGTATTAAGCATTGACAAACCAAATAATGTGTGATAATATATCAAGGTACGAAATGATCCACTAGCTCAGTTGGCAGAGCACTTGACTTTTAATCAAGGGGTCCGGAGTTCGAATCTCCGGTGGATCACCAAAATCGGCAGATCTCGAAAGAGGTTTGCCGATTTTTCTTTTTCACGAATAAGGGTTAAAAAATGTAGTTTAATGTGATAAAATGATAAAAAATATTTGAGGTGAAAAAATGGATTCCAATAATCACATTCATAAATTTGAAAGCACTGTCGTTGCTCCCACGTGCAAGGAAAACGGATATACTTTACATAGATGCGAATGCGGATACGAGCATAAGAGCAATTTTACTCCCGTAAGCAGTCATAATTTGCAAATCACAGAAGAAACAGCGCCCACTTGTACGGAAGCAGGAAAAAAGGTCGGTCGCTGCACGGTTTGCGGCGAAGAAAAGTCCGAAATCATTTCTCCGCTTGGGCATAATTGGGAAAATTGGAACGTACAGATGCACCCCTCTTGCACCGAAAAAGGAATGCAAATGCGTATATGCGCTCGTTGCGGACTGAGAGAGGATCAGGAGATCGCTCCTGTGGGGCATAAATTGACTTCTCCGAAAAAATCACAGACGCAGGACGGCTACGTTGACTATTTTTGCGAAAACTGCGGAGAAACGATTACTATGCCTTCCGCCGCTCATAAAAGAAAAAAATCCTTTTCGAAATTTTAAAAGATATTCTTGCGCATAATTATTCCGCTTGCATTGATAATAGGACTGTTCTTTGCAACCACAAAAATTTTCATTCCCCTTTATCATTATATAAGCGCTAAAATACTTATCGAAAAAGAAGACTATGAGGCGGCTTATACCCATTTGGAAAAATGCGATAATATCAAGCAAAGCAAGGAGATGCTTGAAAACTTCCATCTCATATACGACGAAAAGATAGACACAACTTATGATGAAAACGGAAAGATATCAACAATAAACGAAGAAAAATACAAATACGATGAAGACAACAACAAAATATTTTATGCTTCGTACGAAAACGGCAAACTCACTGATAAAGTCGAATACGAATACGATAAAAACGGTATTGTGACGCTCGAAACCGAATATGACGAAAATGGAAATATCAGCAGTCAAACCAAGTACGTCAACCCGAGAATGATCTATAAAAAAACCAACGACAGCCTCAATTTTTAATAAATTTTAGGCACAAAAAGCAACTTGCGTTACGCAAGTTGCTTTTTTAGTTGTTCACTTTTAGTATCAATGTTAGTTTACTACAAAAGCTAAATATCACCTGATTTATAAAAACATCAGGTGATATTTTAGTTGTTAAACAAATCTTCCATAGGCACACCGAGAATTTTTGCAATAACATATATTTCTTTATCGGTAGCATTTCTTATCTGTCCCTCTAGTTTTGAATAACTTGTAGGATTCATATCGCACCCCAAAATTTGAATTTGTGCAATAAAATCTTTTTGTTTAATGCCTTTTTCTTTTCTAAGACGCTCAATATTTTTACCAATCATATTTTTATCACCATATGTCTGCTTTCTCAATTTCATATCTTATAATTCCTTTTTAGAATATTTTTCTTTATTGTATTACTAAAAAGTATTGGCATAATTCCAAATTAGAATTATAATAAATAAAATTCCGATCTGGAATTATATTGTTTTTATAGAAGGTAAACATGAAAAAAGCATTTTTTATAACTTTGGTGACATTGGTTGTATCCTTATCTGCTTGCGTGCATAGTAAAAATTATTCTATGAATAGCGAACTTATCAAGCTTGAAGAAGGATATCTAATAATCAAATACGATGAGGATGGAAATACTGACTCCTACGGTGGAGTTGCAACTTACGAGTTCACCTAAGAATTATAAGTATTAAATGCTTTTGTTAAATTCGATAGTATAAGAATAATTAAAAAGGAGAATAGCTTTATGTTTTGCATGAAATGCGGACAAAATTTACCTGATGATGCTTTGTTTTGTTCGAGTTGCGGCACCAAGACTCCGTTAGGACAAAACAGTTATTTAGATAACGAACCGATTGGTTCCCAAAACGATGCCGAAAGCGAACAGATGCAAGCCGCAAAAGAAAAGGCAGAAAAAGATCGAAAGGAAAGAATAGACAAGTCAAACAAAGAAACAAGAAAAATGCTGTCCGATGCATTGGAAGATGTTAAACTGGCAAAAACAACGCGTGTTACAATTCTCGGTTGCATAGCCGGAATTTCTGCATTAATAGCTCTTATTTCGATCTTTTCTATTATTTCAGGTCAAGAACTTACAGTTGAATTGTTAATAACAGCATTTATGTCATTCTCTGTAGCTCTTGGCGTATTATTCAGCACCGGAATTGTTTGTCATCGATTCAATCAAATAATACGGGAAAAAGAAACAGAACTTAAACGTTTTGACGATGAAATCAAAACAAGTAAGGAGAATATTTAAAATGCAAAATCCAGGATTTGAAAAAAGAAGATTTAATGCAGAACCACAAGAGTTTAACAAAATATCCAGTCAAAAAACAAGACAAATATTAGGTATTGTATTGGGAGTGATTCTCTTAATTGCAGCTTTTGTCTTTGGGAATTTGCAAGACGAAAATTGGTATAACAAATCTGACAGAGATATGTATGGTGTGATTAAGGGGTGTTGTATCATCGGTGGTTTACTTGAAGTGATAATATCCCCTATTCTGCTGTATGACTTTTCAAAAATAGAAAACAAATTATCCGGCACGTACATAACCTTACACGAGGACAAGATAGAGGGACTACATTTCAACAACCCTGCTGTAGGGTTTCCTTTTGAAATTACTTATGATGACGTTATTGAAGCTACGGTTTTGCCGGATGATCCTATAGTCAACAATGGAAATAACATAAGTATAAAAGCCATATCGGGTACATATTCGTGCTATGCCATAGAGCAAAAAGCAATTGTTGTTGCATTAATAAATGAACGGAAAGCAAAATATGACGAAATGATAAGTGTAAACAACGCTAAACAAATGTCGGGACCTTCAACCGTTTCTGAGAGAGCAGAAAGATACTGTATGTATTGTGGAACCGTATTACCTAAAAATGCTTCATTCTGTTATAAGTGCGGCAAAGGACAATAATTACGTATCAAGAATAACCTTTGACAAACATACAATCAAATAAAACATTGGAGATACCAACGATGAATAAAATTTTAAAAAGTATCACTTTAATCTGTCTGTCTTTATTAATGTTTACTTTAATTTCTTGTGGTAATGATACGCAAGAGCCAACATATACTTTGACTGAACAACAAATGCAATTAGTAGATAAAATATATTCTTTTAGAAATGTGTGGGAAACGCATAATGGTAATTCCTGCTCCAACGTAAGATTCGTAGAAAAGAATGGTTGTCTGTTTCTTTTATGTTCCTATAAAACAACTTCAACGGGCGTTGATTTTATGGGACAAGGAAATTCGTATGCAAGTGTAGAAATTAAGTATACTATTTCGCAAAATGATATGCACGAAGCAACCTTAAAAGAATATGGTTCCAACGATTATGGAATTGTGACGGGAATGTATAGTTACAACACAAGCGATAACACTGAGGAAAAGAAACTTTCTTTGGCTAAGGCTATAACTAAAAAAAGCAATATCGTATTTCCTTAATTTTTTCTGATTTCCAAGAAAAACAAATTCTGATTATTATGTTTTATGTGAATTGTGTCTTCTGTTGTAAATATCACCAAAAAAGCGGCTTGCAGTGCAAGCCGCTTTTTTTACTTGTTGACTATCATCTTTTTATAAAAAATCGGCAACTTGCGTTGCCGATTTTTTATTTTATAATCTTTCGTCTTTTTCGATATCGAGGAAGTATTTATACGAGTCGACCTTAAGCTGTCCGCAAGCCGCTTCGTCGCAAGCGATTATAGCGTTATTATGAAGCTGAAGTGCGCTTGCCGTCCACATCTGCGATACGCCGCCTTCTACGGTCTTTGCAAGTGCCGTTGCCTTGTTGTGTCCGTTTATGAGGATAAGCACCTCTCTTGAATCCGTGACCGTGCCTACGCCTACGGAAAGAGCGTGTGTAGGTACTTTTTCGGGATCATTTCCGAAGAAGCGCGAGTTTACTATTCTAGTATCCGTAGTAAGTGCGCGGATACCCGTGCGGGAGGAAAGTGAGGTGAAAGGCTCGTTGAACGCTATATGTCCGTCAACGCCGATTCCTCCCATAAAGAGATCGATTCCGCCGTAGGACGCTATCTTTTGCTCATATCTTGCGCATTCGCCCTCGGGGTCAGTAGTCATTCCGTCCAAGATGTTGACGTTTTCTTTGGGAATATCAATATGGTCAAAGAAATTTGACCACATAAAATACCAATAGCTCTGGTCATGCTCCTTGGGAAGTCCGAGATATTCGTCCATATTAAACGTAACTACGTTTTTAAACGAAAGCTCGCCTTTTTTGTTCATTTCAATGAGATATCTGTAAACACCCAAGGGAGATGAGCCTGTGGGAAGTCCGAGAATGAAGGGCTTATCCGTCGTTTCCGCCTTCTTCTTTATCGCCGCGGCGATATATTCTGCCGCCCATTTGCACATCTTCTCATAATTTTCCTGAATAACTACTCTCATACCGTATGCCTTTCCTATATTACTTTTTTGTGGCTATTGTGCCGTTATTTTTATATATGCTGTCTTGGGGTATAACGCCTCTTGCACAGCTCGTGGGGTAAACTATCGAATTTCTGCCTATCACCGTGCCCGGATTTAATACGCTGTTGCAACCTACCTCAACAAAATCACCAAGCATCGCTCCGACCTTTTTGCGTCCCGTTTCGACGTCTTCGCCGTTTACTCTGTCGTGTATTACTACAAGCGCCTTATCGCTTCTCACGTTGGACGTTACGCTTCCTGCGCCCATATGGCTCTTATATCCCAAAATGCTGTCGCCAACGTAATTGAAGTGAGGTACTTGAACGCCGTCGAATATTATTGCATTCTTCACCTCAACGGAGTTTCCGATAACACAACCCTCTCCGATAAGTGCACTTCCTCTTATAAACGCACAGTGTCTTACCTCGGTTTCGGCTCCGATTATGCAAGGTGCGCTTATACTTGCCGTGGGAGCCACCTTTGCGCTTTTGTGTATCCATACGCTCTCGGATACTTCGTTAAAATCGTCACCGAGAGTGCTTCCTATCTCTAAAATAAGCTCCTTTATTCCCGCAAGTGCCTGCCAAGGATATTCAAAACCCTTTAAATACTTGCCCGCAAGAGAATGATAAAAATCAAATAAATCCGCAGTTTTTACCATATCAGCAAAATCCTTCCTTACGCATAACTTGGATTATGTGCTCGACAGCAGCACTGCACTTACCATCTTCGCTTGCTTCCGCCATAACTCTTATGAGCATTTCCGTACCGCTTGCGCGAAGAAGAACTCTGCCGTCACCGCCAAGAAGCTCTACAGCTTCCTTTTCGGCTCTCTTTATTGCCTCGTTATTCATTACCGCATCTTTATCCGTCACTTTTACGTTTTTGAGTATCTGCGGATAAAATACGAGCGGAGAAGCGAGTTTTGCAAGAGTGGATTTTTGGTCAAGCACCGCCTGCATAAGCTTTATCGCCGTCAAAACGCCGTCACCCGTCGTTGCGTACTTACTGAATATTATGTGTCCGCTCTCCTCGCCGCCGATAAGGTGTCCGTCCTGCTTCATACATTCGTAAACGAATCTGTCGCCGACTTTGGTCTGCACGTGCTCGATACCCTCTTTTTCGAGAGCCTTGCCGAGTCCGTAGTTGCTCATTACGGTAGAAACTACGGTATTCGTTGAAAGCTTGCCGCGCTTTTTCATATAAGTGCCGTAAATATACAAAATAGCATCGCCGTTTACAAGATTTCCGTTTTCATCAACAGCAAGGCATCTGTCAGCATCTCCATCAAAAGCAAATCCAATGTCGAGTCCGTTTTCACGAACGAAGCTTTGGAGCTTTTCTATATGAGTTGAGCCGCAACCGTTATTGATGTTTGTGCCCGTAGGAGCGTTATTTATAACGTAAGTGTCCGCTCCGAGTGCGTCGAATACGGACTTCGCTATCATCCACGTACTTCCGTTTGCGCAGTCAAGACCGACCTTCACACCCTTGTAGCTATGAGTTGCAAGAGAGATGAGATATCCTATATATCTGTTTCTTCCCGATGCGTAGTCAATACTGCGTCCTATATTGTCGCCCGTAGCAAAGGGTGCTTCGGGGATTATACCGTCAATATAGCGCTCGACCTCGTCGGTGACGTCATCACTCATCTTTTCGCCGCTTCCGCTTATAAGCTTGATACCGTTATCAACATAAGGATTATGGCTTGCGGATATCATAATTCCGCAGTCGAATCCGTCAACTCTCGTTATATATGCAACGGAAGGCGTCGTCGTGACATGCAAAAGATATGCGTCAGCGCCCGATGCGGTAAGACCCGCTACGAGTGCGCTCTCAAACATATAACTCGAAAGGCGCGTATCCTTTCCTATCACGACCTTCGCTTTGTGGTCCTTGCCGTAGTAATATCCGATATAACGACCTATCTTAAATGCGTGTTCTACGGTAAGTCTTACGTTGGCTTCCCCGCGAAATCCGTCCGTGCCGAAGTATTTTCCCATATTATCCTCCCTATAAAATGATACATACAAATAATATGCACATACTTAAAAAAAGTTAAGTATTTACTTATATTATCTACCTTAATATGAATTTTGTCAATATTTTTCACAATATTTTTTGCATCTTGCGCAAAAAGCAGAGGATACGCTCCTCTGCTTTTTGTATAGGCTATACATTTTCCGCGACGTCGCAAGAGCACTCGTAAACGGGTGCGTCATTTATAATTTCTCCGATTTTGTCAGCGCGTATCTTTCCCGAAAGAGCGTTTTTCACGGAGATTATCTCACCTTTTATATCGGCGATTACATCGGAATACTCAAAGCTTCTGTCCGCTTCTTCCATCGTGCAGTTTATAAGCCTAAGCCCCTTACAGTAGCAAAGCGGCTGTGTGCTTATTATCTTGCAGTTTTCAAAAGTGACGTTTTCGCAGTACCATCCGAGATATTCACCCTTTATAACGGAATTTTTCACGGTGACGTTCTTTGCGTGCCAAAAGGCGTCCTTCGTATCGAAGCACGAATCTTCTATCGTGACATTTTCCGTATACTGAAACGAATATTTGCCATTCATTTCGACGTTTGAAAGAGTAAGCTCCTTCGTACCGAAAAACATATATTCCCCGAAAAGCTTGCATTTATCAAAGCTTACTTTTTTGCAATTCCAAGAAAATTCCGCAGAATCGACCGTAGAATTTTCAAACGTCACATTTTCACATTCACGTAGCGCCTTCGGAGAGAAAAGAGTACAATTTTTTATGCTTCCGTCTTTGCAATACCAAAGAGGTGCGCGGCAGGAAATCTCCATTTCCGATAGCTGCATATCAAATTTTTTCGTGTGCCAAAGCGGATAACGCAGCTTGAAATTACATTCGCTTATGCGTACGTTTTCCGTTTCCTTGAAAGCGGATTCGCCGTCGGCTTCTCCTTCAAAATTGCATTTTTCGACCGTAAGCTCCTTTAAGCCGTAAAAGGCTCTTTCTTCATCAAAGCTTTTTCCGATAAAAATCATAATATTTCCTCGACTTTCTACACTGCAATTTTAAAACTTTTACGTATATATGTCAAGTGTGTGAAAACGTGCAAGAAAAATATTTTCAAAAAAATGTGATTTCGTATTGATTATTTCCGTTTACTGTGATATCATCTAATAGATAATAAAATTACGGAGCGTGAAATTATGGCACTTAATAAACATTTCTTCACATCGGAGTCCGTTACCGAAGGACATCCCGACAAAATTTGCGACCAAATATCCGATGCGGTACTCGACGCTATTTTAGCAAAAGATAAATTCGCAAGAGTAGCTTGCGAAACCTGCACCACGACAGGTATCGTTATGGTTATGGGCGAGATCACCACAACTGCGGAAATTGATATTCAAAACATTGTAAGAGAAACTGTAAGAGAGATAGGCTACGACGATTCCGCAAAAGGCTTTGACTGCAATACCTGTGCGGTAATCAGCTCTATCCATACCCAATCCCCCGATATCGCTATGGGCGTTGACAAGGCTCTCGAAGCAAAAGAAGGTGAGCTTGTTGACAAGTACGATACGGGTGCGGGCGACCAAGGTATGATGTTCGGCTTTGCTTGTGACGAAACTCCCGAGCTTATGCCCCTTCCCATCTCACTCGCTCACAGACTTTCCAAGAGACTTACCGACGTCAGAAAGAACGGCACTCTCCCCTATCTTCGTGCAGACGGTAAGACGCAGGTCACCGTTGAGTACGGCGAAGACGGAAATCCCGTTAGAATCGACGCTATCGTCGTTTCTTCGCAGCACGATGAGAAGGTTACTTTGGAGCAGATAAGAAAAGACGTTATCGAAAACGTTATCACTCCCATCGTTCCCGCAAAGTTTATTGACGAGAACACGAAGATATACGTTAACCCCACAGGCCGTTTCGTTGTAGGCGGTCCTATGGGCGACAGCGGACTTACGGGAAGAAAGATCATAGTTGATACATACGGCGGATACGCTTGCCACGGCGGTGGCGCATTCAGCGGTAAGGATCCCACGAAGGTTGACAGAAGTGCGGCTTATGCGGCAAGATACGTTGCGAAGAACATTGTAGCGGCAGGTCTTGCTAAAGCTTGTGAAATTCAGCTTTCATACGCTATCGGCGTTGCGCGTCCCCTCTCCGTTTACATTGATACGAGAGGAACCAACACTATCCCCGTAGAAGAGATCGAAAAGAGAGTTGCGGCAAACTTCGACTTCCGTCCCGCAGCTATCATCGAATACTTTGACCTTCGCAGACCTCTTTACAAGAACACCGCTGCATACGGTCACTTCGGCAGAACAGACGTTGAGCTTCCTTGGGAAAAGACGGACCTTGCAGAGAAATTAAAGTAAAATTAAAGGGAGCTTTTAAAAGCTCCCTTGTTTTTTAGAGGAAATTATGTGGATAGTTTGGTTGATTTTAGGCATCGTTTTGATTTTCGTGCTGTTCATATGGGGATTTTGTGAATACTTTTTCAAAAAGTCATTTGCGAGGGTTGAAAAAGCCCAAATGGATAATATCGTAAAGGATTTTGACGAAAAATTTAATAAGAGTCACCTAAAAGGACATTACGGCGGTATTTTGCACGGCAGAGAATTTGTAAAAAACACGCCCTTTGATGAGAAATATATCACCTCGCACGACGGGTATAAGCTCTACGCAAGGCATTATCACGCAGAAAATCCCCGTGCGACCGTCATACTTTGTCACGGCTTCAGAAGTCACGGTACTCACGATTTTGCGATGATAGTCGAGCATTATTTAAAAAGGAATTTTGACGTTCTTTTGATAAGCCAGCGTGCGCACGTCGAAAGCGAAGGAAAATACATAGCCTTCGGTCAAATGGAGAGATTTGATATAATGTCTTGGCGCAAAACCATCGACGGCCCCGTGCTCCTTCACGGACTTTCGATGGGTGCGACCTCCGTGCTCCTTGCCGCTGAGCTTCCCGAAGTATCGGATAGCATAATCGGCGTAATTGCAGACTGCGGATTTGATAATGCAAAAGATGAGTTTATCCACGTGGCACGTGATATGATTAAGATTCCCGTCCACCCCGCAGTCGATATTATTGCATATATGACGACAAAGCGCATAGGGCTTGATATGTCACTTTCCGTTTCGGAGCATATAAACGACATCAAGGTGCCGCTGCTTCTCATACACGGCGAAAAGGACGATTTCGTGCCGTATGAAAACGTAAAGCGCATATACGAAGCGTTTGACGGAGAAAAGTATATCTTCACACAAAAAGATGCGGGGCACGCGATGAGCTATCTTGAGGATATCGACGGATGCACTGCTGCTTTAGACGAATTTCTTAAAAAGTTACCCGTTTAACAAAAATACAGCTCTGTCGAAACAGAGCTGTATTTTTTATATCTTTTGGCAAAATTCTTCCAAATACTTTATCTGAGCTTCAACGGACTTCGTTCCCGTGCCGCCTGCGGAGATTCTGCTTTCAACGCAAGCTTTAAGGTCGATGGCTTCATAAAGGTCTTTTTCGAACATTTCGCAAAATTCCTTATATTCTTCTATGGTGACTTCTTCAAGCACCTTGCCGTTTTTTACGCAATACCCGACTATCTCGCCGACAGCCTTATATGCGCTTCTGAAAGGAAGGCCTTTTTTGGTTAAGTAATCCGCAAGGTCAGTGGCATTGATAAATCCTTTTTGCGCTGCGGAAAGCATATTTTCTTTGCATATCTTTGCAGTCCTTATCATAGGCGGGAAAACCTCAAGGCATTTTTTCACGGTATCCACGCCGTCGAAAATGCTCTCCTTGTCCTCCTGCATATCCTTATTGTATGCAAGCGGAAGTCCCTTGAGGACTGTAAGTATGCCCATAAGGTCACCGTATACACGTCCCGTTTTGCCTCGCACGAGCTCGGCAATATCGGGATTTTTCTTTTGAGGCATTATGCTTGAGCCCGTGGTATACGAATCGTCAAGCTCAATAAAGTGAAATTCCCAACTTGACCAAAGTATAACTTCCTCAGAAAAACGTGAAAGGTGCATCATAAGCGTTGCAAACGCCGCAAGAAGCTCTATGCAGAAATCTCTGTCGGATACGCCGTCGATGCTGTTTAAGCATATACCGTCAAATCCGAGCTTTTCTGCCTCGAAATATCTGTCCGTATCGTAAGTGGTACCCGCAAGAGCGCAAGAGCCGATGGGGCTTACGTTCATTCTCTTTACGGCGTCCTTAATACGAGATACGTCCCTTGTGAGCATCATCGCATACGCAAGTAAATGGTGGGCAAAGCTTATAGGCTGTGCTCTCTGAAGATGGGTATAACCGGGGCATATAGCCGTCTTGCCCTCATTAGCCTTATATATGACGGCAAGGATAAGTTCCTTTATAAGAGAAATTATCTCGGCCGATTCGTCACGCAAATAAAGCCTTATGTCAGTCGCAACCTGATCGTTACGGCTTCTTGCGGTATGAAGTCTCTTCCCCACGTCGCCGATACGCTTTGTAAGCTCCGCTTCGACGAACATATGGATATCCTCTGCCGCAAGGTCGATAGCGAGAGATCCCGAATTTATATCTTCAAGGATAACGCCGAGCTCAGCGATTATCGTTTCGGCATCTTCTGCGCTTATTATGCCTTGCTTTGAAAGCATTGCGGCGTGCGCCATCGAGCCCTCGATATCCTGCTTATACATTCTGCAGTCAAAATGCACCGATGAGTTAAAATCGTCTGCCGTTTTGTCGAGCGCTTTTTCAAAACGCCCTGCCCACATTTTATCCATAATGATTATTTGTCCTTATTCTTTTGGTTTACCTGCGCCTGTACGGAAACGGGAAGTCCCCAAAGGTTGATAAATCCGTTTGCGTCCTTTTGATCGTAAACGTGATCCTCACCGAAGGTTGCGATCTCCTCGCTGTAAAGCGACCAGTCGCTCCAAGCGCCCGCTTTTATCATATTGCCCTTGTAAAGCTTAACTCTTACCTTACCCGTAACGTGCTCCTGCGTCTTTGTAAAGAACGCGGAAAGTGCTTCGCGAAGAGGTGTGTACCACTGACCGTTGTAAAGAAGGTCTGCAAAGGGGATTGCAAGCTCCTGCTTCTTGTGCATGGTCATTTTGTCAAGGCAAAGCGTTTCGAGGTAGTTGTGTGCAAAGTAAAGAATCGCTCCGCCGGGTGTTTCGTATACGCCGCGGCACTTCATTCCTACAAGGCGGTTTTCAACGATGTCAAGAAGTCCGATGCCGTTTGCGCCGCCGATAACGTTGAGCTTCAAAATGATATCCTTTGCGCTCATCTTCTCACCGTTTAATGCTACGGGTACGCCGCTTTCGAATTCGAGCTCTACGTATTCGGGCTTATCGGGTGCGTTAATGGGAGATACGCCCATCTCCAAGAAGCCTTCCTTTTCGTAAAGAGGCTCGTTGCCCGTATCTTCAAGGTCAAGTCCCTCGTGAGAAAGGTGCCAAAGGTTTTTATCCTTTGAGTAGTTTGTTTCTCTGCTTATCTTAAGAGGTACGTTATGTGCCTCTGCATAGTCTATCTCCTCTTCTCTTGACTTGATATCCCATTCACGCCAAGGAGCGATTATCTTCATACCGGGAGCGAACGCCTTTACCGCAAGCTCAAAACGAACCTGGTCGTTACCCTTACCCGTGCAACCATGGCATACTGCATCTGCGCCCTCTGCAATAGCTATCTCGGCAAGGCGCTTTGCGATAACGGGACGTGCAAGTGCAGTTCCGAGAAGATATTCCTCATATTTTGCTCCCGCCTGTACACAAGGTATTATAAGGTCGTTTACGAATTCGTCCGTGAGGTCTTCAACGTAAAGCTTCGATGCACCCGTCTTGAGTGCCTTTTCCTCAAGTCCTTCAAGCTCGTCAGCCTGTCCTACGTTGCCTGCAACGGCAATTATCTCGGGGTCATCGTAATTTTCTTTAAGCCACGGAATGATTATCGACGTATCAAGTCCGCCCGAATATGCAAGTACTATCTTTTTGATTTTCTTCTCACTCATTGTTATATCCTCCATTATGCATTATTTTGCATAAAATTTATATTTTGTATGTATACTATATCACATTTTGTGTATTTATGCAATACCTTTTGTAAAAATATTTATAAAATTATCCATTTTTTTGTATTTTCGGCATATTGCAATAAAAACGCATTTTAAGCAGATAGATTGTATTTGATATTGACAAAATAAGGGCATTATGATATGATTAAACGTAAGTATTTCATTGGCGGTGTAATGATGAATATTTTTAATCTTCCAACTAAAATAGTAATGAACGAGGGCGCTTTGTCGTATATCAAACAGCTCAAGTTTGAAAGAGCTTGCATAATCTGTGACCCGTTCGTAGTACAGTCGGGACAGATAAAGCTCATAACGGATATACTCGACGAATGCGGCAGGGGCTATGCCATATTTTCCGATATAATGCCCGATGCGCCTATTGATAACATAAAGGACGGGCTTTCGAGGTTTGCAACGCACAAGCCTGATGCCATAATTTCGATAGGCGGCGGCTCGGCACTGGATACGGCAAAGGCTATCGCATATTTTCATAATAGGATAACGGGTGAGATACCCACCTTGAAGATAGCTATTCCCACGACGAGCGGAACGGGCTCCGAAGTAACCTCTTTCTCCGTTATCTCCGATCCCGCATCAAGCTCGAAGTATCCGATAGTCGACGATAAACTCCTTCCGGACGTCGCTATCCTCGACCCCGAATTCGTGCGCTCCGTACCAAAGCCCATAACGGCGGCGACGGGTATGGACGTTTTGACACACGCCATTGAAGCGTACGTTGCAAAGGGAACTGACGATTTTTCCGCTGCTCTTTCCGAAAAAGCCGCAAGACTCGTGTTCAAGTATCTGCCCAGAGCCTACGAGCACCCCGATAATTTGCGTGCGCGCTCTAAGATGCATAACGCTTCGTGTATGGCAGGTATAGCATTTAACCACGCAGGGCTCGGTCTTTGTCACGGTATGGCACACGCATTAGGCGGAATGTTCCACATTCCTCACGGAAAGGCAAACGCGATACTCCTTCCGCACGTTATCATATATAACGCTGACTTCTTGAACAATCCCGTACATACGAGCTACGTTGCCGATAAGTATGCATTCTTTGCGGGAATACTCGGATTTATCTCTCCGAGCACGAAGATCGGTCTTCCCTCGCTTATTCATGAAATCGGTAAGCTTATGAAGGCGGTAAACCTTGAAGATAATATCTCTATGCTCGGCATCGACAAGGATACCTTTATGGGAAGCCTTGACGCACTTTCGGAGGCAGCTATAAACGATAACTGCACAAAGTCAAACCCGAGAGAAGTGACGAGAGAAGCGATAAAGGAGATATACCTAAACGCTTATTTCGGACGCGGTCTTGTTTGATGATATGTTTAAAGCACGGTGAAACTCACCGTGCTTTAGTTTTTTATTCTGCTCTGTAGACCGTTTTTCCGTCGATGACCGTCACATAAACACTTGCGCCTACCGACGTGATAGGATCTTTGTTCCAAATAACAACGTCGCCATCCTTGCCGACCTCCAAACTGCCGACGCGGTCGCCGATGCCTGTATGATTTGCGGGATTTATCGTAATGGCTTTCCAAGCTTCCTCATAGGGTAAGCCCGATGCGGCGGCAAGCCCTGCGCACATCGGTAAACATCCAAGCGGATCCCAAGGCGCATCGGTCATAATACTGATGGGGATGCCCGCTTTATGTAAAACGGCGGGTGTTTCAAAAGATCTATTTTTTATCTCCGGTTTATTCTTACTGCCCAATACGGGACCAACGAATGCGGGATAATTTTCTTTAGCAAGCTCATCCGCTATAAGTGCGCCTTCCGTGCAGTGATCCAAAGTCAAACGAACGTCAAATTCCTTTGCAATACGTATCGCCGTGCATATATCGTCCGCACGGTGTACGTGTGCCTTAAGAGGTATCTCCTTTTTCATAACAGGAATCATAGCTTCAAGCTTTACGTCAAAAGCGGGTTCTTTTCCCTCTTCCTTTGCTTTAAGATAGTTACGGGATTTGAAAAGCAATTCCCTTAATAGCGCTGCCACTCCCATACGGGTAATCGGCGCTTTTCTGCCGTTTTGACCGAATAAGCCTTTCGGATTTTCACCGAAAGCGCACTTCATAGCAATAGGCTCTTTGATTATCATATTGTCAACACGCTTACCCGCAAGTTTAATAGCCGCAAAGGTTCCGCCGACAACGTTTGCACTTCCCGGCCCTGTGCAAGCTGAAGTGACGCCGCATTTTACAGCTTCCTCAAAAGCTTCATCGAGAGGATTTATTCCGTCAATAGCACGCATTTGCGGAGTTACGGGATCAGAGCATTCGTTAAAATCCTCTCCCTCCCAACGTAATGCCGTATTATAAACGCCGATGTGACAATGCGCCTCGACACATCCGGGTGTCACAAGACGTCCGCAGGCGTCAATTACGTTCATATCTACAGTTTCTTCGATATTCTCTCCGACCGATACTATCTTTCCGTCATCACCGATCAAAACGTAACCGTTTTGATATTCCGTTTCTGCCATCGTTTTAATTCGTCCGTTTTTAATAAGAAGCATTAAAATCTACCGCCTTTCAGTTTTTATTAAAGTAAGTGTTTGCTCTCTCACGTGCAGTATAGCAGAAAAGTATGGTCAAAGCAATAGAAAAGATGTCGCGAAAATAGCAAAAATGTTACTTTTGCGATATTCGCTCATAATAAATTCATCGCGGGAAAATTATTGCTTTTAACTTGAAGTTCAATTATTTCAAAATTATTTTGCGCAAAAGTGTTGACAAAAGCTGCAACTTAGTATATAATTCATAAGGTCGCGATATGTGGCTCGGTAGTTCAGTTGGTTAGAACGCCAGCCTGTCACGCTGGAGGTCGTGGGTTCGAGCCCCATCCGAGTCGCCAGCTGATATAGCTCAGATGGTAGAGCGCATCCTTGGTAAGGATGAGGTCGCCGGTTCAATTCCGGCTATCAGCTCCAAAAATCCCGTTCTCGTAAGAGAGCGGGATTTTCACTTTAACTATCGTTGCTTTTTTAAGTATTATATGATATAATATATCAACACATAAATTTTGGAGGCTGTTATGGCAAAAATAAGCTTAAAAGGCTCGACGATGCTCTCCCCCGTTCCTCCCGCTTTGGTAAGTGTGGGAACTGTGGAAAACCCCAACGTCATCACTATCGCGTGGACGGGAATTCTCGCGTCAACTCCGCCTACGACATATATCTCCGTCAGAAAAGAAAGATTCTCGCATCACATAATTAAGGAAAGCGGAGAGTTTGTTATTAACCTTTGCACCGTACCGCTTGTGGCGGCGGCAGACTACTGCGGCGTGAAAAGCGGTAAGGATACGGATAAATTCGCAAAATGCAATTTGACCGCAGAAAAAGCATCGGCTCTTTCCTCCTGCCCCGTTATAAAAGAAAGCCCCTTGAGCCTTGAATGTAAGGTGAGAGAAGTACTTGAGCTCGGCTCTCACGATATGTTTATCGCAGATATCGTCGCGGTTGACGTAGACGAGGAAATAATAGACAAAAAAGGCAAAATACACCTCGAAAAAGCAGGTCTTGCGGCCTACGCTCACGGGGAATATTTTGCCCTTGGTAAAAGAGTCGGCACTTTCGGTTATACCGTCAGAAAAAAATAATTACTTGCTTTCAATATGCACGTCCATTTGAGGATAAGGTATGCTTATTTCGTATTTATCGAAAAGCTGCTTTATCCTCTCTTTTAATGCGAAATTTACGTCCCAATAGTCAGCCCCCTTCGTCCATATACGCAAGGTGAACTCAAGTCCCTTGTCACCGTGGTTATTTACAACAGCTACGGGTGCAGGGTCCTTTAAAACAGCATCGTTATCGTATGCCGCTTTCAAAAGTATAGCCTTTACGCTTTCAATATCGCTTTTATACGATACGTTGAAGACAAGGTCATTTCTTCTCGTATCGTGCGCCGAATAGTTCGTTATGGAGGAATTGGAAAGTGCGCCGTTTGGTACGGTTATCTGCTTATTATCGGGTGTTATAAGTGTAGTGTAGAAAATCGTAATGCTCTTTACCGTACCCGATACGCCCGTGCCTTCAATATAATCTCCGTCCTTGAACGGCTTAAATATGAGAAGCATAATGCCGCCCGCAAAGTTAGAAAGAGAGCCTTGAAGCGCAAGACCTATGGCAACGCCCGCAGATGCGAGTGCGGTTATGAACGAAGTTGCGGGAACACCCAAAACTATTGCAACGGATACAAATACGACAGCATAAAGAGCTATTTTTATAAAGCTCATTATGAAATTTGCCAAAGTTTCGTCAAGGCGCTTATAGCCCCTTGTTTTCATTATCAGTTTAGGTAAAAATTTCGCAAGCCACATTCCGACGCCAAATATAATTGCCGCAAATATAAGCTTTACTCCAACCGACTGTACAAGGTCGATGAAAAATACCTTCCAACTCATATTTTTTCTCCTTTATAAATACATTTTCCTATATTATATCATTCAAAAATTTCGGCTTCAAGTTAAATTATCCACAAAATTAAAGATTTTTTTCGTAGAAAACGCTTAATTTTTTTATTTCTTAAAAAAGGGTTGACATTTTTTGAATTAAAGTCTATTCTACAAACGAATAAGGTTTTAGGAGGTATTTGATCATGAGCGACACACGCAAAGAGCAAGCCCTTGAAAACGAATTCGATGAATTGGAAAAGCAGCTTGAAGGCGAGGAAAGCTTCTTACGGTATTTCGAAAACGATTCCAAACCTTTAAAAACACTTTTAAAGATCTACAAAGGTAACTATTGGAGAATCATCAAATCTGCAATATTTGTATTTTTAAAGTATCTGCCCGTTATCGCAGCACCGATTTTTACAGCTTCCGCAATCGACCTTGTCGTATATGCGCACTCAAACAGTGTACCCTTGGACTATAAAAAACTTTTTATATATTTTTCTATTCTGCTCACGCTTTATCTTTTGAACATACCGCTTAACTATCTATACGTCAAAAATTCAAGCAAGGCAATAAGAAGCGTTGAGATAAAGCTGCGCAATACGATGGTAAGAAAGCTCCAACAACTTTCCCTTTCCTTCCACAAGGAAATGCAATCGGGACGCATACAATCCAAGATAATGCGAGACGTGGAAGCGATCGAGGCTCTCTCGGCACAAGCATTCGGAGGCGTGATAGAGATCATATTCAGCCTTGTATGTACTATCTGCATAACGATCGTACGTGCTCCCTCGGTGCTTTTGATATTCATCGCACTCATACCAATTGAGCTTCTCGTCACAACGATGTTTAAAGCGACTATACGCAAAAGAAACGCAGACTTTCGCCGTGAGATAGAAAAAACGTCGGCGGCGGTAATGGAGATGGTAGAGCTTATTCCCGTCACCAAAGCGCACGCCTTGGAGGATATCGAAAGCGAGAAAATAAATCATCGGCTTAAAAAGGTCGCCTCCCGAGGATATGCGCTCGACGTGACGCAAGCCTTCTTCGGCTCTGTAAACTGGGTTACTGTATGCGTATTCCAAATAGTCTGTCTTGTTATAAACGTGCTTATGGCTACAAGAGGCGTGATATCTGTCGGTGACATATCGCTTTATCAAAGCTATTTTTCAAGCATAGCCAATAACGTATCAAGAATAATCGGCCTTTTACCTATTTTGACAAAGGGCTTTGAGTCCGTTAAGTCCGTCGGCGACATTTTGGGTGCTTACGACATAGAGGATAACGAAGGAAAGCTTCAAGTTGAAAAAGTTGACGGTGAATACGAATTTTCAGACGTCAATTTCAGCTATAAAGAAGGCGACCCTGTTATTAAAAACCTAAATCTTAAAATCAACAAAGGCGAAACCATCGCCCTCGTCGGTGAGTCGGGTTCGGGAAAATCCACTCTTATAAATATGGTCATCGGATTTTACAAAGCGCAAAGCGGAAAGCTTACCGTAGACGGTAATGACATAAAGGACATTGACCTTCAGTCCTACCGTTCACATATTGCAGTCGTTCCTCAAAGCTCCGTGCTTTTCTCGGGTACGATAAGAGAAAACATTACATTCGGTAACCCCAACATATCTGAAATGGAACTCTGGCATGCCATAAAAGCGGCCAACCTCGAAGAAATGGTAAGAAGAATGCCGCAAGGACTTAATACGCAAGTCGGAGAACACGGCGACAAGCTCTCGGGCGGTCAGAGGCAGAGAATATCTATTGCAAGAGCAATTATACGAAAACCGGATATCATCATTTTTGACGAAGCTACATCTGCGCTTGACAGCGTTTCGGAAAAGCTTATTCAAGAGGCTATCGACTATCTTTGCCGGGAAAAAACCACTTTCATCGTGGCACACAGACTTTCAACTATCCGCAACGCAGACAAGATTGCGGTACTTGAAAGAGGAAGATGCGTTGAATACGGTACATACGAAGAGCTTATGGAGAAAAAAGGCGCATTCTATAATTATAAAATTTTGCAAACATAAAAACAACTGCCTCATTCGGTTTTTGAATGAGGCAGTTTATTATTTCAAATCTCTGTATGTATAAAGAAGCTTCAGTGCATCGTCGAATCTGGTTATATCCTTTTCGCATTTGAGTGTTATTACTATAACCGTTCTGTCACCGAATTTTGCGGCTGATGCAAGACAATATCCCGCCTCATTCGTACTTCCGGTTTTAAGCCCTATAGCCTCGGGTACGTAATATTTAGAGGTCGGAGAAATAAGTCTGTTCGTATTATACCAAGAAAGCGTTATGCCATACGGTATACTTACTCTGTCGTAATAAAGCCCTGTGTATTTGGAAATGACGGGACTGTTCATCGCAAGCTTTGCCATCATCAGCAAATCGGCAAGCGTAGTATAGTGAGCATCGTCGTGATAGCCGTCGGGATTTGCAAAATGCGAATTATATATTCCGTCAGCTTGCATATTCTCGTTTACGGTCTTAACGAAAAGCTCGACCGCTTTTTTTGCGCTCAAAGACGGGTCGTTTGCTATCTTTCTTCCTGCCGCAGTCGCAAGTATCTGCGCCGCATCATTTCCGCTCGGGAGCATCATTCCCTCTATTACTGTTTCAACGCTTATCCTTGCTCCCTGTCCTAAATATGCCATTGAGCTATACGGCCTAACAAGCGCAAGCTCATCTGCGCCCACCGTCACCTTTTCGTCCTTATCTATATACTTTAATGCAACGTAGCTTGTGTACAGCTTTGTTAAAGATGCAGGGTATACCCTATCGTTTTTGCTTCCTTTTGCAAAAAGTACCTTTTGCTCATTTACGTCATACACGATAGCGTACTCGGAATTAAGCTCAAGGTCGTAAAACGCCGAAAGCTTTGAAACTGTAACCGCCACGTCGGAGACACTTAGATATGTCGACTGTGCAAGCGGAGAATAAAGTGCCTTTTGAGGAGAGCACGCAGTAAAGCATAAAACGACCGTTAAAACGGAAAGTAAAAAGGCTGATAATCTTTTAATCATATCAAACGGAAATCTCATCGGCTATCTCAAGGAAGTTGTAATCGAAATTTTTGGGTTTTGAGAGTGCCTCTTCAATATCGTAATCAACTATTTCATCCTTTTGCGTTGCGACAACTCTGCAGCTCTTTCCTTCAAGCAAGAGCTTTACTGCGTAATGTCCCATACAGCTTGCCAAAATTCTGTCCTTTGCCGTGGGTGAGCCACCTCTTTGAACATGCGCAAGCACTGCCGTACGGGTCTCAATACCCGTCTTATCAACTATAGTCTGATGTATTTTATTGGTAAGGCCCGTGCCCTCTGCACTTATTACTACAAACTGACGTCTTCCCTGTGTGCGTGCACGAAGTATCTTCGCTATCATCTTATCAAAATCGAATTCTTGCTCGGGGAGCGCTATGGCTACAGCACCTGTAGCAATTCCCGTGTTGAGCGCTATATGTCCCGCATCTCTGCCCATTACCTCGACAACACTGCAACGTGCGTGTGACATACAAGTATCTCTAACCTTATCTACAAACTCCAAAACGGTATTAAGCGCCGTATCAAAGCCGATACAATACTCGGTGCATCCAATATCATTATCAATTGTTGCGGGAATTCCGATACAGCTTATTCCTCGTCTTGAAAGCTCCCTTGCACCCTTGAAGGTACCGTCGCCTCCGATGCATACTATACCGTCTATGCCCGCCGTTTTGCAATTGGCAACCGCTCTTTCCTTGCCTGCGTCCGTGAGCATATCCGTACAACGTGCGCTGTAAAGCATAGTTCCGCCTATATTGATTATATTGGAAACGTCCTTGTAGCTTAAAAATTTCATATTGTTATCAATTAGTCCTTGATAACCCTCAAATACCCCGAGGACTTCTATTTTATTTGTAAGCGCAGTTCTTACCACGGCTCTTATCGCCGCATTCATTCCCGGCGCATCGCCGCCCGACGTCAAAACCGCAATTCTTTTAATCTTCTTTTCCATTATTCCTCCGATATATTTAAGAAATTTTAATAAGCGTACATACCGCATGAGAGGCTATACCCTCTTCTCTGCCCGTAAATCCTAAATGTTCCTCCGTAGTAGCCTTTACGTTGACACAGGCGGGTAAAATACCGAGCGTGTTTGCTATATTTTCTCTCATCTGCTCTATATACGGTGCAAGGCGGGGGCTTTGGCAAACTACCGTTGCATCAACGTTTCCGACCCTGAAGTGTGCATTATTTAAAAGGGCTGATACCCTCTCAAGCAGCTTTATACTTGAAATCCCCTTGTACGAATCGTCCGATGGCGGAAAATGCTTGCCTATATCGCCAAGAGCTGCGGCGCCCAAAAGCGCATCCATTACAGCGTGTAAAAGCACGTCCGCATCGCTGTGTCCCATAAGACCTTTTTCATGCGGTATGGTTACACCGCCCAAAATAAGCTCTCTGCCTTTGCATAAAGCGTGAACGTCGTAGCCGTGCCCTACTCTCATACCTCCACCTCTTTTTTCAAATATAGCTTCTGCCAAAAATACGTCCTCAGGGGTAGTGAGCTTTATATTGGTTTTCATGCACTCCACAAGGCTCACCTTATATCCTATATTTTCAAGCATAGCACAGTCATCGGTAAATTCACCACCGCCGGCAATTGCCTGATTTATTGCATTCTCGTAAAGAGCTTTGGAAAACACCTGCGGCGTTTGAACGGCGTATAGGCTTGTCCTGTCGACCGTCGATAATATAAAGCCGCCTTCGGCGTTTTTCTGTGTATCCGTCACCTTGGTCGATGCCGCAGAGCATAAATTCACATAAGCGTCTTTTACGACTTTATCAATATCCTCGGGGGTTATAAGCGAGCGTGCGCCGTCATGAACGGCTACGAAGGAAAAATCTCCCGTTACAGCTTCAAGCGCATTTTTAGCTGACAGCATTCGGCTCTCTCCGCCAACCGATGCGGTTATGAATTTGCTTATGCTGTACTCTTTTGCGAGGTCGTTTACAAACGAAAGCTCATCCTTCCTTGCGGCAACGATAATACCGTCAATAGTATTTGCCCTCTCAAAAGCAAGCATCGTAAGAGCAAGTGCGGGAATCGTGCAAAGTGAAATTTTTGACTTTGATACGTTTCCCATTCGAGTACCCATTCCGGCCGCGAGTATCAAAGCAGCAGTCCTTTGCATTTTCCCCACCTCCGTTATTATCACCAAGTCAATTATAATTCTATCATCTTTATATAAAAAATCAAGGTTTTTTAACAATATAGTATAAATTTTGTGTTAAAAAACATAAATTTTAATAATAAAAAAGGACACGGAAAACTTAATTTCTGTGTCCTTTAATTGATTTTTATGCAGTAAACGGTGTGCCAAATATTGCGACCGCAAGTGCATACATAAGCGGAATCGAAATAACGCAAAGAGTGTGCGATATCATCGCCATACTTGCGCCCGTTTGCGGATTTCCACCGTATGCTTCGGGGAACACCACCGTGTTAAGCCCGAGAGGTGTTGCGGTAACAAAGAAGCAGAGGAAAAGTACATCGTTTCCGATAGATAGATTGAAAATCGAATTTATCGCCGTCTTCATACCGAAGACCGCCGCCAAAATTACTGCAGGAATTATAATGAGGCGAAAAAGCGATGCTATGTATACCTTCTTCTTTTTGAGCATACCGAAGAAGTCGTATTTTGCAACTGTAGCGCCCGCAAGAAGCATTGCTACGGGGCCCATACAAGCCTTAAGCGAGTCAAGCGCCGAGGTTAAAAATGCGGGAAGATGATTTCCAAGTCCCGAAAGTCCAATTACGACACCGACAAGAAGCGCCACGGTAGGTGCATTTAAAAGGCGCTTAAACGACGAGCCGCTTCCTTCTTTTTTGGGTGTCAAGACGCTTATGCCCCAAGTGTAAATAAGGATAGTAAACGGCAGGCAAAAAAGTTTATAATAAGCAAGAACCTCTTCACCGAACAAGGCAAGTACGATAGGGTCACCTACGTAACCGCTGTTAGCGAAAGCAAGTGCGTAAGCGTATACGCCGCGCTCGGCATTTTTTTCTCTGATAAAAACCTTTGCAAGCGGTATGGCTATCGCTAAGCAAAGCGTCACCGCTATGACCGACACCATTAGGTTGGTGGCGTGAGTTTTAAGCGATGCGGGTGTGCAATAACGAATCATCGTCGTAAAGCTTAAAGCGGGACTGAATATCCAATTTTCCATCTTCGCCATAGTCTTTCCTGCGTTATCGGGAAGGATTTTCGCTTTAAACAATACGAATCCGACGGCAATACAGAAAAAGAGTGTCAGCATAGGGTTTAAGGTTGCTAAAAAGGTTGCCATAATGTGCGCCTTTCAGTGAATTTTATAATACAATACGTAACAATTTAATGTTATATCACTCCGTGATCGAAATGTCAAGGATTATAGGGGAAAATGAAGAAATTTTATGGGGATATATTGCTCAAAAACAACACACCGTGTTGTTTTTGATCTGCTTCGAATCTCTATTATATTTCTCCATCAAATGAAAAAGGACGCCTTTGGCGTCCTTTCATTTGGCTAAAGAAGGAGAGATTCTTCTTGAAATTTTCAAAGCATTTCGGATTTGGTCAAATGTTATGCTTTGAAAATTTCTTCGGGCACCGCTCAAAAACGCTCCACCGGAGCCTTTTTTCGCTGCTTCGAATCTCTATTGTATTCTCCGCCAAATGAAAAAGGACGCCTTTGGCGTCCTTTCATTTGGCGGAGAAGGAGAGATTCGAACTCTCGAACCGTTTGTAGCGGTTACACGATTTCCAATCGTGCGCGCTCGACCAACTACGCGACTTCTCCGTGTTGACCTTATGTAGTTTATCACATATTAAGGTCAATGTCAAGATTTATTTTTCAAACTTTCGCTCTTTTTAAAATAATCCCAAATTCTTTAGTATCGTGCTTCCTATAAGCATAGTCACTCCCGATAAAAGCGTGGTCAATACTACTATCTGCGAAGCGACAATGCTGTTTGACTTCATCTGTCTTGCCATTATATAACTCGATACTGCCGTGGGTGCGCCGAAGGCTATAAATATTATACCAAGCTCCACTCCCCTAAAGCCCATAAGTGCCGCAACGCTGCAAGCCGCAAGCGGACATATAACTATCTTCATTACCGTCGCAAATACCGAGAAAACTATATTCCCCTTTATATCGGAAAATCTGAACGATGCGCCGAGCGATATAAGTGCAAGCGGCGTTGAAAGCTCGGAAAGATAGCTTACCGTACTGTTCACAACAGAGGGCATAGATATATACCCGAGAGAAAACGGAATTGCAAGTACAACGGATATTATAAGAGGATTCGTTAAGACGTTTTTCAATATCTTCCAAAAAAGTCCGCCGCTTTTGCCATCAGGCATATTCATTGCAAGGATAACAACGGCAAAGACGTTATATACGGGTATCAAGAACGGTATGATGAGCGACGCCGCCGTGGCACCCGCCGCTCCGAACATATTTGCTGCAAGCGGAATTCCCAAAATCGCAAAATTAGAACGGTATATGCCTTGTATTACCGCTCCCCTCGTATCCTTACGCTTTATTGCGGGCGTAATAAGCAAGGTCATTATCAAAAATACGAGAAACGTGCCTATAACGCAAAAAGCCGTCAGCCGTCCGTTAAATGCTTTCTTAAAATCGGTTGTCGCCACGTTATAAAAAAGCATAGACGGCAAAGCACATCTGAAAACGAGCTTATCTGCAACGTCAAGGAACGCACCCGTTATTAAATTGATTCGTCTTAAAATGTAGCCTAAAATTATTATTATAAATATAGGAAGTATCGATTTTGCGGATATTAAAAAGTTTTCAAGCACGCACCTTGCCTCCCCTTCTATGAAAAAAGCCACAACACCTTTAAAGCGTTATGGCTGTTTATCATTTTATTACTGATTTTGTTCGATATACTCGGTGATGTCCGCAACGGTCTTGAGATTTGCCGCATCCTCGTCGGGTACGGTTACGCCCAAGGTCTCCTCGATGGAGAGAAGCATCTCAACTACGTCAAGTGAGTCAGCGCCCAAGTCGTCGATGATTGCTGCATCGTCTGCGATCTTATCAACGTCGATTCCGAGTTGATTTGCAATAATTTCTTTGATTTTTTCAGTCATTGAAAATTCTCCTTAAATAACGTTACTGTGTTTATATATGTACCGATTTTATATATTACTACATAAAATTGGTCAATGCAAGTGTTTTTTATAAATTTTTTCAATTTTTCATTTTGTTATTCTTAAACACCGTAAAAACACGCTTATTTTTAGATAACTCTTACCTTTATCATACCTTCTACTTTTGAAATGGCTTCGGCATGAGCTGAGGTGACCTCTCCGTCAATTTCGAAGATGGTATACGCATAATCCTTCTTCGAGCGGTTGATGAGGTTTTCGATGTTAAGTCCCTCGGAAGAAACGACGTTGGTTATCTGTGTGATGACCGAAGGTATGTTCTTGTGAAGGCAACAAATTCTTCTGGTTGCGGTATGAGGAAGCTCTACGTTCGGGAAATTCACGCTGTTTTTGATGTTACCCGTCGTGAGATACTCGTGGAGCTGTTTGCACGCCATAACCGCACAGTTATCCTCCGCTTCGGGTGTCGATGCGCCGAGGTGAGGTATCATAACCGTATTCTTTGCGCCCATCATATCGTTCGTGGGGAAGTCTGTCACGTATGCCGCAACCTTACCGCTTTCAAGCGCTTCTTTCATATCCTCTGAGTTGACAAGGTCTGCTCTTGCGAGGTTTATGATCCTTACGCCGTCCTTCATTTTAGCGATAGTTTCTTTATTTATCATACCTTTAGTGGTAGGTGTTGAGGGAATGTGCAAGGTTATGTAGTCTGCGTTTGCGTATATCTCGTCATTATCACTTGCCTTGTTTATCTTTCTCGAAAGCATCCAAGCAGCGTCTACCGTGATATAGGGGTCACAACCGAGTACGTCCATCTCAAGACTGTGGGCTGCGTTTGCAACCAAAGCACCGATAGCGCCAAGTCCTATTACGCCGAGTGTCTTACCCGCAAGCTCGGGACCTACGAATGCGCCCTTGCCCTTTTCAACCTGTGCGGCGATAGGTGTTTCACCGCCCAAAGTTTTAACCCAATCAATTCCGCCTGCAATATTTCTTGAAGCAAGAAGGAGCGCACCGATAGCAAGCTCTTTAACCGCATTTGCATTTGCACCGGGAGTGTTGAAAACAACGATACCCTTTGCCGCACAGTCCTCTACGGGAATATTGTTTACGCCCGCACCTGCTCTTGCAATAGCGAGGAGGCTTTCGGGGAATTCAATCTCGTGCATCGAAGCGGATCTTACGAGTACCGCATCGGGATTTTCAATGTCTTCGCCGATGTTATACATATCCGCAGGAAGCTTACAAAGTCCGATCTTTGCGATCTTGTTGAAAAGTTTTACGTTATACATTTCTATCTCCTATGCTTTGGGGTTTGCCTTTGCAAACTCATCCATATATTTAACGAGTGCTTCTACGCCTTCTTTGGGCATAGCGTTATAGATGGAAGCTCTCATACCGCCTACGCTTCTGTGACCCTTAATGTTGACTATTCCCTTTTCGGCAGCACCTGCGCAGAACTTCTTGTCAAGCTCCTCATTACCTGTAACGAAGGTAACGTTCATCATTGAACGATGCTCTTTTTCAACTGCGGCAATATAGTAATCCTGAAAGTCAAGATAGTCATAAAGTATAGCCGCCTTTTCTTCGTTCTTCTTTTTCATAACCTCAAGGCCGCCCATATCGCGAATCCACTCGAATACGAGCTTTGCGATATAAATGCTGTAGCAGGGAGGTGTATTGTACATAGAGCCGTTTTCTGCCTGTACCTTATAAGAAAGCATCGTGGGTGTGAAGGGCTTTTCATTACCCAAAAGATCCTCTCTTACTATAACAACGGTAAGACCTGCAGGACCGATGTTCTTCTGTGCACCGGCGTAGATCACACCGAACTTTGAAACGTCTACGGGCTCGGAGAGAATGCAAGAGGACATATCCGCAACCAAAGGTACATTTACTTCGGGAATATAGTTGTACTTCGTTCCATAGATGGTATTGTTAAAGCAAATGTGAAGATATGCGGCATCATCTCTTATATCGGAAGCCGTTACGTGAGGAACGTAGCTGAAGTTCTTGTCCTTGGACGTAGCAACGAGCTTTATGTCGCCGTACTTCTGCGCTTCGGTATAAGCCTTTCCGGAAAACTGTCCGCTTACTATGTAGTCCGCTTTATTTGCATCGCCGATAAGGTTTAAGGGTACTGCGGCAAACTGCGTTGAAGCGCCGCCTTGAAGGAAAAGCACCTTGTAGTTATCGGGAATATTCATAATTTCTCGCAAGGTCGCCTCTGCATCTGCGATTATCTTCTCATAGGGCTTGGAGCGGTGGCTCATCTCCATTACGGACATTCCCGCATCGCCGTAAGAACACATCTCGCTTGCGGCCTTTTCCAAAACCTCCAAAGGCATAGAGGAGGGTCCTGCCGAAAAATTGTAAACTCTTTTCATAATCTATATCCTTTCGTATGTAAAATATTTCAAGAACAATATGTCTCTATTATAGTAAAAAAGTAGTTAATTGCAATAGCTTTTTTGAAAAAATTTCATTTTTTTGACGTATATCGAGCTACCTTAAGATATTATTTGCAACGGGAGGCTTTGCGTTATCAAAAATAAACGATGCCGCCGTTTCCCAAATGATGTAAATATAAACGCTTTCTTCGGTATTGTAGCTTATAAGTTCGTCGTAACCGCTGTAACCGAGCTTATATGCAAGCTCGTGTCCGAGCATTTGACACTGTGTTTGCGACGGAACGAGCCCCTCTTTTTTTGCCAGTGCAAATGTAAAAAGCTCGTTTTTGACTTTTTGCTCGGCGTATATACGTGCGTTTTCCAAAACCTGCTCGTTTGTCAAATCTGCCGCAAGAAGATACTTTTCGTACGAAATCCCGTTATATTCCGCTATTTTCGTGTAGTGGTCAATATATTCCTTTTCGCATCTTTCGATTTCCGCTTTGGGAAGAGGTGTGAAAAACGTAGCATCCGAGACCGCTCTGTCCCATAAAATACGCTTTTTAGCGTATTCTTTTATCTCCGCATCCTCCGCATATATTTCCATTTCAACCGCATTATAAAGCTCTTGCAGGTTTTCGTAATCGCCGCCGAGTGCTACTATATCATCGGTCAATGCCGAGAAGTCGGGACGGTATATTTCCTTTAGCTTTACACTCACCGTAAGTGTCTTTCCTCTGTAGCGCAGATCCGAATAATAGCTCGGAACGGCAATAGCGTATTCACCGTCTACCGCCTTCTGCATAGCGCTTACAAGCAAACTTTCCGTATATGCATCGGAAAGCAATCCGAGCTTTGTTTGACCGCCCGCCACTATTTCATAATCACCTTCCGGCAAAAAGTCGCATACCTTTTTGTCGCAAAGCACCTTACATTCCAAAACGAGCTTATCCCCCGTTTCGATGCTGTCGACTTTCGAAAAAGTGACGTAGTCTTTGAATTTTTCGGCTATTTTTACATCTCGTCTTGCGCTCATATCGTAATCAAGACTTATGGATACGTCCGTAATTCCGATATATTCTCCCAAGACAACGTAGTTTTCCAACGAATAATCATAAGGCAGTTTTTTCTGCGCCCATATACTCGTATCTTCCGGCTCGACCTCACAAGCGCAAAGCAAAGAGCAAAGCAAAATAAGCATAATGGCAAAGACGATAAATCGTTTATGTTTAACGTAGGCCATTTTCTTTACTCTCAACATAGCTTTTTACAAAATCCGCTATTATCTGTGCCGCTTTATCGGCGGACATCGTACTGCTGTCAATGCATAAATGGTAATTTTGAACCTCTCCCCACTTTGAAGAGGTGTTGCTCTTATAAAATGTCGCTCTCGCTTTGTCGGCTTTTACAACCTTATCCTTCGCCTTATCAAAGCTGATTGCATACTCGCTTGCTATTCTGCGCGCTCTGTACTCGATGGGTGCGTGTATAAATATACGTACGTTTTCGGATAGCTCTCTCAAAATATCGTCGGCACAGCGTCCGATAATTACGCAAGAGGATTCGGCAAGGCGCTCTATGACTTGCTTTTGTGCTACATAAAGTCTATCGTTTATCGATAGACTTTCGCCCGAAAAAACCGAATGTCCCACGTTGCTTGCGCCGGTCACGATGGAATAAAGAAGGCTTCCGATAGGTTTCTCGTCAACACTTCCCGCAACGTGATAGTCTATCCCGCTTTCCTTTGCGGCAAGTAAAAGAAGCTCTTTATCGTAAAAATGGATCCCGAGAAGCTCTGCGAGCTTCTTTCCGATCTCACGTGCGCCTGCCCCATACTGTCTTCCTATAGCTATTACAGGATTCATCTGATTACCTCACTGTTGATTTTCGCAAACTATCAGCACCTCATCCCCTCCGTCAAGAGCGGAAACGCACACGCATATCCTCTCTTTCTTTGACGTAGGAACGTTTTTGCCAACGTAATCGCCCCTAATGGGAAGCTCTCTGTGCCCCCGGTCTATTAAAACCGCAAGCTGTATCTTCGAGGGTCTGCCCAAAGCAAGCACCGCTTCCATCGCCGCTCTTGCTGTCCTTCCCGTATAGATAACATCATCAACCAAAACAATGACCTTGTCCTTTACAAAAAAGTCTATCTTGGTGTCACTGACCACGGGCTGTTCGGAGGACGAGGAAATATCGTCTCTGTACAGGGTTATGTCAAGTTCTCCGACGGGAACGTCCACACCGTAAAATTTCTTGATATTCTCCGCAATATCGGCGGCAATATACACGCCTCTGCGCTTTATGCCCACGATGCACAGCTTATCGCTTTCGTCGGAGTTGCGCTCCATTATCTCGTGGGATATTCTCGTTATCGAACGGGACTTTGCCGCGCCATCCATTATCGTCTTTCTCATATTTCCGTTTCTATTTCTTTGCCGATGCAAAAATACTTCACGTAGTTTTCAATACAATGCTCGATGACCTCAAGCGCCTTTTCTCTTCCCTGTACGTTATCAACTTTCGTTTCCTTGCCCTCAAGTGCCTTGTACACCTTGAAAAAGTGTGTCATCTCCTCGAAAATATGTATCGGTATATCGCTTATGTCCTTATACATATTGTAGTTGGGGTCGTTAAAGGGAATTGCAATTATCTTCTCATCGGACTTTCCGCTGTCAATCATCGAAATTACACCTATGGGATAGCTCCTTACAAGTGTGAGCGGTGCTATTGCTTCACTGCAAAGTAAAAGCACGTCAAGCGGATCTCCGTCATCACCGTAGGTGCGGGGGATAAATCCGTAATTTGCGGGATAGTGCGTTGACGTGTGAAGAACGCGGTCAAGCATTATGTAGCCCGTTTCCTTGTCAAGCTCATACTTATTTTTTCCGCCCTTGGATATCTCTATGACTGAAATAAAGTCCTCGGCGGTTATACGTCTGGGGTTTATATCGTGCCATATACACTGCATAGGTCACTCTCTCCTTAAATGTTTTTCGTTTGCTTTTTTAAGAAATAAAAATATACATATAACATTTTATCATAATAAAATACAAAAATCAAGAGCAGTACGTGCGTAACGAGAAAATTGTTTGTGAAAATATAATGTTTTTTCTATCTATTTTAAGCAATTTATACTCATTTTTACTTGACAAATAAGCGCACGTGATATATACTTTTTTCTGTATGGATATATTACTTTGAAAGGTGAAGAATATGTTTGAAAAAGTATCGGGCTCACTCGACTTCGTAACGAGAGAGCAAGAAGTAACGAGATTTTGGAACGATAACAAGATCTTCGAGAAAACTATGAGTGCAAGAGAAGGCTGCGAATGCTTTACCTTCTATGACGGCCCTCCCACCGCAAACGGCAAGCCTCATATAGGACACGTTTTGACTCGTGTTATCAAAGACCTTATTCCCCGTTATCAGACGATGAAGGGCAAGAAGGTGCTTCGCAAGGCGGGTTGGGATACTCACGGACTTCCCGTAGAGCTTGAAGTCGAAAAGCTTATAGGTATTTCCGGAAAGCCCCAAATAGAAAAATACGGCGTAGAGGCTTTCTGTAATCTCTGCAAGGAGAGCGTTTGGAAATACACTACCGAATGGAAGATAATGAGTGACAAGGTTGCATATTGGGTAGATATGGACAACCCCTACGTAACCTATCACAACGACTATATCGAATCGGAATGGTGGGCATTAAAGCAAATTGCCGAAAAAGACCTTCTTTACAAGGGGCACAAGATAGTTCCCTACTGCCCCCGTTGCGGCACCTCCCTCTCAAGCCACGAGGTCGCTCAAGGATATAAGGACGTAAAGGAAACCTCCGCTATCGCACGCTTTGCGCTTGATGGTGAGGAGAATACCTATTTCCTTGCTTGGACGACGACTCCTTGGACTTTACCCTCCAACGTATCCTTGGCAGTTAACCCCCGCGAAACTTACGTTAAGGTAAAGTGTGCAGACGAATATCTTATTTTGGCAGAAGCGCTTACGAGCGTTCTCGACGAGGAATTCGAAATCGTAGAATCCTACGTCGGTAAAGACCTCGAATTTAAAGAGTACGTTCCTCTATTCGACTTCGCACATCCCAAGAAAAAGTGCCACTACGTGACCTGCGCAGACTACGTTACGCTTACGGACGGTACGGGTATTGTACATATCGCACCCGCTTTCGGTGAAGACGACGCAGAGGTCGGCAGACGCTATGGCCTTCCCTTCGTTCAGCTCGTTGACGAAACGGGTAAAATGACCGCAGAGTGCAAAGAGTTTGCGGGCCTTTTCGTAAAAGATGCGGATAAGCCCATTTTGAAGGACCTCAAGGAAAGAGGACTTCTCTTCAAGGCTCTTCCCTTTGAGCACAGCTATCCTTTCTGTTGGAGATGTGATACTCCCCTCATCTACTACGCAAGAGATACTTGGTTTGTCAAGATGACGGCTCTTCGCGACAGACTTATTGCAAACAACAACTCCATAAATTGGATCCCCGAAAATATCAAAGCGGGCAGAATGGGTAACTTCCTCGAAAACGTCGTTGACTGGGGTCTTTCCCGTTCAAGATATTGGGGCACTCCCCTTCCCGTATGGGAATGCGAGGATTGCGGACACTTCCACGTTATCGGCTCCATCGAAGAGCTCAAGAAACTCGGAAATGACGTTCCCGATGATATAGAGCTTCATAAGTGCTACGTTGACAAGATAACCATAAAGTGTGACAAGTGCGGCAAAGAAATGCACAGAGTTCCCGACGTTATCGACTGCTGGTTTGACAGCGGCTCGATGCCCTTTGCACAGTGGCACTACCCCTTTGAAAACAAAGAAATATTCGAAGAAAACTTCCCCGCAAACTTTATCTCTGAAGCTATCGACCAGACGAGAGGTTGGTTCTATACGCTCCTTGCAATATCCACGCTTTTGTTTGACAAGGCTCCCTTCAAGAACTGCATAGTTCTCGGACACGTAAACGATAAAGACGGCATTAAGATGTCCAAGCACAAGGGCAACGTTATAGCTCCCGACGTCGTTTTGGATAAGCAGGGTGCGGATGCGGTAAGATGGTATTTCTACTCCGCAAGTGCTCCTTGGCTTCCGAGCAGATTCTCACCCGAGGCTGTAGGCGAAAGCCAAAGAAAGTTCCTTGGAACTCTTTGGAATACGTATTCGTTCTTCGTATTATACGCAAACATCGACAATTTCGACCCCACCGCTTATACGCTTGATTACGGCAAGCTATCCGTAATGGATAAGTGGGTGCTCTCAAAGCTCAACACTCTCGTTGCTACAGTTGACGATAATCTTGCAAAATACAAGATAACCGAGTCCGCAAGAGCTATCCAAGAATTCACGGACGAGCTTTCCAATTGGTATATCCGCCGCGGCAGAGAGAGATTCTGGGCAAGCGGAATGGAGCAAGACAAGATAAACGCATATATGACGCTTTACACGGTACTTGTCACTATGTCCAAGCTCTGTGCTCCCTTTATTCCCTTTATGGCAGAGCAGATATACAGAAACCTCGTTTTGTCCGTAGACAAGAATGCTCCCGAAAGCGTACACCTTTGCGACTATCCCGTATCTTGTGAAGATATGATAGACGCAAACATCGAATACAATATGGATAAGGTGGTAAATGCCGTCGTTTTGGGACGTGCTTGCCGTAACGGTGCAAACGTCAAAAACCGTCAGCCCATCGCTAAAATGTACGTTGAATACGAGGGCGACGACCTTCCCGAAAGCTATATGCAGCTTATCGCAGAGGAGCTTAACGCAAAGGCTTGCGAAAGAACATACGACAGCTCGAAGTTTGTAGGTTATAAGTTCAAGCCGCAGCTTAAAACGCTCGGTAGAAGATACGGAAAGCTCATTCCCGCAATAAGCGCACACCTTTCCGCTATCACCGACGGTCACGCCGTCATGGATGCGGTAAAGGACGGCGGTACGTATAACTTTGAGGTAGACGGCGAAAAGATAAGCCTTGAAAAAGAAGATTTGCTTATCGAAACCGTAAAAGACAGCGGCTTTGTCAGCGAAAGCGACAAGGGAATCACCGTAGTCCTTGACGTAAATCTCACCCCCGAGCTTATCGACGAGGGCTTTGTAAGAGAAATAGTCAACAAGCTCCAAACTATGCGTAAGGAAGCCGGCTTTGAGGTTATGGACCATATCAAAGTAAGCTACGGCGCAAGCGCTGCAGTTGAGAGGATACTTGACATATTCGGTGCCGATATCGCATCGGACGTACTTGCCGAAAGCGTTGAAAAGACTACTCCCTACGGCTACGTTAAGGAGTGGGACATCAATGGCGAAAAAGCTACCTTCGGCGTAGAAAGAATATAAATCAAAAAGCGTTGTGTCGTATTGACACAACGCTTTTTTGTATAGGAATCACTTTTTACAATTCGGTCTTTTGCGCACCTACATTTACAAATTGATTAGCGCCCTTTGTAATTGTGAACGTAGTGGAATTTTCACCGCATGGCATCTGAGGTCTTTCTCCGCCCGAAAATTTATCGTTTGGTCTTTTGGGACGCTCCATACCCTCGGGGAATTCGGGTAAAGTTCCTTGCTCTGTGTCGGGCATATCGGGACGCATTTCACCGTTCATTGTCCCTTGCATATGCTGTGTTTTACTTCCTGCAAGTTGGCTTTCACCTTTCCAAAACGTATAGCCAACGGGCATAAATTCGTCTCCCGCCACAATGACATAAGTGAATGCATTGGTCGGTGTGTATTCCGCTACTGTTTTGACTTCGGCATTTTTCGTGTCAACGCATTTTGTTGTCGTTTCTTCTTTTCTGATTGCGCATTCGCAAACATTATAGAATATGATTGCGGGTGCTACGGTACACGTAACATCGACGTTATTAAGAATGAGTGTAAGCACTGCATCGGGGTCTTTCTTTGCGTCTTTGTCAAGGTCAACGGCAATTTGTCCAAGCGGAAATTTACCGCTTAAAACGTATCTGCCCGATTTAGTGATGTGTACAACAGTGTGTGTATCTGCTTCACTTTGTTCGTGTTCATCTTTTTCACCCTCACCGTAAGTGAAATCTTGGCCGGCAAGATAAAATATAATATCCTTTGCAAAATAAACGGCTTGTGTGTCATCGGCTGTAATCTATTTCTCGTCAACTGTAATTTGATTGTCGGAAAAATTGATTTGCGTACTTTCGATTTCAATGTCTTCATTCTTATTCTCGGTGGATTGACATCCCGAAAGTAAAAAAAACATCATTATCAAACACGATAATACTTTTTTTCATATTACACCTCTGAAAACTTTAATTTACGTTTAGTATAGAACATAAAAAAATAATTGAATGTAAAAAAATTTCCGCCGAATAGTCGGCGGAATATAAATTATTGGTAAAATATGGCGCAAAAAAACGAGTGGGCATTCTAAAGCTCGCATATATTCATTTTTATGCCTTTGGCACTTATTTCGCCCAAAGCGTAGGTTTTGAGTCTTTCCTCTGTGCGAGGTTTTGATATACTGCCCGGATTTATCACCCTAACGCCTTCTATGACGGTATCAAGCGGCACGTGAGTGTGTCCGAAAAACGCAAGGCTGCAGCCGTTTGCTTTTGCCTCGTGCGCTACCGCCCTCTCGTCGCCGTAAAGGGCGTTGCCGTGGCAGATATATACGTATACACCGTCTATCTCGGTCACCGTCACATACGGCACGCTCGGGAAGATGTCACAGTTCCCCGCAACACTTATAAGCGGCTTGGAGTAAAGCTGTGCTACGTTTGACGCATCTCTTGAAACGTCGCCGAGGTGGATAATAAGCTCCGCTCTTTCCCTCTCCAAAGCACTTTTCATACCGTCTACGTTACCGTGGGAATCCGAAAATACTATAACTCTCATCTTTTGGGCTGATAGAAACCTACCTTCTTGTATACCTTATTTATCATCTTGCTTGTGATATATTCAGCCTTCTGTGCACCGTCGATGCATATTGCATCAAGCTGTGCCTTATCGGAAAGATAGGTGTTATATTTTTCCTGTATCTTGCCTACTACGTCTGCGCACGCCTCGCCTACAGCAAGCTTAAAGTCGCCGTATCCGATACCCGCAAATTCCTTTACTATCTCATCGTCTGTCTTACCCGTAAGGCAGGAATAAATATTCATAAGGTTACCGATACCCTCCTTGCCCTCTCCTCTGCAAACGACCGTGTCGCTATCGGTCACGGCACGCTTAAACTTACGGATAATGGTATCCTTATCGTCAAGCAGTGAGATAAACGAATTAACGTTTTCGTCGGACTTGCTCATCTTCTTGGTGGGGTCTGCAAGAGAGCATATCTTTCCGCCCTCCTTCTGCACGTATGCTTCGGGTACGGTGAACACGTCGCCGTATACGGAATTAAAGCGATTTGCAATATCACGGGTGAGTTCAAGGTGCTGTATCTGGTCGATTCCTACGGGTACGAGATCCGCTTTTGCAACGAGTATATCAGCCGCCATCAAAACGGGGTACGTGAAAAGGCCTGCGTTTATATTATCAGCGTGCGAGCGGGATTTATCCTTAAACTGCGTCATTCTCGAAAGCTCACCGAACATAGTATAGCAACCGAGCACCCACGAAAGCTGTGCGTGTGCGGGTACCATACTTTGAATGTAAAGAAGGCTCTTGTCGGGAGTTATGCCGCAAGCCATATAAAGAGCAATAAGCTCAAGACATCTTCTTCGAAGCTCTGCGGGCGTTTGGCGCACGGTGATGGCGTGCATATCCACCACGCAAAACATACAGTCATAGTCGTCCTGAAGCTTCTGCCAATTTTTCAAAGCTCCGAGGTAGTTACCGATAGTGAGTATTCCGCTGGGCTGTGCGCCCGAAAATATCCTCTTTTTTGCTTCTGTGTTTTCCATTTGTTACTCCTATTTTACAAACTCTTTGAGCGTTTTTGCAAGTCTTGCGATACCCTCGACTATATTTTCGTCGGATGGTGTTGAGTAGTTTATTCTGAAGCTGTGCGTTACGGCAGACGTATCGGGAAGGAAGGTCTTCCCCGTTACCACCGCCACCTTGTTTTCAAGGCAACGCTTACAAAATGCGTCAACGTCAACATATTCGGGCAAGGTGCACCAAATAAAGAGTCCGCCCTGTGGTCTTGTGTAGCTGACAGCCTCGGGGAAGCTCTTATCCATCTCGGAAAGCATAAGGTTACACTTGCGGCGGTAAAGCTTCTTTATTCCCTCGATATGTGCATCGAAATCATAGTTTTCCAAATATTTATCAATAAGCATTTGGAAGAAAAGGTTTGTATGTACGTCCGCAACCTGCTTGCAAACGACCATCTTCTGACTTATTTCATCGGGGGCACATACGAAGCCTACGCGCATACCCGAAGAAAGAGTTTTCGAAAACGAGCCGCAGTATATGACGATTCCCTCCGTGTCCATACTCTTTATCGTTGCTACGTCTTCGCCGTCAAAGCGAAGCTCGCCGTAGGGATTGTCCTCAAGTATCACGATACCGTTTTTCTTGCATATCTCGTAAACTCTTTCTCGTCTTTCGGCACTAAGAGTTACGCCCATCGGGTTTTGGAACGTGGGAATCGTATAAAGCACCTTGGCGTTTTTGTTGTCGGCTATTGCCTTTTCCAAGGATTCGGGGATAAGGCCGTTTTCGTCCATATCAACACCTACAAGCTTTACACCGTAGGAACGGAATGAATTTAAGGCGCCGATAAAGCTCGGGCACTCACAAAGCACGACGTCCCCCTCGTTACAAAGCACCTTACAAGCAAGCTCAAGTCCCTGCTGACCGCCCGAAGTGACTGTGACCGTATCAAAATCACGGCCCACGTTAAACTTGGTTTTAAGTCTTTTTGCTATCTTCTCCCTGAGTGGCATATAGCCCTCGGTTATACCGTATTGGAGCGCTATGTTTGCTTCATTTTCAAATATTTGTGCAGAAAGCTTTGCAAACGCTTCTACGGGAAAGCTCTCGGGCGAGGGGTTTCCTGCCGAAAGCGCTATCATACCGGGTTGGGAAAGCACCTTGAACATCTCCCTTATAGCAGAGGGCTTTAAAGGTGCAACTTTTTCGGAAAATTTATACTTCATATCTGTAACCTTCTTTATTTTTTGCAATTTTTACATAATTAAATATTATCATATAACAAATGTATTTGGCAATACTAAATACGAAAATTGTTGAGAAAAAACGATTTTCAATTTAAAGTTTTCGAGGATATTATGAATAACGAAAGATCATACGAAAACGGAAGATACGTTTGGGCGGCTATTTTAATTATACTCGCGGTAGTTCTTGCTGCGGTCGCTTTTGTGACTTGGGTCATAAGAGCAGACGATGCGGGAAATAACGCAAGACTCGGTAATACGGAAAACGGCATAACAAACGGCACTTTCGAACTCGCTGAGGGGCCTGTGGGATATGGCAACCGTGCATACGGAACCTACGATAATAACACAAACGATATGGGTGGTACGGTCGATAACACCTACACAGCGAAATAAATTTAAAATATCCCCTGACTGAGTCAGGGGATATTTCGCTTTTTACTTAAACTTACGCTTTCTTGCTGCTTCGGACTTCTTCTTGCGCTTTACGCTGGGCTTCTCGTAGTGCTCTCTTTTACGGAGCTCGCTGAGAACGCCGCTCTTTGCGCACTGTCTCTTAAATCTTCTGAGAGCGCTGTCCAAAGACTCGTTTTCTTTTACTCTGATTTCTGCCACTTTATATCCCTCCCTCCGCATTTGCAGGGGTAAATCTGTAAATTTGTCCCATTAAAAGAACATAGGTATTCTATCACGTTTTTTATACTAAGTCAATATGTTTTTCAAACATTTTTTCATTTTTCTATTGACATATCGGCAGTATTTAAGTATAATAGCACAGTACGGTGAATATTGGGATGTAGCCAAGCGGCAAGGCATCAGACTTTGACTCTGACATTCCGATGGTTCGAGTCCATCCATCCCAGCCAAAAATCCGAAAGCCTTTGCTTTCGGATTTTTTATTTGTGTCGCAGGCACAACATCATTTGAGCTTTAGCTCAACTTCATCGCCGCTTTATGCGGCACAAATAAACGATGTTACGCCTAAGGCGTAAATGAAGTTGCACTTTGTGCAAATGAAGTGATGCTTCGCATCAATGAAGTTGCGCTTCGCGCAAATGAAAATAAAAGACCTCGCCTTCAGTGAAGGCAAGGTCATTTTATTTTTACAACACGAGTGACGGTGCGGTATATACTCTGCCTGCAAGCTCTTGGTTAAGCATATAAAGGCTCTTGGGGTCTGTACCGAAAAGCTCCATCTTCGTTATCATATCCTTTGCATTCGTTTCCTCCTCACCCTGCTCCTTTACGAACCAATCAAGAAACTGCATAGTGCGGAAATCCTTTACGTCGTATGCTGCGGCGTAGATATCGTTTATAAGCGAGGTCACGTACTTTTCGTGCTCAAGTCCCGCTTTTAAAACGTCGATATGCTCCGAAAATTCTTTGTCGGGTTTTGCTATCGCGTCAAGGGTAACAACTTGATCCTCATTTTGAAGATAAGTATAAAAGAGCATCGCATGATCCCTCTCCTCTTGCGCTTGGATATAATACCAATTTGCAAAGCCGTCAAGCCCGACTCTCTTAAAATAGTTTGAAAAATCGAGATAAAGGTATGCAGAGTAAAACTCCTTATTGATCTGTGCGTTTAAAAGCTCATGTACTTTTGCGTTCATAATATCCTCCTTAAATTTATTGTATTTTTTCGAAATCGGATGCGGGGTGCTTGCAAAGCGGGCAAATATAATCATCGGGAAGTGTATCCCCCTCGTATACGTAGCCGCATATCTTGCAAACGTAGCCTTTTTTGCCCTCCGTCTTGGGTTTGGGCTTGACGTTTGACTGATAGTAGCTATAGGTCATCGTCTCCTTATCGGATATGACTCTCGATTCTGTTACGGCGCAGATAAACATACCGTGGGTATCGAGGTCAACGTACTGCTCTACCTTGAGTGACATAAATGCGTTTATATATCTTGGGAGGAACACAAGTCCGTTGTCGCTTCGAAGCGGCGTACAGTCTGCAAATTTATCCTTATTTCTTCCGCTTACAAACCCGAATGCCTCAAATACCGAGAAGGGCGCTTCTGTCGAAAGGCAGTTTATGTTCATTTTGCCCGTTTGCTTTATGACGTGATGCGAATAATTGTCCTTATTTATCGTCACGGCAATTCTGTTTGGAGTGCTCGTTACTTGGGTTACGGTATTTACGATAAGTCCGTTATCCTTCTTGCCGTCATTTGACGTCACAACGTAAAGACCGTAGCCTATCTTGAACATCGCCGAAAGGTCATTCTTATTTGCGGTATCGTCACGTCTTGCAAGGTATTCCTTGCAAAGCTCCTCTGCCATAGCTTCAAGCTGTGCAGAGCTTTCATCGTTTAAAGCGGAGCGTATCTTGACGGCTGTTTCGGTAAAGCTTATATTACTTGACTTTGCAAACATCTCACGCATAATCTTTGCCGCAAGAGGAGCCCAGCTTCCGTTTTCGATAAGTGCAACCGTGCGGTTTTGGAAGTTTCTCTCGGTGAGGTGATGGATAAAGTCACGCATGAACGGGAAAATGCCCGCATTATAGGTCGTGGTTGCCAAAACGAGCTTTCCGTAGCGGAATGCATCTGCGACAGCCTGTGCCATATCGCACCTTGCAAGGTCGTGTACCACTACCTTGGGACAGCCGTTTACAGTGAGCTTTTCGGCAAGTTTTAAAACCGCCTTCTTCGTGTTGCCGTATACAGACGTATATGCGATAACTATGCCGTCTTCCTCTACCTGATAGCTTGACCACGTGTTATAAAGTCCAAGATAGTAGCCGAGATTATCCGAAAGCACGGGTCCGTGAAGCGGACATATCTTCTCGATATCCAAAGCCGCCGCTTTTTTAAGAAGCGCTTGTACCTGTGCGCCGTATTTTCCGACGATACCGATATAGTAGCGTCTTGCTTCGTCCGCCCACGCCTCGTCTGCGTTAAGGTCGCCGAATTTGCCAAAGCCGTCTGCGGAAAAGAGCACCTTGTCGTAAGAGTCATAGGTAACTATGACCTCAGGCCAATGCACCATCGGTGCGGTAACAAACGTAAGAACGTGTTTTCCGAGCGAAAGGGTATCCCCCTCTCCGACAACTATTCTTCTGTCTTCAAACTCCGTACCGAAAAAGTTTTTCATCATCGCAAAGGCTTTTTGCGAGGAAACTATTACGGTATCGGGATATGCTTTCAAAAACGTTACAATATTTGCCGAGTGGTCGGGCTCCATGTGCTGTACAACAAGATAATCGGGCTTTCTTTCACCGAGCGTATTTTGTATATTGTCGAGCCATTCGTGTCCAAAGGATGCATCAACCGTATCCATTACAGCTATCTTCTCGTCGATTATCGCATAGGAATTATAGGATATTCCGTTTGGTATGGCATACTGCCCTTCGAAAAGGTCGGTCTTTCTGTCGTTTACGCCGATGTATCTGATGTCGTTTGTAATTTTCATATAGATATCCTCACTTATTATTTATTCAAGTATCATTCCGTCCGTGCTTATCGTAACGACCTGCCACGGTATAAACTTTCCGCTTCTTTGGAGTGCCGTTTTTACCGCATTTTCAAGTCCTGCACAGCAAGGCACTTCCATTCTTACTATTTTGACGCTTCTTATATCGTTATTTTTGATTATCTGTGTGAGCTTCTCGCTGTAGTCACAATTATCAAGCTTGGGGCAGCCTATAAGCGTTATGCGGTTTCTTATGAATTCGTTATGGAAATTGCCGTATGCGTATGCGGTGCAATCTGCGGCAACAAGTAGGTCTGCGCCGTCAAAATACGGTGCGCTTATGGGCACGAGCTTTATTTGGCATGGCCATTGGGAAAGCATACTCGGACATTTTGCGGCGGGCGGCTGCTTTTCCCTTTTTATCATTTTTGAACTGGTACCGGGGCATGCGCACGGCGTTTTTTCGTTTTTTGATTTTGCTACCGCCTCCGAATCATATGCGGGCGCTTCCCTTTCCTCAAACGATATTGCGCCCGTCGGACAAGCGGGAAGGCAATCACCGAGTCCGTCACAGTAATTTTCGCGTGTAAGCTTTGCTTTGCCGTTTATCATTTCTATTGCGCCTTCGTGACAAGCGTTTGCACAAGCGGCGCATCCGTTGCATTTTTCTTCGTCTATCTTTATTATCCTTCTTACCATTTGCTCCTCCTTTTATTTAAAAGCATTTACCGCTTTTGCAATCCTTCGTTTCTCCTCCCCTGTAGCAAAGCTCGTTTTCGCACTGACCTTTTTCCGTAAAAGTAATGAGATTCTTCACCGTAGTTTCAGCGATATTTTCAAGCGCCTCTTGCGTTAAGAAGGCTTGGTGAGAGGTAACTATAACGTTCGGCATCGAAATAAGTCTTGCCAAAACATCATCTTCAACGATGTGTCCGGAATTATCGTTGAAAAACAGCTCGGACTCCTCCTCGTATACGTCAAGGCACGCTGCTCCAACCTTGCGTGATTTTATCGCCGCAACCAGAGCTTCGGCATCGACTAAAGCGCCTCTTGACGTGTTTATAAGCACTACGCCCTTTTTGCATTTTTCAAGGCTTTCGGCGTTTATCATATGATAAGTTTCTTCATTAAGCGGAAGGTGGAGCGAGATAACGTCGCTTTTTTCGAAAAGCTCCGAAAGCTCTGTGTATCTTACCCTCTCTCCGTCTTGAAAATCTTTTACGGGGAATTTATCGTAGGCAAGCACGTTCATTCCAAAGCCCTTGCATATATCAGCAAATACTCTGCCTATCTTACCCGTACCGATAATGCCTACGGTCTTCCCGTGAAGGTCAAATCCCGTAAGGCCCGCAAGGCTGAAATTAAAATCCTTCGACCTTATATACGCCTTGTGTATCCTTCTTACAGACGTCAGCAAAAGCGCCATCGCATGCTCCGCTACCGCATAGGGTGAATATGCGGGCACCCTCAATACGTGAAGCTTTCCCAAAGCATATTCCATATCGACGTTGTTAAAGCCTGCGCATCTCAATAAAACAATCTTTATGCCCGCTTTGCACAGCTTGTCTATTACAGCTCGGTCTACGGTGTCGTTTACGAATATGCATACGCCGTCGTATCCGTTTGCAAGCTCCGCCGTGTCTTCGCTAAGCTTCGTTTCAAAATATTTAAACGTCACTCCATACTCTTTTCCGTATTTGTCAAATGACGGGATATCGTACGGTTTTGTGTCAAAAAAAGTAATTTTCATAAGTTTACCACCTTGATTTTGTAATTTAATTATAGTACAATGAATTGGGAAAATATGTTGAATTTTCAACAAAAAGGAGAAAAATGGAAAAATATTTTGATATTTTGAAAAAATGTTCCCTCTTTGACTGTGTTGACAAGGACTCTCTTTTTGTAATGCTCAAATGTCTTAATGCAAAAGTGGAAGCATTCGATAAAAAATATACTGTCATCGCAGAGGGCGGTGCGGCAAAATACATAGGCATAGTTCTTTCGGGAAGCGTCGTAATGACGCGTACAGACTATTACGGCAACAGAAGTTTTCTTGCGCGTTTCGGGCAAGGCGAAATATTTTCGGAGGTCTTTGCGTGCTCTGAGATTGATACTGTACCCGTTTGCTTTACTGCCGATGAAAAAAGCGAGATAATGCTCATCGGCAGCGACCATATACTTCATACTTGTTCAAATAACTGTACGTTTCACAAGCAGCTTATTTTCAACTTGATGAAAAATATAGCCTCAAAAGCACTCGTGTTTCATCAAAAGATAGAGATAATCTCAAAGCGTACAACGAGGTCAAAGCTTATGGCTTATCTTACTATGTGTGCAAAAAAATCAAAAAATAACGTTTTTGAAATAGAATTTGACCGTCAAGAGCTTGCGGATTATTTGGAGGTCGACAGAAGCGGACTTTCCGCAGAAATAAGCAAGCTTCGGAGCGAAGGCGTGTTAAATTGTCAAAAAAATCGCTTCGAACTGTATTTGACGTGATTGACATAGCTTTGGTGCGGTGATATAATAGCTTTAAGACAGTTCGTGACCATCCTGTCTATAATTAAAACTACGGAGATTATTATGAATAATAACAAGAAAAGCGTTTTCGGCGAGCTTTCGCTGCTTATTCGCTGTGTGCCGACTACGGCGCTCGTTTTGCTTATAATAACGGTGTTTTCAATGAACCTATTGGCAAACAAGAGTATAGACACCGGCTCGCAGATTTTCGTTCTTGACTGCGGTATGCTTGTATCTTGGGTCGCTTTTTTGATACTTGACGTGCTTACAAAGCACTTCGGACCAAGGGCAGCAACTCTTTTGTCGGTTTTTGCGACTGCGGTAAACCTCATCGTGTGTATCGTATTTTTTCTCGTAAGTCTCGTTCCGGGTACTTGGGGGCAAGCTGATACAGAAAATGCAAAGATAATAAACGATGCGCTTGATAAGACCTTCGGCGGCTCTTGGTACGTAATTTTGGGGAGTGCGGCGGCCTTCCTCGTTTCGTCGATCGTAAATAATTTCGTAAATCATTTCATCGGCAAAGCCTTCAAAAAGCAAGACGGTATGCGTGTATTTTTACTTCGCTCATACGTTTCGACCGCATTGGGACAATTTGCAGACAACCTCGTTTTTGCTCTCTTGGTCAGCCGTGCTTTCTTCGGATGGACTTTTTTACAATGCGTCGTTTGCGCCGCTTTCGGAATGGCAACAGAGCTTTTATGCGAGGGCGTATTTGCGCCGCTTGGATATAAGATATGCAAGTCTTGGCGTAAAAACAACGTAGGAGGAGAGTACATAAACAGATGAAAATTCTTATAACGGGCACATCAAAAGGTATCGGCAAGGCGATAGCCGAGGAATTTTTAAGTAATGGCCACAACGTCATCGGAATCGATATTCTCCCCGCCTCTGTCACCTCAAATAATTATACCCATTTTAAGACGGATATATTAAACGGAAATCTTCCCGAAATCGACGGAGTCGAGATACTCATAAACAATGCGGGCGTACAGGACAGCGGAAACGATATAGACGTAAATTTGAAAGCTACGATTCGCATAACGGAAAAATACGGCTTTCAAGGCTCAATAAAAAGTATACTCTTTATCGCCTCGGCGAGCGGCTCTACGGGTGCGGAATTCCCCGAATACGCCGCAAGTAAGGGCGGAGTTATAGCATATATGAAAAACGTCGCTCTGCGCTCGGCAAAGGGCAAGGTTACGGTAAACAGCCTATCTCCCGGAGGAGTCTTAACGGCGCTTAACGAGCACGTTATAAACGACCCTGTACTTTGGGAAAAGGTGCTTGACGAATCCCTTTTGGGAAAATGGGCAAGTGCGCAAGAAATTGCAAAATGGGCGTATTTTTTGACGGTCGTAAACAAATCAATGACCGCACAGGATTTACTTATTGACAACGGCGAAGCCGCAAAATCTAATTTTATTTGGTAAGATAAGGAAAGTATTATGTTTAAAAACAAGACTTTTGCATTTTTGGGAGACAGCATCACTTTAGGCTATGCACTCGAGGACAGAACAAACAGATTTGCAACCGTACTTTCAAAAAGACTCGGTGCAATTGAGGAAAACTACGGTATAACCGGCACGCTCGTTGCAAGGGCGGGCCTTAGCAGAGATAACGGCACCTCCTATATTGCGAGGATACAGAATACGGATAATGACGAATATGCAGTCGTTTTCGGCGGAACGAATGATTATTTCTGGAGCGATATGCCTATTTGCCCTGACGGTGAAAGTGACGACGTGGGATATTTCACCGTAGCCTTGGAAAAAATATGCGCTCACCTTTTGGAGCACCACGAAAAAAATAAGATACTTATAGTTACCCCCTACCCTCACCACGGCATCGGAAACTTTAAGGGCGGTGCCGACTTTAAAGATAAAAGCGAGCACGATACAAGTGACTTAAACTTCAACGGCTACTGTATCGGGGACTATGCACAAAAGACCGTCGAGATCGCAAATAAGTTTGGGATACCCGTGCTTGACCTTTATACGAATTCCGATTTCGATTGGAAAAAATATACCGTTGACGGCTGTCACCCGAATAATGACGGGCACCTTTGGCTTGCCGATAAAATTGAGAAAAAGCTATACGAAATTGCAAATAACCGATAAACAAGGAGAATTAAATGAAAATTGCACTGATTGCACACGACAAAAAGAAACCCGAGATAATTGAACTTGCTATTGCTTATAAAGACGTACTCGCTTGTCACGAGCTTTATGCTACGGGCACTACGGGCACGCTTATTATGGGCGAAACCTCGCTTTCGATACATAGAATGAAAAGCGGTCCTATGGGCGGTGACCAACAAATCGGCGCTATGCTCGCTGACGGAAATCTTGACCTTATCATATTCCTTCGCGATCCCCTTACCGCACAGCCTCACGAGCCTGACGTTTCGGCTCTGCTGCGCCTTTGCGACGTGCAAAAAATACCGCTCGCAACGAATACGAGCACCGCAAAAATTATTTTGGAATCACTTAAATGTAAAAATGAACTGTAAAAAACGGGAGGAAAAACCTCCCGTTTTCTTATTTTTTAGGTATAAGTATAAACTTTTTGTTTTTCAACTGCTCCGAATCGAGCATATTTATCTTTGCTATCTGTTGCGTACTTGCCTTGTGTTTTTTGCCTATATCCCATAAGGTTTCGTCCTTATCGGGATAATATATGAGCATTGAGCATTCTTTATCAAGAGTCTCCCTCTCGCTTTTTACTATCTGCGTCACGCACTCAATGTTGCTTTGCGAGAAAGCGTTTATGCTCGCTACAACGTCTATTTCAAGCTCAAATCCGCCGTCCTTGTTTTTGAAATTCACCTTATCCGCCGTAAGCTTTATAACTGTGGTCTCGGCATTTTCCGCAAGCTTTACGGAAACGTCAAAGGTTATATCATGCTCGTATGCGCTCATACCGCCGCTTTCCGTCTTTACAAGCAGATTACACGAGCATACTCCCTCTCCGTAAAGCATTTCTCCGTCACGCCTCGTTTTCGAAAGCTCGGGAGTAGTGCGAAGCGCCAAAAGCTCCTTTATCTCGCCGTCGTTTTCGATAAAATCTTTTACGGTAAATTCTTTTTCGAATATACCATTTGTCTTGCCCGCCGAAATCTCGGTTGTTTCAAGCGTTGACTTGCAGTCGGTACAGTATGCATCGCAAACGTACGTGATCTCATCGCTTGTAAATACAAGCGCCTTCGCAAAAAGCTCAAAGTCAAGGGCAAGGTGGCGGTTTTCTCCGTTTGAGTCGGAAATTACGGCACACTTGGGAGAGCATACGAAAAGCTCGGAGCTTACTAAGTCCGTTTCTGCTGCTTTTATAAGCTTAGTAAGAGGGAGGGCTGTTTTGTAGCTTACGTATTCACCGTCTGCGGCGGTATATATAAGCGACAGCTGTGCGTCGGAGCTTATAATTAGTCCGTCGCTTCTTTGTTGCGTCTTCGTCGCACCTTGCATAAGCTCCCAATATATTAGCTCCTCTATGGGCGGATATTCGGAAGGAATTATAAAGTCCTCCGTAAATCTGCTCTTTTCCGACTCGAGTACTTCATATGTAAAGACCTTCGTCTGTTTTTGCATAATCTCGACGTTCTCAACGTCGGGAAGCACAAGGCTTTGGCTATTGCAAAGATAAACCGAAAAGTCGCAGTCCATACTTACCGTAAGCTTTCTTGTGCCGTATATTCTGACGGAAGGCTCACGGCAGGAAAGAGTAATGTCCAAAAGCTGTGTACTTGCATCTACGTCCCATTTTGCTTCGAATTCCTGTTCAAAGCAAAAACGGTGAAGTACGGTATCCTTATCGCTATAGTACAGTATACTGTAGCTTGCTTCACCCGATACGGATAACACGCCGTCCGAAATCTCGCTTTCGGTCACGAGCGTTTTTGCACTGCAGTCTATTATCCTTGCAAGATCCTCATAAAAATCGGGAAGGCTTATTTCCTGCGATAACTGTTTTCCGAGCGAAAGCTTAAACGGTGCGGAAAGTACTTTCCTTACAGCTTTATCGGCTTCTAAATAAAAATCCATTTCGTCCACCTCTTTTTAATATTTGTTAAATTCTATGAAAGAACTTTCTTTCTTATTCCAAGCATCGAAAAAACGTCTTCTTTTGTTTCGGGTGAGCTTATCAGCATAAAAAGTGCGTATATGCTCAAATTCATCAAAAGCCTTATAAATAATCCGAGTCCCGTTGCGGGGATAGCCTTACCGAGAGTGGCAGAGAGCATACCGGAAGCAAGTGCGCATATAAGCGGATTTATCACGTCCGTAAACGGTAAAAGCTCCGTGCCGCTCGTTTTTAAAAGTTCCCTTATACTTAAAAGCGTATTCATCGTTTCGGTGAAAAATATCATTATGACGTATCCCGTGACTTGATATTTCGGTATCAAAAAATATACCATAACGACACTTACGACCGAATCGAGCAGATTGTATCCCATTGAAGCAACTTGCTTGTCAAGTCCTTTTAACATACTGTCTGCGCAAATGTCGAGGTACATTATCGGTATAAGCGGTGAAAAAATGCGCAAAAATACCGCACATTCGCTGTTTTTATATAGTGTATGCGCCAAAATGTCGGAACAAAAGAACATAACAGAGGATATCATAAACGAAAAGACTAGTGTCAGATGTACCACGCGCCTTACGGTACGCTTTGTGGCATAATCGTTATTTTTCGTTCTGCTTTCCGTTATTGCGGGTACAAGCAGAGAGGAAAGAGAGCGGAGCACACAAGAAGGAAACATAACCACCTGAAGCGCCATTCCGTGCATTACGCCGTAAAGTGCGAGTGCGTTTGCCTGATTTACACCGCTTTTTCTAAAGCCTATGGGAACTAAAAGCTGTTGTACGGTAGACAGCGCAGAGCGTAGCTCATATCCGAGTGCATCGGGCAAGGCTATGCGTAAAAACGGGCGAAAAAACTTCTTTTTTCCGTATACTCGCTTTTCGTCCTTTATTTCCGTATATACGAAGTAAAGCGCAAACAAAAGCGCTATCACCTCTCCCAAAACATCTGCCCTTGCAATCCTCATACAGCACTGCTCTATCGAAAGACCTTTATTTATGCTCACGGCAACATACGCTATCTGTATCACCTGCGAGATGCACTGTACAAAGCCAATCTTTACTACCTTATAAAAAGCGCCGAGATATGCAAGTAAAACTCCGCTTACCGCAAGTATGGGAAGAGAAAGCGAAAGCGTTTTAAGGGCGCTCGTGCTTCGAGGCTCCTTCAATATGCGGGTCGCAATAAAACCGGCGCCGCTTCTTAATATAACGGTGCAGACAAGTCCCGTAAAGACGGCAAGTAAGATTATCTTCGTCAAAAGCGAAAATGCATTGGGGCTTTTACTGTTCTTATCCTCCACGGCAAGCCTTGTCGTAGCAAGTCTGTATCCCGCCGCAGAGAAGCTGACACCGAGTGCGTAAACGGAGTTGATAAGCGTCATAAGTCCTATGCCCTCCGCTCCCATACGCGAGGTTAAAAATACCGAAAATCCGAGTCCGAGTCCGCGCATTATAAGGCTTGATGCGGTAGATGCGGCGGTGTATTTGGTCATTTGGCTAAGTCTCATAGCTCCTCCGTTTAAAATACTCTACCGCAATTATATTGAGTAAATGCAAAAAAAATACCGAGCTTCGTTTTTTCACGAAGCTCGGTTTTTACATTTAATTTAAAAGTTGTTTTATTTCGGACGGACTTTTTGAAAGCACGTATGCAAGTTCACCGCAGAAATTTGACTCGGCTTTTCTGTAAACGGAATCGTCCGAGACACGAAGCCTTTTGCCCGCACTGACAAGCTCGGCATTCTTCTTTGAAAGCGACTTTACCAAAACCGCAAGCTTTTCAAGGTCCGCACCGTCAAGAATATCCCTGAATTTTGCCGCACGAAGCTTATCGTCGTAAATCCAAAATTCGACGGCGTTTGCATATTCGGCAATTATATTCTCCGCCGTTTGCTTGGAAACGGGCGGGCGCATCTTCTGCTCGGTCTCTTCCTTTTGGAGCGGAATATATATCCGAGCGTCATCTATGTAAAGCAATTTAAGCACGTAATAATCCTGTTTTTCTTGAAATCCGAATTTTTCTTTTCGGATATCTTCAATAACGCAAATTCCGTTATTTTTGTATACAACGTAATCGCCAACCTTATGCATATAAAACCTCCGTGCTTTGCTTTGTTACTATTATACCACAAAAAATTTAAAAATGTAATATGCATTTTAAACAAAAAGTCGAATTTTTGCGAAAAATACTTATCCGAAAAGGCCATTTTTCGCATAAGACGGGCAGTACAAGCATAGGATTTTGTGTAAAGGAGAATTGATATGGGAAAGACTGACGATATCGTAAAACTTCTGCCCGAAAGCATACGGCTTTCTCTTTCAAGCTGCGACAGGAGCTTTTTTGGGGCTATAAGAGAGATACACCTTCGCATCGGTGCGCCTATGCTCATATGTGTCGGGGCGGGTAATTATTTTATTTCCTCAAGCGGTAAACCCTCCGCTTCCCCCGTAGGCACCATTGTGACACGTGAGCTTTTATGCGAGTGCGTAAAGCGTCTTTGCCACGGCTCCGTATACAGTTTTGAGGATACGGTACGAAATGGATATATCCCCTTTGATGACGGGTTTAGAATAGGCGTTGCGGGTGAAATGTTCACCTCCCGAGACGGTAAAAAAACCGTTGGAAACATAAGCTCGATAAATATTCGGATACCTCACGACGTAAAAGACGTTGCCGGTGAGCTTTTACCGCTTTTTACAAAAGGAGAGCTTTGCGGAGTTTTGGTGTATTCTCCTCCGGGAGGGGGAAAAACAACGCTTTTACGTGACCTTGCCTCAAAGCTTGCCTCGGGAAAAGCTCTTGCTCCTCTAAAAGTAGCAATAGCAGACGAGCGCCGTGAATTCGGCAGAAGTGGTGCGCTTGCGCTATGTGATGTGTACAGCGGATATGCGAAAGCCGAAGCCATTGAATTTGCAACAAGAACGATGGCGCCCGAGGTAATAATATGCGACGAGATAGGCACGTTTTCGGAGGCTGAGGCTATACTCAACGTTCAAAGCACGGGTACTGCTTTGGTAGCCTCTGCACACGCAAGAAATAAAAAGGAGCTGTATGCGCGTCCCGCAATAAAGCTGCTTCTTGACGCAGGCGTTTTCGGATACGTATATTCCATAGCCGAAAAAAAGCTCGAGCGTATTTTATGAAATACGCAGGTGCTCTTATTTTTGCCGTTTGCGCATCAATCGGCGGATTTTACAAAAGCCGTGAAATAAAGCTGTGCGCACAAAGCTGTAAGGAAATAGCCGCCTTCGCCCGAGCGGTCGCTTCATATATAAACGAGTTAAAGCTCCCGCTTAGTGACATATACCGCCGCCTTTCTCCCTCAAATAAGCTCGCAAGGTGTCTTACGAGCGGTGAAAAGTATGAGATAAATGCAGACCGTGAACTTGAAGCAAGGCTTACGTATTTTTTCGAAAAAATAGGCGGCGGTTTTTCCGAAGAAGAGATCGCTCTATGTAGGGAGCTTGAAGAATTTGCTCTGCAAAAGCAGGCGCTTTACGATAAGGAATATCAGTCAAAGGGCGTGCTTTACCGCAGTCTTGGGCTTATAGCGGGTCTTGCAACGATGATAGTTATTGCTTAAAGGAGAAGGGACTTGGATATTTCACTTATTTTAAAGCTGACCGGACTTGGTCTTCTTGTTTCCCTTGCCTGTCAAATACTTAAAAAAAGCGGACACGATGAGCAGGCAACGTTTATTTCCGTGACCGGCATCATCATAGGCTTTCTTTTGACGGTAAATAAAATAAGCGAGATAGTTGAGCTTGTGCGGGGGGTGTTCTCTCTTTGAGCATTTTTTCTTTGTGCGGATTTATAATACTTTCCGCTATTCTCGCAGCTGTTTTAAAGGGCACGAACAGCTCCGCCTGCCACGCTGTTGTGTGGGTTGCCATAGTGGGAAGCGCTCTGTATGCTCTATCTGAAATAAAGCCCGTCACAGAGCTTATAGGTGAGCTTGGAGATATCTCGGGAATGAAAACCGTTATGAAGGCTTTGGGGATAAGCTTCTTCTGTTCCCTCTCGTGCGATCTGTGTAAGGCAACGGGCGACAGCTCCCTTGCAAAATCAATAGAGCTTTCAGGAAAAGCCGTTATCTGCGCCATGTGTATACCTATGGTGAAAAATCTTATAGATATCATAGGAGAAATGACGGCGTGAAAAGGCTTATATGCATTTTTATTTTATTTTTTGCGTTTGCTCCCAAGATAAGCGCCGCAGACACGGACAGTCTTTACTCGGAATTTAATTTTTCCGAGCTTTACGATACTATAAGCGACGATGCCAAAAACGAGCTCGGCAAAATCGAGGATTTTAACACCGACAGCATTTCGCCAAAAGGAATCATAAGCTACGTTTTATCTGCCGTATCAAGCTGTATCTTGCCATTTTTTAAGGACCTTGCGATCCTTTTTACGTTTTTGTGCACAGTAGCATTCATAAAAAAGCTGTGCGACGGTTTTTCCGGCTTTCCGCATACGCAAAAATGCGTAAGCTATGCCGTGATACTCGCCCTTTCTTTAATGGTATACAATCAATTAAATTCCGACTTTAAGGCAGTAAACGAATTTTTACTTAACATCCAAGCCTATTATGCAAGCGCAGTTCCCATAATGACCGGAATGTACGCTTTGGGAGGTAATACCGCACAGGCGGCGGCAAACGGTGCCGTATCGACCGTAATGCTTTCGGTAGCGTCATTTTTATGTAAAGACCTCGTCTTGCCCGCCGCAAGACTCAATTTTGCCCTCTCTCTTGCAAGCTTCGATACGATAAAGCTGGGGTATCTTACAAAGACCGTCACCGGCTTTTGCAGTAAATTTTTAGCTGTAACGATGGGGCTTGTAGCATCGGGTATGCTCCTTTCGGTAAAGCTCGCATCAAGCGCAGACGGAATAGGCATACGGGTGCTTAAATTTGCCGCCTCCTCATTTGTCCCCATTGTCGGCAGCGCTTTAAGCGAAGCCACAACCACGCTTACGCATTCCGTACAGGTCATACGCTCAGGATTCGGTATATTCGGAATTGCGGTGATACTTTATATGATAGTGCCCATTATCGTGCGCATATGGGTGGGAAAATTCGCATTTTCTCTTGCCTCAAGCTTTGCAAATTTCTTGGACTGCAAAAACGAGGGTACTTTTTTGGGACAATGCAGTGCGATATACTCTCTTGCTCTTTCCGCGCTCTTCGGTATTTCGATGTGTTTTGTTCTTGCTCTTACGGTATTCGTTAATACAGCGGCGGTGAAGTGATATGGATTTTGCGGGTTGGATATATCTTGTGGCAACGTCTGCCGTTATATGTTCGTTTTGCACGCTCTTAATACCAAACGAAGCTTTTTCAAAGCATATCGAGCTTATTATATGCCTTGCATTTTTGCTCACCGTCCTTTCCCCCGTTGCAAAAGCCGTAAAAAAGCTTCCTACACTGATAAAAATCGAAAGCGACGTTATATTCGACGAGAGCGGCGAATACAATGAATTGGGAAGTCAATATATTGAGCTGAAAACGGAAGAGATAATAAAAAAACAAATATTTTCTCTTATTGCGGAAAAAACGGGTGTCAGCGCTTTTTCGCTCACCTTTGAGCCTTCATTTACCGAAAGCGGAATGCTCGACGGCGCAAGGCTTATATGCAAATGCGAAAGCCCTGCTGTATACACCGTTTTGGACATCAAAAAAAGACAGCTCGAAACTTATCTTGAAAGACTTTTAATTTGCGAGGTGAAGATAGAGGTGGAATGAAATTTTCAAATAAAAAAGCAGGGCTTATTACCTTAGTTGCAATTATCGGAATACTTTTGATGCTTGCGGGTATGTTACTTCCGCAACTTACGAAAAACGAAGAAGAAAAAAGCGACCTTGAGCTTCGCTATGAGCAAGCAATAATGAAGCTTGACAGCATAAGCGAGGCGGAGGTCATAATCCAAAAAAGCGGCGATAAGATAACGGGAGCCGTTGCGGTATGCAAGGGAGGCTCGGACAGCGTCAGAGAAACCGTCACAAACCTCTTGTGCTCGGGGCTTGATCTTCCCGCAAACCGTATTTACGTTGTGTGCAATTAAATTTAATATAACAAACGGAGGAAACTATGAGTATTTTTAAGAATTTCGGTGAGAAAATCAAAAACATTAAGCCGTCAAAGCAATTTAAGCGTAACGTTCTGCTTTCGGCGTCCCTTCTTGTGATATGTGCCGCAGTATTTTTGAATTGGCAGCTTAACTCCGGCTCAAACGACATTGAGGGGATCACTCCCGCCGGCAGTAATAATGATAAGGTTCTCGGCGAAAGCGTTGAGGTTGGTAACAAGACGGAAAACGATTCCGACTATTTTGCGGTTTCTGTTATCGACAGAGAAAGAACCCGCGACGAAGCCATCGAAACTCTCCGCGAAATTGTTGAAAATATCGACGTTAGCGAGGAAAGCAAAAAAGAAGCTATGGATAAAATGACCTCTCTTGCGGACTCTATGACAAAGGAAGTCAATATCGAAAACCTCGTTATAGCAAAGGGCTTTTCGGACTGCGTTGCGGTCGTAAACGGTGAAAGCGTTGACGTTATCGTAAAATCAACGGGACTTTTGCCTAACGAAGTGGCACAGATAAGAGATATCGTAATTGAGCAAACGGGCGCAACACTTGACAACATAAGAATTATCGAACACGAATAAGGATAAAATTCCTCTCCGCTCGGAGAGGGGGCAATATAAAACGGGAAGGCTGATTTATGCCTTCCCGTTTTATTATTACATCAATTTGTCAATGCTTACTTCAAATACTTGCGCAAAGCCTTTAAGCTCTATGTCAGTCACAAATCTTCTTCCGCACTCTATTCTCTGTATGGCGTTTTTATCCACGTCTATTCCGATAAGCTGCATTTTATCCGCAAGACCTCTTTGCGAAAGCTTCGTCGGATAGGCTAACCTTAACTTACGAATGTTATCGCCGCATAAATTATTCTTTCCGTCATTTTTGTTCTTGAACATTTTAAACCTCTATTTGACATTCAGTAATTGACAAAATTATTATATTATGTTAGAATTCAGCGAATGACATTCATAAAATGTCAAATCAGCGATGCTTAAAGAGGAAAAATGAAAAATACAGTAGGAATTGTAAAAGAAGTTGATAAACTTGGCAGAATCGTTATTCCAAAAGAACTGCGTGAGAGATTCGCTTTAACAAATACTGTGGAAATTTTAGCTACTGATCTCGGTTTAGTGCTAAGAAATCCCGAATACAAACTTGTCAAAGTGAAGAGGGATAAAAAATGACAGAGAACATAAGCGTTCTCTGTCATTTTCTTTACGCCTTTTTGAAGGCTTTATTAAATTCTGCAACGGAGGCTTCGATAAGCATACGCATTTCAATTTCGCTGTAGGTAATGCCCTTTTCTTTAAGCATCTTCGATGCCGCCTCAAGTGCCTTCATAAGCTTCTCTTCGCCGTGCAAGTTCTTATATACCTGCTCTACGAATTTAACGACGGTTGTGGCGATATCCTTCTTTTTCTTATCAGCAAAATAATCGCCGATGAGCTTTTTTGCGGCGATACCGAGATATCCGAAAACTGCAGTTACGATCGTATATATCAAAGTCACTCCGTACTCTGCGAAAAACTGTTTAAATATTTCCATATTCCTTCTCCTTTATATCTTCTCAAGGTCGCTTGTGTAGAAGCGCCCCGTGTATTCGTTTGCGCTTTTGGACGTGCTTACGAGAGCTATATTGTTTTTTTCAAGCGCCCTTACGTAAAGAACCGTGCTTTTTACCCAATTACTTACCCTTGCACCCGATACGAACGTATCAACGCCCTCTTTGAGCTTTACCGCATCTCCTACCGAAAGCGGCGTTTTTTCAAGCTTCTTTACTTTGTCCTTATCGACAAATCCGTAAACGTTGCTCTCCGAGTCTGTATGTATAAGATGATACGGGTGCTTTCCGCTCGGCGCCATCAATGTAATTCTCGCCTTTCCCGCTCTTGCGGACAGACCGTTTTCTGCGTTTGAGTTCGTATAATGCTCGCCGCCCGTAAAATATACCACTTCCCCAAGAGAAAACGTTTCGTCGGTAGGTTCTTCGGGCTCTTCCGGCTTGTCGGCGAGGTAGCTTGATATGCGGCTCTTGAATTCAAGCCAATTTTTCTTTGCGGCGCTTTTTGAATTGCTGTCGAATATATATACCGGACACCATTTCTCTCCGTAAATAATATTCGTGCTTTGCTCGTCTTTATCGGCAAATATATTGCCCTTGCGCTTATTTACCCAATAAGTATGGCTTACGACGTCGTCAATTCCAAGCCCGTGCTTTTTGAGAAGCCACGCAATAAGCCTTGCACCGTTATCGTAAGCGGCGTCGTTTATGCTGTCGTCCGCCTCTCCCATAATAAGCTCAAGAGAAAGGGAGGTGCTGTTGCCGCCGTCCTTGCTATTGCCGTCACCTGCGTGCCACGAAATCTCCGCTTCTCCATCGTTGTCGTCGGGTACCATACCCGTGCCCGCCTTTAAATTTTGCCAAGCACCGTTTTTGTCAACGTAGAAATGCACTCTCGCACTTCCCATATTTTCATTGTAGGTTGCCCTTGTATAAAGCTCTCCTTCATCATCAACACCTGCGTGTCCTCTTGTGTTGTGTACGGTTATCGAAAGAACCTTACCCGTATTATTCGTAAGCTTCTGCTGCTTTTTATATAAGTCACCCTTACGAAAACCCGCTTCTCTTGCCTTCGCATCGTCATTCCAAACCGTACCGTCCGGAATAATCTTGGCGCATACTTTTACGCCGTTTACCGTATAAATTCTGTCAGGATTCATAAATACCTCCTTATTTTTTAGTTAATTCTATGCGAAAAAAATATATTTAAGAATATTACCTTACCATTTCGTCAAAGGGTGCGGGCGGATAATCGTAAAGGCCGCTCGTGTAGCCGTGCTCAAGGCGTAAATGCTCGTTTAAACGATTATGCTCAAGCATTACAAGATGGTGCGCAGACTGAGCCATTCTGTCGAATTTTTCTCTGTCCTCAAAGCTTTTTACAAGCTTATCGACCTGCTGTTTGATATATTTTATCTCCGCCTTTTGTTCGCCCTCGACTACGCCCCTTTTCCCCGCCGCAGTCAGTCTGCCCACGGCAAATGCCATAACCGTGAAAACAAGTCCTACGGCGGAAATTATAAGTGATATAGACGTCATTTCTTCCTCCTCTCGAACAAATGTTCTTATTTTAGCGTTAAAAAATGCCGCTTTTTCCCGAAAAAGCGACACCGGTCATTCCCTATCTGACCGTAGGTATATTATACCACAAAATGCAAAAAAAATCAAGTCTGAAATGGATTTTATCGGCAAATCGAAATATTCTGCTTTTTTTGCCTTTATACTGCTCAAAACCCTTTACAAATATATAAATTTGTGTTATAATCCGTTTTATGTGTATGGATTTATGCACAAATATTATAAAATTCAAGGAGGACACCTAAAGTGGACGTACCCTTATGGGTTGCGCTTCAAATTTTCCTTATCTTCATTAACGCATTTTTTGCGTGTGCGGAGATAGCAGTCATTTCCCTAAATGAAAACAAGCTCAAGAAGGCCGCCGAGGATGGCGACAAAAAAGCAAAGAAGATGCTTAAAATGGTCACGAATTCCACAGCGTTTTTGTCTACCATTCAAGTATGCATTACACTTGCAGGATTTCTCGCTTCGGCTTTTGCCGCCGAAAACTTTGCAGACGCCATCGCAGAACGAATATTAAAGGCTTACCCCGCAATAAGCAAAGGTCTTATAGAGACGCTCTGCCTTATACTTATTACGATTTTACTTTCGTTTGTGACTCTTATATTCGGTGAGCTCGTGCCCAAGCGTGTTGCTATGGCAAAGGGCGAAAAGGTCGCAAAGAGAGTATGCGGAACGATTCTTTTTATGGGCGCTTTGATGAAGCCTGTTATTTGGCTTTTGACCGTATGTACCAACACAATTCTCCGTATTTTAGGCATTAACCCCGCCGACGAGACCGAAGAGGTCACGGAAGAGGAGATTCGTATGATGGTGGATATAAGCGAAGAAAGCGGTAACATCAACGCAGCCGAAAAGGATATGATCGAAAACGTTTTTGAATTTAACAATATAACCGCATCGGAGATTATGGTTCACCGTACAAACGTACAGACTATACACATTGACGACAACGATGAGGAAATCTTCAAAATTATCGAATCAACGGGTCTTTCCCGCTTCCCCGTATACGGTGAGGATCTTGACGATATCTTGGGAATACTTAACGCAAGACGTTTCTTGATGAACAGACACCAAGAGATCAATACTCCCATAAAAGATTTGTTAAAGCCCGCATATTTCGTGCCCGAGATGATACACGCCGACGTGCTTTTCAGAGATATGCAGTCGAAGAAGATAAGCTTTGCCGTGCTCGTTGACGAATACGGCGGAATGAGCGGTATCGTCACGATGGAGGACTTACTTGAGGAAATAGTCGGAAACATATACGATGAATTCGACCCCCAACCCGAATTTGAAATTGAAAAAATAGACGATGAAACGTGGAGAGTATCCGGCTCGATTCCCCTTGACCAAATGAGCGAGGAAATTGAGTGGGACGCACCCGAGGACGAGGATTTCGAAACTCTGGGCGGACTCGTTTACAGCGTTTTATCACAGATCCCCTCCGACGACGACACTCCTCGCGTTGAGGCTTACGGACTTGATATTCAAGTCGAAAAGATAGAGGAGCGCCATATAAAGCGTGCTTTGGTGAAAAAGCTCCCAAAGCAAACCGAACCCGACGAGGACGAAGAAGAATAATATAAGCAAAAGCCGAAGCGTTTCGCTTCGGCTTTTCATATTTTTACGGTCGTTATATCTTTATCACCATATAGCTTCTCGGCAATTCCTTTTAGGTCTGTTTTGCCGGTATACTGTACGCTTACGTTAAGCTCCAACTCACTGTTATCGAGACGCTTATACTCTATCTCATGCAAAGATACGTTAAAGCTTTTGAGCGTATTTATTACGTACAGTACATTTTCCGTATCGTCCGTCATAACGAAGCTAAGCTCCCTTCTGTATGCATTTTGGTTAAACTTGGCTATCCTATGTAAAACAAACTGTACGATAACAAGCAATACTGTCGTAGCAATACCGATGCCGTACATTCCGGAGCCTATAGCCATTCCTATACCCGCAGTTGCCCATATTCCCGCTGCAGTCGTCAGTCCCGTTATCTTATCCTTTTGAATAAGTATCATTCCCGTGCCCAAAAAGCCGATGCCCGAAACTATCTGTGCGGCAACTCTTGAGGGGTCAAAGCTTAAAGATACCCCTTCTATTGCGTGGCTTGCGAAAAAAGCATCGAAGCCGTACTCGGAAATTATCATCATAAGGCAAGCGCCTATTGCAACGATGGAGTGAGTACGTATGCCCGCACCCTTTCCCCTGTTCGTTCGCTCGTATCCTATCAAAAGTCCGCAGAAAAGAGCGATAACAACTCGCAAAAGCTGTACGGAAAGATTTGCAAAGTCAGGTCCCGTGAAATAATTTATTATTTTGTCAAGCATTTCTTCCTCCAACAAAAACAAAAGCGCATACCGCTTGCGAAGCGGTATGCTTTTGCTTATTGTACAGCAAGACGCCGCTTTTGTCAAGTGAAAAAGCCGATACGGAAATCCGCATCGGCTTTTTTATTACTCTCCTAATATAGAGCTTGTTATGAAGTTTCTGTAGCTTACTCTCTCTTCGTCGGTGAAGGAGCCGTGCTTTGTACCGGGAAGCACCTTAAAGGTCACATCGTGTCCTGCGTCCTTCATCTTCTGTACGAATACTGCCATTCCCTCATCGTCAAAGCATTCGTCTTCAACGTTACAAACGATGTAATAGGGAACTTTGGGCAAGGTTGAAATGTTCTCTTGGGGAGTGATAGTCTTGAGAGCATCGTTTAAAGGCATATCGTATGAAGCGATAGCCGAAAGATAAGTTCTGGGGAATTCCTTTAATACTTCAAAGCTTCTGTACTCGCCGAGAATATCGTAGCAAGGACAAGCCGCCATACAAGATACGATATTGTGGCGTGAGCCGTTGGTGAACATAAGTGCACCGAGTCCGCCCATGCTTCCGCCCGTAGATACTACGGGAATGTCGGCGGGAAGGTCATAGTGCTCGATAAGCGCATCGATAACGAGGTCAGCCATACGAACTACACCCTTATTTCCCCAACTCCAAGGTCCACAGTACATATACATAACGAGTATGCCCTGCTTACCGCAGTTTTTAGCAAAATCGGAAGAGTATTCGCCCATACCTACAAGACCGCCGAGACAAGAGCTTCCGCCAAGGCCGGGGAATTCCATTACGATACCCTTTATGTCGCCTTCAACGTAGTTTAAGTTATTTCTCGTATAGTAGCTCAAGGTATCGAAATTGATGTATTCCGCATCCGCCTCTGCATACTTTTCGTAAGCCTTGCCCGCATTTGAGCCTTCGGGGATAGCAACCGTTACGTTTTTATCCTCATACTCCTTCTTTTCGGGAGCTTCTACCTTAACCGTTGCTTGATTCTTTACAAACAACTCGATCTTTCCGCTTTCTGCGGCGCTCGTCTTTCCGTGCTCTGCACCGGTTAACATCGTAAAGGTAACGTCCTTGCTCTTCTTTCTCAATTCGTTTACGAGCTTATTGAGAGTGGATTCCTCAACGATAAGGTCACTTTTACCGCCTACGATATAATAAGGAATATTGGGCATATACTTTACCTTTTCGTTAAGCGATATCTGCTGCAAAGCTTCTTTGAGGCTTGAGTCGTACGTGTATACGGACGTAACGAACATTCTTCTGTAGCTCTTTTCGCGGGGTATCGTTCTTTCGATGTCGGCGATCGGGAACTCTGCTGCGCAAGCGGTTATATTATGTCTTGAATCTGCCGTATAGATAAGTGCGCTCGTTGCGCCCATTCCCTTACCCATAGCCACGATGGGAGTCGTGTCGCCAAGCTCATATTTATCCTTTATGGCATCTACAACAAGGTCTGCAAGTCTTACTACTCCCGCATCACCAAAGCCCCAACGGTCTGTAAGCACACGTGCGTAAACTACTCCGAACGTAGATAAATTTATGCTCAAAGTAGATGTGTCGGTCATTGATTCGTTGTCAACGTCGGGGAACTCGATGACTATACCCTTTACGGTGCTTGAACCAATGTGTCCGAAATTCGTTGCAGCATACAGGTCGAGGGTTTCTGCGTTTACTATTTTACGGTCTTCTTCTGCATACTTTTCATAACGGTAACCCATCGGAACATACTCCTCTTCTTTTACGGTATCATTGTTTTTGTCGGTGTTTGTCTGCTGTGAGTCATCTGAAGGCGTTTTTGGTGTTTCTTCGTCAGGCTTTTTGCAAGACACCATAACTGCACTCAAAAGCATCACAACGGCAAGTAAAAGTGCTATCCTTTTCATAAAGTTTCTCCTTATATTATATTTTGTTTTTTAAAGTGTTTTTTGTACTGTTTTCTTTATGAATTCAAGATATGAGGGCTCGGTTTCTTCATCTGCGGGAATATAGGTGCAATTTTCGATATCCGCATTAAGAAGTATTTTACACCAAACCAAAGCGGCAAGGTATCTTCCGTACCCGAGAGAAAGATGAAGTCTGTCGCGATAGATAGACTTTCCTCCCTTTTGGCTGTTGAAAATATCCGAATCGTTTATTACGGCGTACACAACGTCGCCCGTGGGAATTATCTCAAGCGCATTCTCAAGTGCCACTTTTTTTGTGACCGTGGAAACGGCGCTTTGCATAAGCGCTGCGCTTGAGTTATAGTACTTCTCAAACAAATCGTTTCTTCTGCAATACTCGTATGCCCAGCCTTGATGAAGGTAGAGCTTTGCCTTGGGGCAAGCATCACGAACGGCAGAAAGAAGGTTTTTGATATACGGATAGTAGCTTTCCTCTACTCCCGAATAGCCGCTTACCTGTTGAACGGTTATGATATCCCAATCCTCAAACACAAGCGCCTTTTTTAAAGATATCATCTTGTCATCTTTTCCGTTTGAAAGGTTGCCGTTTTTTTCAAAAACGTACTTTGGCTCGTTGGAAACGTAATAATCCCAATGCATTTCAAAACTGCAGCTTCCAACGTAAAGGTTATACGTGAGTATTTCTTTTCCCAAGTTTTTCGCAACATCGTGAAAATATCTGTGGCTGTCTTGCGAAAAACTATTACCTATAGACAAAATCTTTATCATTTTTCTAAACTTCTTTCATAAAAATTATAGGTCAATTTAGAATACAAGTCAATCAAATGTGACATTTTGCAATAAAATAGTGAATTTTCATAAAATATAACTACTGCTGTAACAAGGTTAATATATCACCTTTTATAAAGCAGCGCAAGTGGTATTTTGTCTTTTTCGAATTTTCATCAAAAGAGCTAAAAAAGTCTTTTGTGTTTTGTATGTTTTGCTAATCAATAACCTCGTAACCCTTATCTGTTATCGCCTTTTTCAATATTTCCAAAGATGCGTCGCCATCGACCGTAACCGTACCTTTTTTGTGATCTGCCGAAGCGCTTTTTACCCCTGCTACCGCCTCAAGCGCAGTCTTCACAGCCGCTTCACAATGGGGGCACATCATTCCCTTTACCTTAATGACCGTCATTTTCTTTTTCTCCTTTATTGTTTTCTTGTTTTCGAATTTAAATGTGTTGAGTCTTAATGCATTTGTGACCACGCATACGCTCGAAAGGCTCATCGCCGCCGCACCTATCATAGGCGTAAGCGTTATACCGAAGGTAGAAAGCGCCCCTGCAGCTATCGGAATACATACGGCGTTATAGAAAAACGCCCAAAACAAATTTTCTTTTATGTTACAAAGCGTTGCTCTGCCAAGTGCGAGTGCTTTTGCAACGTCCTTTATGCCGCTTCCCGTGAGCACCGCGTCTGCACTGTCTATGGCTATATCCGTACCTGCTCCGACGGCAATTCCCAAATACGCCGCGGTAAGCGCGGGAGCGTCGTTTATGCCGTCGCCGACCATAGCGCATCTGCCGTGCTCGGAAAGAGCCGCTATCTTTGCCGATTTCGTATCGGGCATAGCCTCTGAAACGACCTCGTCGATACCGATATTCTTTGCAACTGCGTTTGCCGTAACGGCGTTGTCACCCGTGAGCATCACCGTGCGTATCTTCATCTTTTTAAGGATTGCTATCGCATCTTTCGCGTCCTCTTTTACCGTATCGGCGACGGCAATAATACCAACAAGCGCTTCTTCTGTAAAGAACAGAAGCGGAGTCTTACCGTCACCTGCAAGCTCCTTGCAAAGAGCTTCCGTTTCGCTTGAAATATATACGCTGTTTTTGGCAAGCGAAAGGCTTCCGCCCGTGACGCGCACTCCGTCTGTAAGCGCCGTAACGCCGCTTCCGACAAGTGTGGAAAAGTCTTCAGCCTCATAAAGCTCCGCACCGTTTTCTTCCGCGTATTTCTTAACCGCATTTGCGAGAGGGTGATTACTTTTATACTCAACGGAATACGCGTACGAAAGGAGCTTTCCGTCGTATTCGTATACATCCGTGACTGACGGCGTACCGTTTGTTAAGGTGCCCGTTTTGTCGAAAACGACCGTATCTACTCTGCCCGCCCTCTCAAGTGCCTCGGCGCTTTTGTAAAGAATTCCGTTTTTCGCCCCGACGCCGCTTCCGACCATTATCGCAACGGGTGTTGCGAGTCCGAGAGCGCAGGGACAGCTTATGACAAGCACGGATATTGCTCTTATAAGAGCAGTTTCGAAACCGCTTCCGAGAGCCGTCCATATACCGAAGGTGGCTAAAGCCACGACTATTATTGCAGGTACGAAAACGCCCGCAACCTTATCTGCAAGCTTCGCAATAGGTGCCTTCGATGCGGCTGTATCGTAAACGAGCGCTATTATCTTCGAAATGACGGTCTCTTCGCCTACCGATGTTGCCTCACATTCAAGATATCCCGTGAGATTTACCGTCGCGGCACTTACTTTAGCGCCTTCTTCTTTATCAACAGGAAGACTTTCTCCTGTAAGACTGCTTTCGTCTATACTGCTTACACCCTTTGTAACGACTGCGTCTGCGGGCACTCTATCACCCGGACGAAGCACAAATATATCTCCGACGGAAAGTGCGGATATCGCCACCGTCTCTTCCTTTCCGTCTCTTATGACCGTCGCAAATTCGGGCTTTAGCTTTTCAAGTGATTTAAGCGCATTTGTCGTCTTGCCCTTAGAATAAGCTTCAAGGAGCTTTCCGACGCTTATTAAAACAAGTATCATCGCAGCGCTGTCAAAATACAGTGCGTGGCTTGAATTTATGGAAAAAACGCTGTATACGAAGCTTGTGCCGCTTCCGAGTGCGACAAGCGTATCCATATTGGGAGAAAGATGAAGCGCACCCTTTATACCGCTTATGAAAAATCTTCCGTTTATCACCATAACGGCAAGCGAAAGAAGCATCTGCAATATCGCCGTCGAGATGGTTTCTTCCATTAAAAAGCTCGGTAAAGGAAGCGAGAGCATCGTATGCCCCATCGAAACGTACATAAGTAAAATAAGGAGCGCCGCCGATACGGTAAGCCTTATAACGTCACGCTTTAGGGAGGTACTTTTCGTTTTTTCGACACCTTTCGATATGCCGTATCCCGCTTTTTTTACGGCAAGCTCTATCGCCTGTGTGGGCGCGTCTCCTTCAACGCTCATTGAATTGGTAAGCAAACTTACACTGCAGCTTTCGACACCCGTAACGGCGCTTACAGCCTTTTCTACTCGCAAGGCACACGCCGCACAGCTCATTCCCGTTACTTTAAATTTGCGCATAGTCTTACTCCCCTTTAAGAATCTACTTTTATTTTAGCACGGTTAACTGCTTTTTGCAAGGATAAAAATTTTCTTTAAAAAAGTATTGACAAGCTCTTTCTTTGGTGATACAATACAGTGTACGAAAAATGACTAAGTGCAAGGAGGTGCACAAAATGGCAAAGTGTGAATTTTGCGGTAAGGCCGTAGCTTTCGGTCTTCAGGTATCTCACTCCAACAGAAAGACCAACAGAACTTGGAAGCCCAACATCAGAAAGGTTAAGGCTAACGTCAACGGAACTGTTAAGACGGTAAGCATCTGTTCTCGTTGCCTGCGCTCCAACAAAGTGCAGAGAGCATAAGTAGATATACTTTTCCAAAGAATAACGGAGCGCATGCGCTCCGTTTTTTCATTTTCAGAAAGGATATGCGATGTATTCACTTATTATTTGGGATTTTAACGGTACTATACTCGACGATGTGGGCATAGGAATAGAATCCGTAAACCGTCTTCTTATAAGACGGAATTTTAAAAAGCTCGAAAACATCGGGGAATATCACAAGGTGTTCGGTTTCCCGATAATAGATTACTACAAGCGGCTCGGATTTGACTTCGAAAAAGAAAGCTACGAGCTTCTTGCGAAAGAATGGGTAAATGAATACACTTCGCTTGAAAGCACCGCTGTTCTGCGCCCGTTTGTAAAAGAGCTTCTTGAGATGATAAGCTCCTTTGGCATAACGCAAGTTATCCTATCCGCATCCGAAAAAAATATGCTCACAAGGCAAGTCGATGCTCTCGGGATACGCAACTTTTTCGATGAAATTTTGGGCGTAGACGATATATACGCCTTCGGCAAAGAAGAAATGGCAAGAAAATGGATGTCAAAAAAGCACATCGAAAGTGCCCTCGTTATCGGCGACACCGAGCACGATGCGGAAGTTGCAAGGAAAATAGGCGCAGACTGCATTTTGATCGGCGGCGGTCACCAAGACGTAAAAACGCTCCAAAAATGCGGTGTGCCCGTGACAAGCGAAAAAGACGCTGTGAAATTCGTCGCAGAATATTTAAATGCGAAAGGATAATAAAATGCGAGAAGGAATAAACGAGAGCATATATGATGCTTTTAAAAAAGAAAATATTTTCTGCGTGGGAATTGCAAAGCTTTCCGAGTTGAACGTTGTTAAAGAATATCTGCTTCCCAAAGGCGCAAAGACGGCTATCGTGTGGCTTTTGCCGTATAACGTCGGACGCCGAGAGGGAAATATATCTCTTTACGCTCGCACACTCGACTATCACTTTATCGCAAAGGAAATATCAGACAAGGTGATAAAAACTCTCAAAGAAATATACCCCGAAAACGACTTCTACTGTTTTTCCGACCACTCCCCCATAGCAGAGGTTGCCGCCGCTGCGTCCCTCGGGCTCGGAGTGATAGGAGAAAACCATCTCCTTATAAACGATAGATACGGCAGCTTCGTATTCGTCAGCACGGTATTTACCGACCTTGAGGCAGATTACGATACGCTGATAAGCCCTAAAAAATGTCCGTCGTGTATGGCTTGTGTAAAGGCTTGTCCGACAAACGCTCTCGAAAGAAACGATAAAAACGGCTGCCTTTCCGCAATAAATCAAAAAAAAGGAGCTCTCACGGAAAGTGAAAAGCTCCTTATTGTGCAAAACAATATGGTTTGGGGCTGTGATGCGTGTCAGCTTGCGTGCCCTTTAAATAAAAATGCCGAAAATACGCCTATTGAGTTTTTTTACGATAAGCGCATTGAGTCCGTAACAAGCGAAATCATCGAAAACATGAACGATGACGACTTCAAAAAACGTGCTTTCAGCTTTAGAGGCAAAGAGCCTATACTGCGAAATCTCACCTTGCTCAGCAAATAACGAATATTAAAATTCGAAATCGCCCCAAATAACATCGTTTACCAAGCCGTCGCCGTTACCGTCCGCAACACCTGTACCGGCATTTCCGTTTGAGTTGTTGTCACCGTTTGAGTTGTTGCCGCCGTTTGAGTTGTTGCCACCGTTTGAGTTGTTACCGCCGCTTGCGCCGTTGCCGCCGTTTCCGGCACCGCCGCCGTGGTCGCCGCCGCCTACGTTATCGTTATTGTTGTTTTCACCGTTTACGGTGTTACCTCCATTACCCGAAGGTGCGGGGTTTTCTCCTGCTGCCCCTCCGTCGCTTGTATTCCCGTTACCACCGTCATTCGTTTCGTTGTTCGCCGCACCGGAGTTTTCAGTAGAAGGCTCCTCAATATCTCCCGATTTTTTAGCGCACGAGCAAACGGTGAAAACCAATGCAAACATCATAAGGATTAGAATAAATTTTTTCATATGTTCAGTTCCTTTTTGTAATTTTACTTGTATACATTATACATCTGCAGGCAATAAAAAGCAATAGATAATTTAAAACTGTAAAAAATTATATATATTTTAACAAAAACCGCAAAAATGCTATAGCATTTTCGATTGAAATGTGGTAAAATATATTTTAACATAGAGAGGAGGTCGCTTATGATACCCGAAAAAGGCTACAAACGCATAATGGTAATATGCTTTTACGTCCTTTTGGGCGCTTTGGGACTTTATTTCTTTACCAATTACGTCTTCAAGTGGCTTTGGCCCATATTCGTGGCTTTACTTATCGGAATATTGCTTCAGCCCGTTATCCGCTTTCTTGAAAGAAAGCTGAAATTTCCTCATAAGCTCGCTTCCGTATTAACGGTATTGGTGCTGTATATCGGACTCGGCTATATATTGGGCGCCGTGGTATACAAGCTCGTTGCGGAGCTTACCACGCTTGCTTCCTCTATCCCCGGATACGTTTCGAAGTTAAACATAAATTTGGGTAATATCGAAAGTTACTTTAAATCCATATTTACAAGTATGCCCATAATCGGGGCCGGCGACCTGTTCGATGTCGTTTGGTCGAACATCTCAAACTCCATCGTATCTATGTTCAGCGGCCTTTCATCGTCTATAATTACGAGTCTTCCTTCGTTTCTGACTTCGGTGGCTCAAGTCGTTCCCTCTCTTTTACTTGCGATAATCATTATGATAGTGTCCTCCGTATATTTTGCGACGGACTACGAAAAGATAAAACAATTCTTCGGCTATCAAATGTCGCTTAAAACAAAAGAAAAAATAAAAGCCGCAAGAGATCATTTGTTCAGAACTATAGTAAAATATATCCGCGCTTACCTTTTGGTAATGCTTATAACGTGCGTTGAGCTTTATCTCGGGCTTACGATAATCGGACAAAGCTACGCACTTATCTTGGCAATAGCAATTTCCATAATCGACGTGCTCCCCGTTTTGGGAACAGGCGCCGTGCTTATACCTTGGGGCATAATATCCATCGTGATGGGCGATACCTGGAAAGGCGTAGGTATCTTATTGCTTTATGTCGCCGTAACGGTCGTAAGACAGATAATCGAGCCAAAGATAGTCGGACAATACATCGGGCTTTATCCGCTGATAACGCTCGTTGCGATGTACGCAGGTCTTCGTACGCTTGGCGTTGTGGGCATCTTCTTATTCCCTATTGCGATAATCATCTTAAAAGAGCTTAACCAAAACGGTGACGTTCATCTTTGGAAGGACCTGCCGGGTACGCAAAGCGAAAAAATACCCGCAGGGGCACGAATAGTAAAACGTATAACAAAAAGCAAAAAATATAAAGCCGAGGTTAAAGACCAAGGCGCTGAAAAAGAAAAGAAGTAGGAAAAATTATGATTAAGATTGCGATTTTAGGCTTCGGCGTGATCGGCAGAGGCGTGTTTGATATTGTTACGGCTAACAGCAAAAGACTGTATAAGGCGGCAGGTCAAGAGATCACCGTTGCAAAGGTAGTGGATATAAGAGATCTGTCCCAAACTCCCGCCGCTTCCGTTGCAACAAAAGATTTCTCCGAGGTGCTTGCCGACGAAGAGATCTCCTTGGTTGTTGAATGTATGGGCGGTCACACCATCGCTTATGAGTTCACGAAAAAGGCTCTCGAAGCCAAGAAAAGCGTCGTCACCTCAAATAAAGAGGTCGTTGCTTGCTACGGTGATGAGCTTATGGCTCTTTCCGAAAAAATGGGCGTGTCCTATCTTTTCGAAGCAAGCGTTGGCGGCGGTATTCCCATAATCCACCCGATGAAATATTGCCTTTGGGCAAATAACATAAAGTCGATAAGCGGTATCTTAAACGGCACGACAAACTTTATGCTCACGATGATGAACGAGAAAGGCGCGTCCTTTGACGAAGCGCTCAAAACCGCTCAAGAGCTCGGATACGCAGAAAAGGTGCCGACTGCAGACATCGACGGATTTGATGCGGCAAGAAAGATAGCGATTCTTTCTTCCATAGCTTTAGGCTCTCATATAGCGCTTGAAGACGTAAGTCTTATAGAAGGCATAAGAAACATCACCTCGCAAGACGTGGCTCTTGCCGCAAAATGCGGAGCCGTTATAAAGCTTTTGGCGAGAAGCGTCATAAACGACGGTAAGGCATATATTTACGTTGCACCGCATCTTATAGACCAATCTCATCCCCTCGCAAGCACAAACGACGTGTTCAACGCCGTTTGCGTAAGCTGTGATATGCTCGGAGACGCTATGTTCTACGGAAAAGGCGCTGGTGCGCTTCCTACGGCAAGTGCTGTTGTTTCCGACGTAATAGAGGCAGTACGTTTCGGTGCGAAAGCACCCGTATGGTCATCGAAAAAAGAAGGCGTCAGCCTTGACGTGAATACGCTTTCCGCAAGCTTTTTCGTAAGATGTGCTCCTCAAGGTGCGCAAGGACTTAAAGCGCTTGTTGAAATCTTGAATTCCCCCCGTATACTAACAGGCGAAAACGACGAATACCTTGCATTTACGGTAAGCGACATTACCCTATCGGAGCTTAAAGAAAAGCTTGAAAAAACAAGCTTTACTCCGCTTTCGGTAATAAGGATATTTGACTGATGAAACACGAATATTCCTGCGGTGCCGTCTTATTCGTTAAAACACCCGAGGGGGTAAAATATGTCCTTGTGAAAGAGAAAAACGGAAACGTGGGTTTTCCGAAAGGGCACGTTGAAAAGGGTGAAACCGAATATGAATGTGCGCTGCGCGAAATCAAGGAGGAAACCGGTATTACCGCTTGTATTGTTTCCGGCTTCTGCCAAAAGGTGCAATACTCACTACCTAACGGACACGTAAAGCACGTCACCTATTTTGCCGCTTTCTATAACGGCAACCAACACCCCGTACGCACAAGTGAAGTCAGCGACTACATACTGACGGATTACGAAGGTGCGGTAAAGGCGCTTTCATTTAAGATATCCGTAGATATTTTGAATAAGTTTGTAAACAGTAAAATTTTAAGTATAGTTAAGTAAAGGTCGGGAGGTTTGTTATGACGGCGTTTCAGATAACACTGATAATACTTGCCGTGATTACCTTGCTTATCTTTGCTCTGATAATGCTTCCCATAAGACTTTTCTTGCTTGTCGCAAACGGCAAAGCCGTGTTTAAAGTTAAATTATTGCTTTTTACAGTTTTTTCCACCGATGCCCCCAAAAAGAAAAAAGGGCGAAAGAAAAAAACAAGCGATACGCAAAAGCCCAAAAAGGAAAAGAAAAAAAGAAGTATCGGCGAAACGTTGGAGCTTGTGGGAAAGCTCAAAGATGCACTTGAAAAATCTGCTGAAGGACTAAAGCTCCTTTTTTCGAGATTTAAGATAGAAAAAATACGCATTGACACCGTATGTGCAGGTGAAGATGCAGCAGATACGGCTATGAAATACGGTATCCTTTGCAGTGCGCTTTACGGGGTAAGCGGATACCTCAAATCACTTGACCGTTTTTCTAAGACAAAAACCGACGTGGACGTTATATGCGATTTTACCAAAAACAAAAGCGAGTTTAATTTTGAGCTTGCTGCTTCAATTAAAGTAATTTGGGCTACGACGCATCTTTTAAAAATTATATTTTCTTCGATGAATACGATTACGGAGGTTATAAACAGTGACAAACAATGAAAAAACCACCTTTTTGAACGTACTTGCTTATACTACGGAAAGGACGGTCGACATAGCAAAGCAAAGCCCCGTTATCGGCGAGCCCATCGTCATCGACACAGTGACAATAATCCCCGTATCGAAGGTAAGTGCAGGCTTTGCGGGCGGCGGTGCGGATATTGCCGACGAAATGAAAAAGCGCAAGAAGAATCCGACCGGTATCGGTGCGAAGGTAAACGTAACACCCGTATCCTTCCTTGTAATCGACGGTAAAAATATAAAGACCGTTAAGGTCGACAGCGAAAAATCGGGCGCAGGTGAAGCCCTTGGTGCAATAATTGCAAAAATAAAAGCGGAAAACGCAAAGAAAAAAGCAGAAAAAAAGGCGCAAAAAAAAGCAGAAAAGCTTGCAAAAGCTGCGGAAAAAAACGTGTGATCATATGCGGGAGCTTACTCCCGCCGTGTTTTTAAAGAGGAAGGTGGGTAATATGGATGCAGATATAAGTCCGTCGACAACCGAATACAAGGCGGTCTGCATACCCGTATACCTGTAAGACCGCCGTTTTTACGGAGGTATTTTTATGGATTTGCAAAACGGCAACAAAGAAGCGTTTTTGGAAGAAAGAAGCTATACAGATGAGATACTTGCGCTTATACGAAGCGGCAAGGCGAAAGAAGATATTTCAAGTGGGCTTGGTGTTTACCACTCAAACGATATTGCGGCGGCAATCGAATTTTTAAGCGAGAGCGAAAGAAAAAGACTCTATGGCATACTCGGTAACGAAACGGTTTCCGACATATTTTCCTACCTTGATGACGTCGAGCTTTATATTGAAGAGCTTGATGCTCATACTGCCGCAGACGTCATAGAAGAAATGGACGCCGACGATGCACTTGACGTGCTCGACGAGCTTGACGACGAAAAGAAAAAAGAGCTTTTGGAGCTTATCGACCCCGAGGCTAAAGACGATATTGAGCTTATAGATTCGTACGATGAAGACGAATTCGGAAGCATCATGACCACGAACTTTATAACCGTATCGAAAGATATTACCGTAAAGCAAGCGATGCGCAAGCTTATATCAGAGGCTGCCGAAAACGATAATATTTCGACCATCTACGTTACGGGTAATGACAACACCTTTTACGGTGCCATCGAGCTTAAAAGCCTTATCGTCGCACGAAGCGACACCCCGCTTGAGTCACTAATAATTACGTCTTATCCTTTTGTCTACGATAGTGAAAAGATCTCCGAAACTATAGACAGAATACGCGAATACGACGAGGATTCCATTCCCGTGCTTTCGGTAAAGACAAATGCCATAATAGGTGTCGTTACGGCTCAAGATATAGTTGAGATAGTTGATGAGGAAATGAGCAACGACTATGCAAGGCTTGCGGGACTTACCGAAAAAGAGGATCTTGACGAGCCGTTGTTTATGAGTATGAAAAAACGCATTCCTTGGCTTATCGTACTGCTCATTTTAGGTCTTGGAATTTCAAGCGTTATAGGAATATTTGAAAACGTAGTAAAAGAGCTTAGCGTTATCGTATGTTTTCAATCCTTGATTTTGGGTATGGCCGGTAACACGGGTACACAGTCACTTGCGGTCACCGTAAGAGTACTTACCGATTCACAAATCACAAGCTCTGAAAAGCTTTTACTTATTTCAAAAGAATTGCGTATAGGCGCCATAAGCGGTAGTGTGCTGGGACTTATATCGTTCTTGGTGACCTCTTGTTATCTTCACTTTTTAAAGCTCGAATCCCTTGCTTTTTCATTTTCCGTTGCAGGCTGTGTATCGCTCGCCTTGATCTGTGCAATGATAATTGCAAGCTTTTCGGGAACCGTTATTCCTCTTATGCTGAAGAAATTAAAGATTGATCCCGCCGTTGCATCGGGGCCTCTTATTACAACTATAAACGACTTTGTTTCGGTTGTGATATATTACGGTCTTGCTTGGCTTTTGCTTATAAACGTATAAAAAAGTGTGTGGGATTTCCACACACTTTTTTAATAATATCCTCTTGTTACGTTTACATCGGGGTCGGCGTTTTTCTTATAAAGCTCCATTACCCGCTTTATCCTTTCATCAGTCTCATCGGTGAAGATAAGATATTTTCCGCATTCGACGTTTTTATCGAAAAGCCATATCGGCACGCTGTTATAGAGCGTACTGCGGTGGCCGTACTCTCTGTATATTTCGAAATTTGCGCCTATCCTGTCGGTTAAAGTAACTTTGCACACACCATCAAAGTTTCGTGCGCATCTCTTTGCTCTTGTGCTTTCGACAAGGCAAGCTCTTGAGTGCATAAGCGGCAGTTTGCCGTATACGCATACGCTCGTCGGCAATATTCCCGAAAGCGCTCTTATACCGCTTGCCTTTAGCTCGGGTGAGAGGGCAGTTTCCGCAAAGCCTTCCTGTGCATATATTTCAAGGCTAGTACGGTTTTGTATATTTGCAGTAAAGTCTGCATAAAGCTCCATATCGGGTGCAAGTGCTTTATGCGCAAACGACGGGCAAAGAAGCGCTTTTATGCCAAGCGCTTTTGCGTTTTCTATCATAGCTTTTACGTCTTCCCTATCCTCCGGATATACGCATCTCGGAAGTATGGCTCTCGTTTTATCGGGGTAGCGTTTTGCAAACGAAGAAAGCATTTTTTTGCGCCAAATCGGCACGTCAAAAAACTTAACGTCTTTTTCAAATTCCTCAAATACGCTCGGCGATACGTCACGGGGCGACAGAAGTCTGATTTGTGCACCGTCCTTTTCGTCTTGCAACTCGTATTTGCTTTGTGTATGCGATTTTGGCATTTGGTAAACGGGTGTGTTGCTTTTAATTATCTCTTCTTCGAGCTTTGACACGGCATTTCTGCGAAGCTCGTTTAATTTTGAGGTCGGTATAAAAATATTACCGTTTACCGTCACGTCTGCACTTTCAACGTAAAATGCGCTGTCGCCTGTCTTGGAAAGACGTGATTTAACATCATCGCTTGAAAGCGGTTTATTCTCGGCTAAAAGAGGCTTTTCGCCCTCTATGCTCACAGATATCCCCTTATGGGAAAAAACGAGTCTTGCCGTGTTTTCGTTAAGAAAAGCCGTCATTTCTATGGGCAAAGAGCGCTTTTTGACGGATATATCCATCTGTGCGCTGTTTTTCTTGTCCTTTTCGGTGCGTACGCCGAACATATCCGCAGATAGCTTTCCCGTAAAGAATGCATCGGTAAAGCCGCTTCGAGAAAACACCTTCGACAAAAACTCAACTTCTTCATCGCTTGCGTTGCGCCCTTCGTCAAGGAGTCTTCTGTATACGGAGGTCACCGCATAAACGTATGCGGAGTCCTTCATTCGTCCCTCTATCTTCAAAGAATCAATACCCGCATCAATTATATTCGTTATATGCTTTGCAAGGCACATATCCTTAAGGCTCAAGGGGTATCCGTTTTTATACGGCAAGCGGCACGGTTGGGCGCACTCTCCCCTGTTACCGCTTCGCTTACCTATCATAGACGACATAAGACAACCGCCGCTTTGGCTTACGCATATTGCACCGTGTATAAAAAGCTCCGCTTCAAGTCCGCTTTCATTACGCAGCTTTACTACGGAATCAAGAGTCATTTCCCTTGCGGCGACAATACGGAACACTCCGAGCTTTTTTAAAATTTCCGCACCGTCTGCGCTATGCTGTGCCATCTGCGTGCTTGCAACTATCGGCACGCCGCAGGAATCGTGGAGGCGCTTTGCAAGTCCAATGTCCTGCACTATAAGCGCATCGGGCTTATAGTCGGAGCATACGGACAAAACGTAATTTGCTGTTTCGTCCATCTCCTTTTCACTCACAAGCGTATTAAAGGTCAGATACACCTTTACACCGTAAAGGCGGGCAAGGAAAAACGCTTCCTTTATACTCTCTGTGTCAAAATTCTTTGCAGAAGATCTTGCATTATATTTCGGACAGCCGAAATACACCGCATCGGCACCCGCCCATATCGCCGCTTTTAAACATTCAACATCTCCTGCCGGAGCAAGAAGCTCGGGCAACTTTTTTGTATACATATACATTTCTCCGACTTTTTTTGAAAAAAGGCTTGTCTTTTTCTTAATTATAACATACAATATATTAAATGCAATATAATTTTGGTGGGATTATGAAAATTAAAGAAACCGATAAAATCAAAAAAGGAAATCTTATTATAATAAAAGTCGGCACCTCAACTCTGACGCACGATACGGGATATCTTGACCTTCGCCGTATGCAAAAGCTTGCCGAGATCATAAGCGACTTGCAAAACAGCGGACTTCAGATAATACTCGTAAGCTCAGGCGCTCAAAGTGCGGGTATCTCAAAGCTCGGCCTTAAAATGCGCCCCGATTCTATCGAAGGAAAGCAAGCCGTCGCCGCAGTCGGTCAATGCGAGCTTATGAATATGTACGGCAAGTTCTTCTCCGAATACGGAAAGAACGTTGCGCAAGTACTTATCACGAAGTACGTGCTTGAAAATCCCGAGCAAAAGGAAAATGCCGCAAATACCTTCCATAAGCTTTTGGATATGCACTGCATACCGATAGTTAACGAAAACGACGTGATCTCCTATGAGGGTATCAACTTCGGCGGAAATGATATCCTCGCTTCATACGTTGCGCTTATAACAAATGCCGATATTATAATAAACCTCTCGGATATTGCAGGTCTTTACACGAAAGACCCCCGCTCAAATCCCGATGCAGAGCTTATCGATTACGTCGAAGCGGTCGATGAAAGCGTGTTGGCATACGCAGGCGGTGCGGGTACAAAAAGAGGCACGGGCGGTATGATAGCAAAGCTACAGTCGGCGTCAATAGCCGCAAAGCAGCATATACCTATGATAATCGCCAACGGCCACGACCCCGAAATACTCTACGATATAATCGTCGGCGGCGAATTCACGGGTACGTATTTTGCAAATAAGAGGTAATCAAATGGAGCTTTACAACTATATTAAAGAGCTTTGCCAAAAAGCAAAGGCGGCAAACATACAGCTTGCTTTATCCTCGCTTGACAAAAGAAATTCGCTACTCGCAACAATAGCAAGCGAGCTTATCAATAACAGCGAGAAGATAATAAAAGCAAACGAAGAAGACCTCAAAGCAGCGGTCGAAAAAGGACTTTCAACGGCTATGCAAGACCGCTTAAAGCTTTCGATAGAAAGGATTTCCGCTATAGCTTCTTCCGTAAGAAAGCTTATCGCTCTGCCCGACCCCTTGGGAAGATCGGAAGGCTTTACAAGACCCAACGGGCTTTATATCGAAAGGGTGACCGTTCCGCTCGGAAACATCGGTATCATATACGAAGCACGTCCCAACGTAACGGTAGATGCGGCGGTGCTGTGCCTTAAAAGCGGCAACTGCGCCATCCTCCGCGGCGGCAAAGAGGCATATAATACGAATATCGCATTAGAAGAAACGTTGAAAGCCGCACTTGAAGCCGAAGGCTTTTCCCCCGACCTTGTAAGTCTTGTTCACGATACCTCAAGAGAGGGTGCGGATATATTGATGGGTCTGCACGGATATATCGACGTGCTGATTCCCCGAGGAAGCGCAAATTTAATAAACAGCGTTGTCGAAAAGGCAAAAGTTCCCGTAATCGAAACGGGTGCGGGCAACTGTCATGTTTACGTTGACGAATTTGCAGATATAGAAATTGCGCTCAAAGTTGCCTTATCGGCAAAAATAAGCCGTCCCTCCGTTTGTAACGCCGCCGAAAAGCTCATCGTTCACAAGAGCGTAGCAAAAGAATTTTTGCCGAAGATAGTAAAGCTCTACAAGGAAAACAGCGTTACAGTCAAGGGCGACAAAAACGTGCTCTCTGTCTGCCCCGACGTTTTATTGGCAGAGGAAAGCGACCTTGAAAAAGAGTATAACGATTATATAATAAGCATCTACGTATGCGACAGCATCGACTCCGCTATCTCGCACATCAATGCCTATAACACGGGGCACAGCGAAGCGATCATCACTAAAGATATCGCTTCTGCAAAAAAATTCCAAGACGGTGTAAATGCGGCGGCAGTATACGTAAACGCTTCTACGAGGTTTACAGACGGCGAAGAATTCGGTTTCGGTGCGGAAATAGGTATTTCCACGCAAAAGCTCCACGCAAGAGGGCCTTTAGGGCTTGATGCGCTTACTACGGTCAAATATAAGATACACGGAAACGGTCAAATTAGATAAAACAAGGTGGCGAATGCCACCTTGTTTTTTATACAACGGAAAAAGCTCCACGCTTTAAGCGCGGAGCTTTTGTTTTATTATCCAACGATACCGGAACGTTCGATACCTTGAACGAGATATCTTTGCAAGAAGCAATACACTACAAGGAGCGGAGCGATGATGAGCAAGGAACAAGCGTTATAAACTGCAGAAGTAAATCCTGCGGCCGCATTGCTGTTTAGACTTGCGGGAATCTTCGCAATATCAGAAAGCATGTAGTTGTTCTTTGCCGATAAGAACAAGGACGAATAGAAGGTATCTGTCCATTGCCACGAGAAAGCAAAGAGGAATACAGTTATAAGCATAGGAACGGATATGGGAAGAATTATCTTGATATAAGTCTGCATAGGTCCGGATCCGTCAATATATGCCGCCTCTTCAAGCTCATCGGGCACGCCCTTAAAGTACTGTCTCATAAGGAATACGTAAAGACCGTTTTTAAGTGCAAGTCCCGTAATGGAAAGAATGAAGAATGGCCAATAAGTACCGTTAAGCTGTATTGACTCTGTCGCTTTGTAGCCCTCTATAGCACCCTTTACCCAAGCAAATATTCCGCCGGAGTCCGCCATACTTCCATCGAACATTGCGTGGAAGAAGCCATATATACCGTATACGTCAAAATAACGGAACTTCATAAAGAGCGAAAGCTGAAGCGTATCGTGGGGAATAACCATCGACAAGATAACCGCAAGGAAAAGAATTTTGCTGCCCTTGAACTTAAACTTTGCAAATCCGTAGCCTACGAATGCACAAACAAACATCTGTACGATCGCACAAAGCGAGGAAAGCAAGAAGGTGTTTACAAGAGCTTTAAAATACTTGTTCTCGGTAATTATCGCCGAATAGGTTGAAAGGGTAGGCGTTTTAGGTATCATCTTTACCGTAACGTCCTTAAAGTCAGACGCACTCATAAACGATGAGGATATCTTAACGAAGAAGGGATATACGACTACGAAAGCAATACCTATAAGAAGTATCAAGCGTACTATTGCCCATACTACGTCAACGAGAAAGGCTTTTGAGGTAATTTTTGATTTTAAACGCGATTTGCGATCCATTTTGCCTTCAAAATCAGCACGGATCTTTCTTTTTGTGTCTTTTTTAACAGTTGCGCTGTTATTCATTTTATTACCTCCTTTCCTAATCTCTGCGTTGATAGAATACGAATGCCGATACAAGTCCCGCAACCGCCGCAAGAAGTACGATTACAACAAGGAAGTATATCCAAGACATTGCGGAAGAAAGTGTTCTTGCACCGCTCTCGGCATAAACCTTGTCAATGTAAGTCATTACGGGGTTATCCGTTCTCGTAAAGGAGTCGATTACCGTATATACTGCGTTTACCAAGATCATGGGGCTTATCATCGGGAAGGTTACCTTCCAGAAGGTTTCCCAAGCGGTTGCACCGTCGATCTGGCAAGATTCGTATATAGCGGGTGATATGGACTGAAGTCCTGCAAGGAATACGAGAAGCTGTACGCCCGAACGGTTAATGATGCCGTAAACGTTGTTTACGATTTCAACAACCGACTCAACAAGCTCTGTACCGACTTTCATATTTCCGAGAATGTTTGCTACGTCCATCGTATTGATAATGTCCGTACCGCCCGAAGCTCCGCCGCCGCCGCCATCTGTAGCGGACTGCATGCTGCTCATAAGTATATCGCTTGCTTCAAGCTTCGTGATAATACCCGTTTGAAGAACGACGGGAATAAAGAAGATAGCTCTGAAGGCTGTACGTCCGATCTGCTTTTGGTTAAGCAATACCGCCAAAAACAGTGCGAAAATTACTATTGCCGGAATGTCAAGCACCATACTTTGCAAGGTCGATATCAGCGTCTTTACAAATTCGGTGTCTTTAAAAAGTGCGTTGCTGTAGTTTTCAAGTCCTGCCCACTCAAGCGTAAATCCGCCCGTTGCGATGATGGACAAGTTCGAAAAGCTGTAACGAAGTGAATCATAAAGTACGGGGATATAAATGATAAACAATCCGATAGCAAAGGGTGCTACGAATACCCAACCCCATCTTGCTTTAGTCTTATCAAGACCGACCGCTTTGCGTTTTACAGGCTTTACGGGCTTAACTTTTGTTGATTGAGCTTGCATTATTTATCCCCTCCTTCCGTGATTTTTTTGTAGCTGTAACCGGGAATTTCGACGTAAAGCTCGAATTCCTTTTCTACGGTAATTTCTTTGCCGTTAGCGTCCTTATCAGCTACTTCGCCGATGACCTTGCCTGCTTCGTCAAGCTTATAGGAAGCACCGTAGTTTCCTTCATCATCAACGAAAATGTAAACTGTGGATCTATCGTAGTTTACGAATATTTCGGTGCCGTTTTCGTACGTTACGCAAACGGTCTTTTTCGTGATTGCGTTGTGCTCGTCAATATATACGTTCTGCAAATCCGTGAGCACTTCGTTTATCTCGGCATAGGTCTCAACCATATCGTCAAACCAAGTCTTGTAGTCAACCGAGAAGTATTTGCTTGTCATAATGTCGCTCTTGAGCTCATTCGTGTTCTGATAAGATACTCTGAAGAAGGGCACTGCGCCGCTTTCGATAACCTTGAGAACTGCTGCATCGTAGTCGGGTGCAGCGTTAATGGGCGAGCCCGCAAACTGAAGGCTTCCGTGTACTACCATTGAGTAGAAGGGAACCTCGCGGCTTGCATAAATGTAACGGCTGCTTTCCAAAGGTGCATCAACGATAAGGTCAGCGTACTTAAGTGCATAAGCGTTACCGCCGTCAACGAGCACCTCTCCTGCGCTTTCCTTAATTTCGGAAAGCACTATGTCAACGTAGTTTTGCGCCTCAACTCTGTTTATGGGACGCTTCTTATTATGGTCTGAGTTAAGGTCGCTGCCGAGGCTTCCGACAGAGATAGAACCTACACCGAGCTTGGTGTACTTCTTCTCTATCTTATCCCATACCTCACTCATAAATTGAGGAGATACGACGTCGCCGTTCCAAACCGTAAATCCTTGATATTCATCGTCGTATTCAAGCTTAAACGCAACTCTCTTATCAACGCGGCGGGAAATCATCTTGCTGTAGTTGAATCCGTCAAACATCGAAAGATTAAATACGTAAGAAAGCTCAACATCAGGATAAATACCAGCGTTATTTTCCTTAGCAAAAGCAAGGAAATCGGAAAGTCCGCTCTTGCCGCCCGTAGCTTTTTCAAGCTTGAGCTTGGTAAAAGGCTGCTGCTTAAATGCATCGTTTGCCCAAGAGGTATACTTAACGTTTACTCTGCCTATTCCCTTTTCCTGAAGCTCGGTTACCATCGTCTGAAGGTCATCGTAAGTGGTAAGGGGCTTCTTCACGTTCACGGGAACTCCGAGGATTCTCTCGCTGACTTCGATAGCACCGAAGGATTCTATGAAGAGAGGAATCTTATCTTCATCGCTCTCAAGCTTATTAAGAGTTCCGATACCGGTCAAATATTCACGGTAAGCTTTTGCCATACCCGAATAATTGGCATCACTTTCAGAAAGCATTATTACCTTTACGGTGATATTGCCCGTATAACGTCTGTCGGTAACGACAGTCCACATTGAAGCATCTACTTCGCTGAACTGATTGAGTGCATAGGAGTCGTTGGGACGAGGAACGTAGGTGGTATAAGTCGTGTTATAGGGGTTGACCGTACCGCCGTGCTTCGACGTTATCGTACCGATTGCTTCACCCTCTGTGATAATAGACAAAACTGCACTGTCTTTGTTGATCTTGTTCTCAGTCGTGACTATCTCGGTTACGGGGTTTCCGTTTGCGTCGAGTACTACGTTTCCGTTTTCATCTTTGACCTCAACTCTTTCGGTGAGTGTCTCGGTCTCGGTTTTGGAAACTACCGTACCGAAAACGGGAAGTCTCATTATTTCTTGATTTGCACCGGTGAGATTGTAGTAAGCATAGTCTTGGCCGTATATCTTACCGCTAAGCTGAAGTGCCTGTTTCGATACGTCTTCGAAATTAACGATAGAGCCCGAACCGTCGGGAAGGAAGGTGTATCCGCCGGAAGCGGTCGTTCCTGCTCCGAGGTAAGGAAGGATCGTTATGTCGTCAAGTCTGTAGATCGTGCTGTCAAAACGGATACCGTTAGCAGGTACACGGTAAGTAAGTCCGTCCTCTGTTAGATAGTACTCGATAGCGAGCTTGAAAAGAGGAGGAGCTACGTCTGTGCCCGTGTAGTTGGTCATGCTATGGTCGTCTGCCATATCTTCGAAGGTGTAATCCGTGAAGTTAACGATAGCTTTTTCGATCCAGTGAACAAGCTCCCACTGAGAAGCTTGAGAGTCGATAACGTAAACGGGCATCTTCTCCGTGATGGGATAATTGAGGAACATAGCACGCTTTTGAAGCTCCGTTACACCCTTTTTGTTGGGGTCTTTCAACGAATACAATACGCCTTCGCCGCTGTTGTTTACGAACTTTGAAAGAAGGAACTTCGCCGATTCGCCGTCAGACGTTACAAGACCCTGTGCCGCTGCCTCCTTGAGAGGAGCGATGATCATGGTTTCAAATCTTTCCTTAGATATCCAACGGGGGGCTAAAACTCTCGTTTCGGTTCTACCCATCGTATACTCAACTCTGACACCGCCGGATATCTGCTTTACAACTATCTGACTCTTGCCCGTCTCAGAGTTGATTCTCATTGCGGCTTCTTCAAAGCTGTTCATCGTTGCAGATGCACCGGTGGATATCGTTGTGTAGTTTAAAAGTACTTGGCTGAAAAGCTCATATTTCTGAGTTTCCGCCGTCTTTGCGCTCGGTATATCGAAGGGGTTAGACCACAAAACCTGCTTTGTCTTTAAGTTTCTTAAAGCCATTTCACCGGTCGTTTCCTCGATATAAAGAGTGTAAGAGCCTACGGTCATACACTCGGTCATATTGTCGAGCTTTTCCTTCTCAGTAGCGTAGGAGGTCGTCAAATATTGTTGCTTTATCTTTTCGGCGTCATAAGTGACTTTTTCGGTTTCGTCGGCTGATACACCGAAAAGTGACGAAACTAAAGCCGCGATGAGAAGCGATGTTAGTAAAATAAGTATTTTTCTTTTCATCTCTTACGTCTCCTTTCTACTGCATTCGGAATGATATCTCAATGACTATGTTACTGATAAACGTGTATATCTTCGTTACAAGTCCCGAGAAAAGTACGCCTATAAACATTATTACCATTACGGCAACTATAGAGCCGAGGGCTGTAATAATACCCTTTGCAAAAGAATAGTCGTGAGTTGTCATGGCACCCAAAACTATAAGTCCGCCCATCCAGATAACGCCGATACTTGTTATCATCGTTACCATTGATGCCTCTTGCTGTGTTACCATATTCGAAAGAATCGTGGAGAAGAACAGCATTATGGGGTAAGGTAATAAAGCATAAGATGTTGCGATAAAGATGTTTTTGAGAGTTCCTTCTCCGTCAAACAAGGTGGTAAGGCACCAGTTACCTATGCACCAAAGGAAGAGAGGGAGTAAAACTGCTACAAATTCAAGAAGAATGTTTACGCCGTTTCCTTCGGTATTGAAAAGATAACCGGCTGCGAGAGAGTGGAACATATCCACAAGTATCGTAAGTCCCACGAAGGTCCAAGCCGCTCTCATCGAACCTCTCTTCTCGTGCTTCAGATCCCAGAAGCCGTCGAAGGGGTGGAGCATAACGTGGAAGCCGTATGCGAGCTCTTCGTAATACTTGCTCTTTCTTCCGTTCTTGTGAGTTGCCGCTTTGTTTATCTTGCCTACCAAGCCAAAGAATTTGACTAAAAGCACAAGAACAACCAAAACGACGATCACCATTACCAAGAGATATTTTCTGATTATCTCTTTACGGGTTGCTTGGAATGCATCGGACCAGCTTTCGGTTTCGTATGCAAATTCGAAGTATTCCATAGCTTCTTCGTATTCGCCCGAGCGAAGAAGCGCTCTTCCGATTCCTATGTATGCAAGGTCGAAGTTGTTATTCATCTTCAAAACTTCGCGCCAATCGTTTATAGCCTCGTCGTATTTACGGTTTTGCTGATTTTGCAAAGCATTCGCAAGAAGGTCACCGTAGGTGGTTCTTGTAAATACTTGGAAGTTATCGGCGTTCTTATCGAGAACGATAAGGTCGGTTCCATGATATGCAATACACTCGATGCTTTGGAGAGTGCCCTCTTGGTTACCCGTATTACCAAACGCCCAAAGCATATTTCCGTTTTGGTCATAGGTATAGATTCTTTGACGCTTTTCGTCAACTATACTCCAAGTTTCATCGGGACCGAGTGCAACGTCGATTATCTTTGAAGCACCGATGATAGTGTTATACTGTGTAGCGTATTTCATTACGTTAAGTTCACCGGAGGGCGGGAAAAATCCCGAACGGTACATAACGTCGATACCCGAAAGGTTAAGCTTCTTTACGGGGGCATATTTTTCGGTGATATCCTTACCGACGATAGCCGCTTGCTGTTTTGACTCGTCAATAGACGAGGTCGTAACGTATACAAAGCCGTCTTTGTCTATCGTGATGTTATTAAACTCGGTAGGAACGTATCTTTCGGATGCCGCCTGCTGTGCGTCCGTTTGGAAATATCTCCAAAGGATGTCGAAAGCATCAACGGTTGCCTTTTGCGCACCGATATATCCAAGGAAGGTTCCGTCTTCCTTGAGCGTGATGATACCCATGTAGGTCGTAGAGGATACGACGTAAATACGTCCCGCATCGTCTACCGCCAATGCAATAGGCTTATAAAGTGCATCATCTTCGATAGCTTCGCTCTCGGGCTCCCCTATCTCTCTTACGAAGTTGCCTTGCATATCGAATACTACTATACGGTAGTTACCCATATCGGCAACGTAGATAAGTCCGTCTTCCTCTTCGCCGTTTGCAACGTCTTCTGCTGTGCCGTTTGTTTTAACGAACACGCCTTGGCACTCGGAAAGAGTATCGGGAACACCCTGTGCGTTAATGAATTCGTTTATTTCCAAAACAACTTCATAACGAGAATTGTTTTTGGCTATCTTGAGGACTCTGCTGTTTGAGCCGTCTACAATATATAAATTATTGTAGTCGTCAACAAAGATATCGCTGGGGTTGTCAAGTGCAACGTCAAGACCGAGATCTGCGGAATCAATAGTGTCATAAGGAACATAAGCCGCAGGAGAGCTTTGCATATTTCCCGTGTAGGAATACGTAAAGGTTTGGTAAGGCGTTATAGCGGATACGGGGAAGCATCCGATCGCAAGCGCGATTACAAGCGCAACGATCAAAATTTTTGTAATCTTTTTCACTTTGCTTCCCTCCTTTAGTCTTTCATACCGGACGACGACATAGTTTCAATGATGTTACTCTGCGTAATAAGGAATACTATACAGGGAACAAGCATTTCTACTATAAGTGCCGCCGCACTTGCACCGGCACGGACGATACCTGCCGACACGATCTGCTTAACAGCGTAGTTAAACGACTTGAGCTGCTCGGAATAAATGTAAACCGTAGCACCGCTGTTCCAAAGGCCTTGGAAAGAGAAAACGATAAGCGTCAGCCAAGCGGGTTTAACTGCAGGCATTGCGATCTGCCAATAAATCCTGAGCTCTCCGGCACCGTCAATTCTTGCAGCTTCGAGAATCGAATCGGGTACGTTGGTCTCCATAAACTGCTTGATAAGGTAAAGTCCCAAGGTAGTACAGAAGGCGGGAACTATTACAGTATAAAGCGTGTCGATCCAACCGAGCACCGAGAACGTAAGGAAGTTTGCGATAGTCGTAACGGTTGAATGGAACATAAGCGAAAGGACTATCATCTGGAACATCCAACCTCTGCCGGGAAACTTAATCTTCGCAAGTGCGTAAGCGGCAAGGGAGGAAAGTACAAGGTTACCGAAAGTACCGAGCACCGAAATGAGAATCGTGTTGAACAAGTATCTTGAGAAAGGTACCCAAGACGAGCTCATAAGTGCAAACAAATCGGTGTAGTTGTTAAAGGTAGGCTTTGAAACCCAAAAACGAGGAGGGAATATCCACAATTCGTCAAGAGGCTTCAAGGACTGAATTATTGCGTAATAGGTGGGAATGATCATCGCAAATCCCAAAATAGCGAGGAATACACCTACGCCGATGTTTCCGCCGAGTGAACGGTTAACGGTTCTGTAGCGCTTTGAGTAACGTTCTTTTTTCTTCTTGGGAACGATTTCCTCAGTTGCCGCAGGAGCCTTTTTAACTGAAGCAGAATTCATCACTTACCCACCTTTCTTAACATTTTCTTGATGAGGATATTACATCCGACCATCATTATAAACAATATAGTTGCTATTGCGGATGCATAACCGGTTTCAAAACGCTGTCCGCCGAAGTCTTCCAAATGGTGCATTATCGTCCAAGCTGTATACTCTGTGCTGGGGAAGCCGCAGAGTGCGGTGATAACGGCACCGAAGCCGAAGGACTGTGTAATGGACATAACCGCACCGAACATAAGCTGTTCTCTCATTGAAGGGAGAGTTATGTACCAAAGCTCTTGCCATCTGTTCTTGAGTCCGTCTACGGCACCTGCTTCGTAAAGGCTTCTGTCAACACCCTGAAGACCTGCGATAAACGAAAGGAACGTTGTACCGAGCGAGGTCCAAAGTGCGACTACGATTACGAGAGGCATAATGTACGAGGAGTCGAAGAAGAAGTTTATCGGCTCCGTTATAAGACTCATTTCCAATAAAAGCGAGTTTACAACACCGTATTGGTCACCGGAGAAGAAGATGGTGAATATGAGGTAAAGCTGTCCCGAAATACTCGGTGAATAGAATATAAACGTTACTATCGCACGGAGTTTGGGATGCATATCGTTGATAAACCAAGCGATAAAGAGCGAAATCAAATATGATGCGGGGCCCGTGATCGCCGCAAAAATGAGAGTGTTCTTTATGGCGATTATAAATACGTCGTCATCAAGAAGAAGTCTCGTGTAGTTATCTAAAAACAACCACTTGGGAGCTTCGATCATATTGAATTCCGTAAAGGAAAGAACGAATGAAAGTAAAACGGGAAATACCGTAAACAGCGTAAAAAGAATCATAAAGGGAGCTATCATAAAGTAGCCGACCTTGTTTACCCTCATATTACGGCGGAGGAGCTGACCTTTCGTCATTTCGCTGACGGGTATTTCTATCTTTTGCTTTTTCTTAACATCTGTCATGACTTGTCTCCTTCCTTATAATACTATTGTAAACTGTTTCCGAAGAGTCTTTCGTACTCTTCGAGAGTGTAAAGTCGGCCGTCCGGTGCAAGCTTCATTCCCTCTTTATCGGGAGTGAGAGTTTCATCGTCGTTTACGATGAAGTCATCCATCGTTGCAAGCTCGAATTCCTTACGCTTTCTGTTAAGCTCTGCGTTTATCTCATCAATGTAGCTGTTCATTTCCTGAACTGCGTCTTTCTTTTCGTTATATACCGCTTGATAAGCAAAGGTTACATAACGGGTGATGATGTATCCGCCGGGCATTTCGGGTTTTGCGGAAAGAGCCTTAAACTGATTTTCAATGTTACTGTATTCGCTCTTCGTCCAAGGCAAGTTCGCAAGTGCTTCCTTGTTTGCGGTGAAGTACTTAGCACCGTCACCCATAATGGAAACTACTTCGCTACCGAAATTTGCCTGAGCTTCTTTTCCGCTCCACCACTTAACGAATTCCCATTCCTTCTGATAGTTGTGGTTTTCATCCTTGCTCTGAATAATTACCGTTGCGGTTGCGGTAACGGGTGATGAGTAGTCAATGGTTCCGTCCTCTCGAGGAGTTCCGGGAACGGCTACCATACCCCAAAGTCCCGCAATTTCGGGAGCAAAGAGTGTAAGCTCGTTATAAAGCGCAATATCCTGAATACCTACAGGCATTTCACCCGTTCTGAAACGGTTGGGGAAGCTATAGGTGAGAGGTAAGTCGTAAAGCGTGATGAGGTCGCACATCTTCTTAAAGCAAGAAAGTGCAGTGTTGGAGTCGAGATTTATCTGCATACCGGAAAGCTCCGACGTCGTACCGTCGGCATTGTTTACCGTATACGTTTTGTAAAGCTCGTCGCCCGTTTGGAACTGGAACAGATAAAGTCCCTGCTCACCTACGGGATAACCGATATCAAGCTTATTTGCCAATACGGCAGGTATCAAATCGTAGAAATCATCCCACGTCTGAGGGATCTCAAGTCCAAGCTCAAGAAGAATGTCCGCTCTGTAGAAGAGCATCGGGAAGTTCATCGTCATCGGCAAACCATATACCTTATCGTACATAGTGAGAGGAATGGTCGCCGCAGGATAATACTGCTCTAACGTTTCATCGAGATCTTCAAATTCATTAAGGGGATGTATCGCACTTCTTATAGCGTAGTTAATAACATCGGAGCTTGCAAGTCCGATCATTACGTCGGGACCTACACCCGCCAAAATGGAGGGAAGCAAGCTGCCGCCCGCAACGAGCTTGAAGTTGACCGCAATACCCGTATTCGGCGTGAAGTCATTATCTATCATCTGTCTTATAACGGATGCTCGGTCACGGTCTACCTGATACCATACTTCAACGATCTCGTCCTCGTCCATTTCTCCGAGGTCAACCGTTACGCCTACTGATGTATAATCGGTAAAGAAGGACATTATGAAGCTCTTGAATTCAAATCCGAGCGATTCGAACATTCCCGCTTTACCCTTGTAATCCTTGGGGATCTCGGTTTCTGCGGGGGTAAGAATTATGTAGTCGATCGTAAGAGGCTGCTTGCTTACGCTTTGGAGCCACGTACCGATAGTACCTACGTCGGACTTGAGTCTGTCGAGGTTTCTCGCAATAAGGTCTGTATCGTAGCCTATCTTCTTGCACAGATAAGCAGTCTTTTGAAGTGTTGCCGTGTTAGAACCGGACTCACCTACTATTTGCGTGAGCTGGTCTGCGATGCTGTAGAGGTTTTCGCTCTCTGCACGAAGTCCTCTTACAACTTCGGGAAGGTTTTTGATAAACTGATAGTCGATATACGCGTCGGGATCTGAGCCTGTGAGCATCAATATCTCAAGGTACATATCGTTGATGTGCGAGTTAACGTTGGAAACTTGGGAAAGTATGTCTCCCATATCACCCAAAACTACCTCGAAGGTGATCGTGTGAGTTCCCTTTGTGAAGTAAAACTCATAAGGATTGCCTTCATTATCGGAAAGAGAGTCAAGCTGCCAACCGCGGTTGTAGTTGAATCTGAGAGCCGAAGCCTCGTCAAAGGGGCATACGCCGTCGATGAGAAGCTTTCTTGAAGTGAAAAGACCCTCCATCGTCGATTGCATAAAGCGCATCGAAATGTTGTAGTATCCGTCCTCGGGAATCTCAACGTCGTAGCTTATCCACTGACCTATCTCCTGCCACTTTCCGCCGCCGATAACGTTAAGTCTCGTCTGCGAGGGGTCTTGGGGAGAAGTGATAGCGGAGCTTCTGTCGTTGGAAGGATAGATGGACTTATCGGAAGTGGAAGAGGGGAACTCCGCTTCAATGTATACCATACCGCTTGCGTTGTTCGCCTTGCCGTCATTTGCACTCTTATAAGCCTCATACGTATCGAGCTTCTCGGGAGCGCCGAGAGTAAGGCTTCTCAAATAGAACTCTTCTCTTACAGCTTCAAGAGATATCTCGTGCGTACCTTCGGAGAAGTAGAAAAGGAAAGGTTCGCTCTCGTATCCCGTAGAGTCCATAAAGTGCTTCTCGCGGAAGTTGTTTTTTATCTGTTCCTTGCCAAGACGGATATCGTTTCCGTTGGTATCCCACTTGAATGCGGGATAAGGAATAAACTTGTCACCGGAGATGCCCATTACTCTGTCGGTGTACTTGATTATTCCGTCAGAGTCGAGGTATTTGTGTCCGTCCTTGTCAACAAGCTGCTTTCCATCGGCACCGGTAGAAAGAACTTCGTAGTCCTCTGCGGTGAGATACGTATCCTTCCAAGCTCTCGAAAACTCGAGTGAACGAGCCTCGGAGAAAGGAAGCACTCCGTCGATACGGAAGCATCTTTCGATAGTTGAGTCGCTCTTAAATTCCGTGCCGTCGGTGTAATAGTCAGCCTTTATGGTGTAAAGACCTGCCTTGCCCTCGGGAATCGTTACGATAAACTTCACCGTTCCGCTGTCGGGCAATAAAAGCACCTTAAATTCGTTACCGTCAGCATCGGTTACGGTAGCCTCTGTTGCAACAGAGCCCTCCTTAACGTAAGCTTCGGTTGCCAAAAGCGTTGCAAGAGCCTCTGTGGCAGGGTTCGCAAGCTGTGAAACCCTTTCGAGGTAATCCTTATAGCTGCCGGCTTCAAGCACTTCTCTCGTTTCGTCAAGAGCAGCCTTGTTGCTTTCAACAACGCTTTCTGATTCCGTTTCATCCGCTGCCATTACCGTAAAGCAGGAGCCTGCGATAATGAGCACGGACATAGCGAAGCACAAAAGCTTCACGAGAATCGGATTTCTCATAGAAATGTCCTCCTTGAAATAACTTTGCTTTGCTTCTGCCCAAAGCACTCCTTGCAAGAAGAGCGCAAAAGAGGGCAAAATAGCCTATTTTTACTACAAGAATATAACATAAAACACCTTGAAATGTCAAGGGGAGAAAGCGCTCCGAGAGTGCGAGAGGGCTTGCGCTTTCACGTTTTTCGCAATTTTCCAAAAGTGCAAAATTTTAAAAATTTTCATATTTTCCCGATTCACCTATTTTGTACATTCTGACTTTTTTATGCAATCTTTGCAAGGACCAAAAACACAAAAAAACCGAAAAATAGCGAAATATAACGGTTTTAAGCCATTTTTGATGGGTTTTTTATCACCAATTTTTATGCATTGATGCATAATATCGACAAAAAATATGCAAATTTGTGTTCAATTTGTAAATAAATTAAAGGCATTTTTTGGCAATTTAACCACAAATTGTTTCGTCAATTTGCACAATTTTTTTGTGTTTTTTTCTACGTATGTACACTTTTTACATTTTTTATAGAATGATTCTATAAAAAGCTCTTTTTTGGAAATTTGCGGTATTTTTGTTAATGAAATGTTCATTTTTGAGCTTTTAGGCAAAAAACTCCGCCCAAAAAATCGAGGGCGGAGTTTTTTAGTTGCGTTTTTTAGTTTTGGGGAGGTATTGTCGTAACGAGCTTATTTTTCTGCTGTATAAGCTTACCTATCTCCCCTGCTTTATCGGTAATACCGAAATCTTTGCGAATCTTATCTTCAAAGATCTTCGCATATTTTACGTGTGCCTCAGCGTCGGGATGGCTTCCTATTCCGCCGCCGTTAAAGAAGGTCTCGACAAACTCCAGCTTTTCGTCGCCGCGCTCTGCAATTATGTTCTTGAAGTCCTCTTTAAACACCGTGTTCATCATGCCGTAGGTCATATATATTCTTGCGTCGGGGTATGCCTTTCTTATGGCATCAAAGAAGCTTCTCAAAGCGTTGTGGAGTTCAAAACGGTCTTCTTTGTTTGCGTACTCAAGGTAATCGTTCGTTCCGAGGTTAACTATGACCGCATCGACCTGATTGTTTGCAAAATCCCACTTTGCTTCTTTATCCGTAAAGTAGCACGTAAGGTCAAATATTCTCGGAATCACGTTTTCGAAGCTACTAACTCCGCAAGAAATTCCCCAACCACCGACGGCAACTATGGAGAGCTTTGCATTGAGGTTGCGTGCTGCTATAGCACCGTAGGAATAATATGCGTCGTCGTCGTATTTTTCGGATACAAGCCCGATTCCGCAGGAGATGGAGTCACCGAGTATCTCTATCTTCATACTTTTGGGCAAGGGTTCATCATCGAGCTTGCCCTTATACTCGATTTGCGTAAGATACATTTTGCTTGTGTTTGCACTGTCAGCCTTGTATATGCCTATCGTGTGATAACCTTTTTCTACATTAGCAAGCGTTATGTAGGCTTTTTGCGGGGTAAGCTCCACGTTCTTTGCCTCATGGTACTTACCGTCGACCACAACATAAAAAGGGACGGGAACGTATATGTCCGAAGTAAAATAAAGTCTTAATCCACCGTCGAACCAACCCGAAAATTCAACACCCGAATTTGGCCACGCCGCAAGTATCCCCGCTTCTTCGTCATAGGTGCAGCGTCCGTTAACGGTTATCTTATCCTTAATATCGTAAAGGTTATCCTTATGCTTTTCGCTGTAATCTACGTAAATCTTTTCCACTTTTTCTTCCTCTTTTTTGTTGTCGGTCTGTCCGCTTTCGCCTTGATTATCAGTTGCAGGCGGCGGCGTCTGTTCTTCTTTCTTTGTGCAAGAGCATAAAAGCCCAAGGCACATTACGAGTGCAAGTAAAAGCGCGATATGTCTTTTCATTGTCTTTCCCTTTCCGTGCATTTTTTACATTTATGTCTTAAAACAAGGTTGAAACTCTCTACTTCTTCCCCTGTTTTTTCACTGAAATATTCCTTCAATAAAGAAATACCCACGTCTTTCACGTCTCCGCAAGAGGTACACATAATATGAGCGTGAGAAACGGAGCTCTTGTCGTAAAGATCGGTTCTTCCGTCCGTGCATATCCTTCCGATAATGCCCTCGTCGACGAGTTCGTTTAAATTATTGTAGACCGTAGCAAGAGCTATCTTACCAAGCTCCGTCTTTGCTCTCTCGCAGACCTGTGCCGCCGTCAGATGACCCTCGGCACGCTTTACTATATTGCATATTACCATTCTTTGTCGCGTCATGTTATACCTCCTTCGGCACGTTTTTTGCAGAAGAGTCTTATCAGACTCGTCGCATCTTCTATGACCTTATTTAAAAATGCAGGAAAATTTTCAGGGGCGCTGTTATCCGCCTCGTCGGATATTGCTCTTACTACGGCGTAGGGAGTCGCTCTGAAGGTGCATACCTGACCTATAGCCGCACCCTCCATCTCGGCAACCTCCGCGCCGAATTGCGAGCTTATCTTTTCCTTTAGCTCGGTCGAATTAACGAAAACATCGCCCGTCGCTATGACCGCTTTTTTATGAGAGAGGGAAAGCTCACCTGCACACTCGCAAAGAAGCTCCACCGTGTCTTTATCGCAAGGAAAATACACGCTTGCAAGCTCCGCTATCTCACCCTTTTTAAATCCGAGAGGGCTATTATCCATATCGTGCTGAAGCGTTTTTTCGCCTATCGCAACGTCACCTATATGAAGGTCTTTAGAAAGAGTACCCGCCGCTCCGACGTTTATGATAAGCTCGGGGGCAAATTCGTTTATCATCGTCTGCGCCGCCACTGCCGAGAATACCTTGCCCATTCCGCATACGCAAAGCACAACGTCTTGCCCTTCGAGCGTACCCACAGTGAATTCAAGTCCTCCGCTTACGGTGAGATGCTTATTTTCGAGAAGTGAGGATATAACCTTTATTTCATCTGCAAGCGCTCCGATAATTCCAATCATTTTATTTCTCTCTTTTCTTTTGATCTACAAACAAAGTATACACCATTTTTTCAATAAACACAAGTGTTTTTTTAAAATTATTCTAAAAATATCGGAGAAGCATTCGCTTCTCCGATAAAATCTTATCTCATTTTCTTTTTTACAACATCGATAATGCGTACCATTGCGGGTGACAAAACGAGGTTTACAAGAAATTCACCTATGAAATTTACGCCGGCACAGCCGATAAATATAAATTTCATAGCGCTGCCGCCAAACTGCGCAACTGCTTCGGGGAACATCGTGGGAAGAGCTCCAAAGTAGAATATAAGCATACCTGCGCAGAAGATACCCGTATTGATTATGGGAGCGGATACAGATGCGAGGATTGCTTGAACGAGCTTATATTTCCCTCCGAATGCCTTGCCAAGTCCCTTGTAAACGAGGGCTGCACCAAATCCCGCTAAAGTCGCCTTCAAAAGACAAATCGCCACAAATACAACAGGGTTTGCGTCCCAAAGAAGCCACGAGAATAAGTCCGTGCCCGTAATTCCCGCTATCATTGTTATAAGTCCGAATACAAAGCCGAGGAATGCTCCTGCCTTTGCTCCCAAAAGGCACGCACCGATAACTATCGGCACAAGCACGAAGGACATCGGAAGCGCTCCTATCTTGACAAAAGAACCTACGAGCTGAAGCACTACTACAAGTGCGGTCAAAATGGCGAGCTGTACCATATACAAAATATTTTTCTTCACTCTTTTAGTTGCCATTTTGCACCTCCGAAAGTACAGCCGAAAGTGCTGTCTTTTCCATTTTTATTTTCATAAGTATATCCCTTCTCCGAGACTTTCACTCGGTGCTGCCGTCCGAGCCTCATGCTTGGTACGGCGCATAAAATTTATAAAAACGCATGAGCGTAATTATTTTGTGTTGAGCTTATATATTCCGTAAAGCCCTTTTAAAGTGAGGTGGGGTTCCTTTGATGCTTTGTGATTTATGAGAGGGTATATAAAATCCGCATATCCTCCCGTAACAAGCACCTCGCACTCGCAAGAAAGCTCCTTTTCATATGCGTCTATAAATCCGTTTAGCATATATGCCGCACCGAGCACAACACCCGAACGCACGGCTTCCGACGAATTTTTTCCTATCACGCTTCGGGGAGCATCGGGGGTTATCATCGGCAAAAGCTCCGTACTCATTCGCAAGGATTCAAGAGAAACCTGAAGTCCCGCAGCTATGGACGAGCCGACGTATTCTCCCTTGCGGTTTACTGCAGATACGGTCGTTGCCGTACCCATATCTATAATTATTACGCCTTTGTCTTTTCCTTTTGCAAGCTCTGTTGCTGCATGGGCATTTGCTACGATGTCACTTCCGAGCTCGGAAGGATTGTCTATTTTTATCGGAAAGCCTGTTTTAAGTCCCGGGCCGACTGTCTTTACGTCATCGCCGACTATACTGTGTGCCGCTTGGTTTATGCTTTTTGTCAAATTCGGTGCAACGGAAGAAATAATCGCCGCTTTTATTGCCGCTCTGTCTATTCCTTTAAACTCAAGCATAGAGCATACGTTTACAAGATATTCGTCGGCGCTTTTGTTTTTGTCCGCCGTTAAAACGAAGCTGCATATAAGCTCTGCGCTTTGTATTGAAAACACTCCGACGCTTACCGTCGAGTTTCCCGCATCAAATGCAAGTAGCACTGCTATTCACCTCCGAAACGAGTCTATTATACCATTCTGCTGTCCGCAGTGCAAGTGTTTTTTAAAAAATCAGCACAAATATTGCACTTTGGAAATTTTGTGGTATAATTAAAATATCCCGAAAGGAGCAGATTATGAAAAATATAAAAATAACGGCTATGAGAAAAGCGCATTATGCCGACCTTATAGAAAAATACGAAAACCCCATAGAGCACGCTTGCGACATAAGCGAAGGCGACGTCTTTATTTGCGAAAACCTCAAAAAGCCCCAAGGTCTTTGCGACAGCGCTTGGGAAAGTATGCTCCCATTCGTTATGACGCTTGCCTACGGCGGCAAAAATATTTACGACGGTTGGATGAAAAACGAGCACTCGGCGATGATATCCTGCAACGACGGCTTCAGACCCGTTAGCTTTTTAATTGAAGTAATATAACCAAAACTCCCTTGCTTTCTGATGGCAAGGGAGTTTGTTTTACATAGATTCTATAAAAAATGCGGAAAGGAGCTTTGCTCTTTGCGCTATAGTACGTGTTATCAGAAATTCTTTCGTAGTATGGCAAGAGCCGCCGCCTGCGCCCATACCGCAAATAGTCGGTATACCGAAAGCCTGCGTATAGCAAGCATCGGAGCCTCCGCCCGATTCAAAAGGCGTTACCTCGCCAAGTCCGTATTTACGGGAGATGTCACGCACCTTCTCGTAAAGTCTGTCAGTCACATCACTTCTTTCCATAGGCGGTCTTACCGTTAGGGCGGTAAAGGTTGAGGAGGTTTTGTCAACGTATGACTTACCGACTATTTCACGCATAGTATCATCTATTCGCTTAAGGTCACTTTGAAGCGGGAAGCGTATGTCCACAAGCACCGTGCAGGTTTCGGGAATGACGTTCACCATATTTCCGCCCGCATTTATGATGTTACAGCTATAAGTTATGCCTCCCCTCTCACTTTTTGAGTGAAGTGCAATTATCTTATGTGCGGCTTCTTCTATGGGATTTCTGCATTCGAAATAATGAACTCCCGAATGTCCCGATATACCCTTTATGTCTATTCTGTATTTGCATATGCCTTTTCTTGAAATTACGACCCTGTTATTCTCGGAAAGCTCACAGTTGAGCGCACAAGGAAATCCCGCACTCTTTTCTTTGAAAAATTCAAGCTCCGCTTCCCCGCCCAAAACGTTCGATATCTCCTCATCTGAGGTGAGCAAAAGACGCAAATGCTTTGAATATCCGTTTTCAAAAAGCGAATTCATCGCAAGAAGCGCAACTGCTATTCCGCCCTTGCAATCTATAACACCTGGGGCAATTATTCTGTCTTCAAGGCGTGTTACGGGGTTTTCTCCGAATGCGCCCTTTTCGTGTACGGTATCCATGTGAGCAAGCATTACTCCGCCTTTTTCGGCACCCTTATTCATGTCGATGCAGAGAAAATCTCCGCATTTTTCCATAGCGATACGCTCTATATAAAAGCCCTCTTTTTTTGCGAATTTTTCTATGTAATCGACCATATCGTTGATTACGTCTTTATCGGCAGCACGTGCTTCAAACGAACAAATATCACATAAAAAAGACACGTATCTTTCATAATCATTTTCTATGCAAGCTTCAATTCGACTATATTCCATAACCGTACCCCTTTGCACGTTTTTTTCATTTTAACACACATTTTATGCCATGTAAACATTTTTGCCAGAAAAAAGTCAAAAATGAATAGACAAGGCAGCTGTCGTAATATATAATCTGATTGTATAACGCACTTTGAAAGGACATAACTATGAAACAACGCATAATCGACATACTCGACGGCAAGGCGGAATATTTCGGCGCTATCGCCGACTATATTTGGGATAACCCCGAGCTTGCCTTTGCAGAGCATAAATCCGCAAAAGCGCTAATCGATGCGCTTGAAGAACACGGCTTTAAAATCGAAAAAGGCCTTGCGGGTATACCTACCGCATTCAAGGGCGTTTTCGGAAGCGGCCACCCCGTTATCGGATTTTTGGGAGAATACGATGCGCTGTCAAATTTAAGCCAAAGGGACGGTGTTACGAAAGAAGAGCCCATCGTTGCGGGAGCGGCAGGCCACGGCTGCGGACATAACGCAATAGGTGTAAGCTGTGTTGCGGCGGCTGTTGCGATGAAGACGATAATGGAGGAAAACAAACTTCCCGGCACAGTTATCGTTTACGGCTGCCCCGGCGAAGAAGGCGGTGCAGGTAAGGCGTTTATGGCAAGAGAGGGCGTTTTTGCCGAAATGGACGCCGCTATGGCTCCTCACCCTGCGGAAAATAACTATATTATGGGAATTTCCGCGCTTGCAAACGTACACGTTGAGTACAGATTCAAGGGTAAGGCTTCTCACGCAGGTGCAGTCCCCCACCTTGGCAGATCCGCACTCGACGCTTGCAGTCTTATGATCGTGGGCACCCAATTTTTGCGTGAGCATATTATCCCCGAGGCGAGAATACACCACGCTTATTTAAATGCGGGCGGTACGGCACCAAACGTAGTACAAGCAAACGCTTCACTGCTGTTTTATATACGTGCACCCAAAGCGGATACCGTTAAGGAAATATACGAAAGGGTGAACGATATCGCAAAAGGCGCCGCTCTTATGACGGGCACCTCAGTTGAAACAGAGCTTCATTCGGGCGTCAATAACTTGATAGTAAACGAAGTAATGGGCAATACCTTACAAGAAGCCTGGGCAGAAATAGGAGCGCAGAATTTCTCCGAAGAAGCGCTTGCCGTTGCAAAAAGGTTTGCTCCCGTAATACCTAACTGCGACCTTGATGAGCCTTTGGACGAGAGTATACCCGCTTTTAAAAAGCAGGATTCCTCCATGTCGGGCTCGACGGACGTGGGCGATGCTTCGTATATCGCACCTACCGTTATGTTTATGCACGCCGCTTTATGCAAATGCACACCCGGCCACACTTGGCAGCTCGTTGCCCAATCCCGCAGTCCCATAATGCACGAGGGTATGATGCACGCCGCAAAGGTTATGGCGCTTGCGGGCATAAAGCTTATCAAAAACCCCAAGCTTATAAAAGCCGCTTGGAAGGAGCATAAGGAAAGCGGTGTCACATACGAAAGCTTGATACCCGACGATATAAAACCGCAAATTCCGTAAAACAGCGCAAAAAAGCGAGGTGAGATTCACCTCGCTTTTTGTTACTTGCTTTTTGCGAATTATTCCATTACGATAGCAATCTTAACGCCCGTGAGAGAGATATTCTTCTCCATAGCGTCAACATACTGCTCTAAAGGATAGTGGTGTGTTACGAGCTTTTCAACGGGAATACCCATCTCTTTTGCCTTCGTCAAGAAGCCGAGAGTTTCGATGTATTCGTTTGCGCTGTATACCCAAGAACCAACGAGTGTGATCTCCTTGTTGCAGAGGTCGAAGTGGGGATTCATCGTGCATTCGCCTGCATTTACGAAGAAGCCCATCTCACAGTAACCGCCGCCGCGACGTACGTACTTGTAAGCATCTGCTGCTGCCTGAGGAACACCTGTGCACTGGAATACGAAGTCAGCACCGAAACCGTGTGTGAGCTCTTTAACTTTTGCAACTCTCTCGTCGATGGTCTTGAGCTCTCTGAAGTTGATAACTGCAGTAGCGCCCATTTCCTTAGCGAGTTCAAGACGAGAGTCAACACCGTCAACTGCGATGATGTTAACTACGCCCGCAGCCTTCAAAACTGCGATCTGCATAAGACCGATAGGTCCGCAGCCCTGAACAAGTACGGTAGAACCGAAGTTGATGAGGTTTGTGGATTTTGCTCTGTTCCAAGAGTGAACGCATACGCAAGCGGGCTCGATGAGCATTCTCTCGTCAAGAGTCTTGCCGTTTACAACGAAGATGGAGGAATCCTTTCTAACGAGGATGTGCTCTGCAAACCAACCGTTGTTATGATGCTCAGCATCGTCTTCGATAAGACCGTATACGCCAAGGCCTGCGCAGAGGTTGGGAAGCTCGGGGTAGCGGCGGCAGTAATCGCACTCACCACAGAGAAGAACGGAAGTAACGACCTTGTCACCTACTTTGATGGGATCACCCTTTGTATCGGTGGTAACGCCTTCGCCGATAGCTACGACTTCACCTGTTCCCTCGTGACCGAGAACGATCTCTTTGTAGCCGAAGGGATTGTAACGGTACTCGTGAACGTCAGTTCCGCAAATGCCGCAGCCTTCAACCTTAACAAGAATCTCACCGGGACCGGGTGTGGGGATCTCGATGTCGCGGAATTCAACGACCGCTTCACCCTCAACACCGTTTACGATTTTCGGCTTAACAAGATAAGCCACTTTTGAAGTTGCCATAGTAGTACTCTCCTTATAATTATTTTTTATATTATTATTTATTTGCCAATTTAGCCAATATAATTATATCAAATAAAAAAGGTATTGTCAATATTGCAAATCAAAAAATAAAAGCACTTTCCCTCTTTGGAGAAAGTGCTTTTGTATTACTGTGCGTTTACCGTTACGCTTGAAGCGGCGCCCGTTGCGCTGTCATATTGAACAAAGTACGTATTTCCGTCCTTATCCGTAATGCTCACGCCGTCTTTTAAGCCATCTGTGTCTGTGTAGTAATAATATCCGTCACCGTAGTACGAGCCTGCGCCGTCGGGTGAAATTTGCGAAAAGCCGAATGAACCGCCGTAGTTTTCATACTCCGCTTCAAGACCGAGCTCTTCGGTAAGATATTTATATATATCTTCACGGAAGCTCACTTCCTTTATCAAGGGAGCGTTTTCATAAGCTTTAAGCAGAGAATTAAGCTTTTGGTGTATCTCTTCACGCTTTGAGCTTTCTCCGATATTGATATACATCTCGGCTTCGACCAAGCTGTCGTATTGACTTTCAAAAGCAGAGATCGCCGCATCTGCACCGAACAGCGGATATCTTGCAAACAGCTCGATAACGTCAATTGTACTGTTCGTGCCCATAAGTCTGAAGAACGCTGCCGCCTCGGCAACACGCTTTTCTTTTTCAACAAAGCCGTCACCGTAATATTTGTTTATAAATGTTGCGGCATTCTTGGCGGCGCTTTGATCGGATAACTCAACAAACAAACGCTCTTGCGCATACATCTGCAGGATAATACGCTTTAGTCCCGTCGCCTGCTTACTGTGATTGAGCAGATCTCCGATATGGCCGAAAAGCTCTTCCATAAGAGCTATCGCCTCGTCCTCGGTGCCCTCGAATTCGGTATCACCGTACTTGCTGTAGGTTTCCATAGACCAAGCCGCAAAATCCAAAATTCCCTCTGCGTTATGAGTGTACTCCTCAAAAGTCATATCAAGAAGCGGGCGTGCCTGCTCGTAAAGCAACATCATCTCTTCTTCAGCCGCAATCTCATCTTCATATTGCTCGATAAGCTTATCGACCTCGCCTACAAATGCCATTACCATATCGTAGCTCCAACGCTGATTTATTACCTTCTTGCGAGCATAATCTATAAGCTCCTCAACGGCGGAGAAAACAGCATCTTCGTCCTCACGCTCGATAGCTTTCTTGAATACCTCGAATTTGTCGAGTATTCCTTCAAGCGAATCTGCGGCGGCGGCAACGTCTACCTGTTTGCCGTTGAGCGAAAACGTGGAAAGTCCCGAATATACCCAAGCGCCCGGCCCGTATTTATACGGCACGAGTACGGGGTGATTTGCCATTACGTCAAGGATTTCAGAAGCCTCAACATCTTCCGCACCCATACCTACAGAAGCTGCGGGACGAACCGAAACAGCGGCAAACTGAACGCAAGCAGAGGCGCCTTCATCGGACTTATCCGTTATCTGCGTGATAGTTTCCGTATCCTCGATGCGTTCGGCTATACGCAATAGCGTTGCGGCGGGAGGCGCTATCATCGCAATAGTACCGTAAATGGGTAAAAGAAGCATTACGCTGACAAGTATTGCATCAAGTGCACGAATACCCATACCCGCAAAACGAGTGCCTTTTTTGCCCGTATTAAGCTTCTCAAGCTTTCCCGTCGGTATCCTTTTTCCGATGGCTTTGAATACGGCAAGAGTAATGATAAAAAACAGTATAAACAGTACAAACGACAAAACTATTTCGACGATACCTTTAATAAAACCGTCTCCCACAAAGCCAAGCTGTGTCTCGGTGCCGCCAATCAAAGAGCTCAACGCAGAAGTTGTACTGCCGGAAGCCGCACCGCTTATAAGCTTGGAAAGCAAGAGGCTTACTACTACCGCAACAACGGTCGCAAGAAGCGAAACGAGCGACTTCCCCAAGTCTTTTTTGTAACCGGCTTTAAGATATACAATAGAGAAAATCAGAAGCACCAATAGAAACGGTGCAAACAATGCGAGTTTAACAATAGTAAGCAAGTCCATATAAATAACTCCTTATATTTACTTAATTCAATCATAACAGACGGCGAAAGAGTTGTCAATATCGGCAGAACGGATTATTTGTTTTTTGCAAACTCCGAGGGGGATATGTGCATATATTTTTTAAAATTTCGATAAAAGGTGCTGAATTCGCCAAAGCCGCAAAGATTTGCCGCAACCGATATCTTCTCCCCCGCGGATATAAGCTCCGCCGCCCTTTCGATACGGTAACGGTTAAGATAGCTCTTAAACGGCATTCCCACGATGGAATTGAATATCTCGCAAAAGCTCGTTTTCGACATAGCCGAGCGCTTTGCAATATCGAAAAGCGTTATTTCCTCGTCAAAATGATTCTTTATGTACTCGATACTGTGCATAACGATACGCTTGTTTTCACCCGAAACGAGTGCGGTAGCGTTATTTTCGAAATATACTCTCGCAAACAAAGACAATACCACGGACACGCTCTCTTTTATGATTTCCTGCTTCCCCGCTTTATCGCCCATGAACTCCGACATTATTCTCGCAAAAAGCGGCTCGAGAAAACGTGCGTCCTCATAAAGCAAGGATACTTTCGGCTCTATCTTTTCTCCGTTTTCCGATTGGAGATAAGATAAAAAGTCAAGTATCAGCTTATTTGCGTCCTTGATGCTTTGGAAATAGTCAGGCATAAAGGACATCGAATAAAAATCAACGTCCCCGCCCACAGTTTCAATGTAGTGAGGTTGGTTGGGAGGCAAAATAAAAATATCGCCCGCCGAAAGACTTGCCGTGCCGCTTTCAAGATGATGCGCTATCATTCCGCCGACAACGTAGTATATTTGAAAATAATCGTGGTTGTGCGGCTTCAGCGCCTCCTTCGGAGAGGTAAACCTCGCAATATGAAAATCGTCCGTTGCGTTGCCGTAATACGACAGCACGAATTTCTTTATGTCCATATCTCCACCCCTTTTGCATTTACTGATTACAGTATACCTCATCTGCGAACAAAATGCAATATATTCCGAACAAAAAGCATTGAAAATCGCTGTCGATTTTAATAATATAGGCTTGTAATAAACTTTAAAGAGAGGATAATTTTATGAAAATCGTAGCACTTAACGGTCTTTTAGGGTACGGATACAGTGAAGAAGCGCTGAATATCGCATTTTCCGAAAAAGTTGATTATCTCGGCGTTGACGCAGGCTCAACCGACCCCGGTCCATACTATCTCGGCAGCGGACACTCATTTACAAACCGCGGAGCTGTAAAACGTGACTTGGAGCTTGCGCTCCCCAAGGCGCTTGAGCAAAAGGCTCCCTTTATCATCGGTACCGCAGGCGGTGCGGGAAGCAAGCGTCACGTAGAGTGGCTCAAGGATATCATTTACGAAATTTCAAAAGAAAAAGGCTTGCACTTTACTTTGGGAACGGTCTTCAGCGACGTTACGAATGAATACGTCACCGAAAAGCTTGAGAGCGGAAAGATCTCCAATATGAGCGATGAAATGCCCCTTTGCAAAAAGGACGTTGAGGAAAGCACGACCATAGTAAGCCAAATAGGTATCGCTCCCATCATTGAGCTTTTAAAGCAAAAGGTGGACGTTATCGTATGCGGAAGAGCTTGCGATACGGCTATATACGCAGCCCCCTGTATTTTCGAAGGCTATGACGAGGGCCTTGCATTCCATATGGCTAAAATCATGGAGTGCGGTGCTATGTGCTCCGAGCCCGTCGCGGCAGCAGACGTTATGCAAGGCTATATGAACAAGGATTATTTCGAGCTCCGTCCCGCAAATCCGATAAGAAAATGTACGGTTGACAGAGTTGCCGCACATACGCTTTACGAGCAGTCAAACCCCTATCTCATCTACGAGCCCGACGGCGTATGCGACCTCACAAACTCAAAATTCGAGCAAATAGACGAGCGCACGGTACGTGTAAGCGGCTCCGTTTTCCACAGCGCAAAGGAAAAGACCTTGAAGCTTGAAGGCGTAAAATGCTCGGGATACAGAACCATCTGTCCCGCTACCATCTTTGACCCCGAAACGATAAAGAATTTTGATAAGATAGTAAAGACGGTGACCGATTTCGTTGTGGAAAACACAAAAGATACGCTTGAAGCCGGAAGCTACACGGTTAATTTCAAGACAAACGGCGGTCCCGAAAGCACTCTCGGCATCGTAATGGATATAGTCGGAAAGACACAGGACATAGCAGATATGGTATGTGCACTCGTAAGAAGCAGAATGCTTCACTGCGACTATGCGGGCAGAAAATCCACCGCAGGCAACCTTGCCTTTCCCTTCTCTCCCTCCGATATACACGTCGGTCCCGTATACGAATTCTCCGTATTCCACCTTGCAAAAGTAGATTCTTTGCTTGAAACGGCAAAGATCGTAACAGAGGAGGTATGAAAATGAAAAAGCTTATCGAATATACAAAAATACTTCGTTCAAAAAACGCCGGTCCCTTGTTTATCACATTTGACCTTATCTTCAATGACACCGACGATATGAAATACGTTTCGGAAAGACTTGACAAAGAGCTTATCTCAAAGGCTTACGGCGTAGCAGTCGAAAAAATCGACATCATCAAGTACGAAGTCGTAAAATCAATTAAGATCACCTTCCCGAGAAAGAACATAAGCGGAAGCCTTTCCGATACGGACATCTACGGCTGTCAGATGCACTCTCCGCTTGCAAATATCCTTATTTAACGAGGAGGCGGATTAAATGATTAAAATCGAAACTTACGAGGAAGCTCTGTTTCAAACGGTAAAAAGAGGCGCAACCGAAATATCCGCCGACGTCAAAGAAGCGTTTGAAGCGGCTATTGCACGTGAATCCAATCCCGACGCTAAAAACGGTCTTATCGCAACGCTCGACAGTATGAACCTTTCCGCAAAAAGAGAAAATCCCCTCTGCGTAGATACGGGTTGGCCCATATTCTATTTTAAGGTCGGTAACCAATGCAAGCTTGAAGGCGGTTTTGTAGAGCTTGAGAATGCCGCAAGGCGTGCCGTTGAAAAAGCAACAAAGCTCGGATATCTGCGTGCTACGATGAAGCACCCTCTAACAGGATACGACCCGGGTAATAACATCGGTATGAATATCCCCGACTTCACATATCAGTTCGTTGACGGTGACTCTATCGAGATCTCCTATGCGGCAAAGGGCGGCGGAAGCGAATGCTTCGGCGGAACACGTCACAGAATAGTTGCGTTTGCGGACGGCATTCAAGGTATTGAAAAATTCGTTATCGAAAGCTTCGTAGCATCCGCACGTGCGGGTGCAGTCTGTCCTCCCTCCGTACTCGGTATCGGTATCGGCGGTACGGCTAACGTTGCGGCAAACCTCGCAAAGAAGGCGGCTTGTCTTCGTACGGTAGGCTCACGTCACCCCGACCCGATGTTTGCTAAAATCGAGGAGGATCTTTACAAGGCTCTCAACAGCCTCGGCATAGGTATACTCGGTGCAGGCGGAGATACTTCCGTATTGGCGGTAAACGTCGAATACGCCTACACGCATATAGCGGGTATCGCCGTTGCGACCAGCACAAACTGTATGGTGGCAAGACGCGCATCCTCAAGAATAGATGCAGACGGCAATATTTCCGTTATGAAGAGCCCGAATTGGTTCGGCGACAGATAGGAGGACGCATATGGCAGAATATCATTTGACAGGTCCTTTGAAGGACAGCGACGTAGAACAACTCAAACTCGGCGATATAGTTTATATAAGCGGTGACGTGTTTACCTGCCGTTCCCGCTTGCAAAAGTATATTTTCGACGAGAAAAATACGCTCCCCTTTTCCACGGAGAAAAGAAATATCCTCATTCACAACGGCCCTATCGTCGTGAAAGAGGACGGAAAGTGGAGACTTGTATCATTTATGCCCACTTCAAGCATAAGATTTGAAAAGTGGGGCGCAAAGAGCGTTGATAATTGGAACCTTAAAATGATCGTCGGCAAAACGACTATGGGAAAAGAAACCGCCGAAATGATGAAGAAAAAGAAGTGCGTACACGTATCTCCCCGCTCGGTAAGCCCTAATCTTTGGATAGACTCTATCGAGGTACAGGACGTGCATCTTTTTGACGAGCTCGGCAGTATCGAGGCTTCTTGGTTCTTTAACGTAAAGGAACTTGGCCCCTTTATCGTAGATATCGACACCGAGGGTAACAACCTCTTCGACAAAATGGACGGCGAGATCGCACAAAAGAAAGACAAAGCTATGAGCGAGCTCGGAATCGATCCCGATTTCCAATACACAAAGTTATATTAAAGAAAAATCGAGGGGTTCTCCCCTCGATTTTTCAGTTTTCCGATAAAAACGCCGTCAGTAGCTTTGCTCTCGTTGAAACAGAGCTTATTTCCAAATACTCACGGTTCGTATGGCAAAATCCGCCGCAGCCGCCCATTCCGCAAATTGAAGTTATGCCAAGCGCCTGCGTATAACAGGAATCCGAGCCGCCGCCCGATTCTATCGGCGTTAAGCCGCCAAGTGAATATTTTTTACACGTTGCAAGCAGTTTTTCGAAAAGCTCGTCGGTTTCTTTGCATTTTTCCATAGGCGGTCTTTTACTCATAAGAATAAGCTCCGTGCTCGTGCCCTCAATATAACTCTTGCTTGCGAATTTTTCCACAGCATCGATTGCAACGGACATATCGCTTTGGCGCGGAACACGTACGTCGATTTCAAACGTACATCTGTCGGGTATGATATTCGTAGCGCTGCCTGCGCTTATTACGTTACAGCTATAGGTAATTCCGCCTTTTTTGCTCATTGATTCAAGAGCAATTATCTTGTTTGCCGCCTCACGTATAGCGTTTTTCGACTCAAAATAGTGAATGCCCGAATGTCCGCCGACTCCCTTTATATCAAAACGGTATCGCAAGATGCCTTTTCTTGATATTACCACCTCGTCCTTTTCGGAGGTCTCGCAGTTTATCGCCCATAAAAAGCCTTCGCTTTGCTTTTTGAAATAATCAAACTCCGCTTCTCCGCCGAATTTATTTGACACTTCCTCATCCGAGGTCATTATAAGTCTTACGTGCTTCTTATATCCGCCCTCTTTCAAGGTCTTCATAACCAAAAGCGCAATAGCGATACCGCCCTTGCAATCTATAATACCGGGAGCTGTTATACGGTCGTCAATGCGTGTGACTACGCTCTCGCCGAAAGCACCTTTTTTATGCACGGTATCCGTATGAGCCATAAAAATACAGCTCTTTTCAGCTCCTTCGTTTAAATCGACCGAAAGAAAATCTCCGCACTTTTCCATCTTCGTTCGTAAAACTGTAAAACCCTCCGCTTTGGCAAAATCCTCAATATAATCGAGCATTTCGTTTATGCTCTCTTTGTCCTCCGTTTTGGTTTCATAAGAGCAAATTTTGCATAAAAAATCCAAATACTTTTCGAGATTATTCTCAATGAAACTAAAATCATTTACTGCGTTAATAGGTACCACCTCCGTATCACTTAAATACATTATACGCTCAAAATTGCCCTTTGTAAAAAACACGTTGAAATTGCCTTGCAATAACTTTAAAGATGTGCTAAAATGCATTTGAGGTGATTTTCGTGGATATTCTGCAGCTGCGATATTTTTACGACAGCGCAAATTTTTTAAGCATAGCTAAGACGGCGGAAAAGTATAAGGTTCCGCCCACATCCGTATCCGCATCGATACGGCGCTTGGAAAAAGAGCTCGGAACAAAGCTCTTTGACCGCACCCCAAACCGTATTATCCTTAACGCCAATGGACGAATCATGCGGGATTCCCTAAAGGTCATTTTCGATGAGATGGACCGTATGCTGCAAGCCGTTTCAAGCGTTGCAGACGATAGTAAAGAAGTGACTATTTTGGCAAAATCCGTACGCTCGCTTATGACGGAGCAGATAATTCAGTTTAAAGAAAAATTTTCGCATACGCGTTTTAAGCTGACAGCCGATTACGGCGAAAAAGACCCGAGAGGCTACGATATAATCATTGATACAGAAAACGATGCCTACGTCGGATATTCCTCGGTGCCTCTCGGCAAGCAATACATATACCTTTACGTTCCGCAAAGCAGTCATTTGCTTGGGCGTAGCTTTAAGCTCAAGGAGCTTTCGCAGATGCCGTTTGTTTTGATGTGCCAAGAAAGAAATCACGGTAAGATATTTGCGGACGCTTGTAAAAAGGCAGGCTTTTCGCCAAACGTTTTGGCGCAGGTCAACGACTCTGCGTGCTTTAAGAAAATCATATCCTCGGGTATAGCTATAGGCGTAACGGGCGAATTTGCGAGCTCCGCAGAGATGGGTACAAGACTAATGCCGCTTGAGGTTTCGGACTTTAACCCCTGCCAAACTATCTGTATGTATTATAAAAAGGAAAATCTGTACGGCAACACCGCACGTTTTGCATCTTTTATCGAAGATAACGTCGCAAAAGGAAACCTGTCGGGACTGAAAAAATAAATTTATGAAAATGAAAAAGCGAGGTGTAATTCACCTCGCTATCTTTGTATCGTATTGATTTTCTTTTTTACTTTGCTGTTTTCGATTATTTGAAGGATTGTAAATATAATATATGTAACCAAGCATACAGAACTTAATACGCCTAATATATGTACAGCGATATCATTGTTTATTAACCCAAAAAAGACATACGCTGAGCCTACGTCTCCACCATCCGGAAAAAATGCATACATAAGCACATAGGCTATATATGTAATCAAAGTGTATATTTTTAATTTTGCAGAATAAATTAGGTTTGGTAGTGCTTTGCCATTTATAACAGCAAATACAATAGGATGAATAAATGGAACTGTAAGCCAAGTCAAAATCAACCTGTACCAACCCATATTTAATATCCACGATGCAGCTACTATTAAAATACACAATATCATCGTAACATAATATATTATTATTTTGGGTTGCTTTAGTTTTATCAGCTTTTAAAAAAGGCGGATAAAGCAAATAATTCCGAATACAAATCCACCTATAATAGCTAACAAAATAAAAACACCGATTGCTTTTATCAACAGTCCAGATAATTGAAAGCCCATAGTTTCACCTCATTTGAATTTTAACACATATTATTATAAATATCAAGTTTGCAGTATAAATTTCCTCAAATCACAGATAATAGTAGTGCAATTTGAAGATTTTGTTGTAGGAGCGGGCCTGCTTGCCCGATAAGGTCGCAAAAATCAAAGCGGGAGACCATTGACCGCCCCTACGAATGCAATTTAAGGAGATTTTTATTACGAGGGTACCGAGAGAGCAAGGTTCTCGGCACCTTTCCAAAATCTCCGATTTTGATGAAAGGTGAGGTTCTTATATATGAAAGCAACAGGCATTGTACGCCGAATAGACGATTTGGGAAGGGTTGTTATTCCCAAGGAAATCCGACGCACTATGAGAATCCGTGAGGGAGACCCGCTTGAGATATACACAGACAGCGAGGGCGAGGTCATATTCAAAAAATATTCACCTGTCGGCGAGCTTTCGTCATTTGCGATGCAATATGCCGAAACGCTATACAAGACATGCGGATACAGCATTATAATAAGCGACCGTGACTGCGTTATCGCCTGTGCGGGCGTACCCAAGCGTGATTTTCTTGAAAAAAAGATATCTTCAGAGCTTTCGGCTATAATCGAAGGCAGACGCCTTTATACTTGCGTAGGCAATTCCGCAAGATGTGCCGTATTAAACGACAGCGAAAAATACTATGGCAGAGTTATCATGCCCATAATGGCGGAGGGCGACATCGTCGGAAGCGTAGCGCTTATATCTCCCGCCGACGAATACAAGGCACCGGACGAATCAGATATTAAAACCATACAGACCGCCGCTATGTTTTTGGGAAAACAGATAGAAGGCTGAAAAAAGAGAGGGAGTTCCCTCTCTTTTGTATTATATTATTTATATTATCGTTTTTCATCGCTCCTCATAACGGATAACACGGTAGTTACTCCGTTATACGACTTGAATTTCACCTCATATTTTCCGTAAGTAAAGCCGTAAATGCGGTCCTTGTCGTTTTGGTATGACGGGCGGATATCCTGCATAAGCAATTCTTTTATAACGGAAAGCGTCTGCTCATCTATCCCCTCTCCAACGCCCTCGGGTATATCTACCTCACAACAATGTTCCCTAACATCATCGGCAAAGCCGCCCTTTGCGTCAGGGTGCATATCGGTAAACGGAAGATACGGCTTTATATCGAATATCGGCGTGCCGTCAAGAAGGTCTGCTCCCGAAACATACAAAACGGGTGCGCCGTTTTGTATCTCTACCCTCTCAAGCTTCACGGAGGATAATCCGATGGGATTGGGTCTGTTCGGCGAACGTGTTGCGAAAACGCCCATACGCTTATTTCCTCCAAGGCGGGGCGGTCTTACGGTGGGAGCAAATGCTCCGCCCTGCGTTTTCGAAAAATGCCATATAAGCCATAAATGCGAATAGTACTCTATTCCCCTTACGGCGTCGGGGTTTGCATATTCTTTTTCAAAAACTATCCTTGCCTTCGTCATAACCAATCCGCTTTGGCGGGGTATGCCGAACTTTTCTGGAAAATCGCATTCTATATGCGCTATTTGTACAAGTTCCATATAATAACCTCAGCAAAAAAAGGACGGATACACCGTCCTTTTTGCAAATTAGTCTTATTTCGCTTTTTTGAAGACCTGAGTCTCTCCTTCCGAAGTGAGCGAAAGCTCATCGCCCTTAACTTCGTATGTAAACTCCGTCTCTTCCTTTTCACCCATAAACTCAATGGTCATCACGATTTTGTCGTCTGTCGAAGTATACGTACCGCTCATGGTCATACCTAAAACGCCCATAGAACAAGTGCCGTCTTCTTTAAACTCCATAGTCATTTCCATAGAAAGACCTTCTTCCTCAACAGTAGCGGTCCATTTGCCGATAAAACTGTCTTTTCCGCACGAAACGAGGGAAAGCGAAAGAACAAGAATAAGTGCTGTTGCTATAAATCTTTTCATTGATGTGTGCTCCTTTCTTTTGTTAATTTATTATACATCAAATGCGCATCGATTGTCAATATTTTTCATAAAAATTACAAATTTATTAAAACTTGTAAAGAATGGAATATAGTGTAAAAAAATGTAAAAAAACAGTCTTTTCAAAATGAGGCGGGTGTGTTATAATACTTGTGGTAAACCACTTATATAAATTAAAGTTTATGAGGTATCTGTTATGAAGGAGCTTAAAGAACTTAAATTCGAAGAACTCACCACAGAGCAGAAGCTCTGTCTTACACTCAATTTCGTTCTTCAACATCCCGCAGAAGATACGGATTTCGTTTACGAACTCATTAAAAAACGCTGCGTCGGTTCCGTTTGGATTCAACAGGGACAAGGCGATGATTTCAAGGAGAGGATAGCAAAGGTAAGAGAGCTTGCCGATTATCCTATCCTCATCATCACCGACGGCGAAAGCGGCGTAGGCAATTTCAAGGTAGGAAGACATAACGCAGTAGGCACTACGGGAAGCGTAAAGCACGCTTACGCATTCGGTAAGGCTTGCGGCGTCGAAGCAAGAAAAATGGGCTATAACGTAGTCTGCAACCCTGTTGTAGATATGCATGACGGCTCACAGAGAAGCCTCGGTACTGATAAGGAACAGGTTGCAGAACTTGCTATGGCTATAGCGCAGGGTATGCACGACGGCGGTGTTTTAACCGTTGCAAAGCACTATCCCGGCGGAAAACAGGATAAGGCTGTCGACTCTCATACCGCAGAAGCAATTTCTTCACTTACCAAAGAGGAGCTTCTTGATTACGCACTTTATCCCTACTTAAAGCTTGACGAGGCAGGTCTTCTTGACGGTATTATGACAAAACATTGCCGCTATGTGAACATCGACGATAAGTACCCCGCAAGCCTTTCCAAGAAGGTTATAGACATAATCCGCGAGCAAGGCTACGACGGCTTTGCGATAACGGACGCTCTCGTTATGATGGGAATCCGAGCAAAGTTCAGCGACTATGAGGCAAAGGCTCTTGCGCTTAACGCAGGCAACGATATCCCCATGCCCTATAACAAGAGAAACAGGACGCACTACGAAGAATATATGCAAGCGTATAAAGACGGTATCATCTCCGACGAAATGCTCGATACGGCTGTAAAGAGAGTGCTTGCGGCACAGCATAAGGTTATGATGCTTTCCAAGGACGCAGAGCTTACCGAAGAGGAAGTTGCTACGTTTAACAGCATAAACAAGGACGGCGTGTATACTCATATCGACGAGGGCGTGCCCACGACCATCTCCCGCGACGGCAACCATTATTTCGTTGTTTCGATAAAGCAGGAAACGGGACTTTCTGACGGCAAGCCCGACGTTGATACCTTCAGCGGCGGTTGGCAAAATCCCGAGCGTATTGAAACAAAGATCAAAGAGCTCTTCCCCAACGCAAAGTATAAGTTCATTCACGAATTTCCCTCACAAGGCGAACTCGTGCAAACGTACGAGGATACTCTCGGCTGCGACGAGCTCGTGTTTATGACCTTCAGCGAAGCGCTTGCGTACGTTGGCCCCGAGCATCTTACTACGAGAATGAAGAATCTTATAAGCTCAATGCAGGTTACCGACAGAATATCCACTCTTATCCACGCCGGAAATCCTCATATGGTAGAGGATCTGCCCCATATCAAGAGGCTTATTTTCAGCGGTCAGACAACAGACAGCATCGAATCTGCGCTTGAAGTTCTCGCAGGAGCATATCCCGCAAACGGCAAGCCTACCTATGAGCTTAAACTTAACAAATAAACGCAAAAAACGGTCTTTCGATTTTGAAAGACCGTTTTTCTTTTTATTCAACTATTCTTATCTGCGTGATAACGGGCTGATTGTCGCGTCTTACCGTGCCGTTGCCGTCAACAACGGGGGTGTCGTGGCAGATAAGGTCGACTATCTCAATGCCGCTTTTCGTATAACCGAATGCGGCGTAGGAGCCATCAAGGAACTTGCTGTCCTTGTGGCAGATAAAAAACTGTGAGCTTGCGCTGTTGGGGTTTTGTGCTCTCGCCATAGAGATAACGCCTCTCTCGTGAGAGATGTCGTTTTTGACGCCGTTTAAAGCAAATTCCCCCTTGATATTTTCGTCGCTTCCGCCCATACCGTTACCGAGCGGGTCGCCGCCCTGTATCATAAATCCGTCGATTATACGGTGGAACGTAAGTCCGTCGTAAAAGCCTTCCTTAACAAGCTTTACGAAGTTCGTGACCGTGATAGGCGCTTTGTCGGCGTCAAGCTCAAGCGCTATCGTGCCGTATCCTTCGATTTCTATTTCAACGTTGTGTTTTCCTGTAAGCATAATATACCTCACTTTAAATTTATTTTCTCTATTATACTTTTTTCCTCAGCGCTATGTCAAGTCTTTTTTGTGAGCATAATATATTATTGAATACGTTTATTCGGAGGTAAACAATGAAGATAATAATATGGAAATCGCCAAAGTTTTTAAAGCCGTTTTTCAAGCTTCTTATGAAATCTAAAAAGACGAATGATTAAGTGCAAAGCGGGAGGTTCATTCCTCCCGCTTTAAGTGAATATAATTATATTTTCATAAGCTCAAAAAGAGAATCGGCGTTTGCCCTATTTTACATTCGATCGCTCCATTTGCTATGAGCATGCATTCTGATTTGTACAGTATGTATATGATTTACGCATGAGGCGGGAGCCCCCCGCCTTACTGTCTCTATCGCACGATATTATAAGTCTGAACGTGATTTTTGTTATATTTTACCGTTTTATCGTCGGCTCATTTTTTATCATATTTTCTATAAAAATACCATAACCTCTGGTCGGGTCGTTCACCAAAACGTGCGTTACCGCTCCGACAAGTTTTCCGTTTTGTATTATCGGACTTCCGCTCATTCCCTGTACTATACCGCCCGTTTTGGCGATAAGCGCTTTGTCGGTTATTTCGATAGTGAAGTTTTTGCCTTCATTGTTGCCTTTCCCGACCTGCGTTATCTTTATATCGTAATACTTTGCGCCTTCCGAATCAACGCTTGCGATTATCTGTGCGCTTCCCGTGCGAAGCTCGGAGCTTTTTCCGAGTCTGATAAGCTCTCTGTTTTCAACATTTTCCGCATTCATAACTCCGTAAAGTCCGGTCTGCGTATTTGAAACGAGCTGCCCCGATTTTTCGTTCTTGAAGCTCCCTTTAAGCTCACCCGGTACGTTAGGTTTACCCTTTACCGCATACTCTACCGATATTTTCACGGCACTGCCTCTGGAAAGCGGCATAAGCATTCCCGTGTCAGCGTCGGATATGCCGTGACCGAGGCTTGCGAATACGCCGTCTTTGGTGACGTAGGTGACCGTGCCGATACCCGCCGTGCTGTCTCTTATCCACATTCCCGCTTTATACGCTCCGTATTCATTTTTTTTCGGAACGAGTATGGTCGTGTACTCCCTGCCGTCTCTTTTATAAACTATTTTAATTTCCTTTCCGTCGCTTTCCGATATTAGATCTGACATTTTTTCAACCGACTCAACCTTTTCCGAACCGGCTTTTACGATAAAATCCCCTTTTTTCAATCCCGCTTTGCCGGCAGGGCAATCCCCGTCGCTTATACCGACAACTATTACGCCGCCCGTATAAAATTTAACACCCAAGGTGTCACCGCCGAGATAAACGTATGAATCCTCCACGGAATTGACCGCTACGCTTTTTACGGGCAGTCCGAAAAGACTTGCCGAAATATCCGTGCCGCTGCCGTTTTCGTTCAACATTATTATACCGCCTATACTGCCGTTCTTATTTAAAGAGCCCTCAAGTATGCTGTTTGGAATAAAGTAATCGCATACGCCTAAAACGGCAATCAAGCTTATGATGAGAACGAGCAGAAATATTCTTTTGTACGAGTTTTCCTTGAACCCCATTTTGATATCCCCCGATTATGATTTTTTGCTTTTCAACCGATTTTATTATTTGTTTGTTTTGCTTTTTGAATACCTTGAATTTTTTTACGGTCTTTTTCGAGTAATTGTGCACAAAACAAGGCGTCGAAATATGTGAGAATCGGAAAAGTTTGGTTTTTTTTTAAAAACTGTTGACTTTAATTTGAAAATCAATATAATATAACTGTATATTATTATATATATAAGCCAAAACACAAAGAAAGGATCAAACTCATGAAGAAAAGAATTGTGGCTTTATTTATGGCACTTTCGCTTCTTGCATCTGTTTGCGTGTTTACAGCGAACGCTGACGAACCCGGCGTTGTTGTAAATTCGGCTTCGGAGCTTATCGATGCTCTCAAGACAGCAAACACACAGATAACGCTCGGAAGCGACATCGTACTTAACGAGGGTTACACCTTTGCGTACGATGAAACAAACGCCGTTATCATCGTAAGTGATGCAAACGGCATAGTAGCAAAGGTCTCCACCGGCGAGGCCGAGGGCAGCACACCGGGAGCGGTTATCGAAGGCTCTCTCGATGCGCTTACCAAATGGACGCCCTTGGAAAACCTTAACGGCGCAGATATCGACGGTAACGGTCATACCATCAAAGGCCTTTACATCAACGGCGATAACAGCACGGGCGGAGCTTTTGTAAAGACGATTCGTGTTGGAGAATCGGTAAAGAATCTCAACTTCGAAAACTCACTCGTTATTACAAGCTACGTAACGCGTCCCGCTACGCTTACGTCTATGCTCTACGGTGATATTTACGATATGGAGTTCAAAAACTCCTTCGTCATCGGCAACCCCATCCAACAGTTCTATATGGCCGGCGGTGCGGTAGCGGCTATGTGGCCCACCGTGGACGGCACGACCGTAACCTACAGTCCTACTGCCGACGGAATCACCTTTGACGGCGCAGTATTTGCAAAGAGCACGGGCGCTACGTACGAAATAAGCACCGGCGGTGTTATCGCTCATGTTAAGGGCGGTACCGTTAAGAACTGCGCAAACTACGGTACGGTCAAGACCATAAGCGGTTCTACTTACGCTGCGGGCGGTGTTATCGGCTTGGTCGAGCCAACCGGTTCGGGTGCAAGCACCTCAGGCGCAAACGGTGCCCCCAGAGATACGTTCATCTACAACAATGCAAACTACGGTAAGATCGTTTCCAACAATACCGCTAATAAATATGCGGGCGGCGTTATCGGAAGAATTGACATCGTTTGGTCTGCAAGTCAGGACGTTTTGGTGCACAACCTATATAACGCAGGCGAGATAGTAAACGGAAGAGAAGTTATCGGTCACATGAACAACGCTAACTCAAGCTCTCCCGTCGGCGATACGATGCTTCATTACTGCTTTGCTCCCGCAACCGCAGAGAAAGAAGTTCTTTCTCCTTCAAGAGATTTTAACAAAGACGTTCTTACGATCGCCAAAGACACCAACCGTAAGATGCTTGTATTCTTAAATCACGGCGCAACGGCTTACGAAGGTCTCAAAACTTGGAAGATAGACGGCGACGTATTGAAGATGACGGATACAGACGCCGTATACGATGCAAACTTCGTTGCTAAAGACATTACGACGGATACGTCGCTTGACGATCTCACCATCGTGTCCGCTAAAGTGCTCAACAACGCCGAAATCGAAATCACTTTCTCATTGGAAGTGCTTATGAATTACGGCGTATCTATGGCTATTTGTTACATAGATGAAGACGGAAATATTGCTAAAGACGGCGAGACTGATCTTCAATTTGCCTTAAACGGCAGATCCAACGGTTCAAAGAAGATCATCGCAAAGCTTGATAGCAGCGTAACCAAGACCATGGCGGAAATCGTCAATATAGCAGGCTACGAGGAAGCAGGCTATGAGCTTATGTTCTGCATCGAGGGTCTTCCCACGGATGCTATAGCTACTCGTATCCCCGGCGAGATCGAAGAGATCTCTGCGGTATACGGCAAGAAGAACCTTGTAGCAACAGCAACGGATCCCTACGGTGTGCTTGACAGATACTACATCGAGCTTACGGGAACAGAGAACGCAAGCGTGGCTTACACGGAAGACACAAAGCTTCCCGAGCCCTCCAACTCGAAGCTTGACGTCAACCCCGCTCCCATAGTCAGCCTTGATCCTGTAAACACGGACGGCGTTTCGATCCTCTCTGCGAAAGTCATAAACAAAACGCAGATCGAAATCGAATTCTCCGAGGCGGTTGCGAAGAAAGCCGATTTCTTTGCAGCTATCCGTTATACAGATAATAAGCTTGTTCCTCAGATGGAAGGCGAAACTCCCCTCCAATTCTACGGCAATCTGTCTCTTGACGGAACAAACAAGGGTATCTTCACGTACGATCCCGCACAAAACGGCGGTAAGACTCTCTTCGACGTTCTTATAAGAACGGGCTACGAAACGGAAGTTTACTCCGTATACTTCTGCATAGAGGGACTTCCCATCGAAGAAGAAGACTACGAGCATCAAGTAGGCTACATTGATAATATCACCTCCGCAGACGGCACGAAGCTTCTCTCTGCGGTGGTTGCAAGTGAAACAGACGCTTCACACGAAGGCTACTACATCGCAATTACCAACGGTATAGCTGCCGCTCCCGAGGATTACGACCCCAACGCTCCCGACTTCGACAACGTTCCCGATGACGGTGTTAAGATCGTATCAGCAAAGGTTATAAGCAAGACCGAGATAGAGATCACCTTCTCCGAGCCCGTAAAGAGAACGGGTAATGTATGGAGAGGTATTCGTTACACGGATCTTGGCCTTAACTTAGTAAAGGACGACAGCACATTCCTCCAATGGTTCACCAGCATCACTGCTTCGGCTGATCCCACAAAGGTTGTCCTTACTTACACTCCCGGTGCAGACGGAAAAACCCTTTACGATATACTTACAATGAAGGGCTACGAGGATAAGGGATACTACGTTGTATGCGGCTTTGAAGGAATGGATACCGCAGGCGCAAACAAGAACGTAGGTTACGTCGATAACTTCGCATCTGCAAGCGATCCCACCAAGTTCCTCGGCGCAAACAAATCAAGCTCGGACGGTATCTTCGATAAATGCTACGCTCCCATTGAGGATATCGAAGTTGCTAAACCCGAAGAGGTTCGCTTACCCGACTTCACAGTTCCCGAGGGAAGCCTCAAGATCGAATCTGCAAAGGCTATAAACGAAACGCAGATTGAGATCACCTTCTCCGAAGCGGTTACGGTTTCAACGTCTCCTTACTGTGCTATCCGTTATATTGACGCGGATTTGAACAAAAAGTCTGAAAGCGGCAAAGTTCTTCAGTTTGAAGGTAACATTGAATTTAACGGTAAGACGGCAACCTTCACATACAAACCGACAGGATACGGCAACGAAGGTAAGTCCCTCTACGAAGTACTTACCTTAAGAGGTAGAGAAGACAAAGGCTACTTCGTTGCGTTTGTAATCGAAGGTAAGCCGATTGACGGATTTGACGGAACCTACCAAAGCAGCCTCATTGATAATATCGTTTCCACTGCTGATTCAACTAGACTCCTTGCTGCAAACAAGGCTTTGGCTGACGGTATTTACGATGCTTGCTACGCTCCCATTGATGACGTAGAAAATGCGAAGCCCGCTCCCGTAGATCCTACTTTGCCTCCTGACTACTCGGTTCCCGAGGGAAGCCTCAAGATCGAGTCAGTTAAGGCGCTTAACCAATTCGAACTCGAAATCACCTTCTCCGAAGAAGTTAAGCTCGTAGGTAACGTGTTCAGAGGTATTCGTTACACTGACAATCAGTTTAAGCTGAAATCGGATAACGGTGTGGTTTTACAGTACACTGCTTCTTCCTTTACGATAAACGGCAATAAGGCAACGTTCAAGTACGATCCCGATGCAAATAGTGGCAAGAGCCTTTATGATATACTTACAATGAAGGGCTACGAAGATAAAGGATACTACGTTTCCATGTGCCTTGAAGGACTTGCAAGCTCTTCGATTGCAGAGCCGCTTTACGGATACGTTGACAACATCGTATCGGTAGCAGATCCCACAAAGTCACTCGTAGCTAACAAGCCTGCTGACAGCGGCGTAATATACGACGGGCACTACGCTCCCATTACGGATATTGAGAAATCACGTCCTCCCAAGCCCGGTGAGAACACAGAAGCTCCCACGGTTGACATGACTCCCACGGAAAACGGTATCACGATCGAATCCGCAAAGGTCATAAACGAAACGCAGATCGAGGTTACTTTCTCCGAGCCCGTTACGAAGCTTAGCGGCGTTTGGGCGGGTATCCGTTACACAAACAGCGCACTTAAGATTGCACAAGACCTTTCACTTGAAGATCCTAACCTCCAATTCTATAGCAGTTCATTCACCTTCGACGGCACGAACAAAGCAATATTCACGTTCGTTCCTTCCGATAACAGATGCCTTTACGACATACTTAACCGCAGAGGCTATGAGAAGAAGAACTACTTCGTATATTTCTGCATCGAAGGTCTTCCTTCAAATGCAATCCCCGCTCCCGTACACGGCTACATCGATAACATCACAAGCCTTGACGGAACAAAGCTTCTTGCTTCCAACAAGCCCAGTCCCGACAAGAAAGGCTTGTACGACGGCTACTACGTAGAAATCGAAGACGGTGAGCTTTCCAAGCCCGCAGATTACGTAAAGAAACCCTTCTATGACGTAGAAGCGCTTTCCGCAACCTTGCTTAACGATAAGGAAATCGAAGTTACGTTCTCCGAACCCGTTAACCTCGTTGGCAGCATATTCAAGGGTATCCGTTACGTTGACGAGAACAACAATCTCCAAAAAGACGGTTCTACTTATCTCCAGTTTGAGTTAGACGCAAGATTCAACAACTCCAGAAAAGCTATCTTCAAACTTAAAGATAACAGCACTCTCACGATGGCAGAGATCTTAAGTTTCAAGGGTTATGAAGATAAGGGCTACAAGATTGCAATCTGCATCGAGGGTCTTCCCACATCTCAAATCATAGATCCTATAAAGGGATACGTTGATAACGTACAGACTTACGACGGAAGAGGAATGCTTATCGCTAATAAGGTTTCCGGCCAAGCAAGCGATAAGATATACGATGGTGTATACCTCGAAATTCAAAATCAAGAAAACGTTTCGATAGAGTTCACGGAAGATACACCTCTTCCCACTCCCGAGATTCCCAAAATTCCTCTTGATCCCGATATTCTTGCCGTTCCCGACGACGGCCTTAAAGTATTAAGCTGTAAGGTACTCAACTCCACTCAGATCGAGTTCACGTTCTCCGAGTCTGTCGAAACCATCGGCTTCTACTTCAGAGGTATTCGTTACGTTAACAGAAATCTCGGCTTGAGAACCGATAACGGCAAATATCTCCAATGGGATTTCGGCACCCCCGTCATCGAAGGAAACAAGATGATATTCCAATGGGGCAAAACGGACATTACCATGGTCGACGTCCTCAACATGAAGGGCTATGAAGACAGTGGCTACTACTTGACATTCTGCTTCGAAGGCTATACCAACAGCGCTATCGGCTCCTATAAGGTCGGATACGTTGATAATATTATAGGAAGCAAATCAAAGAAGAAGCTTGGCGCAAACAAACCTAACCCTGATGGTATTTACGACGGTTTCTACACCGAAATAACAGGTCTTGAGAATCTCAAGATAGCAGGTCCCAAACCCGGCGAAGTTCCGATTAAGAAGCGTCCCAACTTCACTCTTGTGAGTGCAACGGTAATCAACCCCTCGCAGATAGAGCTTATCTTCTCCGAACCCGTTATGCGTAACAGCAACTTCTTTGCAGCAGTTCGTTACACGAATGCGGATATGGTAGTTCAACAGGATAAGTCCTTGACTGAACCTTACCTTCAGTTTACGGGAAGCTCCTTGTTCGACGGTTCCGAAAGAGTTATTTGGACCTTGAGCGCTTCAAGCACAAAGTCCCTTTACGAAATACTTAACTTCAAGGGTTATGAAAACAAGGGATATAAGCTTTACTTCTGTATCGAGGGTCTTCCCTCCACTAAGGCAACCAAGGAACCCGGTTACATCGACAACATTACCTCTATCGACGGTAAGAAGCTTCTTAAGGGTACTCCCAAGAGAGCTGAAAAGGGCGGTGTATACGACGGTGTATACGTCAAGATCAATGACATTGATAAAGCGAAGCCCATTGAGGTTCCCGATCTTGAAGGAATCTACGTTGACCAAATCGAAGCACTTTCCAATTATAAGCTTGAGCTCTTGTTCTCCGAGCCCGTATATATCGTAGGTATGGGTACAGAGGCTACACAGTACAACGCTCTCAAGGCATGTGTACGCTACGTTGATCCCAAGACTTACGCAGTCGTTAAATACAACGGCAAGGTAATGGAATTCAGCGCTGACCTGTACGTAGAAGACGGCAGCACGATAGCAACCTTTGAGCTCAGAAGCGACGAGATCACATTCAAAGACCTCTTTGATATGGTAGGTTACGAGGATCTTAAGGAAACCGCAATCCCCGTTCTCTGTCTTGAGGGTACGGAAGATAAGAAGCTTCTCCCCTTACCTTATCCCGGATACGTTGATAACATTCAGAATGTTGACGGCACGAATATGCTTACTGCTATGATTGCCAACAACAACGGTGTAAACGACGTTTGGATCGCAACCGCTGATGAAATCAAGTTTGAGATAAGAAAGACGGAAATTGAGCAGCTCAAGGAAATCCTTGCTTCAAGTAAGCTCACCTCCGCTGACCTCGATGCACTTAATGCTATGGACGAAGCTACACTCAAGAAGACGCTTACCAAAGCTAAAGAGCTTATCGAAGGTCTTAAATCGGGCGAAATGACCGAAGCAGGTGTTGCGGCGTTCGACAAACTTCTTTCCAAGAACGGCATTGATAACGCAGAAAAAGTTAAGGCTATGATGTTCACGGTCGGCGAGACCTTCAACATCGGATTCCCCGCACTTTTGAATCTCGACGTAAGTGAGAGAGAGTATAGTGCCGCTGATACGGTTTACGTTTACAAGGTAAATGCAGACGGTACGGTTTCCGAGATTGCACAAAGAGATCTCACCGTTTACGTTGCAGACGAGATCATCACGAGAGTTGAATTTGCTGACAGCGTTATAGGCGATTACTTCGTAACGAACGCTCGCCTTGAGCTGCCTCAGCCCTTCAACCCCGCAATCATTGCATACATCGCAATCGCAGTGATGGTACTTGCAATCGTCGGTCTTGTAATCTTCCTCGTTGTTAAAAACAAAAAAGAGAAGAAAGCATAAGCCGCGGCAATAAAAGCTAAACAAATTTGGGCGGACCTCGAAAGAGGCCCGCCCGATTTTTATTGGTGCGATCAGTTTTTATTGACAAGCAAAGAGCAATATTATATAATATATATGAAGATAAACTGTGAAAAAGGAGGGTTTTATATGGCATTTCCCAAAAAGTTTATACGCAAGCGGCTTGAGAAAAATTTAGACCGCACAGAGTCCCTCCCACTTTCAAAGCTACGTCAAAAGCAAGACCTTTTAGGTAAGCTTCTTGCTTATACAGAACGCAAAAAATGTGCCGGAAAGGAGCTCTCTTTCCCTACTTTTAAAGCAGTATTCATATCTCCCGACGAAGAAAAATCAGACGGCGTGGTGCTATATCTGCACGGCGGCGGCTTTACTTGCGGCGGTATTGAATACGCTAAGGGATTTGCAAGCGTGATAGCGTCCGCTACGGGCATAAAAGTTTTTGCGCCTGCGTATAGGCTCGCTCCCGAATATAAATTCCCCGCCGCTTTGGACGATTGCGAAGAAGCCTACGAATATCTGCTTTCAATCGGATATAAGCCAAGTCAGATTATATTTGCAGGTGAAAGTGCAGGTGGCGGACTTATTTATTCGCTTTGCCTCAGACTTAAAGAAAAAGGCAGAGAACTTCCCGCCGCACTCCTTGCCATATCCCCTTGGGTAGACCTTACTCAGTCGGGCAAATCATACGAGTATAACTTAAAAAACGACCCCACCCTGACAAAAGAGCGTCTTGACTTCTTTGCGGGTGCGTATACGGATGACAAAACCTATCCCCTTGTATCCCCCGTTTTCGCCGACCTTACGGGTATGCCGCCATCGCTTATTTTTTCGGGTGGCGGTGAAATAATGCTCGACGATGCAATTGTTCTTGCAAAAAAGCTCACAGAGCGCGGTTGTGAGGTGAGCCACCATATAGCGAAGGATATGTGGCACGCATACGTGCTTTACAGACTCAAAGAATATGCCGACGACTATGAGCAGATAAAAACGTTTTTTATGCGTTTTTTGAAAGCCGCAGGCGGCGAGCAAAGCGATTGGCTCCGCCTTGACAACGCCGCTAAAATATATCCTGCCGCCAAACGACGCGATTGGACAAATCTTTTCAGGCTTTCCTTCACGTTTGACGATAATATTGACGAAAAGGTGCTAAACAGCGCTTTGGAAGTAACCGTCAAGCGTTTCCCTTCTATTGCGGTAAAGCTCGGCAAAGGGCTTTTCTGGTATTATTTGGAGAGGATTCCGAATGCACCCAAAATATCGGAGGAAAAATCTTATCCCACCGCAAAAATGACAAATAAAGAGGTCTGCGAATGCGCATTCCGAGTAATAGCGTATAAAAACAGACTTGCGGTTGAATTTTTCCACGCACTTACCGACGGCACGGGCGGTCTTATATTCCTAAAAAGCCTTGCCGCAGAATATACCGAACAAAAATACGGTGTTAAAATCCCTTTCGAAAACGGCGTTTTGGATAGACGTGAAAATCCGTCGGAAAGCGAGCTTGAGGACAGTTTCCCAAAATACGCAGGACAGGTCAGCGCAAGCAGACGGGAGTCTACGCCTTTTCACAATAAAGGCACGAAGGAGCCCGACGGATTTATAAACCTTACTTGCTTTAAGGCACCCCTTTCACAAGTAAAAGCTGTTGCAAAAGCGCAAGGAGTAAGCATAACCGTAATTATGTGCGCCCTTATGATGCAAGCCTTTACCGAGATTCAAAACCAAGCGGTGTCCAACAAAAAGAAATATAAGCCAATAAAGGTGCTTGTGCCCGTAAACCTCAGAAGTCTTTTCCCGAGCAACACCTTACGTAATTTTGCGCTTTATATAACGCCCGAGATAAATCCCAAAATGGGCGACTACAGCTTTGAAGAAATTTGCCAAACCGTAAATCACCAAATCGCCGTTGACTTAACGCCAAAGCGTATGTGTGCAAAATTTACGACCAACGTCCTATCGGAGCAGAGCTTTATTTTAAGAATAATGCCTTTGTTTATCAAAAATATTGCAATGCGCATCGTATTTTACTTATTCGGTGAAAACAAATCCTGTATATGTATGTCAAATCTCGGCCGTTTGGAGATACCGAAAGAGCTTGAGGAGAGGATAGTAAGAGGTGATTTTATCCTCGGCAAACAAGCGGCTATACCGCACGGTTGCGGAATTATGAGCGTTGGCGATACGGTATACATCAATTTCACGCGCACGATTAAAGAAGCAAACCTCGAAAGCGCTTTCTACAGGGCTTTAAAAAATGTCGGTATCGAAGCCGAACTTGAAAGCAACGCAAGAAACTAAACGGAAAGGAGTGTATTGTATGTATTGTATAAAATGCGGCGCAAAGCTTGATGACAGCGAAGGAAAATGCCCTCTCTGCCAAACACCCGTATATAATCCGTTTATCGAAATTCCGCAAAAGGAAAGACTTTACCCCGAGCACGTGGAAAAGCGTGAAACCGTCAGCAAATTCGGCGCACTGTTTATCGTTACGACGATATTTTTGCTTGCCGTGGTTTTGACGCTCATTACCGATTTGGGCATTTCGGGAAAAATCACTTGGTCGGGATACTCCGTGACGTCCGTTTTGCTTGCGTATATCATAGCGGTTTTGCCTATGTGGTTTTCGTTTCCGAATCCCGTAATATTCGTCCCCTGTGATTTTGCGGCGGTTGCGGCTTTCTTGTGGTATATCGAATATGCTACGGGCGGCAAGTGGTTTTTTACCTTTGCTATGCCCGCAACCCTCATGCTGCTTTTGATAGTACAGCCCGTTATCACTCTGCGCAAATATGTCAAAAAAGGCGCCCTTTACGTATACGGCGGTGCGTGTATCGGCTTTGGCGCATATCTTCTCGGCGTAGAGCTTTTTATGAATTATACCTTCGGTATCAAAAAATTCCTTGCTTGGTCGCAATACCCGCTTATTGCGATGACGATTATAGGTATGATGCTTATTGTTATCGCAATATGTAAGCCAATGCGCGAATCATTAAAAAAGAAATTCTTTATTTGAACTGATATGAAAAAATGAATGTGAAAAGAATCTTGGCGTTTGTTTTAACGCTCGTAATGACAGTAACACCTATTACCGTAAATGCCGAATCGGACGGTGATTATACTTACACGGTGCAAAACGGCGCAGCTGTGATAACCGGTGTCAGCGAGTCCCTCGGCGGCAACGTTGTTATTCCATCAACTTTGGATGAATATACCGTGGCGTCTATCGACGCCTACGCATTTTTCGATTTAAAAGATATCGAAAGCATAACTATTCCTAACGGCGTTACCAATATCGGTCCCTATGCCTTTTACGGATGCAAAAACATCAATGGCATAATTATCCCCGACAGTGTCGAGTATATCGGCGAGAATGCGTTTTACAATACGGCGTATTACAATAATGCGCAAAATTGGGAAAACGACGTGCTGTATATCGGCAGTCATTTAATAAAAGCAAAAGACACGCTTTCGGATAACTATGAAATAAAAAACGGCACCTTGACCGTCGCAAACTTTGCGTTTTCCTTTTGCGAAGTTCTTAAATCCGTAAGTTTTCCCGAAGGCATTAAATCTATCGGTAAAAGTGCGTTTTCTTATTGCGAAAATCTTTATAACGTAACAATTCCCGAAAGCGTTACGTATATCGGTGCGGAAGCGTTTAAAAATTGCACGGGTCTTAAAAGCGCAGTCTTTAAAAATCCGCTTGCTTGGCGTGCAGTTGATTTGGAAGATAACGTTACAAAGCTAGCGGGCGAAAGCCTTGCAAATGAAAAAACCGCTGTGCTATATTTGACCGATACGTACAAATACTGCTACTTATTTAGGTCGGTTTCAAGCGATGCTGTCGGTGACATCGACGGCGTCGATGGAGTAAATGCAAAAGATGCGATATATCTTTTGTATAGCATTTTCTTCGGCGAAGAAATCTATCCGTTGACAAAAGACTGCGATTTTAATAAAGACGGCAAGACCGATACGGACGATGCTATCTACCTACTGTATCACATCTTCTTCAGCGAAGAAAACTATCCTCTCGGCTAATATAAAAACGGCGGATGCGTTGCATCCGCCGTTTTGTTATGTCAGTATTATCTCTCCGTCTATGTTTGCTTCAAGTTTACCGTCTTTTTCCACTATTTCGACTACCGCACCTTGTAAAAATGCTTCCGTAGAAACCTTGTCGAGCTCTATGTATTCGCTGCCGTCATAAAAAGCTATACCGAATTGCTCGTTGTTAAAGCCGATTCTGACTATCTCTCCGGTCACAAAGTTTCTGTATTGAGAAACGTACCCGTTTTCAACGGGAATATACTCAAGGCCGGAGGTCACTATGCCGTCTACCGACTTTTTACAGCTCATATAACCGGTGTCGATATTGTAGCTTCCGTATATACTCTCGCGCTTAGTGCCTGTATAAGTATCGTATTCGATGTCGAAATTGCCGTTTTTATTGACGGTCACCACCGAATTGAGATAGCCTTTTGCGTTTCCGCTATAGCTTCCGTCCGCCTTCTCGGCGTTTTGGAGAAGTGAAAGCGGTAAAAAGTCAAGGTCTATAGCAGATATTGAAAGAAGCTTTGAGCCTGCGGAAAGCGCAAGTTCTTTGCTTGAATAAACCTTCTGTGTAAAGCTTCCGAAGCGGGAGCTTTTCAGCTCCACAAATTTACTGTATGAGGAAAATATCGGCGCCTCATCATCTTTGTCTTGATTTTGCAGACCGGAGGAGGTTGAACTTACGGTCGTGCAAGAGCAAAGTATAAGCGATAAAATAAGCAACATCGCCGCCATCGCCATTGCCGCTTTTTTCAATTAAATGCCTCCTTTTTCGCCTTTTTTCGTTATCAATATTCCATATTCGATATCATTATACCATATATATTTATAAATTTCAATATCTATTTTGTTTTTTCTACTCTTGCCAATATTTTCTCGGAAAGTAAAAAGCAAATCACCGATATTGCGGCAGTTATAACAAATATTGCAATTGCCGTAGCATAATTTTTGTTTATCAAAAAGTCTGCCGCCAAGGTCGAGCTTATTATCGACGGAATACGCGCTATCATCGTTATATACAAAAATTTTAAAATTTTGATATCGAAAAATGCAGCCGCATATATAAGCGCATCCTTCGGAAGTCCGGGAATAAAAAATATCAAAAATATTATTCTGTCACGGTGCGGGCTTTTATCAAGAACTTCAAAGCGCTTGAGCTTTCGTCCGTCCGTGATGCTTTCCACAAACCTTTTGCCGTACGATCTTGTTACGGCAAAAATAAGCGCCGTGGCAAGTAAAATTCCGATTTGAGCAAGTAAAAAGCCCCCGAGCCATCCGAAAGCCGCACCCGCAGCTATCTCCAAAGCTTCTCCCGGAATAAAAGCTATTACTACTTGAAGTGCCTGTAAAATAAGAAAAACAAGCACCGCTGTGATACCTTTGCTCTCGGCAATATTGCGTATTGTGTCGGGTTGCTTGATTATAGTTTCAAAATACGGGCTCAAATAAATGAATATGACCGTACAGATCACAAGAAATATTACAACTCCCACGGAATTTACAAGTATGTTTGCAATTCTTGAACGTTCTCTTTGATTTTTCAAAATATCTCCGTCCTGTTTTTTAACTTAAAAGCCTGCACCGAAAAATGCAGGCTTTTATAGTATCGTTTTTTCCGCCGTATCCCATTATATTCGTTTTGTCAACAATTTATGAGCGTTTTTGCGCCTCTTACTTGACAAAATCAAATTCCATATCGTATACGTGTACGGTTTCGCCGTCCTCAATTCCCTTTTCCTCAAGCGCCGCGATAATACCACTGTTTTTAAGCACTCTTTGGAAGTAGTTTAGGGATTCGTAATCGTTATAGTTAATGGACATAACTACCTTTTTAAGCCATTCCGCTTCGACGTAAAAATCACGGTTTTGCTGTCTTATCGTGAAGCTGTGGTCTTTCTCCGCCACGTCTTCGGCGTCAGCGCTTTCTTCCGCTTCGTATACCTTTACCGGCGGGAGCGTTTCAAGCTTTATACTGACTGCACGAAGAAGCTCCTTTATACCCTCTCCCGTTGCTGCTGAAATGGGATATACCTCAATGCCATTCTCCTTGCAATAGCTTATAAGCTCCTCATAAAGCGCCTTGTCGTCTATTGCATCGCATTTGTTTGCGGCAACAATCTGCGGGCGTTTTTCAAGCTCGGCGCTGTAATTTTTAAGCTCTGCGTTGATTATCTTCATATCTTCGACGGGATCTCTTCCCTCTGTGGCTGCGGCATCGACTACGTGAATGAGCATTCTGCATCTTTCCACGTGTCGCAAAAACTGATGTCCGAGTCCCGCGCCCTCGCTTGCGCCTTCTATAAGTCCGGGAAGGTCTGCACAGACGAAGCTCTTTTCATCGTCCGTCTTAACTATTCCCAAGACGGGACTTTTCGTTGTGAAGTGATACCCTGCAATTTCGGGAGTTGCCGCCGATATTTTGGAAATAAGGGAGCTTTTGCCTACGCTCGGCATTCCGACAAGTCCCACATCTGCAATTACTTTAAGCTCCAAGAGAAGATTTCTTTCCTTGCCCTCAATACCTGCTTTCGCAAATCGGGGCGTTTGTCTTGTGGGAGTTGCGAAATGCTTGTTTCCGAATCCCCCTTTTCCGCCCTTACAGATAACGACGGGCTCATCGTTTGAAATATCCGCAAGTATCTTTCCGCTGTCAGCATCCTTTATAACAGTGCCAAGCGGTACTTTTATAACGGTATTTTCGCCGTTTTTGCCGTGGAATTTTCTTCCTGCGCCGTTTGCTCCGTTTTCTGCGACAAATTTCCTCTTATACTTAAAGTCAATAAGCGAGGTCTTGCCGTAATCGGCAACGAAGATAATATCGCCGCCGCGACCGCCGTCACCGCCATCGGGACCGCCCGCCGCAACGTATTTTTCACGTCTGAAGGAAACCGCTCCGTTACCGCCGTTTCCCGCTTTTACATAAATTTTTGTCTTATCAATAAACATATCTATTCCTTAAATTTTAAATAAGCCTCATACGCTTCTTTTGCCATTTTTTCGTGCAGCTCGTCGCCATCCGTCTTTGCCCTCTCACCGAACATCGCCGAATATATCGTACAAGCCGCAAGATACGAGCCTTTTTTTGTCGCATGCTCGTCGTCGGCTCTATATAGCTCTATATCGGGTTCTTTATCGAAAAAGCTCCACCACGCCTCGCCTGCCGGTGCGAATGAAAAGCCCGTTTCTTTTATGAATTCAAGATATCCCTTCGTAGCTTCGCTCTGCTGTCCTCTTTCGTGTCTTCTCGGCCACGGCATATACATAACACCCTTTGCACCGCTTTGCATAACGAAGTGTGCAAGCTTCATTCCCTCACACATAAGGCTATCTTTTATAAAGGGATTCGCTCTGTGCTGAAGCACAACGTAATCGTATTTGCCGTATTTGATATTGAAAGGAGCTTCAGCGTCGTTTAAATGATTTTCAAGGCCAACGCCTCCGTGAGCAAGCATTACGGGAAATACGTCTTTGCCGTTCCACTTACATATTCTCTTGAAAATATCGGGCATATCGTTATAGTAAACGTGGCTGTTGCCCACAAACAAAACCTTTATCATTATTTGATATCCTCAACGACAGTGACGGGAGTATCAAGTCTTGCCGGATGGGCAAGATAATCCTTCATAAGCTTTAAGGCAGACGCAAAATAGTGTCCGTCGCAGATTCTTTCGTCAGTGCAGATATTGAAGTCAAGATACTTTCTCTCTTCAACTATACCCTCTTTGTTCATAACGAGCTGAGGACGCTTTTTGCCGTATGCAATAAATATCGGAATATTTCCGAAATCATAAAGGTGGTGGAATATCGGGGGTATTCCGAGTGAGCCCATAGAGGTTATAAACATAGATGCGTGGAAGGGGCTCAAATTCTTCAAAAAGCCGGGCAATAAGTTTATATAATCAAGGCCTCGAAGAAGCTTTATCGCCCACTTCAAAAGAAATCCCGGTATATAGTTGAGTACTCTTGCAAGAGTATCAAAGCCGTTTTTGTCCGTATCCTCCGTTTCTCTGTTAAGCTCTACGAGTGCTTGGAATTGGTTGTATATATCCTCGGGGGAGGCATCGGGCTTGAGCTTGAGCTTTACGCAAGTTTCCATAGCGTTGAGCTTCATAGATTTCTTTATCATCATAGAAATAACGATACCGTCACGCCTTGCGTATATCTTATTTCCTCTGATAAATCTGTTTATGCCCGGCCTTTCGGCAACCGTTCTTACGTACGCCGAGAGCAATACGTGAAGTATACCGAAATTCTTAAGTCCGCTTTCACGCTTTTGACGCACGTAACGCTCCATATTAGCTACGTCAACGCTATCGCTCATAAGGTTCATTGCGCCTATACGGTTTAACATAATATAGGGCGACACCTTGTTCATAGGGGGTAAGCTCTTAATTTTTCTTCCGTCTTTAGCCATAAAAAATCCTCATTTTTCGTAAAATAGGGTATTTCGAAAAGCATCTTGAAAAAATAGCGTTTCCGAGATTAAAATACCGCAATATACAGTATATACCATAATTGCATAAATTGCAAGTATTTATTTATAACGAAGATAACTATTGCAAAAGGTGTCATTTTATGGTATGATATTGTGTAATGATATAAGCAGAGGTAATTATGAATACTGTTATTCGCTCAGCAGAAGTGCTTTTAAAAGAAAACGGCGTATACACCGTCAAAAAATGCGATATCGGTATCGAAAACGATACGATACGCCACGTGGGGAATATCCCCCAAGACTTTGCCGCAGATAACATCATTAGCGGTGAGGGAAAGTTTGCCGTTCCCTCTTTAATTAACTGTCACACTCACGCTTATATGAGCGTTTTCAGAAATCTTGCGGACGACCTTCCTTTCGATAAATGGCTTTTCGAGTCAATTATGCCCCGTGAGGACAGAATGACATGCGAAGGCGCAAAAGCGGGTGCGATGCTCTCGCTTCTCGAGATGATAAAAAGCGGCACAGGATGTTTTGTCGATATGCATATGTTCCCAAGAGCAAGTGCCGAGGCGGCGTCGGAACTTGGTATGCGTGCAGTTATATCGAGAGGACTCGCGGGCGAAATCGGTACGGACGGCGGTGCGGAAAGAAGATTCAGAGAGGCAGTCGAGGAGATAAGCGAGTTTTCCGAAAACCCGCTTCTTACGTTTATGATAGCGCCGCACGCAATTTACACCTGCGGTGAAAAGACGCTTCGCTACAGTGCAGAGCTTGCCGAGAAACTCGGACTCGGAATAAATATCCATCTTTCCGAAACACAGCACGAATTCGATTCGTGTATGGCAGAGCACGGTATGACACCCGTAGAATACTGCGCAAGTCTCGGACTTTTGACCGATAAAACTCTTGCCGCTCACCTTGTAAAGCTCACGGATAAAGATATCGAAATACTTGCACAAAATGGCGTGAGCATGGCGTCTTGCCCGATAAGCAATATGAAGCTCGCCAACGGCTTTGCACCCGTAGAAAAGCTCATGGCGGCAGGCGTAAACATCACACTCGGCACCGATAGCTGTGCAAGTAATAATACGGTAAACCTATTCCCCGATATGAGAGCCTACGCTCTTGTACACAAGGGCAAGCTTTCCGATGCGCTTTCCGTAAGCGCCGCAGATACGGTCGATGCGGTCACGGTAAATGCGGCAAAGGCACTCGGACTTAATACGGGCGCTATCGAAGAAGGCAAGCTTGCCGACATAACGCTTTACTCGCTTTCCGAGCCCACGCTATGCCCCCGTAACAATCTTCTCTCTGCCCTCGCATACAGCATGGGCGGATACGAGGCGGATACGCTTATCATCGGCGGAAAACTAATAATGCAAAACAAAGAGATAATCACCGCAGACGTTGAAAAAATATATTACGATGCCCAAAAGGTCATCGACATTTTATAGGAGGAGCTATGAGCTACGAGATAAAGGATATAAACCTTTGGGAAGAAGGAAAAAGGAAAATCGACTGGGTGCGCGCACATATGGACCTTTTGCGCACGATAGAGGAAGAATTCATAAAGACAAAGCCCTTTGCGGGACTTCGCGTCGCTTTGTCTATCCACCTTGAAGCAAAGACCGCATATCTTTGCAAGGTGCTTGCTTCGGGCGGTGCCGAAATGTACGTTACCGGCAGTAATCCCCTTTCAACACAGGACGATATTGCCGCCGCCTTGGTGCACGACGGCCTTAACGTATATGCTTGGCACGGCGTGACCGCTGAGGAATACGAGCATCACACGAGAATGGTTATCGAAGCCGCTCCCAACTTCATTATTGACGACGGCGGTGACCTTGTAAACCTTATCCATACAGAGTATCCCCATCTTCTTGAAAACGTCATAGGCGGCTGTGAGGAGACCACTACAGGCATTCTCCGCCTTGTGAGCATGGCAAAGAGGGGCGAGCTTAAATTCCCGATGGCTTTGGTAAACAACGCAAAGTGCAAATATCTTTTCGATAACCGTTACGGCACGGGTCAGTCCGTTTGGAACGGTATAAACAGAGCAACGAATCTCATCGTTGCGGGCAAAAACGTAGTAGTTGCCGGTTACGGTTGGTGCGGTAAGGGTGTTGCGATGAGAGCAAAAGGACTCGGCGCATCAGTTATCGTGACCGAGATAGACGCAGTTAAGGCTATGGAAGCCGTAATGGACGGCTTTAAGGTTATGCCTATGAACGAAGCGGCGAAGATAGGCGATATTTTCGTTACCGTTACGGGCTGCTGTGACGTTATCACGAAGGAAGCCTTCGAAGTAATGAAGGAAGGCGCTATAATGTGTAACGCAGGTCACTTCGACGTCGAGGTTGACGTAAAGACGCTTCGCGAGATGGCGAAATCAAGCTTCCTTGCAAGAGAAAATATTATGGGCTATACCCTTGAAAACGGCAGAACGCTTTACGTTATCGCAGAGGGCAGACTCGTAAACCTCGCCGCAGGCGACGGACATCCTGCGGAAATTATGGATATGAGCTTTGCTATCCAAGCACTCTCCGCACTCTATATCGTACAGCACAGAAACGAGCTTTGCGATATGCTTATAACCGTACCCGAAGAGGTAGACGAAAAGGTTGCACGTATGAAGCTTAAATTCTGGAACGTTGAAATAGACGCTCTCACGGATAAGCAGATCGAATATTTGGGATAAAGTAAAAAAGTCCGACAGACTCGCATCTGTCGGATTTTTTTATTTCTGTTCTTCCTTTTGCTCTTTCTTTGCGGCTTCGCCCTTTTTCATTTTGCCGATAACCTCAACGTCATCACGGCTTATAAGCTTTATTACGGTATCGTTTTTGTCCGTAAGTCTAACCTTGATAAGTCCCGCAAGCGGGCTTGTGTCGATTACGACACCCTCGTCGCCGTCCTTACAGCGCACTATGGAATCCACGGGAGGCGTTTTCTTTATCTCTTCCTCGTATACGTCGTTTTCGTATTTAAGGCAACATATAAGTCTTCCGCAGGTACCGGATATCTTTGCCGAGTTGAGCGAAAGATTTTGGTCTTTTGCCATCTTTATCGAAACCTGTGCAAAATCCGAAAGGAAGCTGTTACAGCAGAACACTCTGCCGCATATACCAAGTCCCCCAAGAAGCTTTGCTTCGTCTCTTATTCCTATCTGACGAAGCTCGATTCTCGTTTTAAATACTGTTGCAAGGTCCTTTACGAGCTCTCTGAAATCCACTCTGCCGTCTGCTGTAAAGTAGAATATGAGCTTATTGTTATCGAAGGTATATTCAACGTCCACAAGCTTCATTTCGAGCTTATGCTCGGCTATCTTCTTTTCGCAAATTTCAAGCGCTTCCTTTTCAAGACGGAGGTTATTTTCGTGGCGTCTTGTATCGTCTGCACTCGCAAGGCGTACTATCGGCTTTAAGGGCTTTACTATCGTTTTTTCATCAACGAAGCTGTTGGGAACTGCGACAGTGCTGTACTCAACACCTCTTGCCGTTTCGACGATAACTGCCTGTCCCTTTTGTACCTGTATGTCGCCGGGTGCAAAATAATATATCTTGCCGACATCTTTAAAGCGTACGCCGATTATTTCAACCTTTTGCGACTCTTCAACCTCTTGTCCGCCAAATCCTCCCTGATAGCCGACCTTGGCATCCTTATCGGTTTCATAGGGCTCGAAGGTCTGGCTTTCCGACATGACCTCGCGGCTTTCGACCTCAAGCTCGCTTTCGCCCAAAACCTCGGGAGCGGGCGTATTATTTAACGGTTTATCGGCATCTTTTGCCTTTGCATTTTGCTTATGATGAAAGTTTTTTCTTCTGTTGCGGTGATATTTGAAGCCTTTGCCGCCGCCTTTTTTATCTTTATTTTCTTCCATAAATGTTTCCTCTCGTTTGTTTGTGCGATGTAAGGTGTGTATTTATATTATACCGCCTGAATGAATCTTAATACGGAAAGCTGAACGTTTCCGTTTCGGTAAAGCTCGTTTTTTTCTTTTTCAAGAAGCTCGTATAAGGAAATTGCCTTTGCAAAGCTTATCCTTCTTGCTATCTCCGCCCTCTGTTCTTCACTTATAAAATACTGCGGATGCGATACACCATAGCTTCTTGCGGCAACGTCGCGCATAGCAAGCTGAAGCTCGGAGTAGAGCGCGATAAGGCTTTCTTTACCCGTCGCCTTCAAAGAAAGAAGCGATGCGGCGTGCGCCTTTGACTCGGTCGCAAGCGCCTTGAGTATCTCATAAGACGTATCTCTAAGCGAAAATGCGCCCTTTTTCTCCATTATGTTGTATGCGGCGCCGACGTATCCTTCAGAAAGTCTTGCTGCTTTTCTTGCAGTATCCTCGTCGCATTTGTATTTTTTTATAAGGTGTAACATAAGCTTTTCTGTGGGAATACTCTCCATCGGAAAGCTCATACATCTTGAGCGCACCGTTGAAAGCAAGGTGGCGTCAGTAGTTGCAAGTAAAAAGAACTTCGCTCTTCCCGAAGGCTCTTCAAGCGTTTTCAAAAGAGCGTTTTGCGCTTCCTTGCCAAGCGTCTCGGCATCGTCGATGACATATACCCTAAACGGTGCCTCGTTCGGCGCAAGCTCTATCCCTTTTAAAAATTCTCTGACCGCTTTGACCTTTATCGTTGCGTCCTGCGGGTCTTTCGATAGAATCTGCAAATCGGGATGTGAAAGCGTATCGAGCTTTTTACAAGCACTGCAGAACCCGCAAGGTCTTTTTTCTCCGCTTTCACAAAACATTTCCTTGATAACGTTCATAACAAAAGTCGTTTTTCCGCTTCCATCGGGGCCGATCAAAAGATATGCGTGAGAAAGGCTGCCGCTTCGTATCTTCTCGGAAAACATTTCCGCAAGCTTTTTATTTCCAAAAAAAACGGTTTTCGTGGCGGTCTCCCCCTTTGCATATCAATTCAATTTAGTATATCATATTCTTTTCTTTAAGTCAAATACTTTTGAAGGTATTGAAAAAAGTTTTTATATATGTTAAAATTAACGAGTTAATGACGGTGAAAGGGAATTTTGCGTTGAAGAGCGTAGACTACATTTACGAAAATTTAAAAATAGTCCAAGACGACGAGCATTTGAAATACGGCACGGACGCTTTGCTTTTATCCGCCTTCGCAAGAGGCGGTGCTAAATCAAAAGCCGTTGACCTCGGCTGCGGAAACGGCGTTATCGCACTCGCGCTAGCTTATCTTGGCAAAGCCCAAAAAACGGTCGGAATTGAGCTTCAGGAAAGCTCCGCTTTGCTTGCAAGAGAAAGCGTCGCCGTAAACAGCTATGAAGATAAGGTCGAGATAATACACGGCGATTTTACCGCTATGCCTTCGGAATATTTCGGCGCATTTGACTATGCCGTGGCAAACCCGCCGTATATGAAGGTCGAGTCGGGAAAAGCAAACGTCTACGACACGATGAACATAGCACGTCACGAGGTCGGCTGTGACATATATTCGCTTTGCAAAGCGGCTTCAAAGCTCGTGAAATTCGGCGGATATCTTTATACGGTCTACCGCCCCGACAGAATATGCGACCTTTTCGATGCGCTGCGAACGAATAAATTCGAGATAAAGCGCCTTACCTTCGTTTGCGCCCGAAAAGACCTTGAGCCATGTCTTGTGCTGACTGAAGCAAAGCTCGGTGCGGCGCCGGGAGTAAAGGTCACCCCCGTTTTCTTCATTTCGGACGAAGAAAAAATGAAAAATATCTATAACGGAGGCAGCTTATGACAGCTGAAAACAAACTGACACCCGCACTGTATCTTGTGGGCACTCCGATAGGCAACCTTTCAGATATGAGCGCACGTGCAATATCTACTCTTTCTGACGTGGATTTTATTGCGGCGGAGGATACCCGAAATTCTTTAAAGCTTCTCTCGCATTTCGGTATTAAAAAGCCGCTTGTCAGCTACTACGAGCATAATAAGCGCGAACGCGGTGAAATAATTGCAAAGCGCATACTCGAGGGAGAAAGCTGTGCGCTTATAACAGATGCGGGTATGCCCGCTATATCCGACCCCGGCGAAGACCTCGTTAAGCTATGCGAAGAGCTCAGCATAAAAGTATACGCTATCCCCGGCCCGAGCGCCGTAGTCACCGCGGCAGCACTTTCGGGAATATCCGTCGGAAGATTTACCTTCGAGGGCTTTCTGTCCACTAACAGAAACGAGCGTGATAAGCACCTTCAAAGCCTAACGGGTGAAAGGCGCACGATGATATTTTACGAGGCGCCGCATAAGCTTAAAAAGACGCTTTCCGACCTTCTTGATACATTTGGCGACAGAAAGCTGTCCTTGTGCAGAGAGCTTACGAAAATACACGAGGAGGTCTGCCGTACAACAATAAAAGGTGCCATCGAAAAATATGAAGCTATAGAGCCCAAAGGTGAATTTGTGCTCGTGCTTGAGGGTAAAACCGATGACGATGCTCCTTTTTGGGAAAAGCTCAGTATCAAAGAACATTTCTTGCACTACGGTGGACTTTCCGAATCCGATGCTATGAAAGCCGTTGCAAAAGACAGAGGTATTTCCAAGAGCGAAGTGTATAAGGAAATCAAAGTTAAATAGGAGGAACTATGGGAATAATTGAAATGCTTGCCCTTGCGATAGGTCTCAGTATGGACGCATTTTCGGTTGCAATATGCAAAGGACTGTGCTCAAAAAAGGCAAGCTTTGTAAATATGGCAAAATGCGGACTTTGGTTTGGCGGATTTCAGGCTTTAATGCCTCTTCTGGGGTACTTCTTGGCAAGCATATTTGCAAAGCAAATAGAAGCATTTGACCATTGGGTCGCATTCGTTTTACTTGCACTTATCGGCTCGAATATGCTTAAAGAAGCGTTTTCAAAAGAAGAAACTTCATGCCCCGTAGACGAAAAAGACAACTTCTCTGTAAAAACGATGTTTACGATGGCACTTGCGACCTCCGTGGACGCGATAGCGGCAGGTATTGCTTTGGCAACGGAGTCTGTGACGAAAGATATTAATATAGCCCTCGCAGTGTCGCTTATAGGTATAGTGACCTGTGTCCTCTCCGCGCTCGGCGTGAAGATAGGTAGCGTCTTTGGCGACAGATTCGAAAAGAAAGCGCAAATAACGGGCGGTGTGATACTTATACTGCTCGGACTTAAAATACTTCTTGAGCACCTCGGAGTGCTTAACTTTTGAATTTTAATACATAAAAGCACCTTTCGCTCGTGGCAAAAGGTGCTTTTTGCTATGCTTTTTCACGTTTATCTTTTAGCTGTACGAAAATGCCGACGACGATTACGCAAAGTCCGATAACAAAGTTTATATGCAAGGGTTCTTTCAATATAAGAGATGTCCAAATAAGCGAAACAAAGGGCGTTATGTACGCAAGATTCGATATCTTCGCCGTCTTTCCCGACTCAAGCGCCATAACCCAAAGCGTATTCGCTATGGCGACGGTGAATATACCGTTGTACGCAAAGCCGAGTGCTTCGGGCACGGTGGGAATAAACAGATTCCCGCTTGCCGCGTTAATGATACTCGTGAGTGCAAAGGTTACGAAATAATTTATCATCAAAGAGATGGGTTTATCGTAACGAAATTTTTGATTAAGCGCGGTAAAGGTACCGTAGCATATCGCGCCGAGAATGCACAAAAGCGCGCCTGCGGCAGTATTTGCATTGAAATGTAAAAGCTCGCCGCCCATAACTATCACGACGCCGCAAAACGACAGTGCGATAGCGATTATCTTACGCAAGGTGAGCTTTTCCTTTAATATTATACAAGCCATAACAACGCTCATTATAGGCCATAAATAATTCACGATAAACGCTTGGGAAGCAAGCATTTTCTTCGTTCCCGCATAAAAGAAAACGTAATAGAAAAATCCGCCGGGAATACCTATAAGCACGGAAATAATGTAGTCTTTAAGCTTATAGGCTTTCAGCTTTTTAATGTTGCCGGTTGCAAGATTTATAGCAAGAAGAAAAACAGCCGCAAACAACGAGCTTATCCATAATACCTGAAAGTTGTTTCGCGCGCCGAGAAGTAACTTTGCAACCACCGAAACGGTCAACTAAAAAATATTGATAAAAATGCGTAAATATATGTTTTCTTCATTTCGCACCTCGAATGATTTAATAGATCGTTGTTATTATACACCAAAATCAAATGATTTCAAGTTTTTTGCTATTTATTTGATATTTTTTACATTCAGTACTTTTATAAAAACTAAACGGATACCGATTTTTCGGTATCCGTTTAGTTGGTGCGGATGACGGGACTTGAACCCACACGCCAATGAAGACACAAGCACCTCAAGCTTGCCTGTCTGCCAATTCCAGCACATCCGCATACGCTATTTCTAACGCGCTTGATAAGTATATCGCAAAAAACGCACGATGTCAATACCTTTTTTGAAATTTTTTTCTTTTTTTGAAAAAGTTATAAATTTCCTTCACTCGTTGCCTTTCCGAAACGATATTTATGATAATTTTCTATTGATTACAGCCCGATTGTATGATATAATATCGTATTATAAATGTATAATTATTTATACGCAACAAGGAGAATGCTATGAATAAACTCGGTTGTTTACCTTTCACTCTTTCAGCTATTTTGGCAATAATCGCCCTTGCAATAATCCTATAATGATAGTTTTGGGAATAGACCCCGGCTATGCAATAATGGGATACGGCATAGTCGAGAGAAACGAAAACGGTGTTTTGCGTGCTATTGACTACGGCGTGCTCACGACGAATGCGGGAGAAAAGCTCCAGCTTCGTCTTTGGAAGCTATACTGCGGACTTAAGGAACTTACAGCAAAGTACAAGCCTGACGAAATAGCCGTTGAGGAGCTTTTTTACCACACAAACCAAAAGACCGTAATTCCCGTAGCGGAAGCAAGAGGACTCGTTTTACTCGTTGCGCAAGAGCTTGGCATAGAGGCGGCGGAATACACGCCCTTGCAGGTCAAAATGGGCGTTATCGGCTACGGCAGAGCCGAAAAAAATCAGATGATCGCCATGACGACAGCGCTTCTCGGTCTGCAAAAGCCCCCTAAACCCGACGATGCCGCAGACGCTCTCGCTATTGCTATATGCCACTGTAACACGGTCGGCTCCGCCCTTCGCGGATATTTTAACAAATAAAGAGGTTTTGATATGTTTTACTACATAAAAGGAGCGCTTGCGTTCCTTGCGCCCACGGTATGCGCCGTTGATGCGGGAGGCGTTGCGTACAAGCTTTCAATAAGCGGCACGACTTATAATGCTCTGTCCGTGAAATCTGGCGGCGACGAGGTCAAGCTCTATACGCATCTTGCTGTAAGAGAAGACGCTATGGAGCTTTACGGATTCGCAAGCGAATGTGAACTTGATACGTTTGAGATGTTAATTACTGTATCGGGTGTAGGGCCTAAAGCCGCACTTTCCATACTGTCAGCTTTATCAAGCGAAGCTCTTTCTATCGCAATATCAAGCGGCGATTGGCACTCTATCGCAAGAGCTAACGGCGTTGGCCCAAAAACCGCACAAAGAGTTGTCTTGGAGCTTAAGGATAAGGTGATAAAGCAATTCGAAAGCGGCAGTATAAACTCCGTATTGCCCGCAAACAGTTCCTCATCAAGTGCAAGCGTTATAAGCGAAGCGATAAACGCGCTTTGCGTTTTGGGGTATACCCGTCAAATCGCATCATCTGCCGTAACAAAGGCCGCAGAGCCGGGACTTTCGGTTGAAGATACCATAACGAAAGCACTAAAGCTTCTTTCCAAACAATAGTTTAAGGAGATAACACATTGAAGAAAACGTTTAAAGGCGGAATCATAATCGACGAGCACAAAAATACGTCGAATATCCCCATAGACAAGGATTTTTCACCGTCGGAGGTAATTATACCGATGTCACAGCATATCGGTGCGCCTTGCGAGTGCATAGTCAAAAAGGGCGATACGGTGAAAAGAGGACAAGTCATCGGCGTAGCCGCAGAAGGTCTTTCCTGCCCCGTCCACGCAAGCGTTTCGGGCACGGTAAAGGATATATGCGACATTATTGCAACAAACGGCAAAAAGACCGTAAACGTAGTAATTGAAAACGACGGTCTTAATACGCCGAGTGAAGACATCTCCCCCAAAGACTACAAGTCAATGTCCGCAGAACAGATCGTAGAAGCAATAAGGCTTGCGGGTATTTCGGGACTTGGAGGAGCGACCTTTCCCACATATGCAAAAATGCTTTCGGCTATGGGAAAGGTAGATACTCTCATCATCAACTGCTCGGAGTGCGAGCCTTATATAACAGCAAATCACAGGCTTTTGCTTGAAGAACCCGAAAAGCTTATAGAGGGCGCAAGAATACTTCTTTATGCGCTCGGACTTAAAACGGCGATATTCGGTATTTCCGACAATAAGCTTGATGCGGTGAAACTGATCGGCGAGCTTACAAAGGGCGATGACGCCTTTAGAGTAGAAGTTTTGAAGACCAAGTATCCGCAAGGCGACGAAAGACAGCTTATCTACGCCCTTACAAAAAGGCAGGTTCCCGTTGGAAAGCTTCCCGCTGACGTAGGCTGTGTCGTTTTCAATACCGAAACGGTCGTGGCGGTGGAAAACGCCATAATAAAAGGCGAACCGCTTATTGAAAAAATAGTCACCGTCGACGGTGACTGCATAGAGACTCCCCGCTCGGTAAAGGCACCCATCGGAACGAAATACAAAGATTTGCTTGAATACTGCAAATGCACCGTAGAAATCCCCGGACAGATCATATCGGGCGGAACTATGATGGGCTTTACCGCTTGGAGCATTGATACGTCCGTAACGAAGGGCTGCTCTTGCATACTCGCATTTGAAAAGGAAAGTATAAAGCTTTCGCCCGAGGGCGCTTGTATACGTTGCGGAAGGTGCGTTGCGGCTTGTCCTATGCATCTTATGCCCTCGTATATTGCTCAATACGCAAGAAAAGATATGCTTGACGAAGTCGAAAAACTCGGCGGCAAAGCGTGTGTCGAATGCGGCTCATGCAGCTTTGTATGCCCCGCAAAGATACATCTTTCACAGTACGTAAGGACTGCTAAAGCAAAGATAATAGCTAAAACAAGGAGGACAAAATGACGCTTTTAAAAATGTCCCCTGCCCCTCACGAACGCTCCGAAGCGACTACGGCTCTTATGATGGGCAAGGTGCTTATTGCTCTTGTACCCGCACTGATTTGGGCTTGCCTGATATTCGGGCTTCGCAGTCTTTCGCTTACTCTCGTTTCGGTTGCCTCTTGCGTTGCGTTTGAATACATATTCGCACTTATAACAAAAAGATCACAAACTGTATACGACCTGTCCGCTATAGTTACGGGTGTGCTCATAGCATTCAATATGCCCGTATCGGCACCTTTATGGCTTCCCGTGTTCGGAGCATTTTTTGCCATTATCGTCGTAAAGTGCTTATTCGGCGGTATCGGTAAAAATATAGTGAACCCCGCACTTGCGGCAAGAGTGTTTATGACGCTCTCATGGACGGAGGAAATGACCGCTTTTACGAAGGCGGGCGGTATTCTCTCTCCCGTTTCGGTAAATGCCGATTCCTCGGCGGTAGAGCTTATTGCAAGTGCAACGCCGCTTGCAGAGCTTAAAGTGGGAACTCTCAGCTCAAATTGGAGCATTTTGGATATGCTTTTAGGCAATATACCGGGGTGTCTTGGAGAAGTGAGCGCTTTGCTTCTTCTTGCGGGAGGAATATATCTTGTTTTGTCGAGGGTCATCACTTGGCACATTCCCGTTATATATATCGGTACGGTAGCGCTTATCACGTTCATTCTTCCGCACGGCGCGGATACGTTTTGCGTAAATTATATGCTCTCCGAGCTTTTATCGGGCGGTCTTATTTTAGGCGCTGTATTTATGGCGACGGATTACGTGACAAGCCCCATAACGAAGCGGGGAAAGGTCATATATGCCGTAGGATGCGGACTTTTGACGGTCTTTATCCGTTATTTCGGTGCATACAGCGAGGGCGTTTCCTACTCTATCCTCATTATGAACCTGTTTGTTTGGTATATTGACAGGCTCACAAAGCCCAAAGTTTTCGGAGGTGCGCACGTATGAAGAAAAAAGAAGAAATAATCGCAGAAAACACAAGCGTGCCCGAAACAAAACAAAACGAAACGGTCGCAACAAACGAGCCATTGACACTTGACGTTGCAAAGAGCAAAGATACGGGATTCGTAATTTTTGAAAAGGCAAAAAAAGAGCTTTCGGAAAATGAAGAAGCCGTAAGCGGTAAAAACGTCAAGATATTTACATTTGACACTATCCGCACGGCTATAATCTTGCTTCTTGTAACGGGTTTTACCGTTCTTTTACTTGCTTTTATAAATTATTTTACTGCCGCACCTATCGCCGCCGCCAAAAAAGCCGAGCTTGATAATGCGGTTGAGGCTATGTTTCCCGAATCTGAATATACACAAATTCCCGACGTTGAATTTTCGAAGGAAATTGACACGGTGTATCTAATCCATAAAGGCGACGAGCCCTGCGGTTTCCTCGTTATCGCAAAACCCACGGGATTTGGCGGTGAGATGGAGATCATGGTGGGCACCGACCTTGAAGGTGTGGTCAGCGGTGTTAAGATAATTTCGGACTCGGAAACCGCCACAAAGGTAGCGCCTCTTAAAGCCGAAGGCTTCCTTGACAATCAGTACGTTTCCAAAAAAGCGCCTTTTAGCTTTACAAAGGACGGCGGTACGGTTGAGATTGTCGCCGGCTCTACAGTAAGCAGTGATGCGGTGATTTTCGGTGTAAACAGCGCCTGCGAAGCCGTAGATACATATCTTGACTCTTTAAGAAAGGAGTAGGAAAGTGAAAAACTTGATCGCACAATTTAAGGAAGGCATTATAACGAACAATCCCGTTTTGATACAGCTTTTAGGCGCTTGTTCTGCGCTTGCGATAACGACTAACTTGAAGGATTCCTTCGGTATGGGCGTTGCGGTCACGGCGGTGCTCGTTTGCTCTAACATGTTCATTTCCCTGCTTCGCAAGATAATCCCCTCTCAAATAAGAATAGCGGCTTACATAGTCGTGATATCGGGCTTTGTAACGGCAGTACAGCTTCTTATAAAGGCGTACCTCCCCTCTCTTGATAAGTCGCTCGGAATATTCATTCCGCTTATCGTCGTAAACTGTATAATATTTGCAAGAGCCGAAGCCTTTGCATCAAAAAACGGCGTAATTTCCTCTGCCGCAGACGGTATTGCGATGGGCTTTGGCTATACCCTAGCAGTAAGTCTTGTCGGATTTATAAGAGAGCTTTTGGGCTCAGGCTGTGTGCTTGGGTATAAGATACCCGGTCTTGACGGTATCGGAATGCTCACGGCTTCCGCAGGCGGCTTTCTCGTGTTTGGCTTCTTACTTGCCGCAGTTCAAGCAATAACGAAAAGAGGTAAGGACAAATGAATGAAACGACCTCTATTGTGGTAATTGCGATTACCGCCGTACTTATACAAAACTTCATATTCTCTCGCTTTTTGGGGATATGTCCGTTTTTAGGCGTATCGAATAATCCCAAAAACGCTTTCGGTATGGGAATGGCAGTCACGTTTTGCATAACCGTTGCTTCCATCGCAACCTATGCTCTCAATACGTATGTGCTCGTTCCGTATAAGCTTGAATATCTCCAAACGATAGGCTTTATTTTGATAATTGCCTCTCTTGTGCAGCTTATCGAAATGTTCCTTCGAAGATTCGTTCCCGCATTATATAATGCGCTCGGCATATATCTTCCGCTTATTACGACAAACTGTGCCGTACTCGGTGCTTGCCTTTTAAATATACAGTACGGATTCGGCTTTGTTCAATCGGTGGCATTCGGCTTTTTCTCCTCTATCGGATTTACCCTCGCATTATTGGTAATGGCGGGCGTAAGAGAAAGGCTCGTTTTGGCAGATCCCCCGAAGGCCTTTGAGGGGATGCCCATCGTGCTCGTGACCGCCGCTCTTATTGCGATGGCGTTTTCGGGCTTCCAAGGCTTAAAGATTTAATCTAAAACACTAATAACAAAGGAAAAACTATGAACGAAATTTTTATTGCCTGCTTATGCTTCATAGCTTTAGGAGGTGCACTCGGACTCTTGCTCTCGCTTGCATCAAAAGTTTTTCACGTAAGGCAAGACGAGCGTATCGACAAAATAACTGACGTCCTTCCGTCAGCTAACTGCGGCGGATGCGGATATCCCGGCTGCGCCAACTACGCAAAGGCTATCGTCGAGGGCGGCGAAAAATGTAATCTATGCGTTGCCGGCGGTGAAGCAGTCACAAAGAAGGTCTCGGATATAATGGGGCTTAATGCGGAGCCGACCGTCAGATTTCGTGCGCAGGTCATGTGCAGCGGTACGAATACACTTGCTAAGAAAAAATATATGCTTGAAGGCATAGACGACTGCTTTTCCGCATCAAGACTTGCGGGCGGAGATAAAATGTGCCCAAACGGCTGTATAGGTCTTGGCACTTGTGTTAAGGTCTGTCCATTCGGTGCAATTCAAGTACACGACGGCGTTGCCGCCGTTGATTACAATAAGTGTAAGGCTTGCGGTGCATGCGTTGCTGCTTGCCCCAAGAGCATTATTAAGCTTATTCCCTTTGATGCGAAATATTGGGTCGGCTGTATGTCCGTTGAAAAAGGCGCAAGAACACGCAGCTATTGCGAGGTCGGCTGCATAAGCTGCCGTCTATGTGAAAAAAACTGTCCGACAGGTGCCATTACCGTAGAAAATTTCGTAGCGCATATAGATTATGACAAATGTACACAATGCGGTAAGTGCGAAAGCGTTTGCCCGAGAAAAATTATTTGGTCAAACAAGGCTCAAGATGAAGGGCTTTTTATAAAGGAAACAAATGAAAAAGAAAAACAGGAAGAATCAAATAACTAAACAAAATAACCGCCCAAAGCTCGAAAAAGGCTCTCGCAAGGCGTGGATTTTACTTGCTCTTATACTTTGGAGCTCGCTTTGCGTTGCGTTTTATTACCTTTCGATAAAGGAAAATCTTTTGTGGGTCATACATCTGTACGTATGGATATCACTCCCCTGCCTTTGCGGTGCGGTATTTATAAACGCTTACTGTAACGCAAAATACACGTCCCCCGACGAAAAAGAAAGCTTAAAAAAGCCCGACGAGCGTTTTATAAAAAAGATGCGCAACATCATAAAGGCACTTATCCTTATCGGATTTCCGCCGCTTGCTTGCGTTTTGATCGAATATATAGCCGCACGGCTTTTGGAAAAGTTTTAATATAATATTAAGGAGATTTTTATGACTATCAGAACACGTTTTGCTCCCAGCCCCACAGGCTTTATGCATATAGGAAACTTGCGCACGGCGCTTTATACTTATCTTATTGCAAAGTCGAAATCTCTCGGCGGAGGCGGAAAGTTCGTTCTTCGCATTGAAGATACGGACAGAGAAAGATACGTTGAAGGAGCTACGGAGAAAATATATTCCGCTTTAAAGGACGTCGGACTTAATTGGGACGAAGGCCCCGACATTGGAGGTCCCTACGGTCCGTATATACAAAGCGAGCGTATGGGAATGTATATGGAATACGCAAAGAAGCTCGTTGAGCTTGGCGTTGCGTATTACTGCTTCTGCGAAAAGGACGAGAGCGAGGAGGCGGGAGAGGGCTTTAAGAAATATGACGGCAGATGCTCTCTTCTTCCCAAAGAGACGGTCGAAAAATATCTTGCCGAGGGCAGAAGCTTCGTTATACGTCAGAAGATGCCCCGTGAGGAAGGCTCAACGGGATTCCACGACGAGATATTCGGTGACGTTTCCGTCCCCAACGACGAGCTTGAGGATCAGATACTTATAAAGAGTGACGGTATGCCAACCTATAACTTTGCAAACGTTATCGACGACCACTCGATGAACGTGACGCACGTGGTAAGAGGTATCGAATATCTCTCCTCAACACCAAAATACAATCTGCTTTACAAGGCATTTGGTTGGGATTGCCCCGTATATATCCACGTATCTCCCGTTATGCGTGACGCACAGCATAAGCTCTCAAAGCGCCACGGCGACCCCACATACGAGGATCTTCTCAATATGGGATTTTTAAAAAAGGCAATCCTCAACTATGTTGCGCTTCTCGGCTGGAGCCCCGGCGGTGACAGAGAGAAATATTCGCTTGAAGAGCTTTGCGAGGTATTCTCGCTTTCCGGTATCTCAAAATCTCCCGCAATATTCGATATACAAAAGCTTTCGTGGCTCAACGGTGAATATATCAAGGCTATGAGCGACGAGGAATTTTGCGAAATCGCAAAGCCCTATATTGACAAAGTTACGGACGGAAAGCTTGACTCGTCAAAGATATCGCTTCTGCTTAAAACGAGAGTGCAAACGCTTTGCGAAATCCCCGATATGATAGATTTCTTTGCAAAAATGCCCGATTTTGACAAGGAGCTTTATTTCAACAAAAAGATGAAAACAGATGCGGAAAGCTCACTTCCCGTTTTGGAAAAACTCCTCCCCTTGCTCGAAGAATGCGACTTTACGCACGATGCTTTGCAAGAGCTTCAGGTTTCGTTTGCAGAGAAAAACGAGATGAAAAACGGTAAGATCATGTTCCCGCTTCGCATTGCAATAAGCGGTAAAGCTATGACCCCCGGCGGCTCTACGGAGATAGCAGAGATACTCGGTAAGGAAGAAACACTTGCAAGACTTAAAGCGTCTATTGAAAAATTAAAAAACTGATTTTATACGCCCCGAGCTTTCGGGGCGTTTTCAGTTATAGAAAAAGACCACCGTTTTTTCGGTGGTCTTCATTTTTATTTTGTTGAAATGTTGCTTCCCATTTTAAAGGTTATATCCAAATATTCGCCGTTTCTGTATACCTTTATCGTAGCTTCCTCTCTGGGCTTCACCTTATCTCTTTGCTCGCGAAGCTCTGCAAGATTCGTTATCTTCTCGCCGTTCATTTCTACGATGATATCGCCCACTCTTGCGCCGTTTTTCTCCAAAGAACAGCCTTGCTCGAGAAGGAGTATCTGCACGCCTACGGGTACACCGTAGATAGAGGACATATATTTGGTTATCTCTTGACTGTTGGCAATTCCCATTTGCGGAGTTTCGTCAACCGATACGTAACCGTTTTCGGGGTCGAAATCAATATTGCCGTTGTTTTCGATTATAGCTTCAACAACGTTCTTTGCGTATATACTCGGTATTGCAAATCCGATTCCCTCAAATTCATCAGTAAGCTTCAAGGTATTGATGCCAATTACCTGACCGTGCATATTGAGAAGCGGGCCTCCGGAGTTACCGGGGTTGATTGTCGCATCCGTCTGCAAAAGGCGCATGGTTTTCTTTACGCCGTTTTCCTCAAGTATAACCTCTCTGTCAACCGCAGAAATAATACCGTGTGTGAAGGTTCCCGCAAGTGAGATGTCAGCAGGTGTTCCGATGGCTGTTACTATATCTCCCACCTTCAGAACCGAGCTGTCGCCGAATTCCATAACAGGCAATTTTTCTTCGCTTTCTACCTTTAAGACAGCAATATCCGAAAACGAATCGCTGCCTATAAGCGTTGCCGTAAGCTCTTTTCCGTCGGCAAGATATACCGTTATCGTGTCCATTTCCTCTACGACGTGAGCGTTCGTCACGACGTATCCGTCTTCTCCGATTATAAATCCGCTTCCGACGTATTTATCTTCGTACATAGTGGTCTGCCCGAACATACTCGTATAAGACATATTCTTCGTGCAAAGTATGCCTACTGCGGCGGGAGAGCACTTTTCGTAAACGGCACCGTAGTTAAGCTCTTTTTTGCCGTCGGTGTCTTCAATCTCGATATCTATATCAAGGTCGCCCTCGCCTGTCACGGGAGTATCCTCTCCGTCTTGCGTTGTATCATTCAAAATTTCGTCGCCGGGCGTGTTCTCATTTTCAGTTTGTTCCTTACCGCTGTCCTCGGAGGGCTCGGAAAGTTTCCAATCGTTTGCCCATATCATACAAAACATCGCAGTCATAAGTAAAACGCAAGCTATGCATACTATCGAAAGAGCTACGATGGCTGTATTTTTTTTCGACTTTTTGGGTGTGCCTTTATTTACACTTGACGCATTATAGTAAGGCGGTACGTAGGTTTGCGAGTTGAAATCGGGAGCTTTTGGCTCGTTTGAGGGCTCGGGTTCATTTACGGACTCGGGTTCATTCACGGGCTCGGGTTCATTTACGGCCTCGGGCTGCTTAAAGCTTTCCTGCTCTTTTGACTCTTGTTTTTTCTCATATACGGGTGGTATATAATCTCCGATCTCAACGGGTGCGTCCCACGGTTTTTGTTCTGCCGAGGGATTTTCTTTTTCAGCCTCCCACGGCTTCTTGTCTTCGTTTTGATTATTGTTAAAATTGTTATCCATTACTGTTCTCCTATACCGTTACTCATTCGCAAGTTCAAATTTATATCCGACGCCCCAAATCGTCTTCAGTTCCCATTTATCCGATATGCCGGATATTTTTTCTCTTATTCTTTTTACGTGTACGTCAACCGTTCTTGAGTCCCCGATATAATCATAACCCCAAATCTTATCAAGGAGTTGATCTCTTGTGAAAACTCTGTTGGCGTTTGCAACCAAATGATAAAGAAGCTCAAGCTCTTTGGGCGGCATATTTACAAATTTGTCGGCAAGCTTTAATACGTATCTTTGAAGGCTTATTTCAAGTCCGTCAAGCTTCACCGTTTCATCATCCGTATGTCCAAGCGCATATCTGCGCATTATCGCTTTTAGGCGTGCGATTATCTCTTTAGGGTCATAAGGCTTTACCACGTAATCGTCCGCTCCCATCTCCAATGCCAATACTTTATCGAACACGTCGCTTCTTTCGCTTACTATGATTATAGGCTTTGATGAAAACGACCGTATTTCACGAAGAAGCTGTAAGCCGTCCTTTGCGGAAAGCGTACTTTCCATTACGACCGCATCGGGAGAAAAAAGCTTGAATGCGCCGATTGCAAGATCGCCGCTTTCCGATACGGCAACCTCGTGCTTTTCTTTTTCCAAAGCATTCTTTAAAGCCGCAGCACACGACTTGTCGCCGTCAACTATCAACACTTTATGATTCATATAAAGACTCCTTTCACAAACTTCGCTTGTGAACATTCTAAAGGAAAATCCTTAAAATAACTTTAAAAATTATTTATACTTTTAGGCAAATTTGTTGCAAGCTACAACAATACTTCGGGCAATAAGCTTCCAAACGGAACAATATTAGCCATACTCGTGAGTAAAATAAACGCAACAGCAAAGACGATTACCGCAAGTATAAACAAAATATCTCTTGTCTTGAACCTTAAAACGTTCATTCTCGTTCTGCCGCCGTTGGAATTGTAGCATCTGCATTCCATAGCCGTGGCAAGCTCATCTGCTCTTCTGAAAGCAGAAACGAAAAGAGGTATCATAATAGGAATAAAAGCCTTCGCTTTTTTGATAAGACCTCCCGATTCAAAATCCGTACCTCTGGCTTTTTGAGCGTTTATGATTTTGTCCGTTTCTTCCATAAGCGTAGGAATAAACCTTAAAGCTATAGACATCATCATCGCAAAATCGTGTACGGGAACCTTGAGCTTTGCAAGCGGTGCAAGAAGGCTCTCTATACCATGTGTAAGCGCTATGGGCGTGGTCGTGTAGCTTATCAAAACAAGCGTGCTCATAACAAGTGAAACGAGCCTGAAAACCATATAAAGTGCGGAGATAAGTCCCTCAAGGTATATTTTTATAAAAAAGCCTTCGGGCGTTAAAAGTATATCGCCCTTCGTCCAAAATATATTAAAAAACGAAGTGAAGGCTACGATAAATATAAGCGGCTTGAGGCTTTTTAAAAGTTGACGAAGCGGTATTTTGGAAAGCGATGCCATCGCAAAGCAAAAGCCTACACTCAATATATACGTTGGTAAATTATCGGCGAAAAAAACTATGATTATAAATATAAAGCTCGACACAAGCTTTGCTCTCGGGTCAAGTACGTGCAAAAGTGAATTCGCGCTGTAGTATTGCCCCATCGCAATATTTTTCATCATTTGCGCTCACCTCCCGACGTAAGCTCTCTTGCAAGAGCGTCAACGGTAAAAATGCCGTCGGAAATATTCATTCCCTTTTCTTTAAGCATTTTCGCAAGCTTCGTTATCTGCGGTACGTTGAGTCCCCACTCAATAAGCTCTTTTGAGTGTGAAAAGACCTCGGCAACCGTACCGTAAAGCTTAAGTTTTCCATCCTTTAACACTACAAGGTCGTCACAGTATTTTGCCATATCCTCCATACTGTGAGAAATTATTATAAGGCTTGCGCCTTTTTCCTTATTATATCTCACGAGTCCCGAAAGTATCTCTTCTCTGCCCGTGGGGTCAAGACCCGCCGCAGGCTCGTCAAGCACGAGTGTGTCGGGTGCCATCGCAAGTACGCCCGCTATGGCGACTCTGCGCTTTTGTCCGCCCGAAAGGTCGAAGGGGGATCTATCCATTACGGCTTCGTCAAGCCCCGTAAACTCGGCTGCTTCCTTAACGAGCTTTGCTATTTCTTCTTCGCCCTTCCCCATATTTTTCGGACCGTATGCTATATCCGCTCTGACGCTCTCCTCAAAAAGCTGATATTCGGGGTACTGAAAAACAAGGCCTACTTCAAATCGGAGCCGTCCTATCTCCTTTTTGTTTTCCCAAATATCCTTGCCGTTATGAAGTATCTGCCCCTCTTGGCATTTTGTAAGTCCGTTTAATAGCATCGCAAGCGTGCTCTTTCCCGAGCCCGTATGCCCCATTATTCCCGTTATGCGTCCTTTTTTAAAGCCGACGCTGACGTGCGAAAGAGCGAGCTTTTCGTGAGGCGTGCCCTTATCGTAATAATAAGTCACGTCTTTAAGCTCTATGGCATTGTTTATCTTTTCGGCGTCCACTTTATTCTCCAATCAATACGTTGTATATGTCCTGTGCCGTTTCCTCTAAAGAAAGGCTTATCGGCAACTCTAAATTCTTCTCTCGCAGCCTGTATATAAGCTCTATATTTTGCGGAGGGCACAGTCCCGCTTTTTTGAGCAAAGGCTCGTTTGAGAACACCTCTATGGGTGTTCCGTCACTTACTATCCTTCCGTCAAGCATTACCACTGCTCTGTCCGCAAGACACGCTTCCTCCATATAATGCGTTATCATAACTACGGAAATACCTCTTTCCTTTAGCTTTTCTACAACGGAAAGCACCTCCGCTCTGCCGTAAGGGTCAAGCATCGCCGTAGATTCATCAAGTATTATGCATTCGCTCTGCATCGCAAGTACGCCCGCTATGGCTATCCTCTGCTTTTGTCCGCCCGAAAGTCTGTGCGGCTCGGAAAGTGCGTATTCGGACATACCCACAAGCGACAAAGCTTCGTCTACTCTGCGTCTTATTTCGTCGGAGGGCACGCCTAAATTTTCGGGGCCGAAGGCAACGTCTTCCTCGCAAATAGTCGCAACGAGCTGATTGTCGGGGTTTTGAAACACCATACCGACCGCTTTCTTAACGTCAAAGTCGTGCTTTTCGTCACGGGTGTCAAATCCGTTTACGGTAACGCTTCCCTTATCGGGCAGATATATTCCGTTGCAAAGCTTGGCAAGCGTGCTCTTTCCCGAGCCGTTTTTGCCGAGTATTGCCGTAACCGTGCCTCTTTCTATCTCAAGGCTTACGCCCGATAAGGCGGCAGGCGCCGACTCCGAGGTATCATCTGCCGCATCGTATGTGAAATATACGTCTTTTATACTGATTATACTTGACATAAAATTCTCTCTAAAATTATTATTTCCACTCAAGTCTTGCTACCGCTCCGCAAGGGAGGGCGACTTTCTTTTCCGTTATCGGAAGTCCGACCTCATCTGCAAAAAGAGTGAAGTCTTCATATCCGTTTTTTCTTGCGTTTACCGCAAGAAGCGCAGCCACCGCAGAAGCGGAAAGTCCCGTCGTGTAGCTGTTATATATGACCGCAAGAGGCTTTTTCGAAAGAAGCTTCATGCAAAGCGATACGAACTCGTCAACGTTTTCCTCAAGCTTCCACAATTCTCCCGTAGGGCCTCTTCCGTAGGAAGGCGGGTCGAGAATTATAACGTCGTAGGTGTTCTGCCTTCTTATTTCTCTTTCGATAAACTTTTTGCAATCGTCCACTATATACCTTATAGGTGCATCGGCAAGTCCCGAGAGTGCAGCATTTTCCTTTGCTTGCGCAACCATTCCTTTAGATGCGTCAATGTGGCATACGCTTGCGCCCGCCGCCGCTGCGGCAACACTTGCTCCGCCCGTATAGGCAAAGAGGTTCAATACCTTTACGCCCTTTCCCCTTTCGGAGATTATCTTTCGAAGATAATCCCAATTTGCCGCTTGCTCGGGGAAAAGTCCCGTGTGCTTAAAGCTCATCGCCTTGAGCTTGAAGCGAAGGTCTTTATAGCCTATGGTCCAACTTTCCGGAAGCGTATTCTTTGACCAGTTTCCGCCGCCCGTTTTGCTTCGGCTGTACTCGGCGTCAGCCTTCTTCCAAAGAGGACTTTGCTTTGCTCCCTTCCATATGACCTGCGGGTCGGGCCTTACAAGTATATATTTTCCCCATCTCTCAAGACGCTCACCGTCGGATGCGTCAATGAGCTCGTAATCATTCCACTTATCCGATAAAATCATTTTTAACCTCTTAAATGGCCGCAGTTATACCAAAGCAGTATATTTTGCGGCGTTTATGTCGTTTCGCCTTGGGGCTCATCGCCGGATTCGTCACCAAGTTCGTTGCCGGGTTCGTCACCATTTTCACCACCGGGTTCGTTACCATTTTCACCACCGGGCTCGTTATCGGGCTCGTTATCGGGCTCGTTACCGGGTTCGTCACCAAGTTCGTTGCCGGGTTCATCATCGGGCTCGGCTTCGGGAGCGAGTATCATGTATCTGTCAAGGATATACACCTCTGTTCCATCTTCGAGCTTTACAAGCGCCCAATGAAAATTATCGTCATTCTTGCTCATCTTCAAAACGGTTATCACCGTATCTTTTTTGAGCTTTCCGTCCTTTATCCTCGTAGCTGTGTTGCATTCAGTATAAGTGTCAATATCCGTAGTAATAACGTATTTTTGGTTTACGTCTTTCATCTCGGGTATCGTAAGTGCTTTTTCGGAAAGGTGTTCTCCGTAAATGAAATATGCCGTGCCGCTTATTTCAACTCTCCACCAACCGTTATCGGTGATGCCCGTTCTTTTTAATACGGTTCCCCACTCTACGCATCTTATTATCTGCGCTTCGGTCGAAGGTGCCGTGCGCACGTTCACTCTGCAAGTGGCGTATACAGTCTTCTTGGTTTCGTCTGTATAATTAACTGTTGTTTCATCGGGCGTTTCGTCGGGTGTTTCGTCGGGTGTTTCGTTCGGTGTTTCGTCGGGTGTTTCGTCGGGTGTTTCGTTCGGCGTTTCGTTGGGTGTTTCGTTCGGCGTTTCGTCGGGTGTTTCGTCGGGTGTTTCGTCCGGCGTTTCGTCGGGTGTTTCGTTCGGCGTTTCGTTCGGCGTTTCGTCGGGTATCACGTCTGCAGAGGAATCCTTATCGTCGCTTTCCGTGATTTTCACAATCTTCGCCTGACAAGAACAAACGACCAAGCATATTAACAACATAAATACCAAAACTGTAAGTTTCTTCATTACGGTTCTCCTTATCTACACATCAAATCTGTTTTGTTCCGAGTGCGTATCGGGGTTGTACTTATATCCGAGATGCTCGTAAGCAAGTGCAGTTGCAAGTCTTCCTCTCGGAGTTCTGCTTAAAAAGCCTATCTGCAATAAATAAGGCTCGTATACGTCCTCTAAGGTCACGGTCTCCTCGCCTATCGTTGCCGAAAGCGTTTCGATTCCCACGGGGCCGCCCTTATAGACCTTTATTATGGTCTCGAGCATTCTTCTGTCCGTTCTGTCAAGACCGAGCTCATCTATCTCCATCATTCGAAGGCATTTGTCTGCTATTTCCGCATCTATTATGCCGTTTCCGATAACCTGCGCATAATCTCTGACGCGGCGCAAAAGACGGTTTGCGATTCTCGGCGTACCTCTTGAGCGAGATGCTATCTCCAATGCGCCGTCACGGTCTATGCCCACGTTAAGTATACCCGCAGAGCGTGTTACTATTTTCGCAAGCTCCTCTACCGTATAAAGCTCAAGTCGAAGTATCATACCGAAGCGGTCACGCAAGGGAGACGTGAGCTGTCCTGCTCTCGTAGTTGCGCCTATAAGAGTAAAATGCTTCAAATCAAGGCGTATGCTTCTTGCCGAAGGGCCTTTTCCCAAAATAATGTCAAGGGCAAAATCCTCCAATGCGGGATAGAGTATCTCTTCAACGCTTCTCTGAAGGTGGTGTATTTCGTCGATAAACATAACGTCGCCTTCGTTGAGGTTGGTTAAAAGCGCCGCAAGGTCGCCCGGCTTTTCAATAGCGGGACCTGAGGTTATACGGAAATTTACGCCCATTTCCTCTGCAATAATTCCCGCAAGCGTGGTCTTACCGAGTCCGGGAGGGCCGTATAAAAGCACATGGTCAAGGCTGTCTCCTCTCGTCTTTGCAGCTTCAATGGCTATTTTCAGTTGTTCTTTGGCGAGTTCTTGACCTACGTATTCGTCAAACCTTTTCGGTCTTAACGAAAATTCGTTTTCGCTGTCCTCCGAAGTAAGAGAAGAGCTAATTACTCTGTCGCTTGAAAATTCGTCCATCATATCTCCTCCGTTATTATGTCGTAAAGCTCTGCGGCATCGTATGCTATAACGTCTGCTCCCGTACCCAAAAGCAACTCGGGCGGTCTGTAGCCCCAAGCAACTCCTATACAGTAAAATCCCGCATTTTTGGCGGTCAGCACGTCTACGTTCGAATCGCCAACATATGCAACTTTAGCCTTATCGGTAACGCCTAAGCTCTCCATCATAAGATACGCTCCCGCAGGGTCGGGCTTTACGGCAATACCCTTACACTCGCCTCTTGCACAGTCGATAAGCTCTTTGTCGAACTTACACTCGCAAAGCTGTTTTACAAAGAAATCGAGCTTGTTTGAAAAAACGCCTATTTTATAGCCCTCCGCTTTGAGCTTTTTCAAAAGCTCCGTTATTCCTTCAAAAGGCGCCGTCTTATCCGCATAGCAAATATCGTATTTATCGCTGAAGCTCTGTCTTGCTTTTTCGTGATCGTAGCTGTCTTTTACACCTATAGCCTCAGCGGCGCTTTTTATCAAATGGTCAACACCGAAATTTATTCCCGCAAGAGTCTGCTGTCTTGAAAATTCCTTTTCGCTTATACCAAAAGCATATGCCACAGCAGTGCGCAAATCCTCTATCGTATCAAGGAGCGTGCCGTCAAGATCAAAAATTACCGTATCAAAGCGTTTCATCGCAATCTCCGTAAATATATATTAAATCATTGTATTATATCATATATTTTCAATAAATGCAAATAAAAAAACCGCTTCTTTTGAAAAATATCAAAGAAAACGGTTTTTTGTTTTATCGTGTCAGTTAGCTTTGGAGAGCGCCGAGTCGTACAACGAATTGAAATGGCTCTCCGCCTTGCCTTTTCTGCCCGCAACAAAGCTCGAAAGGTCAGTCGAGCCTTTTGGGAGCAAGGTGCGGAGAAGACTCGAATATCCCACACCCCAACCGTCATAAATATATCCGAAATCGAAGTATACGTTCGGGAAGATATATTTTTCAAGCATCTCAAGGCTCTCAAGATCTCTTGTTCCGCTTCCGAAGAGCTGCTGTTCTACGACTGCGGGATAAACCATTCTGTAGGAATAATACGCCATCGTTTCAAGTATGACGCTCGTTCTTTCGGGGTCTTCATTGTCAATCGGAACGCATATGGTAAGGTGCCAAGGGTCTACCCACGAGCCGTATTGCTCTTGGTTTTCGTCAAATTTGGGGAGGGGTATAATTCCGAAATTTACACCGTACTCTCGGAGCGCTATAGCGTCGCTTGCGGACGCCACTCTAAACAAGACGCGTCCTTCCGCAAAAGCATCGAGATACTCCTTGCGTTCAACGTCCATTTTATGTATAACGCCTCTTGAGCCCGTATTGAAAAGAGTGTTGAGCTTTTGTACGATGCTTGCCATTCTCGGTGTGTTGACAAGATAGGTCGGTGCATCGTTTTCTCCTTTTTCAACCGTGCTTTGTCTGAAAGCTCCGTACCAAAAATTTATATACGAATGGTCGTTTGACGTCACCGCTATCAAATCTTCCCCGTCGTAAATTCCGTCGCCGTTGAGGTCTTGCGAAAAATTCTTCGTAAGCTCCGTCATCTTATCGACCGTCCACTCGCCGTCCCTTACGAGCTGATATAAATCGGGCAGCTCGTATTCGTTTGCAAGGTCCTTATTAAACAAAATGCAGGCTGCCATCGAATAATATCCGTAACAAGAGGAATTTATCGCAAAATACGCCTCGTCAAACATAGAGCAGTTTTCCGTAAAGTTTTGTATCCACCACGGCTTTGAAAGGTCGCAATACTCAAGATAATCAAAGGAAAGCACAGCATCTGCAACAATGAGAGCAGCACAAGCAGAGGTGCTGTGTATCGCCGCCGCATCGAATGCGTGGTCGCCCGCAAGCACGCTGTCGATTATCTTCTGCGCCTGTTTATCCGTATACGTGTTATACTGCTCGGCGGCTATGGTTACGCCGATAACGTCCTTTATGGCAAGATTTCTGTTATATATCGCATCGGTTATGGGGTCTCCGTTAGGCGCCTCTCTGACAAAACGGTCGGCTCCCGACGGAGCAGGTGCGAATATAGTAAATTCGTAATCCTTATAAAATGCGCCGGCGGGAATATCCAACGTTTCTTCGGAAAGCTCTACCTTTATACCTTCGTCTTCGCCGAATGCTTCTCCGTCATCAAACCCTTCTTCGTTTTCGCCGCCGTCATTTTTGCACGCCGTAAAGCTTGCGCAAGTTAAGAGCAAGGTTAAAACCACAAAAAGTGCAAAAAGCCTCTTTAACATAAGTTCCTCCAAAAATTCCTTTTTGTAATTATACCATCTATTTATCGAACTTTCAATACATTCCGCCTTTTTATCTTAAAGAACCGATTTTTTATCAAGCACCGAGCTGTGTTAATTTATGCACCATTTTGTATATTTTTGCGTATTTTGACATTTATCGACCGAGTTCCTCAATTCTCGACAAAAGCATTTTAAAGCGAAAATTGTCGTAATTTTGTGTAGTAAAATCTAAAATTGCTTATAGGAGTTCACAAAAAATTAATATATAGGTGGTATATTTATTTCACAAAATACACTTTGGAGTTTTTTATGCTGAAATTAAAAAATATTGTTAAAGAATACGGCGTCGGCGAAGACAAGGTAAAAGCGCTTTGCGGCGTAAGTCTTGAGTTCAGAAAAAGCGAGTTTGTTTCCGTGCTCGGTCCCTCGGGATGCGGAAAAACGACGCTTTTGAATATTATCGGAGGTCTTGACAGATACACAAGCGGCGACCTCGTTATTTCAAACCGCTCTACCAAGGAATACAGCTCGGGGGATTGGGATACGTACAGAAACCACTCCGTCGGTTTTGTTTTTCAAAGCTACAACCTTATCCCGCATCAAAGCGTTCTTGCTAACGTAGAGCTTGCGCTGACCCTTTCGGGAGTTTCGAAATCTCAAAGACGCAAAAGGGCAAAAGAAGCGCTTGAAAGCGTAGGACTCGGCGATCAGCTTCACAAGAAGCCAAATCAAATGTCGGGCGGACAAATGCAGAGAGTTGCCATAGCAAGAGCATTGGTGAACGACCCCGAAATACTGCTTGCAGACGAGCCTACGGGCGCACTCGACAGCACGACGAGCGTACAGATAATGGATATCTTAAAAGAGATAGCAAAAGACCGTCTTGTAATTATGGTAACGCATAACCCCGAGCTTGCAAACGCTTATTCCACAAGAATAATCAAGCTTTTGGACGGTGCGGTAATAAGCGACAGCAACCCCTACGAAAGCAAGCAAGGCGCCGCAGTGCCCGATAACAAAAAGAAAAAGTCAATGTCGTTTTTCACCGCCCTCTCCCTTTCATTAAACAACCTTATGACGAAAAAGGGCAGAACCTTTATGATATCGTTTGCGGGCTCTATAGGTATCATAGGAATTGCGCTTATACTGTCGGTTTCGACGGGCGTGCAAAACTACATCGACAGAGTGCAAGAGGACACCCTCTCTTCCTATCCGATAACCATTGAAGCGGAAAGCGCCGATATGGGCGCTATGATAAGCGCTCTTATGGAGGTATCCCCCTCCCAAAGCGAAGACAGCGAGCAAACAAGCCGACCGGACGATACGGTAAAGGTCAATTCCGTGCTGTATGAGCTTATGAATACGGCAAACTCTCTCGAAACGGAAAAAAATAACCTAAAAAGCTTCAAGGAGTTTATCGAATCAAGCGAAGAATTTAATAAATATGCAAGCGCCGTGCAATACAAATACGATACCGCTATGGACGTATACGTCAAGGACCCTGACGGAAAGATAGTAAAAGCGGACATTATGAGCCTCATGGAGAAGGTATACGGCGATATGGGAATAAACATAAGCTCCTTCGATATGGGTGCAAATCCTATGGCAAGCTATTTTATGGGCTATAACGTATGGGAGCAGCTGCTCTCGGGAAAAGACGGGGAGCTTATAAACCCGATTTTGACACAACAGTACGAGCTTGTAAGAGGCAATTGGCCTACGGAAGCGGGCGAGGCAGTCTTAATAGTAAACGAAAACAACGAGATAAGCGACCTTGCACTTTACTGCCTCGGATTGCAAACGGCGGACCAAATAAGCAAGCGTATGGCAGATGCGATGAAAAGCGAGCAGGTGGACACGGAAAATCTCGGACAGTGGAGCTGCGATGAGCTTATCGGGCTTGAATTTAAAATAATACTTCCGACCGACAGCTACCAAAAGCAATCGGGCGCTTACGTTGACCTTCGCGAAAGCGACAGCGGTCTTTCATACCTTTATTCGTCGGAAAAAGCCGTGAGCGTAAAAATATCGGCTATAGTACGCCCCTCCGACGATGCGGTTGCGGGTATGTTAAGCGGTACTATCGGATATACGGGCGCACTTACGGATATACTTCTTGAAAAAGTTGAAGAAAGCGAGATAATCAAGGCGCAGAAGGAAAATCTCGAAACTGACGTTATAAACGGCTTAAAATTTGAGACCGAGGAAGATAAAAATATGGCGGACGAGGCAAAAGCCGAAGAAGCGAAAGCATATCTCGGCACGCTGAATGAAGACGGTCTTTTTGAAATATATTTTAAAATTAAGACAACACCTACGGCAGAATACCTCGAAAATACGGCAAACGAATACGTTATGTCAATGACTGTGGAGCAGCTTCGCCTTGCAATGCTTGAAGCATATAAAAACGATATGGGTATAGACGATTTCTCGTCCGTGGAAGAATATATAAACGGACTTTCGGACCAAGAGATACAAAGCTATGCGATAAGCGCAGCTATGGAAAAAATCGCCGAAGAATATAAAGTGCAGACGGAAGCCGCACTTTCGGCTGTGCCAAAGCAAAACCTCGTTATGATGTTTACGGAGGAAATGAAATCGTATACAAGCTCCGACTTTGCGAAAATATACGATTCGTATATGCCCAAAAACCGCTCCGAAAGGACATACGACGAAGTACTGAAGCTTCTCGGAAACGTCGACAAAGCGCATCCTTCGGCTATAAACATATACACTGCGACCTTTGAGGATAAGGACGAGATAGCAAGGATAATAGAGGACTACAACAATTCTCTCGGTAAGGAAAACGAGGAGGATAAGATAAGTTACACGGACTACGTGGGACTTTTGATGTCCTCCGTATCAACGGTCATAAGCGCCATATCATACGTTCTTATTGCTTTTGTTGCAATCTCCCTTGTCGTATCGTCGATTATGATAGGAATCATCACATATATTTCCGTTTTGGAACGCACCAAAGAGATCGGTATACTCCGCTCCATCGGTGCCTCCAAGAAGGATATTGCCAGAGTGTTCAACGCAGAAACCATAAGCGTGGGATTTGCGGCGGGCCTTATCGGAATTGCGGTGACGCTTTTGCTGCTCATACCGATAAATCTTATTTTGAATCACTTTACGGGAATAGAGATCTTGAGAGCATCTCTCCCCGTCGAAGGAGCAATAATCCTCGTTGCGATAAGTATGCTTCTCACGTTCATAGCAGGTCTTATACCCGCAAAGTTTGCTGCAAACAAAGACCCCGTAATAGCGCTCAGAACGGAATAAAAATACAAAAACGGTGTGCGATCTTTCGCACACCGTTTTTTATAAAGCGTTAAATGTCCGCTTTCCCGTCGTAGATTTCGCACACGGGAGCAGACGGTCTTATTTTAAGCAGGTCAAAGCGGTATTTTCCGCATTTTCCGTTTTCCGAAACAGGCCCTTTATGCTCGCAATAGCACTCACCGTTATGCACAAGATATACCAAGTGGACACAGGTGCCGCACGCCTTCACATACTCGCTTCTCATTTTGTCCTCCCGTTTGATTTGCTTTAGTTTATTTTATCACACGGCTCTATGCTTGTAAAGTACCTTTATTTATCTTTTTTGCTCAAACAAGGCCGCTTTTTGTCAATAAGTTGTGCACAATACGAGCCTTTTCTCCATTTTCTCGGCTTATAATAGTGTAGGAGAAATTTTGTGAAAGGACAAGCTATGATACACATAAAAAAAGACAAATGCAAAGATAAACTGCTCAATATACCCACGAAATTGATACTGACGGGAGAAAATCCAATAAGGGAAAATTTCGATGAAGAGGAGCTTTCGCGCCTTGCTGACAGTATAAGGCGGCACGGACTTTTACAGCCTTTAAAAGTCAAAGCCGTAAGCGACCTTTCCGGTGCTACGGTATACGAGCTTATTTCGGGAAGGCGCAGGCTCAGAGCTTGTAAGCTTCTGTGTATACCGTCCGTTGCCTGCATTGTAAGCAGCTTTGACGAAAAGGACTGCTTGGAAATAGCACTTTGCGAAAATTTGGTCAAAAGCGATCTTAATATGTTCGAGCAAGCCGAAGCAATATCGAATCTTATGAAGACCTCAATGCTTTCCGCAAAGCAAGTTGCAGAGCATTTGTCGGTGAGCGAAGGATACGTTGCAAAAAAGCTAAATCTCTTAAGCTTTCAAAAGCACGAAAGACAGCTTGTTTTATATGCGGGACTTGACGAAAATCAAGCTTTGAGCCTTGTTAAAATGCAAAGTGCAGATAAAAGATTAAGGATACTGAACGCCATAATTGAGGGGCGTCCGAGCTTATCGCAAGGTGATGATTACATAAACGGATTTACCGAAGAAAAACAAGGTAAAGACACGGAAATCAAGCAACAGATAAAGCCCGTCTTAAAGGATAGGCGTATATTTGTAAACACAATAGAAAAAGCGGTCACGACCTTGCGCTCGGGCGGTATCAACGTCGATTTTGAAAAATGCGAAAACGGTGCAGGTGAACTGATAATGACCATAAAGCTCGCACCGTCTTAAAGTGCTTGTCCCATTGGTGCTTATTTACTCTTGATTTTATGTTTATTAAGGTGTATAATATAACATAAATAAAGCACTGACGGAGAAGTTTATGAAAAAAATTATTGCTATTTTTACTGTGGTTGCTTGTGTTTTAGTCTTTTTATGCGCTTGCAAAGCAAAAAAGACGGAGCTTTTACCCGACGAGTCCAAAGAAACCTTCGGCGACTCACAGACAGAAAATAACGAGGACAAAAACGAAAACGATACGCAGACCGACGTAAACGTAAACGGCGAAAACGGAAATGATACGCAGACCGACGTAAACGAAAACGGCGAAAACGGTGAAAACGGCGGCGAAAACGGCGGTGAAAACGGCGGTGAAGATACCGAGCCGTTGCCCGATACGCCAAAAGTCGAATACGTACAGCCGACAAGCTTTGCAAAGGCTTATTCGAACGTATCGGCGCTTCGAAACTCATTTTACGATATCCTCTCCGCCTCCTTGACCGCTGCGGGTGAATCTTCGCAATTGCTTTTGGATACATACGAGGTAATGAGCGGTGAGTCAAGCTTCGTTGCCATATCGACTTGTCAAAGCGGCTCGGACGATACTCTGAAAACGACGCTTTCGGCAAACGGCTATAAAGACGTAAACGTGAGCAGGACCGAAAAAGGCGAATACAACATCACCTTAAAGGTCGACGTTTCGGACAGCCTTAGTTTCGAAGAGGTCTACACGGACGGTTCGTTCTACGTGTATTACGACGTTGCCGACGATAGCTTCACTTGCAAATATACCGTTTCGGGAATAGGCACGGAAAAGTTCCGCGCAAAAAGAATAGAGGGCGGATATATTGCCGATTATCTGTCTTCCGAGGGTAAATATTTGCGATTTATACTTATGGACGACCATACCGGCAAGGCTCTTTTTTACGAGCAGTCACAAGCGCCGGAGCTGCTTCCCGATTCCAAGGAGGGCTTTGACGCAGAGGGTTATTATACCTTCTACGAGATCACCGAGGACAGATTCCACGCAATACATTACGGCGTAGAGCACACTTATTATAAAGTTTTACCCGAAAGTTTGAAAGGTTAAAGATGAAAAAAAGAATAATACTCGTCATTCTTGCGGTGCTCTGCTTTGCTTCTGCCATAAGCGCATTTGCAATAACCGTGGAAAGACCCGAAAATTATATTTGGATACTCGAAACCTCAGGCGAAGGAAAAACGGAGCTGAAAAATCCCCGCACGAGCGGAGTGACCGTAAATTTCGATTTCAATATGAGATACGTGAGCCTTTCGGGAAGCTCCCTTACGGACACGGAGGTTCCCACGAGATTTACGGGAGCCGCCGTATTGGATATGGAATACGACTTTGCAACCGTGCCAAAAATAAAAAATCTTGTTCAGGAAATGAGCTCGGTCGTGCCGGGGTCGCTTACTTCCTACGCAAGCTGCCGCACTCAAAACGAGCTTGCAAACTTTGTGCTCGGCTATAACGGAGCTATATCCACAAAGCTCGAAATGAGCTCTGCGCAAACAAACCTCGGCGATTCCGAATACCTCATAAACGCCTTGGGAAATTACCATTCGGGCGCTGTCCCCGGCATAGAAGGGGAAAATAACTTAACGAATATCGCCACCGTCAACATAAATGCGGATTCAAAAGAATTCGAGATAGGAAAAGGCACAGACTACGGCGTACGCTCCGTGGCGGTACTCGTGACGGTACACGCAAGTCCTTACGAGGAGGATACGTACTCTTTTGAGCTGACGGGCACTTTGAAGAGAGTCGTATATTCTCCCGAAAATCTTTACAGCATTTTTATATCTCCGTCGGCAAAGCCGCTACCCGTTATAAGCTCCTTCGGAGAGGACGAGCTTAAAAGCTTGGATATCTCCGCCTCCATCTCAAGACTCAAAGCATTCTTAACGGGCAGTGTTTATTGGCCGCTTGACCTACCCGCCTCTTTGCCGGAATTTGACGAAGCGGATAAGGTCACGAGCGTCACTTCGTCAAACGGTGCGGTAATAATCGAAGCGCAAAGCACTTGGTCGCAATACAACAAATACAGAAAGCGCTTGCTTGATACGGACGGATATTACACAGACGGTGTAGATATATACTCAAAGGATTGCTACATAAAATTCATAACCGAAAGCCAAGCAAGAGATACGGTGAAAGTAACTCTCGAAATATATCTTCCCGCAAAAACAAATTGGCTTGAGGGATTTGAGCTGTTCCCCGTTTTCAAATACGGAACGATATTGAAAACGCCCTCGGGAGAGGGTATGCCAAAGAAAGACGAAAACGCTTGGATGAACGTACTTGTATACGGTGCGGATGAAGCGTCCTTCGTTTCCTACGGCAAGGAGCTTGAAGCAAAGGGCTTTGTATACGACCTTGACGAATACATCTTCACCTCCAAGGACGGCTACAGATACAGCTTCTCCATGGCGGATTTCGGTGACGAATTCGGTGACGGAAAGCTCTTGACCTTCTATATCTCCGAAGCGAAAACAGAGGCGGAAGACGCAAATACGGGAGCCGAGGAGGAACAGAAATGAAAAAGCTTGTAGTTTCGTTATTGCTCCTTTCACTCGTTTGTATAGGCGTCGCAGCATCCGCATTCCCTGAAAATTGGAGCGACATTGACAGAGAAAATTTCAAAACCGTGTACGGTGATACGGATATAAAGGAATTTTTCGAAGTGGCAAATTTGGAAGAATATTCCACCGACGCAGTCATTGATTTTTTGAAGTTAAAGCAGGGTATTATTGCTCCGGGACTGATTACGGACGACGAGGGTTATCTTGTAGACGCCAAAAAGCTGGAGCTTGCGCTTGAAGAAGAAAAAAAGCGTCAAGATGAGCTTTTGGCAAATAAAAACGAGCAAGAGGCACGTCCCGTGATAACCGTTCCGACCGCTCCCTTGGAAAAGCAAGAGCAGGTTTCCTTAAAGACCAACGTAATAATAGCCGTGTGCGCTATTTTATTCGGCGGCGTTTTCGCCGTTGCCGTAACGGGCAAAAAGAAAAAATAAGCTGCAATTTTCCCAATGAAAGAAGGATAAAAAATGAGTATGGAAAAGGGCGGAATATCCGTTCAGACGGAGCATATATTCCCCATAATCAAAAAATGGCTTTATTCGGATAAAGACATTTTCTTGCGAGAATTGGTTTCAAACGCCTGCGATGCGTGTACGAAGCTCGGACGGCTTTACTCCTTGGGAGAGGTTAAAGACGTAGACCCCGATGCATTCCGTATCGACGTCGTTTTGGATAAGGATGCCGGCACCGTAAGCATCAAGGATAACGGTATCGGTATGAGTGCCGACGAGGTCAAGAGATACATAAATCAGATTGCTCTTTCGGGCGCACTCGAATTTATCGAAAAATACGATGAAAAGGACGGCTCGGGCGGTATAATCGGACACTTCGGACTCGGATTTTATTCGGCGTTTATGGTTGCCGATAAGGTGCAGATGTACACGAAATCATATACCGATGCTACAGCGGTTTCTTGGGAATGCACCGAAGGCGGAAGCTATGAGATGCAGGAGGACGAAACGAGTGACGAGAGGGGCACTCTCATAGTGCTTCATATCTCTGAAGAGGAAAAGGAATATCTTGACGGTGCAAAGCTCCGTATGATATTGGAAAAATATTGCTCGTTTATGCCCGTGCCCGTATATTTTGACGACAGTACCTCTTGCGACTGCAAGGACGGTGAGTGCTCCCACGGGCACGGCCCCGTACAAATTAACGATACAAAGCCGCTTTGGACAAAAAATCCGTCCGAATGCGAAAAAGAGCAATACGCCGAGCTTTACAAAAAGCTCACGGGAGACTTCAAAGACCCGCTTTTCCACATTCATATAAACGCGGACTACCCCTTGAACTTTAAGGGAATACTATACTTCCCCAAATATACGAACCAATACGAAAATATTGAGGGCGAGATAAAGCTCTACTATAACCAAGTGTTCGTTGCGGATAATATAAGAGAGATACTCCCCGACTATATGATAATGTTAAGGGGAGTGCTTGATTGCCCCGAGCTGCCGCTTAACGTATCAAGAAGCTATCTGCAAAATGACGCTTACTCCAAAAAAATCGCAAAGCACATATCGAAAAAGGTCAGCGACAAGCTATCGTCAATGTTCTCGACTGAGCGTGAAGAATACGAAAAGCTTTGGAACGATATAAAGACCTTCGTGCTTTTTGCATCTTTGCGTGACGAAAAATTTTTCGAAAGAGTAAAGGAAAATATACTTTTCAAAACAAGCGGGGACGAATATCTTACTCTCGCAGAATACAGAGAAAAAACGAAGGACACACACGAAAACAAGGTGTTCTATACCACCGACCCCGTAGCTCAAGCACAGTACGTGTCAATGCTTGAAAAGCAAGGCGCTGCGATCGTGTTGTTTGACAGCGTGCTCGATATGCAATTTGCTTCACTTTTGGAAAGCAAGGATAGCGGACTTAAATTCTGCAGAGTAGACTCCGAGCTTTCACAGCTTATAAAAAGTGAAGACGGTGCTGAAATAAACGAAAACGCTTTAAAGGAGCTTTTCGGTGAGCTTTGCGGCAAAGACGTTCAAATAAACGTATGTCCTTTAAAGGACGGCGCTCCCTTAATACTCACCGTAGAAGAAAGCTCAAGACGAATGAGCGATATGCTCAAGATGTATCAAAGCTTCGGTCAAGGCAAAGGGCTTTCCTCTCTTGCCGAAAAAGAGGAGCTTTGCGTGAATTCGTCGCATCCCGTTATATCGGCTCTTGCAAACGCCGATAAAGAGAAGGCTATGCCCATCGCAAAGCAGCTCTTAAACCTTGCCCGCCTTATGCGCAGGCCGCTAAATGCCGAGGAAGCGGAGGACTTCATGGGCGGAATCTGCGACATAATGCTTAAAACGCTTGAATAAAAAGTTTTCAGAGGCTTTGTGCTTTTTGCAAAGCCTCGCCTTTTTAAAATAAACGAAGGAGGATGAAAAATGCTTAATCTCGTATATACGAGTTCATACGGAAGCTCAACGAAATACTATCGCTCTATTCTCGAAAAGCTGACGAGCGAAGGTAAAAAATGCTTTCTTTTCGTACCCGAAAGCTCCGTTTTGAAAACGGAACAAGAGCTGTTCTCCTCCCTCTGCCCCACTGCAAATCTCTGTTTTGACGTTTTGAGCTTTAAGAGGCTTACAAACCGTCTTGCAAGACAATACGGAGGACTGAAAAATTCCTTCGTCAGCGAAGAAGGAAAGATAATCCTTACCGCTCTCGCGTTAAAAGAATGCTTGCCGCTATTGACAAAATACACAACCCTTGCGGAAAATGAGGAATTTATAAAAAGCCTTTCCGAGCAGATAACAAAGCTCAAATCGCTCGTATTTACCCCCGAGATGCTTTCCGATGCCGCATCAAAAGCAAGGGCTGCTCATCTTACGGTGACTGCCGATAAGCTTTCCGATATATCCGTCGTATATTCTGCATACGACACCTTGCTTCACCGTGACCTTTGGGATATGGGAGATAGGCTCATTTATGCGGCAACACAGCTCGAAGACGGCGACTTTTTTGCGGATTCATACGTATTTTTCGACGGATTTTCGGGATTCACCCCCGCAGAGTACGCTATCATAAAGAAAATTATGAAAAGCTGCAAGGAGCTTTATTTCACCGTATTTGCAAACGAAGATGAAAAAAGCGAGGTCTTCGAAAAGCCTCTTGCAACAGCCGATACGATAAAAAGACTTGCAAATAAATGCTCCTTCCCTATATCGCTTCCGACGCATCTTTGCGAAAAAAACGAAAAGGACGATCTTGAGCTTATACGAACGAGTCTATGGGACTCAACCGTACAGGATAAAGCAAGCGAAAACGTCAAGATATACGCCTGCGACGGCATAAGCGGTGAAGCGGAGCGCGCCGCCTCTATAGTGCTTAACCTTTGCAGAGAGCACGGCTATCAAATGAAAGATATCGCACTCTGCGCCGTAGAGCCATCTCTTTACGAGGGTATCTTGGACGCGGTTTTTGAAAAGCATAACATACCTCTGTTTATGTCCGTCAAAAATAATTTCTCCGAGTTTCCTCTATGTAAGCTCGTTTTTGCAAGTCTCTGCGCCGTGCATAACGGATTTCGCTGTGAGGATATGATGGGCGTACTCAAAAGCGCTCTTTCAAACGTACCCGAAAAGCTTGCCGATTCGCTTGAGATATATGCTCGCACTTGGAATATAAGCGGCGGTCTTTGGCAGACCGATAAGGATTTCCCCTTTAACCCCGATGGTTTCTCGGAAAAGGTAAGCTACAGAGGCGAAAAAATACTCGACGATGCAAATACGGCAAAGCGCCTGCTTGCAGTCCCTTTATACGATCTTGCCGATAAATTTAAGCTCGGACAGTGCGCAAAGGACTATGCTGTAGCTTTATATGAATATTTGAATGAACTGAAAGCAGAAGAAAAGCTCGACGCTCTTGCTGATTTTGACAAGGAGCAGGGAGATATATTTTTGGCAGAGCTGCAAAAACGCCTTTACGAAAGCTTTGTGCATATTCTTGAAGAATGCGTAGAGCTGTGCGGGGATAAAAAGCTAAACTCGCGTCAATTTGAAGAAATACTGCTTCTTGCGATGAAGAGCCTTTCGCTTCAAGTCATTCCCACATCTATAGACGAAGTACAGCTTCTCTCACCCGCATCCTTATTCGGCACAAAGCCCAAAGCCTTGATAATACTCGGAGCCTGCGAGGGCATATTCCCCGGCAAACAGTCAAGCGACGGTTTCTTTACGAAGGCAGAGCTTCGTGCATTCGAAAGTCTCGGACTTGATCTCGGTGCGGATAAAGAAGATTTTTGCTGTGAGCCATTAAGGGAATTTTACTGTGCAGCAAGTCTTCCCACGGAAAAGCTGTTTGTTTTATACGATAAAAAATCACCGCCATCAATGGCGGTTCACCGTCTTGAAAAGCTGTTTTCCGCTTCCGATATTACAGGTAAGCCTTTAGCGCTTGTCGGTATTCAGGCAATAGCCGACGCTTATGCGGAAAGCTCAGACGGTCTGCTTGCCGAAATACTTAAAAGCAAGGCGCCGAAGCTATATGAAAATACCGAAAAAAGCATATTCTTCACAGAAGAAAAAATAGACTCGGAGATAGCAAAAAAGGCGATAGGCGAAAACTACAGCATAAGCCCCTCAACAGTTGAAAGCTTCCGCCTTTGCAAGCTTTCGTGTTGGTGTAACCGTATCCTCTCGCTAAGAAGTGAGGACAAAGCGGAGCTGTCGGTAATAGATATAGGAAAGTACATACACAGCATACTCGAAAAATTTATAAACGAATGTCTTGTAAGCGGAAAAAGCTTCAAGGATATGACAAACGGCGATATAAGCAAATGCGCGGAAAAAGGTGCCGAGGAGTTTATACACTCCGTTTTCGGCGGATTTGACGATAAAAGCAAGCGCTTTAAATATATAGTCACCCGCCTTCGAATAAGCCTTGAGATGTTTATACGAAATATGGTCGAGGAATTCAAGCAAAGCAAATTCGTGCCGTGGAAAACCGAGCTTCCCATAGGAAGAGGGGACGTGCCGGGCCTTTGCGTCACTCTTGAAGACGGCGCAAAGCTTTCCGTAAACGGCATCACCGACAGAGTGGATATCTATAAAAAAGACGATGTGGCATATATAAGGGTCGTGGACTACAAAAGCGGCACAAAAAATTTCTCGTTAAAATATGTCGACCTCGGGCTCGATTTGCAAATGCTTATGTATCTCTTTTCCGTTTGTATGCTTGACGGTGACGAAGAGGGCAGAAAGCTCGTACCTGCGGGAGTGCTTTACAGCTCGCCTAAAAAAACAAGTCTTGCTCAAAATGACCTTTCCGCCGTTATGGACGATACCATAATGCGAGAGTACGCCGCATCGGGAATATTCCTTGCGGATATCGACGTACTCACCGCTATGGATAAGGAGCTTTCGGGAAGATTTATACCCGTAAAGCTGAAAAAGGACGGCAGTTTCTATGCAAACAGTAACGTCATCAGCTCCGAAAGCTTCCAAAAGCTTCAAAATCAGCTTGAAGGTATACTCTCGGACATAGGAAAAGAAATGCGCGAAGGTCTTGCCGACGCACATCCGTATAACGACGGCGTGAGAGATGCATGCAAATACTGTAAGCTGCAAAGCCTATGCAGACACGAAGAAACACTCTTAGAGGAAGAATAAGCAAAATGCGTTCTTATTAAAATAAGGGCGCATTTTTTGCCAATTTTTACAGCATACTTTAAGTTTGAATTGACTTTGCTTTATACGGCAATACTCCTTGTATACGATATACGGCAAGGAGTGATGATATGTTTTGCGGCAAGGTCGAAATTTGCGGTGTAAATACCTCACACCTTAAAGTCTTGACGGGAAATGAAACTAAAGAACTGCTGATAAGGGTAAAAAACGGAGATAAAAAAGCAAGAGAAGAGTTAACGTGCGGAAATTTAAAGCTCGTTTTAAGCGTTATGAAACGATTTTACTCTCGGGGAGAGTCAAGCGACGATTTATTTCAAGTGGGCTGTATAGGCCTTATGAAAGCGATAGACAATTTCGATATCTCACAAAACGTGCGCTTTTCAACTTATGCGGTGCCGATGATAATCGGCGAGATACGAAGATTTTTACGGGATAACAGCACTATAAGGGTTTCACGCTCTATAAAAGACCTCGCTTATCGCATATTAAAAGCGAAAGAAGCGCTTTGTATTGAGCTTTCAAGAGAGCCGACGCCCTCAGAGATCGCCAAAAATCTCAACGTTGCGGAATCGGAGATAAGTCTTGCGCTTGAAGCCGTGTCGGAACCCGTTTCGCTTCACGAACCGATATACAATGAGGGAAGAGATACCGTTTCGCTTGAAGATCAGATCAAAGACCCCAATGCAGACGACGATATTTTGATAGAGCAGATAGCCCTCTCTGACGCAATAAAAAAGCTCGGAGAAAGAGAAAAACGCATACTTTCAATGCGCTATTTCGACGGCAAAACGCAAATGGAAGTTGCGTCTATGATAGATATCTCGCAAGCACAGGTGTCAAGGCTCGAAAAGGCGGCTCTCGATAAAATTAAAAAAATGTTGTGAAAACTCTTTACAAACGCAAAAAAATGTGATATGATATGAAAGCCGATGACTCGGTATAGGGATAATTATGCCCCTTTGGGTATGCCTCACGCCTTATTCTTGGTCAAGCGGTAATAAAATAAAATGAGGTAAGAAAAATGACAGCACAGGAAAAAACAAACATCATCAAAACTTATGCCGTTCACGAGGGTGACACAGGTTCTCCCGAGGTTCAGATCGCAGTTTTGACAACTCGCATCAATGAACTCAACGTTCACCTTGAAAAGAACCACAACGATCACCACAGCCGCAGAGGTCTTCTCAAAATGGTAGGTCACAGAAGAAACCTTCTCAACTACCTTCAGAAGAAGGACATCGAGCGTTACCGTGCAATCAAAGCTAAGTTGGGACTCAGATAAGAGTCTCTTTTAAGGGGCGGTTTTTCCGCCCCTTTTTTCCGAAAAGCATACGAAGGAGCATCTTTCTTTAGCAGTTATATGCATCGTAAAGTATCGTGCGGTGCGTATAAGTGCTAAAGGTTTCTCTTTCGTCTGAAAATATATTTTACAAAGAAAAGGAGAAAACCATGTTTGAGAATTATCGCACATTTACAATGGACCTTGCAGGCAGACCTCTCACGATTGAGACAGGCAAAATAGCACAGCTTGCAAACGCATCTTGCATAGTAAGATACGGCGACACCGCAGTTCTTGCTTGTGCAACCGCATCAGCCGCTCCCCGTGACGGCATCGACTTTTTGCCCCTTTCCGTAGACTTCGAGGAGAGACTTTACTCCGTGGGTAAGATCCCCGGAAGCTGGAACCGCAGAGAAGGCCGTCCTCCCGAGAAGGCTATACTTTCTTCGAGAGTAATCGACCGACCCATTCGCCCCCTCTTCCCCAAGGATCTTCGCAACGACGTTGTTTTGAGTCTTACCGTTATGTCCACCGACCCTGACTGCGAGCCCGAAGTAGCAGCTATGATCGGTGCATCTCTTGCGCTCACCATCTCCGATATTCCTTGGAACGGACCTATCGCAGGCGTTCATGTGGGACTTGTTGACGGCAAGGTAGTAATCAACCCCAACGCCGCAGAAAGAGCAGTATCCGATCTTCAGCTTACCGTCGCTTCCAGCGAAAAGAAGGTAGTAATGATCGAAGCGGGCGCAAACGAAGTTCCCAACGACGTTATGTTTAACGCTATCATGGAAGCTCACAAGGTAAACGGCGAGATAATCAAGTTTATAAACGATATTCAAAGCCAAATCGGCAAGGAAAAGTTTGCTTATCCTTCCGCAGAGGTTGACCACGATATGTTCGAGGCTATCAAGGCTGACGTTATCGAGGACGTTAAGCTTGCGCTCGATACAGACGACAAGACAGTCCGCGACGCAAGACTTCAACCCATCTACGAGGCAGTTCACGCAAAGTATGACGAGATATACCCCGACAGCACCGCTATGATAGACGAATGCATGTATAAGATACAGAAATTCATCGTCCGCCGTTGGCTCCTTGACGAGCAAAAGCGTGTTGACGGACGCGGTATGGACGAGATTCGTCCCTTGGCGGCAGAGGTCGGACTCTTCAAGAGAGTTCACGGCTCGGGCCTTTTCACAAGAGGTCAGACACAGGTTCTCACCATAGCAACTCTCGGAAGCGGCGACGACGAGCAGATGCTCGACGGAATCGACGGTGAGGACTCCAAGAGATATATGCACCACTACAATATGCCCGGCTATTCCACGGGTGAAGCAAAGGCCGTAAGAACTCCCGGCCGACGCGAAATAGGCCACGGTGCTCTCGCCGAGCGTTCACTCGTTCCCGTACTTCCCTCCAAGGAAGAATTCCCCTACACGATAAGACTCGTATCCGAAGTTGTTTCCTCCAACGGCTCTACATCTCAAGCATCCGTTTGCGGTTCTACTCTTGCACTTATGGATGCGGGCGTGCCCATCAAGGCTCCCGTTGCAGGTATCTCTTGCGGACTTATCACCGAGGGCGAGCGTTGGATGACGATGACGGATATTCAAGGCCTTGAAGACTTCTTCGGCGATATGGACTTTAAGGTTGCGGGCACGAAGAAGGGTATTACGTCCATTCAGATGGACCTCAAGATCGACGGTCTTACACCCGAGATCATCGCTCAGGCATTTGAGAAGACCTACGAAGGCAGATGCCACATAATCGACGACGTTATTTTGAAGGCTATCGAAGCTCCCAGAAGCGACGTTTCCGAATATGCTCCCAAGATGCTCACTATGACAATACACCCCGACAAGATCCGTGAAGTTATCGGCTCCGGCGGTAAGGTAATTCAAAAGATCTGCGCAGATACGGGCGCAAAGATAGACATTGAGGACGACGGTTCCATCTTCATCAGCTGCGTATCCCGCGACGGCGCATACGAAGCAAAGAAGATAATCGAGGGCATCGTTCACGAGCCCGAGGTTGGCGAAGTTTACACGGGCAAGGTGCTTCGTATTCTCCCCTTTGGCGCATTTATCGACCTCGGCAACGGCAGAGACGGTATGATACACATCTCCAAGCTCGACCACAAGCGTGTTGAGAAGGTTGAAGACGTTATCAATATCGGCGACGACGTTACGGCAAAGATAATCGAAATCGACGAAAAGGGCAGAATCAATCTTTCAAGAAAAGCTTGCCTTCCCAAAGAAGAATAATTAAAGCAAGCTCCCCGTTTTTAGAAAAAGCGGGGAGCTTTACACTTTTGAAAGGCTACAGATATGGATATAATCAGTATTTTCAAAGGCGCACTCTCGTTTGACGTTGATGCAGAGGGCTTTATAACGCCCTACCGCTTCACGAAAAAACAGCTTTCCGTATACGAGAAAAAGCCAAACGGCTCATATGCAAAAGCCGCAGGCGGTATACTTGCCGAGTTTTATACAAACGCATCGGAAATCTCGTTTTCATATACCGTACATAAAGCTTGGACGAATATGTTTGAGGATTCCACGCCCACTTTCGATATTTACGAAAACGACATCTTAACGGATACAAAAGAGCTTTGTTTTTCGGATACAAAAAAGCATAAAATCTCATATAACTGCGAAAGTGTGCAAAAGAAAAAAATAAGCATAGTATTTCCTGCAAACGCCATAGTTTCCGTAGGCGATTTTAGCCTCGGGGAATATTGCCGCGCCGATTATTCCAAAAGGAGTTTTCTTGTTCTCGGTGACTCCATTTCACAAGGACTTTTAAACAATACCGCATCAAATAACTATCCGTTTCTTTTAAGCCGATATCTCGATGCCGATTTTGTAAATCAAGGCGTGGGCGGAGACGGATTTTTCTCAAACGCTTTGGACTTGGTGGGGTTTGTGCCCGATTTTATAATAATAGAGCTTGGGACCAACGATATGGCTTTCGTGGGCGATATCGAAAAAACCAAAGTGCATATAAGGGAGTATTTTGAGCGCTACTTGGAGCTTTACAAGGGAATAAAAACATACGTTGTAACGCCCGCTTGGCTTTCCGATGCAAAGGAAAACAAGGAAAAATTCACATTACTTTTAAAAATATCCGACGAGGTAAAAAAAGAGGCGAAAAAGTACTCGTTTACGCTTATTGACGGTCAAAAGCTAATACCGCACCACAAGAGATATTTCTCCGATGATGCACACCCGAACAATCTCGGCTTTGCACATTACACCCTTAATTTGACAAAATATTTCAAATAAACTTTCAAAAAAACAGAATGCTCAAAAAGCATCCTGTTTTTTTATGTTATTCCATATTTTTTTACATAATAATTATAATTTTTTGAATATATCTATTGTAATAAGTTTCGAATTGTGATACAATTTAGGGTGAAATATAGCGCACTCCGAAGAGGAGCACCGCTGCAATATAAGGAGGAAATTTTTATGCAGAAGAAAATCAGCAAACTTCCCTTCAAGAGCACTCCCGAGCAAGATGCTGCTCTTGATGCAATCATCGCAAAATACAACGATGATAAAGCAAACCTCATCACCGTTATGCAGGAAGCGCAGGATATTTACGGATATCTTCCCGTTGAGGTTCAAACAAAAATAGCAGACGGTATGGACATTCCCCTTGAAAAAGTGTTTGGCGTGTCGACCTTCTATGCACAGTTCTCGCTTTCACAAAAAGGCGCTCACCACGTTGCTATCTGTCTTGGTACAGCTTGCTACGTAAAGGGCTCCGGAAAGCTCATGGAAGAATTTGAAAAGCAGCTCGGCATCAAGTCGGGTGAGATCTCCGACGACGGACAGTTCAGCCTTGATGCAACCCGTTGCATCGGCGCTTGCGGACTTGCTCCCGTTTTGACGGTCGGCGAAGACGTATATGGCAGACTTGATGAAACAATGGTTGCCGATATCGTTGCAAAATATAAAAACGCATGAAAATAAAAGAGATTCAAGAGCTTCTTTCCGCCGAACTTCTATGCGGGGAGGAATCTGTACAAAACGACGTATTTTCTGCTTGCTGCAGTGATATGATGAGCGACGTTCTTGCATACGTTAAGGATCAAGGCGTTCTTCTTACGGGACTTGTAAATCCCCAAGTCATCCGTACTGCAAATATGATGGATATACTTTGCATCGTATTCGTTAGAAATAAGCTCCCTTCCGACGAAATGATATCTTTGGCAAAGGAAAGCGGAATCGTACTTATGAAAACGGCTTTGAGAGCTTACGAGGCATGCGGAATACTCTATGACTCGGGGCTTGGAAACGATAAGTGCCATGGCTGAACCCATTAAATTTCATTTCGACGTTTACGGCGGCGACTTTTCCGCAGCGGGCGGAGCTTCCGTTGTGGTAAAGAAAAAGCTTCGCCAACTTGGATTTTCTCCCGATATAATTCGTAAGGTGTCGGTTGCGATGTATGAAGGCGAGATAAATATGGTCATTCACGCAAACGGCGGTACGGCAGACGTTGAAGTCAGAGATGATTGTATTATGATCGTCCTTGCCGATAAGGGCCCCGGTATTCCCAACGTAGAGCTTGCGTTTACGGAAGGATATTCCACCGCAAGAGACGATATACGGGCGCTTGGATTCGGTGCCGGAATGGGTCTTCCCAATATGAAAAAATATACCGATGAGATGACCATTGATACGGTAATCGGAGTCGGCACTACGATAACGATGAAAGTGAATCTTTAGAAAATACGCTTAAAGGAGGTATATCTATGAATGTCAAAAGACAGCACTCCGTCCGACTTGATTCGGATAAATGCAAGGGATGTACCACCTGCCTTAAAAGATGTCCGACTGAGGCAATACGTATCCGCGACGGTAAAGCAATTATCAATGCGGACAGATGTATTGACTGCGGTGAGTGCATAAAGCTATGTCCCTATCAGGCAAAAAAAGCAACTCACGATGACCTTTCGGCACTTGATGGCTTTAAGTACAAGGTTGCTCTGCCTGCGCCGTCTCTCTACGGTCAGTTTAATAATCTCGATAATATCGGATATATTATAAAAGGCCTGCGTGATATAGGCTTTGACGACGTTTTCGAAGTCGCCTGCGCCGCAGAGCTTGTAACTGCTTATACGAGAATGTATATCACACGTTACAATGTCAAAAAGCCTGTAATCAGCTCTGCCTGCCCCACTATCTTAAGGCTTATAAGCACAAATTATCCTTTTCTATGTGATAACATAATGCCACTGCTGCCACCCGTTGACATAGCGGCAATCTTGGCAAGAGAAAAGGTAAAAAGCGAGCATCCCGAGCTTTCGGACGACGACATCGGTATTGCGTTTATTTCGCCTTGTCCTGCGAAAGTCAGCTATATCAAGAGCAAAGAAAAGCCTCTTATAGACGTCACGTTATCCGTAAAGGACGTTTACTTTAAGCTGCTTGACAAGATGAAGGTCGATACCGAGCCCGAAGAAACGACGGATTCGGGACTTATAGGCATCGGTTGGGCAACGACGGGAGGAGAATCCTCCGCAGTCTTCAACGAAAGATACCTTGCGGCAGACGGAATAGAAAACTGTATAAGGGTTTTGGAGCAGATAGACAACGAGGACATAAAAGACCTTGACTTTGTTGAGCTTAACGCTTGTAACGGCGGCTGTGTCGGCGGTGCTATGACTATTGCAAACCCCTTTATCGCACAAACGAGGCTTAAAAGCCTAAAACGCTATTTGCCCGTAACGGCAAACAGACCCTCGGGTAATATCATTCCCGATAAAATTTTCAATCACGATACTATAGCATATACCCCAAGCAATCTTCTTTCCGACGACAGAGAAGAGGCAAGAAGAATGATGGGAGATATAGAAAAGATCTCGGAGAAACTTCCCGGTATAGACTGCGGCTCCTGCGGTGCCCCGACTTGTATGGCATTTGCGGAGGATATAGTTAAGGGCGAGACCTGCGCCGATGAATGCACGGTGCTTATGAAGTCTCTTTTCCACGAATATCTCAAGGAGCACGACAAAAATATAAGCGGTGATGATTTTATAGACGGCGGAGGTAACATATAATGAAGCTGTCCGAGCTTATAACAAAACTTTCACTTGCTGAAATTTCACCTTTTGCGGAGGATATATGTCCCACGGGCGTATACGCAGGAGACCTTTTAAGCCGTGCCATGAGCCGTATAGAAAGCGGAGATCTTTGGATAACGATAATGTCAAATACCAACGTTATTGCGGTTGCAAGTCTTACCGAGGCTTCGATGGTTATTTTGGCGGAGGGCGTTGAGCTTATCCCCGAAGCCGCAAATACTGCACGGGAGCAAAACATAGGAGTTTACTCCTCACAAGAAACCGTATACGAGCTTTGTAAAAAAATCGGAGAGCTTCTTTGATATGGGAAAGTATTACGTAGACTTACATATACATTCCTGTCTCTCCCCTTGCAGCGACGATGATATGACGCCCGCAAATATAGCGGGAATGGCGTCCCTAAACGGACTGACTTTGGTTGCACTGACCGACCATAACAGCACAAAAAACTGTCCCGCCTTCTTTAAACAGGCAAAGCGGCTTGGGATAGTTCCCATAGCGGGAATGGAGCTTACCACCTCGGAAGATATACACGCCGTATGTCTTTTCAGGACTTTGGAAGGGGCAATGCAATTCGGAAGCTTCTTGGAAACGAAGAAAGTGAAAATAAAAAATGATGCGTCCGTCTTCGGCAATCAGTTTATAATGGACGAAAACGATGAGATTGCGGAAGTGGAAGAAAATATCCTTTGGAACGCATCGGAGCTTTCCTTGGAAGAAGCTTTTCACGAGGTCAAAAAATACGGCGGTGTGTGCTATCCCGCACATATCGACAGAACTTCAAACGGAGCGGTTGCGATTCTCGGCGGATTTCCCGAAGAACCGAAGTTTACTTCTTACGAATTGAACTTTGCTGAGAAAAACGAAGAATATCAAGAAAAATTCCCTATATTAAGATCCTTGCAAATGATAGCATCATCAGACGCACATCATCTATGGGATATAAGCGAGGGTGGATTTTTGTTAGAGCTTGATGACGAACCGTATTCATCTCAAAAAGTGGCAGATAGCTTAATTGAGCTTCTCGGAGGATAAGGTCTTGGAAGATTTTTCACTCTACGTTTTGGATATAACGATGAATTCCGTAAGGGCGGGAGCAAGTAATATTGACATCACCCTAAAGCAAGACGACGAATTTCTTTACGTCACCATCAAGGACGACGGTTGCGGTATGACGAAAGAGCAATTAAATAAGCTTGAAAATCCTTTTTTCACAACACGCAAAACGAGAAAGGTCGGGCTTGGAATCCCCTTCTTTACGCAGCTTGCCAAAATGACAGACGGATACGTCAAAATAGCTTCAAAGCACGAAAGCGAATATGAAGACCACGGAACTGTGATCGAAGGTAAGTTCGGTTATAAGCATATCGACTTCATACCGATAGGAAATATGCCGCAAACCGTTGTAACGCTTATACAAGGCTCACCTGACGTGGATTTCACCTTCACTCACAGCTATAAGGATAAAAAAGTCTTTTTGGCGACCTCGCAGCTCCGTGAAATTTTGGGAAGCGAAATATCTCTTGCAAGCATCGAGATACTTAATTGGATCTCGAGCAGCCTAAAAGAGCAATATGAAGAGCTAAACATTAAAAAATAAAAAATATATTAACATAATCAGAAAGGAAGCACACAATGAAATCACTTGAAGAACTTATGGCCATCAAAGCCAAAATGCAGGACAAGGTTTCTTTGCGTACGTCAAACGGAAACATCCGCATCGTAGTAGGAATGGCAACCTGCGGAATTGCAGCAGGCGCACGTCCTGTTCTCTCCGCCTTTGTTGAAGGCGTAAGCGAAGAGGGCCTCGCAGACGAGGTTACCGTAACGCAGACCGGTTGTATCGGCATCTGCCAATACGAGCCCGTTGTAGAGGTTTACGAAAAGGACAAGGAAAAGGTCACCTACGTTAAGATGACTGCCGAAAAAGCAAAAGAAGTTGTACAAAAGCACATCAAAGGCGGCAATCCCGTTAAAGAATACACCATTGGTGCTGCAAAAATCTAAATAAACAGGAGGAACAGAACGCATGATTCGTTCACACATACTTATTTGCGGCGGTACCGGATGTACCTCTTCCGGCAGTGTTGCACTTGGAGAAAAGTTGGCAAACGAGCTTGTTGCCAAGGGCTTGGAAAATGAAATTAAAATCGTAAAAACGGGTTGCTTCGGTCTTTGTGCCTTAGGTCCTGTCATGATCGTTTATCCCGAGGGAACCTTCTATAGCAGAGTTACTCCCGAGGATATTCCCGAAATCGTAGAAGAGCATCTTCTCAAGGGACGTGTAGTTGAGCGTCTTGTTTACAACGATACCGATGCTAAGGAAATGGCTGACAAGGCTTATGCTACGTCACTTTCCGAAACAGCATTCTATAAGAAGCAGAAGAGAGTATCTCTTCGTAACTGCGGTGTTATCAACCCCGAAAGCATTGATGAATACATAGCTATGGACGGTTACTTTGCTCTTGCAAAGTGCCTTAAAGAGATGACACCCGATGACGTTATCAAAACGATATCCGATTCGGGTCTTCGCGGCAGAGGCGGCGGCGGATTCCCCACAGGCAAAAAGTGGAGCTTCGCTAAGGCTTCCGCAGGCGACAAGAAATACGTCGTTTGTAACGCAGACGAGGGCGACCCCGGTGCATTTATGGACCGTAGCGTTCTCGAGGGCGACCCCCACTGTATCATCGAAGCTATGGCTATTGCAGGTTACGCAATAGGTGCTGACGAGGGCTACGTATACGTTCGTGCAGAGTATCCCATCGCCGTTACACGTTTGAAGCTCGCTATTATGCAGGCAGAGGAATACGGCCTTTTAGGCGACGATATCCTCGGCACAGGCTTTAACTTCCACCTCAAAGTCCGTCTTGGCGCAGGCGCTTTCGTTTGCGGAGAAGAGACCGCTCTTATGACTTCTATCGAAGGTAACAGAGGTGAACCCCGTCCCCGTCCTCCCTTCCCCGCAGTTAAGGGCCTTTTCGGCAAGCCCACCGTTGAAAATAACGTTGAGACATTTGCTAACGTACCTCAGATAATCTTAAACGGCGCTGATTGGTTTAAGACTATGGGCATCGAGCAGTCCACCGGTACTAAGGTATTTGCTCTTGGCGGTAAGATCAAGAACACCGGTCTTGTTGAAGTTCCCATGGGACTTACTCTCCGTGAGATAATCGAAGACATCGGCGGCGGCTGCCCCAACGGCAAGAAATTCAAGGCCGTTCAAACGGGTGGTCCTTCCGGCGGTTGTATCCCCGCAAGTCTGCTCGATACCTCGGTTGACTTTGACAATCTCACAGCTCTCGGCTGTATGATGGGTTCAGGCGGTATGATCGTTATGGACGAGGATAACTGTATGGTCGATATGGCTAAGTTCTTCCTCGAATTCACCGTTGACGAATCTTGCGGTAAGTGCACGCCCTGCCGTATAGGTCTTTACAGACTTCTTGAAATGCTTGAGAAGATCACAAGCGGAAACGGCGAGCTTAAAGATATCGACGAGCTTGAAGAAATGTGCGAATACATTAAGGCTAACTCCCTCTGCGGACTCGGACAGACAGCTCCTAACCCCGTACTTGCAACACTCAAGTTCTTCCGTGATGAGTACATCGCTCACGTTGTTGATAAGAAGTGCCCTGCAGGCGTATGTAAGGGACTTCTCACCTACGTTATCGATCCCGTACTCTGCAAGGGTTGTACAAAGTGCGCTCGTCAGTGCCCCGTTGGTGCAATTAGCGGCACGGTTAAGAATCCTCACGTAATTGATACCAAGAAGTGCATTAAGTGCGGTGCTTGCGAACCCAGCTGCCCGTTCAAAGCTATATCTAAGAAATAAGAAAGGAGTACGCTATAATGGAAATGGTTAATGTAATTGTAGACGGTATATCGGTCAGCGTACCCGCAGGATCAACTATCCTTGAGGCTGCCCGTGCGGCAGGCGTGGAAATTCCCACCCTCTGCTATATGAAAGAAAAGAACGAGATCGGCGCTTGCCGTATCTGCGTTGTTGAAGCAACAAAAACAAGAGGTCTTGTTACCGCTTGCGTATATCCCGTAGTTGACGGAATGGAGATCAAGACGAATACTCCCAAGATCCAAAAGGCTCGTAAGACGACTCTTGAGCTCATTCTCTCCACTCACGATATGAAGTGCCTTTCTTGCGCACGTTCAACCAACTGCGAGCTTCAGAAGCTCTGCTATGAGTACGGCGTAGACTCTCAACACTTTGAGGGCAAAAAGGCAACTCACCCCCTCGACCTCTCCGCACCTCACCTCGTAAGAGATAACAACAAATGTATCCTCTGCAGACGTTGCATCGCAGTATGTAACGAGCAGTTTGTATCCGTAATCGGTGCAAACAACAGAGGTATCGATACAACTGTCGGTTCTCCCTTCCATATGAACCTCAACAGCACTCCCTGCATCTCCTGCGGTCAGTGTACGGCTGTTTGCCCCACGGCAGCTCTTATGGAAAAGGACGACACGGACAAGATCTACGAAGCTCTTGCAGATCCCAAAAAGCACGTTGTTGTTCAGACGGCTCCTTCCGTACGTGCAACTCTCGGCGAATGCTTCGATATGCCTATCGGCACGAACGTAGAAGGTAAGATGGTTTCCGCTCTCAAGAGACTTGGCTTTGCTAAAGTATTTGATACGGACTTTGCCGCTGACGTTACTATCGTTGAAGAAGCAACCGAGCTTGTACAAAGAGTTCAGAACAAGGGCGTTCTTCCTATGATCACCTCTTGCTCACCCGGTTGGGTCAAGTTTGCGGAATTCTACTATCCCGAGCTTCTTCCCCATCTCTCCACCTGCAAGTCTCCTCAACAGATGGCAGGCGCTATCATCAAGACTTATTACGCTGAAAAAGAAGGCATCGACCCCAAGGATATCGTTTCCGTATCGGTAATGCCTTGCACAGCTAAAAAGTTTGAGATAGGCAGAGACGACGAGAGCGCAGCAGGTGTTCCCGACGTTGATATCGCTATCACTACAAGAGAGCTTGGCAGAATGATAAAGCGTGCCGGAATTAAGTTTACGGAGCTTCCCGATGCAGAATTTGATTCTCCTCTCGGTGAAGATACCGGTGCTGCAGTTATATTCGGTGCTACGGGCGGTGTTATGGAAGCGGCGCTTCGTACCGCTAACGATTGGCTCACGGGCAAGGATAATACAGAAATCGAATTTAAGGAAGTCAGAGGCACGGCAGGTCTTAAAGAAGCAAGCTACAACATCGCAGGCCTTAATATTAAGGTTGCAGTTGCAAGCGGTGCCGCTGCAGCTAACGAGGTTATGAAGAAGATCGCTTCCGGTGAAGCTGATTGGACCTTCGTTGAGATCATGGGTTGCCCCGGCGGTTGCGTAAACGGTGGCGGACAGCCTATCCAGCCTCAATACGTACGTGATACGGTTGACCTCAAGGCAGTAAGAGCAAAGGCTCTCTACGACCAAGACCAAGCAATGACCCTTAGAAAGAGCCACGAGTCCCCCGTTGTTAAGAAGCTCTATAGCGAATACTACGATGGCTTCGGCGGCCACAAGGCTCACCACGATTTGCACACAAGCTACGTTGCAAGAAAGAAGTTTGAAGATAGATAAAATATCTTTCAACAAAAGCGGGAGGCGGCACGAAGCCGCCTCCCTGTTTTAATAAATAATATAAGGAAAAAATCATGCTGATAGTAAGACCTGTAAAAGATAAAAAATTTCAAGAGGAACTTTGCAAGATTGCAAATGTGCCATATGATGCGGCGGCTTTTGCATATCTTGCGGCTAATACCGACGATATAGGCGAAAGCTATTCAAGCTATATTGGGCTTATTCAATTTGATATTGATGCACAGGGTGCAGAGCTTCTTTCGGTTAGTATGATGCCCAATGTTGACGATATGGAAGCGATGATAATAATGGGTAGAAGCCTTATGTGCTTCTTGTACCGCGATCTTCACTTAAAGACGCTTCGTGCTTCTAATAAAGTTGACGGTAAATACTGCAAAGCATTCGGGCTTCGAGAAAAGGACGGTATTTTCAGCATTGATTTGGAGGATTTTTACGCATCTCCCTGCAAATACAATAATTTGGAATAATTTGTCATTTTTTCGTTTTTCTTGTTGACAAAGCTTTCCTTTTGCGGTATAATGGCGACACCCACCTAAAATATTCGGAGGAAAAAATGTTATCAACGGGAATTGTTCGCAGAATAGATGCACTCGGCAGAGTCGTTATCCCTAAAGAGCTTAGAGAGAGCTTGGATATCAACGAAGCGCCTATAGAGATATTCGTAGACGCTGACTCTATAGTGCTTAAAAAATATCAGCATAAGTGCCTTTTCTGCGGTTCAAACGAGACGGTATTTGAATACAAGGAAAAGCTTATATGCAAAGCATGCCTTGAAGAATTGAAGAGTAAATAGTAAAAGAGCTTGGTGCATAGAACCAAGCTCTTTTTAAATTCAAAGGTCGCAGTGAGCAAACAATGCTCTCTACATTTTAAGAACATAGGATATAGAATTTTTGTGCATCGTCAGCGAGTGCGCAAAATCAAAAAGGTGAAAAAATCGGATGACCGAGGTCATCCGATTTTTATATGTTCGCTTAAATTACTTTGTTGCCTTTCTCTTCTTGGAGTAGATAGCAGTAGCAACTACGCCGAGAGCTGCAATAGCGAGAAGTGCGATCCAAAGAGCCGTAAGGCCGTTGTCGCCCGTTCCGGTTGCAGTGGGCTTACCAACAAATACCACAGGAATGAATCCATATTGTGCCATTTCCTCGTTAACAACGATGGTGATAGTTCCGTCGCCGTTATCCGTGTAGTCAAGGAGCTCCTCCAAAGAAGGCTCGTTAACGAAGGGGTTAAGCAATACTACGTTCTTAAATCCTTTTGTATTGGGAGCCTTGATAGTAAGCTCCATTCCTTCTACAAGATCTACAAGTGCGCCTTCGAGAGAAAGCTCATACATTATATATCCAAGCGCCTTGTAGCCTTCAAGATCTTCGTTGAGCTCACCGAGATCAATTTCTTTGTTGAATTCTTCGGTTAAGTCCATAACTTCGAGGTGCATATTTTCACCTAAAACTCCATCGGGAGCCGTGAGAGAACCTTCAACATCAGCACCGGTTTCGAAATCTTTAAGACCTACTTCATTGGTGTCTTCACCCTTAGCGTTGGGAACGGTGGTGCCGCATTCATTTGTGCACTCAAGAACATCATTTTCTGCATCATAGTAGAAATCGTGAGCATCTTCGATGGGATCGCCTACTTCATATGTTACAGGATTTTCCCAATCAACGTATCCGCATACGCAAGCCTTAGCGTAAATGTCGCCGTGTGCGCAGTTAGCATATTCGTTTACGTACCAATCTTCCTGTATTTCCTGATCGAATACGTGAGTGCCGACATCGGTCTTTTCGCCACAACCGTACATGCACTCTCTGCTATGGCCTTCTTCATCCCAGTCATACATATCTGAGAAGTCGTGCTCTGCTTCTCTGGTGTATTCGCAGTGCATGCACTCAGTGGAGCACTCATACTCAAACTCGTGAGCGGTCTTGTTGATCTGTTCGCCGCATGCGCACTCGCCCCAGTGACCGTCATCATCGTATTGTACTTCGCCAACGGGCTGGTGTTCAGCCGCTTCTCTTTCGTATCCGCAAGTGTCGCACTTATCGTCGCAGTCATACTCGTAGTCGTGATCTGCTTCGCTATCCTTAGCGCCGCACTCGCACTCGAACCAGTGCTTTTCGTCGTCTTTCTCGTATGTTTCGCTAAAGTCGTGCTCTGCGCCGGTTCTTACATAACCGCAAATGTCGCAAGTTTCGTCGCAAGAAAGCTCAAATTCGTGCTCTGCCTCGTCTTTCTTCTCGTCACAACCTGCGCAAGCGTAGTAGTGACCTTCTGCGTCAGTCTTCGTAAGCTCTTCATCCCAGTCGTGAGCAACGGTGATAACGCCCGCAACCTCTGTTACGTTAGAGTCTCTCAATGCTTCGTCGTCGTCAACGTAGAACTTGAAGTTGATCGTGTTTTCGCCGCAAGCTGCCGTATCCTCAACCTTGAAGGAAAGCTGAACAACCTTACCGTTAACGTCACGGGGCTGCTTGTTGGTCCAAGCGGCCAAGTTTGTTTCAACATCGATATCCGTTACCAAGGGATTTCCCTTTGTCCAACGTGTCTCGTCGATGGTGGGATCATCCTCTTCATCGGGATCTTCGGGATCATAGTTAGGGTTGTCAACTATGTTGTTGACCAAATCAATTCCTTCGGGAAGTGTGAGGCCGA
>JAZMZG010000018.1:0-5596 GCA_045585835.1 Eubacteriales bacterium
GCTATGGAATATTTATTGAAAATATGTTAGAAACAGCAAATCAAGTAGCAGAAGAGCAGGCAAAAAAGACGCATCATAAACAAAAAGGTGTCGAAGTCAGAAGTGATTTCGGCACCTTTGCTTTATCCCAAATAGTATAACAATCAAAATAATTATATTGCAATAATGAATTATGATTATCCCTTAACCGGAACAGCAATCTGTGTAATGTAGTCTTCTTTGTTCTCTCCACGGTTGGGTGGGCCTTCCATATAAATGGAACGGAACGCTCCCGTGATTTCAATATTATTTTCCTCAATGTATTCCATAAGCGCACGGATGGCGGTTCCAGTTCCTTCATACGGCCCACGGTAGTAAATACAAAGAGCGGGTGTTTCGGGGAACTCCACACGCTCAGTTCCGTCAAAATCGTCGGTTACGGGGATACAACACATCAAGTCCAACTTATCGGGAACAGTTGACATGCGCATTGTAAACATACGACCAAGCATATACATTTTTCCTGTATGAGCGGCGGCGATATATGTATCTCTTAGATTGTTGGATGCTTCGGATACATCCTTGCAGTCATATCGACGGCAGTAACAAACGAGCCGAGGCAACGTAGTTTTATGCACAGTCAGATCTCCACGTTTAGCCGCCCGAACCTGCAACGTCTGAATGTTCTTATCCAGAGTTGCACGAAGCTCCATAAGACGCTGTAAATGAACGTCGATATTTTCTGTGTCGTAATAGTAGGATTGTACCTCTTTAAGAGTAAGACCTAATGATTGCAGAGATTTAATTGCTCGAATTTGCGTCATATTGTCCGCTGAGTAATATCGGTATCCGCTTTCTTCGTCCTTGATAGCAGGGGTTAATAGTCCCATATCCTCATAAACGAGAAGCGTTTTTCGGGTAATATCCATTATCTTTATTACCTCTCCGATTTTGAATAAAGTATCATCATATTTCTTCATAGGGGGTTCTCCTTAAAAAACTTTCAAAAAAATCACAGAAAAGCCATTGACTTGACCCTTGGGGTATAAGTTATAATTACAGTGTACCATAATATCTGTTTCTTTGCAACAGAAGACTACCAAAATTCAGAAAAAGAAAAATTTTAAGGGGATATCCCCTTATTGGTTCGCTTGAAAATATATGAAAGTAATCTTTGCGTGCAACGATAACTTGTACGCAATGGGTGTTCTCGACATAGGGAGGCAATACGAATGAGTTTAAAGACATATTGTGAAGAAAACAATAAACAGCGTATATTAAAAGAGTGGGATGCGGAAAAGAACCTGCCTCTCACTCCTGATAATATAGCTCCATCAAGCAGTTTCCCTGTGTGGTGGAGATGTGAAAACGGACATTCTTGGTGTACACAAGTCCGAAGCCGTGCAAAAAGTTCCACGGGATGCCCGATATGCCGTGAAGAAAAATTAGCGGCAAAAAGGCAACGGCGGCTTGAAGAAGCTCGCACAAAACACTTATCGGGGAGAACCCACACAGCAAATAGTAAAAAGCAAAAACATCAAACGGAGGTAAAGCTATGAATATGAAAGGTTTTACTAAATCAAAAATTATTACGGTGGTCATCGTTGCGCTTGTTGCAGTCGCACTTGTTGTAACGATGGTGTTTCTCTTGAAAGGACAGCCGGAAGACAAGCCTACGCAGGGGGACGGAACATCACAGACCGATATATCAAGTACACCCTCTGAGGATGACGACACCTCAAAGACTGATCCTACGGATACGTCTAAGCCTACGGACTCGTCTAATCCCACCGACACATCCGAACCCACCAATACGACCAAGCCTGCGGTAGATACCTTCACAGTCACCTTTAAGGATTTTGACGGAACGGTTCTGAACACGCAGAAGGTAGAAAAAGGCAAGGGTGCTACCGCACCTGCTGACCCCAAGCGTGAAAACTTTAAGTTTGCAGGTTGGGATAAATCCTTTAAGAAAATTACCTCCGACTTGGTGGTAACGGCTACCTACACCACCACCAAAACCGTTATCTATGCCGAACACGTTTCAGTAAACAAAGGTACGGGCGAAGTAACAATGAACATCCGTGTTATCAACAACCCCGGCATTATGGGTGCGGTTCTCAAGGTTTCCGTAGACGATAAGGTTCTCGGCCTTAAGGAAGCCACTAAAACCGAGTATCCCGGACTTACCTTAACAAGTCCCGGCCCGAAAACCACCGCTTCGCCGTACACCTTTATGCTCGATTCTTTGGAACTTGCCAAAGAGGACAAAAAAGACGGCACTTTATTCACTATTACATTTAAGGTCAAGGACACCGCCGCTACCGGCAAATATGATATTAAACTGTCCTATGACAACGGCGCTATTTTCGATGAAGATTACAAAGACCCCAAGGTCTGCTTGGAAAACGGCTCCATCACCATTAAGTAAGGAGGGATTACGATGTTGAAAACAAAACACAGTATGTTAATACGAACATTGTCTATGCTATTGGCCGTTGTAATCCTTATTGGTATGGTTCCGACTAACGTACTTGCCATCGAAGCCAAAAGTAACGATTACATACCCGGTGACGTAAACGGCGACAGTCTTGTAAACGCCCTTGACGTTAACTTGGTTCGCCGTCACATTGCAGGCGGCTATGATGTAGAAATCAACACCCTTGCCGCAGACGTAAATGCGGACGGTTACGTTACCGCAAAGGACGTAACCAATCTCCGTAAATACATTGCAGGCGGTTACGGTGTAGAGCTTCTGCGTGGTTTGGAACGCTTTACCGTTAAGTTTGAAACAGGCGGCGGCACCAAAATCGAAGATCAAATTATTCTTGAAGGTACTCTCATCAGCACCCTAAAGAAACCTTATTGGGCAGAGCATATCTTTGTTGGTTGGTGCTATGATGCAGCACTCAAACAACCTGTAGCAAGCACCGATAAGGTTACGGGCAATATGACCCTCTATGCCAACTGGTTAGAGCAAGTACCTCTTGATACCGTGGATGCGGTAAACTTCGCAAGTGCGGTTGATGTAAGCACCGACTTTGCTATTACCGTTTTGTCCGCTGACCCGAATATGACCGCTGATGACGTTTTGGCGGCTCTTGATGCGGATGACCTTTCCGATCCTAACGCAAAGGATATTATTACCGTAAGCGGTACGACCGGATCCTTCACCGTTAAGGGTGACGGTGGCTTTAAGGAAGGTTATTCCTACCGCATTGCGCTTCTCAGCGACAAACTCACCTTTAAGGACGAGGACGCATCTGCCCGTCAGTATAACTTCACCGTTCATCGTGACAAGGTTATGAACCTTACAATGCAGGGCGATATTAAATATCTCCCTCTAAATAAAGTAAGCAACATCGTCAATGACGGACAAAGCGTTTCCACCTTGGATATTTCTTTGTATCAGACCGACGGTGAGAACGTAACTGTTACCGAACTCTCCAAAGGCACCTTTAAGTACACGGGCGACACTACCGTTAAGGTTGGCGACATCGTTTGTGTATATGAAGGAGAAATCCCCACAAACAGAGATGAAAATACCCCTAAATCCGAACTCGGAGATATGGCATATCTCGAAATTACCGCAGTAAGCGGCAATACATATACCTATGAAAGCGCAGAAGCGGAGGAAGTTCTCTTTACTCCCGATGTTCTTCCTATGCCCGAAGCGGCTGATACCGATAACGATGCTAATACCGTTACGGTTGAAGATAAATACCTCGATTATTCCGCAGATATTTATTCCTATATGAACCTCGATAGCCAGACCACCGTTGACGTGGGTGACTTCTTTGCCTTCTATACGGGTGATCTTGGTGTAGAAAGTGGCGACGATGCGGCAAAACTTACCGGCTACGGTAAGATTACCAAGGTAAAGGCAAACGGCAATGATACCACTACCATTACCTACATCGTGGTAACTTGGGATGATGTTGAATCCTGTATGGACGTTTATACCGAGGAAGAAATGTCTGCCGCAGAACTGCTTGAAGGTATGGATACCTCCGAGATGGAGTCCGAAATCGAACAGCAGGCAATCGACAGCGGCTTTGCAGAAGAAGCGGCGCTCTATCTGACCTCTCTTTCTCTCGCAACCGATAACTTTAACGCCCTCAGCGCCGGCGTAAACCTTGAAGATTATAAGGTTACCTTGAAAGACGGTTCTACCGTTACTCCCGAACAACTTAAACTAATGTCGGGTGGCAGCGTAGAGGTTGAGATCAAAGAAAGTTCCGTCAAAGCAAAGGTCGGCAAGAATCCGACACACCTCGGTGATATTGCAGGAACCAACGCCGATGAAAAAGGTATCACCATTACTCTTGACGTAGTCGTTGTATTCACCATTTCATCCGAAGATTCCGACAGCTTCATTGAGATAGCTGTTACGGGTAGCTTCGTGGAAGAAGTCGGTGTTGACTTCGGCGTCAGCGCAGAAGCGATTTGGGATGTTGCGATTATTATCCCATACATTTCCGACATTAAGGTTTCTGCCAACGTTGATACTATGAACTTCACGGGTGTTTCCTTTAACGCTACTATGGTCACCAAGGGCGAAGACAGCGATAACACCAGCGCATTGGATATTGCTACTGAAATCAAAGCCTTGCTTAAAGAAATGGCAGACGGCGGTGAACAGAGCGACGACACGCAGGCAAAACTCGTCGAAGCCTATTCCAAACTCGTTACCTCCGATACCGATTGGGTGCGTGTTGTAGAATACAACATCGTTGAGATTAAAAAGAGCGTTCCGTTTGGCATTCCGCTGATCAATATCAATTTCTCGGTTGCCTTTGTGGTTGATATGGATGCAGCGCTCTCTGTCGGCTTTGACTTTGAGTACATCGAAGGCAAGCGCCACGTGTTCACTATGAGCATCAAAGACCGCTCCGCCTATTCCGATACTATTGATCTGCAGGAGAAGGCATATCAGTTCTGCTTCTATTCTATGGGCAGAATCGGATTAAAAGCCGGTATTGAGATGAATTTCTCTATCTCGGTAATTTCTGCAAGTCTTGGCTCCGTCGGCTTTGAAGCAGGCGCAGGCGCATATACCAACCTTTACGGTTATTTCTTCTATGAATTGCATTATACCGAGTCTAAGGGCAAAGATGTGTCCTACAGCGGTGCCTTGATGATTCAGGTAGGCATCTATCTTGAACTCGGTCTTGAAGCCAAGGCTATTGGAGGAAGATACTCCGCCCGTGCTAATCTTATTGACAAGGAATGGAAACTCTACGAAACGGGTCGCCGTGATAACGTGCTCGACTTTGCAACCGACGAAGAGGACGTTCCCGAAATCATAATGAAGCAGTTTGTACGTCAGGTACAGTTGCCCGATTCCTTCTTCAATATGGATTATCTCGACCTTATTTCAGGCGAAGCAAAACAGGCCGTTTATAACGATTGGAACGACCCCGAAAGAAAAGCAGACTTCCGTAACGGCGAAAACTATCAGATTACCATTACAAACGATAAGTTCACCTACGATCCTAAGACCAACACCATCGCCGTGCATCCCGACGAGGACGATATAAAACTCACGGGTGAAATGATTGTTACTTGGAGAAAGCAACCGATGTCCTTTAGCTCCAAGGCAATCACACGCACCATC
>JAZMZG010000019.1:0-20824 GCA_045585835.1 Eubacteriales bacterium
GAAGAAAGGACGAGGAGGAGCAATACTGGTACGCAGATTAAAGGTTAATACGTTTCAGATCAGAGTGATAATCAATGCGCTCAATGCTATGAGATTGAAGCAGAAAGCAAACGGAATGGATTGCTCGGAAACCTCTGCTCTGATTCTCCGCTTTATCGACGTTCTTGAAGCATAAATCAATACGGTTAAATCAGCCGACTTTATTCACTACGAAAGTAGAAATAAGGTCGGCTTTTTTTATTACTAAAAATCCAACGCAGGAGGTGATAACATTGGATGTTCATAATGAAGAAATCAAAAGAGAAAAAGTAAGAGTTGTACCCATACACGCGATTGACGAGTTTCCCGACCACCCGTTCCAAGTTAAGAATGACGAGGAAATGGAGCGTCTTGTTCGTAGTATTGATATGAACGGTGTACTGACACCCGTGATTGCAAGAAAGAACGGGGAAAGATACGAGCTTGTTTCGGGACATAGGCGAAAGCGAGCGTGCGAGATTTTGGGGATAGAGGTTATCCCTATTATCGCGCGAGAAATGAGCCGTGATGAAGCCATTATGACGATGGTGGATTCTAACCTGCAACGAGAGCATATCCTACCGAGCGAAAAGGCGAGAGCGTACAAAATGAAGATGGAAGCAATGAAAAGAAAGGCGGGCAGACCAAGCAGAGAAAATCTGACACCATCGGTGTCAAATTTACGGACAGATGAAATTATAGGGGAGGAGAGCGGCGAAAGCCGTGAGCAAGTACGCAGATATATCCGCTTGACCGAGCTTATTCCCGAACTGCTGACGATGGTGGACGAGGGCAAAATTGCCTTACGCCCTGCCGTTGAGTTGTCCTATTTGACGGTTGAGGAGCAGACGGATTTGCTTGAAACAATCGGGAGCGAGGATTGTACTCCGTCCCACGCACAAGCTATCCGAATGAGAAATCTCAGCAAGGAAGGAAACCTTGATATAGACGCTATCTTCGATATTATGACCGAGGAAAAGGGCAACCAAAAAGAAAAGGTCAAAATCCCGATGGAGTGTCTTGATAAGTTCTTTCCACGAGGTATGCCGCAGAAACAGGTCGAGGACACGATTATCAAAGCACTTACTTTTTACCAAAAGCACTTGAATAAAAAGAGAGAGGACAGAGAGGAACGATGAGTGAGAAAAAGAAATGATTGGCAATTACGCCGTTGTAAGCAGTATGCGGATCGGTAATATGCGGTATATTTTCGCACGTAATGATGATGAAAAAGATAAATACCCGTATATGAAATGCCGAGAGTACGTTCAAGGATATTTTGCCCATTACGATAAGTCAATCATCAGCGACGACTATATTGAGCTTATGCGCCTTCATATCCAAGACCTTTCCGAAGCTATTGAGCAGTTGGAGCAAGACCGTAAGGCAATCGGACTTGACAACGTGCGTTGTTTGAAGCCCGACGAGCTTCTGCCTGTTGACTACACGATGAATATTAAAGGAAAGATCGTGGCAATCGGGGAGAGGTATATGATTGACGGTCAAAAGGATATTGCACATCAGCTTTACTATGTGGAAAGTGGAAACGGTGTATATGCCGAAAGCCGTGGAAACGGTTGTTTCAGTTGGAATCTTTATACGGGCGAATAGGAAAGGAGTAAAGATTGGTTATACGTATGGTTGGAGCATTACGTGCAGCCTACGGCAAAGTCAAAGACTTACGAGCATTATAAATATTTATCGGAAGCACATATCATACCGCATATCGGAGAGAGGGAACTATCCGAAATTACCACGATAGATCTCCAACGGTATGTGTCCGAGCTAATCCAAAACGGAAACAAGATAACGGGTAAGGGACTTGCTTCCAATACCGTTAACACCATCATCACCGTTTTGCAAGGATCGTTTAGAACGGCACAGAACGTGGGAGAAGCAGAGCTTGATCCAACCGATAAAATCAAGCGTCCCAAAAAAGCGGAAAAACGGGTAGAGTGCTTTTCGGTGATAGACCAAAGAAAAATAGAGCAGAGTGTAATGCAGCATAACAAGCCCAAAATGTTCGGCGTTCTGCTTTGCCTTTACACGGGCTTGCGGATCGGGGAGCTTTTAGCTCTTGAATGGAGCGACGTGGATTTTGAAAAAGGATTGCTTTCTGTAAACAAAAGTAGTCGAGATAACAAAAGTGGCAAGGGAGAGAAAAGAATTGTTGACACGCCGAAAACGAATACGTCAAGGCGAGTGATACCCTTGCCAAAGCAGATGATACCCCTGCTTAAAAAGCATAAGCAAAAGGCAAATTCAATTTGGATCGTATCGGATAAAGGCAACCCCGTATCCACACGCTCCTATCAGCGCAGCTTTGAATTGCTCCTCAAAAATGCGGGGGTAGAGCATAAAGGATTTCACACCTTGCGACACACCTTTGCCACGAGAGCGATTGAGTGCGGAATGGACGTGAAAACGCTATCCGAAATTCTCGGACATAAAAATCCAACGATAACACTCAATCTTTACGTGCATAGCCTGATGGATCACAAAAAAGAAATGATGAACAGAATCGGAAAAGCCCTATAAAAATAAAAAAACGCCCCAATTCGGAGCAAAATCGTTATTTCGCCTAATATAGTAATAGACGAATTTTCGTGCGCCTAATATAGTATTAGGCGAACATATCTCACAAAAAAATACGTCTATGCGGAAAAATATGTATAAAATTCGCAGAAAAATTCATTTTACAACAAATTTTTATCCCGTAGATGTTGACTTTTAACGGAAACTGTGATATACTCACTGGCAGCAATTCGTCTATTACTATATTAGGCGAACAAAACAACAAGTAAAAAGTTCGTCTAACAACGGTAATGGACGGGTTGATAGACGATATTCTATAATACGAAAGGAGTAAAAGACCAATGTGAAAGTTAAACAAAAAAGGAACATTCACACCGATGATTCCGCTTATGATTTTTCTGATTGTTTTGCTTATTATAGGTATCGTTGTTTTGTTTGCAAATTTATAAATACACAAATTACTTTTAGAGAGGTAAAACTATGAACAAAAAATTGAACAAAAAAGGCTTTACAATCGTTGAGCTTGTAATCGTAATTGCTGTTATCGCGATTCTTGCTGCGGTACTCATTCCGACTTTTGTAAGTTTGACAAAAAAGGCTAATCTTTCGGCTGATCAGCAGGCAGTAAGACAGATGAATACAATCCTTAAGGCTGAAAGTGCATCCGGAGAAGCGCCCAAGAGTCTTGCCGATGTGCATAAGCTGTTTGCCGAGAACAATCTTGTTCCCGAAGATTACAAGCCCCTTACAAAGAATCATGTATTTTACTGGGATTCAGAAAATAATACTATTCTTCTTTGGAGTGCTGAGGATTCTAAGGTTGTATACCCCGAAAAAGATTATAAGGGTATAACTGCAGTAAAATCTGGATGGATTCCTTTCACATCCGCGACTCTTATTCACGTAGTTGAGTCTCTTGCAAACGGTGGCACTATAACCATTACAGAGTCAATCAATGCAAAGTGTGAAAACAATATTCCCGCAGGTATGATATTCTCCGGCGGCGAAGCAACTACAATTGATTTCGGTGATAACAAGTATACATACGATGTAACATACACCACCGGAATTAATGGTGCAGGTTTTAGTGCTATTTATGCATGTGACGGAGCGAACATCACCGTTAAAAATGCAAATATTGAATCTACCGGATATGGTATATATCTCAACAATAATGCAACGGTTACTATTGAAAGCGGTAAGTTTGTAGGTCAAGGTGCATCTGCTGTTCAGGTAGGTGCGGGAACTCTCTACATCAAGGGCGGTACATTTATAGGTAGTGATGATGCTGTTTATGTAATTAACTGCCTTGACGCGAATTGGAAGGATGGTTCCGCAAAGGTTGTAATCACGGGTGGTACATTCGTAAACTTCAATCCCGCTGACAACAAGGCAGAGGGAGCTGGTACCAACTTCGTAGCTGACGGTTACAAGGTAGTGTCCGAAACTCAGAGCAACGGTGACGTTTGGTATACTGTAGTTGCTGAGTAATAGCTACTCGTTCAAATTTAAGAGTAAAACAAAATGAAAAAACTTAACAAAAAAGGTTTTACCATTGTAGAGCTTGTAATCGTGATTGCAGTTATCGCAATTCTCGCAGCTGTTATGATTCCTACTTTCACTGGAATAGTTAAAAAGGCAAACGAGTCCGCTGCTTTGCAGGAAGCAGAAGCTACCTTTAAGGCAGACCTCATCGAAGTAAACGCACAGCCTACTGCCGATAATCAGTATAAAAAGACTACTGATACAACGCCTGCTGACGATAAGACCTATTACACTTATGCTGATTCGGCATATACTGCATCTGAGAGTCTTGAAAGCTTTGTTGACGGTACTACATATTATGAGAAGGTTTGTGTGGGTACTTTTACGGTTGCAGCTAATGGTACTTATACCTATACAGTTGAGGTGGAAGGATATACCGCAGCTTTCGATGGCAATGAGTGGGAACTCACACCTATAGAAGGATAATCTAACTATTTAGGAACAAATGTTTAACGAACGCAGGCACTCTGCACTCCTTGCGGGTGCAAGAGTGCCTGCGGATTTTTATAAGAAAGATCGAAAGATATGTACGGAAAGATAAGGAATATAAAAGTGCAAAAACCTCATAGCGCAAAGCAGGGCAAGAGTGGTTTCACCCTTGTCGAGCTTTGCGTTGTCTTGGCGCTCTTGACAATCCTTACGACAATGACCGTTTCCTTTTCTGTCCTGATGAACGGCTTTGCCGCCGAAAACAAAGCCGAATACGAATTTTTGGAGGATCACGCCGCACTTAAAGAAAAACTTTGCACATGGGTGGCAGAAAACGACGTGACGGATAGCACGTTCAAGGTAAACGAGGACGGAACTCTGTGTGTGACCGAGAACGAAACGGAGAGATCCGTGAGCTTTGCCGACGGTATTCTCTCGCTTGGCGGGGAGCAGAAAGCAGGGCTTGATGCGATTGACGGTGTAATCTTTGCCTCAAATGATAAGCTCATCAAGTGCGTGACTTACCGCATCGCAGAGAACGGAGAGCGGATCGAGCACAGTTTTGTGTTCTCGCTCCGATGCGGCGTAATAGAGGAGGTAGCCAATGAAGAATAAAAACAAACGTGGCTATTCTCTCGTGGAGGTCGCGATTGCTCTTTCGGTTATCGTAATCGTGAGTATCAGCGCACTTTCCATTGTCCTATCCTCGGTGGCTACGAAAGTAAACGCTATAAACAAATCCCACGCTCAAAGCTTTGCCGACAACGTGTGGGAGAGCTTTAAGGCGGCAGATACGCAGGACGAATTTCTTTCTCTCATTGCCTTTTCGGAGGGGATTTTGCTGACCGAAGGCGTAACCGATGAGGGCGGAAAAACAATCTATACTTATAATTCCCAAGAAAACAAATTTACGGCAGAGATTGCCGTGAGTTATCAAGAAAACGCACGTCCCGAATTGGAGGTCATTGTAACCGATAAGGACGGGTACGAGATTATTTCGTTTTCCTATCGAAAGGGGGACGGAATATGAAACTAAACCAAATACTGAAACGCAAACGGGGAATAGCTCTTGAAAACGCTATCCTGTTTATGCTGATTATTTTCACGCTTTGCGCTCTGCTGATAAGTCTGACCTTACTCGGACATTACCAAGTGAAAATTGAAAAAATGACCTTGCAGCAAGATATAGAGATAGAGCAGATCGGAGAAGATTATCTTGCAAGCGTCAAAGCAAAAACAACCTTTACAGACACTTATGAAAATTACGCATACGAGGTGGACGGAAACGCCCTCACGGTATGGCGAAAAACAGACGAAAACAAAAATGCGGTGCTTTACGTGGAAGCGGAGCTTACCGCAGATGAAGAATTGAATGTCAACGTATGGCGTTATTCGCTTCCAACTCAGACAGAGTAATCTGTTACGTTAAAAACGGAGAACAGAATATGCAAAAACAACTCTATTCGACAACAATCGCAATCGACTCAGAGCGTTCAGCCATTCATTTTTATTCAATGATTGGCAACGACAAAAGTACGATTGCACATCATATAAAAAGCTATGCGGGCGGTCAGCTTGACGAGCATTTCTTTGAGCGGTTTAAGGAAGCCGTAAAGGAGTTTGCACAAGATACACCGTCCGAAACCGTGAGAAAAGTCACGGTCATTTTGCCAGACAATGCAGTTCTGACCGATACTGTGCGAATCCCCACGATGAAAGGGCTTGGACAAACGAAAAAAACGCTTGATATAACTCTCGGAGGACTTTACCGAAACTATGACGACCTTCGTGTGGTATCTCACGTTGCGGAGCAGAATAAGCAATATTCTACCTTTTCAATAGCGGCGGTGCAGAAGAATATCGTGTCCTCAATTTTTGCCGCTTGCTCGGAAAATAAGCTGCTTGTGGACACGCTGACTTATGCTTCAAGTGCGTCGGTTGGCGGTGCGGTACTGCTCAATCCCAAGCTGAAAAACGCATCCTACTTATTCCTTGATATAAAGGACGTATATTCCCGTTTCGTGTTCGTAGCAAACGGCAAGACGGTTGGCTATTACACGCTCCCCTTTGGACTTGAATTTTTGAGAAAGCCCAAGGTGACGCAGGAGGATATGTTGTTTGACCATTCCTATGCCGAGCTTACGGTGCTGAACGCAAGGGAAAGGGCGAAATCCAAAAAGCTGACGGTTATGGCTCTTGGAGAAGAATTTGCTGACGCTATTATAGAGAACGAGGACGAAATTGAGGAGCTTTCGGAGGATACGGCAACCGCAGATGATGTTATCACCGACGAGGAAACTCCTACGGATGCAGAAACCGTAACCGAGGAGGAAGATGAGGGCGAAGCCGAGGAAGTTGCGCCCCTGCGTCCTCAAATCAATCAGAAAATCTTTACAAGAAAATCCCCCCGTAAGCTGCCTAAGTTTATGCAGAGGGAAATTCCCGAAACCGTGGAGGGAATTGCCTATGAGAATTTCCGTGTGTTCGTAAAATGGGCGTTGACCTTGATACACGGAAACGAAAGACTCACCGAGCTTGGAAAACCCGAATTTGTATGTGTTAATCTCCCGCAAGACCTTGTGAGCGTACTTGATACAGCAAACGAGGAAGCAGAGGAAAACGGAATCACCTTTACCCGTTTGCCGAGCGATGGGGAGGGAGTATCGGTGCTTTCCAATCTTGAACTGTACGGCGGTTTGTTCCCCAAGCAGATCGCAACGACGGGCAAGTTCTGAGGACGGAACAATGGATAAATTCTATTTGATTTGCGCCTACGTTCTTTCGGGAATATTCGGTTTGTGTGTCGGCAGCTTTCTCAACGTGGTTATATACCGTCTGCCGAACAAAATGAGTTTGGCAAAGCCAAATTCCCATTGCCCGACCTGCAAGTATGCGCTACGGTGGTACGATAATATTCCCGTTCTGTCCTACGTGATGCTTGGCGGTAAATGCCGCAGTTGCAAAACGCACATTTCCTTTCGCTATACGGCGGTGGAGCTTGCCAACACGGTATTGTGGCTCTTGTGTACTTTCCTCTTTTGGGAGAAAAGTATTCCGCTTGCTTGTATCTATATGGTTGTATTTTCGGTCTTTCTTTGTGTGTTCTTTATCGACCTTGAACACCAAATTATCTTTGACCGATTTCAGATCATTTTGCTCGTTCTCGGCGTGGCAAGTATTTTCTTTGACAAGGACTATGGGTGGCTTTCCCACATCATTGGCGGTGTTTCGGGCTTTGCGGTGTTCTATCTTATCTCGTGGGGCTTTGAGAAGCTATGCGGAAAAGAGGGACTTGGCGGCGGCGATGTCAAACTCGCAGGCGTGGTTGGCTTGTTGCTTGGTTGGGAACGCTTGTTGCTTGGACTTCTGATAGCGACTATTCCCGCAGCCGTGATTATGTTGATTCTTTCAAAGGGTAAAAGGGGAGAGAGCAGACAGTTTCCCTTTGCCCCGTTCCTTGTGGTCGGTTTTGGAGCATCTATGCTTTTTGGAATACAGATCATAGGTTGGTATTTGTCGTTGCTTGGACTATGAAGGAGGAGCATATATGAATCCTTTTTCTTGTAAAAAAGAAAGGAATACTTGCAGACCGAAAACAGATACAGATGAGCAAGAAGATAAATGTTTAATTTGCGGGGGCTTTACGGGCTTTTATAAGAGTGAGTCTATTCAAAACAGAAACTATTATGTTTTCGGTTGCGGACAGTTGTGCGAAAAATGTTATTGTAGTATTTACCGAAACGGTGAGGGAGGTGGAGTAGATGCCAACGTATAAATATGTGGCGGTAAATTTGCAGAAGAAAAAATACAAGGGCATATTTATCGCTGAGGATGAAAAAGATCTTGCGGTGCAGCTTACAAAGCAAAATTTGTATTTGGTTTCCGCTTCGATTTATAAGGGCGGCACTCCGTCAGCTTTCTTTACGCTCGGTACGGGAAAGGTCAAACTTTCGGAGCTTACGACCTTTTGCAGACAGTTTTCTATAATGATTTCAACGGGTATTCCGTTGCTCGGTTGTATTGATAGCTTGAAGCAACAACCCTATTCGGCATATTTCAAATCCATTTTGCAGGTTATCAGCGAAGATGTAAAGGGCGGTGCGATGCTTTCCGAATCCCTTGATAAACACAAAAAAGTCTTTCCCGATTTCTTCCGCAGTATGGTACACGTGGGGGAAGCGAGCGGAAAACTCGATAGCGTGTTTGTGTCGCTTGCGGATTACTACGAATCCGACGCGAAAATAAAGCGAAAGGTTAAGGGGGCGCTTGCGTACCCGTTGATGCTTGCTCTGATGACGGTTGGTATCGTTATCATAATGTTGGCGTTTGTCGTGCCGACGTTCAGAGAAACGCTCTCCACGCTTGACGTAAAACCCGAAGGAATTACGTTAGCGGTATATAATGTTTCCGACTTTCTTTTGAATTGGTGGCAACTGCTTGTTGTGGGCGTGATTGTTCTCGGCGGCGGATTTTTCCTCTTTTCTCGCACGAAAACGGGAAAGAAAGCCATTGATATATTCAAGGTCAAATGCCCCTTGATCGGACGAGTACAAATCAATCTGATTACCGCCCGTTTTGCCCGTGCGTTCAGCTTGCTTTTGGAAAGTGGAATGGACTTGGCAACGGCGCTTGATACCATATCTATCATCTTGGGTAACAGTTACATTGAGGAACGGTTTAACGAAGCGGCGGAGGACGTGCGACACGGTGTTTCGCTGACTAATGCGTTCCAAAAACAAAATTTATTCCCGCAAATGCTCCTGCAAATGATTTCGGTTGGAGAAAAAACAGCTTCATTGGAGGACGTATTGGGACGCTCTTGCGTGTTCTTTGACGAGCAAGTGGAATCCTCATTGTCCTCGCTTACCTCTAAAATTCAGCCCACGATGCTGATTATTATGGGCGTGGTGATCGGAACTTTGTTTATTGCGGTTTATTCGCCAATGCTTTCCATTATGAATGGACTTGGCTGATTTCGGAGGTGACAGATGAATATAAACAGAGAGCTTTTACAGTTCTACATATACAAAAAGATAATCAAGAAAAAGCAAGCGGAAAAGATTCTTGAAGATTGTGAGCGTTTAGGCGTTTCCGTAAGAGATTATATGCTTGCGAAAGAGTACACTACGGAAGCAAGAGAACTGCCCGTCTTGGGTGAGTATTACTGTATGCCGTATGTGGAGATTGATATGCTCGATATAGACAAGTCGCTATTTGACCTGTTTACGTTTGAGTTTATGAAGCGGTACAAGGTCATTCCCGTATCAATGAGTATTGAGGGAAAGCTACTTATTGCAACCGCAAAGCCGCTTGATTGCTCGTCTATGTCGGCAATCAATTCGCAGATCGTTTCTCCCGTAGATTACGTTCTCGTTCCCCCCGTTCAGATTGACCGCTATATTGATTCGATAGCCGCAGTAATGTCAACCTCGGCAGCCCTTGACGATTTGAATACCGAGGGTGATGCCGCTTTGTTCTCAAACAAAAAGGCACAGACCGACGATGAAATCGTAGAAAACGATGTTGTCAATAACCCGTCCGTGCGATTGGTGGATTCCATTATTAAGGAAGCCGTACCGTACAGAGCGAGTGATATTCATATTGAGCCGTTTGAAAAAGTGGTTAAGGTGCGTTACCGTATTGACGGTGATCTGCAAGAGAGAGCAGCGTTCCCGATAAACTCCTATTCCGCTATATGCGCCCGTATCAAGATTATGGCGGGGCTGAACATAGCGGAGCGGAGAGTACCGCAGGACGGACGAATCAATATGATCGTCGGCGGTAAAGAGTTTGATTTCCGTGTTTCCTCGCTTCCCACGGTGTTCGGAGAAAAGTTCGTTATCCGTGTGCTTGACAAAACCTCGTTCAGATTTACGAGAAGCGACCTCGGATTTACAGCGGATGAAAACGTCTTGATTGATAAGATGCTTGCGAAACCGCACGGAATAATCCTACTTACCGGCCCGACGGGGTGCGGTAAGTCAACTACCTTGTATTCGTTCTTGAAAGAGGTCAACACCTCTGCTGTGAACATTGTTACCGTCGAAGATCCCGTTGAGTATATTATGTCGGGTGTCAATCAGACGCAAGTAAACACGAAAGCCAATATGACCTTTTCGGCGGCACTCCGTTCTATTCTCCGACAAGACCCCGATGTTATAATGATCGGAGAAATGCGTGACGAGGAAACGGCAGAAATAGCCGTTAGAGCGGCTATTACGGGACATATTGTGTTTAGCACCTTGCATACCAATGATGCAACGGGCGCGATTACCCGTTTGGAGGATATGGGCGTGGCAGACTACCTTGTGGCAGACGCATTGGTAGGTGTTATTGCTCAAAGACTTGTCAAGCGGTTGTGTCCAGAATGTAAGAAGAAGGGCAAGACCAACGCAAAGGAAATGGAGATACTCGGCATTAACGAGCCAATCAGCATTTACCGTCCGCAGGGCTGCCAATTCTGTAACGGAACGGGCTACAAGGGCAGAATTGCCGTACACGAGATTATGTATATGAACGAGAATATGCGTAACGCCGTTATCTGTGAGAAGAATTTGGAGGTGCTTCGTGACCTCGCAAAGCAAAACGGAATGGTGACGCTTTGGACTTCTTGTAAGAGTCTTGTGGAAAAAGGTGTAACAAGTATTCAAGAGCTTATGACCTTGAACGTAGAATAAATTGAAAATCAAAAGCACGCTCGGCTTTACGGCATTGTTGCGAGAGGGAGTTTTTCTCAATGCTGACACTAATTATTTGAGAGGTAATTTGTTATGAAAAGTTGTAAAGCTATTTGGGCGGCTTATGTAGCTATGTTGATTTTAGTTCCCGTATGTATATTGTGCGGATCGGGAACTCAAACAAAATATGTGAAAGGAAAGGTAAACGTTATGGAAAAGCAAACCAAGAAGTTCGATTGGAACAAGAGAATCGGAAAGAGCGATAAAGGCACTTCCGACTATGTAAAGCCTGCGATTGCTTATGGAGCATCCGGCGGAGCGTTGGTTTTGGCTATTGCGATTGCTCTGATCGTTATTCTGCCTTTGGCATAACAATGGAATTACAACAGACGCAACTACCCGTGGAACAACTGAATATTGTACCATTGTCGGATAGGTGCGTCTGTTGTGGTATTTATGTTCCCGAGGGAAGAATGGTATGCCCAATATGTAATGGAGATTTTGAGCATAGATATGAGTTTGAAATTCTCATAAACCTTTTACTCAAATCCTCAAAAAGCACAAATTCAAACACAAACAATAACTCGAAAGATTAAGCGGGAGAAATCTCGCTTAATTTTTTTGTTTTTAATAACGATAATGATAATACATTATTAACAAGATAGATATTTTATGTTATAATAGAGAAAATTATTCCAATGGAGGAAAATTATGCAGACAACAATGGATAAGAAAATGCGGAACTCCGTTACTCGCAACAGTATTTATGAGTATCTTTGCGGTACGAAAGCTCATCCGTCCGCAGAAATGATATATTCTGATTTGAGAGAAACCAATCCCAATCTTTCGCTCGGAACGGTTTATAGAAATCTCAAGCAACTTGAAGCTATGGGTAAGGTAATTCGTGTCGCAAACTATGATAACAAAGAGCGGTACGACGCTAACTGTTCAGATCATCTTCATTTTGTATGTGAAAACTGTGGACGGGTAATTGACTTTATGGATGCGGATTTGGAAACCGCTAAAACGGCTTGCGGTTTACCAAAGCTCATTCAAATAAAAAGTATAAACGGAATATGTGAAGCGTGTTCCATTGGATAAACCATAATTCAAAGCAAATAGGCACGGCGGGCTTATTCAAGCTCGTCGTTTTTTGCACCATAAAAGCCGTACTCTCCCATTCTATACTATGAGAATGAGAGTCAAAATATTCAAAAGAAAAGAGATGAAAACATCTACACGGTCATCTTCCGACCCCCTTGGACGAGCCGTGCCAATTCTTAAATCAAGGAGGTATTTTATTATGCGTTGGGGTAACTCCGTATCACTACTCGTTATGAGTAGTGACTATGAACTTATGGCGTAATCGCTACTCTACATAATAAAAAACTGAATAACGTTAGAAAGGCATTTGTTGAATGGTACGCAAATATGAGCGTATCACGCAATAAATGCCTTTTTGTTTATGTTGGCAAAAAATATCGTTTTATGCCAATTCGTGCGTCGCCTTGTCGAGTTATGAGATATTTTGAAATTTCATAATTACGACAAAGGAGAAAACACGAATGAAAAAATACACAACTATTGTAAAAACAAAAAACGGACGGGAAAAGGAAATTTCCGTATATCTTGACGATGCAACCGCACTCGCATTAGATACTGCTAATGACGAGCGTATCACTCATTTTTACGTTGTAGAGGAATACATAGCTAACCTTGTTACACGCAAGGAAACAAGACGGCATAACTCTTTAGAAGAAATGCTTGCAGTAGGTGAGGAGATAGCAGATGCAGAAAGTAATCCCGCTGAGGAGCTTGAAAGGCAAGAGGAGTATGCTGAACTGTATAAAGCTCTGAACACTCTTACGGACAAGCAGTACAAGGTATTTATTTACCGTGAATTGCACGGTCTTACTCTCACAAAAATATCCGAAATTTTGGATATAAGCATACCCACCGTACACGAGATTTACGGTACGGCGAAGAAAAAATTAAAAAAGTTTTTCAAAGTACCCTAAAAAAACGGCTTCCCCGTGGCTTTATAGTGAAGGGATATTACAAAAAACACCTTCGTTGATATTTGACAACTGAATATCTAACATCGGGTACGTTACCTACCTTATGACCGTGATGAGCGGTTAAGCCAAGCTCAAAAGGTGCGCCTCGATCTCCGGCAACGGAGGGAGCGATTAAACCATACTTTGAGGGAAACCAAGTTACTCTTGTTGGAGGGCGACGACAAAGGTAGAGGGATAATGATACTTCGGTAGCCGAAAGGCGCTGCCTGCGTAGTACACGGGGGAGGTGAGATTCCTATGGTGTCGGTTAGTAGCTGACCGCCTGATGTTAGAATACATAACCAAATATCAATGGGGAGGTATTCAAATGATAAGTCGTTTTGAAAAGTTTATGATGAAAGAGCATACGGGTAAAGACAATGCAATTACAAGCAGAGAGCTTGAAGCAATCTTTCATTGTAAGGGAACAAAAATCAGAGAAATGGTGAACGAGCTTCGGTGTCGTGGCACACCGATATGCAGTTGCGGCACGGGATATTATTACTCGGAAGTTGCTGAGGACATACACGAAACAATAGCCCATCTGAACGGCAGAGTTAAGAAAATGAAAGCGGCAGAGGACGGGATGAAACAGATACTTAATCAAAACCACGCGTTCAACGCGTGGTTTTGATTGTCGTGAAATTTTTATGAAACCTATTGACAAACTTTCGTGTGTGTGCTATAATTACCGCACGGTACAATTGTACCTTAAATAAATCGGAGGCATTTATGAATAAGTGGAGTCCCGAGAGGGCAGAGGCGATCCGCCAATTTATAGACGAATATTTTATGGAGAACCGCAAATCCCCGACGGTGCGCGACATCGCGGCGGGCACGGGCATCTCCAAGACCTCGGTGCAGAGATATCTTACCGATATGAAAGCGCACGGTGAGATCGAATACAACGGTCGACGTAGCATTGGAACAAATCTCTCACGCAATATGTTTGAAACTACACCCGCAATCCGATACGATTCCTCCGTGTCCTGTGGGTTGCCGAGTGAACCGAACGTGGAAGAAGCAGACATCATTCCACTCCCTACCGCGCTTGTCGGCGACGGAAAGTTTTTCATTCTTACCGCAAAAGGAGATTCGATGACGGGCATCGGAGTTGACGATGGCGACCTCGTTATCGTGCGCGAGCAGAACACTTGCAGGGATGGAGATTATGCAGTTGCCCTTGTAAATGGAAATGAAACGTTGCTCAAAACTATCACTTATCTTCCCGATAAGAAAGCGTATTTGCTACACGCTGAGAATCCCGATTACAATGATCGCATTGAACGCAATGTGCAGATTCAAGGAGTTGCTACGCAGGTAATAAAGAAGCTTTGATGGAATAACGCTGTCTGTTAGTCTTAGCAAGCATCGCCTCTTGGTACCATTTGAGCCGTCCTTGCTTTGTCTTTCAGTCGCAGCAAGCACTGGCACTTGGTACCAAATGCATATTTTTAGGGGATGCTCCCCTAATACCCCATAGATTTTTAGAGCAAAGGAGGTTAAAATGGAGAAGCAATTTGAACAGAAAGTCAAGCCCGAAGAACAGAAACGTCATCTGATAAAAGCTTATCTTGACGATGAAGAGTACGAAAAGTTTCAGCTGTTCGCAAAGGCTTGTAAGTGCACCAACAGTAATTTTGTTCGTCAACTTTTGGCGGGCGCACATCTCGTGGCGTTTCCACCGGATGAATATATGCGCTTAAGCCATGAGTTTGTAAAGATCGGTATTAACATAAATCAGATCGCGCGTATTGCCAATCGTGACGGATATATCAATGCAAAAGAATATGAAAAGCAAGCTGCTTTAATGTTTCGGATGTGTGCGGAGCTGTCCGGTATGTTGATTCGGTGCGGTGCAAAAATCAATGATGAGCTACTTGAGCCAAGTCCATTTTTGACCGAGCTTTTGAGAAAATATGATGAGGAAGTAAAGGAGGCGCGAAAGAAAGTTGACGCTTAAAGAAATAAAAGAACGGGCAATTGAAATACTGACGGATAAAACTTATGCGCGCGTATATTTTACTTTGCCACAAATAGATTGGGAAGAATTGCGCCGCAGAGCTATAGAAGTCCTTACGGACAAGCGTGGCGAACTTGGAATCCCCAAAGATAAAGTTGAAGCAATTGCTGAAATGATCTTACCCGATATTATTGCATTCTTCCAAACGGACGAAGGGAAGAAAGTGTTTGCAGAATGGAAAAAGGAACAAGAAGAGAAGCAGAAAAAGGAAGGCGGTGAAACATGAGAGGTGTAATTTACGCTCGATATTCTTCGGATAATCAGCGTGAGGAATCCATTGAAGGTCAGCTCCGAGAGTGTAAAGCGTTTGCGGATCGAAACGGCATTGACATCATCGGTACTTACATTGATCGTGCTTTCTCCGCAAAGACCGATAACCGCCCCGATTTTCAGCGTATGATTAAGGATAGTGCAAACAAAGCGTTTGATGTCGTTCTTGTTTGGAAGCTTGACCGCTTTGCCCGTGACCGATATGATTCGGCATATTACAAGCGTGTACTCCGCAAGAACGGAGTGAAAGTTGTATCGGCAACAGAGGCAATCTCCGAAGGCGCAGAAGGAATTTTGCTTGAATCCTTGCTTGAAGGTGTGGCAGAATATTACTCGGTAGAGTTGGCAGAGAAAACACTCCGAGGCATGACGGAGAACGCGCTTGCTTGCAAAGTAAATGGTAGTGTTCCTCTTGGGTACGTTCCGTCCGAGGATGGTCATTATCAAATCGATCCGACTTACGCTCCTATCATCGTTGAGATCTATGAGATGTATAGAAGCGGAATGACGATGAAAGAAATCGTTAGTGAGCTGAAAACAAGAGGTGTCCGTAACCGCAAAGGCGCGGTGATTTCTGAGAATGTTGTGAGCAATATTTTGAAGAACCGCCGCTATCTTGGTGAATATATTTTCCGTGACATTGTGATTCCAAACGGCATTCCACGTATCGTGTCGCAAGAATTATTTGATAGAGTTCAAGAGCGAATGGAAACAAATAAAAAAGCTCCGGCAAGACATAAAGCCGAAGAAGAATATTTGCTTTCTACAAAACTGTTTTGCGGAAAGTGTAAACGTATGATGGCGGGTGAAAGCGGCAAGCGTAGAGACGAAGCCGTCTATCGTTACTACAAATGTTCGGGAGTTAAACGCAAACTTGGTTGCGATAAAAAGACAGTTCGCAAATCGTGGATAGAAGATCTTGTAGTTGAAGAAATCAAAAGACTTGTTCACGACGATGAAGCAGTCGCGTATATAGCCAACTGCGTGATGGAAATACAGGGGCGAGAAAATCCAATTCTTCCGTGTTTGCGAGAGCAGCTTGCGGAAGTGGAGAAGGGAATCGGTAATCTTGTCAATGCGATTCAAATGGGCATTTGTAATGATGCGACAAAGAAACGTATGGACGAGCTTGAGGCGAGAAAGTCTGAGCTTGGGATTCAAATTGCGAAAGAAGAACTTGCAAAGCCAATCGTCACAAGAGAGCAGATTACTTGTTGGCTTGAACATTTCCGAACCTTTGATACAAACAAGTTTGAACACCGCCGCCGATTCATCGACACCTTTGTAAATCGCATTTTCTTATACGATGACAAGATGGTCATCACGTTCAATTACAATAAGGGAACAAAGACAATAACCTTTGCCGAGCTTGAAGCTTCGGGTATTCTCTCTATTTCGAATATAGCTTCCACGGGGGAGCCATCCTCATAGGTCAAAAATGCAACCTATGCCAAAAAGCCTTGTTTTACAAGGCTTTTTCGGTTTTTTAGGGCAAAATTTTTGACCTTTTGTTTTTTGCAACTTTTTCCGAGCCTTCGGGACTTGAACCCACGACATTTTCGCACATTTGAAGATCTGCCTTTTTTCTGATATATCGAACATGTCTATTGAAAATATTTCATATTGTGGCAAGCACGCTCTATGAACACTATAAAAATTATAGTTGCACTATACTTAATATCTATAAACACTATGTGGTATTCTTCGATAATTATGATATAATATAATCACAGAAGCGCTTCTGACTAACATTATTGGAGGTTTTAATATGTCTATCGGAACAACGATTAAAAGACTACGCAGAGAACGCGATATTACACAAGAACAGCTTGCTGAATATTTAGGAATCAGCACAGGGGCAGTATCTCAATGGGAATGTGACAGAACTGCGCCGGACATCACACAACTTCCACTGCTTGCCAATGTTTTTGATGTCAGCGCCGATGAGTTGCTTGAAATTGACGGAAAAAAGAAAGATGAAATCATACAAGTGTTTTTAGAAAAGTATGATGAACTTTCAAACAAGGGCGATCTTATGTCAAGATTTGACTTGACAAAGGAAGCGTACAGGAAATATCCAAACGATTACCGTGTTATAGAAAAATATATTGGGGAATTGTTTAACGATCCGAACTATCTCGAGGAACCATTGGGTGAAGAAGTCCACAAAGACGAGCTTTTCAGACTTTGTGAAAATGTGCTTGAGAATTGCACTATACAGAGAATACGTTATACCGCAACTGATATCCTTGCTATGCTTTACGTTAACAATGGTCTTATCGATAAAGCAAAAGCGATGTGCGAGCAGTTTCCGGAAAGCATCTACGACACTGTTTCGGAGTTATATGAGCAGGTGTATTGCAGATGCGACGAGAAGAAGTTTATCGAATATATCAAAAAAAATCTGCGCTTTACGACCGAACACCTTATAAATAAGATCAGAAATTTCGGAACGTTTGCAGTACAGGGGACGGAAGAAAAAATCTGTGCGTATAAAAAAGCTCTTGCATTGATTGACTTGATCTATGATGACGATGTTTACGGATTCGTTTGTTACCATGTTGGTCACATTAACTGTCTGCTTGCAAAATTGTATCATACATTAAACGATACCCCAAACGCAATAATGCATCTTGAAAAAGGATTGCATTTCAGCAAGGCGTATGACGAACTGCCGCAGGAAGTTACGCACACATCCTTCCTTTTGAAAGGTGATGCCGAAGACCTCTCAGAAGTAGAAAGTGGGACGCAAATGAACCGCGTTTCCTATGAAATCAGCGAATTTAACAAGGTGTTGAGCGAAAATGATTCTGAGAAAGCATACGAGGATATTCTGAATAAGTATGCTCCATATGCAAAAAATATTTAATGCCTGCTTTTAATAGTTGTATTTTTATACTACGAGCCCAGAATGGGGCAACAATTTTGCACCCTAACACAAAAGTCCTTGTAAATCAAGGGCTTTTCGTGTTTTTAGGGGTAAAAAACACCCCCCTTTTCACCATTGCACCTTTTCCCCGACTTTATGGGCTCGAACCTGTAACTTTACAAAAGCATATTGAAAGAATAACTTTTTTGTGATATAATAGTTCCAAGAAGGATGGTGGCTATATGAGAGTTAATTGTATGAGAGCGAATGGTAAGCAAGTCGTTTTTTTGATATTTGCCATAATTGGGCTGATTTTTATGGTTGTTGGTACGGTGATTTGCTTAAATGTTTTTGATTATAGTGACAAAGTAGAAACTACTGCGATAATAACCGAGTTTGAGTCTTATCAGGAATATGCTAATGGAAGAACACATACACGCCATAAAACCCATATAACATATGATGTTGAAGGATCGTCATATACTAATGTCGTCAAAATGTATTCGTCTTCTTGGAATGTAGGAGATGAGATTGAAATTTATTATGATATTGATAATCCTCAAAATGTTGGTTCTAAAGATACGGATTGGGTTTTGCTTATGATACCGTGCCTTGGTTTGATGTTTTTTGGCTTGGGCTCGATAACACTATTTGTAAGTCGTAAAAAACAAATGTATACTTAATTTGTAATAAATGACATGTAAAATTTCGAGGTTCGAAATTATTGGATCAACTCAAAACAAGAAGCAGGTCAATCGACCTGCTTTTTGTTTTGCCTCTCTTTTTGATTTTATCCAACAACTTAGTAGATCAACAGGCTGGCGAGCTCACTTTAGATCAGACCGTTATCTGAAAATAAGTTGTTGTTATCTGTAATTACTTTTGTGTATTATCTGTATTGATTAAACGGAGAAAATATATTATAGTATTCTTGTATAAAGTTTCACAAGGAGAATTGATTATGAAACGAGGTTTTTTATTCTTTTACAATATGGGAAATATCACTCTGGCTGCACGTATTGCGATTATCCCTTTGGCATGGATGCTTGCCAGATCTGTTCCTTCGACGTTTTTTGGAATCTTGGCACTTCTTATAATTTCTTTGTTTACGGCAATGATTCCCGCGCCTTCCGACAAATCGATGATGCGCGTGATTTCAAATTTTCGTGAAGAAGTCAAACGCCAAATGAGTGATGAAAGTGAGATACGGGACACTGAAAAGTTTATTATTCTTCACGGTTATCGTAAGGCAGGGGACATGAAGTTGCGACGCCGTGTTGGGCGTGAAGTGGTTTATCCGTTTCCAACCAGCTTTCTGTTTGCCGAGCGTGGAAATAAAAAATTTTTGATGATTGCAAAGAAGTCACTTTTGAAGCCTTCGCCCGTTGATTATGAAATGATTCGTTTACATGATCAGACGGAGGCGGGAGCGTTTTCCGTGAGTGTGCAGATAGATCCTCAAGTCGAGGACGTGGTTGAGCTTACGCTCTATACCAAGCATGCTCCTTACGGAATCACTATTTTTACAAAGAATGACTATCATTACCGCGATTTTGTGAAAGCAATTCAGAGTGCGGTTAAATAAAGGTTGTTATTTGTAGTCTTTTTTTATTGTTTATATTGATTAAATGGAGAAAGTATATTATAATGTTTACGTATAAGTTTTGCGACGATCGGAAGGTGATAAGATGAAACCTCAAACCTTTGGACGCAATCATGATGTCGGGAGGATCGCTCCTGTCCAGTGTGTAAAAGACGACACTTTGTGGGATTTGAATATTAAAGATTCCTGCTTTGTATTGATCATTATATATGAAGGTACGGTCATTTTTCAAATTGGAGATCTAACTTTTGAGGCTACGGGACCGTGCTTCGTATGCTTTGATGAATCAGAATCTCCGAAAATACTTAGAAAACGCGGATTAAAATGCGATTCTGTTTATTTTGAGCCGACATTTTTAAATATTAACATGACTTTTTCGAGAGTGCGCAGCGGCAACTATGAACAGCTTGCATCGGCGCACGATCTGTTTCTGTTAAAGCCTTTTACAGATAATAACAGTTATGTATTTCCGGTCTTTGATGAGTGCTTATATAATCTGAAGCGACTTTTTTCTATGTTAGAGAATGAGTTAAAAGCGCAATCGGACTGGTATTGGTCTTGTAGATGCAGGTCATATTTTATAGAAATGATGTTGCTTTTGGAAAGAACTTATGGACTTGTCGGACAAAATGATCCTATAGAAAATTCGGATAAGATACTGAATCCTCATCTGAAAAAGGCTGTGATCTATATAGAAAACAATTACCGTGATGTCATTACTCTTGATGAAGTTGTTAAAGCAGCGTCATTGAATCACTCAACTTTAACGCAATTATTTAAAAACGAATTGGATATGAC
>JAZMZG010000020.1:0-17775 GCA_045585835.1 Eubacteriales bacterium
ACTTTTTTCATAGATGAATCCTCCAAATATGTTTTTTCGTTTTGACTGGCAGGTCAACTCATTATATCATATTTGGAGGATTCTTTTCATCGGTTAACCTTTATCCAACCCCGCCACTATGGCGGGGTTTTCGGTATACAAGAAAGGCTGTATCATTGAAGATACAGCCTTTTGTCTTTTTATAAACCGGCAAGCTCTTTTGTTACCTTCAAGAACTTGTCGATATCCTCAAGGGAGTTACAGTGAAGCGGTGATACTCTTACTGCTCCGTCCATGTCAAAGGATTCGAGCATGCGCTTTGAATAAATGCTGCTTGCAAGGCGGTCGTATACGATAACGCCTCTCTTTTCATATTCACGGACGGCTTCCGTGTATCCGAGATTTTCAAAGCCCATAGCTAAAATCAAATCTCTTGTAGTGAGGTCCTCGTAGTCCAAGAATACTTTTACGTTCTTAATATGTCTGAGACCGGGATTTTCCTTCGTTCCCTCAAGCATTCTGTAAAGAAGCGCTCTTTCCTGAAGCTTTATTCTCGTCATACCCTCAACAAAAAGCTCTCTTCTGTTTTCGGACTCGATATATTTTCCGCCGAGCCAGCATACGTAGTCAACGATAGTCGTAATCGCAGCATACTGTGCGGGTGCGGGGCTTCCGAGCTCCCATACGCAAGGAGCATTTCCCGCAAGCTTATGGTGAGGAAGCTTTGCAACTCTTTCGGATACCCATCCGATACCCGAGCCTCTGTAGCCGAAGAATTTATAGGGAGCGAAGTTGATTGCGTCTACGGGTGTTTCTTGGAGGTCTATCACGCCGTGAGGGGCATGCTGAACAGCGTCGACAACTATGTACAAATCGGGCTTCTTTGCTCTCGCCTGACGGATAATTTCCTTCATATCATAGATAGCGCCCGTGATGTTTGATGCGTACATAACGCTTAAAAGCACCGTGTTTTCGTCAATAAGTGCCGCTACAGTTTCGGAATCTACACCGCCCGTTGTCTTATTGCTCTGCGCAACTCTTAACTCGCAACCAGTCTTTTGTGCATAATATGAAGCGGCGTCGAATGCGGAGGGATGCTCAAGCACCGAGGTAACGATGTTCGTTCCTTTTGTATTTTCCGCAATCGTTCCAACCATTTGGAACATAACCTGTGAAGCGGTCAAGGACGTGATTATGCTTCCCGATTCGCCCGCATTGAGAATCGTGCGGATATCGTCTTCACCCTTTTTCTGCACGTCTTGGAGATAACGTGCCATATTGTGAATTCTCTCGGGGCAGTCGGGAATTGCGTCAAGCTCTGCAAAAACCTCTTCGATTTTTTTAAGTCTGAAGGAGCCGCCTGCGTTATCAAAGAAAAGGCGCTCTCCAACAAATTTGTCTTCGTTCAAGTAAAGGAACTTATCCTGTACTTCTTTCATAATTTCTTCGCTGAATGCCAAACCGTTAGGATAATTCATTTTTATCTCTCCTTATATAATTAAATACATAAATTTCCGTCTTTTAAGACACATTCGCCGTCTATATATGCAGTAGGCGCACGGAACACCATATCAATATGATATGCACTCTTTACCGTTCCGCCAAAGCCCGCATTGTCGCCGCAAGCAATATGAATAGTGCCGCCGCAGCCCTCGTCCTCAAGCATTCTTCCGCTTAAAGTACACATCGGATTTAATCCAAAGCCTATTTCGCCGATGTAGTATACGTTCGGGTCATTAAAGCTTTCAAGCAGATTTTTGAATATTTGTGCCTGCTTTCCGCCTTCGATATTTACTATCTTGCTATCCTTTATCGTAAGCTTGATATCTTCGGTGATAAGTCCGAGAAGCGGGTGGGGTATGCTTCCGTCTATATATACAACGCCGTTTCCCGTCCCCTCAACTGCGCACGTAGCACATTCAATATCGGGAGGTGAAGATGAGGTGCCCGCATCAAGACTGCGTCCAAACTGTGCAAACGGACTTCTGCCCGCTATCGAGCAGGTAAAGTCCGTTCCCTTTGCCGTCGTGATCCTGCAAATATTTTTATCGCGAAGCTTATCTGCCATCTTCGCGCATATTTTTCCCGTTTCTTCAAAATCGCAGAAAAGTGCGCCCTCTTTCATCATATCGGTAGAGTAATCCACCATATTAACGAAACGTGCGCCGTTTGCAACCGCATCTTTTCTTGCTTGTGAATGGAAAAGAGAAAATTTCGTGCATCCGAAAATAACGTCCGCTGAACGCATAGCCGCAGCTACACATTCGGGCGGTTGTTTGCCGTGCATAGTTCTCTCGCTCATCATAACCATAGAACGATTCGGGTAGCTTTCAAGAGCGTCCCACATAATTTTTGCAACGTCATAGCTTGAAGGGTCAGTGACGAGCAAAACGTTTTCGTCCTTTTTACTGTTGGAACAGGTAGTGAGTAGTATCTCTGCCGCCGATTTTTTCTCCATAAAAAATCACATCCTTTTATAGTAAAATGCAACTTGTATGCAAGTCATACGTATTATACTAAATAATAGAATTCTTGTCAAGACGGATTTTACTTGCATACATAAAAAATTTATGCTATAATGAACTGAAATTTATTACATTCGGAGAAATTATGGTAAAAGATAAATACGACAGCCTCAGCGATAAAGCTTACGATATGATAAAGCGAATGATATTAAGCGGTGAGCTTAAACAAGGACAGGCAATAAGTATAAACGCCATGACTACTACCTTGGGTATAAGCCGCACCCCCATAGCAAACGCTTGTCAGAGGCTTGAAATGGAGAAGCTTTTGACGGTTTTGCCGAAGCAGGGTGTGCTTATAAGCACGATATCCTTGGAAACTGCGTGCGGTATATACGAGCTTCGTGCGGCCATAGAATCTTACAACGCAAAGCGTGTTCTTGATAAGCTTACGGAAGATGATATTAAGATTTTAGAAAGCTCAATAGAAAAGCAAAAAGAGTATCATAAAGCATCAAACAGCCTTTTGTTTATGGACGAGGACGTTTTTATGCATAAATATATTCTCGGCAAAAGTGTCAACTACGAGCTTTTATCCGTCATAAATCAGCTTTACGACAGAGCTTATATTCTCGGCACAAAAAACAGCAATCAAGCACGAATGGAGCAATCCATAAAGGAGCATGAGAAGATATTGGGCGCCATACGAAGTAAAAACAAGCAAGCCTTTGCCGATGCGATAGAAGAGAATATTTTAAACGGCTTCAGAAGCCTTGCCGACAGATACTTGGGATAACCACTCCCCTATGAGCGCATATCTTGACAAGATATGCGCTCTTTGATATACTGAAAGCAGAAAGTTTTTTCCTATTTACATACGGAGGTAATATATATGCCTATATTAACTGTAGAGCAAACCGACAATCGTATACCCGCCGACAAAGAAGAGCTTATTGCGCTCATGCGTAACGTTTATCACGAGGAAAAAAGCGCCGCCGGTAAGAAAGTTTTATCAATAAAACAGATCAAGGAGGAATTCCTGTCCCTCCCCGGCGAGCAGACCCGTGAGTACGAGCTTAAAATAGCGGGATTTGCGCGAAATTGGGCGGATTTCATTATAAAAAAATCAAGCGATAACGACACCTTACCGCCTATAATGCAGCTTCTGCCAAAACCCGACGACGTGCTCGTATACGGCTCGGACGAAGAGAAAATTGCATTTGCCGCATTTGCCGTAGCCATAAATTACGAGCGCCTTCAAAAAAATCCCCGTGAGGAAGGCGAGCTGTTGGAATCCTACCGTGGATTTTTCGGCAGAACACGTAAAACCGGTGTAGGTATTGAAAAGCATGAGCACATCTTTTTCTTCCATTTGGACGTTCTTTACAGAATGGATATGGCAGTAGGCGCAAACGATGCCTTTTTGAAGGATCTTCTTTATGATGCGAAAGCCAACAGCATAAATCTCTCAGAAAATTTCGGCGGACATCACGCATTTGCGGAAACGACCGCTCTTGTATTCGAAAACGCAAGCGCAAAGCTTAAAGAAGAGCTTATGAATGCTCCGGAGCATTGGCTTGAAGATGCAAAGACCTCCGCTATCAAGGCTATAGCACGTGATGAGGACTATGCGAAATTCTACTGTACATACGGGCGTGTTCAAGCGCTTTGCGGCGAGCTTGACGAGGCTATCAAGAGTATCAACAAAGCGATTGCGCTTGAAAAAAATACACGCACCGACTACTCTATCCGCATCGGTCAGTATTCGGGATACTATCAGCAATTCCGCGCACAGCAGAAGTTAAAGATACAGGAAGAAGCAATGGCGGAGAAAATGCAAGAAATGACAATGGCTATGGAAGCTCAAGAAAAAGAAACTATGGCCAAAAATATGGAATTTTTAGGTCTTTTCGCCGGCATCGTAAGCTTTACCATCGGCAGTTTGACCATAACGGGCGCTATTGCAGAGCAGTCAATAAAGCACGCTGTCGGACTTATAATTGTGCTGATGGGAGCTTTGATGTGCGTATTTTCCGCTTTCGGTATGATATTGCACGGGTTCCATAAAGTCAAAAAAGATAAAACGACTAACCGTTTCCAACGCAGTTTTATCTATAGACATCTTATCGTATTCCTTCTCGGTCTTCTTATTATTGCGGGAGGCATAGTATTTTGTTTGATTTGAAACAATCCATCTGTTATCCGGGATATAATGTAAGCGCCAACGAGGACGGAGTGGGACACGGAAAGGATTACTGCTTCGTGTTGGACGGAGCATCGTGCCTTGGCGGTAAAAACGTCATCGACCCCCTCTCCGATGCCGCTTGGATGACAAGAAACGTAATAGACGCTTTGTGCTCTTTGCTCGACAAGGGCGACAGTCGCCCGACAAAAGAACTTTTATACGAGGCCATCTCACCGCTTCGTAAAAAATACGTGGAAGCCTTGCAAAAGAAAGGTATCGAAGCTCCGAAAGACAGTCCCTCCGCTTGCTTTGCGCTATTTCGTAAGCGTGGCGGAAAACTCGAATTCTTCGGGCTCGGAGACTGCGTGGGTGTAGCAAAGCTCCCGAGCGGCGAAAATTTTTGGTCACTTGACAAAAATTTGCCCGCACTTGATAACCAAGTGCTTTTGAAAATGCAAGAAATAAGCAAAAGCACCGGTATATCAATTTTGGAAGCAAAAAAAGCCTGCAACGATATGCTTATCGAAAACCGCTTGTTAAGAAACAAGCAGGGTGGGTATTGGATACTCGACCTTTTGTCCGATGAAGGTATTGAAAATGCAAGAGAATTTTCGTGGGATCTGACAAAACCCGTAATCGCAGGTGCTTTCAGCGACGGTTTTGCTCAACTTTGCGAGGTCTTCGGGCAGTACGAAGGATATACAAAGCTTTTTGAGGCTATGCAAAAAAATGACTTAGAAGAAATGTTTGCTCGTCTATGCGCCTTGCAAAACGCTGATGCGGACTGTAACGAATATCCCCGCTTTAAGTTAAGAGACGATACCTGCGCACTTTGGGGCGTGTTTACACCGTAAATAACTAAAAGCAGCTACCAACAAGGTAGCTGCTTTTTAAGTAGTCCGCTAATTAAAACAGTTTCAGTGCAATTAACACTTGTAACGTAACGAACGCCGCATAAACAGAAAGAAGCGTCACGCCCTGCCATCTTCGAAGCTTACCTTTTATAAGTGCGGGAAGCGTCAAAAGTGCCATCACGGATATCATAAGCGGTATTTCGAGTATTTGCGAGGTATTAAAGCCGAAAAGCTTACTACCCTCGGGAACCGAAAACGGAGATATGGTCGCCGTAGCTCCCGTCACAAGAACCAAATTAAAAATATTGGCACCGATCACGTTGCCGAGCGACAGTGCGCCATGGCCTTTTGTAAGCGCCGTTATCGCAGTCACGAGCTCGGGAAGCGACGTACAAAGCGCTATGACCGTAACGCCTATGACTTCCGTCGGTATGTGCGCCATAGTCGCAAGCGAGACGGACGACATTTCAAGCATATCTGCTCCGACCGCTATAAGTCCTGCACTTAATATAAGAAGGATAACGTCTTTTACGATACGGCCGTCTTGAGTGATGCTTGCTTCTGAAAGATTTTCGGCGGAGACCTTTTTGCCGTTTCCTACGGTCAACACCATATACGTAACGAAAACAATAAGCATAGATATGCCCAAAGCTCTGTCAAAGCGTCCGAATATATACGCCGCCGCAACGTAGATTGCCGCCGATACAAAGAAAAATACGGTGGGTGTAACAAGCGCTTTACGGCTTACAGATGCGGGACGTATGGCAACCGTAAGTGCCGCAATAAGTGCGGTATTGCAAATAATCGAGCCGATGGCGTTTCCGTACGCAATAGCGCTGTTGCCGTTTACAGCCGCCGTCAGCGACACCATCACCTCGGGAAGCGTCGTACCGACGGACACCACCGTGGCACCGATAACGATTTCGGGTACGTGAAAACGCTTGGCTATCCCAACGGAGCTGTCCACAAACCAGTCTCCGCCTTTAATAAGCAGCAAAACGCCGAGTATAAATAAAACAAATGCGCCTAAAGGTGAGTCCGAAAGTCCGTTATACCACGTCAAAATCTTCTCAAGCATGATAGCACCTCTTCTCTGCGTGTACTGAATTTATTATACCATAAAATAGAAGAAACATCAAGATTTTTAAGTCGATAACACCGTGCTTTTTAAGAAATCTATTTACATTTCAAAAGTTAAGTGATATACTGGTGTAACTAAATACAAAGGTGGTTTATTATGTTCGAAAAGACAAAAAAATTTTGCGATTCGTTTTTAGACAAAGGCGTTCCCGGGTTTGACCTTGCGGTATACAGAAGCGGCGAGTGTATACTCCGCTACACACGTGGATACCGCGATATCGAAAACAAGGTCAAAATGCGCGGTGACGAAAGATATAACATTTATTCCGCCTCGAAATTCATCACCTGTACTGCGGCTTTGCAGTTATGGGAAAAGGGTAAGTTTTCTCTTGATGACAAGCTCTCTGCGTATATGCCCGAATTCGAAAATATGACCGTCAAAACGGAAGACGGCGGCGTAAGGCCTGCGCAAAATCCGATACTTATAAAGCATTTATTCGAAATGACGGCAGGCTTTAACTACGACGTTACTTTGCCGCAAATAATAAAATGCCGAGAAGAAACAAGCGGAAGATGTCCGACACGCGAATTGATGAAATATTTGGCTAAAGAGCCCTTATCGTTCGAGCCGGGCGACAGATGGGCGTACAGTCTTTGCCACGACGTATTAGCGGCTTTGGTTGAAGTCATATCGGGAGAAAAATTTGAAGCGTACGTTAAGAAAAACGTCTTTGACGTTGTCGGTATGACAAATTCGACCTTTATGCTCCCCGAAGAAGAGCTCGATACGATAACAGAGCAATATATCTTCCGAAATAACGTCACCGAAAAGATAAATAAGCGTATTCAAGGCTACAAACTCGGTACGGAATTTGCTTCGGGCGGTGCAGGCTGTATCTCGACCGTCGACGATTACGTTAAGTTTTTGGAGGGTATTCGTACAGCAAAGCTTTTAAAGCCCGAAACCGTAAAGCTTATGACGACGGACAGACTTTCAGAGCATCAAAGACGCACGTATACAAAGCCCGATTACGGTTGGGGTCTCGGCGTAAGATGCCACAAGGAAAACGGAAAGTATATCGACTACGGCTGGGGCGGCGCGGCGTGTGCGTATTTGGCGGTCGATCCCGTAAACGAAATAACAGTGTATTTCGGCTGTCATCTGCTAGGCTCACCCATACAGGGAATGCGCTCGATGATATACAACTTCATAAATGCAGAGCTTTTCGATGAAAACGAATTCGAAAATATAGAAAAAGAATTAAAACAGCTGCATAATTATAATTTTACCTATTGACTTTTGTAAAAAATTGTAGTATTATGTCCGTGTTAAACTGAATAAAGCTAAATGAAATCAGCAGGAGATTAGGCTTTTCGCCTTTCCAAAGGGGTTATACTCTCGGGTGTCCGTGTGACGAAGACTGCTGACGGATAGCAATCTGGAGAAGTCCGCTTTATGCGGATGCCGAAGGGGCAAATGGTAACGCCACAATCTCTCAGGCAAAAGGACAGATTTATTTCACGGAATATTTTTTGTATACCGTCTTCTCTTTTCACCGCTATCCGATAAGATAGCGGTGTTTTTGTTTTGTTCGGTTTGCAAATTTTTTTATAGGAGGTTCACAAAGTGAACGCAATCTTGCAAAAGATCGAAAGCATCAACAGCAACGTAAACGGTATCGTTTGGGGCGCATTCGGTCTGCTTTTACTCGTTGGCACGGGTGTAATTATTACCGTGCTTACAAAATTTTTCCAAGTTTCTCATATAGGTATGTGGTTTAAAAACACCCTCGGCAGTCTCTTTAACAAGGAGGTTATAAAGCACAGTAAGGAAAAGGGCTCTATATCCCCCTTCCAAGCTCTCTGTACCGCGCTTGCCGCAACGGTAGGTACGGGTAACATCGCGGGCGTTGCCGCAGCTATCGCCATCGGCGGTGCGGGTGCTGTCTTCTGGATGTGGGTTGCCGCATTCTTCGGAATGATGACAAACTACGCCGAAAACGTGCTCGGTATCTACTTCCGCCGCAAAAATGAAAACGGCGAATGGTCGGGCGGTGCAATGTACTACCTCGCAGACGGCCTCGGCGGATTTAAGTTTACCGATCATAACACTTCCGTAAGCTTCAAAAAGGCAGGAAAGGTGCTTGCAATACTTTTCTGTATCTTTACGATGCTTGCTTCCTTCGGTATCGGAAGCATGGGCCAGGTCAACAAGATCGTCACAAACGTAGCTCAAGCATTCGACGTTTCTTCCCTCTCCTCTATCGAAGTTTTTGAAGGCGTTTCCTTATATAACATTATTCTCGGCGCAATCATTATGGCACTTACGGCACTCATCACTCTCGGCGGTCTTAAGAGAATCGCAAGCGTTGCAGAAAAGATCGTTCCCTTTATGGTAGTGCTCTTTGTTCTCGGAAGCATTGCTATAATAGGCGTAAACTACGCAAATATCCTTCCCGCATTCAAAGCTATCTTCGTTAACGCATTCTGCCCCGAGGCATTTGTAGGCGGCGGTATAGGTGCAGTCGTTTCAAAGGTCGTAACTCAAGGCTTTAAGAGAGGCGTTTTCTCTAACGAGGCGGGTCTTGGTTCTTCCGTAATGGTTCACTCGAACTCCAACATCAAGGAACCCGTAAAGCAGGGTATGTGGGGCATCTTTGAGGTGTTTGCGGACACTATGGTAGTCTGCACGATGACGGCTCTCGTCGTACTTACCTCCGGCGGACTTGAAGGCGGCGTATTCAACGTAGTTACGGGTGAGATAGCCGCAGGCTATACCGACGCAACACTCGTAGGCGGTGCGTTCAACCAAGTCTTCAGCTGGGGCAATATAGGTGAGAAGTTCATCGCTATCGCTATGTTCCTCTTTGCGTTCACAACCGTTCTCGGCTGGTCGCACTACGGCTCAAAAGCTTGGGAATACCTTTTCGGCGCAAAGACTACGGTCATTTTCCGCATTATTCACGTTATAACCGTTATCTTCGGTGCAGTTCTCACCTCCTCTTTCGCGTGGGATATTTCCGATACCTTCAACGGTCTTATGATGATACCCAACCTTATAGGCGTTCTCGTGCTCTCTCCCCTCGTTGTCAAGATCACGAAAAACTATTTAAGGCGCTCAAAAGGCGAGCTTATCGAGCCTATGTACAATTTTGATCCCGAAGTTCAAAAAGCAGAGATCGCACGCACCCTAGACGGCGAATAATACTAAATCCCGAAATTGTACAATTTCGGGATTTTTTACGGCAAATTTAAAAAATCACTTGTCAAATAAGCCTTATTGGCGTATAATAAAGCATATTCTATGTGAAAGGTATAATATAATGAATTATTTTGATATGGGCAAGGACGAGGCAAAAAAGCTCCTTGCAACGCTTAAAGCAGAATACGACGAAGTTAAGGCAAAAAAGCTTTCTCTCGATATGTCAAGAGGAAAGCCCTGTAACGAACAGCTTGACTTATCAAACGAGATGCTTAATATCCTTACAGCTGACGATTTTAAAAATAACAGCTACCGTAACTACGGCATTCTCGACGGTATTCCCGAATGTAAAAAGCTCTTTGCAGAGCTTACGGGTGTAAAGGAAGAAAACGTCATAATCGGCGGCAACTCAAGCCTTAATATGATGTACGACACGCTTGCAAGATGTATGCTTTACGGCTTTGCGGGCGGAAAACCCTGGTGCCGCGAAGAAAAGGTTAAATTCCTCGCGCCCGTTCCGGGATATGACAGACACTTTGCCGTTTGCGAATCCCTCGGTATTGAAATGATAAACGTTCCCATGACCGAAAGCGGTCCCGATATGGACGTAGTCGAAGCTCTCGTGGCAAATGACGAGAGCATAAAGGGTATGTGGAACGTTCCGAAGTACTCTAACCCCGACGGATACGTATATTCCGCCGAAACGGTAAAAAGACTTGCTAAAATGGAGTGCAAAGCTAAAGACTTCCTTCTTATGTGGGATAACGCATACATAGTACATAGCCTTTACGGTGCGGCTGCAGATATCCCCGAAATTCTTTCCGAGTGCGAAAAGGCGGGAAATCCCGACAGAGTTATCGAATTTGTTTCCACCTCAAAGATAAGCTTCCCCGGCGCAGGCGTTGCGGCGCTTATCTCAAGCAAGGCAAACGTAGATGCGATAAAGAAGGTGCTTACCTGCCAGACTATCGGTCACGATAAGATAAATCAGCTCCGTCACGTCAAGTATTTCGGTGATGCCGAAGGACTTGTTAAATATATGAAAAAGCACGCAGATATTTTAAGGCCCAAGTTCGAGATAGTCGACACACTTCTTACCAAAGAGCTCGGCGCACTCGGTATCGCAACTTGGACAAAGCCCGAGGGCGGTTACTTCGTAAGCTTCTACGTTGAAAACGGCTGTGCAAAGCGCACCGTCGCACTCTGCAAAGAAGCGGGCGTCGTTTTGACGGGTGCAGGTGCCGCTTACCCCTACGGTAAGGACGAAAACGACAGCAACATAAGAATTGCTCCCTCTTTACCGCCCGTAGATGAGCTTTCCGAGGCTATAAACGTGCTCTGCCTTTGCACGAAGATCGCCGTTCTTGAAAAAATTACGGCATAAATTCCAAAGGAGGTCAATAATGGGAACAGGTAAAAAAATTTGGAGAACTGTTTACCCTTTGCTTTTATACTTTGCTTGTCAAACGGTAGTTCAATATATCTATCTTTTCACAAAAGTTTTTGAATACGTAAGCGCACTTGGTACGGACGCACTCTCTTCATTTAATAATGAAGAAGAATTCCAAAAGATCATGAACTACCTTCTCGAAGCCACAACAAAAGATGCTCTCGTTTTGACGTTTATTTGCAATATGATCACGGTCGCCGTGCTTTTGATATTCTATTTTTACGACAGAAAAAAATGGGACAGAAATAACCCTCTCAACAATAGCGCCGTGAAAAATCCTCTCCAATATGTTTTGGGCTCATCGGTCGCCGTAGGAGCTTGTGTCGGATTTAATATAATCCTCTCGATAATCGTAGCGATCGCAACTTCAAGTCTCGGCGAAGAAATTATGGATTCATACGATACGGTAGCAAGTGCCATAGACGCCGCTCCTATATGGATTCAGATTTTGGCGGTCGTTGTCTCTGCACCTATATGCGAGGAGCTTCTTATGAGAGGTCTTATCTACAAAAGGCTCCGCTCGTTCTCAAGACCCCTCACCTCCGCTCTCATATCAAGCGCCATATTCGGTGCGATACACGGAAACTGGGTGCAATTCGTATACGCCTTCTCCGTCGGATTTATTGCGGCGTACGTATACGAATATACGGGAAATCTCTTTGCACCGATTCTCTTCCACATGATAGCAAACGGTATATCTACCGTCGCTTCGCTTGAAACGATTTCGCCGTATTTTGATACTTTAATGCTTGGCGAAGGCTTTATAACAACTACGCTCACGCTTTGTACGGTATGTATAATAACCGGTCTTATAGCAATGAAAATGATTGCAAAAGCAAAGCTTTCAAAAGAATAACAAAAGGTTCAAGCACCGCCTTCAAAAAGAAGGCGGTGTTTAATTTTGCCCACTTTCTACAAATAAACTTCGAAAAATTCAACAAAATGACGAAAATATATTTTGTGGTGTTTTAATATTGACACACACAATATATTGTGTTAAACTTGGTATACAAACCAATTTTGGAGGAATAGCCATGCATATAGGCGGACTGCAAAAAATAACGCTTCTTGACTTTCCCGGAGCAGTCGCCTGCACGGTATTTACCTCGGGGTGCAATCTGCGCTGTCCATTTTGCCACAACGCACCTTTAGTCGATACGCTTTCGGAAGATGAGCTTTTTTCGGAAGATATTTTATTTGAGCTTCTCAAAAAAAGAAAGGGCGTTCTTGACGGAGTTGCGATAACGGGCGGCGAGCCGCTTATGCAAAAAGACATCGAAGAATTTATTGCAAAGATAAAGGCGCTCGGCTTTAAGGTAAAGCTTGACACCAACGGCACTTACCCCGAAAAGCTAAAATCGCTTCTTGAAAAAGGGCTTCTCGATTACGTCGCTATGGACATTAAAGCTCCTATTGAAAACTACAAGACCGTGGCGGGTACGGGCGCTTTCGGTGAAAAGGTAAAAGAAAGCATAGAGCTTCTTTTGAAATGCGATATTCCGTATGAATTTCGCACGACCGTGGTAAGCGAGCTTCATTGTGATGACGATTTTCACAAAATAGGCGAGCTTATAAAAGGAGCAAAAGCATACTTTATACAATGCTTTAAGGATTCGGGGAACATTCTCGAAGAAGGGCTTTCCGCACCGAGCAAAGAAGCGCTTGAATCATATCTTGAAATTGCAAAAAAGTACGTGAAAAATACGAGTCTTAGAGGCATAGATTAGTCCTCGACTCTTTAAATAAAAATAATATATTATCATATAAGGAGAAAGTTATGTATCAGGTTCAAAAAAGAGATGGCAGAATTATTGATTTCAAGCTTGAAAAGATTGTTAATGCGATAAAGCTTGCTTTCGATGCACAGGAAACACAATATCACGACAGCGTTATCGACTTCTTGGCATTAAGAGTTACGGCAGATTTCGCTCCCAAGGTTAAAGAGGGCGTTATCGGCGTCGAGGATATCCAAGACAGCGTTGAGTCCGTTCTCGTTCAAGCGGGATATTCCGACGTTGCGAAGGCGTATATCCTTTACCGCCGTCAGCACGAGAAGCTCCGTAACATCAAGGAAACGATGCTCGACTACAAGGAGATCGTTGACAACTACGTTAAAATCAATGACTGGAGAGTTAAGGAAAACTCCACCGTTACCTATTCCGTAGGTGGTCTTATCCTTTCAAACTCCGGCGCTATCACCGCTAACTATTGGCTTTCCGAAATTTACGACGATGAGATCTCCAACGCACACAGAAACGCAGATATACATATCCACGACCTTTCCATGCTTACGGGATATTGCGCAGGTTGGTCCTTGAAGCAACTCATCAAGGAGGGGCTTGGCGGCGTTCCCGGAAAGATAACCTCCTCCCCCGCAAAACACCTTGCAACACTTTGCAACCAAATGGTAAACTTCCTCGGTATCATGCAAAACGAGTGGGCGGGCGCGCAGGCGTTCTCCTCCTTTGACACATATCTTGCTCCCTTCGTTAAGGCTGATAACTTGACCTATGACCAAGTCAAGAAGTGCATTGAATCCTTCGTTTACGGTGTAAACACGCCTTCCCGTTGGGGTACGCAAGCACCCTTCTCCAACATCACGCTCGACTGGACCGTTCCCTCCGACCTTGCGGAGCTTAACGCTATCGTAGGCGGCAAAGAGATGGACTTCAAGTATAAGGACTGCAAGAAGGAAATGGATATGGTCAACCGTGCCTTTATTGAAACGATGATAGAGGGCGACGCTAACGGCAGAGGCTTCCAATATCCCATTCCCACGTATTCCATCACCTCTGACTTCGACTGGTCCGAAACAGAGAACAACAAGCTTTTATTTGAGATGACGTCAAAATACGGCACTCCCTACTTCTCCAACTATATCAACTCCGATATGGAGCCCAGCGACGTAAGAAGTATGTGCTGCAGACTCCGTCTTGACCTCCGTGAGCTCAGAAAGAAAACGGGCGGCTTCTTCGGAAGCGGTGAAAGCACGGGTTCTGTAGGCGTTGTAACCATAAATATGCCCAGAATCGCTCACCTTGCGGAAAACGAAGCTGACTTTTACAGCCGTCTTGATCGTATGATGGATATTTCCGCTCGTTCATTGAAGATTAAGAGAGAAGTTATCACAAAGCTTCTTGACGAAGGACTTTATCCCTACACAAAGCATTACCTCGGAACGTTTGCAAACCACTTCTCAACTATCGGTCTTGTTGGTATGAACGAGGTCGGTCTTAACGCTAAATGGCTTGGGACCGATATGACCGACGAGCGCACGCAAGAATTTACAAAAGACGTTCTCAATCACATGAGAGAAAAGCTCTCCGACTATCAGGAGAAATACGGTGACCTCTATAACCTCGAAGCAACTCCCGCAGAATCCACCTCTTACCGTCTTGCAAAGCACGATAAGAAGCGTTTCCCCGAGATAGTAACCGCTTCCGAGGAAAGCGGAGTTCCCTACTATACAAACAGCTCACACCTTCCCGTAGGCTACACGGACGATATCTTCTCCGCTCTCGATATCCAAGACGAGCTTCAAACACTCTATACCTCGGGTACCGTATTCCACGCATTCCTCGGCGAAAAGCTTCCCGATTGGAAGGCTGCGGCAAATCTCGTAAGAAAGATTGCGGAAAACTACAAGCTTCCCTACTACACGCTCTCTCCCACATACTCCGTATGTAAGGATCACGGCTATATTGCGGGCGAGCATTACGAATGCCCCACCTGCCACAAGAGCGCAGAGGTATACAGCCGTATCACAGGCTACTACCGCCCCGTTCAAAACTGGAACGACGGTAAGGCACAAGAATACAAGGATAGAAAGCTTTACGATATAAGCTCATCTATGGCTAAATTTACGGGACGTTCACCCGTAGCAAGCGAAAAAGCGTGCGAGTGCACGGCGGCAAGCGAAAACGAGGTCGTGCTCTTTGCAACACGCACCTGCCCTAACTGCAAAATGGCAAAGACATTCCTTGACAAAGCAGGCGTTCAGTATACGGTAGTATATGCGGACGAAGAGCCCGATAAGGCAAACGCATACGGCGTAAAGCAAGCTCCTACGCTCGTAGTTTCCGAAGGAGGAAAAGCAGAAGTCGTCGTCAACGTTTCCAACATAAGAAAGTTCATTGACGAGAAGTTTGCAAAGTAATATGATTTACGATATAATTGTTGTCGGCTCGGGCCCTGCGGGGCTTACCGCCGCCATATACGCAAGGCGTGCGGAAAAGAGCGTTTTGGTAATCGAAAAGGAAACCTTCGGCGGTGAGATAAATCACTCGCCGAAGGTGGAAAACTACCCCGGATTTATCGAAATGTCGGGTAACGAATTTGCAGATAAGCTCATCGACCAAGCAACGAATTTGGGCGCAGTTATCGAAATGGATAACGTCACCGATGCCGAAAAGGCAGACGGTAAGTTTATCGTCACGGGCGAATACGGAAGCTATGAGGGGCGCTCTCTCATAATAGCATCCGGCTCAAAGCACAGAAGGCTCGGTCTTGATAAGGAAGAAGCGCTTACGGGAAACGGTATCTCCTACTGCGCGGTATGTGACGGGCCCTTCTTCAAGGGGCAAGAGGTCGCTATAATCGGTGGTGGAAACAGCGCATTACAAGAGGCGGTAATGCTTTCGGAATATTGCAAAAAGGTTACCGTAGTACAAGATATGCCGTTTTTAACGGGAGAGAAAAAACTCCAAGAAATACTCAAAAAACGTGAAAACGTTAATATAATGTTAGGCTTTACGGTAAAAGCTCTTGAAGGCGCTGATAAGCTCACAGCTCTTACGCTTGAAAGCAAGGCTAATGGTAAAACGTCAAGCCTTGCCGTAGACGGTGCGTTCGTTGCGATAGGTCAAGTTCCCGAAAATAAAGCATTCGAAAAGCTCGTTGAGCTTGACGAGCGCGGCTATATTAAATCGGGCGAGGATACGCTTACAAAGACCGCAGGCGTATTTGCCGCAGGCGATTGCCGTACGAAGGCGATAAGGCAAATCGTGACGGCAACGGGTGACGGAGCTGTTGCGGCAGTCGCGGCTTGTAAGTTTACGGAAAGAGTATAACAAAAAAGATTCGGGCAATGAAGTGAACCCCGTTTAGTTCACAACCGAATCTTTTTTGTTATAAATATATTTACAAACCACTAAAAACGTGATACAATAATCCTGCCAAACAAATTTAATAGTAGAATTAGCGGTATCTTTTTCTTTATGGAATAGACATACCCTTTTTTAGCCATAATCATTTTTAGAATTTGAAAAAAACGCAAATTCCTCTTAAATGATTATGGTAGAGATACTCTAATTCTATTTAAATTTGTTTGGCGACAATTGGAGTTTGCGTTTTTTCAGTGCGACAACTCCGGTTGTCGCACTTTTATTTTTAAGGGAGAAGAAAAAAATGAAAATATCGTTACTTAAAAAAACACTCGCTATAATCGCAGCAATTGTGCTGATTATTGGCATCTCGGTAGGAACTGTTGTTATTACAAATAAACAAGCAGTACCTGCTTCCACGACAGTTGAGAATGGATTGTCTGCATACGAACTGGCAGTACAGTACGGTTATGAAGGTACTGTTCAGGAATGGTTAGACAGTCTGAACGGCAAATCTGCTTACGAAATTGCCAAGGAGAACGGTTACACTGGTACTGAAACCGAGTGGACTGCTTCTCTGAAAGCCACCGCAGGTAAAGACGGTGTTGGCATTAAGACGGCTGCCTTCTCCGATAAGAATGAACTTCTTATCACTTTGACTGACGGTACCGTATTGAACCTTGGTGTTGCCAATGGCCTCAATGGTGAAGACGGTAAAGACGGAGCCAACGGCAAAGACGGTGCTAATGGTAAAGATGGTGTAGGTATTACTTCGGCAAACATCAATGCCGAGGGTCAACTCGTGCTGTCTTTCTCTGATGGCAAGACTGTCAACCTTGATAAAGTTGTTGGTATGAACGGCACAGACGGCATCGGTATTTCTTCTTCCGTAATTAATACAGATGGCGAACTTGTTATTACATATACAAACGGCCAGACTGCTAACCTTGGTGTTGTTATCGGTGCCAAGGGCGATAAGGGCGATACTGGTGCAACAGGTGCCCAAGGTGAGCAGGGTCTCCAAGGTGAAAAGGGAGACAAAGGCGATAAGGGTGATAAAGGTGACCAAGGCGAACAGGGCATCCAAGGTGAAAAGGGAGACAAAGGCGACAAAGGTGACCAAGGTCAGCAAGGTATACCAGGCGAGAAGGGCGAAACTGGTGCGACTGGTAACGATGGTGTAAGCATCACCAAGACTGAAATCAATAACAAGGGCGAACTTGTCATTACCCTTTCTGATAATACCGTATCTAACCTCGGTGTCGTTGTAGGTGCCAAGGGCGACAAGGGTGACACTGGTGCAACAGGTGCGACAGGTGCCACTGGCGATAAAGGCGACAAGGGTGATAAGGGTGACCAAGGTGACCAAGGTGAACAAGGCATTAGTGTAACTGGTGCTGAAATCAACTCTAACGGCGAACTCGTTCTCATTTTCTCTAACAACCAAAGAACCAATGTCGG
>JAZMZG010000021.1:0-13254 GCA_045585835.1 Eubacteriales bacterium
TTTGAATGATGGATCGTTTATCAACATAGGAGTTTGACATGGTTTTTTCCAGCCTTATTTTTCTTTTTGTTTTTCTGCCCTTGACACTTTTATTATATTATATCACTCCCGGGATCAAGGGTAAAAATATTATACTCACCCTCTTCTCCGTTGCCTTTTATGCATGGGGAGAGCCTGTATATTTCCTTTTGATGATACTTTGTACATACATAAACTATATTGCGGCAAGGTTCATTTCATCTCATACAAGCTCAAGACGTCCCGTGCTTATTTTCTCCCTTGTGATAAGCCTTGGCTTCCTTGCGGTCTTTAAGTATGCGGGATTGATAGTTGAAACGCTCAACCACATTCCCTTTATATCTCTGCCCGTACCCGAGATCGCGCTTCCCATAGGTATTTCCTTCTATACCTTCCAGTCTCTGTCCTATACGCTCGATATATATTCGGGGAGAGAAGAGCCTCAGAAGCGCTTTGTGGATTTTTTGCTCTATGTTTCTCTTTTTCCCCAGCTTATTGCCGGTCCTATCCTCAGATACAGAGAGCTTTCCGGACAGCTTGTGTGGAGAGAGCATACCCTTGAAAGGTTTTTCAATGGCAGTGTGAGGTTTTCTGTCGGACTTTTGAAAAAAATTGTTATTGCGGACCATGCGGGAGAGATATCCCTTGAATTTCTGGGAGGCAATACCACCGCTGCCGCATGGTATGGCATTTTAATGTTTGCCATACAGATATACTTTGATTTTTCAGGCTATTCGGATATGGCAATAGGTCTTGGCAGAATGTTTGGATTTAACTTCCTTGAAAACTTCAATTATCCCTTCATTTCGAAGACCGCAACGGAATTTTGGCGCAGATGGCATATGTCCCTTGGCTCTTGGTTCAGAGACTACGTCTATATTCCGCTTGGCGGAAACAGAACGAGCAAAGCAAGGCATCTTTTTAACATTCTTGTCGTATGGGCGCTTACGGGTGTATGGCACGGAGCCGATTGGAACTTCATTTTATGGGGACTTATGTTTGCCGTAATACTTGCACTAGAAAAGTTTGTCTACGGCAAAAAGCTCGAGAAGATACCCGTGCTTTCGCATGTCTATATGTTTGTCGTTATCCTTATAAGCTTCGTCGTATTTGATGCGACCGCAGTCTATAACGCAGACGGCGTTCAGCTTTTCAGCGCATTTGATACCATCGTGGCAAGAATCGGCGGAATGTTCGGTGCGGGCGGAATCCCGCTTGCTTCCCAAGAGGCGCTTTATAATTTGAGAAGCTACGGCTTTGTTATAATTTTAGCAATACTCGGCTCAACGCCGCTTGTAAAAAGCTTGGTGGAGAAGATAAAATCAAAAGAGCACGGCGGCAAGATAATAAACGTTTTGACGCCCATAACCGTAGCGGCACTTCTTTTGGTCGTTACGGCATATCTTGCGGACGGCTCCTTCAACCCCTTCCTTTATTTCAGATTTTAGAGGGAAAGGAGAGATAATATGGCAAACAGAGTAAAAGATATCGTAACAACCATCGTATTCATTGCGTTTGTCGGCATAATGTTTATACTTTGCCTTGCTATGCCGAAAAACAGTATGTCCGAATCGGAAAGACGGCCTCTTGCGACTTTTCCCGATATAACGTTCAAAGGCGTTGTAAATGCAAGTGTTATGGGAGATTTTTCGAAATACGCATCAGACCAGATACCATTCAGAGATGAATTCAGGGGTATCAAGGGCGTAATAAACAACTACGTTCTTTTGCGTGGCGACAATAACGGCTTTTATAAGCACGGCGACTTTATCGCAAAGAATTCCGAGTCGATAAACGAAAAGAATATAGGAAACGTAGCGTCTATCTTAAACGCCGTGTACAACAAGGTGTTAAAGGACGGCTCTCACAATATCACAGTCGCCGTTATCCCCGATAAAAACAACTATATCTACGAGGAAAGCGGCCATAGGGGATATGATTTCGATAAGCTTGAAGCACTTTTCAAGGATAAGCTTGTTTTCAAGGAAATTGCCGGCACGGTAGACGTCGAGGCACTCCTTGAAATCGGCGACTACTACTATACAGATACGCATTGGCGTCAGGAAAAGATACTCGATGTTGCAAAAGCGCTCGTGGAGAGCTTTGGTAAGGAATATATCACAGGCGGCTTTAAAACCGAAAAGCTTGAGGGCTTTAAGGGTGTTTACGCAGGTCAAAGTGCGCTTCCCTGTAAATACGAGGATTTATACTATCTCACAAACGAAACGCTTGTCGGCAGTAAAGCAAAGCTTCTTGCCGATATGAGGGCGTCTATTGCAGACGGCAAACCCGTTATTGAGGGAGTATATGAGGAAAAGGAAGTTTATTTCCTTGACGAATTTAAGGGTCTTGACCCCTATAACGTATTTTTGGGCGGTCCTCAGGGAATCATCGTTATAGAAAACCCCGCAAATACTTCGGGTAAGGAGCTTTTCTTGTTCCGCGATTCCTTCGGCTCGTCACTTGCACCGCTTTTAGTTGAAAGCTACAGCAAGATAACGGTGCTTGACCTTCGCAATTTCAACACGGCACTTCTTACGCAAGGCCTTGTTGATTTCACCGAGGGCTCCGACGTACTCTTTATTTTCAGCGCACTTGCTTTAAATGAAGACGGCACCTTTAACCGTGCTATATTAAATGCATAATAAAAATAAAGTCCGCAGGATCTTCCTGCGGACTTTTTACTTTTTTCCGAGCTGCCAAAAGGCTATGGCACCTGCGGCTGCTACGTTTAGGGAATCCACGCCGTGCGACATCGGAATTTTGACCGTATAATCGCAAGCGTCTATAGTATTTTTCGAAAGCCCCCAACCTTCCGTACCGAGAACGAAAGCAAGCCTTTCTTCCTTTGCAAGAGCGGTGTCGTCAATTGATATACTGTTATCCGTCAGCGCAAGAGCCGCCACCTTAAATCCGAGCTTTTGTATATTGTGGATGCCCTCTTTTTCCCAAGCTTGTTTGTTTTCTTCGGCGTATACCCAAGGCACTTGGAAGACTGTGCCCATACTCACTCTGACGCATCTTCTGCATAAGGGGTCTGCACAAGACGGAGAAAGCAACACGGCATCTATGTTTAAAGCTGCCGCACTTCTCATAAGCGCACCGACGTTAGTTGTATCGACTATATCTTCAAATATTGCAATACGGCGTGCATGTTTCAGTATTTCTTCTTTAGAGAGGGGAAAGGGGCGCTTCATGGCGCATAAAATGCCCCTACTTAAATTATATCCGGTAATCTTCGAGATGATTTCCGTCTTGCCCACGTATACGGGGATATCTCCCGCACGCTCGATTATATGCTTTGCGCTCCCGTAAGCGTGGCGCTCCTCCATAAGCATTGACACAGGCTCAATGCCCATATTTAAAGCTACTTCGATAGCTCTCGTGCTTTCTGCGATAAATATTCCTTTTTCGGCTTCGAGTTTTGAACGCAACTCTGCTTCGGTAAGGCGCAAATATACGTCGAGTGCCTTGTCGTCAAGATTTGTAATTTCCGTTATCATACTAAACCTCGCTTTTTTGCTTTGGTATATTATACAGCTCCAATGCCGTTATGTCAAATGTTGAGATGTGTTAAATTTCTTTTAAAAAAGCTAAAATGCGGTAATAAGTTATTGACTTACTCGGACAAAAACTGTATAATTAACTGTATAATTATCTCTATTGCAAATATTAAAAGGAGCAGGTTATGAACAAAACGAAAAACATTCCCGGTGTACTTCTTGTTGTTTTACTTATTGCCGCTGTCCTTACTGTATGTATCGACGGCTTTGAGGCAGCAGGACTTCCCGGCGTATTTGCAAAGGACGGCGTGTCCTTGAGCGTTGACCTTATAGGAGGATCTACGATCACCTATGAAGCAGACGTGAAGGAAGGCACATCCGCATCGGTAGTTGAACAAGGACTTTCTTCGGCAGTGTCTATGATGCGTCAAAGACTTGACTGGCTCAACTTAACTGAAGCTACCGTAAGAAGATCTGACCAAAACCGTATAGTCGTTGAGATACCCGACGTCGGCGATCCCGATGAAATATTTGAAAAGATCAGCCAAATGGGTGCTATCGAATTTGAAACGTCATCAGGAAAAAGCGTCTTGACCGGTAAAGATATAGAAAAGGCAAGTGCCGAATACGGTGCTATAGACGAAACGGGCAGAACGCAAAACTACGTTGCGCTCACTCTTACGAAAGCGGCGCTTGAAAAATTCGGAGAAGCGACGGGGGAAATGGCGGCTCTTCAGCTCAGCATCGGAGACGACGGAGAATATTTAAACTACATTTCCATTAAGCTTGATGACGAAGAGATAAGCAGACCCTACGTTACGCAGAAGATAACGGAAAATCCCATTATCACCGTGAGCTCCGCAGATGAAGCATCTTGGCTTGCAAATATCATCAACGCGGGCGATATGCCTTTTGAACTCAAAGATATCGAAAGCAGGACCGTAGGCGCAAGCCTCGGTGCAGACGCACTCAGTTCAAGCCTTATCGCAGGCGGCATCGGACTTTTACTCGTTTGTATATTTATGATAATCATTTACAGACTTGCAGGTGTTCTTTCCGTTATCGCACTTGTAGGATATATGGCGGTATATTGCTTCCTTATTTCCTTCCTCGGCATCAACCTTTCTCTTGACGGTATTGCGGGCGCTATCCTTTCGATAGGTATGGCGGTCGATGCAAACGTAGTCATCTTCGAGCGTATTAAAGAGGAGCTGCGTGTAGGTAAGACCGTTAAGACGGCGATAAATTCCGGATTTAAGGGTGCTATGAGCGCAGTTATCGACTCCAACATCACGACGCTTATTGCGGCTGTAGTGCTTTGGATACTCGGCTCGGGCTCCGTTCAGGGCTTTGCAAAGACACTCTTCCTCGGCGTTGTTCTTTCAATGTTCTCGGCGGTGTTCTTGACGAAGTTCCTTCTCGTATCAACCTCGGGATTTAAGTTCTCGACCGCAAAGAACTATGGCTTAAGAAAGCTTCCCAAAGCGGAAGAAACGAAATAAGGAGGTGCGTACAAATGAATTTTATTAAAAGCAGAAAAATAGTATTCTTAATAAGCGCACTTATCATCCTTGTAGGCGTAGTTTCATTTATTGTCCAAGATTTCAATTGGGATATCGATTTTATCGGCGGTAAGGAAATGACCTATGACATCGGCGTTACCGCTACAAGAGAGATTCAGGAAAATATCGAAGCCGCTATTGAAAATGAGCTCGGCGTTGAGGTGTCGACCATTATGAATGCGGGCGATACTCAAATTGTTATAAGAACAAAGAATATCAGCGATGAGGAAGAAGCGAAAATCAGCGGATACATCGCCGAAAATTACAAAAACGTCGAAAACGTAGTCGTAAGCACGAGAGAGATAAGCGAATCCGTCGGCGGAGAGCTTCGCCGCGATGCCATAGTTGCAACCCTCGTTGCTATTGCACTTATGCTTGTTTATATTGCGATAAGATTTGAGATACGAAGCGGACTTACAGCAATTATCGGTCTTTGCCACGACGTGCTTATTATGCTTTCCGCATATACCATCTTCCAAATTCCGATAAACACGAGCTTCATCGCCGCTATTTTGACGATACTCGGTTACTCGATAAACGCCGCTATTATCGTGCTCGACAGAATACGCGAGAACAGAAAGCTTCTTGCTGCGGGCAACCAAGAGGTAGTAAACATAAGCATAAAGCAGTGCCTTACGAGAACGGTCAACACGACTTTTACGACACTCTTTACCATCGGTATGGTCTGCATACTCGGCGTAACGTCTATAAAGGAGTTTACAGGCCCCCTTATCGTAGGTATCGTCTCCGGACTTTATTCTTCGATATTCCTCACGGGTCCCGTTTGGGAGCTTCTTTCGAAGAACGTAAAGAAGAAAAAGAAATAATAAAAAATACCGCTTCGTACGAAGCGGTATTTTTTTATTGTAGAACGGGGCTTGCCCGCCGCTTTTTCATTTTGGATACTGACATTTAAATCACGATAAGCTCTCTCGGTGCGCCCGTGAGATCAATACATCCGTTTTCCGTGAGATAGAGCATATTTTCTATTCTTACGCCGAATCGGTCGGGCAGATATATTCCCGGCTCATTTGTCACCACCGCACCTACGGGCAGCGGCTTTGAATTTCTCTGCGAAAGATTCGGCTGCTCGTGTATCTCAATTCCGACTCCGTGACCGAGTGAATGTCCGAAGTAGCCTTCGTAGCCTGCACCGTTTATTATATCTCTTGCTATCGTATCGGCTTCTTTTCCTGTCATACCCGTTTTTATCTTTTCCGCCACCGCAAGATGTGCGGCAAGTACGGTATCGTATACTCGCTTCATTTCCGCAGTCGGTGTGCCGATAGATACGGTGCGGGTCATATCAGACATATATCCGTCGAAGATACAGCCAAAGTCCATCGTGAAGAAGCCTTTTTCTAAAGGAACGTTTCTGCCTTGACCGTGAGGTTTTGCGCTTTCTTTACCCGAAACGCAGATATAGTCGAAGCTTACGCCCGACGCGCCGCGCTTTCTCATAAAGAATTCAAGCTCAAGCGCGACCTCGTTTTCGGTAATGTTCGTGTTAAGCATAGGCAAGATGTGAGCAAAGGCTTCGTCCGTGAGCTTTTGAGCTTCTTTCATCTTCGATATTTCGTACTCGCTTTTCACGGTACGAAGCTCCAAAAAGAGTGTTCCTGCGGGGATAAGCTCCACGCCCGCCATATCCTTCGTTATTGCGGCGTGCTCGTCTACGCTTACAGACATACTTTCATATAGCACGGAGCTTATTTTTTCATTTCTGCATACCTCTGCGGCTGCGCTGAAAAGGCCTTCCTTTTCGGGCATGATTATCGTGTAGATATCTCCCACGGCATCTTTCAAAAGTCCGTCGTGACGAAAATCCGCAAACGAATATGCTCCATCTCTCGTTATGAGGAGTGCGCTGTCGGTATATTTAAGGTCTGTGAAATAGAAGCGGTTTATCTCACTTGTTATGAGGATACCGCCTACGTTTTCGGGCATAAGAGCCCTCGCTCTTTCTATCCTTGAACGTATCTCTTCAAAGTTTTTCATTTATTCTTCCTCTTTTCGTAAAAATGCAAAATTATCTTTTCGCCAAGCCGCTTGAAAAAGAAGTACCAAGGCTCGTTTTTGGAGTCTATGGGAGGACAAAGAACCGTCAAAGCACCCGCATTTTTACCAAAACAGATATCAGTAAATATCTGATCGCCCACTACTGCGATGTTTTCGCACGGCACGCCGAAGTGACGGCTTACTTCAAGCGCCGCTTTTTTCGCGGGTTTTCCGCCTTTATAAATGAAAAAACGCCCTCCGCCGTTAAAACGCTCGACTCTCTCTTTGCCGTTATTTGAAACGAAGCAGGGGATGATGCCGCTTTCCTCAAGCTCTTTCAAGAAAAGCTCGGTTTTTTCGGGGCAATCCTTAACGCTGTATGGTACGAGCGTGTTGTCGATATCGAAGATCACTACTTTGATATTACGCTCTTTAAGGTATTCAACATCAAGCTCATATGCACTTTTTATGTAAACGTCGGGATAAAAATATTTCATAAAGCACCTACTTTCCCGTATATTTTACCACAACGTAAGAGAAAGCACAAGGTATTTTCAAAATTTGCTTGACAGATATTGCTTATATTGTGTATAATTAGGGGTAATAAAACAAGAGGTGAAAACAATGGCAAATGAAAAAATGGTAAACGATATCACGTCAATGGACGAGGATTTTGCTCAATGGTATACGGATATCGTTAAGAAAGCGGAGCTTATAGAATACACGAGTGTTAAGGGTTGTATGGTCATTCGCCCTTATGCTTATGCTATTTGGGAAAATATGCAGAGGATACTTGACACGGAGTTCAAGCGCCTCGGACACGAAAACGTATGTATGCCCATGTTTATTCCCGAAAGCCTTTTAAATAAAGAAAAAGACCACGTGGAAGGCTTTGCGCCCGAGGTTGCTTGGGTAACGCACGGCGGTAGCGAGAAGCTCGAGGAGCGCCTTTGCGTAAGACCTACGTCGGAAACGCTTTTCTGTGAGCATTATGCAAATATAATTCACTCCTACAGAGACCTTCCCAAGCTTTATAACCAATGGGTAAGCGTCGTTCGTTGGGAAAGAACGACACGCCCCTTCCTCCGTTCAAGAGAATTCTTGTGGCAAGAGGGACATACTATCCACGCAACCGCAGAAGAGGCTATTTTCGAAACCGAGCAAATGCTTAACGTATATGCCGATTTCTGCGAAAACGCACTTGCTATGCCCGTAATCAAGGGTAAAAAGACGGAGAGCGACAAGTTTGCGGGAGCGGTATCTACGTACGCAATAGAGGCGCTTATGCACGACGGAAAGGCGCTTCAGGCGGGAACCTCTCACTATTTCGGAGACGGATTTGCAAAAGCATTCGGCATCGAATACACGGATAAGGAAAATAAGCGCAGCATTCCTCACCAAACGTCTTGGGGCGTGACCACAAGACTTATCGGTGCGGTAATTATGACGCACGGCGACAATAACGGACTCGTGCTTCCTCCTGCCATAGCGCCCATTCAGGTCGTTATCGTGCCCGTAGCACAGCATAAAGAGGGCGTGCTTGATAAGGCAAGAGAGCTTGAAGCTATGCTTAAAGAAGCAGGCATAAGAGTTAAGCTTGATGCAAGCGAGCAAAGTCCCGGTTGGAAGTTTGCAGAATATGAGATGAAGGGTGTTCCCCTTCGCCTTGAGATAGGTCCCCGTGATATTGAAAACGGGCAGTGTGTGCTCGTAATGCGCCATAACAGAGAAAAGCTCGTAACGAGCCTCGAAGGACTTGCTACTTCCGTAAATGCTGCTTTAGCGGCAGTTCATAAGGGACTTTACGATGCGGCTCTTGAAAACAGAGAAAAGCGCACGTATTCCTGCAAGACTGTTGACGAGATAAACAAGGCACTTTCCGAAAACGGTGACGGATTTGTAAAGGCTATGTGGTGCGGCGACGAAGCTTGTGAGGACGAAGTAAAGGCACAGACTGGCGTCGGCTCAAGATGCATACCCTTTGAATCTGAGCATATCAGCGACACCTGCGTATGCTGCCAAAAGCCCGCAAAGCATATGGTCGTTTGGGGAAAAGCGTATTAAAAAAACTAAAGCAGTACACTACTAAAGAGTGTACTGCTTTTTTGCTGTCAAGTTATTTTCCCGATTCTGCAAAATATTGTGTGGGATCGACGCTTTCTTCGTTGTAGGTCACCTCAAAGTGAAGGTGTGCTTCATTTGCGCATTTTGCCAAAGCGCTGCTTCCTACGTTGCCTATTACGTCGCCGGCTTTAACGCTTGCACCCGCTTCAATACCTTCGGGTACGGCTTCACCCAAATTTTTGTAAACCGAAACAAGACCGTTGCCGTGGTCGATAACGATGGTTTTTCCCATAAGTGCGTGATCGTATACTTGTGTTACGGTGCCGTCACAAAATGCCATTACGCTGTCACCGAGCTTTGCGGTGATGTCGATGCCTTCGTGTATACGATAATCGCCGAATACTTCGGAGTAAACGAGCGAGTCGCCCTTGTACGAGCCCAACTCACCCACTACGGGCATTACAAAATCGGAGTACCCGACGACGCCGGCACTTTGATCTTCATTATCGTTTGTCAGGTCGGGCGTTTCGGCGTCGGGTGAAGTATTTTGTGCGTTATCCGAAGGCTCGTTTTTGGATTCGTTCACATCGGTTTTATTTACGGCTGTTTCGTCCTTTGTGGTAGTAGTAGCGCCGGATGAGAGCTCATTTTTGTTTGCGTTTTGATTTAAAACGGAAGCTTCGCTGTCGGTCACACCTTCTGCACGAAGGTCTACGGCAGAGAGCTCAAAATCCTCGTTCGAGTTGTTTTTATTTTTAATTCCGGAAACTACGTTAATGGTCATTGCTGAAAGTACGCAAGCAGCAAGAGCAATATAAAGTCCTGCGCCGGCAAGCTTTTTGCGGTCGGTTTTTTTCATGGTGTATCTCCTTTTTTTCAAAATTTTACAATGCTATTGTTGCCTTGAAGTTTCAATATATACACGAAACTGCAAAAAAAAATATGAAAATAGCGTGATAAGGCACAATACCTATTGACAAGCTTTGAAGAAAATTATACAATATATATAGCTGAATAAGCGATTATATAGATATAGCAGTTAATTTAAGCTGCAATTCGTGTTTTTAATGAATTTATTTTTGGAAATATAGATATAGAGAATATAAGTTATACAATATAAATTTGTATTTTTGAAACTTAATATTACATTATAAAATAACGTTTTGCGGCAGGACCGGATTTTTTGTCACGGTCTTGCTTTGCTTTTTTGTTATAATCTATCATTTTTAAAAGGAGGATTGAAGAATGCACAGAATTTTTGCTATCGACATTTTACCCGCAGATCCTATCGGCATGGCAATTCTTTTGGGAATAATGCTTGTTGTGCTTTTAGTCGGAATCGTTATCGGTAACGCTATTCGTAAAAAGACGGCGGAAAAAATGATCGGCTCTGCGGAAGCGGAAGCACAGAAGATCATCAGCGATGCTCAAAAATTAACGGAAACAAAGAAGAAAGAAGCTCTTTTGGAAGCAAAAGAGGAGATCATCAAAAACAGAAACGAAGCAGAAAGAGAAATCAAAGAACGCCGTAACGAAGTGACTCGTATGGAAAGGCGCGTGATTCAAAAAGAAGAGAACATTGACAGAAAAACAGAAGTCCTTGAAAAGAAAGAGGAGATAGTCGCAAATAAGCTCAAGGAATGCGACAAGGTAAGAGAAGAGATCGAAAAGATAAAGCAAAGCGAATTTAATCTTTTGCAGGAAATTTCGGGCCTTACCGCAGAGCAAGCGAAGATACAGCTTTTGTCAAAGCTTGAAAGCGAGATTCGTCACGAAGCGGCACTTAAAATTCAAGAAGTCGAACAGGAATATAAGGACAGCGCAGACGACAAGGCGAAGAACATTCTTGCCGTTGCTATCCAAAGATGCGCCGCAGATTACGTTGCGGAGGCTACTGTTTCCGTTGTTCCTTTGCCCAGCGATGAGATGAAGGGAAGAATAATCGGACGAGAGGGAAGAAACATAAGAGCCATTGAAACCTTGACGGGTGTCGACCTTATAATCGACGACACGCCCGAGGCTATCACGATATCTAGCTTCAACCCCGTCAGACGTGAGATAGCGAGACTTTCGCTTGAAAAGCTTATCGGAGACGGAAGAATCCACCCTGCAAGAATCGAAGAGACCGTTGCAAAGGCGAGAAAAGAAGTCGATGCGGTCATCAAGCAAGAGGGTGAGAGAGCAGCTCTTGAGACGGGTGTTCACGGTATTCACCCCGAGCTTATCAAGCTCCTTGGCCGTCTTCGCTACAGAACGAGCTACGGTCAGAACGTACTTGGCCACTCTATCGAGGTCGCATATATCGCAGGTATGATAGCCGATGAGCTCGGTGTCGATTCCGTGCTCGCAAAGCGTGCAGGCCTCTTGCACGATATAGGTAAAGCGCTCAACCACGAAATCGAAGGCTCTCACGTACAGCTCGGCGTAGAATACGCAAGAAAGTACAAGGAGAACGCAGACGTTATCCACGCTATCGAAGCGCACCATAACGACGTTGAGCCCAAGACCATTATCGCTATGATAGTTCAAGCTGCGGATGCTATTTCTGCCGCAAGACCCGGCGCACGCCGAGAGAACCTCGAAAACTATATCAAGCGTCTTGAAAAGCTTGAGGAGATATCCACGTCCTTTGCGGGTGTTGACAATGCCTTTGCTATCCAAGCGGGCAGAGAAGTCAGAATTATGGTAAAACCCGCCGACGTAAGCGACGACGATATGATAATAATGGCAAGAGATATCGCAAAGAAGATCGAGGAAGAGCTTGAATATCCCGGACAGATCAAGGTTAATCTTATAAGAGAAAGCCGTGCTGTCGACGTAGCGAAGTAAGGAGGAAGTAAATTGAAGCTTTTTCCCTTAATTAAAAAGGTACTTACAACGACTTGCGTTATTTTTACCGCTTCGCTATTTGCATTTTCGGCGCTTCTTTCAATGATGGGCGTTGCAGATGACGCAAAGTTTTTCGTGGACAGGCTATATATTTTGCTCTTGTTTGCGTTTATAGCAGCTTTCTCGGCACTCATTTTTTCCGCAAAGAAGCTCCATGCGGCAATTAAGGTGGCTGTCCACTATATAATTTGCTTTTTGGATATGTACCTTTGCGTATTCGTGATCTTCTTCAAAACGAGCGGAATGAATCAGCACGTGGAAGGATATACGAAACCGCAGATACTTGTGGCAAGCGTAATGTTTACAGTGACCTACGCTGTAGTTATTGCGGTTTGCCTCATAATCGGCAAGGTGTCAAATAAAAAGCGCAGTGTGACCTATACAAAGCAGTTCAAGGAACTGTCGGAATAAGTAAAAAAGCCTTCTCGAAAAGAGAAGGCTTTTTTAGGCATTAGGCGTTAGGCGTTAGGTAGGGGCGGCCATCGGTCGCCCGCTACAGTGTGTTCGTGCACGAAATTTATATAAAGGACGTTACAGCAACAAAAAAGGCTTCCGATTTCGGAAGCCTTTTACATTTCTATATCTTTTTTATCTCTTCTTCAATAAGCTCTACAAGCTCCGAAGGTTTTAGACCGAGTGCATTCGCAATTCGCCAAATGGATTCAAAATTCGCTTGCTTATCTCCGCTTTCTATCATAGCAATATGACTTCTCGCCATTCCCGCAAGCCCGCTTAATACCTCTTGCGAAAGCTTTTTCTCTTTTCTTTGCCGTTTTATTGCTTTACCGACCGCATATTTATCGAATTCTATCATCGTAGACACTCCTTCGCTAATAGATTACTAAATTATTTTGCAAATTTTGTCTATGATAGTAGACATTATCGAAATTTTATGATACAATAACTGCAATTCATAATAAAAGGAGAAGAAAATGAAAAGAATTTTAGTATTTATTTTGACATTTTGCATTATAGCAACGGTTTTGCCTAAGAATTTGACTGTGAGTGCGCAAACAGATACGACCGCAACGATGTCAAGCGCAACTGTAGGGCGCGGCGATATAGTAGTTCTTACTATCACGCTTGCGAATGCACCCCAGACGGACGTTATGGCATTCGGCCTCACACTTCCCGAAGGAATTGATTTGGTCAACAACATAGTTGACAACCCTAACTATGATCCCGAAGATCCCGATGAAGAGGATGATCCCACCATCGAC
>JAZMZG010000022.1:0-1726 GCA_045585835.1 Eubacteriales bacterium
TCGAGCCTCGTAATCCGCTCCACAAAACCCTTGTCTATGACGAGGGTTTTTCTTTTTTGTCTGAGTCCCAAACGCATTGATTTTATCAAGCGGCGGCTTTATCGGCTCCTTTTGGGAGGAGTCGGGGAGTTTTATATGCGACAGCTTTTCACAGGCGCACCTGTGAAAAGAACCCGTTCAGAAAAACGGAAAAGCCCCGACAAAAGCGCATAAATACGTTTTCGGGGCTTATATATCAAGCAAAATTCTCAGTTGCATAAGCAAAAGGTGCGGCTTTTAGTCACTCCCCTATCATCTCCCTTATCGCTTCTCCTGCAATAAGAAGCCCTGCAACCGACGGAACGAAGCTTATGCTTGCGGGAGGACGAACGGTAGTCACGGGAGCTTCCGTCGAAAAAAGCACCTTTTGCTTTTTGACGCCCCTCTTTTTCAGCTCGTTACGCATAACTCTTGCAAGAGGACAGACCGAGGTTTTATAAATATCGTCGATTCTGAAAAGCTCAGGGTGAAGCTTGTTGCCCGTTCCCATAGAGCAAATCAGCGGAATTTGCCTTTGAGCGCAAAGCACGACAAGGGCGATTTTTGCTGTTACGTTATCAACGGCGTCAATTGCGTAATCAACGTCTTCAGCGAGAATTTCGGGGAGGTTTTCGGGCGTTACAAACGCTTTTACCGTTTTTACCTCGCAATCGGGGTTTATATCGAGAATACGTTCCTTTGCCGCCTCGACCTTGGCTTTACCGACGGTTGAACGAAGGGCAATAAGCTGACGGTTTATATTCGAGAGCGAAACGTCGTCGCTGTCAACCAACAAAAGCGAGCCTACTCCTGCCCTTGCAAGAGCCTCGGCAACGTATGAGCCAACGCCGCCGATTCCAAAAACGGCTACTTTTTTTCGGGCAAGAAGCTCCGCTTTTTCCTTACCGATAAGCTGTTCTGTCCGTGCGCTCCAGCTTTCGCTCACTTTTCGCTCACCTCCGTAAAGTCGGCATTTCTCACCCGAAGAATCGGGTATCCGTCAATATACGGTTTTATCATCTCAGGATGACTTTTGGCGTGATTATATATAGTATCGGCAAGCTCCTGTGAAACGAACTCGCTGAGCGCTTTTAGGGGCAACGCCGAGACGGTTTCGCAGACGGGAGAAACGGTTATCGCAAGCTGACATCCCGTTCTCATTACTCTGAAGGGCCAGATTTTGCAATCAAACGGCTTTTTTTCGCCAAGCGAACAGCCGCTTTTTGTAAGCATAGGGCATTTTGCAAGACCTTCTTCGTCAAAGTCGGGAACAAAGCCGAACACTTCGCCATTTTTTTCAAGAGGGACGTTTTCGTAATTTTTATTTATAAGCTCCGCAAGCTCAGGATAAACCAAGGGCATTTCCCAACAATCGTCACGGTCGAAAACGCAGCAGACTCTGCATTCGGCACAGCTCAGGGGAGATAAAATCTTTTTCAGCATCGCTTTACATTTCCTTTGTTTTGTGATATTATCAGTATATCACATTGTCTCGTGCAATTCAATGAAAAATTTTTACGGAAATTTTTGAAAAACGCTTGACAAAACAGAAATTTGATATTATAATAGCTGAGTAAGTGTATAAACAAAAAGTAGAATTGCTCTCACCTGCAAGCGCCAAACGGTTGTTAACAGGTTGTTTATCTAAATTCATAAAGAATTTTTTTAAGCACGAGAGTAACCTCGTGCTTTTTATTTTACAGGTTTT
>JAZMZG010000023.1:0-2497 GCA_045585835.1 Eubacteriales bacterium
AAAATGCGGTGGAAGTCTCCCCGAAAATGCAAAATTCTGCGTTAATTGCGGCGCAATAATCGAAAGCGAGCCTGTTGCCCCTGCTCAGCCTGTTGCTCCTGCTCAGCCTGTTGCTCCTGCTCAGCCCGTTGCTCCTGCACAGCCTGTTGCTCCTGCTCAGCCTGTTGCTCCTGCACAGCCTGTTGCCCCTGCACAGCCTGTTGCTCCTGCTCAGCCTGTTCAGCAAGCTCAGCCAATGCAACAGCCTCAGCCTGTTCAGCAGAATCCTTACTATCAACAGCAGTATATGCCACAGCCCCCGAAGAAGAAAAAGACAGGACTTGTCGTTCTTTTCTGCGTTCTCGGTGCGGCGCTTGTTGCGGCGATAGCTGTTATTGTACTGCTTTTATTGAACGACGGTAAAAAGGGAAACAACGACCTGCCCGAACCTACCACTCCTCAGGTTGTAGTTCCAAACGAGCCTGACGAACCCGACGATCCGCCAATCGTTGAAGAAGAAACGACAACAAAGCCTCAGGAGCCTGTGACTACTCCTCAGACCGAGGAGCCGCATCATCAGGTTATCGTAAATACAAAATACGACAGAAGAACGCTTGAGGGCGTCTGGGTTGACAGAGAAGGCTGTTATTATATCTTTGAAGATAACTTCATTCTTGCACTTAATCACGAAAGAGCTCTTGTAGCGGCTACGACCTACAGCGTTTATGAAAAGACCTTCACAATAGACGAAGAAGAGGGAAGCGTTGAGTTCGGTACAGACTACATAGAGATTTCCGGCGGAGGTATAGATCAGACTCTTAACTTTATTTGCAGGCTTGACGACTATGAGCTTACAGGCTTCTGGTATTCTCCTGAAGTTGAAGAATGGCTCGTTTGCTGTGGTCCGTTCAACTTCCTCCTTGAAGGTGAGAACGTAGACTCCAGCGACAGACTCAACCACTGCGAGTTTGAGGACGGCACCTTGACGCTTTACTTCCTCAACGGCGCTGAGCTGTCCTTTGATGCAAAGCTGACGTCTTCTGCCCTTATGGTTGACATAAACGATACGGGAGACTATATCAACTACTATAAGATGACGGCTGATAACTATGAATATTATCATTGATTTTATCTGACGCACTAAAACCTATTGCACGCCGACGGCACAGGAAAAACCTGTGCCGTCAGCGTTTTTCGCTTTAAGCGTCGGGTTGAAAAAGGGCGGAGGTTGTGGTATAATTAGCGGTAGAATAAAGGCGGCTCGGTTCGCTTAAAATGAGAGGTTTATATGTATAATCTTACTGCTCCGTGTCATTTCGGACTTGAAAAAACGCTTAGCTTTGAGATAAAAAGAGCCGGCGGCGAAAATATAAGGGCAACAGACGGCCGTGTATTCTTCAGCGGCGACGAGTCGGTGATTGCACGGGCTAATATAACAAGCTCAGTCGCAGAAAGAATAGGGATAGTTCTCGGAGAATTTTCCGCAAAGACGTTTGACGAGGTTTTTGAGGCGGTGAAAAACGTCCCGATTGAGCAATTCGTAGGAAAAAACGATAAGTTTCCCGTTACAAAGGGACATTCGCTCAATTCTGCTCTCACAAGTATCCCGGCGCTTCAGAGGACTATAAAGAAAGCCCTTGCGATAAGGCTTTCAAAGAAATATAACACCAGCGAGCTTTCAGAAACAGGCGAGCTTTTTCCCGTTTCCTTTCTGCTCAATAAGGACAGAATGCTCCTCGTGCTCGACACAAGCGGAGAGGGGCTTCATAAAAGAGGGTATAGGGCGATGTCCAACAGCGCCCCGATAAAAGAAACCCTTGCGGCAGGGATAATCGACCTTGCAAGAGTAAGGGGGACGGATACGGTGATTGATCCGTTCTGCGGAAGTGGAACGATTCTCATAGAAGCCGCTATGAAGGCGCTCAGAATCGCCCCCGGTCTTAATAGGAGCTTTCTTGCTTCCGGTTGGGGCTGTTTTGACAAGAAGGTGTGGGAGAGAGCCTTTGACGAGGCAAGATGCAACGTCGTAAGCAACCCCGATTTCGCTTTATATGGGTTTGACGTGGATAAAGAGGCGGTTGAGCTGACTAAGAGCAACGCCCGGAAGGCGGGTGTGGATAAGCATATAGAAGCAACTCAGCGTGACATAAAGGATTTTCACTACCCAAAGCAAGAGTGCAAGGTGATAACAAACCCGCCTTATGCTGAGAGAATGCTCGAACAGTCTCAGGCAGAAGAAATCTACCGCACAATGGGAAGAGTCCTTCTTCCGCTTGGCGACAACGAGCTTTATATCATTAACGCTAACCCCGAATTTGAGACGGCGTTCGGCGAAAAGGCGGCGAAAAACCGCAAGCTTTATAACGGTATGATGATGTGCAGGCTCTATTCTTATTTTAACAGGTGAAGAGGCTGACGCTCTTACAAAGGAGCGCGCAGCTTACAGGCACGGGGCGCAGCCCCTTTGCCGCACGGCTTCGCCGTGCGGCAAAGCCTCAGCGGCGGCTCTCGGCGGCGA
>JAZMZG010000024.1:0-2589 GCA_045585835.1 Eubacteriales bacterium
AAGTAAACGCCACAGAGAGCGAATTTGAAAAAAATAACTCAGAAACAATGCCTATCACACAGTTGACACCGATGTCGGAAATTGAGCGTTACACGGATGAGCAGATTGAACGCCTGAAAACCGCTCTTCTTAGAACCTTAATGTATATCGGGGAAACCTGTCTGAATAAAGCTCGTTCCACTGACAGTTATAAAGACCAAACGGGAAACCTGAGAAGTTCACTCGGCTACATCATCACGGCTAACGGGCGTGTCATCAAGTCTTCTGATTTCGCAGTAGTGAAGTCAGGCTCTCAGGGAGCGAAAGACGGTCTCGCTTACGCTAAGAAAGTGGCAAGAGAATTTCCGCAGTCAATGTGTCTCATCGTTGTGGCGGGAATGAACTACGCAGCTTATGTGTCAGCAAAGGGGCTTGACGTTCTTGACAGTTCTGAACTCCTTGCGGACAGCCTGACGGAGAAACTGTTGAAGCAACTCGGATTTAATTAAGATAACAAAGCAATATGGCAGAATTGACATCAAAACAAGTTCAGGGCGACATCTACCGTCTCTTGAAGAACAGCAGCCTCGCTCAGAACATTTCAGGAGAGGTTTACCGAAAGGGAATGCGCCCACGTGACAGCCGTCAGGAGGACGCAGTAGTCATTTTTACTTCGGGTCTCTCAGAACAGGTTCAGACGGGAGTTGTAACCTTCAACATCTTCATCCCTGACACTGACGGTAACGGAACAGGTGTGAGTGAAGAGAACGGGGAACGCTGTGAAGAGATTGAGAAAGCCGCTGCCGCTTGGGTCAAAAGCCTGACAGCCGAGAAGTCTTGTTACCGTTTCAAACTTCAACAGACGATCTACACAGAGGCTGAACCTGAGACACAGAGCCATTTCGTTGTCGTGAAACTGAAATACCGTTATTTTGACGGCGAAGAATAAGAGTACAAACAATTAAAAAATTTACACTATGTCGGTATTATCGTGGGGCAAGTGCAAGATTGAGACCACACCATCAACAGACGGAGCACCCGCTGCATCTGCTCAGTGGACTGAACTTGACACGCCGAAAGAAGACAGTACAAAAGTGACCCCAACTGCGGGCACTGAGAAGACCGCCACAGAAGAGGGCGGCGACCTTGTTGACGTGCGTTACGGTAAGAACACCTATACGCTCGAGTTTGAAATCTTCGTGAAGAAAGGCAAGCAGCGTCCGTTTGAAGACAATGACGGTCTTATTTCGGGCGAACACGCTTTCCGCATCACTCCTGAGGATGAAGAGTGTGAGGGCTGTCTGATTGACCGCTCTGTCGTTCGTTGTGACGAATCATACTCAACCGCTGACGGAAAGATGCTGAAATACACCGCCCGCTGCCTGAAACCGAAGACGGGCAAGACCTTGAAGCCTTATGTAAAGACAACCTAAGGCAAAAACACTTCAACAGGGTTGATAGGTGGTGGTATCGCTCAGGCTCAACGTCTGAGAGTGTGTCGGTTCGATTCCGACCCCTGTTTACAAATCATCATTTTTGAATTATGGAAGATACTAAAAGAGTTGAAACAAAGGCTTCTGAAACCGTTCTTGAAAAGCCATTTGACATTCAGGTCGGTCAGAAGACATACACGGTTGCTCCACCTACGACAGCAACTATCATAATGCTCTCAGAAGCCGTCTCACGGCTTCCACACATAGCCCTTGACACAGAAAAGGTCGTTGAAGAATGCCTCTCTGTTGCCAAGGACTGTGCTGTTTTAGGCGAAATGGCGGCGGTTCTCATTCTCGGTGCAAAGAACTGTCAGCCTGTGAAGAAAAGAGTTCTCACGGGCGGGAAACGCTGTCTGTGGGGCCTCATTGACACCCGCCGTTTCAGTGAAGAGGTTTTTGACCCTGTTCAAAGCCGGAAAGAAGAAATTCTCAGGGAGTGTCGCACGTCTGAACTGTTTGACATCATTTCAAAGGTCTTGGCGACATTGGAGTTGAGTGATTTTTTCGGGCTTACCACTTTCCTGACAGAAATCAATCTTCTGCATCAGACGAAAGTGGAGAATTAAATGACAGTATTTGGGCTATCATAGCGGGAGTTTCAAAGGCTTATAATTTGACTTTTGATTACGTCCTGAATATGAGTTACGCCAACTTGATTATGTACGGGGCTGTCATCCCGTCTTACGACAAGAAAGACAAGAAAGACGAGGGGAAAAAGCCTGTAAATACTCAAAAGGTCATCAAAGCCGATGACCCTGCGAATAAAGAAGAAGTACGCAAATTTTTTGAAAACTGTGACTGACAATGAACAGAGATAAAGGAAGACTGAATTACGGTGTCGCTCTTGATAATTCTCAATTAAAGACGGGAGCGGCTGAAAGCAAACGTATTCTCTCAGGTATCGGCAACAAGGCTGTTGAAGAGGGAAACAGAATTGACGACACTTTCAAGAAAATAGGCGCAGCGGCAGCGACAATGTTTGCAGCCGCTCAGATGAAAGATTTTGTCGTTCAGGTAGCCAACGTCAGGGGCGAGTTTCAAAAACTTGAAATCGCGTTCAAGACGATGCTCGGCTCTGAGGAAAAGGCTGTTGCCCTTATGAACCAACTTGCCAAGA
>JAZMZG010000025.1:0-2006 GCA_045585835.1 Eubacteriales bacterium
GGCAGGCTTGTTTTTGTGCAACAGCTTTACCGCAGGGGCAGAAACGTGTATGCCGTCACAAATAAGCTCACAGTACAGCTCGTCAAGCAACATCGCCGCACCCACGGCGCCCACCTCACGGTGGTGTACGGGCCTTTGGGCGTAATATGTATGGGAAACGCAGGTAGCGCCTGCAGCCACTGCATGTTTTGCCTGAATATACGTAGCATCGGTATGCCCCAAGGATACAACGATCCCCTTAGACACAAGGTATGCCACAAGCTCGTCTGCCCCCTCGGTCTCTGTAGACATAGAGACCAGCCTTATATTACCGCCGCTTGCACTCTCGTAACGGCGGAAGGTATCAACAAGCGGCCGTGCCACATATTCGGGAAGCTGTGCGCCCAAAAAACGCTCGGAAATAAAGGGGCCTTCAAGGTGAACGCCCAATATCTCCGCACCACTGTCGGGCGATGCCTTGATATACTCGTTAACGGCACCTACAGCCTTTTCTATAACTGCGGAGCTGTGGGTGGTAGTGGTGGCAAGAAAACCCGTAGTCCCCTCTTGCGCCAGAGCTTCAGCCATAGCATGCAGTGCATCGAGACTGCCGTCGATAGCATCACAGCCTGCCGCACCGTGGATATGCTGGTCGATAAAGCCCGGTATTATTATCCTGTCGCTATCAAGCTCTGTAAGACCGTCACAATCAAGCTTGCCTATACTCTTTATCACACCGCCCTCTATCAAGAGATCGGCTTTTACTATGCCCTTATCCGTGAGAATACGGCTGTTTTTGTATCCCTTTATCTGTTCCATAACCATTTACCGTCCAAACACGATAGCTTTTATACATTATAGCATAAAAAAACTGCTTGTACAATACATTGCTCATTTTTTACGGTCTCTTTTTATGCAGTCTTCAGCCACCGGGTCGGTATCCCTCATAGCAGCTCACTGCGATGCCGTTTTCGTCAAAGGATATGAAAAACAGCGTATCAGGCTCAGTACCCAAAAATCCCTTGCGTGCCTCCCTCAAGATGTATCCGCAAGCGGCGTTTTTATATAAGCCGTCAGCATCGGGATGCCTGCTTACACAGTCAAATTCACCGTGCTCCCCTACTATTTGCGCCGAGCTTTTGCCCAAAAAGTCCTCCTCGTCGTATCTTGTGCCACAGCTCACGGCACAAAGCACGAGGCTAAGCACAAGCAAGGTACAAAGCACTGCTTTCATTTTTACGTTATCCTCCGTCAAAGATATATTAAAAAAGGCTCTTGTGCCGACAAACAAACCGTGCGGTAAAACTTAATTAACCAAACAGATTATATCACTTTTGCGAAAACAAATCAAGGCGAAGCCTGCGCCTTGGACAAAAAAGAAGTAACTTTTGGTGAACAAAAGCTACTTCTTTTCTGCGAAAGAACGACTAAAAGTAGTATAATTCGGGGTAAGAACGATCAAAAGTATTGTGGCCGCACTGTTCGACAAATTGAAATTTGTTAGTTACTTTGTGGGTTGCTCAGTACACCAGTCCTTGGTTTTGCAATATGGACATACCAACAAATATTCATTACCAGAATGCTCAGTAATCACTACCTTCGACCATTTGATGTTGAACTCCTTGGAACAATGTTTGCATTTGAAAGAATGCGATGCAATGCGTTTCGCTAATATCACAACGATTGCCAAAGCAACGATAGGAATCAGTACAGCAAATAAATACTCCATAAATTTACTTCCTCCGTCAAATTATAGTCATTTGTAATACTTATCTACGCCGCCGTAGCCGGGGATCAGCTTGCCCTCCCGGGTTTTCCGCAGAAAGCTATCCAGCCGCTTTCTGAATTCCTCAGGACGCTTTCTTGCCGCATCGATGTAGGCAACACGGATGCGCTTGTAGGGCTGGGAGAAGGCTTCAAAATGCGCCCACGCCACCGAGTCTGCACGGATCGCATCCAGGATATCCTCCGGAAAAATATAGGGTGCAGAGATCAGATCGGCAACGCTTTCCCGTACACTGGGATGG
>JAZMZG010000026.1:0-1612 GCA_045585835.1 Eubacteriales bacterium
CGTTTTTCTGAACGGGTTCTTTTCACAGGCGCACCTGTGAAAAGCTGTCGCATATAAAACTCCCCGACTCCTCCCAAAAGGAGCCGATAAAGCCGCCGCTTGATAAAATCAATGCGTTTGGGACTCAGACAAAAAGAAAAACCCTCGTCATAGACAAGGGTTTTGTGGAGCGGATTACGAGGCTCGAACTCGCTACCTCCACCTTGGCAAGGTGGCGCTCTACCAGATGAGCTAAATCCGCATTGGCATTAAGTTTCCTCAATGCCTGTGGTGCCTCCGATCGGAATCGAACCAACGACACGAGGATTTTCAGTCCTCTGCTCTACCGACTGAGCTACAGAGGCATAAATTGGCGACCCGGATGGGGTTCGAACCCACGACCTCTAGCGTGACAGGCTAGCGTTCTAACCAACTGAACTACCGGGCCAATTTGGTGGGAACTATAGGGCTCGAACCTATGACCCTCTGCTTGTAAGGCAGATGCTCTCCCAGCTGAGCTAAGCTCCCAAACGACGAATATCATTATACAACGAGTGTCGGTCTTTGTCAATAGCTTTTTCGAAAAATATTTGAATTTGGTATAAAACACTAAAAATATTCACTATAATTATGCAACTTTACCAATGTTTCCGTGAATATTATTGTACGAAATGCAGAAACTATACTGACAAAAAGAAAAGGAGGTAGTGAATATGATGGACAAATTAGCGCTCTTTATTCTGCTGATTGGCGGCATCAACTGGGGACTTGTCGGTATATTCCAGTTCGACCTTATTGCGTGGGCTTTTGGCGGCTCAGCGTCAGTAATCAGTCGTATTCTTTATATCGTCGTTGCTCTCAGCGCAATCTGGTGCATTTCGCTTTTCTTCAAGAAAAACTCCCTCGTCGAACACGAGGCCAGAGTCTGAGCAACGGTGAAAACGCCATTTGCAATCAGGAGCTTTGAATAGACAAAACGGCACAGTTAATCTGTGCCGTTGTTTTTTGTCTTATTTCTTTTCAAGCCCGTCAACAAGAGCGTTGATTTCTTCCTTGCTAAAATAGTATCTGTTAGTGCAGAAATGACAGTACACTTCAAGCTTTTCTTCTTCGCTCCGGGCAAGCTCGCGAAGCTCGTCCTTACCAAGACTTATAAGCATTTTCGCCGTTCTTTCACGCGAACAGGTGCACTTATAATTCGCCTCCCACGAGTCAAGAACGTCGGCGTTAAGACCTTTGAGCGCCTTGAGGGCGATTTGCTCGCTCGTAAGCCCGTCTGTGAGCATCTGCGTAACGCTTTGCATATCCTTGATATTTTCTTCTATTATGTCGATTGCCTTTTCGTTAACGGGAGGCACGAGCTGAATTATATATCCGCCCGCCGCCTTTACGGTTCTGTCTCTGTCAATCAGAACTCCGAGCGCACAGACAGTCGGAATCTGTTCGCTGATTGCATAATAGCTTGTAATATCTTCAGCAATTTCCCCGCTTATAATCGGCGTCTGAGTCGCATAAGGCTCTTTAAGACCGAGATCCTTTATAACGCCTAAAAATCCGTCCTTACCAACGTAGCCGCCTACGTTAAGCTTTCCGTCGGCTCTCAGCGGCAAATCAGCAGTCGGGTTTTCAGCAT
>JAZMZG010000027.1:0-2276 GCA_045585835.1 Eubacteriales bacterium
TATAATACTTGATATAATGATGCCCGGTCTCAACGGCTGGGAGGTGTGCAGAAAAATAAGAGAAACCTCTACCGTTCCTGTTATTATGCTCACCGCAAGAAGCCAGGAGTTTGACGAGCTTACCGGCTACGAATCCGGTGCTGACGACTATGTTACCAAGCCCTTTTCACCTATGGTGCTTGTCAAAAGAGTTGAAGCCCTCTTAAGAAGATCCAAGCCCGATATTTCCTCAGCTGAAAAAAACTTCAATGAGCTTATTTTCAACGATGAGGCTCACGAGGTACGTCTTAACGGCAAAGAGGTTGAGCTGACGCTTAAGGAATACAATATACTTAAGAAATTTCTCGAGACTCCGGGCAGAGTTTTTTCAAGAGAGCAGCTTCTTGACAGTATATGGGGCTACGATTACTCGGGCGATATACGCACCGTTGACTCCCACGTTGCAAGGCTCAGAACAAAGCTCGGTGAATGGGGTAACACCCACCTTAAAACCGTTTACGGTATCGGCTACAAAATAGAGGAATAAGGATGAAAAACAGGAATAAAATCCACAATCTCAAGCGTCGGTATTCCATTATAAGCATCGTGGTTATCAGCGTCTGTATCGCAGTTTTTTCGGTTCTTCAATATCTTTATATGGATGATATATTTCTCTTCGCCAAGAAAAAGGATATGGTCGAAACCGCAGCGGAAATTGCCCTACTTAATCCTGAAGACGAAAGCGCACTCTCCTCTCTCGCCGATATTGAGTCTGCACACAACTTTTATATTGAGATTTATTCGCCGAGAGAAAAGCTCATATACACCACAAGAAGTAATGAGACGGTCTACGATAAAACCGACGACTCATTAGATCGGATTGAGCTTAAGCCCCGTATTATGCAGATTCTTTCTCACTCGGAGCAGAGTGACGGAAACTACTTTGAGGTAAGGCGTGAATACTTTGCCACAGCGGAATATCTGGTATACGGTGCCTTTGTCGGTGAGGATACGGTTATTGAGCTTTACACCTCAATCGACGTTATAAAGGAAAACTCTCAGACTGCCTCCGATGCTCTTCTCGCTCTGAGTATTATCATTCTTGTTACGATTTTCACCGTAACCGCTTACTACCTGACTCTTTTTACAAACCCCATCAGAAGAATTACAAATACAGCCAAAAAGATGGCTACTCTGGATTTCAGCGAAAGCTGTCCCCCCTTCAGAATCAAAGAGCTCAATGAACTCAGCGAAAACATAAACATACTTTCAGGCAGACTTGACAAGGCTCTCAACGAGCTGAAAAAGGAAAACCGTAAGCTTGAAAGCGATATACGTTTTGAGAGAAAGCTTGAAAAAACCCGTCGCAGCTTTATCGCAAACGTGTCACACGAGCTGAAAACTCCTATTTCCATTATTCAGGGCTACGCAGAGGGTCTCAAGTACGGTATCGGATGTGAGGACAAGGATGAATACTGCGATATTATTATTGAGGAATCTCAGAAGATGAATAATCTTGTAGTAAGAATTATGGAATATATGCTCTACGGCTCGGGAAATCTCGAACTGAAAAACGAGATCTTTTCCGTAAGCGACCTCATAAAGGACTTCTTCTCATCTGCAGAAAACAGTATACTTACAAAAGATGCGGACGTGGTAATAAGAATAGATCCCTCCTTTACGGGATACGGTGACAAGGAGCTTCTCAGCCACGTTTTCTCCAACTACTTCACCAACGCACTCAACCATCTGGACTTTGAGCGCAAAATCACTGTCGGCGCAAAGGATATGGGAGAGTTTTTCAGAATTACCGTTTTCAACACCGGCAAGCCCATCCCGGGAAGTGATATTGAAAACATCTGGCAAAGCTTCTACCGTGCCGATAAAGCACACTCAAGAGAAGAGGGCCGCTTCGGCCTCGGTCTTTCAATCGTCGCCTCCATTCAGGAGCTTCACAATCAGAAGTACGGCGTTTCAAATAAGGACGGCGGTGTCGAATTCTTCTTTGATATAAAAAAGGCTGAATAATTCTTACGGAAGCTTCAGGGGACGCCTCAAGGCGTCCCTGTTGTTTTATTGCAAATAACTCTTGCCAAAATAGCCCTTTTATGTTAAAATATATTGATTTTACACTTTACGTTATCTACGAGGTGAACCAATGGCTAAGAAAAAAGAAAATATAAGAAATTTCTCTATCATAGCCCATATCGACCACGGTAAAAGCACCCTTGCAGACAGACTGCTCGAAATTACCGACTCTGTGGCAAAGCGTGATATGTCCGCTCAGATTCTTGACG
>JAZMZG010000028.1:0-183538 GCA_045585835.1 Eubacteriales bacterium
GAGATATCGTGGACGAAGGGTGATTTGGTGGGCATATACGAGCTGTTTTCGGACAGCGGTCAGCTTTACCGAAAGCGTCCCACGAATTCCGAGTTTATTGCTCTTGCCGCAGATAACATCAGGCTTAAAAGCTTACTTTAATAAAAAAACGGAGCTTTTCAAGCTCCGTTTTTTTATACTTAAATTCTGTACATTATCCACAAGTAGATATATGCGGGTATTATTGCTGCAAGCGTAAAGGGAATTCCTATCTTGAAAAAGTCTGAATTCTTAACCGTATAGCCCTCCTTGCGCAAGATACCGATACCCGTAATATTTGCGGAAGCTCCTATAGGTGTGCAGTTACCGCCGAGCGTTGCACCCGATAAAAGTCCGAAGTAGAGCACCGTGGGATCAACGTTAAGTGCAGATGCAAGATCGGCGATAACGGGAATCATCGTTGCAACGTAAGGGATATTATCGATAAATGCGGAGATGAGCACCGATGCCCATACGACTACCGTATAAAGCACGAATATATTACCGCCGCCAATCTTTGCAAGAAGATTTGCCGCTGCCTCAATAACGCCTTGCTCGGAGATAGCGCCTATCATAAGGAAAAGACCAAACAAAAGACCTATAGTTTCGAAGTCTATCTCCTTAAGCGGAGAAACGATAGCGGAAAATTCGCCTTTTTTTATGAAATTGTAAATAAGTCCTACAACGAGCAATGCACAGCAGATAAGGCCGTTTGTAACTGCAGGCTTATTGGGTATGAACGAAGCAACTATCAAAAGCACGATAGTGCCTAAAAGAAGCCACGTGGGAACAAAGTCCGTTACCTTCGTGCGCGTATTCGTTTTGGGAATGGGGGATTTTTCCTTACGGAAGAGCCACGCCAAAATTAGCGCCGAAAGAACTGCACCGAGCTCTACTGCGAAGAATATACTCGGACGTCCCTTATACCAGAAGAAGTCCATAAAGCTCATATCAAGTGCGGAGCCGAGCATAATTGCAGTGGTATCGCCCACGAGAGTCGCTGCGCCCTGCAAGTTAGATGATACCGCGATTCCAATTATAAAGGGAACGGGATTCGTTTTGAGCTTTCTGCATATTTCAAGCGCAACAGGCGCAACCATAAGCACAGTCGCTACGTTATCAACAAATGCGGAGATTACGCCCGCAAACAAGGACATAGCAACTGCCGCCCACATTACGTTTGGCACCTTCTCCATTATCAAATCCGCAAGGAGCTCAGGCATCTTGCTCTCTATAAAAAGTGCGACGAGCCCCATAGTTCCCGCAATCATAAGAATTACGTTGAAGTCGATTGCACCTACGATATTGTTAAGCGGAAGCATACCCGTAACGATAAAAATAAGAGCCGCGCCGAGCGCTATGTACGGTCTGTACTTGCTGAAAACAAGCATCAACACGTATGCAACGGCGAAGATAGCTATTGCTGCGTACATCATAATAAAATTCCCCTTTTCACTTAAATTAAATGTGATGACTGTATTATATCACAAAGGCGATTCTTGTCAAGTGATACAAAAATAAGCCGTGAAAATTCACGGCTTAATATTTACAAATGACGTACTTTTTTTCAAGATATGAAAAAATCTTTCCTCTTATTTCTTCGACCGTTCCGCCCGTTACAGTCGACTTGTCCACGGGGAATACCTGATTTTTCGTTTGATACAAAAACATATATTCCGACGTTTCGTACACCTTTGCTAAAAGAGTGTATTCGACTTCTGCTTGAGCGTTGTAATCGGAGCTCTGTGTAGTGATGAAAATTTTATCTTCGGTAAACGTATACTCGTTTTGCGCGCCTTTCATTTTCGCCAAGGCATTGTAGCATATCTTCGGATATACAAACCACATAAACAGATCCAAAAGTAACGCTGCACCGGCAGCAACCACGCATATAATAAGCGGAAGGTCCGCTCCGAAAAGCACTATCTCAAATATCAGCACGGCAAGTAAAGCGGAAAACAATATCCCCGAGAAAATCATTCTCTTCTTCGGAACGCTCTTTTTGAACATTGATATATACGTAAGCGCTTTTACCGCATTATAATCAAATTTACAACTTGCTTTTATTTCCATAATATCACCTTTTTACCTTACTTGATTTCCTGTTCCAAATCATCAAACTCCTGCACGGAAAAGAATTCTCCCAAGGTCATTTCCAAACCGTCGCAGAATTTCTTAATCGTAATTATAGATACATCACGCCTGCTTGAATCCATCATACTGTATGCGGTGGAGGGAGTAACTCCCGAAATATTTGCAAGTTCATTTATTTTTATATTTCTTTCCTCGCAGAGCTTTTTAAATCTTTCTGCAACAACATCTTTGACACTCATTTAATTCACCTCAAAAATATTGTATGCATTTTTGCATTTCTTCATATTCGAAAAAGCGTAATAGACGTAATAAAACGCCGTAATATATACAACGAACAGCACCACGACCGCAAGCGGATACAGAAGCGGATCACCGTTTGCAATATTAAAAATAATGTCATACGGCGTACCGTCGCCGCGCATCAAAAACATATAGTTGTAATCCAGCAATACGTTCGCAATATACGCCGCAGCGCAAAAAGAGCCAAGGATACCGAAAGTTATCGGAATGTTTTTTCTTTTCATATCCGCCATACCCGAAACCAAAATATATAAAGAAGCAAATCCCGATATGCAGTGAGTAACGCCCGACACTACGTTATCAAAGGAAAGTACGGGATAAACGCCGTAGTTGTTGCCCGCAAAATATGTACCGAGTACGGCGCCGAGCATTCCGAATATCGCAACGAAATCAAGCGCCGCCTCTCTTAACCTGCCTTTCGAAAATGCGGCAAGCGGAATCGTTATGAGCTGTATACTGCACAAAAACAACGGTAAATCATTTAAAAAGTGCATAGGGTCTTGCTGCCTGACGGACAAAAGAATTATCTTGAATATCTCTATTCCGTCAATAAGAAATGCACATAATATAAGCACACGGTTCTTTTTCTTTGCATCGCATTTTCTGTATCTTCGACCAAATAGGACGGCGCAAAATATCATTACGGAAACAAGAAAAGTCACAAACGTAAGATGCTGCCATGACATATACCCTTCAGCCAAACGGGTATACCCGCCAAACCCAAAGAACTCCCTCATAATACTTTCCCTCATGCGTATTTTCTTTTGTATTATACTTATTATATTATACTCGCATTTTTTCGACATTCAATGCTTTTTGATAAATATGTTGAAATATTTGTCAAATCCCGTCGATTATGCAATTTTTTTCGGATAAACACAAAAGCACTGCTATTGCAGTGCTTTGTGAGGTAAACTGAATTTAATATGTACAAAAAATTTTAGGCTCTGAAATTATGCCCGCAATCATGACAATAATACACTCTTCTCCTGTTAGAAAACCATCTCTTTGATTGCCATACATGGCCTTTTCCGGAAATTTTATGAATAATTGCCATCCACCAATCGTAGCAAATAAACAACATAAATCCAATTATCCATTTGCAAATCATCCAAATGAAATACCAAACGCCGAAAAGAACCAAGTATAAACAGCCGTGTTTACTTGATTCATTTGATAATTGAACTTTTGTACCCCCGCATTTAGGGCATTTTACATTAATAGCCATAACGCATCTCCTTAAATTTAATATCCGTTTTCTGTTGCTCCGTAAAGCGCTTCCTCGCTTGTAAAGCCTTCAAATTCAAGTTGCTTAATAAGTCCCTCTTTTGAAAAAGCCATCATATCGAGATATGATTTTGCTTTTTTGACAGCTTGTTCCTTCCAGTCCGCACCGCAATTATCAACGGCAAAAGCGGCATCTTCGGTTGAATAACCTTCAAATTCCAACTGACTTATTAAACCGCTTCTTGAAAAAGCCATAGTTCTCAAATAGTTTTTTGCACTTCTTAAGGCGTTCTTTTGTCCCATTGTCAAACTTATATCCTCATCATTAGAAGCAGAATTATCCACCGACGCATTGAGAGAATTATCGATATTCTCAACAAAGGAAGAATTTATATCACAGCCCGTCATAACAAACAGTGAAATAACAAGCAACAAAATTATAAAAATGTTTTTCATATTTATCACCTCCTTTAAATACCATATTGGGATATTTTTATTATACCAATATGGGATAATAATGTCAAGAGGTGATTTTATGAGACTTAAAGATATCCGAAAAGCAAAAGGAATTTCTCAGCTTAAACTCGCAATAGATTTGAATACAAGCCAAAATACTATCAGCCGTTATGAAACTGGTCAAAGAGAGCCAAGTATAAATGAACTTATAAAAATCGCCGACTATTTTAATATTTCGGTGGATTATCTGTTAGAAAGAACAAACAACCCCAAAATACAAAAATAAGCCGTGAAATTCACGGCTTTTTTATTGCATAAAAGCGAAAATGAATCAATGCGAAGCATTGTATATCATCAATTCCGAAAGAAATTGCATATCATCAACTTCGTAAGAAATTGTATATCATCATTGCAAAAGCTTTTTGATACACGCTTCGCGTGATGATATACAGTCCTTACGGACTGATGAGATACAACGATAGCAACGCTATCGTTGATGATATGCCATTGCTTTCGCAATGGATAAAAAAATACACACTCTTTTGAGTGTGTATTTTTTGGAGGCGTCACCCAGATTTGAACTGGGGATCAAGGCTTTGCAGGCCCATGCCTTACCACTTGGCTATGACGCCGGATAAAACTGCCTACATCTTATTGATGTAGGCTGTTGGAGCGGATTACGGGGCTCGAACCCGCCACCTCGACCTTGGCAAGGTCGCGCTCTACCAAATGAGCTAAATCCGCATATAGTGGCTAAAATTAAATTAAAAAAATGGTGCCTCCGGTCGGAATCGAACCAACGACACGGGGATTTTCAGTCCCCTGCTCTACCAACTGAGCTACAGAGGCATATTGGCGACTCGGATGGGGCTCGAACCCACGACCTCCAGCGTGACAGGCTGGCGTTCTAACCAACTGAACTACCGAGCCGAATGGTCTTGCGCCGGCAGGTATGCTTTGGTGGTGGGAGCTACAGGGCTCGAACCTGTGACCCTCTGCTTGTAAGGCAGATGCTCTCCCAGCTGAGCTAAGCTCCCATACACCACAAAGCTGCTCTCACAAACGCCGTTTTTAGAGAGCTTTTGTAGTATACCACAGAGAAAAGGGCTTGTCAATACCTTTTTTTAATTTTTTTTATTTTTTTCTTGCACGGCTTTTTCTGCTTCGAATATTATGTTAACAAACACCTAAAACGAGGAGAAAAATATGCAAAATATACCTAAACACACAGAGCTGTCGGACCAAGTTATGTTACTTGTCGATTGCTCTTCAAGCCTTGCGCCATGTTTTGATAAGCTAAAAAATACTTTGCAAAGCGTTTATACGGCTTTTTCGCAAAGTTGTCTTGTAGGCGTCGGCGTCTATGCGGAAAATTTTCAAAAAATTTCCGCGCCCGACGTCTATAAAAACGAGCTTTATGAGATTTTGGGCGCATTAAAGCCCGCATATAAAAGCAATTTGCACGATGCTCTCTACGGCGCCGCCGACTGCTTCGATCTGTTAAAATGCGGGCGCAAGCTGATAATAATTTTTTCAGACGGAGGCTATGACGGCGACGAGCCGTTTGATGCGGCGTGCGAACTGTCTTCGGCGGGTATAGAGCTTCACGCAATAGGATTTTCCGGCGGAGTGGAATGCTTTGCGGAAAATCTCACAAAGCTTACAAACGACGCCTTCGTCCGCTCTTGCGACGCCGCCGCATATATTAACTCATTATTATACGAAACTGAAAGGAGCACATACGATATGTCTCACAATTGCTGCAACGAAGAAATTTGCATTATAGCCGAAACTCCGAATTTCGGCGGATTTTACACGGTTAATGTACAAATAGGCGGGGCTTGTCCCTGCAACGCCAAAGCGCTTTGCGTAAGGCTTATGCTCGACGAAACCGCCATATCGGAGAAATTTTTATACGTACAAAGAAACGAATCTTTACCTTCTGTCGTGACCTTTATCGTGCCTCAAAGCGCCATTCCCAACGGGCGAAATATAAATCAAATCTGCGCTTACGTTTGGGGAAACACCATTCTCTGCTAAGTTAAAATCAACTCTCTTTCACACGGGAAACGGTAAAGTGCCGTTTCCCGTGTTTTTATTTGTCAAAATATAGGCAACTTTGAAGTAAGTGTTGACAGTTATCTCTGATAAATGTATAATATATAATTAAGATATCACGGCTGTGGGGTGCGGAACGATGACGAAGAAATTTGCTTTTATACGTAGATGGGCGGCGGGGCTTTTTGCCGCCGTTTTCGTCGTGCTTGTGTTTGCCGATATAACGGTTTTTGCCGCTCCCTCCGTCAAATCCGAAAGCGCCGTTGTCATAAACAAGCTCACGGGCGAAGCGCTTTATGAAAAAAACTGCGACAAAAAAATGTATCCCGCAAGCACAACGAAGATTATGACGGGACTTTTGGGCGCAGAAAACGGCGTCATGGAGCAATACGTCACGATGTCGTATAACTCCATTTGGGGTATTGAAAGAGATTCGAGTCACATCGCACTTGACGTAAATGAAGAAGTGAAATTCGAGCATCTTATGTACGGGCTTATGCTCGCTTCGGGCAACGAATGTGCTATGGGTATTGCCGAAACCGTTGCGGGAAGCACGGACGCTTTCGTTAAGATGATGAACGATAGAGCAAGACAGCTCGGTGCTACGGGAACGCACTTTACAAATCCACACGGATTACATAACGATTTGCACTATACGACGGCAAGAGATATGGCGATCATGGCTCGTGAAGCGTTCTCAAACGAGCTCTTGCTTGAAATCATAAACACCACGCAATACACAATTCCTCCAACAAATAAACAGCCGCAAGAAAGAATATTTAACAACTCACACAAAATGCTTCCCGGACGAGCATATTACTACGACGGCGTCGTCGGCGGAAAGACGGGTTGGACCACCGAGTCAGGAAACTGCCTTGTCACTTACGCAAAAAGAAACGGCGTAGAGCTTATAGTGGTGATTTTGGGCGGTACGAGCGCCGTGGGCTGTTATACGGATACTGCGAACCTGCTTGATTACTTTTTTAATAACTACGAAATGCGCAGTTTCTCCGTTAAAAAATATATGGATGGAGAGCTTGACAGCGTGGAGCTTAATTGTGCGGGAACCGTTAAGGTTGAATGCTCCTCCACGTTCTCCGTTTTATTTGAAAAGCACGTAGAGCTTGGAGATGTCAACTGTGTTTTAATTCCCGACAATACGCTTTCCTTGCCCATACAAAAGGGTGCGCAGGTTGCAACGGTCAGCTTTTCTCTCGAAGGAAGGCTTCTCGGAGAGCTTCCCGTGTACGCTGCGGAAACTATGTACGTGCCGTCATATTCGCAGATACCCGACAATATACCCACGCAAGGCGACGGCAAATCGATTTTTGAAGACGATGATAAAAGCGAATTTTCGAAGTTTATTATCGTTTTGGGTTACATTCTCTTGGTTTTGGTTATACTTGCAATAATATTCGTCTTGGTGCTTTTATGTATGCGTCAGCAAAATATGAGAAAGCTCCAACGCCGCAGAATGTCACGCCGCTACAACAATAGTATAAAGCCAACAAACCGCTCCGATACTCCTTACGGCAGAAAAAAATGACGGTTGCGGTAAAAAAGATATCGGCGGGCGAAGATCCCTCAAAAGCCGCACGAGAGCTGCTTTTCAAAGCAGTCAAGGAAAAGCTGTCCTTGAATATGCGCGAGCAAGACATCGTAAAGGACGAAAGCGGGAAGCCATATGATAAAAGCGGACGCTTTTTCTTCAGCTTGAGCCACAGCGGTGATACAGTCGCCGTTTTGATAGCATCTTCTGCGTGCGGAATAGACGTGCAGAAAATAACAAGCGTGAGCGACCGTGTGCTTGAAAAAATCGGCGCAGCCGCACCCTTTCCGAGTGATGACGCTATTCGTACAGCTTTATGGGCGCTTGCGGAAAGCTACGTAAAAATGACGGGAGAGGGCATATCGGGCATTTCGAAAGTCCCGCAGTTTGCAATTGCTGAAATCAAAAACGAATTTACAAAAGTTGCGTCAAACTCTGACAAGCTTTTTGAAATAAAGGAGATAGGCGGATACGTAATTGCAGTATGCATACGTGCCGAGTGATGAAAAATGAGCTTTAACATCGTACTTGTCGAGCCGGAAATACCGCAGAACACGGGAAATATATCCCGAACCTGTGCCGTCACCGACTGCTCGCTTCACCTTATAAAGCCGCTTGGGTTTTCCATTGAGGAAAAGCATCTGAAAAGAGCGGGACTTGACTATTGGCAATACCTTGATTTGCACGTGTATGAAAATCTCGACGAATTTTTTGAAAAAAATTCCGGCGGGGACTTTTACTTTTTCTCAACAAAAGCGCCGAAAAGATATACGGACGTAAGCTACCCCGACGGAGCCTTTCTTATATTCGGTAAGGAAACGAAAGGGCTTGACGAAAAGCTCCTTGAGGAAAATCTTTCAAGATGCGTACGTATACCTATGAAGGCGGAGCTTCGCAGCTTAAATCTTTCCAACAGCGTAGCTATTGCACTGTACGAGGCGCTGCGTCAAAAGGATTTCGAAGGACTTACCGTAAGCGGAAAATACGGCGAAAACTAACGACAGAAAGGCAGTTTTATGGGCTTAATTACAAAAATTTTCGGCACTCACAGCCAACACGAATTAAAAAAAATAGAGCCTATCGTAAATGCGATAGAGGCTCTTGCGGATAAATACGCTTCTATGAGCGATGACGAGCTTAAAAGCCAAACGTCAGTATTAAAGGAAAGACTTGCAAAAGGCGAAAGCCTTGATGACATACTTCCCGACGCTTACGCCGTAGTGAGAGAGGCGGCAACGAGAGTTCTTGGCGAAAGACATTACCGCGTTCAGCTTATAGGCGGTATCGTCGTTCACCAAGGCAGAATAGGCGAGCTTAAAACGGGCGAGGGTAAAACCCTTATGGCAACTCTGCCCGCTTACCTTAACGCTTTGACGGGTAAGGGTGTACACATAGTCACAGTAAACGATTACCTTGCAAAGCGTGACAGCGAGTGGATGGGCAAGGTATATAACTTCTTGGGCATCTCCGTGGGACTTATCGTTCACGGACTTACAAACGAGCAAAGAAGAGAGTCTTACAATGCGGACATCACCTACGGCACGAATAACGAATTTGGCTTTGACTATCTGCGCGACAATATGGCAGTGGAGAAAAAAGACCTCGTGCAAAGAGGCCATAACTTTGCCATAGTAGACGAGGTGGACTCTATCCTCATTGATGAAGCGAGAACTCCTCTTATTATTTCGGGCAGAGGCGAAAAATCAACAGACCTTTATTCGCAAGCGGATAAATTCGTATCAAAGCTAAAGGGCTTTTATATAAAGGAGCTTGACTCAAAGCAGGATTTCGACACACAAAGCAACTCCGACTATATCGTGGACGAAAAAGCAAAAAGCGTTGTTTTGACCTCGTCGGGCGTAAAGAAGGCGGAGGAGCATTTTAAGGTGGATAACCTCTCAGATACGGAAAATACCACCCTCTCCCACCATATAAACCAAGCACTTCGTGCAAGAGCAATAATGCAAAAGGACGTCGACTATATAGTCAAGGATAACAAGGTACTCATCGTCGACGGTTTTACGGGAAGAATTATGCCCGGAAGACGTTACTCAAACGGCTTGCATCAAGCTATAGAAGCAAAAGAAAGAGTCGAGGTTCAAAAGGAAAACAAAACCCTTGCAACCATAACCTTCCAAAACTTCTTCAGGCTCTATTCGAAGCTTTCGGGTATGACGGGTACGGCACTTACAGAAGAAGACGAGTTCAGAGAGATATACAATCTTGACGTAGTTGAAATACCCACAAACAAGCCGCTTGCAAGAAAGGATATGCCCGATGCGGTATATAAGACCTTAAACGGAAAATATAACGCCATCTGCGACAAAGTAAAGCAGTGCCATGAAAACGGTCAGCCCGTGCTTATAGGTACTATCTCCATCGACAAGAGTGAGCTTATTTCCGCTATGCTCAAAAAGAGAGGCGTTAAGCATAACGTTCTCAATGCAAAATATCACGAAAAGGAAGCGGAGATAATAGCGCAAGCGGGCACCTACGGTGCGGTCACCATCGCAACGAATATGGCAGGCCGAGGTACAGATATAAAGCTCGGAGGCAATAACGAGTTTCTTGCGAAAAACGAAATGCGCAAGATGGGCCTTACCGAAGAGCAGATATCGGAATCTATGCGCTTTTACGCAACCGACGACGAAGAAAAGCTCTCTCTGCGCAAGACCTACAAGGAGCTTTGTGAAAAGTACGCAGAAGAAATACGCCCCGAGGCCGAAAAGGTAAGGGCGGCGGGCGGACTTTGTATCATAGGCTCGGAGCGCCACGAAAGCAGACGTATAGACAACCAGCTTCGAGGACGAAGCGGACGTCAGGGCGACCCCGGACAGTCACGCTTTTATATGTCGCTTGAAGATGACCTTATGAGGCTTTTCGGAAGCGAAAGAGTGCAAGGCATCGTAAACGCACTCGGACTTCCCGAAGATCAGCCCATCGACGCAAAGATACTTTCGGGTTCTATCGAAAGCGCTCAAAAGCGTCTTGAAGGCGTACACTTCCAAAGCCGTAAAAACGTTCTTATGTACGATGATGTAATGAACCAACAGCGTACGATAATATACAATCAGCGCCGTGAGGTGCTCGACGGACTTAACCTCAGAGAAAAGATACTCGGTATGGTGGAAAACAGCATAAGAAGCCACGTCTACGCCTGCTTTATCGGAGACGAGTGTGAAGAGTGGAGCTTCGATACTCTTGTAAATGCTTTCCCCACCGTTTGTAAAAAGGAAGACTTTGAGTTTTCTTTGGACGAGTTGAACTCTTTGGACAAAGACGAGCTTACGGATAAGATAATAGAAAAAGCTCACGCCGTTTACGAAGAAAAGGAAAAACTCTTTGGCGAAAACGTCTTCAGAGAGATAGAAAGAAGCATACTTCTTCGCAACGTAGACGAAAAGTGGATGGAGCATATCGACGCCATGGACGATATGAAGGGCGGTATCGGACTTCGTGCATACGCACAGCATAATCCGCTCATCGAATATAAAAACGAGGGCGGCGCTATGTTCGACGAGATGGTAACCGCCATCTGCGACGATACGGTCAATACACTTCTTCGCATCGTTCCCCGCCCCGACGCAAGCGAGATAACAAAGCGAGTTGCTGTCGCAAAGATAACGGGCGAGGGAAAAGCCGCAGAACGCTTTAAGGATGCTATGAACGCAGGCGGCGACTCAAGCCTTAAAAAAGAGCCCGTAAGAAAAACTGTGAAGGTCGGCAGAAACGACCCCTGTCCCTGCGGAAGCGGCAAAAAATATAAGAAGTGCTGCGGAGCGGGCGAGGACGAAGAATAAATTACAAAGGAGGTAGACTGTGGGATTCTCACTTATTTTGGCGGGTCTGTTCTTTTTAATAGTACCTACCGTAAACGTCGTGGATATTTTCCCTGACTTTATAGGCTATCTCCTTATTTTTGCGGGACTCGGAAAGCTTAAACGCATTGACGGATATTTGGAAAAAGGTGCACACTATGCGCTCGTAATGGCTATCGTAAATTTAACAAAGCCGCTTGCTTTGCTGTTTTGCCTTTCCGATTACAGCGATGCGCAAAGCAGTAACATAACCACCGCAACGCTTATTTACCTTGTAATAGAGCTTATTTTCGGCATATTGCTTTTTAAAAATCTTTTCGACGGCTTCGCAAACCTCGGTTATCAGTACGAGGACAGCTTAACTCATACAAGAGTAAAGCTTCTTGGGCGTTTTGCCCCCGAAAGAAAGACTATATCCTTTGAGCATAGCGTAAAAAACAAACAAAGCGCAGAGTACAAGCGCCTTATGAGGTATGCGCCGCTCAAGGCAGTAAAATACGTCAGCCTTCCTCGTCGAAAGGCTGTATTCAAGGGGCTTGATACCCTCTCGGTATTCACGTATATATTTTTTGCAAGCCATTGTGTGCTTACTCTTGTGCCCGAGCTTACCACGCTTGCCTACACCTTGAGTATAGACGGCACCTACAAGCAGACGGGCGGCGGGGGACTTAGGCTTATGCTTATCGCACTTTGCCTTTTTCTCGGTACTATATTCGGTATCTCGTGGTTTAGCCTCGCATCAAAATATTTAAAAGGCGTAAAAAAAGACGACTTTTTTACCAAAAGACTCGAGGGCGCATACAAAGAAAAATTCTCGGATAATCTCGACGTTATGCGAAGCGTGCGTTACAACGGGTTTTATAAGCTCATTCTTGCGGCATTCGTTTTCGGCGGGGATTTCTTCCTTGATGCAACAGACTTTTCTCCCGATATAATTACAGCGGTTTTGCTCCTTATCGCCTTCATTTATTACAGAAAATCCATACCTCTTGCAAAAACGGTGATATTTTTAGGCAGTGTATACGCACTCTTATCCGCTTTTGCGCTTGGGATACAGGTATATTCCTACGGCGATTTCTATGCCGCAACAGGACTTGAAAGACCTCTCGGCGTTAAAATATTTTCCGTACTTTTCCCCGTGATAAAGGGCGTATTCCTTATTCTTGTTTTGATAATTGCCCTCTCTCAGCTTAAATATATGGCGAAAAATTTCGGACGCCGTCCGCTTTATGCAAAGGGACATCTTATATGGGGATGTGTTATCATCGCCATATCACAGATAGGCTCTGCTGTAGGATATCATACGGATATAATAAGCGACAGCCTTTTGCAGTTCTTTATTAAGGTCAGAACTGCGGCTTTCCCCGTGAACATCTATATCAGTATAACCTCATTCGTTGTATATATTTTCGGAATAATAATCTTCTTGGGAGCTTTTGATATTATATCCAAAAAGCTTGCCGGAAAGGAATAATATGAAAAATATCGCATTTATCGGAGCCGGCAATATGTGCCGTGCTATAGCAAACGGCCTTTTGATGAGCGGAGAGCTTGACTGCGAGCATATAAAGGTATATGACAAGGACGAGAGCAAGGCTCTTGCATTTAAGACCGTCGGCATATACAAATGTACAGACGCAAAAGATGCCGCAAGGTTTGCAGACTACCTCTTTTTGTCTGTAAAGCCGCAGAATATAGACGAGGTGCTCACAGAGCTTTCGGGCGTGGAATTCAAAGGAAAAACTATAGTCACCATCGCAGCGGGAATTACGACAAAGCATATAGAAAGCTTTATTCCCGACGTTGCCGTTATAAGAGTTATGCCTAACACCCCTATGCTTATAGGTGAGGGCACGGCAGCTATAACCAAAAACGAAAAAGTGTCCGACAAAGACTTTGATACGGTTTGCAAAATGTTTGAAAAGCTCGGCACGGTCTGCACGATGAGCGAGGATAAGCTCAACCCCGTTATATCTTTAAGCGGAAGCAGTCCCGCATATGTTTTCCTTTTTATTAAAATAATGTGTGACTGGGCAAAGGAAAAGGGCTTTTCCGAAAAAGAAGCAAAGGAGCTTGTATGCTCCGCATTCAAGGGCAGTGCCGATTTATTAAGAAACAGTCAAAAAAGCCCCGAGGAGCTTATAAAGGACGTTTCCTCACCCGGAGGCACTACTCTTGCCGCACTTGCAAGCTTTGAAAAACACGGAATCGAGACCGTCATAAGAGATGCTCTCGACGCCTGCGAAAAAAGAGCAAAAGAGCTTTCAAAATAAGCATATATCACAGCTTCCGTACATATCCTTAAATGAAGCAAAAAGGAAAGGAAATATGTATGGACAACGTTACAAAATTACAGACAAGCTACGACATCGGTATTAAAAAAGCGGCAAAGCAATACGCATATACGAGGGGTGCCACCCTTACGGCGTACTCCGCAGTCGCCGTGTGCGGACTGTCACTTGCGGTGTTTCTGTTTAAGGGAGCAGACGATGAGGTCGTAGCATCAAGCTATGCGCGGCTTTCGGAATACTTTAAAAGTACTAATATGCTCACGGGCTCCCTTCAAGCATTTGTTCCCGTATTTGTGTGCGCTATTATATGCTTTTTTGCGGGATTTTCGATAACGCCATCTCTTTATCCGCACATTGTTTTGGCATTAAACGGCTTTATCGGAGGCGGGATCGCCTGCCTTATGTATAAAAGCGGTGAGCTTTACGTTTGTATATCCTATGTTTTTTCATTCTTGCTTTCATCTCTTGCGCTCGCTCTTTTTGCGACGGAAGCACAAATATTCAGAAAAAACAATCTCGAACAAAACCGATGTGTTAAGGATATACTGAGCGTGAAATTCGTGTTTTCATATATGAGCTTATTTGCAGTACCCTTATCTTTACTTATGGCTTCGTCAATGCTTTCATTCGTTTTGCCGAGCCTTATCACCAAATATGCAGTAAAGTTTTAATTTATATATAAAGGAATTTTAAAATGGCGCTTTTTAAAAAAATGTTTGATCAAACAAGAGAAGGAAAGGGTGTCTTAAAGACAGAGCTTTCCGAGAAATTTACGCTCCTTAAATTTTTCAAGCTGACAAAGAGAAAATTTTGGCGTATATGCGGGCTTAACCTTATATTCATTTTAACAAATCTGCCGATATTCGCCTTGCTCTTTTACGCCGCAGGCTACGGTTTTATTTCCTCCCCCACGCCTCTTTCCATTTGGTTTGGCCCCATTCACGGTGCCATGGCGTACGCAAAGGGCCCCGCTGCCGCACTTTTATACAGCTTATGCGGTATAACGGTGGAAGGAAGCTATCCGGGAACTTTAAGCTATATTCTTCTTGCCATAGCCTGCCTTACGCTCTTTACCTTTGGATTTTCAAACGTCGGTATGGCTTATATGCTTAGAAACTATACAAGGGAAGAGCCCTGCGACTTTAAGGATTACTTTATTACCATAAAGAAGAATTGGCGCCAAGCGCTTGTTTTGGGGTTTGTCGATGCTATTATCATAACCTCTATGCTGCTTAATCTCTATCTTCTGCTTTTCGGACAAGGTCCCTCCGCTCTGCTTGCCGTTATAGGCACGGCGGCAGGCGCTATATACCTTATGATGCGCAACTACTTTTACGTGATAATGATAACATTTAATCTGTCGATTCCGAAGATAGTCAAAAACTCGCTTATATTCGCTTTTGTAAACGTAAAACGTAACGTTGCGGGATTTTTGGCATCATCGTTTTGCTGGATATTAACGGCGGCTTTAATCTTCTTTATGACACCTTTGGGAGCAATAATACTGTTTGGCGTGATCTTCGCATTCACGGCATTTATCGGTATATACTGCGCATATCCCGCAATAAAGCAATATATGATAGACCCGATAATCGAAGAGGAACGCAAAAAACGCAAAGATGCAAAGCTCGAAGAAAAAGAGCCTATCTTTACCGATATGGGTTGACAAAAAGCATTTAATTGTGTAAGATAACAAAGTACAAAATATTAAGGAGAGAACAATGAAAAACATTAAAAGAATCTTGCTCGTGCTCGTTTGTCTTGCTCTTGCCTGCACGTTCTGCTTTGCAGTAAACGCTGAAGGAGAAGCGCAAAATACAGACGATATTTTGATCGACTCTAACGCAGGCGAAGGAAATAATCAAAATGAAGAACAAGGGCAAAACGGCCAAGCGCCCACACAGTCCACGTTTATGAAGATAGTAACGATGCTCTTCCCCATTCTTATTCTTGTGGCATTCTTCTATTTCGGTATGTATAAGCCCCAAAAGAAGCAAGAAAAAGAAAAGAAGGCGATGATGGATTCGCTTGCGGTCGGAAGCGACGTTATGACCATCGGCGGAATTATGGGACGCATAGTAAGCGTTAAGGACGATTCCGTTATAATTGAAAGCGGCAGCGATAAGAATAAGCTTCAAATTTCGAAGCAGGCTATCAGCACCGTAATGCCCAAAGAAAACTAATATTTAAAGCTCTGTCAAATGACAGAGCTTTATTTTTGCATTTTTTCGGAGAATATAAAATCGTCTGCCACATCGTGAAGATGTACGGGAGAAAGAGAAAGCTCGTTGCAGAGCCTTGCAAGCTCTTCTACAGATTCTTCGGCTTCGCTTATTCCGCAAGCAGCGTCGCATACGGCGCACACGTCACCGTCGTAAAATGCCGCTATTCCGTAAACGCTGTGCCTGTCATTCCCCAAACGGTAAATTTGTTCTACCGTACCGTACGTAACCGTTTTTTCGCTTTCCTTTTTCACATTTTGCCCCTTTTTTAAGTTTTAAGATATCCCAAAAAATTATATCACATATTCTACGGCTATACCTCGAATATCGACAAATACAGCGTAGTTTTTACTCGCAACATACGACAAAAACCGCCTTACGCTTACACGTAAGGCGGTTTTATTATCTTTCTTCTCTGAAATATGAAAGCCCGAGACTTGCGGGAGGTTGATTTTCTTTTGAATCAATGATGCTGGTGATGATAAGAACCACAACCGTGATTACGTACGGAAGCATCTTCAATAATTCTCGCTGTATAGGTGTGACGCCGTTTATTACGTACGCCGCAATATAGAGAGCGGCAAACACGATAGAGCCAATTATGCTGAAATGCGGCTTCCACAGCGTAAATATTACAAGTGCAATGGATAACCAGCCAAGTGCTTCAATGGTGGAAGCATTTTCCCAACTACCCTTTATATAGTCCATTATGTAGAAAAGGCCGCCAAATCCCGCAATACCGCTTCCGACAAGTATCGCACCGTACTTATACGCGGTCACGTTTATGCCCGCAGCATCTGCCGTTGCAGGACTTTCGCCCACTGCGCGAAGATGAAGCCCAAGCCGTGTTTTTTTCAAAACCACTGCGCAGATTGCCGCTATAGCAATAGAGAGGTATACCAAAACGCCGTGTGAGAAAAATATCTCGCCAAACCAGCCAAGCTTATCGGCAAACGAAAATCCTTTGGAGATAAGCTTACCTGCAATCTCAAAATGAGTTCTGTCAACGTAGGTATCCATAACAAATTGTGTGAACCCCGTTCCGAAAATAGTGACGGCAAGACCCGTAATGTTCTGATTACAACGAAGCGTTACCGTTAAAAATCCGTATATTCCGCCGAGTGCGGAAGCAAACACGAAAGCAAGCGTTACGGATATAAGAACAAGCCAAAGCCATGATGCATTTTTCGGATCGGCAAGCGATTCCATATAAAGAGATACACCAAGACAACCACCCGCAGTTCCCGCACACATAATGCCGGGGATACCGAGGTTTAAGTGGCCAGCTTTTTCGGTAATGATCTCACCTACGCAACCAAAAAGGAAAACGGTTGCAAGTGCAATGGCACCTACGAGAAACGTTACTATCATCTGTCGTTCTCCTTTCCTATGCTTTTTTTGCGAAATACTATTTTATAAGTAATAAAGAAATAGCAAGCTATAACGCAGAAATAAACAAGACCTATAACAAGATTTGCAATAGCGTCATTTGTGAATGCAAAGTCCTTACGAACCTGCACCATACCCTTTGAAATAAAGGTGATAAAAAGACAGGAAAGGAGCATCATTAAAGGGTTAAAATTTGCAAGCCACGCCGTCATAATTCCCGTAAATCCCATATTGCTTGCAGAATTGGTATTTACGGAGTAGTTCATCGCGCCGCCTATGAAAAGTCCGACGATACCGCATATCGCTCCGGATATGATAAGTGTGCGGATTATAACCTTCTTTACGTTTATACCAATATATTTAGCCGTGTTCTGACTTTCACCGACAACGGAAATCTCGTAGCCTTGCTTACTGTACTTTAAGTATACGAACATAAAAAGACAAAGTATCACAAATACGAGAATTATTAAAAAGTGATCGTTTATAAGCTTGGGAAGATGCGCATTGGCAAGCGGCGTAAGTACACCCGAACCGCCTTTTACCCAAGCGTTGATGCACACCATAACAAATCCTTGCGCAATATAGTTCATCATAAGGGTAAACAAGGATTCGTTAGTATTAAAGCAAGCCTTGAAAATAGCGGGAATGACCGCCCATATTGCGCCTGCGAGAATACTTGATACGATCATAAACACTATAACCGTGCCATCGGGAAGCTTTCCGCCAAGATAGTACATACAAGCGACAGTCGCAAGACAACCCATAAGTACCTGTCCGTTTCCGCCGAGATTCCAGAATTTCATTTTAAATGCAGGAACAAGAGCAAGCGATACGCCGAGAAGCAATGCCATATCGCGAAAAAGTATCCATATCTTTCTCTCCGTGCCGAATGCACCCTTATAGAGCGCCTTGAAAAATCCCGAAAATTCGCCTTTTGCAGAGAAGATCGAACATAATATCGCGCCTAGTACAAGACCGCCTATAAGTGCAATAGCGTATATAAGAGCCTTCTTTACAAGGGGGAGGTTGTCGCGCTTTACTATTCTAAAAAGAGGTTCGCGCCTTGTTTTTTCCGTTTGTTTCACGCCTTGTTACCTCCTTCTCCGAGTGTATTCGTTTTGACCATCATAAGACCTATTTCTTCCTTAGTAGCCGTTCTTGCATCGACGATACCCGCAACCTTACCTGCGCTTATAACAAGTATTCTGTCGCAAAGAGCAAGCAAAACGTCAAGATCTTCGCCTACGAATATAACGGCAACGCCGTTTTTCTTCTGTTCTGTAAGTAAGTTATATATGGTGTAAGATGAGTTGATGTCAAGCCCTCTTACTGGATAAGCTGCCATCAAAACCGTAGGAGCTGCGGCTATCTCTCTTCCTACAAGCACCTTCTGTACGTTTCCGCCCGAAAGCTTTCTTACCTCGGTGTGAGACGAGGGCGTAGAAACCTGAAGGCTCGAAATTATCTCATCTGCAAGCTCCGAGGGGGCTTTTCTGTCAACAAGTATAGATCTGCCGCGTCTGTAGCTTCGAAGCATCATATTGTCAACTATATCCATCGAGCCTACAAGACCCATTCCGAGTCTGTCCTCGGGAACGAAGGAAAGCCTTACGCCGAGCTCTCTTATCTGCAAAGGAGTTTTTCCAAGAAGCTCCTCTTTTACGTCTTTTGAAGGATAGTAGGAAATATGTCCGCCCGCGTCTACCTTTTGCAGTCCCGCAATAGCCTCAAGAAGTTCTCTTTGACCGCTTCCCGCAATGCCCGCAATACCGAGTATCTCTCCGCTTTGAACTTCAAAGGATACATCACTTAAAACGCGAAATCCCTCTTCGTTCGTCACGGATATATTTTTAATGCCGAGTCTTAATTCGGGATTTACGGGTAAGGGTCTATCAATATTTAACGTAACTTTCTGTCCTACCATCATCTCCGTAAGCTCGCGCTCACTCGTCTTGGAGGTGTCGACCGTGGCAATGTGCTCGCCTCTTCTCATAACCGTTACACGATCGGAAATCTCCATTACCTCGTTTAATTTATGAGTGATGATGACTATAGACTTCCCATCATCGCGCATGGCGCGCAAAATGTCGAAAAGACGGCGTATCTCTTGGGGTGTAAGTACGGCGGTAGGCTCATCGAGAATGAGTATGTCCGCACCTCTGTAAAGCACCTTTATGATCTCAACCGTTTGCTTTTCGGAGACCGACATTTCGTGTATCTTCTTGTTAGGATCTATATTAAAACCGTATTTGTCGCACATTTCGACAATACGTTCTTTTACCGATTTTAAATTGTACCTGCCGTCTTTGATACCTAAAACTATATTCTCGGCGGCGGTAAATACGTCAATAAGCTTAAAATGCTGATGTATCATTCCGATCTTATATCGAAACGCATCTTTTGGAGAGGCTATTTTGACCTCTTCGCCGTTTATAAGAATCTTACCGGAGTCGGGATAATAGATTCCGGCTATCATATTCATAAGGGTCGTCTTTCCGCAGCCGTTCTCGCCTAAAACGGAAAGGATCTCACCCTTCTTAATATCCATCGTTACGTCGTGATTTGCAATTATTTTACCAAACGTTTTGGTTATGCCTTGTACTTCAATAACAGCTGATTTTTCCAATTTGCTTTATCCTTCCTCAAAATCTTCAAATATGCAAGGACAAAAAGAACATAAGGCGGAGTGTTGAACTCCGCCCATGTATCTTCTCATTAAACGACTTATTGCTGTTCTACAATAGCAGTGATACCGTCGATGATGATATCAAAGTAAGGAGCACTGCGGAAAGAGCTTTCGTCGAAGAAAGTAACGCCGTTTTCAGTCTTAATAACGTTGGTATCGGGAGCGTAGTCGCCCATATCATCAACGTCAGCTTTATATTCTGTCAAAGTTTCGCCGTTAACGGTGAACTTGGAGCAATCGAATACCTTGAGAGTACCGTCTTTGAGCTTTGCGGCAACTTCGTCAAGCTTTGCCTGTGTACCTTCTGCAGCAGCTTCGCCGAGAGCCGTGATCTGAACTGCACCGTTTTCTATTGTGCCTGTCCAGTCGGTAGCGATGTCCTTGCCGTTAGCTACGCAGTCGATCATATATTCAAAGTAAGGAACCCAGTTGATCTTGGAAGCGATAACGAAAGTGCCGGTCTTGCCCGTCGCGCCGTTGTAAGCAACATTGGGGATACCTGCGTTTTCGCAAGCTGTGGGAGCACCCATAGAGTCAGCGTGCTGAGAAATGAGCTTGCAACCGCTTGCAATAAGAGCCTGTGCAGTCGTCATTTCAGCAGTCTCGTGATACCAAGAGTCTGTGTAACGAACTTCCATTGTAGCATTGGGAACAACGGATCTTGCACCGAGGAAGAAAGAAGTGTATCCGGAGATAACCTCTGCGTAGGGGAATGCGCCAACGTAACCGATCTTTGCTTCTTCATCAGCAATAGCGCCGTCACCGTCAGTGTCGTAGATCTCAAGAAGCTTGAGTCCTGCAGCAACACCTGCGAGGTATCTGCCCTGGTAAATGGAAGCGAATGCGTTCTGGAAGTTAGCTACGTTTTCGGTGTGAGCTTTCGTACCTGTAGCGTGGCAGAACTGAACCTCGGGGAATTCCTTTGCAGCCTTGAGCATATGTGCCTCATGGCCGAAGGAGTCAGCGAAGATAACATCGTATCCTTCATCTGCAAAGTCAGCAGCTGCCGTGTAGCAAGCTTCGGACTCTTCGATATCGGTGATGATGGTGTAATCATTCTCTGTAAGTCCTTTGTTTGCACAAGCAGCCTTAAACGCATCAATGAAGTTCTTATCGTAAGTGGAGCTGTCGCCATGCAAACAGATGAGTGCAGCCTTTACTGCATCATCTTCGTTTTTTTCAGCCTTGCAAGCCGTAAAAGCAAACACCATTACGAGCGCAAGTAAAAGAGCTAAAAACTTTTTCATTTTTTCCTCCTTGCCTTGTCGGCAAATTTAGTAATATATTAAACCCGCATTGGCGGAATTTAATCTATAAAAAATCTCGGCATTATATACACTATGCCCATATTTTACCACCCATTTTGTTAAAAGTCAATACTTGAAGTCAATTTAGGTCGATTCTAAACATCATAAAACAGACCGATTTTGTCCGTATTTTTGTAAAAAATGCCGTATTGACACAAGGTGCGTTTTTTGGTAGTATGTATAAGGGGAAATTTGGAACAAAAGCTTCAGCCCTCTCGGGCTATTACATATATAAATTCAAACCACAAACTCTAAAACTAAAAATCCTTTCCAAAGATTTTTATACCCACAACCCACAGAAAGGACTAATATGACAACTTTAGACGTACTCGCACTTATCGGCGGTCTTTGCCTGTTCTTATTCGGTATGAACGTAATGGGTGAAGCCTTGGAAAGACGTGCGGGAAACAGACTCCAAGCCATTATTGGAAAACTCACCACAAAGCGTATCACGGGCTTTTTGACGGGTATGGCAGTAACCGCCATAATTCAAAGCTCCTCCGCTACAACGGTTATGGTGGTAGGTTTTGTAAACTCCGGACTTATGTCTCTTCGCCAAGCGATAAACGTAATTATCGGTGCGAACGTAGGTACGACCGTAACCTCGTGGATTCTCTCGCTTTCCGGTATTTCAAGCAGTAATATATGGATCCAGCTTCTAAAGCCCTCGTCGTTCTCCCCCGTACTTGCTCTTGTCGGAATCGTACTTTATATGTTCCTAAAATCAAGCAAGCACAAGGATACGGGACTTATATTCCTCGGCTTTTCGACGCTTATGTTCGGTATGGATGCTATGTCCGCCGCCGTTGCGGGATTAAAGGGCAGTGAAGCATTCCAAGAGCTCTTCGTAATGTTCTCAAACCCCATACTCGGCGTTATCGCGGGCGCACTTTTAACGGCAATAATTCAATCGTCGTCTGCGTCAGTCGGTATACTTCAAGCGCTCTCCAGCACAGGAAAAGTAAACTTCGGTGCGGCGATACCGATAATTATGGGACAAAACATCGGTACCTGCGTCACGGCACTCATCTCCTCCGTCGGCACTAACAAAAACGCAAGACGCACGGCAGTAGTTCACCTTTCCTTCAATATTATAGGAACGTTAGTTTGCCTTGCATTGTTCTCTATAGCAAAAGCGGCATTCCCTATAGGCGACTTTTTAGGCGGGCCCGCGGGACATCTTGAGATAGCCATTGTACACACGGCGTTTAACGTAGTCTGCACGCTTCTGCTTCTTCCCGCATCGTCGCTTCTTGAAAAGCTCGCATTGAAGGTCATTCCCGAAGATGCAGTCAAAGCGGAAACGAAGAAAGAGGTACATCTTGACCAAAGACTCCTCGCAACACCTCCCATCGCTCTTCAGCAAGCAAGAGCAACCACAGTCGAAATGGCAGATGCGGCAAAAGAATCGATATACGCGGGACTTGACTCCCTTTTTGCGTACGATTCGGCTGTCGCGGAAAAAATACGCGACTTTGAAGACCTCACCGACAGATACGAGGACGCTATCGGCACGTATCTTGTTAAGTTAAGCGGTATGCAAATCGGTGACGAAGAAGGCGCAGAAGCGGCAAGCCTTTTAAGGCTTATCGGCGACTTCGAAAGAATCTCCGACCACAGCGTAAACCTTATAGAATCCGCAGAGGAAATGCGAGATAAAAAGCTCGCGCTCTCCCAAGCGGCGAAGGACGAGCTTACGGTGCTGTGCTCTGCCGTTAAAGAAATAATCGACCTTTCTTTCCGTGCGTTTAGCGAAAACGACATTAAGACTGCTATGTGCGTAGAGCCCCTTGAGGAGCTCATTGATACGATGAAGGAAGAGCTTCGCAGACGTCATATATCGAGACTTCAAGTGGGCGATTGCTCCATAGAAGCGGGATTTGTGCTTTCCGACCTTCTCACAAATATCGAAAGATGCGCGGACCACTGCTCGAACATCGCTTTCTGCGTTATCGACCGTGCAGGCGGTAACCTCGATATGCATAAGTCGCTTATAAACGCACACGAAAACAGCGAAAGCTTCAGCGCGCTTTTAAAAGAATATTCCGAAAAATACAGCTTTGCAAGTCTGTAATTAAGGCAGTATAAAAATGCGTTCGGTTTTTACCGAACGCATTTTTTGTTTTCCCTCTTGACAAAACATATACTTCGTGTTACGATGTATTATGTGATCGGAGGTATTATATGGATATTCAATTAAAGCGTGGGCTTTTGGACGTCTGCGTACTTGCGGCGATCAAAAGCGAGGATTCCTACGGGTATAAGATCATAAAAGACGTAAAGCCGTATATCGAGCTTTCCGAATCGACCTTGTATACGATACTAAAGCGTTTGGAGGCGGCGAAAATGTTGACCGTGCGCACGGCAGAGCATGACGGAAGGCTTCGAAAATATTACCGCATAACAAAAGCGGGAATCGCCCGTATCGAAGAATTTAAATCGGAATGGAACGAAATTATGTCCATATATGAGTTTGTGGCAAAGGAGGAAAAGGGCTGTGAATAAATACGAGTTTCTTGCAAAGCTGTCAAGAGAGCTTGAAGGCTTGCCCGCAGACGAAGTCAAGCAACGCCTTGATTTTTACGCCGAGATGATAGACGACGGCGTCGAAGAAGGTCTTTCCGAGAAAGAAGCGGTAGCAAAAATAGACGATATAGATGAGCTTAAAACAGATATCCCCGAAAAATCAACGAAAAGAAAAATGAAGGCGTGGGAGATAGTCCTTATTATCCTCGGTGCTCCCGTATGGCTTTCGCTTCTAATCGCCGCATTCGCAGTCGTGCTTTCCATCTACGTTTCCGTATGGGCTGTAATAGTTTCGCTTTGGGCGGTATTCGACGCACTTTTCGGAACCGCACTCGGCACTATCGTTCTTGCCGTTTTCTCTTTCTGTAAGGCAGAGTGGCTTTCGGGCATAGCGCTCATAGGTGCGTGCTTTGTTTGTGCGGGACTTTCTATCTTTGCGTTTTACGGCTGCAAGGCGCTCACGAAATGCGTTTTGCACCTCACGAAAAAGCTCTTTACAAGGAGGAAGTGCGATGAATAAAACGAAAATATGGCTTATTGCTGCGGCAGTACTCACCTTAGCGGGACTTATTTTGTTTACCGGAGCACTTGCTGCGGCGGATTGGAGTTTTGATATGTTAAACACAACGAAATACGAAACGAATACTCACGAAATAACGGACGGATTTGAAAATATATCCATAGAAACGGACACCGCAGATATTACGTTTTTAGCTTCCGATGACGGAAAATGCAAGGTAGTATGCTTTGAAGAAACAAACTTAAAGCACACCGTAAGCGTCACGGACGGTACTCTCGTGATAAAAAGACCGAGCAAAAAATGGTACGAGCATATCGGCATAAATTTCAAATCGCCGAAGATAACGGTGTATCTTCCTAAAGCGGAATACGCATCGCTCTATATAAAGGAAAGCACGGGCAACGTAAACGTGCCAAAGGATTTCGGGTTTAACACTGCAACCGTAATACTCTCCACGGGAGACGTAAATTTTTTCGCAAATACGGAAGAATCACTTAAAATAAAGACGAGCACGGGAAAAATAAGAGTTTCGGATATTATCTGCGGCGATGTTGCGCTTACCGTCTCCACGGGTAAAACGGAGATTAAAAACGTAAAGTGCAAAAATCTTTCGTCTGACGGCAACACGGGGCGCATAACACTAAAAAATGTCATAACCGAAGAAAAGCTTACCGTTAAAAGAAGCACGGGTGACGTAACTCTTGATGCTTGTGACGCCCACGAAATTGATATTGAAACCGACACGGGCGACGTTGTGGGCACGCTCCTTTCGGATAAAATATTCCTTGCCGATACTGATACGGGAAGCATTGACGTTCCGAAAAGCACAGTAGGCGGTAGGTGCGAAATTAAAACCGACACGGGAGATATAAAGATAGGCTTTAGGCAATAGGCATTAGAAAAGGACAGAAACGTTTTAAACTGTTTCTGTCCTTTTTATTTATCCGCTTGATAAACGAGTACGTCTTCCACTCGGCAATCCAAAATAGTGCAAAGGTCATCGAGCGTCACGGTGCTTATCGGCTTGTTGTGCTTTAATCTGTCAAGAAGGCTTCTGCTTATGCCGAATTGATTTATCAATTTATACGTGGAAACGTTCTTTTCCTGCAAAGTACGGTAAAACGGCTCGTACGAAATCATTTGCACTCTCTCCCTCCTTTGCAAACCTTATATCTCTATTATAGCCATTATAATTTATGCTCTACATCTTGACAATTGTCGATATATAGAGTATAATGTTGAGCGTACAAGTTTATCTCGGCAAAACGAGATATAACTGAATACAAAAAATATAAAAAGGGAGATAAACAATGGCTAAAATCATTAGCATCAGCAATCAGGTTATTTCTATTGGCACCGATAACGGTGGAATAGAGGAAGTGCGCGCAGAGGATATAAATTTTGTTCCTCACGTCGGCGACGAGGTCGAGATCTTCAAAACCGAAACTAAAGTTATTGTTTCCAAAGTCGAGACAAAAAACACAGGAAATGAAGGCGGAATCAATATTAATCTTTCCAACACCCAACAGACCAACACACAGCCTACTATTATGGCAGTAAGCGGAAAAGTCGTCAACAAGCTCGCCTACTGTATTCTTGCATTTTTCCTCGGCGGAATCGGCATACATAAATTTTATGCGGGAAAAACCGGTGCGGGAATTGCTTGTCTTCTTTTCTGCTGGACAGGTATACCTGCTTTCATAGCACTTATAGATTTTATCGTTGGTCTCACCAAAAAGGCTGATGCCAACGGAAATATCATAATCTAAAATACAAAAAGCGTTCGGTTTTTACCGAACGCTTTTCTAATACCTAATCCCTATTCCCTAATGCCTATAAAAAGGACGGAGTAAAACTCCGTCCTTTTTCTAATTAAACTGATGATACGAGCCCTCGGTCGTATCCACGGTATCGACGATACCGCATATTGCTACGTCTATGGGAGCAAATTTTTCGGGGCATTTTAATATCTCTCTTGACGAGCCACCCTCCTGCATAACGATAACGACGTCGCCTATACCTGCGCCCACGGCGTCTATAGCGACGAGGTCTTGTCCGTAAAGCGATCCGTCGAGATCCATTGCTCTTACTATCAGTATTTTATAGCCCTCGTAAATGGGCTGCTTGTGAGTGGCAATTACGTTTCCGACAACCTTTGCTATAAGCATATATTCACCCCTCGTACTTTGCGTAAACGTAGTCGATGATACCCGTCACGCTCGCGTCAACGCACGCGCCTTGATCGGGAAGAGCGAAAGCGCCCTCCTTACTTTTCGCGTAAAACACAAATTCGCCGTTACCCGCACCTACGGCATCGCACGCGACAATAGGCTTACCGTCGGGTTCTTCCTTGCCGTTCATGGGCTGAATTATCAAAAGTTTTACGCCGTAAAGACGGGGGTCCTTCTCTGTTGCAACGACCGTTCCGATAACCTTTGCAAGCTGCATTTTTTCCTACTTTCCGTCACGAAGCTCATTGAGACGTCTTTCAAACTCCACGATCTTTCCGACACGTCTTATGTTACGGTCACCGCAGAGGTCGTGCTCAATAAATACCTTGACAATGTTCTTCATAACCGCCATACCGATGATTCCGCTGCCGAGGCAGAGGACGTTTGCGCCGTTATGCTCGCGGCTGTTTATAGCCGTTGTTATCTCGTTTGCGCAGGCGGCACGTATGCCGGGGACTTTGTTCGCCATAATGGACGAGCCGATTCCCGCACCGTCAACTATAATTCCTATCTCGGATTTCTTAGAGGCAACGCTTTGTGCCGTAAGAAGTGCAAAATCCGTGTAGTCACAGCGCTCTGTGGAATAGGTGCCAACGTCGGTTACGTCGTGTCCGAGCTCTTTCAAATATTTCTTGAGCTCTTCCTTCTCCTTGAAGCCGCCGTGATCGCTTCCGATTGCTATTTTCATATCTTACCTTTTTCCCTTCGCAAAAGCGAAGCTATATTTATGTCAAGCGGCAAAATACCGCTTATATGCGAAACTTATTTTTGCGCAAATTTATCGAATATTCTCTTATTGTTTGCGTCGATATAGTCCACGATACCCATTATCGTAGCATCGGTGGGCTTACCGGTGGTCTGATCAGTCTGTCTTGCGCTGCTTCCGCCGACGACCAATACAAGTTCTCCCTCACCTGCACCTACAGCGTCGATAGCGACGACGGGCTTACCCTCGGTTTCGAGAGAAAGAACGCCGACAGGCTGTACCACAAGCATCTTGAGGCCTTCCATTTTACTGTCTTTAGTTGTGCAAACTACTGTACCGATTACTTTAGCTGTATACATAATAGCTCCTATAATTTTTGCTTCGGGCGGGGCGAAAAACCCCGCCCGAGCGAATAAGCTTAATTAATAGCTTACTGTCTTTGTGATGATAGAATGTCCCGTGGGGCAAGACTGTGAGCACTTGCCGCAACCTATGCAGGAAGTAGATGCAGATGCCGTAGCGCCGGAAGCACCGGAAACGATCTTGATACCGCCGCTGGTACCGAAACGAGTTGCACCGACTTCAACCATCTTGCAAGCTGTCTCGTAGTCACGTACGCCGCCGGAAGCCTTAACGCCCATAACGGGGCCGACTGTCTGGCGCATAAGCTTAACGTCAGCAAGAGTAGCCTGAGAAGCTGAGCCGTCCTTACCGGTAACAAAGCCCGTGGAGGTCTTAACGAAGTCAGCGCCTGCGAGCTTGGAAAGTGTGCAGACCTTAACCTTTTCTTCGTCGGTGAGGAGGTTCGTCTCGATGATAACCTTAACGAGTGCTTTGCCTTTAGCGGCATTTACAACGCCCTCGATATCGCGCTTTACGTAATCCCAGTCACCGCTCTTGAGTGCGGATACGTTGATAACCATATCAACTTCCTGTGCGCCCTTGTTGCAAGCGTCCATCGTCTCAAAGATCTTGGACTCGATGGTGTTTGCACCGATGGGGAAGCCGATTACGCAGCAAGTCTTAACGCCCGTGCCCTGAAGAAGCTGACGAGCGAGGGGTACGTAATAGGGGTTAACGCATACGGAAGCGAATTTGTATTCAGCAGCCTCTGCGCAGAGCTTCTTGATGGACTCTGCGGGAGTGTCAGCCTTAAGTACGGTGTGGTCGATAAACTTTGCGAGTTCTGCACCCGAAGGCTTACCGCCGTTATTAGCAGCAGATACGCCGTAAGAAGGAGCAACAGAATTGTTGTTGATTCTGCTGTAAACCTCGTTGGCGATCTGTTCAACAAGCTTTTCTATATCCATAATATGCCTTCCTTAAATCGTAGTAGAGATTAGTCGTTGAGTGTGGGGATGATCTGCTCAACGTCGCTGTGAGGACGGGGAATTACGTGTGTGAACATAAGCTCGCCGACTCTCTTTGCTGCGGTTGCGCCTGCTTCAACAGCTGCCTTAACTGCGCCAACGTCGCCTCTTACCATAACCGTAACGTAACCGCTACCGATCTTCTCTTTGCCTACAAGGCGCACGTTTGCTGCCTTTACCATTGCATCGGCTGCTTCGATTGCGCCGATAAGTCCTCTGGTCTCAACCATTCCAAGTGCTTCTTTTTCCATGATGTTTTTCCTTTCAGTTTTTATGTTGGTTTGTTTTTTGACTGTTTCTTTTTTGACCGTTTCGGTCTTTACGTTTTCTTCCTTTGCAGGAGCTGCAAATACTACTGCCTGTGCTACAGGCTTTTTAGCGGCAGGCTTCTTTGCGCCCGTGCTCTTCTTAGCGGTAGCCATAGATTAGTCTTCGCAGTTGAGTGTGGGAATGATCTGCTCAACGTCGTTGTGAGGACGGGGAATTACGTGTGTGAACATGAGCTCGCCGACTCTCTTTGCTGCAGTTGCGCCTGCTTCAACAGCTGCCTTAACTGCGCCAACGTCGCCTCTTACCATAACCGTAACGTAACCGCTTCCGATCTTCTCTTTGCCTACAAGGCGTACATTTGCTGCCTTTACCATTGCATCGGCTGCTTCGATTGCGCCGATAAGTCCTCTGGTCTCAACCATTCCAAGTGCTTCTTTTTCCATGATGTGATCTCCTTGTTTATTTGTTTTTTATTTTTATTTTTTTATTGGTAACGAATTTGTTTTGCTTACATAAGAGCCGCAAGCATATCCTCGTGGAGCGAGGGTATAACGACCGTACGAAGCAAGAGTCCCTTGACCTCGGGAGTATTCTTTGCTGCGGCAACTGCCGCCTTGACCTCAGAGGTGCCTCCGCATAAAATTACGAAGCTCTTTCCTCCAAGACCTCTGCCGAGTCTTATCTCGATAAGCTCGACGTCTGCCGCCTTGACCGAAGCATCTGCCGCAATTACGGCGGCGGCTACGGAGAAGGTCTCGATTACGCCGACCGCTTCACGCTTTTCGGGCATCGTCGCACAGGAAAGTGCGGGAATGACCTGCTCGTGAAGGCTTGAAATAACAATGCTGTTCACAAGGCTGTCGCCGGCAATCTTCTTACCTGCGTTTACGGAAGCCGTTACGCCTGCCGTGTCTCCGGATATCATTACGATATACTTACCGGGGCATACGGGCTGTGCGGATTCAAGCTTTACGAAAGCGGTCTTCATCATTATATCGCCCGCTTCGATTCCTGCCGCAACACTGTTGGTTTCGATAATTCCGAGTGTATCCAAAATCCTTTAAGACCTCCTATCCTTGAATCTCTATATAATCGGGGGTAACTGCCGTTACCTTACCGCTTATACTTGCGTGAACGTTTGCGGAAAGCTTGCCTTCGGGTATTCTTCCGATAAGGCTTCCCTCCGCTACAAAGTCGCCTTCCTTAACTACTGCCTCGGCGGGTGCGCCGATATGCTGGGAAAGCTTTACCCTTACGGTGCGTACTTCAACCGGTAACATCGAAAGAGGTGCGTCTGCGGTATATCCCGCGATGCCGAGTCTTTGCATAAGTCTGTCGGTAGGCACCTTACTGCCTTCTCTTGAAGGACTTACACCGTCGGAGTAGGTCTTTTCGGGCTTAATTCCCTTTTTACCGAGGCCTTGCTTGACCGCCGTTATAAAACGTGAGGGCGAAAGTCCCATCGGACAAGCATATTGCGTACAAAGTCCGCAGTCGCAGCAGCCGAATACTATCTTTCCGTCTTCGATGCTGTCGAGTGCGCCGTATGCCATCGCACGCATTACTTTATGAGGCTGAACGTTGAGTCCGAGGAGGTTTCTCGGGCAAAGCTGTGTGCATTGATTGCACTGACAGCATACCGATTTTGCGACTCTTGCCTCTATCTCAAGGTTCGTTCCTTTTCTTCTGATAAGCTTATGGTTTTTGGGGAACACCAAAATTCCGCCCGTTGTCTTCGTTACGGGAGCGTTGAAATCCGTGCTCACCTTTCCCATCATCGGACCGCCGACTATAAGTCCGTAGTCCTCTTCAAGTCTTCCGCTTTTCGTACCGCCCGCAAGGCTAATGAGAAGCGAAAGGGGTGTTCCTATGGGTGCTTCGAAGGTCGTGGGGTTGTTGACCTCGCCGTTTACCGTAACAAATCTTTTCGTAACGGGTTTTCCCTCCAAAGCGTTTGCTATATTATACATCGTGCAGGTGTTGCACACGACGGCTCCCACGTCAAGAGGGATACCGCCGACGGGAACTATCTTTCCCGTCACCTCATAAACTATCTGTTGCTCGTCGCCTGCGGGATAGTAGTTGTCAAGCAAGAAAACTTCCATATCCTCCGTCTTTTCAAGAAGCTCGGAGAGTATCTCTGCCGCCTTGTGATTGTGCTCCTTTAAAGCAATATAGCCCTTGGGCGCACCCGTCATTTCCATTACCGCCCTAACGCCCGCAATAAGCTTTTGGGGATAATTTTCCATAACGTTCTTGTCTACTTTAAGCAAAGGCTCACACTCGGCGCAGTTTGCAATTACCACCTCGGGCTTGCACTTGAGCTTAACGTGAGTGGGAAATCCCGCTCCGCCTGCTCCGACAACGCCTGCATCTTGGACGAGCTTTAAAGCATCTTCAGCACGCATACTGTGTTTCCTTTCTGCGTTTATACTATTCTGAATGCGCCGTACATCGTACAACGTCTTACTCTTGCGAAGTTTCTTGCAGAGGTAAGTCCCTCACCCGTAGGTGTGGAGATAGTGAGCGTTGTATATCCCTCACCGTTGAAGCCTACGCCTGCATAAGAAGGTGCGTTCTTGACAAAAATAGTCGTATCAAGAGCTCTTGCCGCTGCGGTAAGGTTATTTACGTTTTCGGAATGCATCATAGCTGTATGGTGGCAGTTATGCTCTGCGATCACAGCCTTTGCGATAGCTTCCTCCACGTTCTTAACTCTTACAACGGGAACGACGGGCATAAGCATTTCGGTATGTACCAAAACGTGATCGAAATCCGTTTCCATAATTACGAGCTTGTTGTCACCGCTGTAGGAAAGTCCTGCCGCATCAAGTATGACATTTGCGTTCTTTCCTACGAACTTCTTGTTGGGAGCGCTCTTGCCTTCCTTATTGGTAACGACCACGGTGTCAACTACCTTCTGCGTCTCCGCTCTGTTTGCAAGATAGCAGCCGCATTTTACCATTTCTCTGATAAGCTCGTCTGCAACGCTGTCAACTACGAGAATCTCCTTCTCTGCGATACAGAGAATGTTGTTATCGTATGATGCGCCCGCAACGATATTCTTTGCCGCTTCCTTGATGTTAGCGGTCTCGTCAACGATTACAGGGGGGTTACCGGGACCTGCGCAAATGCACTTCTTGCCGCTCTTCATCGCAACTGCAACGACCGCTTCACCACCTGTTACGGCAAGCATCTTTATAACGGGGCTCGACATGATCACCTTACTAGTGTCCATAGTGGGATTTAAGGGCGCTACGAGAAGGTTTGCGGGACCGCCTGCGGCTACTATTGCTCTGTTTAGAACTCTTATAGCTTCAGCCGTGCACTTCTTTGCGGCGGGATGGGGGTTGAATACCACGGCGTTGCCCGCAGCAACCATACCGATGGAGTTGTTTACGATGGTAGCGGAGGGATTTGTGGAGGGTGTGATGGCACCGATTACTCCGTAAGGAGCGTACTCCTCAAGAGTAAGGCCGTTATCGCCCGTAAACGCCGCTGTCGTAAGGTCCTCCGTTCCGGGAGTCTTGTTTGCAACGAGAAGGTGCTTTGCGATCTTGTCGGGTACTCTGCCGTAGCCCGTCTCCTCGTTAGCAAGTATCGAAAGTCTTTCAGCGTTATCTCTTGCCGCCTGACGCATAGCGGAAATGAAGCTTTCTCTCTTTTCAAGAGAAAAAGTCATAAGCTCCTTCTGTGCCTTCGTTGCGGCTTCAATAGCGAGGTTGATGTCCTCGAAGATACCGTCGTCGCTTGCGCTCGTCGAAACAAATCCGCCGCTTACCTGTGCGGTAACTTCCTTGACGATTTGTGCTATTCTTTCTTCGGAAATGCTCATTTTTCTGTCCTTTCCAATATATATTACAATTTTATTCTTATCTTGATTCCGAGCTCATCAGCCGTATCCCTTGCAAGAGGCGTGACAACCGTCTTGGGTGATACTACTATCTCGCGGCGGCGTTTCTTTGCCGCTTCGCGCACGGTCTGCTCGTTTACAAAGCCTGCCATCGGGTCGAGGGCTTCTTCCTCGGCGGTCGTTATTCTGACTATCTCGATTCCCATATCCGCCACAGCGCCGTAAACATCAGAAAGCTTCTTTGCAAAAGCGCCGGGCGTCACGTCGGAAAGATCGAAGTCCGTTAAAACTCTTACTTTTCTTCTGTGCGTAAGCGCGTAAAGAACTAAAGCTGTTTCGGGATTTGTCTCGTCCGCCTCGGCAAGACTCTTTAACACCGCCACCGAGGGAGAAACGAGCGTTACGCTCTTAAAATCGCCCGCTCTTGCTTGAAGTGATTTTCCTTCCGTGGCAAGATCGTAGTCAAGCGAAAAGCTCAAATCGCCGTAATATCTCTCGCTTTCCTTATATCCCGCATAGGTTATGAAATCCTTTGCGAATCTGCGTTTTGCAAACGCAAGCTTTTCACCAATCGAAAGCGGCGTTTCGGGCAAAAGAAGCAAGTTCGTATTTGCTCCGCTTCGTAAAAGGAAGGGGAACAATTCCGATATGACCGCCATGACGGTTTTTGTTATCTCTTCCTTTGTAATCATATAAACCCCTTTGCGAGTTTAGTCTTTTTCTACCGTTTCTATCATCTGTATAAACGATGAAGCCTTAAGGCTTGCACCGCCGACGAGGAATCCTCCCACGTCGTTTACCTTGGAAATACCCTTGATGTTATCGGGCTTTACGGAGCCGCCGTAAAGTATCGGGATATCCTTGCCGAAGCACTTGAATATCTCGCAGAGCACCTCACGTATGAATTTGTGCGTGCTTGCTATCTGCTCGGTGCTTGCAACAAGTCCCGTGCCTATCGCCCATACGGGCTCGTATGCGATTATCACGTTTTTTGCGTCCTCGGGTTTAAGTCCCGCAAGCGAGTGGGTAAGCTGTACCTTGATGACCTCTTCAAAGCTTCCGTCGCGGCGAGCGTCTTCCTTTTCTCCGACGCAAAGCACGGGAACGATGTTCTTCGAAAGAAGCATGCGCACCTTCCTTGCGCAGTCACCGTCGGTCTCCTTGTAAAGACTTCTTCTTTCGCTGTGTCCGACTATCGCATATTTACAGCCGAATTCGGCAATCATATCAGCAGAAACTTCACCCGTAAACGCACCGCTTTTTTCGCACGATACGTTCTGTGTTCCATATCCTATTCCGCTTCCCGAAAGCTCTTTTGAAAGCATATCGAGATAAACGAAGGGCGGAAAGATAAGTATGCTGTCGCTGTCTGCCGTTTTTACGTTCTTGATATCCTTGCAAAAGCTCTCGACTTTCGCTTTATCTTGATTCATTTTCCAGTTCGCCGCAAAGATAAAACCTTTGCCGTGAACTGTGCCCGAAAGCTTCTTTTCAAGTGCGCTTCTGACGAGCGTTTTTATCTGTTCTTTATCTATCATTTAAAGCCTCCATATGAGGAAAATTCCACATTCGCAGTAATTGTACACCCATTTGCAAACATTGTCAAGCCTTTAATCGCAATTCTGCGAAAAATAATGTTTTTAAGGAGATTTTTGAAATTATTTTGCAATCGTTTTGTAATGCAATAGGTGAAAAATTTAGAAGTTTTGATGATATTATTATAAGAAAATTTCGCGATGACAAGGGCGGAGAATTTGCGCTTGTCGCAATCGACCATTTATCCGACAGATTATACATCGCAAGCACCCTTATAATGCCTATAGTATCAAACGTCGCAAGGGATAAAGTTCCCGATAGGGTGGGCAACTCCGAAGTATATCCCATCGACACGCTTGAAAAGGCATACGAGGTGATACTTGAGGGCAACGCCGTCATATTTTCCTCCGAAGAAGGCAAAATGTACGGCGCTTTGGCAAGAAACGAGGAATTCCGTTCAATAGACAACGCCGGTGTGGAGGAGGTCGTAAGAGGTCCTCACGACAGCTTTATAGAGGATGCGGCAACAAACGTTTCGCTCGTGCGCCGCCGCCTTCGAAACGCGGCCCTCAAATGCATAAAGCTGAAGGTCGGAAAGCTCTCTAAAACCGACGTTTTCATTATGTATATCGAGGGCATCGCCGACGGTGATACCCTAAACAAATTATTGTTACGCATTAAAAAATGCGACCTGCAGACCGTACACGACAGCGGCACGCTCGAAATGGCCATATCCGACGGAAAATTCACGCTTTTCCCCGTTATAGGTAACACCGAGCGCCCCGACAAGACGGCGGCAAAGCTTTCGGAGGGGCGTATTGCTATATTCGTCGACGGCTCCCCCGTAGTGCTCACAGTTCCCGAGCTGTACATCGAAACGCTCCAATGCAGCGACGATTATTCAAAATCTCCACAGTACGCTACGTTTGCACGGCTTTTGCGTTTTTTTGCGGTCTGTACCTCTCTTTTACTACCCGGCATATACCTTTCCCTGTTGGAGTATCACCAAAATATGCTCCCCGATAAGCTTCTTGAGATTCTCGCAACGGAACGGCTTAACGTGCCCTACGGACTTTTTTGGGAGCTGGCGCTCATGCTCGTCGTTTTCGATATAATAAGAGAGGTCGGTCAGCGTATGCCTCGCACTATGGGCTCTGTGGTAAGTCTTGTTGCGGGAATAGTGCTGGGGGATTCGGCGATGAGAGCAGGACTTGTGGGCGCACCGACTCTTATGGCCGTCGCCTTCACCGCAACCTGCGCATATATTTCTCCGCCTGTGACGTGGTGCAACGTGCTGCTTAAATTCGTTTTCGTATTTATCGCACAGCTTTGCGGGCTTTACGGCGTAATAATGGGACTTGCGTTTACAGTCGTTTACCTTTGCTCAAAAAGCTCCTTCGGAGTACCTTATCTTTCGCCTATAGCGCCCTTTGTCAAGGAAGGGATAAAGGACACTCTCATTAAATTTAAAGGAGACGTTCAAAAGTGAAAAAGCAAGCATACACCTACGTGGTTTATCCGCTCGTTATCGTTCTCATCATACTCGTACTTCCTCTTTTAAAATCAAACCCCGAGCATAATCTTGACAGTATGCTTTTTGTGAAAGCCGTTTTTTTGGATAAAGCGGACGGCGACTACACACTCACGCTATACGCAACCGATGCGGAAAGCGGAGACGGGCATCTTTTTGAGGGTAGCGGAAAAAATATCGACCTTGCGATAGAAAACGCAAAAAACGGCGCTTATAAAAATCTGTTTTTTCCGTCCGCCGAGCTTATGATACTCGGTGATTATATTCAAAAGGAAGAATTTTTATCACTGTCCGAATACGCTGTAAAGACCTCCTCTTTTCCTCTGTCCGTTTCGGTCTTTAAAGGCAAAAAGGATTTCGCAAGCGCCGAATATATAAAAATCACAGATGCATATAAGGCTCGAAATATATCAGGCGATACACGCTTATGGAAATACGCAAACGAGCTTTTTTCGGAAAGCAAAACGCCGTCCTTTTTAACGATAGAAAAAGACGGCGAGGGAAAAATAAACTTTAAGGAGCGGAAAGATGGAACGCAAGCTTAACCGAAGCGAGCTTTTTTCGATAAGTGTACTGCTTCTTTACGGCAGCTTTGCATCGACAAAGCATGCACTTTTAATGGGACGCTTGGCTCTGCCCGTAACCGCACTTGCCTTGCTTTTCGAGCTTGCGGTGCTTGCAGTGGCAACACTTTTGCCTGCCGCAAAATCCGTTTGGGGCTTTATCGTTTCGCTTGCACCCCTATGCGCCATTTCCGTGCGGGTATACGGCGATGCGGTTCTTTTGAAAGAAGGCGATTTCGGCTATATTCCATTTTGGATGCTCGTGCTTTCATCGCTTATTTTATGCATATATCTTGCAACGAAAAACATTTCTGCGACGGGCAGGGTTGCCGTAATAGTGCTTATATGCGCGTTGATACTGCTTTTATTTTTAGCGGCAGTATACGCAAAGGATTTTAATTTTTCGAACCTTGCACGCAGCTTTTCCGATAAAAACGGTGCGCGCTCACTCATACTCTCCTCCCTCTCGGAGCTTGTATTGATATATCTTGCAAAGAGCTTTTTTGCTTGTGAAGAAAACGACAGAGCGGCAAAGCCGCCGCTTGAAAAGCCCTTGTCCGCAAAAGAAAAACGCAGTCTGTTTTTTAAGATAACCTTGCTTGCTTTCACGGCCTCGGCATTACTTCGCTTAGGAGTTACGTCGGCACTTCTTTCTCTTGCAGACTCAAGATTTTTCGCACTTTCAAACAATACCGCCGTGTTTGCCGCAAGACTGCTTGAGGGAATAAACATAAGCCCTCTTATTTCGGGCGGCGTGTATGTATTGACACTGTTTGCGCTCGCTTTTTCTTTAAGCCTTACGGTAAGTTTTTCAAAGGAAATGAGGAAAAAGCCATAAGAAAAGAGTTTGGCGCTTTCCCTCAAAAACAGAAATGCCCAAAGAATACTTCCTTCGGGCGTGCTCCCCTACACCGATACCTAAAAAAGACGGCGCTGTGCGCCGTCTTTTTTCTCAATAGTTGCCCGTCCACCCGTTGCCGCCTTGATCATTATCCTTTTCGGGATAAAGAGGAAAATCTTCCTTATCGAAGAATATGTGATACAGAAGATATATCGCATCGGTCGCATTCGTCTTACCGTCTGCGTTAAAGTCACAGCTTTGGTTTATTGGGAACTCTTCATTTTCAAAGAATATATGATAAAGAAGGTATATTGCATCGCTTGCGGACACTCCCGACTTTCCGTCAATGTCACCCGCAGTTACTTGGGCCAAATTGCCGTTAGCTGTGAAACACAAAGGCACGAGCGTTGCAATAATGCAAATCGTTAAAATAAATGCCAATGTTTTTTTCATTCTTACCTCCAAAATATTTTATTTAGTTAAGCGGATAGGTTTCTTTATCGAAGAATATGTGATAAAGAAGATATATTGCATCTTCGGCATTTGTCTTGCCGTCTGCGTTAAAGTCACAGCTTTGGTTTACGGGATAATCGTCCTTGTCAAAAAATATGTGATAAAGAATATATATCGCATCGGATGCGGACACGCCCTCTTTTCCGTCAACGTCACCTTTTCGTATCGTAACGCTCTCGCCGCAAGCACTGCATACACTTCCCGACGAAATATGAGGAGATTCGTCTGCATGAGCGCCGCAAATCACACATTCGTGCCAATGTCTTCCACCGCCCGAACACCAAGCAAGCCCGTATCTGTGCGAAACGTATCTTTCCCGTCCGCAAATATTGCAGTCCGTATCACATGGGTCATCGTATACGTGTTCCGGCATAACGGCGTCTATCTTTATATATATCTCCGCCCCGCATATCACAGCGCTTATGGTTCCGTATAAGTCAAGCTCCGCCGCAAGCTCATTAAGATTATCGCCTTGCGTAAGCCATTCAAAAAACTTTATTTCCCCGCCGTTTGCATAATCAATTTCGTATATTCTCGCAACCGCTTGACCGCAAACGCTCTTGAAAGCACCGGCTACGTTCTCAACAGTAAAATCCTTGATAAGCGCAAGGTCTTCATACATCATATCCACGTCAACGCACTCGGGCAAAATTCCGTATGTGTCATCTGCTGTGTGGTCGCCGAAATATTTTTCGGGCATATTGAAATATGCATAAAATATCGGCTTTTCGGTTCCCGTGCCCGCATCGTCCCAAGTGACGTCGGTATAGTAATACTTCCCGTCGAGCCTTACGAGGTTCCAAGCGTGTCTTTCACCGCCGCCCCAGCCGCGAACGACGTACGACATAATACCGACCTCTTCAAGAAGCACCTGATACGCCTCGGCATATCCCTCGCAAACCGCCACACCTTCGACGAGTGCACCGTAAGAGCTATGCGCATTTGACGCTTCTTGATAAAACACGCCCTCTACGAGAGCATCGTGCAAAATCAGCGCTTTCTCGTACTCACTCGTTGCGTCGTTTGCGAAAGACACATATTCGGCAACCGCCGCATCGTAAGCTTCTTTGTTGTAGGGCCCACCCTCATAAACGAAGTCAGCCGACAAAATATCGCTATCACCGCCGTATGAGGAGGTGCCGCTGCATCTGCCGTAGTAATGCTCTCCCGCATCGTTTCTGTAAAACTCGTATATCATATCGAATTCATCGTTATTTATACGAAATTCCGCAAGGCTTACCGTATCTTCTCCGTTTTCTATAGCTTCATATACGGCATCGTATGCGCCGAGATAATCCTCGGCTCTTGTCATTTGCGCAAGCTTCATTCTGCCGAAATTTAATTCCTCTGCGGCGCTTACACAGAAAGTGCAAACACTGCAGAACAAAAGAGCAAGGATAAGAAATGCCGATAAAGTCATTATCTTTTTCATTTTTACTTTCCTCTTAGAAAAATCGTTCCAATTTGATTATACACCCTTTTTCATTAAATGTCTACCCCTAAAAGCCAAAAAATTCTTCCGCAGTATTTACCAAAACCTCTCCGTTTTTGAGCAAATTTGACATATTTTTTCAAAAAACACTTTACAATTATGTGCTTTAATGCTATAATTTCCATCGGGAATCCCCGCAAAGCTTAACGCCTTGCGTCGTGATTCTTTAAAAACATATTTTTGGAGGGAAAGTATGAATCTCATTTACAATGTCAAAGACAGACCGAGCTTCGGAAAGCTCATCGTTTTTGCATTCCAACAGCTTCTTGCAATCCTTGCTGCCACAATCGCAGTTCCTGCGATAATCAATTCGTCCGAAGACCTTGCGGGCTTTTGGGCGGCAAACGGCGGCGTTGAAGCCGTAGGAATGTCATCTTCTGCGGCACTTTTCGGTGCGGGCGTGGGCACACTCGTATATCTTCTTTTCACAAAGTTTAAGAGCCCCGTATTTTTGGGCTCGTCATTTGCATTCATCGGCTCGATGATAGCGGCTTTTGCCGGTGCGGCAAGTGCGGCGGCGGGATACGTCGGAATCATAATCGGTGCGGCTATCGCAGGACTTGTTTACGTTATAATCGCAATAATCGTTAAGTTTGCGGGCGTTAAGTGGATAAATACGATTATGCCCGCCGTTGTAATCGGACCTACGGTTGCCATAATCGGTCTTTCTCTTGCGGGAAATGCCGTAGGCGATTTGACAAAAGGCAAGGTTTTGGTGGAAACGACATCTAAAGCGGTCGAAAACGATGCTATCGTAGAAAAAATAACTATGGTGTCGGGCTGCAATCCCTACGTTGCACTTGTTTGCGGTCTTGTAACACTCTTTACGGTAATCCTTTGCTCCGTTTACGGCAAAAAGATGGCAAAGCTCATACCCTTCATCATCGGTATATTCGCAGGCTATGCCGCTTCCGCTATATTCACCGTTATCGGTATTGCTACAAACAACGTATCTCTTCAGATAATCGACTTCTCCGTATTTAAGGAGCTTTCGATATTCTCCGTTCCCGAATTCACGTTCACTCACCTTGCACAAGGCGTAAAGCAGGTTGACGGAAAGTTTATTGCAACCGTAGCGGTAGCTTATGCGCCCGTAGCATTCGTAGTTTTCGCGGAGCACATCGCAGACCACAAAAACCTCTCCACCATTATCGGCGCAGAGCTTCTTGAAGAGCCCGGTCTGCACAGAACGCTTCTCGGCGACGGTGTCGGCTCTATGGCAGGCGCATTATTCGGTGGTTGCCCCAACACCACCTACGGCGAAAGCGTAGGCTGTGTTGCAATCACGGGTAACGCATCGGTAGTAACTATCCTCACGACCGCAATTATGGCTATTGCAATTTCGTTCTTTGACCCCTTTGTAACCTTCCTTGCAAGCATTCCCAACTGCGTAATGGGCGGCGTATGTATCACGCTTTACGGCTTTATCGCAGTCAGCGGTCTTAAAATGCTCCAAAAGGTTAACCTCGGAGAAAACAGAAACCTCTTTGTTGCCGCAGTTATTCTTATTGCGGGCATCGGCGGTCTTACCGTAAGCTTCGGCGGTGTTACGATAACCTCCATCGCTTGCGCACTTATCCTCGGCATCATCGTAAACGCTATCGTACCCAAGGATAAAGCGGAATAAATATATACAAGAAATCCATATCGGCGCAGTGTATTTTAAGCACTGCGCCGATTTTATTACAAAACTGTCATTTGCGGTTGACAAAATTCGATTTATAGGTTAGAATAAAGGTGTACTCGGGCGGCTTGGTTTGTACTTAAACCGAGTTGCCTTTTATGGCTTTAGAGGTAAACTATGGAACACAACAATTGGAATGGATTTAAAAAAGGTATATGGCAGCATGAAATAAACGTGCGTGATTTCATTCAATGCAACTATAAAGAATATTGCGAAGACGCAAGCTTCCTTGTCGGTGCGACCGAGCGTACGAATGCGCTTATGGAAAAAATAAATGCACTCTTTAAGCTTGAGCGTCAGTACGGAGGCGTGCTTGATGTAGATACCGCAACGGTTTCCTCTCTGACAAGCTATTCTCCCGGATATATCGACAAGGAAAACGAGCTTATAGTCGGTATGCAAACAAACCGCCCCTTGAAAAGAGGCGTCAACCCCTTCGGCGGTATGCGTATGGTGCGTCAAGCGTGCGAAGCCTACGGCTATAAGTTGAGCGAGCAAATAGAGACGGAGTTTCGCTATCGCACAACGCATAACGACGGCGTTTTCCGTGCATATACGGACGAGATGCGCCAAGCAAGAAAGTGCCACGTCATAACGGGACTTCCCGACGCATACGGCAGAGGCAGAATTATCGGCGACTACAGAAGAGTAGCTCTTTACGGAATCGACAGGCTTATCGAGGAAAAGGTAAAGGATAAAGACCTTCTCTCAAAGGGTAATTTCGACGCAAAGGCTATACGCCTTGATGAAGAGCTTTATCGTCAGATAACATTCCTTGGCTATATGAAAGAAATGGCGGCGATGTACGGCTGTGACATAAGCGGCCCCGCAAAAGACGCAAGGGAAGCTATACAGTGGACGTATTTCGGTTACCTTGCCGCTATCAAGGAGCAAAACGGCGCAGCTATGTCACTTGGCAGAGTCAGCACCTTCTTCGATATTTATATCGAACGTGATATAGAGCTCGGCATCCTCACGGAAGAGGGGGCACAGGAGCTTATCGACGATTTCGTTATGAAGCTCCGTATAGCACGTCACTTGCGCACTCCCGAATATAACGAGCTTTTCGGCGGCGACCCGATGTGGATAACAGAAGCTGTCGGAGGTATGGGCGAAAACGGTAAGACGCTTGTGACAAAATCGAGCTTCCGTATGCTCAATACCCTTTATACCTTAGGCTCTTCCCCCGAGCCTAATCTCACGGTGCTTTGGTCAAATTCCTTGCCCGAGGGATTTAAAAAATTCTGCGCAAAAGTTTCGGTCGATACCGATTCCATTCAGTATGAAAACGACGACGTTATGCGCCCCATCTACGGCGACGATTATGCTATCGCCTGCTGCGTTTCGGCTATGAAGCTCGGTAAGCAGATGCAATTCTTCGGTGCACGCTGTAACTTGGCAAAGCTCCTTCTAATTGCCATAAACGGCGGTTACGATACCACAAGCGGTATCCATATCGGCCCGCAGATGCCCGTAATGGAGGGTGAAAAGCTCGACTTTGACGAGGTCATGAAGCGTATGGACGTATACATGGCTTGGCTTTCAAGGCTCTATGTCAATACGATGAACATCATCAACTATATGCACGACAAATATGCTTACGAAAAATCGCAAATGGCACTTCACGATACCGAGGTTGAGCGCTTTATGGCATTCGGTATTGCAGGTCTTTCCGTCGTTGCGGATTCGTTAAGCGCTATCAAATTTGCAAAAGTAAAACCCATAAAAGATGAAAGCGGCTTTATAACCGAATTTGAAACGGAAGGAGACTTCCCCAAATACGGCAACGACGACGACCGTGTAGACCTTATCGCAAAGGAAATGTCGCATAAGATGATAACCGAGCTTCGCAAAACTCCCACCTACCGTGATGCCATACACACGCTTTCGGTGCTTACCATTACGTCAAACGTAATGTACGGCAAAAACACGGGCTCTACGCCCGACGGAAGAAAGGCGGGGCAGGCGTTTGCACCGGGCGCAAACCCGATGCACAACAGAGAAGAAAACGGTGCCCTTGCGTCGCTTAACTCGGTTGCCAAGATAAGCTACGACGACTGCCGAGACGGTATATCCAACACCTTCTCCATAACTCCCGACACCTTGGGAAGCAGCGAAGATGAGCGTGTTTCCAATCTCGTTGCGATTTTGGACGGTTACTTTGCGAAGAAGGCTCACCATATAAATATCAACGTTTTAAACCGAGAGACCTTAATTAAAGCTTATAACGACCCCGAGGCATTCCCCAACCTTACGATAAGAGTTTCGGGTTATGCGGTCAACTTCCATAAGCTTTCCCGTGATCAACAAAAAGAGGTCATCTCCCGTACTTTCCACGAGGCTATGTAACATAATTCAAAAAGGCGGGCTCATACCCGCCTTTTTATATCTTGTGCGATGAGGAAGCGCTATGAGTGAAAGCATTATCGGAAAGATAAATTCCATACAGACTCTCGGCACTCTCGACGGGCCGGGCGTCAGATTTATTGCGTTTTTGCAAGGCTGTAACCTTAAATGCGGCTGTTGCCATAATCCCGAAATGCAAAGCACTTTCGGCGGTACGAAAATAAGCGCCGAAGAGCTTGTTAAAAAAGTCTTGCGCTGCAAAGAATATTTCGGCCGAGAGGGCGGTATCACCCTCTCGGGCGGTGAGGTGCTTTTGCAAGCTGATTTCGCAAAAAGGGTATTTGAGCTTTGCCGCGAAAACGGCATAAACACATGTATCGACACATCGGGCAGTATAATAAACGATTCGGTAATGAAGCTGCTTGACTTTACCGACCATATTTTGCTTGATATAAAATACACAAACGACGAGGCTTATCGAAAATATGCAGGTTGCTCGATCGAAAAGCCGCTTGAATTTTTGGAAATCGCAAACAAAAAGAATATCCCCGTAACGCTTCGTCAAGTCATAATACCGACGCTAAACGATAACGAGGGAAATATAAGGGCGCTTGCGGCAATAGCGAAAAAATACGCCTGTGTTGTAAAAACGGAGCTTTTGCCGTTTAAAAAGCTGTGCGTTACGAAATATGAAAGCTTGGGGATAAAATTCCCGTTTGCCGATATCCCCGAACCGAGTAAAGCAGATATGGACGCTTTGCGCAGTATACTTGACAACCGAAACGATGTATCGTAACATGCTCGTCCACTACGATTATTTCGGGTAAATGCAAATGTTCCGCTCTCGTTTGTGATAAGCTTCTCTATCGTTTCCGTTACCGCACTCCTTAATTCTTCCGTTTCCTCTATCTCTCTGTGCCCGAAAAAACAACAGGTGTTGTTCATTTTTATCAATCATCTCCTGATTTTTTAGATACACCATATATCCATTTACAACATTATAACACATAATGCATCTAAAATAAATACACAATATATTTATTATGAGGTGTTTTTATGGCTATAAAGAGTGTTTCTATAAGAATTGAAGAAGAGATGCTTGATAAAATTTCTTATATTGCGGATTATGAGGGCAGAAGTGTAAACAGTCAGGTGCTTGTTTTGATAAGACAGAACATTAAAGCTTTTGAAGATGCAAACGGTGCTATTGACGGAGATATTAAACCTTCTTCAAATGTAAAACCGACAAGAAAATAAAAGCCAAAAAACAGGGACGATGTTAATCGTCCCTGTTTTAATGCATAAATACATACGCTTTTTCATATCCATTTAACGAAACGTTTTTTTTCGGGAGCTTTTTATGACTCAAACCAACGCTATGAAAAACAAGATGATAATATGCGTGGAAAACGGGAAGTTTTTAGGCAAGATAAAGGACTTTTATATTGACGATACGGGAAAGGTATGCTGTTTTTCCGTCGAAAAAAAGGATTCCCTCTTCTCACGTAAGGAGAAAAGGGAATCGTTTGTTGTAAATTGGGACGATATCTGCGCCGAAAGTGCAGACGTAATACTTGTGAAAGCTTACCGCGAGGGAGAGCTTGACAGCGAGAAAAAGCACGAGGGGTTCTTCTCGGGTATTCAAGGGTATCTTGCAGTCGCTTTGTTTATTGTCTCGCTTTTGATTCTTTTCAAAAGCTGTGTAGGTTAACGTTCCGGTAAAATTACGTCTACTATTTTATAGGTTGCGTGGAAAACTATCTTTTGAGTGTTATCCTCTGTGTCTTCGCCGCTCTCGGTATTTTCGCCGCCTTCGGTGTTTTCACCGCCTTCGGTGTTTTCACCGCCTTCGGTATTTTCACCGCCTTCGGTATTCTCACCGCCTTCGGTATTTTCACCGCCTTCGGTGTTTTCTTCGGCGTCGGCGCCGTTATTTTCAACGTTTTCGGGTGGCGGTATATCCCCCGGTGTTTCGGTGGAAATCACGGGAACTTCGTAAATATAATCCTCATCACAGCTTACAAGCTGTTCGGGCAAAAAGGTGATGACCACCGCATCTGAGTTCTTATAGCTTAATGCTTGTTCGCTGTAAACTATGATGTTATGGACCTCACCGCCTATTTCGGCATTTCCCAAAAGCACTCCTTCTTCGGTATACAAGACGTCAAAGGCAAGGCTTTCGTATACTACTTCGGGGAAAAGCGGTTCCTTATATATAATAAGTCCCTCAAGCTCCAAGTCGGAAAGCTCGACGTCCTCGTGGTCAAGCGCTTCTGCGACAGTGACAAAGTCACCGCCCCAAATCGAAACGAACGTATACGGTGATTGGACTTTTTCAAAATAATATTTATATTCGTTGTCCATGTAGAAGACGTCGGGGCCCTCTTCCATTTCGTCGTATGAGATATCCACTCTTACCACTATTTTTTTATTTGGGTCTCTTATGTCGGTAATAATGACCTCCGGCATTTCAAAGTCGATATTTTCCTCTTCGTCGTCCTCGTCTTCATCTTCATATTCGGGTTTTGGGGTGGACAAATCTCCTAAAGACTCTTTCTCTTCTTCGTTGTCCGCCACCTCCGTCTTTTTCGAGCAAGAGCAAAAAGCCGTAAGGCAAAGTATAAATGCGAGTATAAATGCGATTTTTTTCAAACTGATTCATTCCTTTCGGTGCGCCGATACATTCAAAGCGATACTCTATCGGCAACGTATACGCCCATAGCGCCCGCCTGCGAAAGCGAGCGGGTGACAGAGGAGCAGTCTCCGAAGCAGAATACGTCCTCTACTATTTCGAATTTGTCGTTTAAGAATACGGGTTTTGCGCTGTACATCTTTATCTCCGGAGAATAAAGAAGCGTATCGTAGTTGGCAATTCCGGGGAAAACGTTATTAAGCTGTTCAAGCGCAGAACAGATATTGTCAAGTATCCGCTTGGGAAGCGCAAGTGAAATATCGCCCGCAACAGCGGTCTTTAAGCTTGGTATCGTAGTGCTTTGCGAAAGTCTATGGTCGTTTGTGCGTCTTCCGAGCTTTAGGTCGCCAAAGCGCTGTACGAGCACGGAGTTATTGGATATCATATTCGACATCGCCGCTACGTACTGCGCATATTGTGTGGGATATTTAAACGGAGTGGAAAAATTGATACTCGACAGCAAAGCAAAGTTGGAGTTGCCCGTATCCTCGCCCTCTATGCTGTTTGCAAAGCCGTTTACGGATAATATACCGCTGTTGTTTTCGATACAAACCTTCGCTCTGTTGTTATTCCAGCAAAACGTTCTTACGATATCGCCGTAGGGCTTCGTTCTCACGAGTATTTTCGGCTCATAGATGGTATCTATAATACTCTTGCACACGGAATCGGGTATCTCAACTCTTACGCCGATATCGACACGGTTGTTGACCATCTCTATGCCGTGAGTCTTGCAAAAGTTCTCAAACCAAGCCATTCCCGTTCTGCCCGCACCTATAAAGAGCTTATCGTAATCAAGCTCACAGTTGTTAGCCTTTATATGCTTTTTTGAAGTGTCGATTTCTTCGATGTCCGTATCGGTGATTATTTCAACGCCTTCCGCTTTGAGATAAGTTATAAGGTCGGACATGACTTGGTAATTACCGTCGCTTCCGAAATGGCGTATCCTTGCAGATAGTGCGTGCATATCGTACTTTAAGCACTCTGCGGGGAACTTATCGGACGGCTCGTAAAGCGGATAATCCTCCTTTGCAAAACCCATAAGCGCATCGTCCACCGCACGAATGTACGAGTCCATCGTTTCATAATCGAGATACTGCCCGAGCCAACCGCCGTACGATTTATATGAAAATCTGTCGGGCATTATGTATTTTCCGTCATTAAAGCTTCCTGCACCCGCTTCGCCGCTGACGATAGCGCATTGACGGCACTTTAAGCAAGAATCCGACTTCTTATCTAAAATGGGACACTTGCGGTCCTCTATTTTTTTGCCTTTTTCAAGAATAATTATTTTGCCTTCCTTACCCGTTTTTTTGAGATTTTCCAAAAGTCTGTAGGAAAACATAAGGGAGCTTATTCCCGCTCCTATACAAACGTAAGTCATTTTCGTTTCTCCATTATTATACTGAATATTGTTAAAAATCCGTTACAAGCCGATGCTTTCAAGGAAATTTTCAATTTCCGCCGCTTCGTTTTCGGATACCGAGTTACTTAACTTGACCTCGCGAAGTCCTCGTTTGAATTTTTCTTTTTTAAATAAACGAAGCCATCTTGCGATTTGCATAAACGGAAAAAGCCATTTATGCTTTTCCAAAAAGGGATAGTGGATCTTAAGCGCATCGTAAGGCAGAAATACCCTCGATAAAATATATCTTGCTTTACTGCCCTTTTTGTTTTGCGCCAAGGCGACTCTGTTTTCCAAAGTGCCGTAGACGCCGCCCTTTAATATATATTCCTCCATCTGCAGAGAAATCGGGGTATGCGATTTTTCTTCAAACCACGCATCCGTTACGCAAAGAACGCTGTCGTAAAATTTTTCGATGCCCGAGCGTCTTAAATACTCCCGCACGACGTTATCGTCATAAGAGAGCTTGTTTTTTATTACGTACAGGTCAACAAAAGGCTTGATGCCGCAGCCACCGCTCAAAAAATGATACGACATATGCGCAATATGATGGAAGACGAAATACTCATTCGTCTGCTCGTATCGGAAGCTGTTCTCGTTTGCTCGCTTTGAATGTTCCCAAACCTCCGACAAAAGTCCGTCTATATTGTCCTTGTTTTCTTTGATATTAAAATGCAACTCGAGGTGGACTGCGTTTTTCGAGTACAAAGAAACGTCGTGATAATCTCTTTTGCCGTCCGTTTTCCAATGCTCCGTGGCAACGAGCGCAGAAATTGACCTTTCTATATCCTCTTTGTGCACCAAAACGTCGATATCGCAGCTCGTTCGCATCCATTCTTCAGGATAAAAGGGACGGATAACAGAGCCCTTGAGAAGCATATACGGTATCCTCGCATCTTCAAAAGCACCGCAGACCTCGCCAAGCGCATATTTTATCTGTTCGGTGCGATATACGGCTTGAAGCTGCTTTTTTTGAAATTTCAAAGACGCCTCGCCGTCGCCGAGCAGACCGCACTTATGTAATGCGCTTGATACAAGGTGCGCCATATCGTGAGCGTTTGCAACTTGGTAAAGCTCCGAAAGCTCCCGCTCCGACAAGCACTTTACTCCCTCAAGCTCGGCACCGCATATTCCCAAACGGAGCAGCTCAAAAAATATTTCATTTACGCTCATCGCTCCGTTTTTGTCTGTCATCAATATTTTCTCCAAACCATCTTATTTACGATGCCCGTATAGCTTTGAATTATCTTCACTACCTTCGTCGATACGTTTTCTTCAACGTAGTCGGGAACGGGGATACCGCAGTCACCTCTTTCGTTCATATCGACTGCCGTACTCACGGCCTGCAAAAGCCCCGCTTCGTCTATTCCCGCAAGTACAAAGCACGCCTTGTCAAGCGCTTCGGGGCGCTCGGTAGAGGTTCTGATGCAAACTGCGGGGAAGGGGTGTCCGACACTCGTAAAGAAGCTCGATTCCTCGGGAAGCGTTCCGCTGTCGGATACGACAGCAAAAGCATTCATCTGTAATTTATTGTAATCGTGGAATCCGAGAGGCTCGTTCATTCGAACACGCCTATCAAGCTTAAAGCCCGTCGCTTCAAGGCGCTTTTTGGAGCGGGGGTGGCAAGAATAAAGTATGGGCATATCATACTTTTCAGCGAGCTTGTTTATCGCCGTGAAAAGACTTGTGAAATTCTTTTCCGTATCTATATTTTCCTCTCTGTGCGCAGAAAGAAGAATATATTTCTGCCTCTCAAGTCCAAGACGGGAAAGCACGTCGCTTGCTTTTATTTCGGCGAGATTTTGAGAAAGGACCTCCGCCATAGGCGAGCCCGTAACATAGGTGCGTTCTTTGGGCAGGCCGCACTCGTGCAAATAACAGCGGGCGTGCTCACTGTAGGCAAGATTTACGTCCGAGATAATGTCAACTATTCTTCTGTTGGTCTCCTCCGGTAAGCACTCGTCCTTGCATCTGTTGCCCGCTTCCATATGGAAAATCGGTATATGCAATCTCTTTGCGGCAATTGCGGAAAGACAGGAATTCGTGTCGCCGAGAATAAGAAGTGCGTCGGGCTTTATCTCATTCATCAGCTTATACGAGCAGTTGATGATATTGCCGACCGTTGCGCCGAGGTCGTCACCGACTGCGTCCATATATACCTCGGGTTCATCAAGCTTCAAGTCCTTGAAGAACACACCGTTTAAGTTATAATCGTAGTTTTGTCCCGTATGCGCAAGGACAGTATCAAAATACGTACGGCACTTATTTATAACTGCCGCAAGACGTATTATCTCGGGGCGTGTGCCGACGATGATAAGTAACTTTAATTTGCCGTTTTCCTTAAACTTTATATCGCTGTAATCGAGTTTTACGTTCATTTCCATTATTCTACCACCTCAAAAAACGTATCCGGGTGATTTTGGTCAAACTGCTCGTTTGCCCACATCACCGTTACAAGATTTTCCGTTTCGGATAAATTGATGATATTGTGAGTGTATCCGGGGAGCATATGCACTGCCTCTATCTTTTCTCCGCTGACCTCAAAATCAAGCACCTCGTCTGTGCCTATCTTTCGCAGCTGAATAAGCCCCTTTCCGCTTACCACTATGAAAAATTCCCATTTCGTATGGTGCCAATGCTGACCTTTGGTAATGCCGGGCTTTGAAATATTAACGGAAAACTGTCCGCACTTTTCGGTTTTTAAAAGCTCAGTAAAGCTGCCTCGCACGTCTTCGTTCATCTTTAAAGGGAAGACTATCTTCTCCTTCGGAAGATAGGAAAGGTAGGTGCTGTAGAGCTTCTTTGCAAAACTGCCCTCGGGTATCTCGGGCATAACAAGTGTTCGTGTCTGCGCTTTGAAGCTGTCAAGCAAGTCTACTATCTGCCCAAGCGTGACCTTATGTGATACAGGTGCTGCACAGTATTTCCCGTCGGCACACATCACCGTGTCGATTCCGTCAAACGTACAGCGATGTTCTTTCCCCTCCAAAGCATCGAGCATTTCTGTAACGAGGTCGTCAATATACAAAAGCTCAAGCTGTACGCTTCGGTCGCTTACCGTTATCGGCAAATCGTTTGCAATATTGTTGCAAAAGGTCGCAACCGCACTGTTATAGTTCGGTCTGCACCACTTGCCGAAAAGATTGGGGAAGCGGTATACGAGCACCTTTGCGCCCGTTTCTTCGCCGTATGAAAACGCAAGCTCCTCGCCCGCTTTTTTGCTTCTGCCGTAGTCGCTGTCATACCTGCCTATACAGGTAGCCTGAATTGACGACGAAAACATAACGGGACAAGTGTTTTTATGCTTTTTGAGCGTCTTGAGAAGCGTAGACGCAAAGCCGAAGTTGCCTTGCATAAACTCCTCGGGATCTTTCGGACGGTTTACACCCGCAAGGTTAAATACAAAATCCGCTTTTTCGCAATATTCGTCCAAAAGCGAAGGGTCTGTCTCGACGTCGTATTCATAAATCTCGTCTATCGCAAGCGCAGGGCGCGTCTTATCCTTGCCGTCTTTGATGTTAGCAAGAAAGGCACAAAGATTTTTGCCGACAAAGCCTTCGGCTCCCGTTACAAGTACCCTCATCAATTCGCTCCCTTTTTAAGCTCGTCCCGAATGTAAGCAAGACTTGCGATTTTTGTTTTGGTTTCTTCAACGCTCAAGAGATTTGTATTATTTGAATTGAATTCCGTAAGCATATTGCGCTCGGTGTCGCCTTTGCTGAAGTATTTATCGTAATTTAAGCCTCGATTGTCGCAGGGCACACGGTAGAAATCGCCCATATCGACAGCGTGAGCGCACTCCTCGTTGGTAAGCAGTGTTTCATACATCTTTTCGCCGTGTCGGATACCGATTATCTTTATGTTGTCCTTATTGCCTCCAAAAAGCTCGCATACGGCTTCAGCCTGCGTCTTGATAGTGCAGGCGGGTGCTTTTTGAACGAGAATATCGCCCGCTTTGCCGTGTTCAAACGCAAAGAGCACAAGGTCTACCGCTTCGTCAAGCGACATAATAAAGCGTGTCATCGTAGGCTCTGTAATCGTGATGGGATTGCCGTTTCTGATTTGGTCAATCCAAAGCGGGATAACGGAGCCGCGAGAGCACATAACGTTGCCGTAGCGAGTACAGCATATCTTCGTTTGGGTAGTTGTACGTGCCTTCGCAACGACGACCTTTTCCATCATAGCCTTAGACGTGCCCATCGCATTTACGGGATAAGCCGCCTTGTCGGTGGATAGGCAAACGACGTTCTTTACGCCCGCTTCAATAGCGGCAGTCAGTACGTTTTCCGTGCCGAGCACGTTGGTCTTGACCGCTTCTATAGGGAAGAATTCGCAAGACGGCACTTGCTTTAGGGCGGCGGCGTGGAATATATAATCCACACCGTGCATAGCATTCTTAACACTTGCAATATCACGCACGTCACCGATGTAGAAGCTTATCTTATCCGCAACCTCGGGCATCTTTGCTTGAAACTCGTGGCGCATATCGTCCTGCTTCTTCTCGTCACGTGAAAATATGCGTATTTCGCCTATATCCGTTTTGAGAAATCTGTTAAGCACGGCGTTGCCGAAACTTCCCGTGCCACCCGTTATAAGTAATGTTTTATCTTTAAAAAGTGACATCTTCCGCTGCTCCTTTTTTATTTTTTATTTTATAAGCACCGCTTTAAGTTTTTGAATAAAAACAGTCAAAAGACTTGCATACTTTGCCCATTATATTTATATTGTAGCATTAAAAATACCCGCCGTCAACAAATTTCACATTATTTTATTTTATATAGTAGATAAAATACGGCAGAATAGTCAAAATTAATCAAAAATTCCACTTTTTTCAACGAAATTTAATGGCGCATTCAATCAAAATACATATTTCTTTATATCACAAATTTATATTGAATTTTGTCGATTTTTATGCTACAATTACTTTTGTCGGAAAGGAGCGGTACTTGATGAAAAAAGACCATAACACAAACAAAACCGAACAAAAAAACAAACATACAGGCTTTATGAGAGTTATTTTTTCCGCCGTCTCTTTGTCGTTTTGTACACTTCTTGCTTGCTCTGCGACGTGGTATATAAACCTTTATGGCAACGTCGGCTTTGATTCGGTTATATATTCACTTATTGCCGGCACGAGAGGCATAAACAAAGACGTCTTGGTAAAATACATATTGCAAGCGCTTTTGCCCGCAATAGCGATCACCTTGCTTCTTATGTTTTTTCTGTACGCAAAGACTAAAAAACACTTGAAATTAAAGTTCAAATCAAACAAAACGGTCACTATATATCCTTTCCAAAGAACAGTGTCGTTCATTCTTGCGCTTTGCATAAGCTTCGGACTTTTCATTTTCGCCATAACGAAGGTAGAGCTTGCTTCGGAGCTTGTGTTAGCCGTACAGACGACGAAATTTTACGAGGAAGAATACGTAGATCCTAACACAGTCAATATCGAATTTCCCGAGAAAAAACAAAATCTTATCTTTATTTTGCTTGAGTCGGTAGAAACGTCCTTCGTCGCGAAAGAACAAGGCGGCGGCAGAGAGGAAAGCCTCATTCCCGAGCTTTACGAGCTTGCCGTCGACGAAAACAACGTAAACTTTTCAAACACCGAGGGATTTGGCGGTGCTCTGGCGCTGACAGGCGGAACTTGGACTATCGGCGCTATGGTGTCACAAACCGCAGGAGTTCCGCTTCACGTTCCGATAAACGTGGACAGAAACGAATACGGCAAAGACGATTTCTTGCCGGGTATAACTTCTCTTTCCGATATTTTGCACGAAAACGGATATAATCAAGCCGTTATGGTGGGCTCTGATTCGGAATACGCAGGCAGACATCAGTTTTACATGCAACACGGCACGGATACGTTTTTCGACCTATATACCGCAAGGGAAAAAAATATAATTCCCGAAAACTATTTCGTCTGGTGGGGCATGGACGATAAATATCTTTTCGAATACGCAAAAGAAGAAATAACGGATATGGCTAGTAAAGACGAACCTTTCGCTTTCACGCTGCTTACGGTCGATACTCACGCTTGGGGCGGTTGGGTGTGTGATGACTGCGAAAACGAGTTCGACATTCCTTACGACAACGTATACGCTTGCTCCAGCAAAAAAGTTGCGGAATTCGTCGAATGGATAAAAGTACAGGACTTCTTTGAAAACACTACCGTTATTTTATGCGGCGACCATCTTACGATGGACAGAGACTACATAGACAAAACCATCGGCGAAGATTATGATCGCAGAGTTTATAACTGTTTTATAAATTCCCGCAAGACCCCCAAAAAAGAAAAAATGAGAGAGTTTTCCACTCTCGATATGTTCCCCACCATACTCTCCTCTCTCGGTTGCGAAATAGAGGGCGACCGGCTTGGGCTCGGTGTGGATCTGTTCTCAGAAAAAGAAACGTTTACGGAAAGTATGGGTTCTGTCGAATTTGACAAAGAATTGTCAAAACGAAGCGTCTATTACGAAAAAAACTTTTATTCGTCAAAAAACAAAGAAAAAGATAAGCAGTGAAATCTATACAAAAAGCCGCATCGGAGCCTTTAGCTCCGATGCGGCTTTTGATTTTAACGCAATGAAAAAGAAGCCGTTTCCGACTTCTTTTAAAAAACTATTACCAATTTCCCCAGCCCTTATCGTTCGAATCGGAAGAGCCGTCCCAATCGATGTCGCTGCCAAACATATTACCGGACGAGCTGGACGTCATAATATCCTCGGTTTCAAATCTTACAGCTTCAACTTCGGGAATGGAATATTCTTTTTTATTCATAACATTCTCCTTCCCATAAATCAAAGGCATAAATTCAGTTTGCATTTTCCCAATTGTCCCAAGGCTGCCACTCAACGTCTCCCCCATAGCCGTCGCCTTCTCGACTCGAAGTCATTATATCTTCGGACGCAAAACTAATGAGTTCAGCATCGGGCAATACGTATAATTTCTTTTCCATTATTGCTCCTCCCAAAAGCCAAAGTAATCAAAAAGATAAAAATGGCGATAATAAAATCATTTTACATCTGCTATTATAGACCTATATTTTGCACAAGTCAATAGTTTTTTTGAAAAATTTTTTATTTTTTACTAAAAAAACGATTTTTTATGCTTCCAATACCGTCAATTTCACATATAACCACGTCGTTATGCTTCAAAAATTTAGGCGGATCAAATCCCATTCCAACGCCTGCGGGAGTACCCATTGATATTATCGTCCCCGCTTTTAAGGTCATCGCCGACGAAAGCTCGGATATGACGTGCGGTATATCAAATACCATAAGAGAGGTATTGCTGTTTTGCCTGAGCTCGCCGTTAACGTACGAGCGTATATTCAAATTTTCAACGTTTTCTATCTCGTCTGCGCTTACAACGCAAGGCCCCATCGACGAAAAACCGTCAAGGCTTTTTCCGAAATACCATTGTTTATGTCTTGTCTGTACGTCTCTTGCGCTTATATCGTTAAACACCGTATAGCCGAAAACATAGTCGTACGCATCCTCGGCCCTCACGCATTTTGCATCTTTTGACAGCACAAATGCAAGCTCCGCTTCGTAATCCACTCTCTCGGTAATATCGTCGTGAAGACATACGTCTTCGCCCGTGCCCACCATTTGCGTCGCTCTTTTTGAAAAGTACACGGGGTATGCACGCTCCCGCTCAAACGCTTCCTTCTTATATCTTGCGCTTTCTTTGGCATGCTCTTGGTAATTTATTCCGAGGCATATTATATCTTGCTCGGGATATGGTATGGGAGAGGTAAGCGTAAGGCTGCTCACATCTTTTGCGTATGTAAAATCAAGCTCCTTCGGCGCATATCCCGCTTTTATCATTGACGTCAAATCTTTATACCCAATGCCCGCCTTTTCAAATGACAGCGCCTTTTTTCCGTCGGGAGATAAAACGGCGCTTATCATTTCACCGCCGTCTTTATAGCAGATATATCTCATTTTCTGTTTTTCCTTTTTATAACATTTTCTATAGCCGTAACGCTAATGCACATAAATATCAGGAGCGCAAAAAACACGGCGCACTGAATATAAAAGCCAACACCCGTAAAGCTAAACAGCATCGCCGCAAACGAAGCACCCATTACGTTATAGGAAAATCCTTCTCCCGTATCAAAGGTCGCAAATACGGCAAAGACTATGGCGCAAAGCCATATATAAGAGCTTAAATCGGGAATAAGCGTCAACATAAGCTTCCTTTCTGTGCAAAAGATTTATGTAGCCTTTAGTTCATCTCAAGCTTCAAGCTTATGTCAAGCGCTCTGACGCTGTGGGTAAGCGCGCCCACGGATATTATGTCAACTCCGAGTCTTGCTATCTTTCCTATATCTCTTTCGTCCATATTGCCCGAAGCTTCTATCTTAACTCTGCCGTCGGCAAGCTTTACCGCTTTTTCTATATCGTCATAGCCCATATTGTCAAGCATTACCACGTCTGCTCCCGCATCTATGGCAATAAGCATATCCTCGACCGTTTCCACCTCGACCTCTACCTTCAAAAGATGAGATGCGTTTTTCTTTGCGAGTCTTACTGCGTTTTCGATACCGCCTGCGGCGGCGATATGGTTATCTTTTATCAGCATTCCGTTGGAAAGATTATATCTGTGGTTTGAGCCGCCGCCGATACGCACCGCATATTTTTCCAAGAATCGCATACCGGGGGAGGTCTTTCTCGTGTCTGTTATAGCCGCCTTCGTGCCCTTTACCTTTTTCACGGTCTCCGCCGTATAGCTTGCAATACCCGAGAGGTGCTGTACTATGTTTAAAGCTATTCTCTCACCCGTAAGAAGACTTCTTGCGTTGCCGCTGACTCTGCATATTACCGCACCCTTTTTAACTTTATCGCCGTCCTTGTGATAAAGCTCCGTTTTAGTATCGGTAAAAATACGTCCGAATATACATTCGATAACGTCCGCACCGCAGAAAACGCCGTCGGATTTTGCAACGAAATTTCCGCAGGCTGTCTTGTCGGGCGCTACGGTTGCCGCAGTGGAAATATCGCCAAAACCGATGTCCTCCTCAAGTGCCATACGTATAAAACGTTCAAGTGTAATATTGTCTAAATTCATTGTTTGTTTACGCAAAGGCTCTCATCGTGAATACAGTGAGCGCCTACGCTCTCCTTTCTGTTTATTGCACCGTCAGCTATAAGCTGTGCCACATTACACATATTGTAAAGCTCCGCCTCGTATATATCGTCTATCCTATACGTTTCAAGCTCTTTTGCTATCCTTGAAAGCGACGCTTTGAGCTTTAGAAGTCCCTTTCTGCTTCTTATGGGGCCTGCGTATTTCGTCATAAGCGTCCTTATTTTCGCACGAAGTACGGCGGCTCTTTCGTGAGTTATTGTGTTTTCGCTGTCGGAGTGTGCGGATATATCAAGCTTTTCTCTGCCGCAGAGCTTCCTCGTGTTTTGATTTATACACCTTGCCGCACGCCTTCCGAAAACAAGGCACTCAAGCATAGAGTTGCTCGCAAGTCGGTTTGCACCGTGTATTCCCGTACAAGCCGCTTCTCCGCAAGCGTAAAGTCCCGCCTTGGACGTACGTCCGTCAAGGTCTGTTTTAATGCCACCCATAATATAGTGCTGACCCGGTCTTACGGGTATCATATCCTTTGTCAGCTCTATGCCGTATTCTTCGCATTTTGCAAATATCGTAGGGAAACGCTTTTTAAAAAACTCGACTGACATCGCAGATACGTCCAAAAATACGTTTTCTTCTCCGCTTTCTTCAAGCTCGGCAAGTATCGCTCTTGTGACTATATCCCTCGGTGCAAGGTCCTTCATTTCGTGAGCGTCCGCCATAAACGCATCGCCCTTGCCGTTTTTAAGTATGCCGCCCTCGCCTCTGACCGCCTCGGATATCAGAAAAAGGCGCTCGGCTTTGCCGTGCGGTATAAGCGTGGTCGGGTGAAATTGCACAAGCTCCATATTCTTTATTTCGGCACCCGCACGGTATGCCGCGGCTATGCCGTCGCCCACCGCTCCTGCGGGATTGGTGGTGTACTTATACACCTGCCCTACGCCGCCCGTTGCCAAGACCACGTTTGCCGTCGGGTGAAAATACACCTTGCCGTCATATATGAGCTCAAGGCCCGTAACGCCGTTTTCGTCCGTTATTACGTCTATAAGGCTTGCGCCTTCGAGTATCTCTACGTTTTCTCTTTCACTTGCGATCTCAAAAAGTCTTTTCGTGGTCTCTCTTCCCGTGGCGTCGCCGCCACAATGTACTATTCTGCGCTTTCTGTGACCGCCCTCTCTTGTTATGAGGATCTCACCCTCTACGTCAACATCAAAGGGCACTCCGTAATCCACAAGCTCCTTTACTATGTCGGGACCGTCCGCAACAAGCGTTTCCACAGCCCTTACGTCGCATATTCCCGCTCCGGCTTTTATCGTATCCTCTGCGTGAAGCGCTATATCGTCATCGCTTGATATTACCGCCGCCATACCGCCCTGCGCATACCAAGAGCTGCTTTTTTCGACGCTTCGCTTTCCTATAAGCGCGACCGAGAGGCTTTTGTCAATGTGCAGAGCCGTATAAAGCCCCGCAAGTCCAAACCCCACTATCATAACGTCATAGCTCTTTCCGAGCACCGTATTTTTTACTTTGTCTTTGTCAAGTAAATATCTTCTCAAAGTATTATCCTTTCGCTTGGGGGTGTCAGCATTCTCGAAAGCGGTATACTTGCCGCACGTGCAAGGTCTTCGGGTACGTTTATCTCGCCGCTGTCGTACAAGAGAGCGTTTAATACGTCCTCTTTCGTTATTTTTTTCATTTCCTTACATATGAATGAAGGTGCGATCGGGTAAAAGCTCTTTGCGGGAAAAAGGTGAGAAAGGCGGTCGGTCACACCGTTTTCCGTTCCTATTATAAACTCCGATGCACCGCTTTCTTCGGTGTATCTGATTATTTGTGCGGTGCTTCCTACGAAGTCTGCCAAATCCCTCACGTCCTTTTGACATTCGGGATGTACGAGCAAAACCGCCTCGGGGTGCTTTGCCTTAACCGCATATACGTCTTCTTTGCTCACGGCGTTATGATAAGGGCAACAGCCGTCATAAAGGATTATTTTCTTTTCCTTTACCCTCTCTTTTACGTATCCTCCGAGATTTTTGTCGGGGACGAATACAACACGCTCGTTTTCAAGTCGGCGCACTACCGATTCTGCGTTTGCGGAGGTACAGCAAATATCGCAAAGCGCCTTCGTTTGCACGCTCGAATTAACGTAGCACACAAACGCCGCATCGGGATACTCTCGGCGCAGCTTCTTTATATCCTCCGCACTCACCGTATCCGCCATCGCACAGCCAAGCTCTCCGCTGGGCATAAGTACCGTTTTGTCGGGGCATAAAAGCTTTGCGCTCTCTCCCATAAACCTAACGCCGCAAAATACGATTATTTCCTTGTCGGTATTGTATGCATACCTTGCAAGCTCCAAGCTGTCGCCGACCTTATGGGCTATCTGCTGAATTGCAAAATCCGTGTAATAATGCGCAAGTATAAGCGCATTCCGCTCTTTGCAAAGCTCGCTTATCTGCTCGTATATCAAGCTATCGTTCATTTTTCGTCACCGCTTTGAGCCTTGCGCACTTTTCTTCTTTTTGAAATAAAAGCAATCGCAAAGAAAATCACAAGACCGACTATGGAGCATATACCCGCTGTTTTTTCAAGCGCTATTGCTTTTTCTGAATAGTCAAAATCAAGTCCGTATTTATTATACGTTATCCGCCTTATAAACGTGCCTTCATCATTAGTTACAAGCGTTATATACTGCGCTCTCTGTTCGTCGGAGCCTATATCGTTTCTGAAGGTTCCGTCGTTTTTCATTATCTTATACTTGACCTCGTACGTACGGTAGTTGTTGCCGCTTTCCTCGTATCCGACGGACGTTTTGGTGATGAATATATCGTATATCCTTTGCTGTGTGAATCCAAATTCAAGGTCTGTATGCTCGTTTTCCTCAAAATAAGATTTTGTGAAAAAGGTATCGTACTTTTCGAAATCGCCCTCTCGAAGACAAGTAAAATACTCGTCAAAGAACACGAGATTTTTATCGTATTCTTCAAAATTGCCGTCGGTCACGGTAACGGTAAGCACTTCGTTGTCTGTGTAAGTAATATACAAAAGCTCTTTTTGGTAGTCCTCGTCGCCCGAAATATCCGCCTCGAAGTCTATCTGCTCAAAAACGCCCGTCTGCGCCGACGGCTTCTCAAGATAGAGGTCCCTTTTCATTTTCCAATCGACGATGCCCGTGACACAATAGGTCGCAAGAAGCACCAAGACAAGCAAAAATATCACCGCCGAGGTGCGAATTATTGCCTTTTTTGCAAAGCTTCTTTTTTCTTCTGCCGTTTTAATTTTCTTTTCTTTCATAACGTCCTCTTTACTATGTACCGTTTCCCCGTTTTTTAGGGGAAACGGAATTTGCTTATGCTTTTTTCTTATAAACACTCTCGTCGGGTGTTTTTCTTTGCAGTTCCAACAGCTCGGTCACCGTAACGAGCTTATATCCTTTTTCCGAAAGCTCCCTCGCGGCGTCGCAAAAGCCCTCTGCGCTCGTTTTGAAAATATCGTGTAAAAGCACTATATCTCCGCTTTGAGCCTTGGAAAGTATAGCGTTTTTGACCGCTTCTCTTTGCTGTATCTTCCAATCAAGAGTATCGACCGACCATTTTATCTTGTGAAGCGCAACGTCTTTAGTGGCTACCGAAAATTCGCCGTACGGCGCTCTGAACAGCGTGGGATTAACCCCACAAGCGTTGTAGATCAAAGACGAAGACTTCTCTATTTCCTCTTTTACCGCCTCTTTGCTTTGACGGCGCATATCCTTATGGTCGTAGCCGTGGCAACCGACCTCGCAGCCGAGAGCCACCATGCGCTCAAGGAGCTTTTCGTTGCCTTCTATATGGCACCCCAAAACAAAGAAACTTGCCTTTGCATCAAGCTCTTCAAGGCAGCTTAATATCTCTTGCGTATATTCACCCGGGCCGTCATCAAACGTAAAGGCTATCGCCTTTTCCCAAGGATAAAGACCGCCCATTCTGAGTGCATTGCACAAAAGCTCGTTATCCGTTATCGGTAAAACACATAAAAAGCCGTCTCTTTGCGTACTTGCGGGAACGCATATGCCAAGCGACTGTCCGCTTAAAACGAAGTCGTATTCGTTGGCATCAAGATATACATCGCTATCCGAATCCTCGTACGCCGCATGGCTTTTTACGAAATCCTCTATCTTACCGCCGAGAGCCTCTTTGTCGGCATCTTTATTAAGAATGTCGCCAAGAGAAAGTATCCTATCGCACTCCAAGTCGTACGCAACGCTTCTGTAGCTTACCTTTTCGGGCGTTTCACATTTCAAAAGTACGCTTATGATCCGAAAGTCAAATATAAATCTGTCGGAAGAAAGCACCGCACATTCGTTTGCCCTTAACATTTCCCCTGCAAGAGCCTTCACTTTATCATCAAGCGTCGGATACCCCAAAACACATACCGTGCCTTTTGAAGTTCCTTCCTCTAATACAAGAATGTTTTCCTGCTTAATTGGGGAAGGTCTTATATCGTCTGCATAGACCTTTTGTGCAGACAGCGCAAAAACCATAAGCAATAAGCTTAATATTTTCTTGAGGTTGAAACGATACATATTCATCGTATTTTATCATAAAATTACGGCACTTGCAAGATTTTTTAAATCTTTAGGACACGCATCGTGCCGCATTTATATTCTTTGCGAAAACTTTTCAAAAAAACGTGTAATTTTTTTCAAAGTTTGTTTTAATTTTGAAAATCAGGCCTTATGGCATAACGAGAAAAGGCGGAAAACGGCGCTGTAGGCAAAGTGCTTGCCGCTTGTTTTGTGCCCCAAAACCTCTTTACAAAAGTACAAATTTATGCTACAATTACAAGAGGTGGTGAGTATTATGATAATTTGTAATTTCCGTTCTTCATCGGAGGCTGAAACAGAAGCCTTTGCGGAGCGCTTTTCGCAAAAGCTCAAAAAGGGTTCCTTTGTTGCATTCTTCGGCGACCTCGGTGCCGGCAAGACCGCTTTCGTACGAGGCGCTATGGCAAATCTTTGCCCCGATGCATTCGTAAGCTCCCCCACTTATGCCGTAATGAACGAATATCACGGCAAGGCCACCGTCTGTCATTTTGACCTATACCGTATTCACTCGGAGGACGACCTTATCTCCATAGGCTTTGACGATGCTCTCGACGGACAAAAGATAGTATTCACGGAATGGAGCGAAAACGTAAAGGAATTTCTGCCGTACCCGAGATACGATATCACCATAACGAAGATAAGCGACGAAGAGCGCAACATTCTCGTCGAATATAAGGAGTAATATGCTTACACTTTCCATTGACACAACGGCAAAGACCTGTTCGGTTGCAGTTTCGGACGATACGCTGCTTTCTTTGTTTTCCGTGAACAATACCTTAACTCACAGCGAAAATCTTATGCTCATGGTAGACAGCGCTCTTCGCACCGCAGGTAAGAAGATAAGCGAGGTCGAAGCTATTGCCGTAAGTGTAGGACCGGGAAGCTTCACGGGCGTACGCATAGGCGTTTCTGCGGTAAAGGGGCTCGCATTCGGAAAAGACATAAAAATAGCACCCGTTTCGACGCTTGATGCACTCTCGTACAACGCCGCCGACACGGACGGTATCGTTTGCGCCTCTATGGACGCAAGGCGAGGACAGACGTATTTTGCTATTTTTAACGTAAAAGACGGCATACCCGAAAGGCTTACGGAGGATATTGCGGATACTTTCGACACGGCTTGTGAAAAAATTTCGGAAATTTGCGAAAAACTCGAAAAAAAATCCGTTATTTTTGTTGGCGACGGCGCAAAATTGTGCTATAATACCTTTACGGAAAAAAATTATGAAAATATCGCACCCCGTCTTGCATCGGAAAGCATCAGATTTCAAAATGCATATTCCGTCGCTTTGGCGGGCATGAAAATATTTAATGGGGGAAAAGCGGTAAGCGCAGAGCTTCTTGAATGCACTTATCTTCGCAGACCGCAGGCAGAGGAACAAAAATGATAGCAATAGGTTGCGACCACGCAGGTCTTGAACTCAAAAACGAAGTCATAAAATATTTTGAAGAAAACGGAATCTCTTACCAAGATGTCGGAACCTTCACGAAGGATAGCTGCGACTATCCCGTATACGCCGAGAAGGTCGCAAGAGCGGTACAGGCGGGCAAGGCCGAAAAAGGAATACTCGTTTGCGGCACGGGACTCGGTATGAGCTACGCCGCAAATAAAGTAAAGGGTATACGTGCGGCTTGTCTTTCGGACAGCGCATCCGCAAGGCTTGCAAGACAGCATAACGACGCAAACGTGCTTTGCTTTGGGCAAAACATCGTGGGAAAAGCCGTTGCGCTTGAGCTTGTAAAGATATTCCTCGAAACCGAATTCGAAGGCGGCAGACACGAAAGACGTGTCGCTCTTATAGACCAAATAAAAGCGTAAAATTCAAAAGTCAAGATAAATCGGCATTTACAACCGCATCCTGCCAATCGGGGAGTCAGCGGCACCCTGTAGCCTGCAATCCGCTATAGCAGGGAGGGATTCCGAACCGAGCGCACTGTTTGTGCGGCAGGTGCATATGTAACTGTGTTGAACGGTAAGTCTTGCGCAATCGGGCACTGTGAACCATGTCAGGTGGGGAACCAAGCAGCATTAAGCAGTTAAACGATGTGCCGCGAGGGTGCTTATCGGGAGCAGGGAGTGTGTAACCGCGCGGAAGCAGCCTGTGCAGAGAACGGTGTAGGGTGCGGTTGTAGATGCCGATTTTTAAAATAAATTTCGGGGGCTTGAAATGTATATTGCATTATACAGAAAGTGGCGGCCCGCAAAATTTTCGGACGTTTGCGGTCAGGAAGCCATAACGGACATTCTGAAAAACGAAATATCCAAAAACACCGTCTCCCACGCATATCTTTTTTGCGGACTTAGAGGTACGGGTAAGACTACCTGCGCCAAAATTCTCGCAAAAGCGGTAAACTGCGAGAACACAAAAGACGGCGAGCCCTGCGGCGAGTGCGAAAACTGCAAAGAAGCCGAAAGAGGCGCTTTGCTTGATATAGTTGAGATGGACGCGGCCTCCAATACGGGCGTTGAAAATATCCGCTCCATCATCGACGAAGTCAGCTTCCTTCCCTCTCAAGGCAAGCGCAAGGTCTACATCATCGACGAGGTGCACATGCTCTCGGGAGGAGCATTTAACGCTCTTTTAAAGACCTTGGAGGAGCCGCCCGAGCACGTGATATTTATTCTGTGCACGACGGAAACTCACAAGATACCCGCAACCATTTTGTCAAGATGCCAGCGATTTGACTTCGGCAGAATATCCATAGACGATATAAGCGCAAGGCTTAAATTTATCGCAAAAGAGGAGAATATCTCCATAACCGACGGCGCCGCCGCGCTTATAGCAAGGCTCGCCGAAGGTGCTATGAGAGACGCTTTAAGTCTTTTGGAACTTTGCGCAGGGCAAGGCAAGACGCTTGATTATGAGGACGCTTGCGCGCTTTTAGGCGTACCCGATAAAGACAGCTTCCATCGTCTTTGCAGCGCGTTTGCAAAAAGCGACACGCCCGAAGCGCTCGCGCTTATAAATACCGTGCTTGCAAAAGGCAAGGCGACGACAGTCTGCGCGGAGCTTATCGAATTTTTCCGCGATCTTTTGGTAGTAAGCACCGCCTCTCGCGCGGCAGACTTACTTTCGGAGCTTCCTGAGGAGATAGAAAAGCTTAAGCAAACGGCAAGTATGTTCACAAGCATATCGCTTCTTTACTGCGTAAGCGTTTTGGAGAAAACACTTGCTTCTCTTGCGTCCCCCAACGTAAATGCACGCACAACTCTTGAAATGGCGGCTATACGCCTTTGCAATATAGAAAAAACGAAGGACGTCGATGCGCTGTTTGCACGTGTCGAAGCGCTCGAAAAAGCCTTAAAGGGCGGTGCTTTTACGCCCACGCCGCAAGAAGCGCCCGTTACGGCGGAGAAAACGGTACCCGAAAAGAAAGCAGAGCCCAAAAAGAAAGAGTCCTCGAAGAAAGAGTCAGCGAAAGCCGAAGATACCATAGAAAAAGTACCCGTTACGACAGAGAGCGCGAAAGCATTTGAAAGATGGGAAGAATTCGTTGATGCCGTTGCGCTTGAGGATAAAGTTGCAAAGAGCTTCGTTGCTTTGGGCAGAGGCTTTATAAAGGGCGACGAGCTTGAAATTCTTATAGAAGACAATATGAGTGCGGCGATGCTTGCAAGACCGAGCCGTATGGCAGCACTCAAGGCCGCCGCAAAGGCGGTGTGCGGTGTGCCGATGGAGGTTACGGTGACCGTAAAAAAAACGGCAAAAGAAGCCGATGGCGGCTTATTGGATTAAAATATTAACATGAGGTGTAAATTATGAAAGCAAGACTCCCCCAGGGTTACGGCGGCGGCCAAAATATGCAGGCGATGCTCCGCCAAGCACAAAAGATGCAAGAGGATATGCAGCAAAAGCAAGCCGAGCTTGAAGAAGCGGTTTACGATATATCCGCAGGCGGCGGCGCAGTAACTCTCAAAATCAACGGCAAGAAAGAAATCTCCGAGCTTAAAATAGACCCCGAGGTCATCGATCCTGACGATGCAGAGACCTTGGAGGATCTCGTTACGGCTGCCGTAAACGAAGCTATAAAGCGTGTGGAAAAAGAAAGCGCAGACGCTATGGAAAGCATCACCGGCGCTTTGAATATGCCGGGGCTGTTCTGATGGCATACATACCCGCTTTAGACAGGCTTATAAAGTCATTCGCAAAATTCCCCGGAATCGGCTATAAGACCGCCGTGCGCCTTGCGTTTCACGTGCTTTCGATGAGCGGGGACGACGTCAAGGAATTTGCAAATGCGATGGTAAACGCAAAGGAAAACATCAAATACTGCCCAAACTGCCAAAACATATCCGAAGGCGGACTCTGCCCGATATGTCAAGATGCGTCAAGACAAACCGATACAGTTTGCGTAGTCGAGGACGAAAAGGCGGTTGGAGCCATCGAAAAGGTTAAGGAATATCACGGCATCTATCACGTTCTGCACGGAGTTATCTCCCCGATGGAAGGTATAGGCGCAGACGATCTAAAGATAAAAGAGCTTATATCAAGAGTGGCAAAGGACGGTATAACGGAAGTAATAATTGCCACTAATCCGAACGTTGAGGGCGAAGCTACGGCGATGTATATCGCAAGGCTCCTAAAGCCCTTCGACGTAAAGGTCACGCGCCTTGCATACGGCATACCCGTAGGCGCAGAGCTTGAGTACGCAGACGAGGTCACTCTTTACAGAGCCCTCGAGGGAAGGCACGAACTTTAGAGGACAGTAAAATGGCAAGTCTTGCAATTAAGAAAAAGACTAATCTCAATATGACACAGGGCAAAATTGTAAGTAATTTGCTCAAATTTGCCCTACCCTTGCTTTTCGGCAATCTGTTCCAACAGCTATATAATATGGTAGATACCTACGTTATAGGGCAAACGGACAACAACGCCGCATATGCCGCAGTCGGAAGCATAACCCCGATAATAAATATCCTGCTTGGCTTCTTTTTGGGGCTTTCTGCGGGTGCGGGAGTAGTCATATCCCAATATTACGGCGCAAAAGACGAGGAGAAGGTGAAAAAAGCCACCCATACCGCCGCGGCGCTGACCATCATAATGGGCATACTGTTTACGCTTGTCGGCACGACGCTTGCTCCAAAGCTCGTGACACTTATGCTCAAGGGCGACAGTCAAAGCGAGCTTTATAAGTTTGCTTCTCAATATCTGACGATATATTTTTCGGGCGTTTTCGGACTGATGATATATAATATGGGTGCGGGAATCCTCCGTGCCATAGGCGATTCAAGGCGCCCTGTATATTTTCTCATATTTTCCGCATGCACAAATACCGTGCTCGACGTAGTATTCGTCTTTTGCTTTGATATGGGCGTTGCGGGCGTTGCCATAGCAACGGTTATCGCACAAGCCGCCGCAGCCGTACTCGTAGTTATAACGCTTTTGAAAAGCGATACGTGGATAAGGCTCTCTCCCAAAAAGATTAAAATAGAAAAAGATATACTTTTAAAGATAGTTAAAATAGGTATCCCCTCGGGACTGCAAATGGCTTTAACGGCATTTTCAAATATATTCGTACAAAGCTACATAAGCGGCGCAAACGCACCCGTCGGAATGAGCGCTTCGGATTCGAAATCCTTGTATTTGGGCAGTTGGACGACGTATTCAAAGGTGGACGCACTTTTATTTTTACCGATGCAGTCGCTTTCCGTTGCGGGCACTACGTTCGTAGGGCAAAATTTAGGCGCAGGTAACGTCAAAAGAGCAAAAAAGGGTGCTGTTATGTGCTATCTCATAACAAGTGCGTGTACGCTTCTCTTGATGCTTCCGATAATACTTTTTGCACCTTTTATTGCAGGAATATTTAACGGCGATGCACAAGTCGTTGCGAATGCGTCAATGCTTCTTCGCAACATCACACCGTTTTATCTGCTGTGCTGTGTGAATCAAATATTTTCGGGCGCTTTAAGGGGTGCGGGAAAAACCACGGCTCCTATGATAATAATGCTCACTACATTCGTCGGCGTAAGACAGCTGTATCTTTTCGTGATGTCAACTTACGTGTCAAACGAATTTTTCCACGTTGCGCTTGGTTATCCTCTCGGATGGGCGTGCTGTGCGGCACTTACGATCTTGTATTTTCTGCGGTGCGATTTCACGAAATGCAATCTAACGAAGAAAACGTAATTTTTTATAAAATAACATATCCCCGACAGAATTTGATATCTGTCGGGGATTTTTTCGTTATATGATCATCGTCATACCAACGCAGCGGATTTTTCCTTTTTTGAAAAATCCATACCTGTCTGTGATTTTATCATTTCTTCTTTTTCGTTATTATTAAAACTATTGCCGCAACAAGCGCTGTGCCTGCAACGGCTATAAGCACTATCACAACAGGTGAGAGCTTATTTTCTTCGCCGCCTTCTTTGCCGTCCTCTCCGTTATCTTCGCCTGTACCGTCCATATTCGAGTCTTCGCTCAAAACGGTAAGCTTTCCCGGAACAGTCTCTATTCCTTGTATATCTTCTCCGCTTATGTCTTTAAAGCGAAGTGCACAAACGATATCGCCGCTTTCGGCTGTAGCTTCAAGTTTGAGCTTCAGCTTGAATATAGTACCGTCGATATCCTTGCTTGCGTCGAATGCAAACACGCCTTTGTTAAGCGACGTGGCAAAGTCGGCTATTTTGGGGCTTTTTGACCATTCTCCGCCAATGACGGTAACTCCCTTTGGCAAAGATTTAACCTCTATTGAGCCGGAGTTTACGCCTTTTATGCCCGATACGGCAATCGACACCGTAACCTCGTCCCCTGCTTTAGCAGAGGCTCCGTTAATTGTAACGGAGCCTCCTGTTGCATAGCAGGTCATTGAGTGTAACGAAAAAGACAAAGTCAATAATATCGTTAATATCAACAAATACAGCTTTTTCATATACTAACCTGTTATATTATTTTATTCTGCTACGGGGAACAAGGGGAATTCTCCGTTATCGTTGAAGAAGATGTGATAAAGGAGATAGATAGCGTCAGTTGCGTTTTCTTGGCTGTCGTTGTTAAAGTCGATGGGCTGATTTACGGGGAATTCTCCGTTATCGTTGAAGAAGATGTGATAAAGGAGGTAGATAGCATCTTCTGCCTTTACTTCTTCGTCGCCGTTAAGGTCGCCCGCAACGTACTTCTTCGCACCGCAAGCACAGGTGTCGCCGTCACCGAAGTCGTGAGCTTCTACGGTTGTTTCGTCAACCTTACCGCAAGCACACTCGTTCCAGTGGTTTTCGGAGTCTTTGTTTTCCTTTGTGTATGCGTGCTCTATCTTTTCGTCGATAGCGCCGCAAGCACACTCGTTCCAGTGGTGAGTTTCGTCGTCCTTTGCAATCGAGAAGTCGTGAGCAGTAACGGTAGCTTCGTCAATCTCTCCGCAAGAGCACTCTTTCCAGTGGTTAGTTTCGTCGTAATTTGCAACCGAGAAATCGTGAGCTGCAACTGTAGCTTCGTCTACATATTCGCACGCACACTCCATCCAGTGATTTTCGTCGTCCTTTGCTGCCGAGAAGTCATGAGGAGCTTTTGCTCCGAGGACAGCACCGCACTCGCACTCGGTCCAGTGTTCAGCATCGTCGTAGTTTGCCTTAGTCTCGGTGTGAACGTCGATGTTTACGGGGTAAGCTGCATCATTTGAGGGGATCCAACCGAGGTTTCCGTTTGCATTTACGTAGTTGGGAGCTGCTGCAATACCTGTAGCGTCAACTGCAGACGTATATGCAATACCGTAACCTTCTGCGAATTCTGCGGGCAACTCGCCTTCGTAAGCGAATTCAACGATTTTTCCGTTTGAAGTTGGGGTAAGTGCAACCGTCGTAGCAGAATCAACTGCGGGACGAAGAGTTGCGCCCGTTACCGTTACGGCTTCGGAAAACTCAACGCTTATCTTGTTTTCGCCTGCATGCTGTACTGCGCTTACAGCGTAGGGAGCGCCTGCAACTGCGTATGGCTCAGCGGTATTTGCAGAGATGTGAGTCGTGCCCTTAGAAGCATCGGCGTCGCCAACCATGGGAATCCAAAGAGCTTCTGTTCCGTCGGTATTGGTGACATTAGCTACAACCTGACGGCCGTTTATGCCGGAGATCGTATTAGGAGAAACAAATCCCGCGTTAGCTGCTTTGTTAAGAGCGCCTGTGTCATCTTTAAACTGGATGCCGCCGTCGCTTCTTTGCAATCTGCCGAGAAGCCAATTGTTCCAACCCGTATCATAGCGATACGAAATTTTTACCGTATCGGACCATTCCTGTTCAGCAAAGTCATCAATGACGTCTTTATAAATAACGGGGTCTACGTATTCATACGTGTTGGCGTTGTAGCTCTGGCTGCCGGAGAAAGGAGACCAGGAATACGTAACTCTATGATCGCCCTTGGTGGTGCTGACGATTCTTACGGGAGCAGAGAAATGAAGAGTGAAGTATACCGAATCGGCGGTTACTTCCGAAACCTCTGCGGCAAGAAGCACGATGGGGTCTTCGTAAACATTCTCAATGTGAACGTCGTAAGCAAGAGCTTTGTCGCCGGCAACGGTGGGAATCCAAATAAAGTCGATGGGAATCGCCTCTGAATTCGTACGGTTGCTCTTAACGAGCTCGCCGTTTGCGCCGACTATCGTTTTGGTGGATATGTATCCAATGTCATCCCCGCTTGCGTGATCGTACTCGGCGATAACAAGGCCGTATTTAGCTCTGTTGAAGGTCTCGGTACGCTCGTCGAACGTGAGTTTTACGTGTGTGGAATAGGTGTTTCCCTCGGGGTCGGTAGCCGTAGTTGCATTCTCGTCGGCGAGGTATTCCGTCGCTATGGGATTCTGCTGATCCGTACCGCTGCCGTTGCTCTGTCTTCTAAAAATGTTTAAGTTCCTTTTAATTCTAACGGGCGCGCTGAATTCGAGAATATACTCGTTTTCGCTGATCTGCTTTGCGCTGACGAGCGTTATGTCGGTTTCTTCTGCAGCAACCGTGAAGCAGAAGCAAGAAACGAGCATAAGCAAAGCCGTCAAAAGCGCAAGGATCTTCTGTGTCTTTTTCATATTTTTTCTCCTTTTGATTTTTTGTATAGCACTATCTGCTTTTATACAATTCGATTATATCACGGCGAGTTACCGATTTCAATAGCTTTGACGAAAAAATTGTTGTTTTTTACCCACTTTTTTTGCAGTTTAATTATAAATTTTATGCATCTTGGAAAATTTATCGGCAAAGATTCTCTATTTGTGCTTCTCTTTGTGCTTCTTTTAAAAAAATATTGATTTTTTCTCCAAAAAAGTATATAATCTTACCTATAGCGTTGCAATTTTAAAAAGGAGGTGCCGTTTATGAAAAAAATATTCACCGTGCCGAATCTTTTGACCGTCTTTCGCATCGTCGGCTCGGTATTCCTTATTTTTATACGCTACGATACCGCCGCATTTTTCATTTTATACTCTCTATGCGGAATAAGCGACGCGCTCGACGGATTCGTCGCAAGGCGCACAACGGGCGCCACCCCGCTCGGCTCAATGCTCGACAGCATCGCAGACCTTACGTTTTACTCGGCGATGTGTTATAAAATATTCCCGATACTTACGTCTCTTTTGCCTACTTGGCTTTGGATAATGACCTTTACCGTAGTATTCGTGCGCATTCTCGCATACGCCGCTGCGGCAATAAGATTTAAACGCTTTGCATCTATTCACACGTATTTGAACAAGGCCACCGGCATTATGCTTTTCGTAATGCCGTATATGCTTAAAACGCCCGCAGACCTCATGTATTGCATCGTTTCCTGCTGTGTTGCGGCGGCATCTTCGTCAGAGGAGCTTTTGATACATCTTTTAAGCCCCGCGTACAGCGACAAAAACAAATCGATATTTATGATAAAAAAATAACAGCTCTTTCAAAATTGCGGGCTTGACGGTTCAAGCCCCGCACCACGATATAGAGGAACCCTTACTTAAACAAAAAATCGGCAAGGCGTTATGCCTTGCCGATTTTATTTCGTGTTATTACTTGGAAAGTGCGTACTTCTTTGTGAGGACTGCGCAACCGATAAGTGCGATTACAACAAATCCCGCAACAACGTATACGGGGCTCGTAACGCCCGTCTTCTTGAGCGCGGAGGACGTATCGTGCTCAAGCGCACCTGTTTCGGAGTCCGTGAACTCTACCTTGTTGCTCGTGGTGTTAAAAGAAACGTCAAGACCGAAATCTTCGACTGCTGCGTCAGCCTTCTCGATAGCGCTCTGTCTTTGAGCTTTGGAAAGCTTCTTGAGGTCGGAAACGTTCGCTCTCTTAACGACATCCGCTACTGCGTCCATCTGCTCGATAGCGCGGTCTACCATAGCGGGAGTTACTTCTCCATCGTAAGCGTCAAGAAAGTTCTTTGCCGCATTGATATCTTCGGGCTTAAAAGTGACCTTTGCGCCGCCGGAGAGAGTGATTTCATACTCCTCGATAGCCTTGATAAGTCTTTCTTTTTCGCTCTGTGTGTCGGCAAATACGCTGAATGCACAAGCCGCCGCCATTACTATAACGAGTAATAAAGCTACAATTTTTTTCATTATAACTCTCCTTAATTGTAAATGTGATTATACACTTTAATTGTATCACCCAAAAAAATCGTTGTCAATATAAAATGTAAAAATATTTTTCTTTTTTAGGCTCTTTTTCGACAAAATGAACAAAAGGCCCGTCTTGCAGCCGCTTTTATAAGCTGCAGTGTACGTGCATAGCGCCAATGTATCCAAAACAAAACGCCGCCTCTTTTTACGGTTTTTCCGTTTTTTTCGTAAGACTCTGCCAAAAAAAGTACGTCGTCGGGGCATACGTTTTTCTCAAGCGCTCTTTGGTTGTCGCCGCAAAGAATAAGGGTGCCGTCCTTGCATATCTTCATTATTCTGTGAAGCACAAAACTGCCGCAGGCCCTTTTGTATAGAATTATGTCGCCCTTTTTAAGTCCTTGCGCCTTTATAAGCCTCACCGAGTCACGCTCCGGCACTATCGTCGGGAGCATACTCACACCCATCGGAAAAAGCGTAAATCCGCCTCCGTTTTCCACCGCCTCGGATATGACATGGACGGAGTCTTTAAGCTCAAAGCTCTCCTTCAAGTAAATTCGCCTCCGAAAGTTTTTTTATGAACGTGTCGAGGTCTTTTGCGGCAACGTCTCTTTCAACGTCGTATTCCGCCGTAAGCCTTTCAAGCAAGTATTCACGGCTTACATCGCAGGAAAGCTGGTTCCACAGAAATTCTCCCGTATCTGAAAGCTTGAACATTCCCGAAAACTCTCTGCTTCTTTCTCCGACGGCAACGGCATAAGCCGAGTCTGCGATTTTTCTGACTACAAATCCGTCTTTTATCTTCACGGTTTTTCCCCCTTCATCGTTTCAAGCGAAAGCCTTGCGGCATCAAGGCTTATGTCACAGGAAAGCTCGTATATCTTAACACTTCCCATAAGCTTATCGAGCAGCTCCAAGGTCAAAGCGGCGCTTTCCGAGTCGTCGGGCATCACCACTTGGCTCATCAAAGAGCAGACCGCCTCATCTCCCGACAGCTCTCTTATGCGGTTTTCCTTTGATTTTACTATCTTGCAAAGAGCTTTAAGCGGCACACAGGTATTTTCGTTCCAACATTCTTTTCCGCACCACGGAGTGCCGTATGCAACGGGCGCTTTGCCACCGAAGCGTATGACGGGCTTATCGCCGTTTATTATATGCGCACGCTCCCCGAGAAGTTCCTTCCACAGCATAGTATGCGTTGACTTGCCGGAGCCGGAGAGCCCGAAAAACGCATATCCTTCACCGTCAACCGATATGACGGAGGAGTGAAGCATAAATGCAGACAGCTTCGGCAAAGCCTTGCAAAATTTGCGCTGTATGCAAATGCTTTCCGCCTCTCCGATGTTGCCGTTACAAAAAGGAAGCTCTTTTTCTATCTCCTCGTCCGTGGCGTAAAGCTCCATAAAGGAAAGGTCTTTGTTTTTGCAAAGATAATCCTTGCATTGATAAGCCGTATAGGCGCTTCGAAGCTTCATAAGCACACCAAAGCCCGCTATTTCGCAATATACGTCGTGAAGCTCGGACATCACAAAGCTCCTTTCTTTATTTGGTCATTACCTAATTCTATCGCATATTCGATATATTGTCAATTACATTTTATTCCTCATATTCCATAATTTTTGCAGTTACGTTTTCCGCCCGAGTCGAGTATAATGTATATAGTCAGTGCGACGTGTGAGGTGGTATATATGGAATTTACAAATCTCGGTAAGCTTTCGATAAGAATAAAGCTTGAACAAAGCGATATGGATAAATACGGCGTTACGTACGTCGATATGGACTACAAAAATGCCCGCACAAAGCATATAATATGGGAGCTTCTTGATAAGGCAAGGGAAAGTGCGGGCTTTGATACGGACGGCAAAAAGCTGCACATACAGATATTCCCCTCAAAGCAAGGCGGTTGTGAATTGTACATAAGTAAAATATCGGCAAGCGGAGATACTTTCGACGGAAAAAGCTATCGTTTTTCGGATTTGGAGGGCGCTCTTAAAGCGCTCGTTTATCTGAAAAAGATAAACCTAATATACTCCGCAAGACTATACGCAAAGGACGATTTTTGGTATATCACCGCTTCCGCAGAGCTATCGGAATACGGCAAAAAGCTCGACGAGCCTCTTTGGCAAGGCGTTCTCGAGGAGCACGGTGTCTTGATAGGCTGTGCAAACGAGCTTTTAAGGCTCGTGGAGGCGCTTGTATAATTTCTTTGAAAAGTATTTACACAAGTCAAAAAACGTGATATAATAAATGCGCCAAACGAACTAAATATTTTTGAATATGGAAATTTTTTGACGGGATAGCTATACTCTTTTTCAGAAAAACTATACAGCTAGTTCATTTGTAAAAAATGCGACTCCGGCTGTATAGTTTTGATGAGTATTTCAATCCTATCCTCATAAAGTTCGTTTGGCGACGATTTGGAGTTCGCATTTTTTTGGTGCGTCGGCTTCGGTTGGCGCACCTTTTTATTTTATTGAAAACAAGGAGTATTTATGAAGGTTGCGGTTATAGGGTCAAGAAATCTCAAAGTGAATAATTTGGAGGACTTTCTCCCCAAGGACTGTACGGAGATAGTTTCGGGAGGTGCAAGGGGCGTTGACAGCTCTGCCGCCGAATACGCAAAGGCGCACGGCATAAAGCTCACGGAATTTTTGCCGCAATATTCGACATACGGAAGGGGCGCTCCCATCGTCCGCAACAAGCAGATAGCGGATTATGCGGATTGCGTTTTGGCTTTTTGGAACGGCAGCTCCGCCGGCACCCGAAGCGTGATATGCTATTGCAAAAAAACGGGGAAACAATGTAAGATAATACTTATTCAATAACGCAAAAACGGGCGACTTTCGTGTCGCCCGTTTCCTATTGCCTAATTCTCCTCTGCGCTGTCCTTTAACCTAAAGCCGTATCCCCATACCGTATCTATTACAACACGGCTGTCGGCCATCTTTCTTCGCAGTCTTTTTATCGTATCATCCGCGGCTCTCGTTTCGACGCTTGTGTCAAAGCCCCATATCTTATTTAACAGCTCCGCCCTCGATACCGCTTTATCCTTATTTTCGAAAAGATAACATAAAAGCGCGTATTCGTTGGGAGTAAGCTCAACACGCACACCCGAGCACGTCACCGTCTTATTTGCAAGGTCAATGACCGTATCCGCAAAAGAAAGCTCCTTTGCCACTCCCGCTCCGTTTTGCTCGTAATCTTGCCTGCGGAAAATCGCCTTTGCACGCATAACGAGCGACATCGGAGAAAAGGGCTTGGTGAAATAATCGTCGCTTCCGAGCGTTATGCCCGTTGCGTAGTCAAGCTCCGTATCTCTTGCGGTGAGCATAATTATCGGCACCGTGGAAAATGTACGCAGCGCCGAGCATATAGCAAAGCCGTCGCTTCCCGGCATCATCACGTCGAGTATGACAAGGTCACAGGGCAGCTTCTTAAACTCCTCCAAAAGACTGTCGCCGTCGGGGAAGGTGCATACCCTGTAGCCTTCCTTTTTAAGAAAAGAGCTGACAAGATTTCTTATATTCTCCTCATCGTCGGCAACGTATATCAGCTTATTGGTCATATCTCCTCCTCTAAAAGCCGCTTTATGCGCTTCATATCCTCAAGCATATCCTCCTTCTTGCGAGGGTCGCGAAGAAGTGCGGCAGGGTGATACACGGCACATATAAGCATATCGCCTTTTTTAAATATCTTACCGTGCTCTGCGGTTATCTTGAAATCATCTTTTATAAGCTGCATTGCGGCTATTCTGCCAAGGCAAACGATAAGCTTCGGCGATATCTCGGCAACCTGTGCGCGAAGATGTCCGATGCATTTTTCCTTTTCCTCGGGCAGAGGGTCACGGTTTTTGGGCGGTCTGCACTTTAAAATGTTTGCGATATAGTATTCGTCCGCACCTATGCCGACTGCCTCAAGATATTTGTCAAGCAGCTTGCCCGCCGCCCCAACAAAGGGCATTCCCGAAAGGTCCTCCTTTTCGCCGGGCGCTTCGCCTATAAACATAAGCTTCGCTTTTTCGTTTCCTCTGCCGAAAACGACGTTCGTTCTCGTTTTGCAAAGCTCACATTTTTCGCATTTTTCACAAATTTCTTTTACGTCGGAAAGTGCCATTTTACCGCTCCTTTTAAAAAATTATATGTCCTTAATGTTAACAAGCCGTAATGCTTGCGTTGCAAATTTGGTGCAAATCATTTCATTCCCTCGGGGAGTAGAGCATCTACGTATGCGGTGTAGTTTGAAAGATAGGTCACAAAGCCCGGGGGTGAGCCTGCGGGCTTTTTTAAGTTCTTCACGAGCGTATAGTCCACCGCAACGTTTTCACCGCGCCTTGCTTTACTGTTATATGCGGCAAGGCGTGCGGCATTTGTAAAATCCTCGTTGGTCGGCTCTTTGTCATCGCTTATCATAACAACGTGGCTGCCTGCGTAGTTTTTAGTGTGAAACCACCAATCTCTTTTCGATGCGATGCGTGAATCTATATAGTCGTTTTGCATATTGTTCTTGCCGATATAAACGACTCTGCCGCTTGGAAGATACTGCTTTTGCGGCAAGTTGCTTGCCGCCTTTTTGCCGGGAGTGACGGAGCTTTTCTTCATATATCCGCCGAGTATGAGCTCGTCTCTTATATGGCTGTACTCGTCGTCGCTTTCGGCTCTGTCAAGGCTTTCGATAACGGATTCGATATACTCAAGCTCACGTTTTGCAAGCTCTATCTGCTCTTTTTTGAATATCTCGCCCTTTTTGAGCTTTGCATATTTTTTAAAATAGCTCTGCGCATTTTGCGAGGGGGATAAGCGTTTGTCAAGCACTACCGTTTCCTCGGGGCAATCCTCTTTATAGTAATTCACAAGCCTTACCGCCGTATCGCCCTGTTTTATCTTATATATATTTGCGGTGATAAGGTCGCCGTAGTGCTTATACTCGTCCTTCTTTTTGCACTCGTCAAGCTCCTCGGAGAGTATTATGAGCTTTTTTGAAAGCTTGGCGTGTACGTTTGATGCTACCGTATAGATATCGTGCGCATAATGCTTTGCCGTTTCCGCCTTATGCTTCGTTGCGAAATATTCCTCCACAAGCTCCGAAAGGCTTTCTTTGCGCTCCGTTGTAAAGCCCTTGCCGTACTGCTTTATATCCGTGAAGGTGAAATCGACGTTTTTGCCGTTTTCATCTCTTATGAGAGTCGGCGTAAAGCGCTTGTCCTTTATAAGCTCCACAATATCCGAAAAGCTCTGCCACAATGCCTCGTGCGGTATCTCGGAAAGCAAGCTGTCTACGCTTCCCGTCACTCTGTATACTATCTCCCTTGCGATAAGGGGCGATATGCCCATATAGGTGTTTCTTATAAAAATCTCGCCCGACTGCTCGCCTGCAGCCTCCGCTTTTTTCAAGAATTCTTCTTTCTTCTCGCACGTCGGGTCACTTTTTCCTTGAGATGCGGGAAGCTCGTAGGTGATACCGGGAATGAGCTTTCTCGACGCATTTGCCGATAAATCGACAAATCTCGATGCAGTTATCACCTTACCCGCCGCATCGCAGAGAATAAATCCGCTGGATTTACCCATTATCTCGGCATATATACGCTTTTCGCTTATATATCCGAGCTCGTCCCTTGCATCGAACGAAAAGCACACCACTCTCTCAAAGCCCATAAGGAAGCATTCCTTTAATTTTGAACCGCCGAGGTGCTTGCGAAGCGACATGCAAAGCGAGGGCGCTGTCTTGGGGTTGTCCTTGGGAGAATTTTCAAAGCATATTCTGGGCGCACCCGAGAAAGCGGATATACACAGCTTACGTGTTACGCCGTCACAGCGCAAAGTAAGCACTATCTCCGCCTTTTCGGGTTGATTTATTTTGTCTACCCTTGCGCCCTTTGCAAGAGTATTTATCTCATCTGCCATAGCAGATAGCATACCGCTGTCAAATGCCATCTTTGTACTCCGTTTTTACAAGATAAAGTCCCTCCGGGCTTACCGTCGGACCCGTTTTCGTTCTGTCAAGGCTCTTTATAAGCTCGGGCATAGCGTCAAACGGTATCTTGCCCCTTGACATATAAAGCAGGGTGCCGACGATTATTCTGACCATATTGTATAAAAATCCGTCGCCAGTCACGTGAAATTTTATAAAGCTGCCGTCCTTTTCGACGCCCGCATCGAATATAGTCCTTACCGTAGTTTCAACGGGTGAGCCCTGCGCTTTAAATGCCGCAAAATCGTGCGTGCCGCAAAGCGCTTTTGCGGCTTTATCCATCGCCGCAACGTCCGCCTCGTACCACCAATGAAGCGCCCTGTCGGAGTATAATGCGTTTCTCGTGGGCTCGTTCCATATAAGATACTCGTAGGTCTTGCACTTCACGCAAAAGCGTGCGTGGAAATCGGCGCTTACCTCTTTTGCCGAAAGCACCGATATGTCGGGTGGCAAATTCGCATTGAGCGCAAACGGAAGCCTTGATATATCAAAGCTCTTTTCCGTATCGAAGTGGCAGAAAAAGCTCTTTGCGTGAACTCCTCTGTCGGTACGGCTGCTGCCTTGGGTGATAATATCACAGCCGTATAAAATTCCGAGCGCTCTGTTTATCTCTCCCTGCACGGTAGGCACGTCGGGCTGTATCTGCCAACCGTGATATGCGCTTCCAAGATATGAAAGCTCAAGTAAAATCCTCAAAATCTAATTCTCCTTCGCCGCATTAACGAGGCTTTCTCGGTCAAGAGCGCACATTCTGTAAAAGTCTTCGGCATCGTCCGCTCTGTCGGGCACCTTGTCTATGGCAAAAACTCGCATAAAACGTCCGTATTTTTCAAAAAGAGCGTTTTGTATGCTCTGTCCCGCACCGCCTTTTCGTATTCCCTCTTCGACAAATATAAGCTTTGCGCCGTCGCTTGTGAGAGAGGCTATCTTTCGGCATATCTTTTCTTCGTCGCCGAGCATTTCAAGCAAAATAACACCTGCCGCGCCTTCGCTGTCGGCATTTAATATTTTCGCCGCCTCGTATGCTTCTTTTATAACTCTGCCGTATCCGACAAATACATACTTGCAGTGTTTAAGGCTTCCGTCTTTTTCAAAAGCGCACTTCGTGCCTATTTTGAGATAATCCTCATCGGACTTATAAAACACATTGCAAAGCTCCGTATCCTCTCTGCCCTTTTGGTATCTTACTGCCGCAATACCGCCTTTTTTATACGCATATCCGAGCATCGCCTCAACGCTTTTCGTGCTTATGGGGCAAAGCACCGCAGCGTCCTCAAGCACTCCGAGCATCGCAACGTCGTATATTCCGTGGTGCGTAGCGCCGTCGTCTGCGGAAAGGCCTGCTCTGTCTATACCCAATATCATCGGCAGCTTTTGAAGCGCTGTATCGTGGATAAGGTTATCGTACGCCCGTTGCAAAAATGACGAATACACCGCAAATACGGGTATCATGCCCGCCGCCGCAAGTCCCGCACCGAAGGTTACTGCGTGAGCTTCGGCAATTCCCACGTCGAAAAAGCGAGCCGGGTATTTTTCGGAAAAATCGTGAAGTCCCGTACCCTCACACATCGCCGCCGTAAGTGCGCATACTCTTTTATCGTGCGCACCGAGCTTTACGAGAGCTTTCCCGAATGCCTCGGAAAACGTAGGGGCGGAAACGTCCTCTTGTTCCGTTTTCACCGAAACCGAGTGGTATTTCATGCTGTTGCTTTCGGCAGGCTCGTAGCCCTTGCCCTTTTTGGTGGTGACGTGCACAAGGCTACAACCGCCGTGTCGCTTTGCTTCTTCTAACACAAGCTTTAATTTATCGTAATCGTTTCCGTCTACGGGGCCGAAATAGCGAAGCCCCATACTCTCAAAAAAGCAGGAATCGTAAACAAGCATCTTCTTTACGGAATCCTTGAGCGAAGCAACGGCGCCTACGGCGCTTTCGCCTATAAGCGGCAAAGCATTAAGCCCCTTTGCAACGGCTCGCTTGATCCTTATGTAATTTTTGGAAAGGCGCATATCGCTTATGTATTTCGACATTCTTCCCACGTTTTTCGAAATGGACATTTCGTTGTCGTTCAAAACGAGCACGAGCTTTAAGTCTTTTCTGCAGTTGTTGAGCGCTTCATAGACCATACCGCCCGTAAACGCACCGTCGCCGACTACGGCTATACTGAAACTGTCGTCGCCTTTAAGCTTTGCCGCCTCGGCAAATCCGAGTGCGGCGGAAAGTGCGGTGGAGCTGTGCCCCGCACCGAAAGCGTCGTATTTGCTCTCGTCGGATTTCGTAAATCCCGATATGCCGTCCTTTTTGCGAAGCCTCGCAAAGCCGTCCTTTCGTCCTGTAAGCAGCTTATGCACGTAGGATTGATGTCCGACGTCGAATATTATCTTATCATCGGGGCAATCGAACACCCTATGTAAAGCGAGAGTCAGCTCAACTATACCGAGATTCGACGCCAAATGGCCGCCGTTTTTAAGTACGCTTTCGACCAAAAACGCTCGTATCTCCTCTGCGAGAGCGGGCATTTGCCCATCCTCAAGCTTTTTTAAATCCTCGGGGGAATTCACTTTTTCAATTAACATAAGCCCCTCCTTTAAATGCAAAGAATCTCTTTTCCGAGAGCAAACGAGTAAACGTACGCCCTCGACGGCTTCTTTTTAAGCATTTGCTCGACCGCCTGCGCATAAAGCGCAAGCTGCGGCGTATGCCTTGCTTTTAAAATTTCCTCGCCGTCTTCTTTTCCGACTCTGTCGGTCTTAAAATCGACAAGCACTACTTCGCCGTTTTCATTTTCAAAGAAGCAGTCGATAACACCTTGTATGAGCAAGGTCTGCCCCTTTGCCTCGTCGCCGTCGTAATATTTCGATGCGCTATCAAGCAGATTGTATCGCTGCTCTCTGTAAATGCGCCTTGCGTTTTTCATCTCGCGGTAAAGCTCGCTTTCGAAAAATCCCGATAGCTTGCCGTAATCCAAAAGCTCCGTCTGCGCACAGCTTATAAATCCGAGCCTTGCCATTCTTTCCGCCTCCGAGCGCACGTCGGATTCTGCCCTTTCGTAATCGCAAAACTGCATAAAGTTATGCATCGCCGTTCCTATCTGTGCGGCACTTGCGTGCGATGCCGACATAAACGCGGGCAGCGCTCCCTTGGTTTTGGGTATCTCCCTCTCGCCGTCCGAATTTATGTCCGAAACGGATATCTTTGCGGGAATTAGCGACCTTCTTATATGCGGATAAACGTAGTCGGGATATACCTCGTACTGCGCATCTTCCACCTTTTTTTGCGTCTGTGCACACACTTGGGCGTCGCCGTCGGGCGCATAGCGCACATCAAGCCAATTTTCGATACCTTTGTCAGCGTAAAATATCTTCTCAAGGCTCTCTTTTCTGCCGGCTGCGATGCCGTGTAAGATATAGTCAAGCTGCGTTTTTGAGCAAAGCAAATAATAGTCCGATGCCGCCTTTTGCTCTCTGTCCAATTTATAAAGCGTATCGCCGAGCGCCTCTTCGTTTTGCGCAAACGAAATATACAGCTTTTCCTTTGCACGTGTCAAGGCAACGTATAAAAGCCTCAGCTCCTCGCTTACGGGCTTATATCTGTTAAGATGCTTTAAGGCCGCAACCTGCGGCGTTTGTATCTTTACAAAGCCATCTTGGCGCATAAGCGGAAACGCAAAGGGGAGCGAAGTGTCGTAAATTGCCCCCGTATGCCCTCTTCCGAAAAGGTCCGTTTCACAGCCGCAAACGAAGCACACCTTATATTCAAGCCCTTTAGATGCGTGCATCGTGCTGACCGTAACACCTGTACCCGATTTATCGGATACCATTGACGAGGACGTTTTCTCAAGGCTTTCGCAATAGGAAAGAAAGTCCGAAAGTCCTCTGTAGCTTCCGCTGTTATAGGTCTTGGAAAGGCTTATAAATCGAATGAGATTTTCGTAGCGCTTTGCGCCGTTTTTCTCCCTCTTTACCGCTCTGTCGAGTCCGCTGTCCTTTATTATTTTGAATATGATCTTATCTACCGTACCCGTAAGTGAAAACTTTTTAAGCTCTTTAAGATACCTTACCGCATTTTGCGCTTTTTCATCGGTAGATGCGCAAAGTGCTTCGTAAAGGCTTCCTCTCTCAAAAAGCCTCAGCTTTGCAAGCTCCGTGAGCGTCATGCCGAAAACGGAGCTGCACAGTGCACTTGCAAGATGTATATCTCTTGCGGGATTATCCACAGCATATAACACGGCACGTACGAGCCTTATCTCCGCCGCGGCGAATATGTCTGTACTGTCTGCGCTTTTCGTTTGTATACCGAGAGCCTCGAGCGCCTTTTTGTATACGGGTATATGCTTGTTAAAGCGTGTTAAAACGGCTATATCTTCGGGCGCATAGCCTTCCTCCGATATGAGCCTTGCGGCCTCTTTTGCGCAAGATACGGCTTGCTTTGCAAGTATGCTTGCCGTTTTTTCACCCTTTTCCGTTTTGGTTATAAAAAGCGTCGTTTTCTTGCCCGCATCGCCGATCTTGCCCTTTTTGAGCGCTTGTGCGGAGTCGTAATCCATATCGGATATCCTTTTTCGCATAAGGCTTTCGAAAACGAGGTTTACCGTCTTTATAACGCTTTCATCGCTTCGGAAATTTTCCGAAAGCACGATTTTTGCGTTGTCGCCGCCGCTTTCTCCCACAAGCTCAAAATCATCGTAATAGCGGGCAAACAGCTTGGGCTCGGAGCCTCTGAAGGCGTATATGCACTGCTTCATATCGCCGACCATAAAGCGACGTGCGCCCGAAAGACGCGAAAGCAAAGAGAATATCTCGTCTTGGATACCGTCGGTGTCCTGATATTCGTCTATAAATATCTCCTTGTAGTCCTTCGCAACGTCATACGCAAGAGCGCTCGGTACTCTGACGCCGTCATTTTTTTCAAATAAAAGTGCGTAGCAAATGCGCTTCATATCCGCAAAATTTATGAGGCCCTTGCTTTTTTTGAGGTGAGTAAATCTCAAATCGAGATCTGTCAATATATCCTTTATAAATCCCGCAAAGCACGCATATTCTGCGCAAACGGTGCGTAGCTCATCGGGAGAAAGAGAAAACAGAGCCTTCGTTTCGGTTATAAATTTTTCGCCGATATTTCTTGCTCCCGTTATAAATTCTTTGATTTCGGGGTCTGCATTTCTGACTGCCCTTAAGTCTGCCTTCTCATAAGCGGACAACGCTTTGTACGTCTGCTCGTAGCCTTTTGCGCCGTTTATCGCTTCGAGCGCAGAGTGCAGATTTTCGATACAAGGCACATAGTTTGCAAAAGCCTTATCGTTCAAAGCCAAAGAAAGCGCCTCTCGCACCTTTTCTGAAACGCGCTCCCTCATTATCGAAACGCTGTCGGCTATCGCATTATAAAATCGGCTTTCCGTATAATCGAGCGTTCCGTCCGCCAAGCTTTCGTATTCGGAAATGCACGTGTCAAGATAATTCTCCGGCTCGGAGAATGAAAATACTTTTTTGTAAAGCTCTTTGAGCGTCTCGCCGAAGCGGCTGTCGTCGTTTGCCGAGCCAAGCGTTTCGATAAGCTTATAAAATACGCTGTCTTCCGGTTCTTTTTCATAATATTCGTCCGTAAGCTCCTCGCAGACGGCAGTGAGCATTATATCCGAAGTGCCCTCGTCGCAAACGGTGAAATTTGCCGAAAGCCCCGCTTTATCGAAATTTTTTCTTATCACGTCAAGGAAGAATGCGTCCATCGTGTCTATTCTTGCGCTCGGTACCATCGCAAGCTGACGAAGGAGCCTTTTGCTTGAGGGATTTTCGGCAAGAGCCTTACCGAGCGCTACCGAAAGTCTGTCCCTTATCTCTGCGGCGGCCGCCTTCGTATACGTTACGACCAAGAGGCTGTCAAGCTCAACGGGTTCTTTTTCGTCCGTTACCATACCGACTATTCTGTCGATAAGCACCGTAGTCTTTCCGCTTCCCGCCGCGGCGGAAACGAGGAGGGTGTGCCCTCTGTCGTTTATGGCTGTATTTTGACTGTCGGTATATATTCTCTCCATGGCTCCTCCTTCCCGCAAATGCGTATATTAAACCGTAAATCGCTTTAACGGTTCTTCATAAGTCTCAAATTCTCCGAAACGATTATATCATCGGTATTGTTTACGAAATTGTATACCCCTCCGTGATATAAGAACGTATCCACCTCGTAACCGCCCATACATATCTGGCTTTCGGTGGGCAGATATGCAAAAAGTCCGTTTGCGTTGCTTATGCACAGGGTATGCTCGAATGGGCTGTACTGCTTGAGCCTTAACTGTATCTCCGAAAACATCTCAAACGGGAACGGTACCAACACGACGTTGTTGAACGTATAAAGAACTTGGTCGATGTCTTCATGCGTCTTGAACTGCTCGCCCTTTTCGTGCATTTTTACCGTATCTTCAAGGCTTTTTCTGTATATACTTCGCACTCCCTCGTGGTCGACCGTTTGTTTCGGATTTGCAAGCTGCTTTTTCGCCTCTTCCAATGAAAGCGGCTTTTTGTATGGCAAGGATATGATTCCCTTTATCATATCGAACTTAACTTCACGGTATTCTTTTATGTTGCGGTATGCACGTATGCAGTCTATTGCGGCAAGTGCGCCCAATTCTTCCATATACGAAAGGTTTTCGTCGGGCACTTCGTTTTCGACGCTCTCGTCTTTATCGCCGACGGTTCTGCCGTTGGAAAGACGCGGACCGCTGTCACCTATTGCCCCGTTGAAGAATACGGTCACAGCACCCGTTTCGGCTTCGAGTCTGTCGACCATGGGGCCCATCCAATCGCGCGTTACGGCAGTCGCTCTGCCTGCGGCTGTTCCGTGGCTGTTATAGTGTATAAGATTTGCTATCGTTTCGCCGTCCACGCTTTTAAACGACATGACGGTCATAGTCATATCGAAAACGCCGAAAGGATTTTGCCCCAAAATAATGTTCCCGTCTTCGTCGAATTGGCGGCGGTTTACGCCCACTTCGCTTTCGGTCACACCGACACCCATAACGGCAGGACTCATCTTATTGAATGCGGAAACTGCCGCTCTTACGGTCTGCGGAATTAAAATTTCGCTTACGTATTCGTTGTTTGCATCACCCCAAGCGCCCATTCCGTGAATGGCAGGTCCGGAATGAGTATGCGTTGTGGCGAACGTTATGTTCTCTTCGGGAATTCCCGTCTTCTCAAAAATCTCACGGCGGATTATTTGTACGGTTTCTATCGGAGCATTACAAATATCGGCGCATATCAACGCGGCGCGCATATCGCCTTGCTCTATTGCTATAACGCTCGTACGCAGATCGTCGTGGACGCTCGATGCGGGGCGGGTCGCCGTATAACCGAATAAAGGCGTTTGGAGAGCGGGGGTGATGACCTCGCTTGCACAGCCTATCTTGAACTGCTTTTCCATAAAATCTTCTCCTGTTAAAATTAAATTATATTTATCCATTTTATCATTGTAGATACATTATATCACCATATATTTTGAAATGCAAGAGGGAAACGGGGCAGTATGCGTCGGGGATTGACGGCGAAGCTCTTTCGTGGTAAAATAAATGTCGAAAAAACAAAATTTTCCGAAAGGAAACTGTTTTATGAAGCGTATTCTTGCACTTATTTTGGCGGTATTTACCTGTATTTCCCTTTGCGCTTTTACCGTCGGCGCAAGCGATGAAAAAGAGCTCACTTTACTTTTCACGCACGATTTACACTCTCATCTTCTTCCCGCCGCAAACGAAAACGGCAAAGGCACTTACGGCGGATATGCGCGCCTTATGAGCGTGATAAACGCCGAAAAGGCAAGCTCGCCCGACGCGCTCCTCGTGGACGCGGGCGATTTTTCGATGGGTTCTTTGTTCCAAACGGCTTATCCCACCTCTGCTATCGAGCTTCGTATGATGGGCGCTATGGGATACGACGTTACCACATTCGGAAACCACGAGTACGATTATCTCAAATCAGGACTTCGTTCAATGCTTAACGCGGCAGTTGCAAGCGGTGAAAGACTCCCTTATCTTGTGTGTGCAAACTATCTGCCTGCAAAAGACGATGCGGAGATTTGGGAAGCATACAATAACTACGGAGTAAAGGACTACGTCATAATAGAGCGCGGCGGCGTATATTATGCCGTATTCGGCATATTCGGCGACGATGCCGACGCCTGCGCACCGAACTCCGAAATGGTATACGAAGATCCTGCAGAGGTAGCGAAGAAAACGGTCGAAGCCGCAGTCAGCGAGTGCGAAAGTACCTACGGCGCTCACCCCGTCGTTATATGCCTCTCGCACAGTGGTACGGAAGGCGGCAAGGGGGAGGACTACGAGCTTGCGAAAGCCGTAGACGGAATCGACGTCATAATCTCGGGACACACTCACACCACCCTCGAAGAGCCTATCTCGGTTAACGGAACGCTTATAGTTTCCGCCGCCGAATACGGACGTAATCTCGGCGTTTTGAAGCTCAAATTCGACGGCGATAAGACGTCTTTGGCTTCTTACGATTTGGTTGCTGTCGACGATAGCGTAAAAGAGGACGAAAACATCGCTTCTTTGGTCGAAGACTATAAAAAGCTCGTCGAAGAGGACTATCTTTCGGCTTACGGCTATACGTTTGACCAAGTTCTCGTAAATAACCCCTACACCTTCGATACGGTGGACGAGGTCTACGCAACACAGCACGAATCCACACTCTGCAATATATTCTCCGACGCGTATAAAGCGGCGGTGGAAAAGGCTACGGGAAAGCGCGTTGACGTTGCAATTACGGCTTCGGGCGTAATTCGCGGAAGCCTTCCCGTAGGAAACGTCACCGTTTCCGACGTATTCAACGCCGCATCTCTCGGTGTCGGCACGGAGGGTGAGCTCGTCGGAATATACCTTACGGGAAAGGATCTTATGGCAGCTATAGAGCTTGACGCGTCCGTACAGCCTTTAATGCGCTCGGCGCAGCTCTTTATGTCGGGTGTCGAATATTCGTTTAACACGAAAAGAATGATATTCAACAAGGTCGATTACGCTATGTTGCGCCGAGACGGCACACTCGAAGACATCGACAAGGATAAGCTTTACTTCGTCGTCGCGGGTATGTATATGGGACAGATGCTCGGAAGTGTCAAGGAAACGTCAATGGGGCTTCTTTCGATAACTCCGCGCAATGAAAACGGAGAACCGATAAAGACGGAAGACCTCGTAAACTACGTTGTAAAAGACAAAAACGGAAAGCCCTTAAAGGAGTGGGCGGCAATAGCAAACTACATCGGCGCTATGGACGGCACACTCGATAGCCGCTACGAAAAACCCGACGGCAGAAAGGTAGTATATTCAAGCTTTGCTCCCGCAAATCTCTTGCGAAACGCAAACGTCTTCACCTACGCGGTCATAGGCGTTATCGTGATTTTGGTTGCGGTAATAGCACTTATAACGGTGCTCGTTATCCGCCGTAAAAAGAAGAAAACGGCATAGATAAACGGGCAAGCAGTCCTCACCCATACAATGCCTAATCCCTATTCACTATGGCCTAAAAAAAGAGTACGAACCCCGTTCGTACTCTTTTTTCTAAATCACAACGAGCCTTTTTCTGCTCTTTCAAGCCAAATTGAGCCTATTTCGAATGCATCGTAAAAGCTCTTTTTTTGCGCCTGCTTTAAGATGTTCGCCTTGCCGTCCTTATAATCGACTATCTGCAAAAGCACGTTGGTGGCAAGGTCAAGGTCGCTTACCTTTTTCGTTTCAAGAATAATTATCTGAAGCCAAACTCCCGTTTCACGATCACCGTAAAACACGGTGTTTCCGTTTCTCATAAGAGTTTTGCCCATATATTCCAACACTTTTTCTTCAGCCATTTTCGTTTCCTCCTAAAATACTTTAATTGCAAACACGGGACATACCGCAGAACAGTAGCCGCAAAGAACGCATTTTCCCGCGCTTACCTCGGCGTGTCCGTCTTTCCCTGTTTTCAATGCCTTTTGATGACAGCGTGCGATGCATTTTCCGCATCCCTCGCACCACGGCTCAATATGTAAAGCACGCTTTTTATTTAAAAGCGCTTCATTTGAGTGAAAGCCTTTTCCCTCGAAATATGCGATGTTCGCATCGACCTCCTCGATGCTCTGCATACCTACGGCAACGCTGTGTATATAATCCTTCGACAAAACGAAATCGAAGGCGCCTTGCACGTTTTTATGAAGGTTTCCGCCGCCGAGGCTCTTCATCGTAAATATACCGATATCCGCCCCTGCCGCCTTCTTTATCGCCGCTTCCATATCGTCACGTGTGCCGTCGGCAATACCGAGTCCGCTTAAATTGAATATGGGGTGTATCACGTCGAAAACACCGCTTTTTACAGCACCGAGCACGCCCGCAACGTGATGGGTGGATACACCGAGTGCCTTGATTATGCCCTTTGAACGAAGCTCGGCGTAATATTCGACGGCTTCCATATGTCCTCTTATGGTAAGCTCGCTTTCCGTTTCGTGAAGCATAAAAACGTCTATGACGTCAAGACCTGTCTTGCGCCTTGCTTCTTCTACGGCTTTTTCTGCTTGAGCGCGGGAGTAAGCATAGCTTTTCGTTGAAAGGACTATATCCTTGTTTTTCGCTATTTGAAGCGCTCTGCCGATGTATTCGTAATTTTGGTAATACTGTGCGGTGTCGATAAAGTTTACGCCTCTGTCAAATGCGTAAGCGATTACCCGTGCGCCTTCCTCTATGGGCAGATTTGCCTGAAGAGGTCCCACGGTGAGCGAGCCGAAAGCAAGCCTTGATACCGAAAGACCGCTTTTTCCGAGAAGTCGTTTTTCCATTACTTAATGTAGCTTTCCAAAAGTATCCTCAAAAGCTCATCTCTGTCTATCTTACGTATAAGACTTCTTGCGTTGTTGTGATTGGTGATATAAGTCGGGTCCTCGGAGAGAATGTATCCGACCATTTGGTTCATCGGATTGTATCCCTTCTCCTTCAATGCGTTATATACGGTGAGAAGCGTTTGCTTTATTTCTCCCTCTCTGTCGGTGTGTATCACGAATTCCTGTGTGGATTCGATCTTCTTTTCGTTTTGTGCGCCGAATTTGAAGCCCATTGTATGTTCACTCCGTTTCAAATAGATATTTCCGCTTTATATTTTAGCAAAAAATATCGTTAAAATCAATAACAAGCACCGAAATATTTAAAGAATTTATAAATTTTAAGGTTTTTTTAATAATTTTTGTGGTAGAATTGAGTTAAGTAAATCGCAGAAAGGGGTAGACGCTTATGCACATACTCATAGTTGAAGACGAGCTTCGGCTTGCGGATACGCTCAAGGAGCTTCTCATATCGCAAAAGCACAGCGTCGATGCCGTATTTGACGGCGCCGACGGGCTTTACTATGCCACGCACGGCGTATACGATGCTATAGTCCTTGACCTTATGCTCCCGAAAATGTCCGGCTTTGAAGTGCTTAAAAACATAAGAGAGCGGAAAATAAACACGCCCGTTTTGATACTGACCGCAAAGGACGGCGTCGACGATAAGGTAAAGGGACTTGATCTCGGTGCAGACGATTATCTTACAAAGCCCTTTGCCATAGAGGAGTTTTTCGCAAGAATTCGTGCGATAGCCCGCCGTAAAGGCGAAGTCGTTTTATCGGAGCTTACCTTCGGCGATTTGGTGCTCAATCTCTCGGCCTTCAGCCTATCCTGCGGTACTAAAAGCATACACCTCGGCGCAAAAGAATTCGAGATAATGCGGGTACTGATGCTCAATCACGGAATAATCCTGTCAAAAGAAACTCTCATCAACAAAGTATGGGGCGGCGACAGCGATATTATGGACAACAACGTCGAAGCCTATATCTCGTTTCTGAGAAAAAAGCTCGTTTTTTTGAACAGTCGCGTGCAAATAAACTCTGCAAGGAAGCAAGGGTATTTTCTTTCGGAAGGGGACGGCGAAGATGATAAGAAAGCTTAAATTCAAGTTCGTGATAATAAATATGCTTATAGTCGTATCCGTTTTCTTGACGGCATTTGCGTTTCTCTATAACACTACACGTAGAAAATACTACGAGGACAGCATAAGCGAAATGCGCCTTGCGGTAGATGCGCCCGTAGGCTTCGATACGCATTTTGACTTCGGAAAAGAAAACTCCGCTCAAATAAAAAGAAACGGCATCGTGACCTTTTACGTGACGATAAAGCCCGACGGCAGCGCAGGCTCTCTTATCGGCAGAGGCGTGGGTGTGACGAATGAGGAAAAGTTTAAGCAAATAGTTGAAAACTGTTATCTTTCCGAGGATAAAATAGGCGTCATAAAAAAAGAGGAGCTTCGCTATATGGTAACCGAAAGCAAATTTTACGGCGACGTGGTTGCTTTTGCGATAATAAGCGCCGAGCTTGAAGCTCTTGCAAATCTGAAAGCGGCGTGTCTTATAATAGGCAGCGGTATGTTTTTGGTGTTCTTGGTCATAAGTATACTCTTTGCCTCGTGGGCAATAAATCCCGTAAAACGCTCCATAGAAAAGCAAAACCGCTTTATAGCGGACGCCTCTCACGAGCTTAAAACGCCGCTGACGGTGGTTCTTGCAAACGCAGACCTTCTTGCAGCCTCTCCCGATGCGACCGTCAGGGAAAAGCAAAAGCAGATAGAGCATATAAAAAGCGAAGCAAACAGTATGAATCTTCTCGTTTGCGATATGCTCACTCTCGCCAAAAGCGATTTTTCGAAAAAGCGCAAAAGCAAGCCTGTGCCCGTAGACGTATCGGAGCTTTTAAAATCGGTCGTATTGACCTTTGAGGAGCTTATCTTCGAGGCGGGAAAAACGCTTTCCTGCAATATATCCGACTCGCTTTTCGTCGGAGGCGACGAAAAGATGCTTGAAAGGCTGTTTCGGATACTTCTCGATAACGCCGTCAAATATTCAAACGAAGGCGGTCATATCGACGTGTTTCTGTATGAAGCATCGGGCAAAGTGAACCTAACGGTGAGAAACAGCGGCATTCCCGTCCCCAAGGAGCATTTAAAGCATATATTCGACCGCTTCTACCGCCCCGATGATGCGAGAGCTCGTCAGACCGGAGGATTCGGGCTCGGACTTTCAATAGCCAAAGACACCGTCGAAAAGCACGGCGGGAAGATAAGCGCGGAAAGCTCGGCGCAGATAGGCACCGCCTTTAACGTTTCGTTCAAAAAGCTTTCTTCGTAATTTGATTTTCTGTGTTCACAATAAATTAACATATTCGTTGTAGTATGTTCTCATACCGAAAAAGGAGGCTTTTTATGTTCGGGTTGGTGCTTCCAAACGAAAAAACTCTTTCAAAAGAAGCGAAGGTGCGCTACGGAAAGATATACTGCGGTATATGTAAAAGCCTTTCCTTACGGCACGGTAAATTTGCAAAATACACCCTAAACTACGATATTGCGTTTCTTGCGCTCGTCTTGTGCGACGTTTACAAAGAGGACATAAGCGCAAAAAGCGCACGCTGTATATCGCACCCGATAAAAAAGCACGAATACAGCGAAAGCAAGCTCATAGATTATGCGGCGGATATGAACGTCGTGCTTTCATATCACAAGCTGCTTGACGATTTTAACGACGACAAAAAATTGTCCGCAAAGCATAACGCCAAAAAACTAAAGGGCGCATACGATGCGATAGCTGCGGTATATCCCGAAAAATGCGCCGCCGTCGAAAGTTCTTTAGCCGAGCTTTCCTTGCTTGAGAAGGAAGGGCAGACAAGTGCGGATAAAGCGGCATCTGCCTTTGCAAAAGCGCTTGAAGCCATATTTTCATACGGAGAAAAAGCCGAGCTTCTTTCCGAGCTTGGCAAAGCTTTGGGCAAATTCATATATATTGCCGATGCCTGCATAGATTTGAAAAAAGACTTGAAAAAGGCTCGCTACAACCCGATGAGCTTTTATTCGAGAGGTCAGTTTCAAAATATTTTGGAGCTTCTTTTGGCGGAATGCAAAGAGTGCCTTGAGCGTCTTCCCGAGGCGTATGAGGACGAAACGGTGAAAAATATTATTTATTCGGGAATTTGGCTTAAATACGAACTGTTGAAAGGTAAAGAAAAATGATAGATAACCCTTACGCAGAGCTCGGGCTTTCCCCCGGAGCCTCCGACGAAGAGGTCACCAAGGCGTACAGGCGCCTTGCCAAAAAATATCATCCCGACCTTAATCCGAACGATAAGAGTGCTGCCGAAAAAATGGCAAGGATAAACCAAGCCTACGATATGATAAAAAACGGCAAGGCTTCGGGCTCCGACACCTACGGCGGCTCCTACGGAGGCGCTTACGGCGGCTCTTACGGATACAGCTCCGACCAAAGTCTGTATGTGGCAGCCGCACGTTATATAAATATGGGATACTTTGCCCAAGCGCTAAACGTCCTCTCACGCATATCAAACCGCAGTGCGCAGTGGTACTATTTCAGCGCCATCGCAAACTACGGTATGGGCAGCAGAGTCACCGCACTTGAGCACGCAAAAACGGCGTGTAATATGGAACCTCAAAATCTTCAATACGCAGAGCTGCTTTCTCGCATAGAACAGGGAGCAAACGTCTACTCCGGCGCACGTCAGGGCTATGGCGGATACCCGATAAAGATACCCGGCATTTGCTTTATATGGTTTGTCATACAATTTTTGAATTTCTGCTGCTGCAGAAGGTTTTACTGTTAAGGAGAAGCTATGTTCAATAAACTCAAAAACCGCATAATACGTTTTATGTACGGCAGATACGGCACCGATAATTTAAACCGCTTCTTAATTTGGCTGTACCTTGCGCTCATAGTGGTCGGTCTGTTTTTGCAAGGTGTCGCAAAAACCGTACTTCTTGCGCTTACGCTTATAATCGCAATCACCGTTTTTTACAGAATGTTCTCAAAAAACATATACAAACGAAGTGCGGAAAACAGAAAATATCTTGCTTTTAAAGCAAAGATTAAAAATTTTATCGCTCTGAAAAAAAGTATGTGGCGTGACAGAAAAACCCACGCCTATAAAAAATGCCCCTATTGCAAGGCAGTGCTTCGCCTTCCGAAAAAGCGCGGCGAGCACAGAGTGGACTGCCCCAAATGCAAAAGAGAGTTCAAGGTCAAAATTTAGACCGATTTTTCTTGATTTTGACATCTGTGTATGATACAATGATACAAAATTACTCACACGAGGTGTTTTAATGAAAAAAATATTGGCGCTTACGCTGAGCGCAATACTTTTGTTTTGCACGGTTTCATGCGCCGCAAAACCTCAAAATATAATGTCGGAAGGTGAATATACGGGAAGCGGTCCCGACCCGACGCAGTTTAATCTCGATGCGGCGGGAAACGCATCGCCGTTTGACCATATGAGCAAGACCGCATTTCGAACAAATCTGCGCCCCTACCTTGAGGCTTGGTACAAATTCTGCTATAACGCTATGTGGTGGCAGGCATTGGAGCTTTCCGAAAACGAAGAAGATACAATAGAAAACGAAGTCGGTGACATATACATCAAAGCCGCCGATTTCAACACGCAAGGCGAGCTTATAGCGTATCTCTCCACTTGGCTTGCGCCCGAATTGTTTAATAAAAACGTAGGCGTAATGACCATTGAGAACGACTCGGGGCTTTATATTTTGGAAAACGTGACCGGCCGATACGGCACACCCGATTATAACAGCTGTGAGCTTATAGGCGTAAATAGCGGGAAATACTATATCCGTTTTGTTGAGGAAAACGAGCTTTTCCCCGAAGAAGATACCGCACACGTCATAGCGTTTGAAATAATAAACGGCAAGCTTTTGGTTACACGGCACCTAAGCTATGCGGAAGCTTTAAATATAACGGTCGGCAAGCTCCTTGACGACGGGGTAGTGCCCGAAATTATGTCGCTTTCCGAATTCAAAAGTTTTGCTGCAATGCTCCTTTACAACTACGCCAAAACACATGAAAGCCTAATCTTTGATGAGGATTCCGCAAAGCTTTGTACAGAAGAATGGACAAAGACCGTAGAAGGCGCAAGCTGTGTTGCCGAAATATTGATAAACGGAAAAAATCACTACGTTATCATAGGAAAAGACATCAACAAAACGTATAACATAATAGGCATACAGCAGATAATTCCAGAGCTTTCTTAAAAAAATGCGACTATATCTTGACTGCGCTGACAAAATGTGATAAAATCCACATAGTAAATTAATGAAAGGTGTAACAAATATGGAACATATCAAGACTATCAAAACTCGTGAGCTTTGCGAAAACAAGGGCGGTTGCGGCGAATGCCAGACCTCCTGTCAATCCGCTTGCAAGACAAGCTGCGGTATCGCTAACCAGAAGTGCGAAAACACAGAGGAAAGCAAGTAAAACGTATGAAAATTGCCACCTTGCGAGGTGGCAATTTTTTATGGGGGAAAATGAATGGAAAACACATTTAACATAAGAAAAGCGGCTTTGAGCGATCTTGGGGCAATATCAGAACTTTACGAAAACGCAAAAGGGTTTATGCGCAAAGCGGGAAATCCTTACCAATGGCAAGGTGCATATCCGAGCCGCGAGCTTATTATAAAAGATACGGAAAACGGCAATCTCTACGTTTGCTGCAAGGACAAAAGTCCCGTTGCGGTATTCTTTTTTGCCATAGGCGACGACCCCACGTACGCACGTATCGACGGCGGCACATGGCTTACAAGCGGGCAAGAATACGGCGTATTGCACAGAATCGCCGTAGGTCTTCACGGTGCGGGTGTTGCGGGAGCTTGCTTTGATTTTTGTCTTGAAAGATGTAAGAGCTTGCGCCTTGACACGCACAGGGCAAATATTCCCATGCAAAAAACGCTTGCAAAGCACGGCTTCACATATTGCGGGATCATATATCTCGAAAACGGCGACGAGAGGATCGCTTTCGAAAAGATTTCGTGACATTTTTGCCATAAGCGTAAGCGCCGTTATTTTATTTGCAATCGAATTTTGATTACATTTTTTCCACTCAGCATCACAAAAATACTTGTAGACGGCATGGCGCAAACACTATAATTTCTTTGTCGGACAGATGTCTGAAATAAATTATCGGGAGTTTGGTTATGAATCTTAAAAGAAGAGCAATAAAGAAAGAACTGAAGCTCGAAGAGCTTACAATTAAACAAAAACTCGGCATGACGATGTGTGCACATATCTGCCCCTGCCCCAACGAAAAGAGAAACGTTGAGTACGCTCTCCAAATGATAAAGGATAAGGCGCTCGGTGCAGTTTGGGTAGACAGACGAAGCTCAAACCTTGAAGCGCTTATGGACAGAATATACGAAACTGCCGAATATCCCATCATCATCGTATGCGACGCTGAAAGCGGCTTCGGCGACTACATCGTCGGCAAGCATAACGCAGTCGGCACGACGGGAAGTGAAGAACTTGCTTATACATTCGGTAACGTCACCGCAAAGGGCGCAAGAAAAGCGGGATACAATATGGTATGTAATCCCCTTCTCGACATCTGTCTTCGAAACGGCCCCTGCGGCTCCACTGTTCGAACCTTGGGAAGCGATAAATACGAGGTCGCGCGTCTCGGCGCAAAAATAGCGGAAGGTATGCACGATGCGGGTATTTTGACTGTCGCAAAGCACTATCCCGGAGGCTCCGACCCTCAAAACAGAGGCGCAGAGATCGACAGCCATATGGCCGAAAGACAGAACTACAACTCCAAAGAAGAGCTTATCGACGTAAACCTTTATCCTTACACGGAGCTTATGAAGAAAGACCTTCTTGACGGAATCATGGTAGGCCACGGCAAATACGTAAACATCGACCCCGACAATCCCGCTACACTTTCCAAAAAGGTTATGGGCATTATCCGCGAGCTCGGCTTTGACGGAATACTTATCACCGACGCACTTTCAATGATGGGCATCGTTGCAAAATACGGTATGAAGGAGAGCAAGGGTCTTGTAATCACCGCAGGAAACGACCTTTCGCTTCCTTGGCACGATAACGACTTCTCTTACGAAGCTATCCTCGAAACCTACGAAAAGGGTCTTATGCCCGACGACCGTATCGACGAGGCAGTAAGGCGTGTGCTTGAAGCACAGCACAAGGTCAACCTCTACAACGAAAGAGAGTACGAGGATATCACCGAAGAAGATGCGGAAAAATTCGAGTCCATTCACTTAAAGTCCATCTTCGAAAAGTGCGATGAGGGTATATCCCCCTCTCTTGACCCCAACGGAAAGCATCTTTTCGCCGTGCTTACTCCCATGGATAAGTGCCAAGTTGATGCAGAAGGTGCGCTCGCAGACGACTCCACGGAGGGATATTGGTATCGCCCCGTAGAGCTTATGAAGAAAATAGAAAGCCTCTTCCCCAACTCCAAAGTAATTGCGCTCCCCGAGTATTCTTCGGGTATACAAAATATGAACTTCCTTGAAATGGTTCCCAACTACGATGACGTGGTATTCGTAACGTTCAACGCAGTTGAATGCTACATCGGCAAGGAACGCCTTACGTCAAGAACGGTATCGCTTATCGACGCACTTCAAGTAACGAATAAGGTTGCGGCAGTTCTTCACTACGGTAACCCCTACGTTTTGGAGGACCTCGTTCACGTACCGAGAATTCTCGTTGCGGGAACAGCGCCCAAGACGGCTATGTACGCTATTGACGTACTTGCAGGCAAGTACGAAGCACAAGGCGTGCTTACGTACAACGTAAATCTGAAATAACTCCTTATAATAAAAACAGGCGCAAGCTCAAATTTTGAGTTTGCGTCTGTTTTTATGCGTTTCTTTTCAAAAATTCGGAGGGGCTTGTGCCCATTATATCCTTATATACGTTATTAAACGAGCGAATGTTCTGAAATCCGCTTAAAAAGGCGGCGTTCGTTATGCTTTCGCCTTCGGAAAGAAGCTCGTTTGCCCTTTGTACCCGCAGTCTGTTTATATAATCTCCGAGCCTTGCGCCCGAATACTTTACGAATATTGAGGAAAGCTTGCCTCGGGGATAAAACAGCTCCTTTGAAAGCACGCTCACGTTTATCGGTTCTGTAAAATGCTCGTTGACGTAATCGAGCGTTTGGAAAAATATTTTTCTCTCCTTATTTTTCGGCTTATGCGTATCGGCATCGGCGGCAAAATGCTCCATTAAGAGAAAGTACAGCGATGCGCAAAGCGACTGCGAAAGCGCCGAGGACTCATAAGCCAAAACGTCTTTGCTTTTTGTCAGCACGTCAAAAATGGCGTTTACAGCAGGTAAAAAACCGTCTATGGCGCTCTGCTGTTTGTACGTTATATGTACCTGAAGCGGCTTTACGGACGAAGATATTTGCAAAAAATTCGAGGGAAGCCCCTTAAACAAGCGAAACACTACGCCATCTTCCGAAGCACTGCTTAAATGCGGTACGGCCGCATCTATGCAAACGATGTCGCCCTTTTCAAGCTCGTAGCTTACACCGTCCACCAAAAAGCGCATCCGTCCTTCGATTATTTGGCATATCTCATAGTTTTCGTGCCAGTGAAGTAAGCCGGCTGCACCGGGATCCATACGCCCGATGCGGCATAAGCATTTATGTAATGTCCTCTCCTGCAATAAGGTCTTAAAATCCTGCAGTCCCGATTTTTGCGCCGTCATTTTATTCTCCTTTTAGCGTCACAGTGAAACAAAAACGCCCGTTTACAAGGATATTATACAACTTTTCTTACGCTATTGCTATAGCTTTTTACAAAAAACGTGACAAATTTTCCACTCAAAGCGCTGTATGCCCTTTTGCCGCTCGTTTTGTTTTCTCTATAAGACGCAAAACAATAGGGCGGTTATATCTTTGTATGACTATAAACTGCGCATCGAAAAGCATAGCCGCAAGCGCCGAAATAATAAATGCGGGAGCACAGCCCCACACGAAAATAAACAGAAGGCTGAATATTGAAATAAGCTCGTTTATCCAATGGTCAAGCTCGGATTTCGCCATAGTGGTGGCAAGCTCGTTAAGCGTGACTTTTTTAAGGTCAAACTTTTCAGGCTCAAAGGTAAGTACCTTATTTTTCCACTTTTTGACTTTCAAAAGCTTATACAGCTTCTTCTCAAATTTTCGAGGTCTGTACCACGGGTGAGAGTAATCTATCTTGAATTTGTAAGTTATTTCGCCCATTAGGATACGCAATCCGAAATGGTAAAGTATCATAAACGATACGATGCCCACCCAAAATACAGCTTCGTTTTTGTATGTGTCCGAATAGTACAAATAAAAGCATATTGCAGATGCAATCGCCGTAAAAGCTATTGCGCTGTACATAAATATCGCAGAGCCGCTCAAAGTTTGCTTTTTCATTCGTTTCTCCCTGTTTATCGCTTCGGACGGCAGCAGTCGATGATGCCGATAATACCCAAAACAACGTATGCTGCGGCAAGGATAAGCGTAACTGCCCATTTCGTCATATTTTCGCCGCTTATGCCAAGAACGGCAAAAGCCGCTATTGTCCCGACGCCTATTACCAATTGAAATATTGATATTATAAGTTCCCGCTTGTTCTTCATACCTTGCTCCCTTTAGTACGCTCGGCTCTATTCGATTGCCTCTGCAACTTGTTTTGCTATCTGCTTCATTCCAAGCTCGGTAGGATGTCCGCACTTTTTGTCTATATCCTTAAGCCCGACGTATACGGCGCCGAGCTTTTCGCAGGCATCTTTGACTCCCTCGGTAAGCTCCGCCTTCAAGTTTGTATTCATAATGACGACAACGTTTTCGGCAACTTCCGACGATTTTTTGATGATATGGCAAAATGCGGGCAATATGCTCTTTAAGTCTTCCTTTGTTATGTCCGCATACTTTACTTCTCCGACAGGCACGTCGGTCCAGTTGTCGTTAGTGCCGCCGAATATAAATACGGTATCTATTTTGTTTTCGGTGAAAAATCCGTCGGCTATGTATTTGTCTAGACGGTACACGAACGATGACTCGGGCTTAAGATAGTCTCTGACTGTATCGCAGACAGTCGAGCCCGAAAAGCTGTCGTTGAGTATTATCTCATAGCCGTTTTCCCTTGCAAGTATATGCCACCACGTATTTTCGACGCCCTTTACGATGGGATCTTCTTTTCTTTCGTCGCCGTAATACCAATGATAACCTTTCGGAATATATCCCGCGTAGGTCGAATAACTGTCGCCGATTATAAATGCTTTCTTATTCATTGTTTGAGTCCTTTCTTCGCTGTTGAGCTTTATTATCTTTTCGTAAATTCTTCGCCGTTAATCAAAAAATCAATGGAAACGTTAAAATAAGCCGACATTTTATTAAGCAGCTCGATGCTCGGCTCACGCTTATCGTTTTCGTAATGTGAAAGCGCCTCGCGGGAAATATTTAAGTCCATCGCCACCTTCATTTGACTATACTTGCGTGCTTTACGAATTTGCTTTAGTCCTTTCACAAAATCACCTCTTGACAATATTGTAACATTTTGTTACAATAAAAATGTTACAATTTGTTACATTTGAGAGGTCTTTAATTTGAAAAATATGCGCAAAAACGATTATGTTGATATTTTTAGGGGAAATATCACATATCTTCGCAAAATTAACAATCTTTCTTTAAAAAGAATGTCCGAAATTTTAAACGTAAGTGTCTACAGTTTAAAAAATATAGAGAAGGGGATATTGCCACCTAAATTAAAAGTTGACATTCTTTTTAAAGTTCAAAGTTATTTCCGTATTTCTCCGCAAATTATTCTTGATAAAAAACTTAGCGAAAGCAAGTTTTCTGTTAAAGACAACAGTTGTGTGTAATAAAAAGATACCCCCTTCAAATGCAACTTTGAGGGGGCTCCTTCGTCGATATAATCACTTTAATTCGTCTGCTTTTGCAGACGAATTAAACACTCCACATGATGCGTTTTTGGGAACATATCATACGGCGTTATGCTTTCGATTTTATATCCGCCGTCGCAAAGCGCCTTTGCGTCCTTTGCTTGTGTCTGCACATTACAGCTTATGTACACAATATTCTTCACGCCAAGCGAAAGCAGCGCTTTTACCGTATCATCGCCGAGTCCCTTTCGGGGCGGGTCAACTATGACCGTGTCGGGCACAAAGTGCGCCTTTTCGAGCACTTCTTTCAAATTCTTCGCGTCGGCTGTATAAAACTCGGCGTTTTCTATTCCGTTTTCACTCGCTATCGCCTTTGCGTCCTCTATCGCCTCGGGTACTATCTCCACGCCGACGACCTTTTCGAAATCGCCGGCTCTGCAAAGCCCGATAATACCTATTCCGCAGTATAGGTCTAAGAGCTTTCCGCCGACGCCCGCAAGCGTAAGTGCGTCCGAATATATCCTCTCCGCCTGCGCTCTGTTTACCTGATAAAACGACTGCGGAGATATCCTTACGCGAAGTGAGCACATCTTGTCTTCAATATATTTTTCGCCCCACAAAAACCTGTAGTCGTCCGAGAGTATCACGTTCGTGTTTTTGAGGTTACAGTTTAAATAAATGCTCGTAACGCCCGAAAGTTCCGATATCCTTTTTACAAATTCATTTTCCGCCGGAAGCTTTTTGCCGTTTATGACAACGCACACGCAAATCCCGCCCGTCGCTTCGCCTATGCGTAAGTATAGGTGCCTTAAAATGCCCTTGCCGCTTTCCTCATCGTAAGGTGTTACGGCAAAGTCGGCAACGTATTTTTCGAATTCCGTTACTATCTTCGCAAAGGCGGGATTTTGCAGTTTACAGTCGGAAACGTCCACTGTTCTGTGGCTCTTTTTCATATAAAAGCCGCACTTGCCGTCCTTGCCTATAGGATATTCGACTTTGTTACGATATCCGCACACACGCTCCGACGCCACGGTGTTTTCCACCTTCGGAAAGTTGTCCTTTCCAAACGCTCTGCGATATGCTTGAACTACCGCACTGCGCTTATATTCAAGCTCCGCTTCGTAGTTCACGTGTCTGTAGGTACAGCCGCCGCATTTGCCGAAAACGGCACAGTCGTTTTCCGCTCTGTCGGGAGAATATGTGATTATCTCCTCCGCCTTGCCGAACGCATAAGACGAAAGTACCTTCAAGAATTTACACCTTATGCGGTCGCCCACGGCGCAAAACGGAACGTAGGTGACAAAATCCTTTACTTCGCCGTCGGAATATTTACCCACGCCGTAGCCTTCGCCCGTAATATCGCAAATGTCGATTATCGCTTCGTCGTTTTTCTTTATCATATAAGCTCTCCGATAAGTCTGTTTTCGTCGAAATCCACCGCTGTTATGCGCACCATACGTATTTTGCCCTTCAAATTCCCCCCGCACTTTACCGCTACGGGCACGAATGCGCTGTTATAGCCCCTGTTATACTCGCTCTTTTTAGTTTCAAAGTGGACTTCACACTCACTTCCGATGTGTTTTTGCAATATATTTTTCTTGCACTCGGTGTTTACCTTTTCAAGCTCTGCTGCTCTGCGTTTTCTCACCTCGAGCGGCACGCTGTTTTCCATAGTCGCCGCAAGCGTCCCCTCTCTTTCCGAATACGGAAAAATGTGCATATGGTAAAACTGCACTTCTTTTGCAAGTAAAAGTGTTTGCTCGAAGTCTTCTTTGCTCTCGCCCGGAAAGCCGGTTATAAAATCCGCAGTCAAATGAAGCCCCGGAATCCTCTCGTAAAGTGCATTTATTCGCTCTGTGAGCATTTTACGGTTATATTTGCGCTTCATTCCGGCAAGTACGTTGTCTGCGCCGCTTTGCACGGATAGGTGGATATGCTTTTCGAGGTGCTTTATCCTTGAAAGCCTTTCTATAAATTCCTCGTCAAAGCAATACGGGTCAAGCGAGCCGAGCCGTATAAGGTATATGCCCTCTATTTTGTCCGCTTCTTCCAAAATATCGCAAAGGCAGACGCCGCCGAGGTCTTTACCGTAGGAGCCCGTTTCTATGCCCGTTAAGACTATCTCCCTCATACCCTCACAGACTCTGTCCTTTATCTCCCGAATAAGCACGTCGGGCGCCTTACTTCTGACTCTGCCCCTTAAATGCGGGATTATGCAATAACTGCACTTGCTGTCGCAGCCGTCTTCTATTTTTATGTTGCACTTGGTCGTATACGCCGTTTTGTGCATAGCATCGGAGCATCGCACCTCTTTGGTTATATCGCCGACTGCATATATTTGCGTTTCGGGGCGGGCGAAAACGTGCTTATCGACGAGATTTGCTATCTCGTCTTTATCGGAATTGCCGAACACGATATCCGCTTCGGGTATCTGTCTTCCGCTTTGACAAAGACAGCCTGCACAAGCGATAAGCGCATCGGGGTGTTTTTGTCTGTATCGTCTTACGGCTTGTGCGCACTTTCTTGACGCCTCCGCCGTGACGGCGCAGGTGTTGATAATGACAGCATCGGGTACGTTTGCACTGCGGACGGGCAATATCTCAAACCCACGCTCCGTGAGTCTGTCTGCGAGGGAGTGGCTCTCGCAGGTGTTTACTCGGCAACCGAGTGTATATATAAGCGCTTTCGCCTTTTTTTCCATAATCGTCCCTCGCTTTCACTCTTTTTACACATTTTACCACTTTTTATGTATTTTGTAAACCGAATTAAGCAAAAATATATACGAGGTGATATATATGGATAAAAGCTATGAGCTGAAAACGAAGATTTGCGAAAAAACGGGTGATGAGGTTATATCCGCCGTGGAAAAAACGGAATCGGGGAATAAGGAATACTGCCTCTGCTCACATTTATGCTCAAGCCCCTGCAGCATGCTCCCGAAAAACTACAGACAAGATGCGTTTTAAGTCTGTGCCGTCCGCCGTCATTTTAGGTGTCGGCGGGCGCTTGTTTTTACATAGGCACAAAGGCGGTATTTTTTACAAAAACTATTGCATAAAACGTAAAAATGTTATATTATTGTAGTTGGTGGAGGATTTTTGTTTTTAGACTACTTGCCGAAAGGATGATGATATATGAGAAAAACCAAGATTATTTGTACAATAGGCCCCGCCTGCTGTGACGAAAAGACCTTGAAGGATATGTGCCTTGCGGGTATGAACGTCGCAAGACTTAACTTTTCACACGGCACGCACGAAGACCATCAAGCGATGATAGACCTTATAAAAAAGGTGCGGGAGGAGCTTAATCTGCCTATTGCGATAATGCTCGACACGAAGGGCCCCGAATACAGAATCGGTACCTTCAAAAACGGCAAGATAGCGCTTAACACAAATGATGAATTTGATTTCACAGTGGAGGATGTCGAGGGCGACGAGAGCAGAGTTTCCGTAAGCTACAAGGGCCTTATAGGCGACCTTGAAGTCGGCGACCGCATACTCGTCAACAACGGACTCGTTATATTTGAGGTGCTTTCCCTTTCCGAAAAGACAGCGCACTGTAAGGTGCTTGCGGGCGGAGAGATATCTAACCGCAAGAGCATGGGATTTCCCGGAAAGGTCTTAAATCAGGTATTTTTGTCCGAGCAGGACAAAAAGGATATCCTTTTCGGAATCAAAAACGATGTTGACTATATCGCCGCATCGTTTGTATCGAGAAAGCAAGACCTTCTCGATATCAAAGAGCTTCTTAAAGAAAACGGTGGCGAGGATATAGGTCTTGTGGCAAAGATAGAAAATCGTTCGGGAATTGATAATATATACGACATCTGCGAGGAATGCGAGGCGGTTATGATAGCAAGGGGCGACCTCGGCGTTGAGGTTCCCTTTAAGGAGCTGCCCGCTTTGCAGAAGAAGCTCACGACCGTATGCAGACTGCTCGGAAAGCGCATAATCACCGCAACGGAAATGCTTGAGTCAATGATATATAATCCCCGCCCGACAAGAGCGGAGATATCGGACGTGGCAAACGCCGTATACGACGGAACGAGCGTGGTTATGCTTTCGGGCGAAACGGCTGCGGGCAAATATCCCGTAAAGACCGTCGAAACGATGGCGTCTATATGCGAGGAAACGGAAAAGAATATCGACTACTACCATCATTTTCACGAAACGGATTTTAAAATAACGAGTAACATAGACGCTATTTCGTACGCCGCTTGCAGTATGGCATCTGCGACAAAAGCAAAGGCAATTACCGTATGCTCCATCTCGGGCGGTACGGCTCGAATGGTATCGAGATTCCGACCGAACATAGACATCATCGGTCTTACGACAAGCGAAAAGGTGTGGAGAAAGCTCGCTCTTTCTTGGGGAGTGCTTCCCATCTTGTCCGAAGAATATCTGCGTTCCTCCGAGGTGCTTTTCTATACTGCGGAAAAGATAACCAAAAAGATCCTCGGCCTTAAAAAAGGCGACAACGTAATTATTGTAGGCGGCTCTATCAGCGGAAGAAGCGGTAGCGCCGACACCATAAGATTGGAAACGGTGTAAATGGAAGAAAAAAGAAAAATAATTCAGTTCAAAAATATCATAAAGAGCTTTGAGGACGGCCAAGTCATACTAAAGGGTGTCAACCTCGACATATACGAAAACGAATTCGTGACCTTGCTCGGCCCTTCGGGTTGCGGTAAAACTACTCTGCTGCGCATACTCGGCGGCTTTTTGGAGGCTACGGAGGGCACGGTGCTTTTTGGAGGCGAGGACATAAGCAAAGTCCCGCCTTACAAAAGAGAGCTTAACACCGTATTCCAAAAATACGCTCTTTTCCCTCACATGAACGTATACGATAACGTCGCTTTCGGACTGAAGATAAAAAAAGAGCCCAAGGACGTTATAGAGCAAAAGGTCATGCGTATGCTCCGCCTCGTTAATTTGCAAGATTTTGCAAAGCGCAACGTAAACGAGATGAGCGGCGGTCAGCAACAGCGTGTGGCTATAGCAAGAGCTCTCGTAAACGAGCCGAGCGTGCTTTTACTTGACGAGCCCTTGGGCGCACTCGACCTAAAGCTTCGCAGAGAGATGCAAAAAGAGCTTAAGCGTATACAAAAAGAGGTCGGCATTACCTTTATATTCGTAACGCACGACCAAGAAGAAGCTCTCACGATGTCCGATAAGATAGTCGTAATGAACGAGGGCGAAATACAGCAAGTCGGCTCTCCCAAGGAGGTCTACGAGCACCCCGCAAACGAATTCGTGGCACGCTTTGTCGGAGATACGAACATAATCGACGGCGTAATGATATCGGACGACCTTGTTATGTTTGAGGATAAAAAGTTTAAGTGTAACATAAGGGGATATAACCCGAACGAAAAGGTTGACGTAGTTCTCAGGCCCGAATACCTTGAGATCGTGCCCCGAGAAAAAGGAATGCTAAAGGGCGTGGTAAAGTCACACGTATTCAAGGGCGTTCATCACGAAATGACCGTCGAAACGAGAGTGGGCACGTCCATCACGGTAAAGCTTCAGCTTTCGCAAGACAAGCCCGTATTTAATGATGAAGCTAACGAAAAGATAAGCGCAAGCGACTTTCTTCTCGACCTTGAGGACCTTGAGGATATATCCGATGCAAAGGTTATCTCGTTGGCATCTGCACAAGCGTGGGATAACGATACGGAGGAGCTTGTTTCCATAAAGGAAGTCAGCTACGATATACGCCGTGAGGTCGGCACGTACCCCGTTACCTTCTCAACGAGTGCGGGTACGTCTATTACGGTAATTGCCGTTGTTAAAGAGGAAAACCGTGTAGTAAGCAAGGTCTACGAGGAAGAAATATATGCGATGAACTTCTTTAGAAAGGTTGAAGATATCCAAGAAAGTATAGCCTTGGAAACAGACCTTAAAATGTGGGCAAACGCTTCCGCTTGGAGCCTTGAGGACGGCGAAAACGTCGAGATAACGGACGTTAAGTATGACTTCGACCCCGAAAACGTCACTCCCGGCGTATATGACGTCACCTTTGCAACAAGAGGTTACGAATATCTCGTTTCCTCCAACAGAGAATACGACATAGGAAGCGAGGTCGGACTTTCCTTCAGACCCGAGGATATACACGTTATGGAGAAGGGAGGAAGCTTCTAAAGTTGAAAAAGCTCAAATCTCTCAGCTATCCTTACATAATATGGATAGCCGTAATGATTCTCGTGCCGATGCTTCTTATCGTGTTCTACGCATTCACCGAAAAGGGGAACGACGTCACGGTAATTCGCTTCACGCTCGAAAACTTCGTTCGATTCGTAACGGATAAAGTCTTTTTGGAAGTGCTCGGACGCTCGCTTTATATTGCCGTTTTAACAACGGCGGTATGCTTTTTCGTGGGATATCCCACGGCGTATATAATATCCCGCCTCGGCGACAGAAGCAATATCATAATGGTGCTTCTTATCACCCTACCCACGCTTGTAAATATGCTCGTGCGTACTTATGCGTGGAGAAGTATTCTCGGAGAGGGCGGAATGATCAGCTCCGCTTTGGCGCTTATAGGCTTTGAGGGAGTGGGGCTTACGGAAACCACGTTTGCCGTAGTGCTCGGCATGGTGTATAATTTCTTGCCCTTTATGATACTTCAAATAAATACTTCCCTCTCGAAAATGGACAAAAGCTATATTGAGGCGGCAAACGACCTCGGCGCATCAAACATCAAGGCGTTTATGAAAATAACCTTCCCGCTCTCGCTTCCGGGCGTTATATCGGGAATAACTCTCGTGTTTTTGCCCTCCGTTTCAAGCTTCTTCATACCGAGCTTACTCGGCGGAGGAGATTTCGTACTTTTAGGCAACCTCATAGAAACACAGTTTACCAAGGGCTCTTGGAATTTCGGAAGCGCCATTTCTCTTGTGATGGCAGTTATAATCTTACTTTCAATGTTCCTTACCAAAAAGCTTGATAAGGACCCCGAAAGTGCAGGGAAGGAGTAAGGCTATGAAAAAAAGTAAAGGCATTTTATCCAAAATAGTTCTCGCTCTTATCCTCTTGTTTTTCTATCTTCCGATAATTCATATCATCGTGTTTTCATTCAACGGCGACAAGTCCGTCATAAAGCTCGACGGCTTCTCTCTTCGATGGTATGAAAAGCTATTATCCGACAGAGAAGCTCTGCTTTCCATATTTTACACGGTCGTAATAGCCGTTGTAGCCACAGCCGTTTCAACGGTGGTGGGCACTGTAACGGCAATAGGCCTTTCAAAATCAAAAAAATGGTTGCAGACTTGCGTTGAGCAGGTAAACAATCTGCCCGTTTTGAACCCCGAAATAGTTACGGCGATAGGTCTTATGATGCTTTTTACCGCATTTGCCGTTGAAAAGGGCTTTTTGACATTACTCCTTGCTCACATTATGTTTTGTACCCCATACGTTATGCTTTCGGTCACACCAAAGCTCCGCAGGCTCGACCCCAACATAATGGACGCGGCGATGGACCTCGGCGCAACGCCCATGCAGGCTCTAACGAAGGTCGTCGTTCCGCAGATAATGCCCGGCATCATCTCCGGCGCACTTATTGCATTCACGATGTCTTTTGATGACTTTATTATTTCATACTTCGTTTCCGGCAACGGCGTTCAAAATATTTCCATATACGTCTATACAATGCGAAAAAGAATGGATCCGACCATAAATGCTCTATCCACTCTCGTCATAATCGTTGTGGTGCTTACGCTCACACTCGTCAACGTCGTTCCTATGATAAAGGAGCACCGTGAAAGAAAAAAAGAAGCTCTTTCAAGAGCATAAATCTACTAAAAGGAGATACCGCCATTGAAAAAGATAATTTCCATCGCTCTTGCTCTCATCGTTATTCTTGCATCGTTTGCAGCTTGCTCAAACGAAAAGCAAAAAGAAGCTATTGAAAAATACGGCTCCGCCACGCTTAAAGTATTCCTCCCGGGAGAATACATCAATAAAGACGTAGTCAAGAGCTTTGAAAAGACCTACGGCGTCAGAGTTGTCCTTGAGCTTTTCGACTCAAACGAAATGATGTACACAAAGCTCCAATCGGGCAGCAAGTACGACCTTCTTATCCCCTCGGACTATATGGTGGAGCGACTTATAAACGAAGGTGCGCTTGCGAAGCTTGATCCTTTAAAAATACCGAATGCGGCAAACCTTTCCTCCGATATTCCTTACGGAGAATATGAGGATTACAAGATGCAGGACTACGGCATTCCTTATTTTTGGGGAAGTGTAGGAATCGTCTATAATCACACCAAGATATCAAAAGAAACAGTTGAAGCGCAGGGTTATTCCATACTCCACAATGCCGATATAAAGGGCAGAGCGTACGTTTACGATTCCGAAAGAGATTCGTTTATGATGGCTTTCAAGGCACTTGGATATTCGATGAACACCTCCGACGAGGCGCAGATTACCGAAGCGTATAATTGGCTTTTGAAAATGGACGAAACTATAGACCCCTCTTACGTTACGGACGAGGTCATCGACTCTATGGCATCGGGCCTTAAGGACCTTGCTATCGTTTACAGCGGGGATGCAGCTTATATCTTGAGCGAAAACGAGGATATGAGCTACTTTATGCCAAACGAGGGCACGAATATTTGGACAGACTATATGGTTATACCCAAAAACGCAGAGGCTCCCCTTCTTGCGTATGAGTTTATCAACTTTATGATAAGCTACGATGCAGCGTACGCAAACTCCGAATACGTCGGCTACACCTCTCCCGTTGCGGCAGTCGTAGGCGAGCTTACCAAAGATGGTGCGGCATATAACGGCAACGAAGCGTATATTGCAACAAAGCGTGAAAAGGACGAATTCTTCTATTTCAACAATGACCTTCAAAAGAAGCTCTCGGAGCTTTGGGTGAAGGTGCTTGCAAACTGATATGCCGAAAAGTATAAATCAAAAGGCAAAGCTCTTATACGTGCTCCGATTTCTTGAAGAGCACTCCGATGCAGAGCATCCCGTAACGGTGGAGCAGATAATCTCACATCTTGCCTCCTGCGGCATAAATGCAGAAAGAAAGAGCATCTATTCGGATATAGATGCTCTTACCGCTTTCGGTGCGGATATCGAAAAGTGCCGCTCGAAAACGGTCGGCTATTATATTGCAAGCCGTACCTTCGAGCTTCCCGAGCTAAAGCTCCTTGTCGATGCGGTTCAGTCATCGAAGTTCATAACCGAAAAAAAGAGCCGTGCGCTTATAAAGAAGATAGTCAGCCTCACAAGCGAGCACGAGGCAAAACAGCTCGACAGACAGGTAAACGTAGCAGACAGAATAAAGACCGCAAACGAAAGTATTTATTACACGGTAGACGATATACATAGGGCGATAGCGGAAGATAAAAAGATATCGTTTAAGTATTTCGAGTGGAGCAAGGATAAAGAAAAGCTGCTTCGCCGAGGCGGACAGAGCTACACCGTAAGTCCGTATACTCTCGTTTGGGACGACGAAAACTATTATCTTATCGCACGTGATAACGATGCGGGCGAAAACCGCCATTTCAGAGTGGATAAAATGCTTCATCTCGACATTCTCAACGAAGTCAGAGATATGAGCTCAAGTCCCAAGGACGGCGTGGTAAGCTACTCGAAAAAGCTCTTTGGAATGTTCGGCGGAACGGAGCAAATGGTGACGCTTTCCTGCCATAACAGCCTTGCGGGCGTAATAATCGATCGCTTCGGTGCGGAAGTTGCGTTTAAAAAAGCAAAAGGCGACAGCTTTTTTGAAGTTTCCGTCAAGGTGGTTTTAAGCCCCGTGTTCTATTCGTGGCTTACTTCATTTGAGGGTAAGATAAAGCTTGTCGCACCCGAAGGAGCAGTCGAAAGCTACAGAGAATTTTTAAATAAAGCGCAGATATAAACGTTTCGGCAGAGGGCTTTCCCTCTGCCGTTTTTTACGTTTTCGCTTGATTTTTTCTTCGTTTGTGATATAATGGCATTAAATATAACGATATTCACATCGAAGAAAGGACCGCGCCAATGTATACGCATCAAAAAACCGAAAGCTCTTTTCTTGAATATTGTAAGGTCGAAACGGAAAAAGCTCCCTTTGAAATGCGCTGTCATTTCCATACGAAATCGGAGTTTATATACGTTCACAAAGGCAATCTGCTTCTTTATATAGACGATGCCGAGCTGAAGCTTGAAAAAGGCGAGATATGCTACGTAAAAAGCAATATGCTACACAGAGGCGAAAGCAACGATTGCATATTTGAAAGCGTAACTGTTGACGTGATGGGGATTTTAGGACAAAATTCCCGTTTGCAAGAATCTATTAAAAATACGGAAGATGTTTTGTCGTCAAGAAACTGCCGTTTGGATACAAGCTTATTTGAGCCTGCGCGCCGTATATTCGATATTGCAAGGGAAAACGGTAAAGACAAAGAGCTCTGCGTTTTATCCGCACTTTGCGATTTTTATCTGTCCGCCGCAACCGACGTCGAGCCTTTCGGCAAGGACTTTGACAGCTCCCGTCTTGCAGAAGCAAAAACCGTCATTACATATATACAGTCGCATTTTAGGGAAGACATATCCCTTGCGGATATCTCACGGATAACGAAGCTTTCCCAAAAATATCTTTGCCGCTATTTTAAGCACGTTACGGGGCACACGCCCATTGATTATCTCAATCTCTACCGCTCACAGACCGCACGCTCGTTTCTTAAAGACGGCTTTTCGGTTGCAGATACGGCTTACGAATGCGGTTTTTCCGATACAAGCTATTTTGTGAGGACCTTCAAAAAATATATGCACGTCACACCGAAGCAATACGCACTCGGAGGAGATGAAAAAAATGCTTACGTCTATTGAAAATATCAAAAAAAGAATAAACGACGGCTCGTATGATTCCCGCTTTTTGAGGATATACGAGGATATAGAGCTTCAGAAAAAAAGATATCTTGCCGCCGCAAGCAAATTCGAAGAATACTTTGCGGGCGAAAAATGCTTTATGATATCCGTGCCGAGTGCAGTAAAGTTCTTTGGTGAGGACGCAGAAAGCAAAAACGCCGCCGCGCTTTTCTCCGCAGTAAGCCTTGATACGATAGCCGTAGTCGGAAAGCGCAAGGACAGTACCGTAAACGTGCGCTTTGCGCAAGACGAAAAGGTGTACTCGACAGACTTATCGGACGAAGCAGACAGCCTGCCTGCCCGCCTTATCCGCTCCATCGGAGAAGGCTTTTCAAAATGGAAGCTTAACACAGGCGGCTTTGATATGTACGTACACACCGATGTGCCGTCACAGCTTGCCTTCGATGCTTGCTTTTCGGTGCTTATCGGAACGGTATTTGCGTATCTTTACAACGACGATTCGGTGGCACCGTACAAAATAGCACTTATCGGAAAGCGAGCTCTTGGGGAGTGCCTTTATGCACCTTGCGATATGGGTGCGCTTATCACCTGCGCCGTGGGCGGCTCCTTGAAAATAGACTTTGCGGACAGCGATACGCCCGATTTTTCAAGGCTTTTATTTGAATGTGTCCAAAACGGCTACAGGCTTTGCAAAGTTAAGACGAAAAACAGCCGTATGCGTCCGTCGCCAATCGAAATAAAACAAATAAAAACGGTATGCGAGCTTCTCGATAACGGTAATTTCGACGGCTTTGTCGGCGTTTTGCGAAAAAACAGCGCTAAAAAAAGCGCCAAGCCATATAAACTCTGCAATGATATACTAAACGGCAAGGGCGCACTTCGTGTGCTTTCGGGCGGCGTAATACAAGCATACGTGCCCGAAAAAGACTACGCCAAATTCAAAAAAGGTGCCGAAGAGCTGTTCGGCAAAGACAGCGTATACACACTCGACTTCCGTAGCTGCGGCGCTGCGTTCTTTGCGTAAGGAGGAAAAATGAAGGTTGTTATTTTAACTGCGCTCGGTGTCGGCGGTGCGACTTTGTTTGGTGCACTGCTCGGCTTTTTATTCAAAAAAGCTTCGCACAAATTCAGCGACGTAATTCTCAGCTTCGCCGCGGGCGTAATGATGTGTGCGGCAGTCTGCGGACTGATAATGCCCTCTCTTGAGGGGCAAGGAGCGCTTGGTATGCTCGTGACCGTAGCGGGCGTTTTCTTCGGAGCGATAGTTTTAAATCTTATCGACAGGTTCGTACCGCACCTGCACAGAATAGCGGGTGCGGACTATGAAAGCCACCCCGAAGCAAGCAAGCACGTAGGAAAGATACTGTTATTCGTACTTGCCATAGCGATACATAACTTTCCGGAGGGTATAGCGGCGGGAGTCGGCTTCGGCACGGGAAATAATGCAGACGCTATAACAATCGCAGGCGGTATAGCCTTGCAAAACATACCCGAGGGCATGGTCATAATCGGGCCGATGATGTCGGTAGGCATAAGTAAGGGCAAAACACTTCTTATTGCCGCCGCAACGGGTCTTATCGAGGTCGTCGGCACACTTTTGGGATATTGCTTCGTTTCGCTTTCCACAGCTATCCTTCCCTTTGCGCTTGCATCGGCGGGAGGCACAATGCTATATATCATAAGCGATGAAATGATACCCGAAACGCACGCTCACGGCAACGAAAGAGCCTCAACCTATGCTCTGCTTTTCGGATTTTGCCTGATGCTTTGCGTAGATTTTTTCTTGGGGTGAATTCTGAAAACGAAAATTTAATATATATCGCAAGCAATAGGCATACATATTGAAATGTTTGCGCAATTTATGGTAGAATGAAGTGTAATAATAAAAGGAGGCTTCTGTAATGAAGACAATATCTACAAAGTTTCTTGCACTTGCCATGGCGATGCTTATGGTAGTATCCGTATTCACAGGCTGCGGAAAAGCCGACGTTCCCGATGCACCGGTGACAGACGGCACAGAGCAAGGGCAGCAGGCAATCGGTGACAAGGTATACGAGGACGCCGGCAAGGTAATTATCACCGACACCTTCTATCCTCAATATCCCGAGGTAGGCGAGTACGATGCGATGAAGGCAAGACTTAAAAAATGGTTTGACGAAAGTCTTGAAAACGGAAACCTTTTTTCCGCTAAAATAGGCGCAGACGAATTCGATAAGGTCTTTGCCCGCATGACAAAGGACGTAAAAAGAACCGTAAACGAAGACGGGAACGAGCTTATAACGGCTACGTTTACGGACGAAGCTTCTTTTGTTGAGTTCAAGGTCGAGGCTATCCTTTACGGCCACAACCCTTCGCTTGACTACGTAATTTACGTATCGAATACTTCTTCGACGCAAAACACGCCCGTTATATCCAAGCTCAACGCTATCGACAGCGATTTCGAAATGAAATCCGCAGGCGGATATACCGTGCACACCAACAGAGGAAGCGGAGAAGATATAGATGACTTCAAGCCTATAGTTGAGAAGCTTTCCCTGGCGGAGCCAAAAAAAACGTATAACGTTGTCGGCGGTTCGAGCTCTAACAAGACAGGCTTTCCTTTCTTTGACGTAATAGGCAGAGACGAAGGCATTATTATGGCTATCGGTTGGTCTGGTCAGTGGGAGAGCAACTTCGAGTTTATCTCCAACAGCACCTTTAATATCAAGGCACGCCAACAGACGTTTAACGCAGTGCTTTTACCCGAAGAAACAATACGTACGCCCCGAATCGTTATGACTTATTTTACGGGCGACGAGGAGTACGGCCACAATATATGGAGAAGACTCGTTTTATCCGATTACACGCCTCCTTCAGACGACCCCGAGGGATATAAGGCGCCCATCTGCGTATCAACTTGGGGCAGAACGGTAGCGGGTATTAAAAAATATCTTCCCTATGCAAAAGACTTGCCTTTTGACCTCTTCTTTATCGATGCGGGTTGGTATAGCCAAGGGCATCCGCCCACAGACAAATACGGCACGGCTCTCAGATTGGAGGAAGGTCATATTTGGCATCACTTCTTGGGTGAATGGTCGGAAAACAAGGCTCTCTATCCCAACGGAATGAAAGAGGTTGCCGATTTCGTTCACAGCGAAACTGACTTTAAGTTTATGCTTTGGTGGATGATCGAGGACGGCAGATACCGTGTTGTTGACAAGTGGACATTTGACAAGTCGAATTACTTTATGACCAAAAAAGCCGACGGCACCTATTACGGCGACCAAGCCCTTGACCTTTCAAGAGCTGAGGTTGCTGATATGCTCATCAACTATTTCTCGAAATATATTGACGAGGTCGGCATCGACTGCGTACGTCTTGACAAGTCTACCTCGCTTGACGGACATTGGGATTACAAAGACGCAACCCGCTGCGCCGAGGAAGGCGTTGAGGCAGGCACGAGAGAGGGCATCACGGAGGCGAAATATATCGAAAACTTCTACAGAATTTGGCAAACCCTTTATGAGAAGTACCCCGGCTTTATGCTCGATAACTGCTCCTCCGGCGGCCGCCGTATAGATATCGAAATGACACGACTCGGAATTCCTCTTTGGAGAACCGATTTCCAAGGAAACTCCGAAGCCGACCAAGCTATGACACAATACCTTGCAAAGTGGATACCCTTAAACTGCGTAGGTAATATGACCACAGACACATACAACTACCGCTCGGACTATTCCGCAATGAATATTGCATCTTTGCCCACCTCGCAGGAGAGTGCTGATCAGATACGCCCCGTAGTTGAGGAATTCATAAAGCTCCGCCCTTATTGGTACGGCGACTACTATCAGCTGCTTCCCGAGGACCGTTCAAACGAAACTTGGCAGGCATATATGCTATACAGAAAAGATTGGCAAGAGGGTATGCTCGTCACCATAAGACGTGCGGGTGCGGCTATACAAAGACAGACGGTCAAGCTTGAAGGGCTTATTGCAGACAGAGAGTATACGCTCCATAACATCGACGACGAAGGTACTGAAAACGATATAGTTATGACGGGCAAGGCACTTATGGAAAGCGGCATCAGTTTTATGCAAGACCCCAGAACAATCCACTGCTATATAATTTCTCTTAACCGAATCGAAACGGATATAATAAGATAAAGTAAAAGACTGTGCTTTTTGCCTTTCGGCAAGTTATATTACTTCCTTGCTGCACTCGTGCAAAAAGTGATAGGCGGTTTAGAGTGAATAAAATATCGCTGAAACCGCCAATATCACTTCCCGAAAGGGAACTATCGTTCTATGCATTTGGCACATAATATCACTATAAAAAATACTACCCGAAAAAGAGTTTTAACTTCTCTTCTTCGGGTAGTTTTGCTTTATTCTGTTATAAGCGGGGATTTTGCACGGTAAATTTCGATTCTTTTAGAAATAACGGCCTCAACCCCTGCTCATTTGGCGCAGCCTTTTGATTTTACTTAATTACGTCTGTGTCGATACGGTTTAAGGAAATGATGTAGGTGTTTATCTTGCCCGCATCCTGAATAAAGGTGTAACCCTCTTTCATAAGCTGCTTACCGGTCATAACTATATCGTTTTCAGTACCTTCGTCGTCGATGTTATGGAGCGTATACTCTCTGTCCTCCATAAGACCCTTGAGCTTCACGTTCTGTCGCATTATAGCTGAACCTATAGGTCTTGAAACAACGAGCATGCCCTCTTGCCAATCTTCTCTGTAGAGCATATATGACTGCCATACCGAATCGTCAGCCTTTGCTTCAAGAAGCTGATAGTAGCTGCCGTACCAATAAGGACGCAACATCTCAAATTCTTGAGTCATCTCAATTGTTTTTTCGAAGGACGCATCCTTGGCATCAAATGCTTTTATGCCGTTAATGCACATAGAGGAGCTGTAAAGGCATCTTGACTGATACTCGTTAGAGCCTACAAGGTATCCCGCCGATGAAAGCGGTACCCAAAGTGCGAGGTTCTGCGTCATCTTCTGATGTCCTTCGTAAAAGGCGCCGGAATCAGCGGGGTTGTTAAAGTCAGTTCTCCAAAGAGAAACCGAACGTCTTGCAAGCTCTATATCAAGACGTCTGCCTCCGGAAGCGGTGTTATCGAGGAAGAAGTCCGTGTTGTATGCCTTGAGTGCGTCCCAAAGCTTATACTCGTTGATAGTCCACTTGTTTTCCGTATAACCTTGTCTGATGAAGTTTGCATCGTTCTCGTCTTTAACGGCGATGCTCGTGTTTGAAAGCTGATACTGCATATCCGTAAAGAGCCAATATTTCAAAGGAGCGTTAGCGTTATCAAGACGTACGCAGTCAACGCCCTTCACATCATACATATACTTGAAGTAATCGGTGATCTTTGCAAGAACCGTGTCCTTGCTCATATCAAGTCTGCTTCCGTACGAAAGTTCGTTTACAGCGGGGTTATTTCTTACCAAATAGTCGCTTGCTACGAAGTTTTCGAGATTGGGATATTTATTCTTATACTGATCTATCTCTTCTTGCGTCAAGATATTCAACTTCGTGGGTCCCGCAGTCTCTGCTACGTTACCGTTGGGATAGGGGTATTCGCTATGGGAAAGGCGTCTGTCGAATATCATCCACCAAACCATAAATCTGAGGCTCGTGTTATTTGCTGCGTTGGTATCGTCAATAAACTTGCCTATTTCTTCAAGTCCGTTCGGGAAAAGGAAATCGTTTTCAATGTAGTCGCCTTGGAATTCTACCCAAGCAGGCCATTTTGCGTTGGGAGAGGTTGCCGCATTAAAGGTAACCGTGGGATTTGAAGCGATAAAGCTCTTCCATTTCGCCGCATCGCCCGCTTTGTTCGTATTAAATGCCGCAGACGAATTATAAATAAGGTCGCTGCTCCAACCAGCATCAAACCATAAAAGGTCGATTGCGGCGCCTGCTTTTACCAAGTTGCTGACACTCGTCTTAATGGTTTCTGCGTATGTGCCGCCCCAGAAATTCACGGCGGAGGGAGATACGAATGCGTTTTCGTTTGTGGGATCGTTATCGTTGTCGGGCGTATAGTGAGAGAACATCATCTCTCTCCAAATATTGTGTCCGTATTCACGGTCGCCCTCGAAATACGTGAGAACTATTCTGGGAGCCTCGATGGACTCGCCTGCTTCAAGGAAGGTGGAAAGGTTTTGCTGCTTTGCCATAATGACAGCATTACCCTCGCCATCCTTTCTGAATCTTCCTTCCCATTGGCCCGACCAACCTATAGCCATCATAATTCCCTTATCGTTGCCAATAAGGTCAAAATAGGGGAATCCGTCGCCCGCGGAGGAAAATCCTATTCCCGAAGAATTTCCCGAAGGATAAAATACGGTGTTTTGGTTCATTATGCCAACTGCGCCGGGAGATGCAAACTTAGGCTCAACGAAGTTCTTTGTGAGATTTCTTTCGACCAAATCGAAATCCTTGATATTTGCATCGCTTCCGATAAGAGTTGTGAGCTTGATAGCGCCGTTGCCCTTTGCAAGAGGATATTTCGCATCAATAGCGTAGAAATCCTTGATAACGGGGGTGCGCTCGCCCGATACGTTTTCTACGACTGTCTTAATGTCGGCGGTAGGTACGTCGCCGTAAAGAATGACCGTTGTCGTAAACTTAAGGCCCGAAGCGTCGTCGGTGTAGGTCTTAACAAGAACCTTATCGTCGCCTTCCGCAGTTTCGGTAACAGCGCTTGCCGTCCATCTTGCTTTGAGCTGATCAAAAGACAGCTCAAGGTTTGCCGAGTTCTTTCCGCCTAAATCCAATATCTCTTGAAGTCCTACGGAGAAGATAGAGCCGCCCTCAAGCTGCTCTCTTACCCATTTTTCAAGCTCGGCACGCATATTTGCGTATTCGCTTTTGTTATTGTACTTGGGATAGAACGTATCGGTAATGACGATCTTTCCTTCGTCCTCGTCCCCATTCACGTTTTGCCCGTCATTTGTGCCGGGCGTGTCGGTAGTACCAGGGGTTTCCGTTTTTTCGCAGCCTGCAAAAGCGGTTACTACCATAAGCATCGCCATAGCAAGTGCAAGAAATTTTGTAAATCTTGTCTTCATTATAGAAGCCTCCTTAAAATAATACAGTATATTTTACCATAAAACACCTACAAATTTCAATGTATATATTGTACATTTTTTATGATTTTTATATGACCCTTTGCACAAAAAACAGGAGTTTGGTTTAAACCCTCTTTAATTTTGCGTAAGCCGCCATCAGCTTTTTCGTGCCGACCTTTTCAAAAGCCACCTCGTAAAGCGTATCGCCGCCGAGGCTTGATACGCCCACCACAAAGCCCTTGCCGAATATCTTATGCTCGACAGAGTCGCCCACCTTGAACACCTCTGACGGTGCGGCAGGCTTTGGCGGGAGCGTTACGGGCTTTGCCGATTTCGGAGGGATATATTTGAAATCGTCCGCCGTATCTCTTCCCACAAATTCCGAGCCGCCGAAATAACCCGCAAACGACGTGCGGCGTGTGGTCTTGACAACCTCGTTTTTGTATTCGTCCGCTATCTCCGAGATAAAGCGCGAGGGCGGATTGGAATTTGTCCTTCCGTAGAGCATACGCTCTCTTGCGTGCGTTATATAAAGCTCCTTTTCGGCTCTTGTCAGCGCAACGTACGCGAGGCGTCTTTCTTCCTCTATCTCGCTTTCGCTGACAGTTCTTGCGCCGGGAAAAATACCCTCCTCCATACCGGGTATGAATACCCACGGGAATTCAAGCCCCTTCGCCGAGTGGACGGTCATCATCGTAACGGCGTTTGCCTTTTCGTCGTAATTGTCAACGTCCGCAATAAGCGATACTTCCTCAAGAAATCCCGTAAGCGTTGCTTCGGGGTTTTCTTGTGCATGGCTTGCCATATTGTTTACAAGCTCCTTTAGGTTTTCCATACGCTCTATGCCCTCTTCACCCTTGGAAAGAAGCATATCCGCATATCCGCTTTCGGATATAAGCCTTTCGGCAAATTCTCCGAGGGGGAGCTTTTGTGCATAAAGCTTTACCTTTTCCATAAAATCGTAGAACTTACAAAGCTTTTCTCTGCATTTGGACAGAGCCTCGTATTCTCCCGCCCTTGCAATAATATCGTATATATACGTGCCCTCTGCCGCCGCAAGTCTGCGAAGAAGCTCTACCGTCGTGTCGCCTATGCCCCTTTTGGGCACGTTTATTATACGTGCAAGGCGTGTATCGTCCCTCTCGTTTACGGCAAGCTGCATATATGCAACGATATCCTTTACCTCAGCACGCTCGTAAAAGCGTACGCCGCAAAGCATACGGTAGGGAATCGCACTTTTTGCGAAAACGGTTTCAAAGCCGCCCGATTGAGCGTTCATTCTGTAAAGTATTGCAAAATCGGAGAACTGCGCCTTGCCGCTTGCGACGTTTTCGCTTATGATGTCGGCAATATACTGCACCTCTGCGCTTTGGTTATCAAGAAGCGCAACCGTCGGAAGCGTTCCATTTTCGCCGTCGCACCACAGCGCTTTGCCGTAGCGCCCCTTGTTTTTATCTATAAGAGAGTTTGCCGCACCGAGTATGTTTGAGGTGGAGCGGTAGTTTTGCTCAAGCTTTATTACCTTCGATTTAAAGCTCTTGTCAAAGCTCAAAATATTTTCGACGCTTGCTCCTCTGAAGCTGTATATGCTCTGGTCGTCGTCACCGACTACCATCAAATTTTTATACCTTTCCGCAAGCATCGAAACGAGCATAAACTGCGAGTGGTTCGTGTCCTGATATTCGTCTACGAGCACGTACTTAAAGCGCCTTTGGTAAAATTCCAACACGTCGGGGCGCTCGCAAAAAATCGTGACCGTCTTGCCGATAAGGTCGTCAAAATCAAGAGCGTTTGCACTTTTGAGCTTTTGCTCGTAGAGCTTATATATCTTGGCTACGTGCGAAAGATAGAAGTCGTTTCCCGCCTTTTGCTCGAATTCCTCGGCACTCGTAAGCTTTTCCTTTGTTTTGCTTATGAGATTTTGTACGGCTTTCGGGGGGAATTTATCGCTTGATATGTCAAGCTCCTTTTCGCATTCCGTGATGAGCTTTTTCGTATCGTCCGTGTCGTATATGGCAAAGTCGCTTGCGTATCCTATCTTCTCTATCTCACGGCGCAGTATCCTCGCGCATACGGAGTGAAATGTGCCCGCCCATATATTGCTCCCGCCGTCCCCAAGGAGCTTTTCAAGCTTTTGCTTCATAGAGTTTGCTGCTTTGTTGGTAAAGGTTATGGCAAGTATTGAGTAGGGCGGTGCGGGCTCTTTTGCATATCTTTGCAGGCTTGCTGCGTCAAGCTGCACGTCGCCATTTGCCATCATCTCAAGATATTCCACCTCGTCCTCGCAAAAGCCCTCGGGCAAGGCGCTGTCAAAATACGCATCACCGTAGCGTATGATATGCGCTATGCGGTGTACGAGCACCGTAGTCTTACCGCTTCCCGCACCCGCAAGCACGAGCAAGGGGCCGTTTACGGAAAATACCGCCTCTCTTTGCTTTGCGTTGAGATTTTTATATAGCTTATTAAAACATCTTCTTTTTGCTTCGATAAATCTTTTTTCAAGAGTCGTCATAATTCACCTGCTGTTTTTGATACTTCTATTTTACAACAAGCTTGCTCTTTTTTCAAGAGATATACTTGATTTTAAATTTACATTATGTTAATATGAAAACGAAAAGGAGGCGGAATAATATGAAACGTGCAAAAATCATCGCAGACGTGCATACGCACAGCGAGTTTTCGTCCGACTCCGAGCAGAGCGTTGAGCTTATGGTAAAGACCGCCGTGAAAAAAGGACTCTCTGTTTTGGGTATAAGCGACCACTATGATTACAACTATTCCCCCGATTTGTCGTTTCCCGACAACTTCGAATGCGACATAGCGGCGAAGGAAAAGGAGATACTGCGCATAAAGGAACTTTATAAAAGCAAAATAAAGGTGCTAAACGGCATCGAGCTTGGGATAGACGCAAGAAACGCCGTGCGCTGTAGAGAGATAACGGAGGAATACCGCTTCGACTATATAATCGGCTCACAGCACATAATCGGCGGTATCGACCCCTATCCGCCGCAGTATTGGGCGGAGCGTGACGTGAAAAGCTCCGTCAGAGAATATTTCGAGGACATTTTAAGGTCGGTTGCGGCGTTTGACGATTTCGACATATTCGGACATTTCGATTATCCTTTGCGATACCCGCCCGCAATTAAGGAAAAAAGGCTCTCTGCCGAGGAATTGCTTGAGGATAAAAAAATAAAGAGCCTCTGCGACGAGGCGCTTTGTGTTTTGGCGCATCTCGGTAAGGCTATCGAGATAAACACGGGCGGTATGCGAAGTGCGCTCGGGCGCACAAATCCGTCAGTAAAGCTCTTAAAAAGATTTTTCGAGCTCGGCGGAAAATATGTTACCTTCGGAAGCGATGCGCATACACCCGAGGATATAGGATACGGCTTTGACGAGTTTCAAAAGATGCTTCTTTCGCTCGGAAAAGACTCCTATACCGTATACGAAAACCGCACACCGAGGGAGATAAAGCTGTGAACGTAATTTTGTTTTTACGACTAGAAAAGCGAGTAAGAAAATCTTACTCGCTTTTCTAATTATTTATCAATTTCGTAAAACATAGGAATGCAATTTTCTAAAAAAGGAATCTCGTCGGGATTCATATATTCCTCAAAGCACTCAAATCCACATCGTTTATAAAAACTTACTGCTTTGGGAACAGCATATAAACATATGTGTGTTGCTCCCACACATTCGGTTGAAATTTTCTTTATATATTCCAACATATATATAAAAAATCCCCTGCTTAACGTTTCATATCTGGAAGACGTTTCCTCCCATTTCAAATTACGATATTCTTCATCTACTGCAAAATAATCTATTTCGACAGAGGGTATGCTTGTTAGATATTCGCGACTTTTATCATCAGTTGCGGTAACAGAAATGCCCGTACAACGAATCGCGCAGAAAGCCATAATTGTATTGCTCTCGTCATCTACAAAAACATAAGATACATCTTCTTTTGATTCTATGCTTTGATTTCGAATGAAATCACTTATCGCCGGATATTCGCATTTGAATTTACTCAGCAAATCAGAGTCATTTGTATCGACCCTGTGGAAAGACATTGAGTAATCGCTGCCGTAATCATGCTTTGCCATTATCGTCCTTAATTTTTGTGGTTATTTTTGATAACATTTCCTTATTAGTGTTATTGTTGCATTTATGTTCTAAAAATTTTTTTGATTGTTTAGGCGACACTACGAAAGCCTTATTGCATTTAGCAGTTAAAACAGCCATTTTCCTCTCTCCTTTATTTTTTTCACATTTTAAATTACTCATTTATATACCTCCACCGTTATATTGTATCATAACAAATACAATAATAAAAAAGTGTCGGCATTTGTCTTACCAATCTAATTATATCATATTTTGTGTTAAATTTCAAGTGGATAGCATGTTTTTTTAATTAAAAGCTACAAATCTCGCCACCAAAGCAGAAAAGAAATAATATTGTTAAGTATAAATGCAAAAATCGTGCACAAATTAGCGTAAAATTCAAAAAAGCTCTGCAATTTTCTTCTTCAACAAAATCACTCCAAAACTATTTGACATATTTCATTTTAACAATCCTATATTCTTCATCTGTACTACCGAAAAAGGAATGATGTAATTCGAAATCGTTCTCATTCCAAACAAAGTAAAAAGCATCGTTTGTAAACGGACGAAAGCCATCATCAGTGATGTAGCCGCCTACTCTTTGCATAGTGCAAAAAGAGGTTTTTTCGTAAATGTCACCATAACCCGAAAGAAGAAAAAAACCTTCATTTACCACAATGCAGTGTTTTTTATCATCGGAAGTGTATTCGAAATATGTGTCATCTGCAGTAAATAAAAAAAACATCGATAAACAGGATAAAATTAAAAATGAAAATATTGTTGCAGTTAATGCAACCAAAGTTTTATGTTTGGTGTTTTTATAAAATAATGCAGAAATCGCACTTAACAAAAGTGCAACACCAAGCACTGTGATAATTGGAATTATTACTTCTATACCTAGTTTGAATAAGTATATGTAAATATTAAATTTTACTAAAATTCTGATTAAAAGATAAACACATAGCAATACACCTGAAATAATAAAAGCTATTTTTGAGAATTTTGGAAAAATACTTTTTTTCATAAAATCACTCCAAAACAAAAGATGTGCTACCGTTATGATAGCACATCTTTAAGAATTTTGCAATATAATGGTGTTTCGTAGGGCAGGGGTTTACTCCTACCGAAAGTATTACAAAAGAAAAGAGGCGGGAGCAAGCCCCCGCCCTACATTGTAAACTTTATTTGAAATATCTTTCGAGAAGTCCCGCAAAAGCCTTGCCGTGTCGGGCCTCATCACGTGCCATTTCGTGAACGGTATCGTGGATAGCGTCGAGGTTTGCCGCCTTTGCCATCTTCGCAAGCTCAAACTTGCCTGCAGTAGCGCCGTTTTCGGCTTCAACTCTCATCTCAAGATTCTTCTTCGTGGAATCGGTTACGACTTCTCCAAGAAGCTCTGCGAATTTTGCCGCGTGCTCTGCTTCCTCGTATGCCGCCTTCTCCCAATAAAGTCCGATTTCGGGATATCCCTCTCTGTGAGCAACTCTTGCCATCGCAAGATACATTCCGACTTCCATGCACTCACCGTTAAAGTTTGCACGAAGGCCCTCGATTATCTCTTCGCTTGCGTCCTTCTTGCCGATGCCGACGATATGCTCTGCCGCCCAAGTCATTCCTTCTTCAACTACCTCAACGAACTTCTCGCCGGGCGCCTTGCAAAGAGGGCACTTATCGGGGCGTACGTCACTTTCTACTATCTCACCGCAAATTAAGCATCTCCATTTTTTCATTTTAACTTCCTCCTATATGATGTTTTTATTTTTTAGAATCATTCTATATTTGGATTATAGCATCTGTTTTTTTATTTGTCAATAGTTTTTTTCGATTTTCTTCTAATTTTGTTTATATGTCTTTCAAAGTCGCCGTTTTTTATAAACTCCGCCATAACGAATTGCTCGAATGCGGGTACTGTACAGGAATAAAAACCAAGCTTTTTTTCAAATTCCGCAAATATTGCTTCGGGCAGTACCATATACGCCATACGCATCGCAGGCGACATTGTTTTTGCAAACGTATTTATATATATCACGCCCTCTCCTTTTGCAAGACTGTATAGGCTTTGCGCGGGCTTTTTTGAAAACTCCGACTCAAAATCGTCTTCTATTATATATCTGTCGCCGCCCTTTACCCATCTTATATATTCAAGGCGCTTGTTTGCCGAAGCCGCTACACCGCTCGGGTAGCTTCTGTAGGGGCTGACGTGCAGTATTTTCGCCTTCGTTTTCGCAAGCGCCTGTGAATTTATGCCGTCGTGCTCAAGCTTTAGCATATCGCATACGACACCGTGCGAGCGGTATACCCTCTCTATCTGTCGGTAAGAGGGCTCCTCTATCGCAAAGACGCTGTCCTTGCCGAAAAAAATCACCGCAAGCGTATAAAGATATTCCGCTCCTGCGCCTATTACGATGCGCTCGGCGGGTGCGTCCATTCCTTTTGCACGTGCAAGATATCTCGACAGCTCCTTGCGAAGCTCCATACTGCCAAAGCCGTCCGTTTTTGAGAGTATGCGCTCTGCGTATTCCGTAATTACACGGCGCATCGTCTTTGCAAACGACGAAAACGGAAAATCCTCGACCTTGACAAAATCGACCTTTTTTACGGTCGGTGCGGGCAAGGCGGGTATCTTGCTTGTTTTGCCCGCTTTATATATTACGAAATATCCGCTTCTTTCCAAAGATGCGACGTATCCCTCGTCCGAAAGAAGCTCAAGTGCGTGTACCACCGTTATTACCGACACGCCGTATTTGTCGGCACAGGTTCGCTTTGACGGCAATTTTTCTCCGTACGAATAAACGCCGTCCTCTATGCTTTTGCGAAGGACGTTATATAGCTCCAAATACTTCATCTGGTTATATCAAATTCTCCTTTTTTGGTGATTTTAATATGCTCAAATTTATTGTACAATGTTTGCGTGGAAAATTCAAGTACGAAAAGGAGAAAAATTATGGACTACAAAAGAGTTTTAACGATTCAGGATATTTCTTGCTTCGGTCAGTGCTCCCTTACGGTCGCTCTGCCGATACTTTCCGTGTGCGGTGCGGAAACGGTCATACTTCCCTCCGCCGTTCTTTCAACGCATACCTGCGGTTTTACCGGCTTTACCGTGCGCGACTTAACAAGCGACATTCCCGATATCGCAGACCATTGGGAAAAAGAGGGTATAAAATTCGACTTTTTCTACACGGGGTATCTCGGAAGCACCGAGCAGATAGGCTACGTAAAAGATATATTCGCACGTCTTCCCAAGAAAGATGCAAAGACCGTCGTAGATCCCGCTATGGCGGACGGCGGAAAATTGTATCCCGCATTCGATATGGAATATGTTGAAAATATGAAATCGCTCGTCGACGGTGCGGATTTCGTCGTTCCCAACATAACGGAGGCTTGCTTCTTGACGGGAATTGAATATAAAGAAGCACCTTATACGAAGGAATATATCAAGTCCTTGGAAAAAGGACTTGCCGAGCTCGGCGCAAAGACCGTAATACTTACGGGCGTATCCTACAGGGAAGGCTATACGGGCGTATCCGTATACCAAGACGGCAAAGAGGAGCACTACGAGCATGAGCTTATGCCTCAAGGAAGCCACGGCACGGGAGACATATTCGCCTCCGCATTCACGGGTGCGCTTACTTGCGGAAAGTCGCCTTACGAAAGCGCGAAAATAGCCGCCGACTATACGCTGCTTTGCATCAAAGCAAGCCAAGGTGACGAAAGCCACCGCTACGGCGCAAAATTCGAGCCGATGCTTCCTTCTCTTGCAAAGCTCTTGGGAAAGGTATAAAACGTGCGTAACTACAAGGAAGAATTCGAAAAGCGAGTTGCGTTTATAAAGGAGCTTGTCGAAAAAAGCGGCGCCGACGGTATAATCTACGGCAACAGCGGCGGCAAGGACTGCACGCTTGCGGCAATACTCTGCAAAGCGGCGTGCGATAATACGGTAGGCGTCATCATGCCCTGCACCTCGAAAAGAAACTACGGGCTCGATGCTGACGATGCAAAAAAGCTTGCGGACGCATACGGCATCGAAACACGCACTGCGGATATTTCGACCATTAAAGAAGCGCTCGGAAAATCCGTGCTTGAAGCGACAAAGACAATAACGAAAAACGCAGATATAAATATTGCCCCAAGGCTTCGAATGACCGTGCTTTACACGATAGCGGCAAGCGAAAACCGCCTTGTCGTCGGTACGGGAAACAGAAGCGAGATGTTCGTGGGATACTTTACAAAATGGGGCGACGGTGCTTGCGACTTTAATCCCATCTCCGATCTGACGGTAACGGAGGTATACGAATTTTTAAGCTACCTTAAAGCGCCCGAGTTTATTTTAACGAAAGCGCCGAGTGCGGGCCTTTTCGACGGACAGACCGACGAAGCGGATATGGGTGTCGGCTACGGCGATATAGATGCGTATATAAACAAAGAGAGTATAGACGCCGAAAAAGCGGAAAAGATTGCCCGTATGCACAGCAAAAGTGCGCATAAACGTGCGCCTATAGCGAGATTTAAGGAAAATTGTGACGGATGAGCCCAAAGTGCCAAAAAATGCCAACTTATCCACATCAAAGTGCCGTTATCCACAGACTTATTAACAGAAAAAGGCCTGAAACCCCTTGAAAATACGCACTTTTTGCTATATTGAGGATACTTAAAATACAGAGAAAGCCTTTCGATTTTCGCAAAGGCTTTCTTTTTTTGCCTTTTGGAGATAAATCTCTTGTCAAGATAAGAAATATATAGTATAATAAGATGAAAAAATGTTTGCGAAAGGCGCTTACAATGGAAAGAGTAACCGATTATTACGGAGAGTACGTATATAACGACCTTGCGATGCAAAAAACCTTGCCGAAGGATATATACGAATCCCTGAAAAAAACTATAGAAAACGGCGAGCTTCTTGACTCGTCCATCGCCGATGCCGTTGCTTCTGCGATGAAGGATTGGGCTGTTGAGAAGGGTGCAACGCACTTTACGCATTGGTTTCAGCCCTTAACGGGTATAACCGCCGAAAAGCACGAGGCATTTATCACACCCAAAAAAGACGGCTCCGTTATACTCGAATTTTCGGGCAAGGAGCTTATCAAGGGCGAACCCGACGCATCTAGCTTCCCCTCGGGCGGCCTTCGTAACGTGTTTGAGGCAAGGGGATATACTGCGTGGGACTGCACCTCGTACGCATTTATAAAAGACGGTGCACTTTGCATACCCACCGTGTTTTTCTCACATAACGGTGAGGCGCTTGACAACAAAACGCCGCTGCTTCGTTCTATGGAAATAGTCAACAAGCAAGCTCTGCGTGTGCTTCGTCTTATGGGCGATGCGAAAACAAAAAGAGTCATAGCAAACGTCGGCGCAGAGCAGGAATATTTCCTCGTTGACAGAGATGCTTACGAAAAAAGGCTTGACCTTAAGATCTGCGGAAGAACCCTCTTCGGTGCAAGAAGCGCCAAAGGTCAGGAGATGGACGACCATTACTTCGGCAGGCTCCGTTTACGTGTAGGCGAATTTATGCGCGAGCTTGACAGCGAGCTGTGGAGACTCGGCGTTGCAAGTAAGATGCGCCATAACGAAGCCGCTCCCGCACAGCATGAGCTCGTGCCCGTATATGCTTCGGCAAACGTGGCAAGCGACCATAACCAACTCATTATGGAAACTATGCGCAGAGTCGCAAAAAAACTCGGCCTTGCCTGCCTTTTACACGAAAAGCCCTTTGAAGGCGTAAACGGAAGCGGTAAGCACTGCAACTGGTCACTTTGCACCGATACGGGCAAAAATCTCCTAAATCCCGGCAAAACACCCGAGGACAACTTAAGCTTCCTTGCATTCATATGCGCCGTTATAAAGGCAGTCGACGAATATCCCGAGCTTTTAAGATTCTCTGCGGCAACTGCAGGTAACGACGAGCGTCTGGGTATGAGCGAAGCTCCGCCTGCGATAATTTCTATGTTCCTCGGGGACGAGCTTTGCGAGCTTTTGGGTAATATCGCAAACGAAAAGGCTTTTCACAGCCACGGAGCGCAGTCGATAAAGGTCGGCGTAAAGTCGCTTCCCGATCTTCCCAAGGAAAATACGGACAGAAACAGAACCTCTCCATTTGCGTTTACGGGAAATAAATTCGAATTCCGTATGTGCTCAAGCTCAGCAACGATAGCTACGCCGAGCTTCGTGATAAATACGATAGTCGCAGAAAGCCTTTCGTGGATAGCGGACCGTCTTGAAAAGGCGCAAGGCGGCAAAGTAGAGCTTGAACTGCAAAATATAATTCACGACGTAATAAGAGATCACGGCAGAATAATATACGGCGGAAACAACTATTCGGACGAGTGGAGAGCCGAGGCAAAAAGACGGGGCCTGCCCGAGCTTAAAAGCTCCGTTGACGCATATTCCGCACTCAAGCAGAAAAAGAATATTGAGGTGCTGACCAAAAACAAGGTGCTGACCGAGCCCGAGATAAGCGCTCGTCTTGATACGGCGTACGAAACGTATTCAAAGACGGTCAACATCGAAGCACAGATAGTAAACCATATCGCATCAAGGCAGATACTCCCTGCCGCAAACGCTTATATAAGCGAGCTTGCGGAAGAAGCGATAAGGCTTGAAACGCTAAAGGCGGACGCATCTTTCGTAAGGGAGGACATCGAGCTTCTCACAAATCTCGTAAAGGGCGCAAAGGCGCTCGTCAGAGAAGTCGAAACAAGACTCCCCCGAAGCGCAGAGCTTGAAAAAGAGGACAAGGCTTACTTCTTCTCAAGCTACGTTATGCCTAAAATGAGAAGCATAAGAGAGGCTTGCGACGACATCGAGCGTATAATGCCCGAGAACAAGTGGCCCATGCCGAGCTATATGGACTTAATGTACGGAGTATAAGAGAAAGGAACGACTATGAAAAAAACAAGACTTATTGCTTTTTTACTCGCAATATCACTCACTTGCGCCGTTTCGGCTATAGTTTACGCCGCAGGCAGCGGTTACGATTCCGCTTCCGACCCGCTTGTTACGAAAAGCTACGTTGATAAAAAGTTTCTTGATATCGGCTCAAGCGTTAAGGATACTATAAAGGATACTATCGAAGAGGAGCTCAATGCACAGCTTGAGGGCCTTGACATCGTAGAAACGATAAAGGACGAATTAAAGGCGGAGCTTTATAAGGAAACGAAAGAGGAGCTTCTTGCCGACTTAAAGGACGAGGATTTTTCGGCAGATATTTCCTACACGCTCGTTTCGCTCTCAAAAGGACAAACACTCGTTGCAACGGGCGGTATGGAGCTTATCTTAAGAAGCGGCACCGCTACGGCAATTACGGTTGACGACGGCCTTTCCGACCTCACGGCAGGAAAAGACCTCACCTCAGGCGAAACACTTTCTCTTGACCACTATATTATAAACCCCATCGGCGACGGACGAGGAATTTTGGTAACGAGCGATAACGCAGACGTGCTCGTGAGAGGCAAATATGAAATCAAGTAAGCTTATAATGAGGATAATGTGCCTCGTTTTAGCAATAATAATGCTTGCTCTTGCGTTTTCGGGCATAGTTTCCATGAACGCAGATGCGGCGGCGGTTATTGACGAGAATATGCAAGTGCGTGTCGGACTTATCTACGGCGATGAGATGACCGAAAAGATAACCATAGATTCCGATTACGGATTTTCCGTGGGAATCATGACCGACAAGCGCACCTATATGAAGCTCGGAGAATTTCCCGGCCTCGTAAATGCAATAGTTTTGGTCGAAAAAAACATAACCGTTGACAGCAAAACGGTCGGAAATTACCACTTGCAAACGAGCGAGAAATTTACAAGCTATGCAAAAGCGTATGCAAAGGTCAAAGAAATAAACGAGTTTGGCGTACATGCATACGTTGCGTATATAGGCGGATATTTCCGTGTCCGCTTCGGCGCATACGCTTCCAAGAGTGCGGCAAATACCAATTATGCGGCATATTCCTCGGATATTCCGGGATGTACGGCTGTATCGGGAAGCGGAAACGGTACCGTGCTTTATGACAGAGGCGCAAAGCGTATACTTTTTGAATGCGACACGGACGGTGTACATATGGGCACAAGAGCCCTTCAAATGCAAACCGACACCAAAATGCACTATACGAAGCTTTCAAGCGGAAACCTATACGACGGCGTTATGGAGTTTGCGAATATAAGCGGCAAGATAAGGGTAATAAACGTGCTTGATATCGACTCCTACGCACTCGGCGTTTGCCCGTGGGAGATATACCCCTCTTGGCCCTTGGAAACGATAAAAGCCTTCGTTTGCACGATAAGGACCTTGGCAGCGTATCACTACGACGCAAGACATAATTCCGCATACGGCTTTGACGTGTGCACCTCATCGCACTGCCAAAACTATAAGGGTATGTCGAGAGATTATCAAAACTTCCGCACCGCTCTTGCCGAGACGTCGGGACAGATAGTTACCTACGACGGCAAGCCGATAATGGGTATATACAACGGCACAAACGGCGGTGTAACGGAGGATGTTAGAGATATTTGGGGCGGAAGCGTGCTTTATCCCTACCTTACGTCAGTAACCATACCGATAGAAGTCGAAAGCCACCCAAACCACCCCAAAGGAGTTTGGACGAATATCGTTGACCCGACGACGCTTTCCGAATATTTGAGGGGAAGAAGCTACACCGGCCTTAACAAGCTGACAAGCCCCATAGTTGCGCTTAACATCAAGCAATATTCGAAATATTCGGGCGTTTACATATACGAGCTCGAATTCGTGGACTCTGCGGGACACACCGCAACCGTAAAGACCTCCTCGAATGTCAGAGGCTCTCTTGTAAAATATTGTCCGAGCGCATATTTTTCCATAAGCTATAACTATCCGCTTTCAATAGTAACGGACGAGAGCACAACGACGGGAACAATGAACAGCTCCGACGTCAATATCATCACGGCGGACGGCGAATATACTTTAAGCGATACGACTCCCAAGGACCTGACCGTCTTGACCTCAAAAGGCGAAAAGCAATTTTCGACAAGCCAATATACGATACAGTTTGACGGCAAGGGCAACGGACACGGCGGCGGTATCAGTATGTACGGCGCAGTCGACCTTGCTAATGCGGGATATAAATACGACAAGATACTTCCCACCTACTTCCCCGGCGTAGAGGTAACCGACCTCGGTACGCCAAAGAAGGATATAGACTATGCCGACGACGGCGTTGACGATGGAGATGATACGGATATCGGCGGCGAAATAAGCGGCATCGAAGGCTGCTATAAGATGATTAGAACGACAGCTAACGTCCGTCTGCGCTCAGATGCTTCTACTTCTTCTACGTCAATCAAGGTACTTTCTGCAGGCACGCAGCTCGTTTGCACGGGAGAGCTTGACGGTTGGTGCAGAGTGTTCCTTGATGATAGGACCGTCGGCTACGTTTCCGCAGACTACACCGAGGCTTTGGATACAGACATAAACGGCGGATTTACGGCAATAGCCAAAACCGTTACTGTCAGCTCGGCAGCAAATCTCCGATACGAGCCAAGCACCTCTGCCGATAAATACGGCATCGCAGCCGAAGGAAAAGAGCTGTTTGCGGTAGGAAAAGGCGATGCGTGGTACAGAGTAATTACGTCGGACGGCAAGGTCGTATATATCACTGCAGAGGTAATAGTTGAGCCGGAAGAAACACCTCCCGACGATACCGAACCCGACGATACCGAACCGGACGATACCGATCCCGACGGCACCGCCCCCGATGATACCGAGCCTGACGGCACCGAGCCCGACGATACCGAGCCCGACGATACCGAGCCCGATGATACGGTAGCGGTCAGCGAGGTGGTGATAACCACAGCAAAGGTCAATTATCGCGCAAATGCGGGAACGGATAACACTCCTCTCGGACAGCTTGATGCGGCAACCGTCATAGTAAGGCTTGAGAAAGGAAGCGACGGTTGGGATAAGATAGTAACGCCAAGCGGAGAGGTCGCCTATATAAAGAGCGAATATCTCGAAGTATATACGGGCGATTTCGAAGGATTTATTCAAACGAAAGCCACCGTTACGACAACGGCAAAGCTGAATCTGCGAAGCGAGCCCAACACAACGTGTACCGTAATAACGTGGGTCGAAGCGGGCACGAGCCTTACTTGTACGGGCATAAGCTGCACGGGTTGGAGCCGCGTGCTTACTCCCGACGGCCAAACGGCATACGTGTCAAACACATATATTAAATAGGAAAAGAGCGGACGTTGTCCGCTCTTTTTTGTTCGTTAGTTTTCTTTTATCGTCATATCAATGATCTTGTAAACGTCTGAATCCTTTTCAATTACGAATACAAAAGATTCTTCCAAGGGGCCGTCTACATCTACAAGCGGCATTTCTGCAATTATCTTGCTCGGAGAGTATTCAACGATCGATATCTCGTCGTACCCGTAATCCAACCCCATCGGAGCAATCAAAAAATATAAATTGCCTTCACCGTCGGAAAAGAAAGCTTCTTCCGAAAGGTTTTCCGCAAACTTATCGTCCATCGTTTTCAAAATATGCTCTTTTACTTCTTCTTTCGTTTGACAGCAACCGATCTTATATTGAAAACCGTAATATTCGCCTTTCTGTGACGCAGTCAAATACCGTGACATATCTTCTTCGTTATACTCTAAATCACAACAAATACCGAAAAGTATACTTTGATAAAACCTTCCCGTCAAATCCTCCGCTATCTCTTCTGCTTGTTCTAAAGTCATCTTTTCTTCCGGCGTCGAGCTTGTAATTTCATTTTCGTCTGTTTCGTCTTTAGGCTCCGATTCGCCTATTTCGGTATTGTCCGCCCCTTGATGAAAGTCGTTTTCTCCATCGTTTTCTTCGCCGCCTTGAGCAGTCTGACCGCAAGCAACAAACGATAGGCACATAATCACCGCTGAAAATAATGCTATTACTTTTTTCATTTCTTCTCTCCCGACAAAGTTTGTAAGCTCATTATATCACACCGCTTTTATTTTGTAAATAGTCGAAATCTGCTTGTAATTGTATGTTTTATATGATAATATCATAACAAAGGGAGTGGTGTTCTTATGTTTTACAAATACGATATACACACTCATTGTGACGAGGGAAGTCCTTGCGGTAACGCCCCCGCACGTGAGCTCGCAAAGGCATACGCAAACGGCGGTTATTCGGGATTTGCACTGACAGACCATTTTTACAAAAGCCACGTTATGAGCGCAGGCAGCTATAAGGAAGGCGTTATGCGTAGCTACAACGCATATCTTGCGGCAAAGGAAGAAGGCGAAAAATGCGGTATAGACGTGCTTTTCGGCATAGAATACCGATACGGCGGCGGCGATTTCCTGACGTACGGAATAGACCTCGATTTTCTCCTTGCAAATGAGGATATATTCGATATAAACCTTGCGGAATACGCAAAGCGTGTACACGAATACGGCGGCTTTATAATCCAAGCGCATCCCTTTAGGTACATCGGCAAGCCCATCGTTGTGCAGGTGCCTTATATAGATGCCGTTGAGATATACAACGGCTCTCATACGGATAACGGCACGAGCCACTATCCCGCACATTTCAACGAAAGCGCAGAGCTTTTTGCGAAAAATATGGGGCTTATCGGCACGGCGGGCTCGGATACGCACGATATAAGAAAATGGGACTTTACGCCTTTCCGTAAAGCGTCGATGCTTTTTTCGGAACGTGTAAAGGACGAAAAACAGCTTATCGAGCTTATAAAGAAAAACGAATTCTCGATATATAAATATTAAAGTAAGCCCGCAGACGCTCGTCTGCGGGCTTTTGCGTTTTCGGCACGTCGCATCTCTCGCGGGTTTCGTCCCACGGCTTCCCCCGCCTCAAAACTTAAGCCGTTTCCACCCTCTTGTTCACTAAAAATTAACAAATAAAATCATATTTGTTCATATAACTGTATTGACACACCATTTTTTATTTGTTATAATAATTTGCCGCATATTGTACGGTGTTCATAAAAATCCCACGTGGATTACCCGTAGTAGCGAGTCATAAAAGAAAGTGAGGTGCTTTTCGTGTTTGCAATCATAGAAACAGGCGGAAAGCAGTACAAAGTTCAAGAGGGCGACATCATCTTCGTTGAAAAGCTCGCTGCAAACGATGGCGAGACTGTAACTTTTGACAAAGTATTGGCTGTATCCGATGAAGCAGGCTTTGCTACAGGCGCACAGTGCGCTAACGCTACTGTTGAAGCAACAGTTGTTAAAAACGGCAAAGGCAAGAAGATCTATGTATTCAAGTACAAGGCAAAGAAGAACGAGAAAAGAAAGCTCGGTCACAGACAGCCCTATACGAAGGTACAGATCAACTCCATCAAGGCGTAAGCATGACGAAGGTAAGCTTCGACTTACAGCAGACGAGGTTTAAAAAACTCACGGTTATGGGCCATTCGGGTTATAGCGAAGAGGGAAGCGACATAGTCTGCGCAGCAATCAGCTCTTCTTTAAATCTTGCGTGCTCCGTTTTGGAAAAAAGCGGCGTGCAGTTTAAGGAAAGCGTCGGGAAAACGAGCGTGATAGTAGAGCTTTCGAATACAGACGAGCCTATGGGACAGTATGTTTTCGATGCACTTTTCACAGAGCTTTCGGCTCTCTCGGAAAACTACCCCGACAACGTAAAAGTTACGGCGGCGGAACGTTTCCGCTAAATCAATAAGAAAGGATAGTCTTAAAATGATGAGAATTTCGATTCAGTTCTTCGCACATAAGAAGGGCGTTGGTTCTACAAAGAACGGACGTGATTCCGAGTCCAAAAGACTTGGCGTAAAGCGTGCTGACGGTCAGTTTGCGAAGGCGGGCAATATTTTGGTAAGACAAAGAGGCACACACATTCATCCCGGTGTAAACGTCGGAAAAGGCTCCGATGATACACTCTTTGCTCTTGTTGACGGCAAGGTTAAGTTCGAGCACGTAACAAGAGACAAAAAGCGCGTAAGCGTTTATACACAGGAATAATCTTGAAAGGAGGACTTATATAAATGCCTAACATTAAATCAGCTAAGAAGCGTGTTTTGGTTACAGAAAAGAAAACGTTGCAAAACAAAATGTTCAAGTCCGCTCTCAAGACGGAAATGAAGAAATATGAAGCAGCTGTATTGGCAGGCAACAAAGAGCTTGCACAGACAACCTACAAGGCTGCTGTTAAGAAGATTGACCAAGCTGTTGCGGCAGGAATTCTTCATAAGAACAACGCTGCACACAAGAAGAGCCGTTTTACAAGACTTTTGAACGACTTGGCATAATCAGAAAGAGGTGTTATTATGAAGGAAGGATTACATCCCGAATATAATGAAACTGTTATCCGTTGTGCATGCGGAGCTGAGTATCCCACTCGTTCCACAAAGGCTACGATTGCGGTGGAAATTTGCGCAAAGTGCCACCCCTTCTTTACGGGTAAGCAGAAATTCGTTGACGCAGGCGGACGTGTTGATAAGTTTAAAAGACGTCTTGACGCAGCAAAGAAATAAGTTAAAAAACCTGCCGTTTGGCAGGTTTTTTGTCATTAAACGCAAAAAATCACGGGGACTTGTGCTGCCCGTGATTTTTTGCAAACATCGCGAGGTAGTTCTTATTTCAATTTAACGCCTTCATAAAGCTCGCACCACTCATCAAAGAGAGGATTTTCCCATATTTCCCCTTCAAACGTTTCGTAAGATTCCACTACTGCCTTGAAAGTCTTTATTCCGCAGCTTTCGTCAACTTCAAAACCGCTTGATTTTCCGAATGTTCCGCCGGGAATAAGATTTATGTCATTGTAATTTACTTTCTTTATATATGAACCGCCGGAAAAATCGAAGCGCCCTTTTATCTTTACAGGTAAGTCGTTCTTGTCCCACGCTACAAAAGCAACAACGACGTTCTTTATGTCATATTCCGCATTGTTTTCCAATATGGCTTGAAGCATATCGGGGTAAAGGGCCTTGTATTCGGTGTCTTGTACTAAATATTTAGTAGACTTCACTCGAACCTCTTGCTCTTCTATCTGTGCAATAATTTCTTCTGCCGTGAGTTCCTTTTTTTCTTCCTTCGGCTCTTCATTTACGTTTTCATTTGCACTATTTTCCGGTGCGTCGTTTTCCTCTTTGTTTTCGCTCGTCAGAAAGGCAACGTCTTTTTCCGATACTTCTATTGTGGCTTCTTCGCTGTATTTTGCTCCTTCGTAGAGCTTTTTCCACTCATCGTACAACGGATTTTCCCATTTTTCACCGTCAAATGTTTCGTATGATACCACTATTGCCTTAATCAAGTCGGCGCTGCAGCCTTCGTCTACGTTAAAGCCGCTTTCGTTGCCGTATGTTCCGTTTGGAACAAGATTTATATCGTCATATTTTACAGTCTTAACATATTCGCCGTCGGTGAAATCAAACTGCCCTTGTATCTTTACGGGAAGCCCGTTCTTATCCCACGCAACAAACGCGACAACCGCATTCTTAATATCAACGGTCGTATTGTTTTGAAATATAGCCTGAAGCATATCAGGATAAAGAGCCTTATATTCGTCGCTCTGAACAACATATTTCGTTGTTTTTACGAAAACAGGCAATTTGCTTAATAAAGACTCGAATTCTTGCACAGTATATGACTTTTCATTCTTTCCTTCTTTGTTATCCGTCGTGCTAACACAAGAAATAAGCGACAGACAAACGAGCACCGCCAAAAGTATTGTTAACGTCTTTTTCATTTTTCTTCTCCTTTTATTTACAATAATTGATTTCTCGACTCATTATAACACCGTTTGGTGTTATTGTCAACACTGTACGGTGTTATTTTGTATAATTATTGCATAGAATATATTTCGGGCGGTGATTATATGAACGTGTATAGGCGGGTTCGCGATCTGCGAGAAGACAACGATAAAACTCAAAAAGATATTGCCGAATATCTTAATATGCAGCTCACCGTATATCAGCGTTACGAAAGAGGAGAAAGGGAGCTTCCGCTGTGGGCGGCAATCAAGCTTGCTGATTTCTACGGCGTAAGCATGGATTTTCTCGTTGGAAGGGCCGAAAAATAAAACAGAGCTTGGCGTTTGCCATGCTCTGTTTGTTTTTAACTTTTTTCACGCTCCATCTGTTGACATTCTTATAACATCATGATATCATAATATCATGATGTTATATTCAATGGTTGCGGATTTGATTTGCAAGTTGAGATAGGAAAATATATAAGCATAAGAGGAGGGCTTTATGAATAAATCAAAAGTTGCCACATATGAGAAAATCGCGTTGCCGTTGCGTTTGCCGCGAGATGTTTATCAAAAGGTGAGGGAGAAGGTCTATATAAAAAAGGAGTCGCTTCGCGGATACAGCATAAACGAATATTTAACCGATCTTATTATTAAAGATCTAAAAACCAAAAAGTAAGGGCGTGCAATTTGCACACCCTTTTATTGTATTTATAGCTCCGCGATAGAAGCTTGATTAATATAGCTACCTCCGTCGTTGACAAATATTTTGATATCATAATATCATAATATCAAAAATAAAAGTGGAATTGCACGCTGTCACGGGCACGAACTCGGTCGCAAATGTGGCGGCACGTCATCTACGGCCTAAGGCCTATGGCCTATATCTCCTTAAACATCTCCGGAAGAAGCTCGCCAAGGGTATATTTTTTCGCCTCTTTACCGTCGATAGTTATAACCTCAAACGTATCTGTGCAAAATTCCGCGAGCATTTGACGGCACACGCCGCAGGGAAGGCAAAAATCCGTTACCTCCTCACCCTCTTTACCGCCGACTATGGCTATCGCCTCAAATTCGCGCTCGCCCTCGCTTACTGCCTTACAAAGCGCCGTGCGCTCAGCGCAAACCGTAGGCGAAAATGCCACGCTTTCCACGTTACAGCCGCCGTATATATTACCGCTTGATGACAAAAGTGCCGCGCCAACGGCGAAGTTGGAGTACGGGCAATAAGCCATCTCTCTGAATTTAAGCGCTTCTTTTATTAAAAAATCATCTCTTGATATCATTTTTACCCTCCTTGTTCCACGTGGAACAATTTTCTTTCATTATTTCTTTCGCTTTCGTGAATATGCCTTCGAGGACCTTTAAATAGTTTTTTCCGTCTTCCTTTTGCATTCTATAGGTCAAATGCGCGATTCCCGACGGGGAAAGCAGTATTTTTCCGTAATATTCCTTCGCCGAAGCGAGTCTGCCCCACAGCATTGGGTCAAGGTCTGCGGGAAATATTACGAGATTTCCTTCCATTACCTTCACGCTGTCTATCTTCAGACTCATCGCAAGGCTCTTAACGTACGCGGACGCGATAAGCTGCATAACTTCCTTCGGAATATCCGAAAATCTGTCGCACAGCTCGTCAATAACGCTCTCCATTTCCTCTTTCGAGCTTATCGCCGCTATCTTGCGGTATACGTCTATTCTCATTCTCTCGGAATAGATGTAATTTTTCGGTATAAACGCGCTTATCGGCAGATCCATCGTGACCTCGTGGAAGGTATGAGTTTCGACGGCTTTTTCATCGTTTTGCGCTATTTTCAGCTCCCTTACCGCCTCATCGAGTATTTTAACGTACAAGTCATATCCCACCGCGCTTATCTGACCGTGCTGCTCTGCGCCGAGAATATTGCCCGCGCCGCGTATCTCCATATCGCGCATCGCAATCTTAAAGCCCGCGCCGAACTCCGTATAGTCCCTTATCGCCGTAAGTCTTTTCGTCTGTTCCTCGGAAAGCGTCTTACCTACGGGGTAGGTGAAGTAGGCATAGGCGCGCCTTGAGCTTCTGCCGACACGGCCTCTGAGCTGATGAAGCTGTGAAAGCCCCATTCTGTCGGCGTTTTCTATAATAAGCGTGTTCGCGTTGGGTACGTCTATACCCGTTTCGATAATGGTGGTGCAAACGAGTATGTCCGTATCGCCGGAAACGAGGCTTTGCCATATCTTCGATAGATTTTCCTCATCCATCGAGCCGTGCGCCGTGCGTATTACGGCGTCGGGGTGGAATCTCTGCAGCTTTGCGGCAACGGTGCGGAGTGCGGAAACGCGGTTAATGAGATAAAATACCTGCCCGCCCCTCGCAAGCTCCTTACTTACGGCGTCGTTAATTATGCCGTCATCGTATTCGCATACGTAGCTTTGCACGGGATATCTGTCTTGCGGTGCTTCATCAAGAACGCTCATATCGCGGATTCCGCTCATCGCCATATTCAGCGTGCGGGGGATAGGCGTTGCGGAAAGTGTGAGCACGTCTACGTTTTTGAATTTTTCCTTCAGAGCCTCTTTTTGCTCTACTCCAAATCGCTGTTCCTCGTCGATTATAAGAAGTCCGAGGTCCTTAAACTCTATGTCCTTCTGAATAATACGGTGCGTGCCGACAACTATGTCAACATCTCCCCTTTTTAAGTGCTTTAAAACGTCCTCTTGCTTCTTTTCGCTTACAAAACGGCTTAAAAGCTCAATTTTTACGGGATAACCGTTCATTCTGGCGCATAAAGTCTGGTAATGTTGCCACGCAAGTATGGTGGTCGGTACAAGTATTGCTACCTGCTTTCCGTCGGAAACCGCCTTAAATGCGGCTCTCAACGCAACCTCCGTCTTACCAAATCCGACGTCGCCGCATAAAAGACGGTCCATAGGCGACGTGCTTTCCATGTCCGCCTTTATTTCGCTTATCGCTTGAAGCTGACCGTCCGTTTCCTCATATTCAAAGCCCGATTCAAATTCCTCTTGCCATTCGGTGTCGGGTGAAAAAGAAAAGCCTTTTGCCTCTTTGCGCTCCGCATATAGCTTGACAAGCTTTTCCGCCATCTGCTTTACTTCTTTTTTGACGCTCTGCTTCGCCCTTGACCAATCGTTTGTCGATAATTTCGAAAGCTTGAGCTTATTATCGTCAGCTCCGGCGCCGATATATTTGCTGACCATATCAAGACTTCCGACAGGCACGAATAATACGTCGGTGCCTGCGTATTTTATTTTAATGTAGTCTTTCGTTACGCCTTTGTCGCTGATACTCTCGATTCCGCAGAAGATACCTATACCGTAGGAGGCGTGTACGACGTAGTCGCCGACGTTCAAATCGGCGTAGGATATTATTTTTTGCGTGCTGTTTTTGTATTTTGAGGAAATTTCTCTCCTCTTCATTCTTAAAACGGCATCTTTTTTCTTGTCAAGCTTCTCTCTTTGCGTTTTCGGGTCGCATAAAAGCACCGTTTTTGTAAATGCGCTCTCGTATCCCGTTTCGAGCTTTCCCGAAACAATGAGGACTTCTCCCCCCTTTACAGCATAATACTCGTCTGTATACGCCTTTATACCTCTCTCGGAAAGTATTTCGGCAAGGCCCGTTTTTGCCTCTTTTCTGCCCGCCGACAAAAATATCTTATATCCGAGCTTTATATAGTGGTTAATATCGTCGCATAATAGCTCAATATCGTATCCTCCCTGCGCTCCGTGCTTTATGCTAAACGGATAAAGTCCGTCATATTTTAGATTGCCGACGGAGCTTGCGATGTTGTTTTGCACTACACCGCCCAAAATTTGCAGATTTTCGGAAAGTTTATCCGCATTTTCGTAAATATTCAGATATTCTCCCCTTGCTATCTGCTTTTCAAGCACGGAAGAAACCGCTTCCTTCATACGAAATTCGTATGCCTGCGCCGCACTGCTTGTCGCCTTATAGTCCTTTACGTACATAAAAGAATTTTTCGGAAGATAGTCGAAGAGCGTTTCGCCTTTTTCGTATACAAGTCCGAAATATGCGTCTATAAACGGAAAATCGAGTCCCGCTTCGAGCCTTTCATAAGCCTTTTTGATTCGTTCTTTCGTACTGTTTATGCGTTCTATCTCAAATAATAGCTCTTTTTCTCGTTCTTCGCCACAGCCTTTTTTGCGCTCCTTCGTTAAGCGCTGCTTTTCCTTTTCGCACTTTTCCTTTATTCTGCCTTCGGCAAGTAAAAGCTCGTTTTTTATCCTTGAAAGCGACTTTTCGTCCAAAAGAAGCTCTTTACACGGAAAAAGCTCAATTTCTTTAATATTGTCGAGTCTTCTTTGGCTTTCTATTTCAAAATAAGCAAGACTGTCTATACTGTCGCCGAAAAACTCCACTCTTACGGGAAGCTCGGAAAAGGGCGGGAAAATATCCACAATGCCGCCTCTGACAGCATATTGAGATTTGCCGTCTACCATATCGACTCTCGAATATCCGCTTTCCGTTAAAAACAGGCAGAGGCTCTCAAAGCTGTAGTCCTCGCCGTATCGCAATTTTACACTATGGCTTTCAAGCACGGCTCTCGGCAATGTCTTTTGTAAAAGTGCCTCGGGTGTAGTTATTACTATCGAGCATTTTCCCCTTGATACCGCCGAAAGTGCCGATATTCTTATCTGCTCCCAACCGTGACTTGCGCCCTCATAATCCGACAAAACGAACTCTCTTGGCGGAAAATAGCACACGTTATCCGTAAATTCGGCAATTTCCGCGCGCATTTTCATCGCCGTTTGTTCGTCGGGCACGCATAAAAGCATAGTACCGCCGAGGTCCTTCGAAAGAGCGCCTATAAATACGCTTTCGGCTGTGCCGTAAAGCCCTCCGGCGAGGGCAAGTCTTCCTTTTGAAATCGGAGAAATATCGGATATAAGACGTTTATATTCTTTTTCGTTTCTAAACTCATCAATAATTCGTTTCATACTTTTACCGTAATTTCAAGTTTGTCTTTTCGTGCAAAGTCCAAAACTGCCAAAGTGCATATCACACTTTGGCAGTTGTTCCACGTGGAACATTAAACGTCGAGGTACTGTACGTACTTCGCGTTTTCCTGTATAAATTCTCTTCTCGGCTCGACCTTTTCACCCATGAGAAGCGAAAATGCCGCATCGGCAGCCATAGCGTCCTCGACGGTTACCTTGAGAAGCGTTCTCGTTGCGGGGTCCATTGTTGTTTCCCAAAGCTGTTCGGGGTTCATCTCACCAAGACCCTTATATCTTGATGCTTCGGCGCCTTGTCCGAGCTCTTGCATATATATATCTCTTTCCTCTTCGTTGTACGCATAGCGTATCTGCTTTCCTTTGTGAACCTTGAAAAGCGGGGGTTGTGCAAGATATACTCTGCCGTTTTCCAAAAGCGCTCTCATATAACGGAAGAAGAAGGTGAGGATAAGTATTCTTATGTGCGAACCGTCAACGTCGGCATCCGCCATAATTATTATCTTGCCGTAGCGGAGCTTTTCGTCGTCGTATTCCGAACCTATACCGCAACCGAATGCCTGTATTATCGGTATGACGGAGGGGTTTGCGTAAATTTTGTCTATTCTTGCCTTTTCTACGTTGAGAATCTTTCCTCTAAGAGGCAATATAGCTTGATATTTACTGTCTCTTCCGTCCTTTGCAGAGCCTCCTGCGGAGTCTCCCTCTACCAAGAATATTTCGGTGTTCTCCTTATTTCTGTCTTGGCAATCCGCAAGCTTGCCGGGAAGCGGTGAATTTTCGAGTGCGGATTTTCTTCTCGTCTGCTCTCTTGCTTTTCTTGCCGCTTCACGTGCTATAGCCGCTTGGAATGCCTTATCTATTATCGTTTTTCCGACCGATGGGTGCTCCTCAAGATAAGTAGAGAGCTTTTCGTATACCATATTTTCGACAAGCGCTCTCATATAGGTGTTCCCGAGCTTACTCTTGACCTGTCCTTCAAACTCGGCTTCGGGCAATTTTACGCTGACTATCGCAGTAATGCCTTCCCTTACGTCGTCGCCCGAAAGCTCCTTGTCATTTGCTTTGAGTATCTTCATCTTCTTGCCGTAATCGTTAAGCGCACGGCGAAGAGCTCTCTTAAATCCGTCCTCGTGAGTACCGCCCTCTATGGTGTGGATATTATTTGCAAACGAAAGTATCGTTTCGTCGTATTTATCGTTATATTGGAAAGCAACCTCTGCATAGCTGCCGTCCTTTTCCCCTGCGATGTATATTATCTCATCGTGGAGATTGTTGCTCATCTTCTTTTCGTTGAGCTGCTCTACGTAGCTTTTTATTCCGCCCTCATAGTAAAATTCGTCGCATCTCGGCTCTACTGCGCTGTCGCCCTCGTTTGCTCCTCTTTGGTCGATGAGCTTTATACGAATGCCCGCATTTAAGAATGCCTGCTCGCGAAGCATTATTTTTACGGTATCGTAGTTTGCAACGGTTGTTTCGAATATATCATCGTCCGCTTTAAAGCGCAGGTAAAGTCCGTGTTCTTCGGTCTTTCCCTCGTCCTTTATGGGAACGATGACCTTTCCTCTTGAGAACTTACCGTACTTTTTATTACCGCCGTGGCAGTTTTCTATTTCCATCCACTCGGAAAGTGCGTTAACAACGGACGCACCAACGCCGTGAAGACCGCCGGATATTTTATATCCGCCGCCGCCAAACTTACCGCCTGCGTGAAGTACCGTAAATACAACCTCAAGAGTGGATATGCCGAGCTTTTGGTTTATTCCGTCGGGAATACCTCTGCCGTTATCTCTTACCGAGATACTGTTGTCGGGGTGTATGGTTACCGTAATTAGAGAACAGTGTCCCGCAATAGCTTCATCGATGGAGTTGTCGACTATCTCTCTTATCAAGTGATGGAATCCCTTTTCTCCCGTTGAGCCGATATACATACCCGGACGCTTTCTTACTGCCTCCAAGCCTTCCAACACTTGTATTTGTTCTTCGTTATACTCTTGAGTTACCTTTTCTTCAAACATTTTATAAGGAGCTCCTTGTTAAAATATTTTTTTCTTATTATTTCTTCTTATGACAGAAGCCGTGTTAAGCGATGAAAGATAGGTCTTTTTATCGCAAATCACAAAGCTTCTCGGGATATCCTCAAATACACTTTCGATTCTTCCCTCTTTTTCCTCTGAATTTATAAATTCTCGGGACGTTTTCATTACAGTTGCATTATCTATATCGAAAACTCCGATTATTTCTTTATTTTTAAGAACACAGCCGTTTCCTATATGAATGTAAACGTTTTTCATTTTTTTATAAAGCTTCCGCTTTCCACATAAATCTTATTTTGAGCCGATTTGTCCAATAATTCTTCGTTACATGATGTCAAAACAACTTGCCTTCCCGAAAGCTTGCTCAATATGTATTCCCGTCTGCCCTCGTCAAGCTCTGATAAAATATCGTCGAACAGAAAAATCGGCATAGTACCCTTATTTTCACAAAGAAAATCTCCCTCGGCAAGCTTCATTGATAAAACGGCGCTTCTTTTTTGACCTTGTGATGCAAATTCTCTTACATTTTTTCCGTTAATTTTTATCTTTACGTCATCTCTGTGTACGCCGTAATAGCATATACCCGTGTTTTTCTCTGTTTCAAAACCGCTTTTAAACAATTCGAAATACTTTTCTCTTAAATTATCCTCTCCGTCTACGGATTTTGAATATTCAAAAGAAATTACTTCTTTTCCGCCGGTCATTTCCTTATATACTAACTCTCCGTATTGTGAAATCTTTTTGCACAAATTTATTCTTGCATTTGCAATTATTTCGCAACACAGAGAAAGCTTTTCGTTATATACGTCTATAAGGAATAAATCAATTTTTGTGCCTTTTTCTCTTGCATTTTTTAATATTGTACCTTTTTCCGAAAGAAGCTTCGAATATTCTTTATAGACAGCAAGTAATGTTGCCTTTGACTGACATAAAGCAAGGTCGAGGAACTTTCTTCTGTATTCGGGCTCCGCATTCACAAGCGAAAGATGGTCGGGTGTAAAAAGCACAGTGCTTATTTTTCCGATATAGTCCGATGCTTTCTCACAAGGCAAACCGTCAAGAAAAACTTTTTTTCTTTCATTTTTTACAAGCTCTGCCTTTATATTGCAATCGTTTTTTCCGTCAAAAAAATCAATTTTAACCTCTGCCCTGTCTTCCCCGAATCTTATAAAGTCGTTAATTCCCGATTTTTTAAAGCTCTTTCCCGCCGACAAAAGAAATATCGCTTCTACGGCGTTCGTCTTTCCCTGTGCATTTTGTCCGTAGAATATATTAAAGCCATTTTGTAAATCTATTTCCGCTCTTTCGATATTTCTGTAATTAGAAAGCTTTATCTTCTTTATATACATTTAATTTTTAATGCTTACGGGCAATACGAGATATACGAATCTGTTTTCTTCGTCTGCAGGAGAGAGCAGCATCGCACTGTGAGGTGTTGAAAGGCTTATCTTAACTTTTTCGGGACAAGCTCTTAAGGTATCGAGCACGTATTTTACGTTAAATGCAAGCTCAACGCTTTCACCCTCTACCTCTGCTTCAACCTCGTCGAATATTCTTCCCGTTACGGTTGCGCAGTTTACGTTAATCCCGTTTTCATTAAAGCTGAATTTAACAGGAGTTTTAGCCTTTTCATTTATAATAAGAGATGCTCTTTCGGCACTCTTTATAAGCTTTGATGTTTCAACCGTTACAACAGTTTTGTTATCCTTGGGAATAAATCTGTTGTAATCTATAAATTCGCCGTCTATAAGACGTGAGAAGAAAGACACGTTTTCGAAGTTTACTATGATATGCTTATCGGTAAGCTCCAAATTAACGCTTTCGTTATCGTTTGTAAGAAGCTTTAAAAGCTCCGTAAGACTCTTTCCGGGCACGATGAAGGTTATATCCTCCTCGGGAATGGAAACGTCTTTAATTTTCTTTAAATCATATTCTCTGTAAGCAAGCTTAAAGCCGTCGAGCGCAGAAAGATGTAAAATTCCTCCCTCTATTTTAAAGAAAACACCCTTTAAAACGGGCTTTTGCTCGTTGTTTCCAACAGCAAAAAGAACTTGGTTTATCATTTTCTTTAGCTCGCCCTGATTTATAACGAAGCTCTTGTTACCGGAAAGACGGGGAAGTGAAGGATAAGTTTCATCACTTCTTGTGTGAATATCGATATTAGTTCTGTAAGAAATAACGTTTGCAATACCCTTATGGTCGATGGTTATTACAACTTCTCCGTCGGGAAGTCCCTTTACAATAGAAGAGAACTGCGCAGCATCAAACACTGCAGAACCGTTTTCCCATATCTTATGTGCTTTAAAATGAGCCTTTACGCCTTTTTCGAGGTCATAACCGCATACGCTTACGGTTTCGCCCTCACAGCTTATTTTAAGGCCTTCAAGCAAAGGAATACTCGCTCTTGTGGCAACGCCGTACATTGCGGGTATAATAGCATCCAAAAGATCGTTTTTATCGCATACGAATTTCATGTTTTTTCCTCTCTTTCTATCATATCATAATATATAGAAGTATAAGTAATAGGGGCTGTTCAAACTGTTAATAAGTATCTCAAAGCATTAATTTTCAATGCTTTTTTGTAAGTATAACGCTGTGCATAAGTAATTTTTAAAACGCCACTTATTAACAGAATTTACAGGGTGTTAACTCTGTGTATAATATTTTGATGGGTGTAGGTAATTTGTTGTTTGTATGTGGATAACTTTGTTAATAACTCGTACTTATCCACAGTTATATGTGGCTTTCCTGTATATTTAGTTGTCGAATAACTTGGAATTACCAAGAAAAAGTTCACTTTAACTTGTTTATTAGTTATCCACAAATGTTAATAATCCTGTGTATAACGTTTAACTCTTTAATTTTTTGATAAGAAGATTTATCTCATATTCGAGCTGAGGGTCGTTTTTAAGTCTGTCGGATATTTTTGTTTCCGCATTTAAAACGGTCGTGTGATCTCTTTGGAATTCTTTTCCTATTTCGGGGCTTGACATCTCCGTCAAGGTCCTTAAAAGATAAATTGCAACAAAACGTGCATTTACTATATTTCCCGTTCTCTTTTTACCTCTTATTTCATCACCCGTTACGTTATAGTATGCGGAAACCTCGCTTATTATCTTATCCTTTGTTATTGCAAGGTCCTCTATATTCAAAATATCGCCGACAACGCTCTTTGCAAGGTCTATTGAAATGGATTTTCCGTTGAGCTTACTGTAAGCATCGAGTCTTTTTATGGCGCCCTCGATCTGTCTTATGTTGTTTTTGATATTTTCGGCAAGGAAATTTAAAACCTCGTTTGAAACCTGAATATTAAGGTCTTCCGCTTTTCTTTTGAGAATGGCTATACGAAGCTCAAGATCCGGCGGCTGAATATCTGCCATAAGTCCCCATTCAAAGCGGGTCCTTATTCTTTCCTCAAGGCTTGAAAGCTCCTTCGGTGGACGGTCGGAGGTTAAAATTATTTGCTTTTTATTTTCAAAAAGTGCGTTAAAGGTATGGAAAAATTCTTCTTGTACGGAGTTTTTGCCCGCAAAGAACTGTACGTCGTCTACCAAAAGTACGTCACAATGACGGTATTTCTGTCTGAAAGCTGCGGTATTGTGCTTTGATACGGAATCTATAAGCTGATTTAAAAATTCCTCACTCTTTACGTAGATTATGATAGCTTTGGGATTTTTCTTCAAAATTTGGTTTGAAATTGCGTAAAGAAGGTGTGTCTTACCAAGTCCCGATGGACCGTATATGAAAAGCGGGTTGTAGGAATAACCGGGGTCTTCCGCAACTCTCGAACAAGCAGCCTTTGCAAATCTGTTGGAATTACCCACGACGAAGTTATCGAAAGTATATTCCATCTGATATTTTTTCGGAGGGTTCTTGCTGTCGAATATCTGCTCGCTCGAATTTAAGCTGTCATAATAGCCGGGCTCAACTATCTCATCGGGCTCAAGAAGATTATTTTCGGACAGAAGATTTGTTATAAAGGAAGAGGAAGCTTTGTTAAGCTCCTCGGGGCTTACCTTTTTGTTTTTGCAAAGGTCTATGCAAAACTGAACCTGCTCATCCTTTGACTCTGCGGAAAGCTCCTCTAAAGACAAAATAACGACGTCTGTTGAAAAACCGAGCACCTCATCTAAGTTCTCTTTCAAAATTTTCAGATGATATATAAAAAAGATATTTCTTTTAGCGGTGGAGGGATATGTAAAAAATGTAACGGTATCGGTCATTTCCGTTAGAACCAAAGGGCTGTACCAAAGCTTGAAGTTTGCATCGGAACAGTTTCTTTTAATTCCCTCGCATACCGCTTGCCAAATTTCCGAAAATCTGGAATCCATACTAATCTCCTAAAGTAAAAATAAAGTCACTTATATATAATATATTATACCATATATATTATAAAATAGCAAGTAAATTTGAAAAAAATTAAGTGACTTATCAAAAAAATCGGTCAAAAAATTTTACCAAACTATTGAAATGAAGAAAACATTGTAGTATAATATTTCCCAAGATTAAATTTGTCGGTAAAAACGACAGGAAAGAGGCTATAAAAAATGAAAAATGCATATCTTTTAAGAGTAATGGATGAACTTGTTAAAAAGAATCCCGGCGAGCCCGAATTCTATCAGGCTGTAAAGGAAGTTCTTGAATCCTTGGAGCCCGTAATTGACGCTCACCCCGAATATGAGAAGGTAGCTCTTCTTGAGAGAATGGTCGAGCCCGAAAGAATGGTTATGTTCAGAGTTCCCTGGGTAGATGATAAGGGTCAGACACAGGTAAACAGAGGCTACCGTGTACAGTTTAACAGTGCCATCGGTCCTTACAAGGGCGGACTTCGTTTCCATCCTTCCGTAAACCTCGGTATCATGAAGTTCCTTGGTTTTGAGCAGACATTCAAAAACTCACTTACGGGTCTTCCCATCGGCGGTGCAAAGGGCGGAAGCGACTTTGACCCCAGAGGAAAGAGCGATGCTGAAATTATGAGATTCTGCCAGAGCTTTATGACGGAGCTCTACCGTCATATCGGCTCTCACGTTGACGTTCCCGCAGGCGACATCGGCGTAGGCGCAAGAGAGATCGGTTATCTTTTCGGTCAGTATAAGAGAATCTGCAACAGCTTCGAAAACGCTATACTTACAGGTAAGGGCATTTCCTACGGCGGAAGCCTTATCCGTCCCGAAGCTACGGGCTTTGGCGCAGTTTACTTCGCAGACGAGGTACTCAAGGGATACGGAGAAAGCATCAAGGGTAAGACATTTGCTGTTTCCGGATTTGGTAACGTAGCATGGGGCGCAGTCCTCAAAATAAATCAGCTCGGCGGTAAGGTGCTCACTATCTCCGGTCCCGACGGTTACGTTTACGACGAAGACGGTATCACGGAAGAAAAAGCGGCATTTATGCTTGAGATGCGTTCTTCCGGCAGAGATAAGGTACAGGATTACGCAGATAAGTTCGGTGCGAAGTTCTTTGCGGGCGAGAAGCCTTGGGGTGTAAAGGTAGACGTTGTTATGCCTTGCGCAACGCAGAACGAGGTTCAGCTTGAAGATGCAAAGAAGATCGTTGCAAACGGCGTTAAGTACTACATTGAGGTTTCCAATATGCCCACAACGGCAGAAGCTACGGAATATCTCGTTGAAAACAAGCTCGTTGTCGCTCCCTCCAAGGCAGTTAACGCAGGCGGCGTAGCTTGCTCCGCTCTTGAAATGAGCCAGAACAGCATGCGTCTTGCTTGGTCTAGCGAAGAAGTTGACGAGAAGCTCCACGGCATTATGGTTAACATCTACCAAAACTCCGTCAAGGCTGCAAAGGAATACGGCTTTGAGGGTAACCTTATCGCAGGCGCTAACATCGCAGGCTTTATCAAGGTTGCAGATGCAATGCTCGCACAGGGTATAGCATATTAAGAAAAAGCAAAAAACGATGCCCGTGTGTCAAATGGCACACGGGCATTTTTTAAAGAAAAAATATTGCAATCAGATTTATTTGCAAAATTGCAAGCGTTTTGTCTTGCAGGAGGAGAAAATAATGAAATTTTCCGATTTTGATTTTAAAAGTCAAAGCTACGGCAGGATATGTATTTTGGCACTTGGCAGAAAAGTACATTTTCCGCAGGGGACGGAGGATAAAATTAAGGAAATTTACGGTAATCTCTTTGTTGAAAAGCTCGAAAAAAGCGAAGACGGCGAGTGGCTGTATATTTATTTGAAGGAAGAATAAAAAAGAAAGCGCAGTCAGCCTCGCCCCGCGTGTTTTCCCATTAGCACCGTTTCAAAAATATTACCGCACCCACTTGCGTTTTTATGGAAAATACTGTATAATAGTAATAAATAATGTAAGAAACCGTAAAAAACGGAGATAGAAATGCCTAAAATAAAAAAAGGACAGTCGCCGGTGCGAATTATTGCGCTGGGATTTCTTGTGACAATTTTAATAGGCTCTGTGCTTTTGAGTTTACCGTTTTGCGTAAAAGAAGGCGCCGAGCTTGAATACATTGACGCTCTTTATACTTCGACCAGCGCCGTTTGCGTAACGGGCCTTGTGACGAAGGACGTCGCGGATACCTTTACCCTCTGCGGACAGGTCATCGTTTTATTACTTATACAGATAGGAGGACTCGGTGTTTCTTCTATGGGCGCTGCGGTCATATTGCTTCTTGGAAAAAAGATGGACTTAAAGGGCAGAAACCTCATAAAAGCGTCGATGAATCTTGATACGGGCAAGGGAATAGTAACCTTTGTCAAGAGCGTTTTCTTCACAACGGTCATAATAGAGCTTGCGGGAGCCATTTTAAGCTTTTTCGTATTTATAAAGGATTTCCCGTTTTTGAAGGCTCTCGGAGTTAGCATATTCCATTCGGTTGCCGCTTTTAACAACTCGGGCTTTGACGTACTCGGCTCATTCCAAAGCCTCACGAATTACGAGAGCAATATTCCTCTTTCTCTCATAACCGCCGCACTTATATTCCTCGGCGGCATAGGATTTCTCGTAATAAGAGAAGTTTTGGCGAAGGGATTTAGGTGGAAGAAGCTTTCGATGCACTCGAAGGTCGTTTTGTCAATGAGTGTCTCGCTAATCGTTATAGGAACCTTGCTTATAAAGCTTACGGAAAACGTAAGCTTTCTCGGTGCGTTTTTCCTTTCCGTTTCAACGAGAACGGCGGGATTTGCAAACTATAATCTCGGCTCTTTCGGCACGAGCGGCATAATTGTCATACTTATACTTATGTTTATCGGCGCCTCTCCCGGCTCTACGGGCGGCGGCATCAAGACGAGCACATTTTTCGTTTTATTGCAAAACATAAAGTCGGCGGCAACGGGAAAAAGCGAAAAGGCATTTAACTACTCCATACCGCACGATTCTTTCAAAAAAGCGGCGGTCGTTGTGCTTTTGGGACTTATGGTAGTGCTCGGCTCAACTTACGCCGTAAGTATATTTGAGCCCACGCTTCCTTTGCGCGATCTTCTTTTTGAAATGACGAGCGCATACGGAACGGTGGGACTTTCCACAGGCATCACGCCCACACTTTCGGTTGGCGCAAAGATAATCTCTATAATCGTTATGTATATAGGAAGACTCGGTCCGCTTACCATCGTGAGCCTTTGGTATTTTTCTCGCGGCGAAAGCTTCCGATATCCCGAGGGAAATATATCTGTCGGATAAGAAAGGAAATAACGTATGTTTAATTCAAAGAAAAAGAATAAGCTCATTTACGGCATCATAGGCCTTGGGCGTTTCGGTATGGCTCTTGCCAAGGAGCTTGCCGAGAGCGGTGCAGAGCTTATAGTGCTTGACAGCGACGAGGAGAAGGTAGCACAGATGCGCGAGGTTACGGAAAACGCCTTCGTTGCGAAAAATCTTGATAAAAAGACCTTGCTCGATACGGGACTGAAAAACTGCGACGTTGCCGTAGTGTGCATAGGCGAACATATAGACACGTCGATACTTACAACGCTTAACCTCGTAAGTATGGAGATACCGCACGTTATCTCTAAAGCGACGAGCATAGAGCATGGTGAGATACTTAAAAAGCTCGGTGCGGACGTTGTTTATCCTGAGCACGATATGGCGGTAAGACTTGCTCACAGACTTGAAACGGCGAGAGTGCTCGACTTTGTTCAGCTTTCGGAGAAGATAAACATTTCAAAAATAATGCTTCCGCCGCAGGCAATAGGTAAGACGGTCGTTGAGGTAAATCTGCGCGCACGGTTCGGAGTCAACATCGTGGCGATAGAAAACAGTGGTACGGTTCTTGAAATGGTAAGGCCCGATTACGCATTCCGCGAAAAAGATATACTCTATCTTTCGGGAAGCAAAGAGGGTATGTTAAAGCTTGCGGATTGGGCTCAATAAGAAGATTTTTTACGAGGTGATTTCGGTCTATGGGACTTTTCGAATTTCTTGAGATTATGTTTGCAAATCCGATGCTTTTGGTATCGACGATACTGACCCTTGCGGTTATTTTGGTCAACGGTTGGACGGACGCACCAAACGCTATCGCGACCTGCGTTTCCACGAGAGCTATCGGTGTCAGAAAGGCTATCGTTATGGCGGCGGTATTCAATCTTCTCGGCGTTTTCATTATGACGATGATAGCGCCGAACGTAGCGCAGACCGTAACGAAAATGGTAAGCTTCGGTACGGGCAAGGATTCGCTTATCGCGCTTTGCGCGGCGATGCTTGCCATCGTAGTATGGGCGACGGCTGCGTGGTATTTCGGTATCCCAACGAGCGAATCACACGCTCTTATCGCGGGACTTTCGGGTGCTGCTCTTGCTATTCCGGGAGGAACAATAAACGGCAGTGAGTGGATAAAAGTCATATACGGACTCGGTCTTTCAACGCTTCTTGGATTTGCCGCAGGCTATGCGGTATCGAAGATAATAACGCAGTCTTTTAAGAAAAGAAACCGCTTAAAGTGCGAAAAGTTTTTCTCCAAAGGTCAGGTCGCGGGCGGTGCGATGATGGCGTTTATGCACGGCGCGCAGGACGGCCAGAAATTTATGGCTATCTTCATAATGGGCTCGTATCTTGCGCAGGGAATGGAGCTTCCCGAGGGCGGCTTTAACGCAGGCGAGTGGATATGGCTTATGATAGTTTGCGCTATCGTTATGGGTCTCGGAACATCTATCGGCGGATACAAGATAATTAAATCGGTCGGAATGGATATGGTCAAGCTCAAGCCCTATCAAGGCTTTGCGGCAGACCTCGTTTCCACGGGTTGCCTTTTACTTGCGTCCTTCACGGGTATCCCCGTAAGCACGACCCACACGAAGACCACGTCTATAATGGGTGTCGGTGCGGCAAGAAGAATGAGCAACGTAAATTGGAGCGTCGTAAAGGAGCTCGTGCTCACTTGGGTATTCACGTTCCCCGGCTGCGGACTTTTGGGATTTTTGGTCTCGAAGCTCTTTTTGATGATGTTTTAGTAATTAAACGATAAACGGAGGAAATAAGAAAATGGCAAAAGTTAAAAACGATTATTTCAAGCTTATGGAGGAACAGAGCGGCTATTGCGTACAGGCGGCAGAGCTTCTTGAGGAGATACTGACAAAATCTACCGCCGAAAATATTGAAGAGTACAAGGATAAGATGCACGCTATAGAGCACAGTGCAGACGAGATCCACCACGACATTCTTTCCCGTCTTACCGTAGAGTTCATCACTCCCATCGACCAAGAGGACATAGTCGAGCTCGTTCAGCTTTTCGACGATATTACCGATGCTATCGACGAGGTCGTTATAAGAGAGTTTATGTATAACGTAAAGACGCTTCCCGCTCACGCCGCAGAGCTTTCAAACTGCGTTAACCGTTGCACAAAGGCTCTTAAAGCAGCGTGTGCAGAGCTTAAAAATTTCAAAAAGCCCGCAAAGCTTCGAGAGCTTCTTATTGACGTAAACAATATCGAGGAGGAGGCGGACGGCGTATACGTAGGCGCTATCCACGAGCTTTTCACGGATCCCGATATTGACTTCAAAGCTCTTATCGGACGTAAGGAGATTTACGAGAGCCTCGAAAATTGCTGTGACCTTTGCGAGCACGCCTCCGACATTATCGCACAGATAATCATAAAGAATACATAATAAAACGTAGGGCGGGGCTTGCTCCCGCCGCTTGTTTTATCTGAAAGGAGCTATTATGGACATCATCGTTTGCCTTGACGATAAAGGCGGTATGCTTTTTAATAAAAGACGGCAAAGTAAAGACCGTGCGGTGCTTGAAGATATAAAGACGCTTCCTTATAAGTGTATAGCTATAGACGCTTTTTCCGAAAAGCTCTTTGCGGATTCGACCGCGGCATATAGGGTGGGCAAAGAAGGCGATGCGCTTTTTGTCGAGAACAGAAGCGTAAAGGAGCTTATAGGCGATTGCGGGCGTATAGTTATTTATAAGTGGAACAGAGTTTATCCGTCGGACTTTACGTTTGACGTCGACCTCTCACACGAGGGATTTATTCTTGCATCAACAAAGGATTTTGCGGGCAACTCGCACGAAAAGATAACAAGGGAGATATATGAAAGATGAAGAAAAAGGGATGGATAGCGCTTATAATAGCCACGTTGGTCATTATTGGCGCTTGCGGATACGTGGGCGATGATACAGAACCAAGCGAGAACGAAACGGACCTATCGTTAGAGGAAAACGAAACTGACGAAGAAAACGACACACTCGACACTGCTCCCGATAAGGAAGACAGCTTGGAAAACGGTACCGAGCAAAGCGGTGAAGACGGACAAAACGGCAAAGATGAGCCTTCTGCGGAAGAATTGCCTTCGGAGGAAGAAAAGCAAAACGAAAAGTTCGTTTTGCCCGAATACACGGGCGGCGCTTATACAGTAATCAACAATAACGAGCCGTATTTTGAAAAAAGCGAGCTTACAAATATATCGTTTGAGAGATACGGAGCGCTTGACGGGCTCGGTCGCTGTACGGCGGCAACCGCTTGTGTCGGACGTGATATTATGCCGACCGAGGACAGAGGCAGTATAGGCATGGTAAAGCCTACGGGTTGGCAAACGGTCAAATACGACGTTGTGGACGGAAAGTACCTTTACAACCGTTGCCACCTCATCGGATTTCAGCTTACGGGTGAAAACGCAAACGAGAAAAATCTCATAACCGGCACAAGATATATGAACGTCGACGGAATGCTGCCGTTTGAAAATATGGTCGCAGACTACGTTAAGGAAACCGAAAATCACGTTATGTACAGAGTAACGCCCGTGTTTTCGGGCGACGACCTTCTCTCGAAAGGCGTTTTAATGGAGGGGTATTCCGTTGAGGATGATGGAGAGGGAATATGCTTTTGCGTATTTGTTCATAACGTTCAACCGCAAATAGAAATCGACTATAAGGACGGTTCGAGTGCGCTTGTAAAGACGGGCGGAGGAAAGGAAGAAGATAAAGCGGAAGATAAGCAAGAGGAAGAAAAGGAAGAAGAACAAGAAGAAACGTATACGTACGTATTAAATAAAAACACAAAGAAATTTCACTATGAAGATTGCCGTTCGGCAAAACAGATAAAGGCAAGTAACCGAGGGGAGTTTACGGGCACACGGGAGGAAATAATAAAAAAGGGATATTCGCCTTGCGGAAATTGCGACCCGTGAAAAAAGCTATACTTGCGAGTACGGAAGAAATTAGCTGATTTTCGGTTTTGCTATTGATATTTTTACATATTGTGATATAATTTAGAAAAAATACAATATTTAAGAGGTAATATTATGAAGCTTTTAGTTATAGGCGCACATCCCGATGACAATGAATTTCAATGCGGCGGAATTGCTTACAAGTATAAGCAGCTTGGCCACGAGGTACAGTTTTTGACCGTTTGCGACGGTTGCAGAGGTCATCAGAGCATGACGCTCGAAGAAACGAGAGAGAGAAGAAGAGGCGAATACCTTGCAGTTGCCGAATATCTCGGCATACAGTATGACTGCTTCGATATCGAGGACTGCACGGCTGTAGCTGACCTTGCAACCCGCAGAAGAATGATAAATTATATAAGGGAAGCTAATCCCGATCTCATCATCACTCACAGAACCAACGACTATCACGCAGACCACCGTGCAGTAGCACAGCTTGTACAGGACGCATCGTATATGCTCATCGTTCCCCACGAGTGCCCCGAAACACCCGCTATGCAGAAGATGCCCGTTATTATGTTCAACGTGGACAGATTTACAAATCCTCCTTTCGTTGCGGACGTAATCGTTGATATCGACGATGCTATCGAGCCCAAGCTCAAGTGCGGAGATTTCCACGAGTCACAGATATACGAGTGGCTTCCTTACACCAGAGGTGAAACGGCACCCGAGGACAAAGAGGAGAGATTCGAAAAGATATGCCGCGGCGGTATAACTTTCGACACGAAGGACAGCGAGCTTGAGGGCAGACCCTATTCTTACGGACTTCGTTATGCGCTCATTGCCGCACGCTTCAGAAAAGAGCTTATCGCAACCTACGGCAAAAAGAGAGGCAAGAAGGTACGGTTTGCAGAGGCATTTATGCTCTCCGAATACGGCACACCCTTAACCGAAGAAACAAAGAAAACTCTTTTCCCCTTCTAAATAGGAAAACGGCAGACATTCGTCTGCCGTTTTTTAGTCCGATTAGGTGTAGGGGCGTGCAAAGACTAACCACCGCATCTTCAAACGAAAATGCGGTGGTTTTGCGTTTCTTATTTGTTAAACATCGAAAGCTGCTCGGATGCGGTTTTCTCGTTATGCTTGTCTATGAGTGCATGTATTTTTGCAAGAGGATCAAGCAGTATGCTTACGGACATATCATGGTTTATAGCTCCGATTATGTAAGCGACGTATTTGGAAACGTCTACCTCAAAATACCAATCCTTTTCGATAAGCTCGGGTCTTCTGTAGGTGAGGTTGGTGGACAAAACGCCGTGGAGCACGCCGTCGTCAACTGCCTTTTGGAGCTTTTCAACGCCCTCCGTGCAAAGTGCGTAGGTGCAGCCTGCAAATATTCTTCTTGCGCCTTTTTTGGAAAGGTCGTATGCGATATCGAGCATCGAATCGCCCGAGGAGATAATATCGTCGTAGATAAATATATCCTTGCCCGTAACGTCGTTACCCAAGAACTCGTGAGCTACGATGGGGTTTCTTCCGTTTACGATGCGGGTGTAATCTCTTCTCTTGTAGTACATACCCATATCAACGCCCAAGACCGACGAATAATATACGTTTCTTGAGATGGCGCCTTCGTCGGGGCTGACTACCATAAAGCTATCCTTGTCAAGACGGATATCCGTCTTGTGATTTAAAAGAGCTTTAAGTGTCTGATATGAAGGAATAACGTTATCAAATCCCATGAGGGGAGTTGCGTTTTGCACTCTTGGATCGTGAGCATCAAAGGTTACAACGGAGTGAACTCCCATATTTTGAAGCTCTTGGAGAGCTACTGCGCAGTCAAGAGATTCTCTTGCGGATCTCTTATGCTGTCTGCCGCCGTACAAAATGGGCATAATAACGGTGATACGGTGAGCCTTGCCCTCTGCGGCTTGGATAACTCTTTTTAAGTCTTGGAAATGGTCATCGGGGCTCATCGGAACCTTCATACCGAACATATCGTAGGTGCAGTTATAGTTTCCGACGTCGCAAAGGATAAAGAGGTCTCTGCCTCTGACGGATTGCTTCAAAACGGCTTTGCCGTCGCCCGTTTGGAATCGGGGGCAGACAGCCTCGATAATTATGTCCTCGGGAGAATATGTAATATTGCCAAGTTCCTCGTAGAGCTTCATAATGCGTTTGCAAATTTTTTCGGTAAGCTCCGGCGAAACGTTTACGGGAATAATGCCGAGATCTGCTATCTGTTCATAGTTTTTGTCGTTTGTTTTAAAAATCATATAATCCCCCAAAGCGTAATATTCTTTTACAACAGTTATTGTAACATATTTTTCGGGCTTTTTCAACAGTAAAGGAAAGGATTTTGAAAAAATCGGCGACAAATTTATTGCTATTTTTCACTAAATGGGCTATAATCTTGATAAAGAAAAGGGGGCGGCAACGCCGCCCCGCAGACTTAGGACATACTGTGGTAAGCTTCGGCTCTTTTTTCTCTGCTTGTGAAAATGAGAGAAAGGCACCAAAGACCCGCAAGTCCGACAAGTGTAAAGATAATCCTTGCTATAAAGTGAGCGTCGCCGGGAAAAATAGCGGAAACAATATCGAAGTTGAAAAGACCGATGCTTCCCCAATTTATTGCGCCGATGGTTACTAAAACAAGGGCAATTTTGTCAAGTGTATACATAAATACTCCGTTTTACGTTTTAATTATTTGAGCTTTTGGCTCGAAGATAGTATAACCGAAAAGAAAGGAATTAAACATTGAGAGCACGTAAAAAAAAGCACGGCGACGAAAGACGAGCAGCTTGCGATGAATTTTTTGTTCATGATCCTGCAGCATATAAAGGAAAATGGCGTGAAATTTTCGCAAGTGACGGTGAGATTCGACTTGAAATAGGCTGCGGAAAAGGAAGATTTATCCTTGAGTGCGCGAAAAAATTTCCAAACGTAAATTTTATCGGCATTGAAAAGGTACCGGATATCATAATGCTTGCCGCAGAAAAGCTCAAAAAAGAAAATATTACTAACGTAAGGCTGATCATGGCAGATGCGCAGGCGCTTTCGTGCTATTTCGAAAAGGGCGAGATAAGCAAGATATATCTCAACTTCTCTGACCCGTGGAAGAAAACGAGGCAGGCAAAAAGAAGGCTTACCTATCATACCTTCCTTGAAAGCTACCGTCAGGTGCTTCCCGAGCACGGCACGGTGGAATTTAAAACGGACAACCGCCCGCTTTTCGATTTTTCTTTGGAGGAAATGCAAAACTACGGTTGGGAGCTTCGGGAGGTATGCTTTGATCTACATAACAGCGAGTATGAAAAGGACAACATACATACCGAATATGAGGACAATTTTTCGCAAAAGGGCTTTACAATAAACCGACTTGTCGGTTATGCGCCCGCATTTTACGTGGCTCCGCCCGAGAAAAAGGAAAAACTGCAAGAGGAGAATGAATAATTATGTCTATAATAACAAGAGCTATCACTACAGACGGAAGTGCGAGAATAATTTTTGCCGACACGACGGATATAGTTCAAAAGGCGATGCAGATACACTCGCTTTCCAAGACCGCAACTGCGGCTTTGGGACGTGCGCTTACCGCTTCTGCGCTTATGGGCTCGCTTTTAAAGGATAAGGACAACACACTCACTTTGCAGTTTAAGGGCGACGGACCTCTTGGAACGGTAATGTGCGTTTCCGACTATAAGGGCAACGTAAGAGGATACGTTGAAAACCCTGAAACAGAGCTTGCGCCAAACGAAAAGGGCAAGCTTGACGTAGGCGGTGCGATAGGAAGAAGCGGTACGCTTTACGTTATAAAGGATATGGGCTACAAGGAGCCGTATATCGGAATGTGCCCCATCGTATCGGGCGAGGTTGCGGAGGACGTGACGAAGTATTTTGCAACGAGCGAGCAAACGCCCTCGGTATGCGCTCTCGGCGTGAGAGTTTCGCAAGATAAGCGCTGTAAGGCGGCGGGCGGATTTTTGATACAGCTTATGCCTATGGCGGACGACGATACCGTTTCGGCTATCGAGCGAAATATAGCTTTATTGGATTCCGTTTCGGCTATCATAGAAAAGGGCGGCAGGGCAGAGGATATTATCGCAAGCTGTTTTGCGGGTATTGAGTATGAGATGTTCGACGAGTTTGATATAGATTACGTTTGCAACTGCTCAAGGGAAAAATACGAAAAGGCGCTCATTACACTTTCTTCCGACGATTTCGACTCGCTCGGAGAGGATAAGGCACCTATCGAAGCATCTTGCCGTTTCTGCAACAAGAAATACACCTTTACTTTTGATGAGCTTGTAAAGAAAAGAAAATGAATTTTTTGAAAAACTTGATAAATAATATATTTCCCAAGCTGTGCGTATTTTGCGCAAGAGAGGTAGTGGAAGAAGAGGATTTCGTATGCGAAGAATGCGCCGAAAGACTTGTGCGATTGCAAGGAAGCCTTTGCAAGACCTGCGGATGCGCCGTACATCGTTGTAATTGTAACGTGCCGCGGACTTTGTCGACGGCACGTTTTGTATTTTGGCACAGCGGATTTGTTAAAAGCTATGTCGGCACGATGAAGAAAAAGAAATTTGAAGAGCTGTTTAACTACGGCGCAGGACGTATGTATAAGCTGATTTGTGACAGCGACTATTTCCTCTTAGCCGACCGTATAACGTACGTACCGAGGTCAAGAAAGGCATTTAAAAACATAGGCGTCGACCCCGCATACGAGCTTGCCCGCCGCATAAGCGATAAAACGGGAATTGTATTGGAAGGCTATCTTTCAAGCGCCGAAAAGCTATACGAGCAAAAGGAGCTTTCCACAAAAGAGCGCCTTAAAAACGTAAAGGGCGTTTTCTCGATGGCGGAAAATGCGCCGACGCCTTTCGGTAGAATAATTTTGGTAGACGACGTAATGACTACCGGCGCAACAGCGGGAGAGTGTGCCAAAGTACTTAAAAAGGCAGGGGCAAATGAGGTCTTGGGACTTTTCCTGTCGAGAACACACCACGAGGAATTGATAAATTAGGTGTTAAGGTTGAATATGACTTGACATTTTGCGTATAATATATTAAAATGTCGGTAGAAAATTTAACATTTTGGAGGACATTATGGCTGACGCAGCATACGAAAGCGAAATATTTACACTTACAGATGAGGACGGAACCGAAAGCGAGTTCGAATTTATAGGAAGCCTTGAGCTTGACGGCAATACTTACGTTGCTCTCGTGCCCGTTGAGGATAACGAAGCGGGCGAATATGTGGTTTTGAGAGTGGAAAGCGACGAGGCGGGCGAAGAAACGCTCGTTACGATCGACGACGACGAGGAATTCGATAAGGTCGCAGATGCATTCGAGGACGAATTTATCGCAGAATTCGACTACGACGAGAACACCGAGTCCATCGGCAAAAAGGAAGACTGATATTTCGCCTGCTATGTGCGTGATTACGGACTTTTAAAACCCACGACTGAATTAAGGAAGCTGAAAGCGCCCAAAGCGGCATTTTCGTCTTCGGGATGCAGACCTCCTGCCTTACGGCAGACGTTGGGAGCGCAAAAAAGACGATAGGCATCCACCTGCTATATGCAGGGTTTTCATCGGTTCGTAACACGGCAATGCGGGCATTGAACAAATTACAAAAAAACGAGTGCATCGAAAGATGCACTCGTTTTTTTTGCGGATATTTCGAAACAAATGCTGTTTTATCGACAAAAACAAAGGTGTTATAACGGGGCGGAGAGTTGACATCTGCTTGAAATTTAAGTATAATTGTTTCAAAAAGGAGAAAGAAATGAAAAAATTATGCTTGCTGTTATCTTTTGCGATGCTTCTGACGGTGCTTTCGGCTTGCAAGCCAAAAGAGGAACAAAGCGCAGACAATGATAAAACCGTTTCAAAAGAAGAAAACGTTGACTTATCGGGAAATGAAGGCGGTTTTGATTGGATTTCAGACGAAACTCCTGCTCCGTTTGCGTCTAAAGAAGATGAAACACCGAAGCTTGAGCTGCCCGAAAATTTGGTTACGGACGCAGTAAACTACGAATGCGGCATTATTTCCGATTACGATTGGGCTTCAGACTACAAAAACCACTTTGTTATTCCTAAGCTGAATTTCGAAACGAAAAACTCGAAAGCATTTAATGAGAAGATTTACAAAGAATTTTCGAGCACCTACGAGTATTTCAAAAATTATACGGAAAAAGGCGGAGTTGGCGATTCCGATAAAAACGATAGAATATACTATATAGGCTACACATGTAAAATCTATAACAATATTGTAGGACTGTCTGTTTACGAAGGCTCCGGTCTGATTGCTTCGGACGCCGGCGGTAATACAAATGAAAAAGTTTATTACTATGACTGCAACAATGACAAAGAACTGACGTTTGAGGAATATCTCGGCGCTTTCGGATACACGAAAGCGGAAGCTCAAAAGAAGCTTTCGACCATGAAGGCTGAATGGGACGAGCATAAAGTATTGAAAGCGGATTCAGTTTTGGAAAAGTGCCTTATCGATTCGGAAAGCACGGTAGTTTATTTTTCGAACATAAATTCTTACGCTTGGGACGGAATAGATTTTTTGCCGGACGATAAAGACTTTATTTGGTCATACGAGGTTGGCCCCATCGTAAAGGAAGAGTAAAAGGCAACCTTTATGTTGGAGATTTTTTATAAGAATTAAGAAAATAAACATACAAGCTTTAAGGAGGAAAATATGGCTTTTTTTGATGATTTGGGGAAGAAAATATCGCAAGTAGGGCAAGCGGCGGTGCAAAAAACAAAGGACTTTACTTCCGTTGCAAAGCTAAACTCCGCCATTTCCGATAAGGAAAAACAACTTTTGAGCATTTACGCCGAGCTCGGAAAGCTTTACGCTTCGGTATACGGTGAAAACTGCGAGAGTCAATTTGCCGATTTGATAGCAAAAATCAAAGCGGCGGAAAGCGAAATTGCGGAGCTTCACAAACAATGCCAAGACATAAAAGGCGTTATCCGTTGCGAAAAGTGCGGCAGTGAGATAGCAAACAATGCGGCTTTTTGTAACGCTTGCGGAGCAAGAGTTGCGGTAAATCCCGCCTCTGCGCCGAAAAAACCGCTTGTTAAATGCGAAAGTTGCGGAGCGATGGTCGAAGAAGGATCGAAGTTTTGCGTATCTTGCGGAAGCATGATGCAAAAAACCGAGGTGAAGGAAGCGGAGAAACCTGCAGAGGCGTTTTGCGTGAATTGCAACGCTCCGTTGCAATCGGATACCGTATTTTGCACAAATTGCGGTACAAAACGCTCGGATATATAAAATTTGAAAGAAAAATAAAAGAGGAAGTTTTATGAACAATCAAGGGAATGTAATATTTTGTTCGCAGTGCGGAACACAAAACGACGTTTCTTCCGCGTTTTGTAAAAATTGCGGAAACAGGTTGCACAGTGAGCCTGTACAAAGCGCCCCCTCGGCTACATATACCGCTGCGCAAACCGAGGCGCCGAAGCCAAAGATACCCCCTGTGACAAACGCAATAAGGACGATGGTGCTTTCGCCGTTTGCTCTTATTACGGCAATAGCGTTTACGCTTATGATATTTTTCTACATATCGGATGCCGATATTTTTATGTCAACCGTCATGGGCGAGCTGCGCAGTGCGCTTTCGCAAGCCGGCCTTTATACGTCCGAAATGGAATTGGTAACAAAAGCTGTAAGCGACCTTACGAGCTTCGTTGCGGTTATCGCTATGCTGCCGAGTATCGTTATTGCCATCGGTATGTGGTGCATAGTATATGCGGCAACCGAAAAGAACAAAAGGACGCTTTCTACGGCAGGCCTTACAACTATCAGAACGGTTGCGCTCATTGAGTTTATTTTTGCAATAATCGGCGTTGTCGGATACGTTGTCGTATGTGGTGATGCGCTTTTAAAAATATCGAAATACGGCGCTCAAGATATGATATCGCCGATAGTGATTTTTGTATTGATATTGGTGCTTGCCGCATTGATATTCAGAGCATACGTTTTCCATAAAACGAAGGAGCTTATGGACGCTCTCAAGTATAATTTCCGTTATCCCGGCAGTCCCGTTGCCCCCTCTATATTTATGGCGGTCATGTCGTTTATATCTTTCGGTGTATACTTGATCTCTGCTTTGTCTGAAGGCGCAAAGTCCGATTGGTGCGCAGCGGTCGCATTCTTCGGATTTGGATTTTTGATAATAAAATTCGGCTCTAAAATGAACGAGTTGCAGCTTGAGGCGAGAAATTTCAGAGAAGAAGACGTGCAAACCGATTACGGTGCCGTATATAAGGCACCGAGCACAAAGACACCCGCAAATACCGCCATAGTGGTTACGATAGTTTTGGTTGTTATTGCGGCGATCGTCGGATTTTCTTTTTTCTACACGCCGCCGAATATTGATAAAGATTTGATCGGTGAGTGGGAACACGAAACGGATTTGGAAGCAGGCGCGATTTTCAAACGCAACGGAACCTGTATTTTAAATGTCGATTCGGATGAGGAAGAAAAAGGAACTTATACGGCGAAAGACGGAACCCTTACGCTTATTATTGACGGAGATGAATATACGATGAATTATCGTATTATAGACGAAGACAAATTACAGATTACAAAAACCACCATTTATTCTTACGAACAGGAAATTTTCTACAGAGTGGACTAAATAAAAAGCAAAACGAGTGCATCTTTCGATGCACTCGTTTTTTGCGTTTATTTTACAGCGTTTTTAAGGTTTCGTAAAGCTCTTTGGTGAGTCTGCCGTTCTCGGCAAAGCCGAGCATTTTTTGCAATTTTTTAGTTGCGTTTTGCAATGCAAATCCGAAAACGCCGTTTTCCTCCACGTAGGAAAGCTCGCCGCTTTCATTTGCGATACGGTTTACGAGGCGCTGATATTCGAGTACGGATTCTCCGTTTGCACCGAGCGAAAGCTCCGCAAAGGTGCTTTCTGCGGGCGCTTGTTCTACAGCGGAGCCGAGCGTGCCGTCCTCAATTTCGTTTTTGACGCTTACTATCTTATCCCACGTAAGCGGGCCGATTATGCCGTCGGGGGAAAGTCCGAATATGCGTTGGAAGGTCTGTACGGACGCTCTTGTTCTTGAGCCGAAAATGCCGTCGGGAGTGAGTCTTCCGATGCTCGTGTAAACGTCGGAGATGATGTTAAGATATCTTTGCATCTTCAAAACGTCACTGCCCGAGCTTCCGACGCGAAGGAGCGTACCGGGGTAGGGCTCTGTTCTGGGCTCCGTGCCGTCATAGTAAAGATAGTAGTCGCCGATAAGGGCATTCCAGGTGTTTCTGCCTACGATGCCGTCTTGGGAAAGCCCTTTTGCTCTCTGGTAAGCGATAACGGCGTTTTGGGTATTGTAGCCGAAAATTCCGTCCTCGGAGAGTGCGGGTATGCCGCTATAGTAGTTTCTCACAAGGTTAAGTCTTTCCTGGAGCTTTCTTACCTGCGCGCCCGATGAGCCGTAGCGAAGAAGCGTTCCGGCGTAAGCGTCTGCGGACACGGCATCTTTTATCTCGACTATCTTATTCCAGGTCGCCTCGCCTATAACGCCGTCGACGGAAAGAGAAAACAGAGACTGGAACGCTCTTACGTTGCTGTCCATTTGTCTGTCAAAATAGGAGCCGGCGCTATTTCGATTTATGGTGCTGTAATAGGGCTCAATGATATTGAGATAGTTTTTCATTTTAACGACGTTTGCTCCCGATGAGCCGTAGCGTAGGGGCGTGCCGGGATATACGTCGCTTGATATGGGTGCTTGTGAATTCATAATAAGTATGTACTCCTTTAGTAGTGTGTTCCATGTGATCTCTCCCACGATACCGTCGGGGGAGAGGTTGAAAAGTTGTTGGAATGTAATTACGGCACTTTGCGTTCTTTCTCCGAATATGCCGTCCGTAGCGAGAATGGGTATCTGCGGATAGCTTGCGTTTAAGGCGGAAAGAAGCTCTTGCAGGCGTCTTACCTCGTCGCCTCTTGAGCCAAGCCTTAAAAGCTGCCCGCCGTATGCGTCGGCGAGTATCTGTCCGTTTATGCTGACGATAAGGTCCCAAGTTTCTTCATCGATAATACCGTCTTGAGAAAGTCCGAATATATCTTGGAATATCTCCACCGCTTCTTCGGTATTTTCGCCGAAAATGCCGTCTTCGGCAAGCGTGGGTATCTCGGTAAAGATTGCGGATATGCTGTTTAGGGAGCTTTGCATAAATCTTACGTAATCGCCGCGTGAGCCTATGGAAAGAGGCGTGCCGGGATAGTCCGTGTCACGTCCGCCGCCCGAGAAATACAGTATAAAGTATTCTCGAAGCAGAGCGTTCCACGTATTACGTCCGACGATTCCGTCGGCATTTAGCTCGAACTGCGTTTGGAATGCTCTTACCGCCGCTTCGGTCTGTGAGCCGAAGTTTCCGTCTACGGTCAGTGCGGGTATTGACGGATACTGTCTGCCGATACCGTTTAGGAAGGTTTGGAGCTGTACCACCTTATCGCCCGACGAACCTCTGTATAAAGCCGCTCCGCCGTATGCGTATTCGGAGAGGGCAAGATTTAGGTTTACGATAAGATTCCATGTGTTCTCGCCGACTATGCCGTCACTTGTAAGAGAGAATATTTCCTGTAAAACGGATACTGCCCTCTCGGTTGCCGTGCCGAATACGCCGTCGGTTATGAGCGAGGGCACGGTGGTATAGACGATGCCTATATTGTTAAGGTAGCTCTGTATGCGTAAGACGTTTTCGCCTCTTGAGCCCACACGTAAGGGTGTGCCCGGATATACATTTGCATCGGAGGCAAGAGGGTTATATAACAATATGAGGTATTCTCGAAGCAGGGCGTTCCACGTAGCGCTTCCCACTACGCCGTCAACGGTAAGGCCGAATATACGCTGAAATTCCCTGACGGCGCTTTGCGTAAGGGCGCCGAATGAGCCGTCAACGGTAAGGCTTGGTATGGAGGTGTAGGTCTTGCCCACGAAATTAAGCATTTCCTGAAGCTCTCTTACAGCAGTGCCCGACGAGCCAAGACGAAGAGCCTCTCCCGAATACGCAAGGTCTGTTACGGCGGTGAACACCTCCGTAATTCTGTCCCAAGTCTGCTCTCCGATTATGCCGTCGGCGGTAAGGCCGAATACGGTTTGGAAGGCTCTTACCGAGCGCTCCGTTGCAGAGCCGAAAATGCCGTCTGCGGCGGGTGCGGGGATAGTGGGGAATACGCCTGCAATAGAGATAAGGAAGTTTTGCATAAGCCTTACGTCGTCGCCCGTTGAGCCTACACGCAAGGGTGTGCCGGGATAATCCGTGCCGAAGGTTATTTCGGCGTTGTCGATTATGGCTTTGTATAGGTTATATATGGTGTTCCAAGTTGTCTGTCCGACTATGCCGTCGACCGTGAGTCCGTATAGGCTTTGTATCTGACTTACCGAGTTTTCCGTAGCCGACCCGAAAAGTCCGTCTATGGTAAGCGCTCCAACGAAGCTCACCGCATTTGCGATTACATTTATGTAATACTGAAGGCTCGACACAGACGAGCCCGTAGAGCCGAGTCGTAAGGGCGTGCCGGGGTATACGCCGTCACCTCCGTACGTTTCGCCCTCGCTTGAAAGCTCCGCAAGCTTCTTGACCGCAACGTAGATATAGGATATCTTATACCACGTGGCGCTTCCTACTACTCCGTCGGCGCTTAAATTGAATATGCTTTGGAAACGCCTTACCGCATTTTCGGTGCTTTGACCGAAAACGCCGTCCACGACGACGTTTCCTATTGCGGGATAGTTTTGCGCAATTCTTGCAAGCTGTCTTTGCAAGGTGGAAACGCTCGTGCCCGACGAGCCTACACGAAGCGGTGTGCCGGGATAAGACGAGGGCACGCCTTCGACTATCTCAGCCTCGACTATCTCGATGTCCGTGCCGTAATAGTAGCGGAGTATTTCAAGTGCGGTATAGCCGTTATTTGCAAGCGTTACCGTGCCCCACTGCTTCATACCGGGACACCATACGGAACTTCCGTCGCAGTATTCCGTATAGTAGGGGTTTAGGGTGCCTACTTTACGAACGTACATCGTAAACATACCGTCCACGAGGTCGCTTATGTTTTGCTCGATATTTCTTCCGTAAACGAAATATTGGTCGTAGGCGGTTGAGTTTGTGATATCAAAGCTATATCCTCTGCTTCTGTACCATTCGGTATAGATGCGGTTTAGCGCAAGTGATATCTGCGCATAGATATTCGCTTTTAAGGCTTCCGTCGGCCAAGTAGAGTATATTTCACTGCAGCAGACGTTTTTGATGTAATCGGGAAATCTCACCGTGACGTTTCTTGCGCTTTGGTTCGGTGTTCCGAGGTGTACGGTTATGTATTCGGGTATAACTACTCTTGAGAGCACCGTTGGGCTGTTATCGTATACTTGATTTCTGTCTATAGGCGCTATCGGCGAGAAAAGCGAGTGCGTGGGTATGTCGATTTGGGTAGCACCTGATGAGGTTCCGACGGGAAGCGGAAGAAGGTCTGCTTCGAGTATACTTACTCTGTCGGCAAATACCTGTACTCCTCTTACGGTGTAATCGTAATAGCCGGGTGCGGTTATGGTTATGTTGTAAATTGCGTAGGGAAGCACCCGTGTTTCTTCGGTAAGACTTAGGGAAATGTCGGGCGCATCTACGCTTACGCTGTTTGTTTTACCGCTTTCGCTGTTTGTGAGAGTTTGCCTTGAGACAACTCTGTTAGTGTTGCTGTCGCTTATAACGATGGAGGCGTTACGTATAGGCTGCGCCCTGCCGTTAGAGCTTAGCTCCACTATGATTCTTCCTGTGCTCATACAGTTCTCCTCTTAATTTATTTTCGGATTTTAGTGCCGCATTACATAATATGCGCAGGCAGTAGAAAAAGATATTGACAAGATATAAAAGAGGTGATAAAATACTTTGCACAGAGTAGAGCTTTATGCGTCTATAGTGCCGACGGGACGGGGAGTTGCCCTTCGGACGAAAGGATTTATCCTGCGGTATAAGGCTCGCATCCCGCTGTATGTAGGATGCTCTGGAATTATTTTTCCGGAGGTTTTTTTATGTCAAAAAACACTTTTACCGTCCGCAGAATTACTACGGACGCAGTCCTCGTGGCGCTTTACGTGGTGTTCGCCGCCGTGTTTGCGGTGAAGCTTCCCTTCGTTGAGTTCTCCCTTGCGAGCATACCGATACTTATGTGTGCTCTTCTTTTCGGCGTAAAGGACGCGCTTATAGTTGCGGCTCTCGGCAGCTTTATCGAGCAAATGCTCGGAGTATACGGTCTTACCGTTTCGGCGCCTTTGTGGATGGCACCCGTCATTCTCCAAGGTGCTGTTGCGGCTCTTTTATTCTTCCTATTAAAAAAAGATAAGGTTTGGAAGATAGTACTTGTCATAGTGTGCGCGGAGCTTTTGCTTACGGTCACGAATACCGCCGTCTATTATTTGGACGGCTTGGTGATAGCGCACTATCACGTAGATGCGCTCCACGTTACCGCTCCCGCAAGGCTTATAAACGGACTTGCAAGAACGGTGGCTTCCGCTGCGGCACTGTCGCTTCTTTATAAGCCGCTTCGTCGATTTGCGTATAAAAAATAAGAGAAAAGCACGGCATAAAGCCGTGCTTTTTCATATAAAAAATCCGCCCGATTTTTCGGGCGGATAGTTTTATTTAGTCCGTTACGTAGGGGAGAAGTGCCAACTGACGAGCACGCTTGATAGCTGTTGTGAGCTGTCTTTGGTGCATAGCGCAAGTGCCTGTCATTCTTCTGGGAAGAATCTTTCCTCTCTCGGAAATGTACTTGCGAAGTCTGGGCGCATCCTTGTAGTCAACGTATTCTATCTTTTCAGCACAGAAAGCGCAAACCTTCTTTCTTCTCTTGAGATTGTTACGGAAAGGCTTTGCGCCGGCTTCTCTGACTTCCTTGTTATCCATTTTCAGAAAACCTCCTTAATTTATTTTTTGGGCTTGCCTTATTTAGAAGGGCAAGTCGTCGTCGCCGGGGATCTCCTCAAACTTGGGAGCGTCCTCGGGCATGGGTGTAGCATACTGATTCATAGAGGGTACTTGGCCCATAGGTCCGTCACCCTTTTTCTCAACGAAGCTCACTTCGTCCGCAACGACCTCGGTAGCATATCTCTTGCCGCCGTTTTGGTCTGTCCAGCTTCTTGTCTGAAGTGAACCGCAAACCAAGATGGGCTTACCCTTCGAAAAATACTTCGTGACGAATTCCGCCGTTTGACGCCAAGCGACGATGTCGATGAAATCAGCTTGGGGCTGTGCTTCCGCACCGCTGCGATACTTGCGGCTTACCGCAATTCTGAAAGAAGTTACGCTGATACCGCCTGTTGTGGTTTTAAGCTCGGGGTCAGCTACAAGATTACCTATAAGAATTACCTTATTAAAGCTTGCCATTTCAAAACTCCTTTTCTTTAAATTATTCGCCCTTTACTACGGTGAGTGAACGCATGATGTTTTCGTTGATGTTGTATACACGCTCAAGCTCTGCAGCAAACTGTGTATCAGCAGTGAATTCAACGAATACATAAAAGCCTTCGGGCATATCGTTGATGGGATACGCCAATCTCTTTTTGCCCCACTCCGTTACCTTTACGTCGGTTGCGTTTTCACCGATAAGTGTTGTAAACTTCTCGATTACTGCGCGCATATCCTCCTCGGGTAATGTGCAGTTGACAACAAAGATGGATTCGTAAGCTCTTGTGATCTTCTCCATTTTTGCACCTCCTTCTGGTCATATCGAGCCGCGGTGTCCCTCGCGGCTAAGGAGGAAAACTAAGGTTTTAGCTTTCCAACTTGAGATTGTAACACAAAAAATCACTTCTGTCAAGTATAAAGGTTGACATTTTCTTAATCAAGTTATATAATTATGTAACAAAATGCCGATTTACAAAAGGAGGAAGTGCCGTGTCATACGAGCCCGCCCTTATTGCAGATATCCATACGCACGTTTTGCCGGGTGTTGACCACGGCGCAAAAGGTGTTAAGGACAGCATAGAGATGCTCCGTGAAAGCTATAATTCGGGGATAAGATACGTTTGCGCAACGCATCATTATAACGTGACAAAAGAATCGCCCGAGGAATTTGTAAAAAGGCGTAACGAAGCGGCAAAGCTCCTTTCGGAAAGCAGCGTCGGCATCGATATACCCGCTCTTGCTCTCGGTGCGGAATTTACGTATTTTAAAAATATGAGCTCCTTTTTTGACCTTTTTCCCCTTTGCATAGGCAAAAGCAGATATATACTCATCGAGCCGCCTTATACAGCTTGGGAAAACTCGTTTTTTGAAGAGGTGGAGCAGATAATCCTCCGCCAAGAGCTTGTTCCCATCATCGCTCACGCAGAGCGCTATACGAAGGTTGCTCCGAAAAATTACACCGCCATACTTACCGAAATAGGTGCTGTTTTACAGTACAACGCCGAGCATTTTATGCGATTTCCTAAGCATGCGATAAAGCGCATACCCAAAAATGCGACGGTCGTATTCGGCTCGGATATGCATAATATGACCGACCGTGCCCCAAACTTGGCGCCCACACTTGTTAAATGCGAACGCTTTATGCCCGAGAGCTTTTTTGAAAGCGCCCGTACGGTAACGGAAAAAATATTTGGCGGCAAGGCGTAAAACGTATTGAAATTTACCGTGCGATGTGATAAAATATTGCCACGCTTAAGCGAAGTTTAATTTAATATGCGCTCCCGTAGTAAAGTGGATATTACAAGTCCCTCCTAAGGATTAGTCGTGGGTTCGATTCCCGCCGGGAGTGCCAGAAAAAACTCTTGTTCTTTTGAACAAGAGTTTTTTCAGTTATATTCGCCTTCGGCGAGTTATATTGCTTCGCAGTGATATTCGGCTAATGCCGAGTGATATTGCCCTTTGGGCAGTTAAGAGGCGAATATAATATCTCTTTTGCGATAGCAAAAATATCACTATGCCGCAAGGCATAATATCACTCTGTGCGAGAGCACAGAATATCACTAAAACCTTGCCTCTCTGCCGCTTTTATGCTATAATAAACCCAAGAGGTGATTATATGAGCAAACACTTTTCTGTTGATGAAATGAAACAACATATTGTTTCTATTTTGCCAAGAAATTCAACGCTAATCGATTTTCTTTATGATGCAAAATGCTTTGGAAATATGATTGTAAAGATAAATCAAAATGGCAAAGCCCATATTTTTATAACAGACAGAGGAGAAATATATCACAATGATGAAATGTTGTGTGATAGTTCTTACCAATATAAAGAGAAAGAAGATACCTTTCCTAAATTGCTTCAAATGATAAAAAATGTATTAAATTGATTGAAAATCCTCGGTTTTTGACCAGTTCTTTTTCGGACACGAATGCCAAAAAATCCCGAATGCACAAGCATTCGGGATTTTTGATATACTATTCTTCATCGGGGAAATACTAAATTAAATATTTATCGCAGAGTCGGTTGAATAGTGTCGAAAATTATGATATAATAATGTGAAATAACATTTTAAAGAGGTGCTTAAATGTTCGGCCTTGCAGGGTATATTTCAAACAAAAAAGACAGCCTTTCGGAAATGCTTGAAAAAACGAGCCCTTATTCCGAAGGAAACATTTACGATTATAAAAGCGGCGACCTCGCCATCGGTATAAAGCAATTATCCCGCCGTTTTGATGACACAAGGGTATGCTATGACAGCGCAAAGGGACTCGGCGTTGCCTTCAGCGGCAGAATTTACAATAAAGCCGAGATTGCAGATGCGTCCTGCGACGATGCGGAGGCTTTATTGCTCGGATATAAAAAGCAGGGCAAGGATATCGTAAAAAGCCTCAAGGGTATGTTTGCGTTTGCGCTTTACGATGAGGAAAACAACGAGCTTATTATTGCCCGCGACGGTTGCGGTATAAGGCCGATGTATTATTACTTCAGCGGCGGCGATTTTGTGTTTGCTTCCAACACAAGAGCTTTTGAAGCTTTTGACGGCTTTAAAAAGGAATTAAACGAAAAGGTGCTTTCCGCTTTCTTATGCTTTGGCTCCGTACCCACGTGCGAGACCTTTATTAAAGGGGTATACCGTCTTGAGCCGGGGCATATTATCAGCTTCAAAGACGGCAAAATCACAAACGAATGCTTTTTCAAGCTCCAATTTAACAGCAAGGACAAGCCTTTTGAGGAGTTTGTTGAGGATATTCACAAAACTGCGGTCAAGTCAATAGGCGAGCACGCCTTCGGAAACTTCGCTACGTTTTTATCCGGCGGAGTGGATAGCTCCTATATTGCTTCGGTAGCAAGGCCGAAGACGGCGTATACCGCCGGCTATTCCGAAAGCAAGTACGACGAATCGGTTTTCACGAAAGAGCTTGCGGACATATTGGGTATAGAGAACAAGGTAAGGATAGTCACGCCCGAAGAATATTTGAACGAATACGCAAACATTGTTTACTGTATGGACGAGCCTCTTGCAAACCCCTCGGTAGCTCCAATTTATTTCGGCGCTCACGAAGCGGCAAAGGATGCGGATATAATCATATCCGGCGAGGGAGCCGACGAGCTTTTCGGCGGTTACAATTCGTATAACGAGGAGATAAGATACGGCGGATATATGAAGCTTCCGTACTTTATACGGCATTTCATATATATTGCGACGAGCCTGATACCGAGCAAAAAAGTCGATTTCTTTGCAAGGCGCGGACAAAGGCTTAAGGACTACCATATCGGGCTTGGCAGAATTTTAAACGATAAGGATTCCGTAAAGCTTGTAAAGAGCAAGTGCCAAATAAGCACAAAGTCGGTAACGGAAAAGTATTACGAGGAATATAAAGACTGCTCGACGATGAAGCAGCGCCAAGCGATAGATTATTATTTTTGGCTTATCAACGATTTCGTTCACTGTGTTGCAAGAAGTGCGGAGCATTTCGGTATAGAATCCCGCTTCCCCTTACTTTGCAGAGATATTATCGACGTTGCGGTTAAATTGCCGGACGGATATAAGCTTAAGGGCGGTATGACGAAGGCCGCTTTCCGTATGGCTGCCAAAAAGGCTATCCCCAACGACGCTTACGGCAGAAAGAAGCTCGGATTTCCCGTTCCCTTGAAGGAATGGATAAAGAGGAACGATTTTTACGGCGACATAAAGGCGAAATTCGAGTCTGATACGGCAAAGCGCTTTTTCGATGCAAAGCGAATTATGAAGTTGCTTGATAAGCACAAGAGCGGAAAGAGCGATAATTATAAGATAATTTGGGCACTCTATACATTTATAGTTTGGTACGAATTAAATTTTAAGGACTGATTAAGCCTAAAAAATTACCCGAGCGCAAAACGCTCGGGTATATTTTTACTGCTTTTTCTTTGCTTCAGCCTTTAGGCGAAGGTCGGTGTTGAGTATCTTCTTGCGAAGGCGCAGGCTCTTGGGGGTAACCTCCATAAGCTCGTCGTCGCCGATAAACTCTATTGCTTGTTCAAGGCTCATTATCTTCGGGGGCACGAGGCGGAGAGCTTCGTCTGCGCCGGAGGAGCGAATTGCCGTAAGGTGCTTTTTCTTGCATACGTTTACCGCTATATCGCCTTGCTTGGGGTTTTCGCCCACGAGCATACCCTCATAAACTTGCGTTTGCACGCCTATGAACATCTGACCTCTGTCCTGCGCATTATAAAGTCCGTACGAGGTGCTTTCGCCGTCCTCGCTTGCGACGAGAGAGCCCGTATATCTTCTGATTATCTCGCCCTTTAGAGGAGTATATCCCTCAAATATGGAGTTTAGGATACCCTCTCCTCTTGTGTCTGTCAAGAATTCGCTTCTGTAACCGAAAAGACAGCGAGAGGGAATGATATATTCAAGGCGCATACGGCTTCCCTGCGGCTTCATCTCGATAAGCTCGCCCTTGCGTGCGCCGAGCTTTTCCATAACGCTTCCCATTGTTTCCTCGGGTACGTCTATGACCACTCTTTCGGTGGGCTCGTGCATTACGCCGTCTATCTCTCTGTTTAATACGTGAGGCGTGGAGACGCTTAATTCATAGCCTTCTCTGCGCATCGTTTCGATGAGAATGGTAAGGTGCATCTCACCTCTGCCCGCAACCTTGAAGCTATCCATTGTTTCGCCGTCGGTAACACGTAAGGAAACGTCCTTTTGAAGCTCCTTATAGAGTCTGTCACGCAGCTGACGGGAGGTGACGAATTTGCCCTCTCTGCCTGCAAAGGGACTGTCGTTTACGGAAAATACCATCTCAAGCGTAGGCTCGCTTATCTTAACGAAGGGTAGCGGCTCGGGATTTGCAACGCTTGTGAGAGTGTCGCCTATCGTTATGTTGCCTGCGCCCGAAAAGCATACGATATCGCCTACGGTAGCGCTTTCAACGGAAACTCTGCCAAGACCGCTGAACTGCTCGATGCTTACTATCTTCGTTTTCTTGGGAGGAGCGTCACTGTGGAAATTGGATATCATCGCTTCCATTCCCTTGCGTATGGTTCCTCTTTCGATTCTGCCTATACCTATTCTGCCGACGAAATCGCTGTAGTCGATGGACGAAACGAGAAGCTGTAAGTCCTCGTCGGGCTCGCCTTCGGGAGCGGGAATATGCTCAAGTATCGTATCGAAAAGCGGCACGAGGTCGTCGTTTCTCTCATAGGGAGAGAGGGAGGCGGTGCCGTCTCTGCCCGAGCAGAACAAAACGGGGCTGTCAAGCTGCTCGTCGGATGCATCGAGGTCCATCAAAAGCTCCAAAACCTCATCGGGCACCTCGTCAAGACGGGCATCGGGCTTGTCTATCTTGTTTACGACTACTATTATGGGGTGGTTAAGCTCGAGCGCCTTGGACAAAACGAATCTCGTCTGAGGCATCGGGCCCTCTGCGGCATCGACAAGAAGTATAACGCCGTTTACCATTTTGAGTATACGCTCCACCTCGCCGCCGAAGTCGGCGTGGCCGGGGGTATCGACGACGTTTATCTTCACACCCTTATAGCTTATCGCCGTGTTTTTCGCAAGTATTGTGATTCCTCTTTCTTTTTCGAGGTCGTTGCTGTCCATAACTCTTTCTGCGGTCTCTTGGTTTTCTCTGTACGCGCCGCCCTGCTTTAACATTTCGTCAACGAGCGTGGTCTTGCCGTGGTCAACGTGAGCTATGATAGCGATATTTCTCAAATCTTCTCTACGCAATTTAATTTCCCCTTAAAATGATTTAGTAACAAGTAATAATACCATTTTTTTCGTTACTATACAAGAGATTTTTGAAAAAAATACAAAAATCGGCAGTTTGCTTGGGAAACGGTAATAAATTTTCCGCATAATTTTATAAAAAATATGGAAATTTCGAAAAATATATGGTAAAATAATCGGTGAATGAAAATTTATAGGAGGAATATATGAATTACAACAAGAAAAGCGTAGAAGACATCGAAGTAAAAGGCAAACGAGTTCTGGTTCGTTGCGACTTCAACGTGCCTTTAAAGGACGGCGTTATCACGAGCACGAAGAGAATCGTTGAGGCGCTTCCCACCATTAAGTATCTTTCCGAAAACGGCGCAAGGGTAATACTTTGCTCCCACATGGGCAAGCCCCATAATATCTTTACCGAAGGCTTCGGTCTTAACAAAAAAGAGAAGGCAAAGGTAGCAGAACTTCCCGAAAACGAGAGAGAAGCGGCAAAGGCGGAGCTTCTTGAAAAGGCTGCAAAGGGCGATGCGAAGAAGTTTACTCTTGCACCCGTAGCGGCAAAGCTCTCCGAGCTTCTCGGAAAAACGGTTGCTTTTGCAAAGGATATCGTAGGCGAGGACGCCAAGGCTAAAGCGGCGGCACTTTGCGACGGCGACATTATGCTTATCGAAAACGTACGCTTTGATGCGGGCGAGGAGAAGAACAAGCCCGAATTTGCAAAGGAGCTTGCAGGTCTTGCGGAGCTTTACGTAAACGATGCATTCGGTACGGCTCACAGAGCACACGCATCTACTGCGGGCGTTGCAGATTATTTGCCTGCGGTTTGCGGTTACCTCATTCAAAAAGAAATCGGCATTATGGGCAAGGCTCTTGCCGACCCCGACCGTCCTTTCGTTGCCATTTTGGGCGGTGCAAAGGTATCGGATAAGCTCAACGTAATAAACAACCTCTTAACGAAGGTCGACTCCCTCATCATCGGCGGCGGTATGGCATATACCTTCCTTGCCGCAAAGGGATATACGGTCGGCAATTCACTTCTTGACGAAAGCAAGATAGATTACTGCAAAGAAATGATGGCGAAGGCAGAGGAAAAGGGCGTTAAGCTTCTTTTGCCCGTTGATACCGTAGTTGCAAAGGCATTTCCCGACCCCATTGATGCGGAGGTAGAGGTGAAGACCGTTGCTTCAAACGCTATTCCCGACGGCTTTGAGGGACTCGATATCGGCGAAAAGACAAGAGAGCTTTTTGCCGCAGAGGTAAAGAGTGCAAAGACTGTAGTTTGGAACGGCCCCATGGGCGTATTCGAAAATCCCACTCTCGCAAAGGGAACGGTTGCGGTTGCCCAAGCACTTGCGGATTCCGACGCTACGTCTATCGTAGGCGGCGGCGACAGTGCGGCGGCTTGTGAGCAGAACGGCTTTGCGGATAAGATAACTCATATATCCACCGGCGGCGGTGCATCTCTTGAGTTCCTTGAGGGACTTGAGCTTCCCGGCATCGCAGCGCTCAATGACAAATAAAAGATAAGGAAGTATTGAAAATGAACAGAGAAACACGCCGCACGGTAATTGCGGGCAACTGGAAAATGAACAAAACTCCCTCCGAGGGCAAGGAGCTTATTGCAAAGCTTGCAACGCTCGTAAAGGGAAAAGAGCTTTGCGACATCGTACTTTGCGTACCCTTTATCGACATTCCCGCAGCTGTTGAAGCCGCAAAGGGAACGAACATCAAAATCGGCGCACAGAACGCACACTTCGAAAAAAACGGTGCATTCACGGGTGAGATATCCGTTGATATGCTCAAGGAAGCGGGCGTTGAATACGTAATAATCGGCCACAGCGAAAGACGTCAGTATTTCGGCGAGACGAATGAAACCGTAAACCTTCGCACGAAGGCGGTACTCGAAGGCGGACTTAAAGCTATCGTCTGCGTAGGTGAGATGGAACTTGAAAGAGAGCAGGGCATCACCGCAGAGCTCGTTGCACTTCAGACGAAGATAGCGCTTCTTGGCGTAAGCGAAGAACAGCTCAAAAACGTCATCATCGCATACGAGCCCGTATGGGCTATCGGCACGGGCAAGACAGCTACGGCAGATCAGGCTGACGAGGTGTGCGGCATAATCCGCGACACCGTGGCTTCTCTCTATTCAAGAGAGGCGGCAGAGGCTCTTACCGTACAGTACGGCGGCTCTATGAACGCAAAGAACGCCGCAGAGCTTCTTTCCAAAGTAAACGTAGACGGCGGCCTTATCGGCGGTGCTTCCCTTAAGGAAGACTTCGCAACGATAGTTGATGCTGCAAACTAAAAAGTAATATAAAAACAAGGCTTGGGGACTTCCAAGCCTTGTTTTTTTGTTGTTTTGCTCAAAAAAGAGCCGATGCGTGCGTGTTTTTTGTTGACTTTAGGATACTTAAATGGTATAATATAATAGTGAATTGTACATATTAACACTTTTTTGGAGGGCTTATGAAACGCATTACTTCTCTACTTCTTGCGTTTGCGATGGTCTTTTGCGTGGGAATATATTTCCCGACCGAGACTTTGGCAAGCGGCGTCGATTGGACGACGGGCGAAGGAACGGAACAGTCGCCTTATATAATCGACAGCCTTGAAAAGCTCAAGGCGTTTCGAGATGCCGTAAACGGCGGCAATCATTTTAACGGAAAATATTTGGCCGTAACGGAAGATATTACTATGGACTCTGAATCTTGGACGCCCATAGCACAGGGAACGTACAAGTACAACGTAGGTTCCGCTACGGTATATTTCGGCGGCACGCTCTACGGCGCAAAGACTGACGGCACACCTGCCGTTATAAGAGGTCTTACGATAAACAGCACCGACGAAACGACGGCACAGCAGGCGTTTATCGGCACGAATACGGGTACGGTATCGAACCTTAGGTTTGAGAACGCAACCGTTAACGCAAAGAGATATGCGGCTGTAATCGTGGGTCTGAACTTCGGTACCGTTAAGGACTGCGAGACTGACGCAAGCTGTAAAGTCACCCTTGACTCACACGTGGATTTCACGTCTATAGGACACGACACGTCCTCATCGCTTTTTGCTCCTTCGGGCGGAATCTCCGCCGAAAACCGAGGTGTTATCACTAATTGCGTAAACAGAGCAGATGTTACGAGCGACTACACGCACGTAGGCGGTATTGCGGGACAGAACACATCCGCAATAAGCTATTGTACAAACTACGGTGATATCACGGCGGTTGCGACCGCAGGCGGTATCGTCGGTCACCTTTGGGGACACACAGCTATCTTCGGTACGGTAAGCTACAGCGGCAATATGGGTAACGTAACTGCGATAGGCTCTCATATCGGCGGTATCGTCGGTTGGTCAAGAGAGTCTGCGGGTATTGCGTATTGCTATAATACCGGTACGATAAGCGGCACCGTGGGCGAAGGCTCGGAAACTATCACCGACACTTTAAGCGGATACAGCAAGTATTGCGTTGGCGGTATACTCGGTAACGGTAACAAGAACAGCGCAGAGGTTAAGAATACGTACGTTATCGAATACTGCTACAATATAGGCGATGTGTACGTTGCAGGCACACAAAGAACCGAGTACGACGTTACTGTAAGTGCGCCGTCTACCTGTTACAGAGGCAACTACGGAATTTATTCGGGTTACACCGAAGGCTTGATAAGCAAAGCCGATGCCGCAAGCGGTGCGCTTTGCGAATTCTTAAACGATGCTATGGCAACGACCGTTTTCACGCAGAATATCGGCGTAGACACCTGCCCCGTTATCAAGGGCGACGTAAGCTACGTTAAGCTTGAACTCAATGAAAACGGCACATATACCGTACCCGCACTCGTCGGATACGTCAGCGAAGAAGGCTCGCTTGTCGGATTTAGAGACCAAAACGGCAACGTTCACAAAGCGGGAGAGGAGATATCCTATAAGTACGTAAGCCCCGTATATGAAAAGCTGCTTACGTTAAAGTACGGTGCGGCGGTAAGAGTCGTAGACTCAAGCAAGACGGGACTTCGTTGGACGGCAACCGTAGACAAGGACGCTATTGCAGCGGGCGGTTACACTATCACAGACAAAGGCTTCATCATAGCTCCCACGGCATACGTTACGGGCGAGTGGGCAGTTGTAGACGGTAAAAACGTAAAGGCAAAGAAGGTTGCCGACGACTTTACCGTTGAGGCGTTTGAAGCAGAAGGAATCGATTACATCGACGTAAAGGTTTCGGGATATACGGACTTTGACTCCACGACGTTTGCGGCAGCCGTTACAAACCTCTACGAAGAGAACTTCTCTCTCGGATATTCCGCAAGAGCATACCTTGACGTAGAGGATGCAAGCGGCAACACGATGAGAGTTTACAGCGGATTTGAAGATGCAAACGGCGAGGTATTCTATTCGTACGGCGCAGTTAAGCAAAATAACTCCAGAGCGCCCGGACAGATAGCAAAATTGGCGCTTGCCGACGTCAAAGAAACCTTGACAGGCAAATATTGTTATAGAATAGAAACCGCCGAGGACGCATTCCTTGCGGCAGACAGCGGCAAATATACTAAATCCGCTTACTACAGCCCCTATAATGCTAAAGCAAGACAGAACCTTTATGAGTTCATTTTGACGGACCCCGCAAAGCCCGAGACCGAAAAGGTATTCTATCCTCAATATGACAGTGCGGCAGAATACTCGGATATGCGTGCCGAGCTTAAAGCGTGGATAATGGGCAAGATAGATGCAAACGGCGACACAACCGTTGACGGCTCTCTCTTTACCGCTGACCTTTTGTATGCTAAAGGTTTTGGCGGAAAGAACGGAAGCACGAGCGCTGACAGAGAGGTTCCTTACGCAACGTTGTTAAGCTCTGCTGCGAAGAGCCTTTCTTCGACCACGAAAAACGGAAACGAAGAAATAACCGTAACGTATACGTACGACGAGCTCGTATTTACAACAACTATCATACTTTACTCGGATACGCCTACGGCAGACATCAAAACTACCGTTAAGAACACAAGCTCACAGCGCTCTGCTGTTATTCGTAATTTCAACGCTGTTGACGGCAGCTTCTCGCTTGCGCATGCGGGCGGTGACATAAAGCTCACGACCCTTGTCGGAAGCTATGCAAGCTCTAACGACTTCAATTTGGTTGAAAGAAATCTCGGCACCGAGTACGTTGCCCCCGTTTTAGGTGATTACACATACAAGGACGGCACCACCAGAAAGAACATTGTTGTGACCAATGAAAACACGGTATTCTATCCCACCGGAGACAGCGATGGACTTGGATATTCTTCCTCCGGACACGGATTCCCATACTTTGAACTTACGGGTAACAATAAGGGACTTATGATGGCTATTGGCTGGACGGGTCAATGGGAAGCAAGCTTCAAGAAGGACACTGCGGGAAATGCCGTATTCCAGGCAAAACAGCAGCACCTTAAAACCTATCTTGAAAAAGGAGAAGAAATCGAAGCTCCAAGAATAGTTCTCACGTATTATGAGGGTGAGCACGAGTACGGACAAAACGTTTGGAGAGAGATGATGCTCTCGCATTACACTCCCGACAACGATAACGATTTAACCAACGAAAACGCATTTGAGGCTCCCATTTCCGCAAACTTCTGGGGCGGTATTTATTCCAAGACTATTATGGAAAGCGTTCAAAATTTAGTAGATGCGAAAGCCGATTTCAATCTCGTATGGCTTGATGCGGGATGGTACGGCGACTTGCTTTATTCATCAACTGCGGCATTTAACACGAACACAGCAGCGGATAAAGCGGCTTGGGAAACATTTATTGCCGCAAATCCCAAAACGGAATTCAATAAAGGCAAGGCGGCAGGAGCATCGCTTCCTGCTTGGGCGCAATATCGAGGCGATTATATCGAAAACGATTTCCTCTTCCCCAACGGTATTGAAGAAATGGGCGGATTTGTTAATACACTTAACGTCACCGCAGGCTACGAAGACCTTAAGTTCATGCTTTGGTATATGATCTTCGACAGAAGTGGAACTCACAGCGAATATCTCTATCCCGACGGTACGGTTGTTGAAGCGGCAGGCGACACGCCCCTCCAATTCGTAACCGCTGAAGAGATAGCCCAATACGGTGGCACGTATCCTAATCTCGCAAATCTCGTGAAGTCGGATTTCTTGAGCGCAGGTGTAAGCTCAAGAATTGATTTGAGTAAGGATAGCGTTCTTAACAAGCTCATCGATTACTATAAATTTATGATGGACGTTAAGGGCGTTGACGCAGTTCGTCTTGATAACTCTCAATGTCCTTTGGTTGCTTGGCGTAATACTGACGTTCACAGTCAAAACGACAACAGAATCAGTCACTCGTTCCTTAGCAAATCCCCCGGAGCAAGCGGATTAGACGACACGGACTTCTTCAGAGACGGTTACACCGAAAACAGAAGCGTTGTCAACGAGTATAAGCTTTGGGACGCACTTAAAGCTTACAACGCAGACTTCTTCCTTGACAATACCGCATCCGGCGGCAGACGTCTTGATATTGAGATGGTAAGACGCAGCGTTGCTCTTTGGAGATCGGACTACAACGATCCTTCCGGCGACGGTCTCTTCTACTCGGCCCATCAGAATATGACGCAAAACCTTTCTATGTGGGTTCCCTTAAGCGCAGCGGGCTACGTTGTGGGCGTTGGAACGTATAACGCGGATAATGAAGAATACAACACAAGAAGCCTTTACAGTGCGGCTGTAAACATCAACGGTCCCGCGGCGTATGACACAAGCACCGAAAGATTTTCACGAATGGTCAAGAGCTCGTTTGAAATGGCAGACCTTCGTCCTTATTGGTACGGAAATTACTATCAGCTTCTTCCCGCAAAGCTTGATACTGCTTCGTGGCAGTCCTACGAGCTTTACAGAGAAGATTGGAACGAGGGTGTGTTCGTAGTTATCTGCCGTGCGGATTCTACCGTGACGGAAGATGAGAGTGCGCAGACGCTTACGAAGACGGTTAAGCTCAAGGGCCTCAAAAACTGTGCGATGTACCGCATACACGATATTGATGATGAAACCGGCGCAAACGATATCGTATTAAGCGGAGCAGAGCTTATGAGTAAGGGCGTTACCGTAACAAGCAGCACCACAAGAGAGATAAACACGTACAAAATAATCCTTGAGGATTAGATAAAAATAACGGAGAACGTTTCGTTCTCCGTTATTTTTGGGCATTGTAAAAACGGCGGAGAATTTTTAAAATTCTCCGCCGTTAAATTATTTGTGTGCAGACATTATACTGCCGGCGTTTTGTCAGTTGGTCTTATATTTTTCCATTTCTATTAAAATCTTATAAAGCTGCTCTTGTTCTTCCTTGGATTTTGCTGATAAAAACTCGTAACAAGCCAGAGGAATGTTTTTTGCATCATCAGCTTGCACGTCTAATTTTTCAAAAAGTTTGGAAAGCGAAATTCCAAGTGCCGCCGTGATACGCTCTATACTTTCAAGAGTTGCATTTTTTTCACCTCGTTCAAGCTGCCCGATATAAGTCGGGTGACAGCCTGAAAGCTCCGCAAGCTTTTCTTGACTCAGATGTTTTTGAGTTCGGTAGTTTCTTATACGCTGTCCGACAGCCTTTGCAATATCACTCATAGTTCTGCCCCTCCGCTATAGTACTATAAATAGTCTATAAATATGGAAACAAAAATTCTACATACTATTGATATTATAACGCGAATAGGCTATACTATAAGTATTGTCTGTTGGAATTTAGTGCTTATAGTAGCAGTAAGGAGAGGTATATTATGTTTAATGTTTTTACGGTGGCGTTCTTCGGTCACCGATACGTGAGCGACATAATCAGGGTCGCGAGGCTTTTGGAAGAGCAGATACGTAAGCTCATAAAGGAAAAGGAGTACGTGAGCTTTTTGGTAGGCCGAAACGGAGATTTTGACCAATTTGCCGCATCGGCGGCGGTTCGTGTACGACGAAATTACGGAGATGAAAACAGCTCTCTCGTTTTATGCCTGCCGTATCCGACGGCAGAGTTTTTAAATAACGAGGAGTCTTTTCTGAATTATTATACCGACGTTGAAATATCGCATACTGCATCAAAAGCATATCCTAAATCGGCGATACAGATACGCAATCGTGAAATGGCGGATAGAGCAGACCTCATTATCTGCTACATAGAGCATAATAAAGGCGGAGCATGGCAGGCGGTGCACTATGCGCAAAAGCAAGGAAAGCCGGTAATTAATTTGTTTGAGGCATTAGGGAATAGGCATTAGGCATTAGAAAAAGGACGGAGAAAATGAAGTGAACCCCGTTTAGTTCACAAAAAAGAAAAAAGGCGCAAGAAAAGCAGGGAGAGGAAATTACCTCTTCCTGTTTTTCAATCTTGAAGAATTATAAAAAAGCAACCAATCTTCAACAAGTAGTAGATATTCTTCAAGAGATGTGATATAATTGTTATACAAAGTTTCTTTTTTTAGTATGCTATGGAAGCTTTCCATGGGTGAATCATCGATCGGAGTGCCTTTCCGACTCATTGATATTTGTATCCCGTTGGACTCGCATACAACTTTGTACTCGAAGGACGTATATTGAAAGCCTTGGTCACTGTGAATGATAAGGTTTGATACGTCCTTCGTTTTAGCAATAGCTTGATTTAATGTGTCAATAACTAACTTTATGTCGTTGCGTTTCGATATCTGATACGCAACGATTTTTCTGTCATAAAGATCTATTATTGTGGATAGATAGGCTCTCTTGTTTCCAAAGAT
>JAZMZG010000029.1:0-2499 GCA_045585835.1 Eubacteriales bacterium
GTTGACCTTGACAAAAAACTTTGGAACTGTCATTACTGCGGGTGGTCAGGGACGCTCAATGAGAGCGATTTTGACGATAGCCCTGAGGGTAAACGCAAGTGGATGGAACAGCAGCCGTGGTTCAAGCCCGCTCAGATAAGACGGGAAAAGCCTGTCTATAAGAAGCCCGCCCCACGCCCTCTGTCAGGTCTTTCAGAACGGGCTTTGGCTTGGTTCAAAAGCCGTGGCATATCGGCTCAGACGGTTCAGGCTATGAAAATCACAGAGGGCAGCGAGTGGATGCCTCAGAAGAACGGTCAGGCAAATACGGTTCAGTTCAATTACTTCAAGAATGGAGAACTTGTGAATACAAAATTCCGCACAGGCGACAAGTGTTTCAAACTTTGTTCAGGTGCGGAACTTCTCCCGTATAACATTGACGCTATCAAGGGGAAGAATGAATGTATCATCACAGAGGGGGAAATGGATGCTCTTTCATTCTTTGAGGTCGGGCGGTCTGACGTTGTGAGTGTTCCGAACGGGGCAAACGCTAACCTGTCATATCTTGATGATTATATCGAAGAGTATTTTGATGACAAAGAGACTATTTTCATCGCTGTTGACACAGACACAAAAGGCGTTGAGTTGAGAGACGAGCTTCTGCGCCGCTTCGGGGCTGAACGCTGTCGGGTTCTTGACTACGGGGCTGACTGTAAGGACGCAAACGAGGTCTTAATGAAGTACGGACGGGAAACTCTGTTGAAGTGTATCGCTGACGCTCCTGAGGTCAAATTAGAGGGTGTCTTCACTGTCTCAGACTTTGAACAGTCTCTTGACGCTCTCTTTGAAAACGGGATGCAAAAAGGCGTTACAATCGGACACGAATGTTTTGACCGTCTCTGTTCATTTGAGACGAAGAGGCTCTGTGTCGTGACAGGTATTCCAGGCAGCGGAAAGTCTGAGTTCATTGATGAGATAGCGGAACGCCTGAATATCCGCTACGGGTGGAGGTTTGCTTATTTCAGCCCTGAGAACGCTCCTCTCGCCTATCACGCCTCAAAACTGATTGAGAAGTTCACAGGCAAGAAGTTTGGCAAGGAGACACTGAAATTCGGCGAATACAAACAGGTCAAGAAACACCTTGAAGAGAACATTTTCTTTATCAACCCGAAAGACGATTTCAGGCTTGAAACAATTCTTGAAAAGGCAAAGTTCCTTGTCAGACGCAAAGGTATAAAAGCCCTTGTCATTGACCCATACAACCGTCTTGAAGATGAAAGCGAGGGTCACAATGAAACAAAACACATCAGCCGTCAACTTGACAGGCTTACCAATTTTGCTCAACAGAATGACGTTCTTGTCATTCTTATGGCGCACCCGACAAAACAGCCCCGAAACAAAGACGGGGTAATCGAAGCCCCGACCCTGTATGACATCAGCGGCTCGGCTAACTTTTATAACAAGACAGACTTCGGCATTGTGGTTCACAGAAACCGTCTTGAAAACACTGTTGAAGTCATCATTCAGAAAGTGAAGTTCAGACATCTTGGAGAGTGCGGAACGGCTCTCTTCAAATATAACCTGAATAACGGGCGTTACACCCCGTACACAAACGGTTCTGAGCCTCAATGGGACAACAACAACCACCTGATAGAGGAACAGAAGAGACGTGCCCAAGAAGCCCTTAAAGCGTCTGTTTTCCCGTGGGACGATCTGCCTGAGGATGATTGCCCATTCTAAAATTGAAAATTATGAATAATTACACTATAACAGAAGTGCATATTTCAAGAATATGTGTCGGAGATACCATTCTGCACACAGACGGTCAAATCAGAACCGTAGGCAGAAACAATATAAAGGAAAGCCCTTTTTACGGCAGAACTCTCTTCGGGGATTGCTACAAACTCGGCTATCAGAAAGTGAAAAGATTAACCTATAAAACAGCAAAAGTATGAGAATAATCAAATTCAGAGGAAAGAAGAAACAGACGGGCGAATGGCTGTATGGCGATTTGATGAACGACAACATTGGCGGGAGTTATATATATCCGATAGACGCTGAAAATCTCTATAAAGAAAACGCTGTGATACCCGATACTGTCGGTCAGTTCTCAGGGCTGAAAACGAAAGACACCCCCTTGAAGCGTGAACAGGAAGAGATTTTTGAAGACGATATTCTGAGAGTTCCGCAAACAGTCTTTCATATCGAATATATCGGCAGGGTTGTGTTTGAATATGGGAGATTCCTTGTCAAGTCTCTTTTCAGCGGAACAAAGTGGGATTTGCTGAACGCTATTGATGACGGGGCAGAAATCATCGGGAATGCACATGACAACCCTGAACTGTTGGAGAAGTATATGACTATTGAAATAAAACAATCAGAAAGATGAAGACTTACGTAATCACACTCTCACGGGTCTTTCCCGTGAAACACAGAAGAGCGGGGCAAGAGACCCTTTTCAAAGTGGCTTTTCAGAACGGTCAAGCCTGTTCTGCGTGTAAACAGAGAAAGCCCGCAATG
>JAZMZG010000030.1:0-2029 GCA_045585835.1 Eubacteriales bacterium
TGGCGACGGTGTGCTTCCTTCAAACGAAGGTAGAGGCTACGTTCTTCGCCGTCTTCTCAGACGTGCCGCAAGACACGGAAGACTTCTGGGCGTAACAAAGCCGTTCCTTTATGAAGTTTGCGATACTGTAATTGACGAAAATCTCACCGCTTACCCTGAGCTTAACGAAAAACGTGAATATATCAAGAAGGTAATACTCACAGAAGAAGAAAGCTTCGCAAAGACTGTTGATAAGGGCACAGAAATCCTCAATGAAATGATTGAGGCTCTTATTGCAAAGGGTGAAAAGACTCTCTGCGGCGCTGACGTATTTAAGCTCCACGACACTTACGGCTTCCCTCTTGATCTTACAAAAGAAATTCTTGAAGAAAAGGGACTTCTCGTTGACGAGGACGGCTTCAAGGCTCTTATGCAAGAGCAAAAGGATACCGCAAGAGCAAACAAGAAACTCGGCGGCGGCTGGGATAACGCAAAAACCTCAGCTCTTGACGATTTCAAAACAACATTTACAGGTTATACAACACTTACTCAGGATACAAAGATTCTCGCTATCGTAAAGGACGGAGAAATTTCCGATTCCTGCGTAAAGGGCGACAAGATTTCAGTTGTAATCGAAGAAACCCCCTTCTACGCTGAAATGGGCGGTCAGGTTGGCGACTGCGGTATAATTTCAAACGGCGAAAGCGTTATCAACGTAACCGATACCCAAAAGCTCACAGGCGGCGCATTCATTTGCAGCGGTGAGGTTATCAGCGGTGCGTTTGAAGCAGGCGCAAAGGTTACGGCTCAGGTTGACGCTCAAAAGCGCAGAGCTACCGAACGCAACCACACTTGCGCTCATATTCTTCAGGCGGCACTTCGTGAGGTTCTTGGCGACCACGTTCACCAGAGTGGTTCTTACGTGGATCCTTACAGATGCAGATTCGACTTCTCCCACTTCAGCGCAGTAACTGCCGAAGAAATCTCAAAGATTGAAGCTTATGTGAATAAGGTGATTCTTGAGGGAGTAGAGGTTGTAACCGAGGAGCTTCCTATTGAAGAAGCTAAAAAGAAGGGCGCAATGGCTCTCTTTGGCGAAAAATACGGCGACGTTGTAAGAGTAGTAACATTAGGCGAATATTCAACTGAATTCTGTGGCGGTACTCATCTTAAAAATTCCGCTTGTGCAGGACTTTTCAAAATCGTATCGGAAACGTCTGTTGCAAGCGGCGTAAGAAGAATTGAAGCAGTTACGGGAATGAACGTTCTTGAAATGCTCAATAATATGAAGGAAACTATTTCCAAGTGTGCTGATACGCTCAAGATTGCAAATACTACCGAGCTTGCTCACCGTTGCGAAGCTGTTATGTCAGAGCTTCGTGAAAAGGACAGAAAGATTGAAGCTATGCAACAGGCTGCGGCAAACGCTCAGCTTGGAAGCCTTTGCGATAACTGTAAGGAAATCAGCGGCGTTAAAATTATTACCGCCGAGCTTGCTTCAACAGGCGCTGACGCTCTCAGAAAAATCGGCGACAGCCTCGCTGATAAGTTCGACTGCTTCGTTGCCGTTCTCGCAGGAACAAACGAAGGTAAGAGCAACATCCTTTGTAAGTGCTCAAAGTCTGCTGTCGATAAGGGCGCAAACGCAGGTCAGATTGTAAAGGAAGTTGCGGCTATTGCAGGAGGCAAGGGCGGCGGAAAGCCCGATCAGGCTATGGCCGGCGTTCCCGACGCTTCAAAAATCGCTCAGGCTCTTGCAGGCGCTGACGAGATAGTGGCTAAATTCATCAAGTAATCAACGGAGGAATCAACTATGAACGATTGCATTTTCTGTAAGATAATCGCAAACGAAATCCCTTCCACAAGAGTTTTTGAAAACGATAGAATACTCGCATTCAAGGACATTCAGCCTATGGCTCCCGTTCACATTCTCATAATTCCCAAGGAGCACATTTGCGGCGTCAACGGTCTCACAGAAGAAAACGCAGGCGTTGTTTCTGAAATAATGCTTGTTGCAAAACAACTCGCCGAGGAATTTCACCTTGATAAC
>JAZMZG010000031.1:0-1921 GCA_045585835.1 Eubacteriales bacterium
TTATGAGGTATACTGTGAGTGGAAGAAAGGGTCTGCACACGTTTTCTGTCTTGAACGGAAGAAAGACGGGTCACTGTTATGGTATGACCCTCAGTCGGGAAAGAAAGGAAGCGCAAAAGATTTTGAGGGTTATATCGGGGCTATGAAGAGGACAAAAATAGGCGTTATGCGAGTGGATGACAAACTCATCAATCCTAAATTCGCAAAACGCCTGTTAAAAGGTTCAAAGTAGGTTCAGAGCCTCTTCCCCTGTCTTGATTGTGATTTCCCCGTCTCTCAACAGGTAAACCGTTGGCAAGCCTGTTGGGAGAGCAAAGCCCTCTTCATCAACTGAGCCGACAGAGAACGCCTGTGCGCCCTCACGCTTGCCGATGAACTCTATGCTGTTGAAGCCTTGCTCTGTGGCTCTGTCTTGAATGATTTTCGGTATCTGTTTCATAACGCTTGCAAAATTACAGGTTTTTCTTTGAACTGACAAAATTCTCGGAAGAAACTCTCTTCACGGTAGCCCATACGGGAAACGGCTCTGAGGTAACAGGAATTTGTTCAAAATAAGCCTTGCTGCACCAACAGTCAAGATAACAAGCTCCGTTCTTGATACTCCACGTATCAGCCCGCTCCCTCTCTTCACTTTCCGTATCACGTTTGATAAGTTTTGGTTTGAACGGGGTCAGTGAACGGGATTTGAGCCTGAGACCGAAGACCCACATCTGCCGCCCGCCCTCAATAGGGTCAAGGCTGAGAGTGAGGTCAACGTCCACCTCGCCCTCAGACCATTTCAATTTAGGGAGAAATTCTGAGATGAAAAGAGCGTCAGGCGAACAGTGACAACCCTGACCGTCCTTTGTCCTGTTTATATAACCTGACCCGAGAAACTGAATTGCTCGTCCCTCTGTGTCTTTACATTTTGACGCTGCCATTCTCTTACGCAGCGTGATTGTTCTTTCTGTTGACATACTTGTAACTTATTTTTGAGTTATTTTCTTCAAATTCGCCCGTTGTCGGGCTTTTGTCTTTGTCTGCTGTAAGTTATCACTTGGAATTTTTTGCGCCGTTTACGGGGCGTTTCTGCGCTTTTCGGCGAACCTCTTCCCTTTTAATCTCACACAAACGCCCGTTATACGGTTTGCCGTCTGAAATTCTCAAAGTCCAAAGCCTTTCAACCTTACAGCCGACCTGTTCAGGCGTAAAAGTGTCATATATCGCAGACAGAGAGGTAAAGAAGAACTCTCTTCTGTCATCATTCTCTAAGGGCGGTTGTTTGAAAACAACCCGATAAATATGCTCTTTCTTCATTGTTATCTATAATTGGGGTTCAATATAAGTTTAACTGCACAGGGCGTTTCCCGTGCTTCTCAATCGTTCTCGCATATCGCGGGCATTTGTCCTTATATGCACAGTTGCCTGACTTTGCTTCAAGAAAACGCTGATGCCAATAATCGCCCGTAGTGTTTTCTTCATCTGACAGAAAGCGCACCAAATCCATACAAAACCACCCGCTATCCTGTTGTCGGTTCTCGCCTGTAATTTCAACAAGCCCGTTGCCTTTAGGTCTTCCCATTATCTTGCCTCTAACTGTTTGTGATAAGTATTATCGCTCATAGCCTCACGCATCTTCCAAACACGGCGTATGCGTTCAATATCTTCAAGCGTCAGTTCTTCATCGCTGCTCCCCTTTCGCTCTTCTTCAAAGAACAGGTTGTGCTTCCCGATATATGCGCTCATAAAAGACTCCATGAACTCTTTTAACTCACGTTCGTAATTAGCCTTATGCCAATTGAAAAGGCTGAGCGTGTCAGCATATTGAAGAGCGGTCATTTCAATCTCAATAGAAGAACGTGTCGGCTTTCGGTAGGTCATCCCCGCTATATCACAGACAGCGGACAAACAGCGGATGAAAAGGTTCATATCATCTTTGCCA
>JAZMZG010000032.1:0-50285 GCA_045585835.1 Eubacteriales bacterium
AATGCGGAATATGCGGTATGCCCGAAGGAGTGGGAGCGCCCTTTTTCGGCTCGGTGGAAAGCCGTATATCCTCTATGATGTTTTCGGTTCCTGCGGTTAAGGGAATCGAATTCGGGCTCGGCTTTGATTTTGCAAAAGCCGACGGAAAAAGTGCAAATGACGAGCTTTATATAGAAAACGGTAGCGTTAAAACCTATACCAATAACAACGCAGGAATAAACGGCGGTATAACAAACGGTATGCCCGTGATATTCCAATGCGCCGTCAAGCCCACACCCTCCGTATCCATAGCACAGGATACCGTAAACTTTATCGAAAACAGAGAGCTTTCGCACAGTATAAAGGGACGCCACGACCCCGCAATAATCAGAAGGATATGCCCCGTTATTGACAGCGTGACGGCACTTGTCGTATGCGATATGCTTGCTTCCCGCTACGGAACGGACGTATTCACAAGGGGAATCGAAAAATGAAGTACGGACTTATAGGAGAGCATCTTTCTCACAGCTTCTCCGTTATAATACACAGCAAGATGGGAGAGTATCCCTACAAGCTAAAGGAGCTTGCCGCCGATGAGCTTGGGCGCTTTATGCATGAAAAGAGCTTCTTGGGTATAAACGTCACTATCCCTTACAAAAAGACGGTTATGCGATATCTTGACAAGATAAGCGAAGATGCCGAAAAAATCGGCGCAGTCAACACGGTGATAAATAAAAACGGCGAGCTTTGCGGGTATAACACCGACTTTTTCGGACTTTCGGAAATGCTTGCATATAACGGCGTAGACCTATGCGGGAAAACGGTGCTTATTTTGGGTACGGGCGGCACGAGCAAAACGGCTCTTGCTGTATGCACTCATAAAGGTGCAGGCGAAATTATCCGCCTCTCGCGCACTGCGCAGGACGGCGCGGTAAGCTATGAGGACGCATATTTGCATCATACCGACGCAGAGGTCATAATCAACACAACGCCCGTCGGAATGTATCCGAATACCGATGCCGTGCCGATAGATTTATCGAAATTTGCAAGGCTTGAAGCGGTGTGCGACTGCATTTACAATCCCGTGAATACACAGCTTGTTTTAGAAGCGAGAAAAAGAGGCGTGAAAGCGTTTACGGGGCTTTATATGCTCGTAGCGCAGGGCGCTCTTGCATCAAGTCTTTTCACGGGAAAAGAGCTTGAAGAGGACAAGCTCGAAAAGGTATACTTGGAAATTCTTTCTCAAAAGAGCAATATTGCCTTAATAGGTATGCCTTCTTGCGGAAAAACGACGGTAGGTGCCATGCTTTCAAAAAAGCTTGGGCTTAATTTCGTCGATTCCGACGTAGAAATAGTTAAAAAAATCGGTATGAGCATCTCCGAATATTTTGAAAAATACGGAGAAGAGGCGTTTAGGGACGTTGAAAGCGAGGTCATAAACGAGCTTGCGCTTACAGACGGCACCGTTATAAGCACGGGCGGAGGCTGTATAAAGAGATACGGCAACATAAAGGCACTCAAGCGTTGCGGACAAATCGTATATATAGACAGACCGCTTGATATGCTCGTTTTGGGACAGGGAAGACCTCTTTCCAAAAGTAAAGAGGCGCTTGAAAAGCTATATAGCGAAAGAAAGGACTTATACGAAGCATACGCCGACATAAAGGTTGACGGGGGCAAGACTCCCGAAGCGGTAAGAGATGAAATAATTTCAAAGCTTATAAAGAAAGGGTAAAGAAATGAAGCTTTTGGTCTTAAACGGCCCAAACATAAATTTTCTCGGCATAAGAGAGCCGGAGATATACGGACGTGAGAGCTACGAGGATTTAATAAATTTATGCACCGCCCACGCACAAAAGCTCGGTATCAAGGTGGAGTTTTTCCAATCAAACTGCGAGGGCGAGATAGTAGATGCCATACAGAAAGCGTATTTTGAACGTGTCGACGGCATCGTAATAAACCCTGCGGCGTATACGCATACGAGCATTGCAATAGCGGACGCATTAAAGGCGGTGGGCATACCCGCAGTCGAGGTGCACATATCGGACGTGTCCAAAAGAGAGGATTTCCGAAAGATAAGCTACGTGCGCCCTATAGTCAAAAAGACGGTAAGCGGACACGGCCTTGCGGGATATACGGAAGCGATGGATTTTCTTTTTGGAGAGGCTAATGGATAGAATAATATCACCGTTTACAGCACACGGTACGGTCAAGGCGCCAAGCTCAAAAAGCGTTGCGCACAGACTGATTATCGCCGCAGGACTGTCAAGCGGAAAAACTATAATTTCGGGCGTGGAAACAAGCGAGGATATACTTGCAACGCTCGAATGCATAAGCGCACTCGGTGCAAAGGCGAATCTTGAAGACGGAGTGCTTGAAATAAGCTCTGCAAAGAGCGATGAAGATACGCCCGTGCTTCGTTGCAGAGAAAGCGGAAGCACTTTGAGATTTTTTCTTCCGATAGCACTTGCGATAAAAGGCAAGGTGTGTCTTACGGGTACTCCCCGCCTTATTGAAAGAGGCGTCGGAATATATAAGGAGCTTTTGGGAGAAAAGGGCATAAGAATCACGAGCACGAACGAGTGCATTACGGCGGAAGGCGAGCTTTGCGCAGGTGAATTCAAGCTTCGAGGAGACGTGAGCAGTCAGTTTGTCACGGGACTTTTGTTTGCCTTGCCGCTTCTTTCGGGCGACAGCGTTTTGGAAATTATCCCTCCTGTCGAAAGCCGCAGTTATATAAATATTACGCTCGGAGTTTTAAAGCAGTTCGGCATACAGATACAGGAGCCTTGTGAAAACCGCTTTTATATAAAGGGCGGACAATGCTATAAGGCGGGGCGCTTTGACGTAGAGGGCGATTGGTCGAATGCGGCGTTTTTATACGGCTTTAACCTTATCGGAGGAAGCGTTAATGTAGAAGGATTAAGAAGTGACAGCCTTCAAGGTGATAAGGCATGCCTTGAATATTTCAAGGCGCTTAAAGATAAAAAAGAAATCGACCTATCCAACTGCCCCGACCTTGCGCCCGTGCTTTTTGCACTTGCGGCGGCTTTGGGAGAGGGTGACTTTATCGGAACTCGCCGCCTTGCGATAAAAGAAAGCAACAGAGCACTTGCGATGAAAACGGAGCTTGCAAAATTCGGCGCAGACACGCAAATATACGAAAACGCAGTTAAAATACGCTGTATGAGGCTTACAAAGCCTGCCTCGGCGATATGCTCTCACAACGACCACCGTATAGTGATGGCAAATTGCCTTTTGTTAAGCATTACGGGCGGAAAAATAGAAAATACCGAAGCGGTAAATAAGAGCTTCCCCGACTTTTTTGAGAAGATAAGGGAGCTTGGCGGAGATATAGAAGATGTTACTTGATAAAAAAATACTTATAGTTGGACTCGGTCTTATCGGCGGAAGCTATGCGATGGGGCTTAAAAAAGCAGGGTGCTTCGTCGGTGCGCTTGACAGGCAGTCTTCGTCAATAGACTACGGTCTTGAAAACGGAATAATAGACGAGGGAAGCGTTACGGCAAGCGAAGACTTTGTCGGTAAATATGACGTCGTGATATTTTGCCTATATCCCAAAGCGTTTGAAAATTGGATAGCCGAAAACGGTGCAAAGCTCAAGAAAGGCGCTGTAATTACTGATGTTACGGGCGTGAAATCGGCGGTGATTCCCCGCATAAACGAGCTGCTTTGCGAAAGATGCGAATATATCGGCGCACACCCGATGGCAGGGCGTGAGGTATACGGTGTGCAAAACGCAAGAAGCGATATGTTTTACGGCGCAAATTATATCATAACGCCTACAAAAGAGAATACAAAAGAGGCGCTGGATATAGTAAAAGAAATCGGTGTGATTTTGGGCTTTAAGGAAATATCCGTACTTTCTCCCGAAAAGCATGATGAGATAATCGGCTATCTGTCACAGCTTACCCACTCTATTGCCGTTGCGCTTATGATATGCAAGGACGCAAGCGGAATGGAAAAATATACGGGCGATTCCTTTAGGGATCTGACGAGGATAGCCAAAATAAACGACGCTATGTGGAGCGAGCTTTTCTTTGCAAACAAGGACGAGCTTCTTTCCCAAATGGAACTTTTTGAGGAAAGCTTTGCAAACTTAAAACGTGCCATAGCGGAGGACGACGTAGAAAAATTACGTGAAATGATGAGACTTTCGACCGAAAGACGAAAACAATTTGATAAACAGTGAGGTGTAATTATTATGAATATGGTATTCAAAAGAAAACTTCCGACTTTGGAGGAGATAAAGAGTATGTACCCTCTTTCCGAGGAGCTTTCGGCAAAGAAGAAGGAAAATGACAGCGAGGTGCATAAAATATTCAAGGGCGAAATCGATAAGCTGCTTCTTGTAATAGGACCGTGCTCTGCCGACAGAGAGGACAGCGTAATTGACTATATCTTGCGCCTTCGCGAAGTGCAGGAAAAGGTCAAGGATAAGATATTGATAGTTCCGAGAATCTACACGAATAAGCCTCGCACCACGGGCGACGGCTACAAGGGAATGCTTCACCAACCCGACCCGCATAATGCGCCCGATATGCTAAAGGGACTTATTTCCATAAGAAAGCTTCATATAAAGGCGCTCACCGAAACGGGATTTTCTTGCGCGGACGAGATGCTATATCCCGAAAACCATAAGTACCTTTCCGATGTTTTATCATACGTTGCGGTAGGCGCAAGGTCTGTTGAAAATCAGCTTCACAGACTCACCGCAAGCGGACTTGACCTGCCTGTCGGAATGAAGAATCCCACAAGCGGCGACCTTTCGGTTATGATGAATTCCATCACAGCCGCACAGCATCCACATACCTTTGACTATTCCGGCTGGGAGGTGGAGAGTAAGGGCAATCCTCTTGCCCACGCAATACTTCGAGGCTTTGTAAATAAGTACGGTCAAAACAGCCCCAACTATCACTACGAGGACCTTATAAGTCTCCACGAGCTTTATGAAAGCAGCTCTCTTTCAAATCCCGCTGTGATAATTGATACAAACCACGCAAACTCGGGCAAGAAATGGGAAGAACAACCCCGTATTGCCAAGGAGATACTTCACAGTGCAAGGCACAGCAAGGATATATATAAGATGTTCAAGGGACTTATGATAGAGTCGTATATCGAAGACGGTTGTCAAAAACCCGACGGCGGAGTATACGGCAAGTCCATAACGGACCCTTGTCTTGGTTGGGAAAAGACGGAAAGACTTATTTTGGAGCTTGCGGATTTGAGATAAAAGTTATCTGACGAATTTGGAGATTTTTATGAGAAATAAAAATAATAAGCACCTTGGAATAGAAATCGATCCCGAGCTTCACCACAAGTTGCACTATATATCAAAATATTACGGACGCTCGGCTAACGGAGAAATACTTTATTTGATAAGGCAGGAGATCAAAGCCTTTGAAAAAGCTGAGGGCGAGATCGAGTTTCCCGTAAAAGATTAAAACGAAAAGCACGGTATAAGAATTACCGTGCTTTTGCAATACTACAACCGAGTATTTACATTGTTAAAACGGTGTGATATAATCAGAAAAAAACGAGGACAAGCTATGAAATCCATAAAAAATCTTTTCAAAATAGGCTAGGCCCTTCAAGCTCTCATACGATGAGGTCTTCGTTTGCCGCAACGAGCTTTATAAAAGAATATCCGCAAGCGGATAACGTAAAATGACGCTTTACGGCTCGCTTGCCAAAACGGCACGGCACGGACAGAGCTATTGGAGAAGCGCTTAGGAAAAATTTCGCACGAGATAGTTTTTGACATAAAAACAGACAGTCTTTCCCACCTTTACAGAGAGACCTCCGAAGGCGGTCTTGCAAAGCTTTATTTGAATAAAGAAAAAGCATGACAAATTTGTCAAGCTTTTTTTGGTTAAAACTATTTACATAAAATCTGCGGGGCGGTATAATCGAGTGAGGTGATTTGTGATGAAAAGAGTATGGAACTATTTTCAAGTGGTATTGGCCGCTGTCTTATTGGCATTTGTTTATTACGTTTTTATCGTATCAAACAATTTTGCACCCGCAGGCTTAAACGGTATTGCTACAATGATCCAATTCAAAAGCGGCTTTAGCATCAGCTATATGTCGTTGTTAATAAACATTCCTCTGTCAATTTTGGCTTATTTTTTGGTGCAAAAAGAGTTTGCAGTTAAAACGATGATCTTCTCGTGCGTTTATTCTGCTTGCTTTTTATTACTTCAAAAATCAAATTTTACATTTATTCAATATAATGCATTGGGACACGATACGATATATCCGGTAATCATAAGCGGCGTTTTGGCGGGTGTCGTTTACGGCGTATGCTTCAGAAACAACGCTTCCACCGGCGGCACGGATATTATTTCCCGATATATAAATACGGTAAGACCCGCCACCAACTTTTTTAGCGTAACTTTCATCTTAAATGCGATCGTTGCCGTTGTTTCGATTTTTGTTTATTCCGAAGGTGCGTTGAATTATAAACCGATGGCGCTGTGCATAATTTATTGCTTCATATCGACCTTTGTCGGAAATTTGTTGTTAAAGACGACAAAGACGGCATACAAATTTACCATTATAACAACGCATAAACAGGATATAATTGATGAGATAACAAATAAAATGCATCACGGCTGTACCGAAATTGATGCGTACGGAACGTATACGGGTACAAAAAAATCGGTTTTGATATGCGTTATCAATAAGCATCAGCTTAACGATTTTCAAAAGATCGTTTCGAAATATGAGGATACTTTTTCTTACTTTGAGGTCGTAAACGAAACCTACGGCAACTTCAAGAATATTAAGAAATAACATATTCTGTCAAAATGGAGCTTTTTATGAAAAAGAAAATTGGACTTATATTGATGATCCTACTCGTTTTTGCTTTCACGGGTTGTAATGCGCAAGACTCAATCCGAATCGAAGACAAAGAAGGATCGATTGAAGAAACAGTTGAAGATAGCGCAGAAAAACAGATCGGCAGGATCATTACACATGAAGATTTTTTAGCCGAAATTCCCAAACGTGTTGATCTTGGCAATTATGATGTCGAATTTACCGATTACGGTAATATCTTAAAATACGTCTACACTTCTGAAAAAGATTGCGAAATCAAGCAATCCAAAAAAAATTTTCAAGTTGAAATAGACGGAATTACAGTTACTTTGCCATCAACCGTAAATGAATTTGTTGATTTAGGCTTTGAATTGATTTCTATGAATGGCGGTATAAATGCTCCCGAAGATTTATCTGTTACCGAAACAAGTGCGTTATTTGAAGTAATGACACTCCGCGGCAATACCTTTCAAATATATGCTGTCAGCAAAGAAAATACCGCCACGCCTTTAAAAGATTTGATCGTAATGCAGATCTCTTGTGATTTTTATGAAGGAAACGTTAAATATGGTGAAGGCGAGCGTTACGATGCGCCCAACATCAATTTTTTCGGGAATATTAACGGCAAATCAACGGTTGACAGTATACTCAAAGAGCTGAAAACGCCGCAGGGTATATATTTTACACAATCACTATATAACGGTAAAACGACCTTAGTTGACTTGCAATTGGATTTTGATTTTTTAAATCAAAAATATAAGGGCAGTATTGTTATTACAACACATACGGTACTCGATGAAAATATTAAACAAACAAGTTATGTAACATCTATTTCATATAGAATCGACTATGAAAGTATAAAAAACAATTAACAGAAAAATGCTTGACCGAACAGGTCAAGCATTTTTAATTTATAAGCTTTTCGACAGAAAGTAGATGATACCGTATATCATACTTGCTAAAGTGCCATAAACGATGACGGGTCCTGCTATTTTAAACATATTAACGCCGACGCCCGTAATATATCCCTCGGACGAAGTATCTATGGCGGGGGAAGCTATAGCGTTAGCAAAGCCCGTTATGGGTACGAGCGTGCCTGCACCCGCAAATTTTGCGATGTAGTAAAATACTCCAAACGCCGTTAAAAGCTCGGCAAGTACGATAAGGGTTATGCTCACAAGGCTCCATGCAAGCTTGTCGTCCGCCCCCGCTGACTTGTAGACGGCCGAAAGTACCTCGCCGACAGTGCAGATAATACCGCCCACAAGAAAAGCTTTTAAGCAGTTTACGAACACCTTAGGCTTTTTTTGACGGCTTTCGACAAGGTCAACGTAGCTTTGATTTGACATATTCATATAAAACACCTCACACGGTTTTTTATGAATATATTTCCCGAAAATTCATCTCTTATACAAAAAGCTCCCGCTCGGGGAGCTTTTTGCGTTCACTTAATTTTTTTAAGTTGCCTTATAACGTATACAAGTCCGATACAAATTGCCGTATAAATAAGCATGTACGGAATACTGTATTTCTCGTATGCGGAATTTATAAACAGCGTGGGCGGGAAGAGGTGCTGTAAAGGGCGGATAGCTCTGTAATCAAAAAATACGGGACAAATAACTATCATTGAGGCAATAAGTGCGGGTATGATTGAAGCAAGCAGTCTTATTGACTTAAAAAGCTGAAGCAAAAGCAGCGAAAAGCTTGCCACAGTTATTGCATAAAAGAGCATATATATTATGTCAAGCCATATGTATGCCGAAAGCCCCGCTATTTTAAGCGCTATTAAAGATACGGCGCCAACGTTTAAAACGGCAATAAGTATACAAGCAAATGCCACGTAAATACGTCGGTTTTCCGGAACCCATGAAAAAGTCCCGTTTTCTTGATCTTGAATAAAGAAAAGAAGGGCGGCAAGGCCTGCAAGCATCACGATTATCGCCAAAAGTCCTCGAATCGGTGCCGTTACGTAATTTGAATTGTCAGGGTCTACTCTTGTCCCGCCTACACTATCGTAAACGAAGAGATTTGTCGAATAGTCGCTGTTTTCGAAATAATATATAAGCTCTTCGTCATCAAGCTGACTTAAGACCTCCGAGTTTGCCCGAGCAAAGTTTACGTAATGTGCTTTGGTTGCGTAATGCTGAAGCGCAAACGCAAGCTTTTCCTGCGCAAGTCTTAAAAGCACCGTTTGATCCCGCTCTACCACCGTAACTATCGACTCTTCGGACTTACCCAATAGGGTAAATTCGTTTATTTTCTCGTGCATTTTTTCCGAGAAGATCCAAGCCGCATCAGCCTGTCCGTCACGTACTGCCTCGGTAGCTTTGGCGGGGTCGTCGACGTAAACAAAATGCAAAAGCGACTTATCGTTAAGCAGCTTGTCTATAATTTCGGAGGATATTTCATCGTCCTTATCCGTTTCGGCAAGCATAATGGTTAAAAATCCGCCATCAAGCTCGGAAACAAGGCTGATAGAGAATATCGCTATCGGAATTATAAGCAAAATAGCAATAAACGAAGGCTTTTTATAAAGTCTTTTGTTAAGCATTAAGAACCATTTTAAAAGTCTTTTCATATTCTGCCCTCCTTATGCGATTGCATTTTGCGAGAGCGAATATAAAGTGTCAACAAATAAAAGGCAAGTGCAAACAAAAGCACCGAAAAGAGCGAAAAAACATTTTGTTCTTTTGTAAATGCGTTTGCAAGACAAGCTCTTGCAACTCCCGTAGGTAAAACGGACTGCAGGTTCTGTATGATTTTCGGGAATGCGTATACCGGATAAAAGCAACCGGAAACGTAGCAAAGCGAGAGAGTTGTAAAAAAGTGCAAAAGTACGCCGCTTACTACGTTTGACGTAAGCTCGAAAATCATTAAATTAAGCGACGAGAACATTAAAATAACGGGCACTAAATAAAGTATAAACAGAAAAGCGGATTCAAATGTAACCAAGTTCGGAGAAAGGATAATTAACGACGATAAAAGAACGGCGCAAATAAGTACAAGGCACAGATATGACAAAAAATGTGCGCCCCATTCACAAATAAGCTGCTTTTTATGTGAAAATCCTTTTGAAAGCAACAGAGTGTTCAAAGAATTATCTTTGCGGCAGTAAATTGTTACAAAGGGAAGTCCCGCCAACATAAAAAACACAATAAACAGCCCGCAAATATAGTATTCCACCATTCCAAGTCCGCTTTCGATACCCAAGATGTCTACGGTGACCATATTTCCTCGATTCAAAATCAGATCTATATAGGAAATGGAAATATCATACTGCAGATCTCCTGCAAGAATTCCGATATCGTTGTCATAAGCGGCGGCGGCAATACCGTTTGTTGCTTTTTGAGTGTCTATTGCCATTTCAAGAATTGAACTTGTTATTTCGTCCTTGAACATTGTTACAACTCCGACTGCGCCGGGGGTAGTTAAAAACCGTATAGGCACAAGGTCGCCGGTCGTAACGCCGTCCACAAAACCGTAAGGCAGATCAATGTATGCCGTTAGTGTGCCGTCGGAGAGCTTTTCGATAGCCTCTTTTTCTTCCATTTGGACGAACTGCATAGTAAATCTCGTATCGTCAAACGCTTGCACGGCGGCAATTCCCCATTTGAGATACTCGTTTTCCATATCGCCGGTAACGCCTATCGAAAAGACCGTATTTTCTTCGCTGTTTAAATAGTTGCCTATAATTGCCGCAAGTGCGGCGCCTATACCTATTGCGAGAACGAGTGTAACAAGAAGGATCGGCACAAACACCTTTGCGACTCTTTTGCATTGTAATTTAAAATACGATTTCATATTAAAAATTACGGATCAGTTGTTCCGTATCTCCTTCGTATATAAAAGGTTTAGCCTTGCCGTCTTTGATAATATACCATTCGTCGCAAAGGTTAAGCTCCATAACGTCGTGGGTGACGAGAAGACAGATTCCGCCGTCGGCAACGTGCTTTTTGATATATTCAAAAATTCGGGTTTTGCAGGAAATGTCAAGAGCCGTCATAGCTTCATCCATCAGCAATATTTTAGGTTTACCGGCAACGGCACAGCCTATGGAAAGACGCTTTTTCATACCGCCGCTCATTTTGGAAACCGTAACCCCCAAGAATTCATCAATGCCGAGCATCTTCAAAACGCCGTCTTTAAGCTCACGCTGCATAGATTCTTTAGTATACCAAAGCGAAAGATTGTCTTTTGCGGTAAGCTCCTCAATTAAAGGAGTACCTTGAGGAATATATCCGACAAGGCTTGCTCTCTTTTTACTGAAGGCAAGAAGATCTTTGCCGTCACAGATGAACTTACCTTCATCGGCGGTTTGTATTCCCGCAAGTATTGATAAAAGCGTTGATTTACCGCAACCGTTTCCGCCGAGTATACCGACACACTTGCCTGCGGACACGGAAAAGTCAATGCCTTTTAAAACTTCTTTTTTACCGTATTTCTTTTTTATGTTTTCGATTTTAATTTCCATATTACACCAATATAAACGGCGCTGTGAACAACAGCGCCGTTTGTTGATTATTTATGTATTTTTTGTTCTACTTAATAATCCCATTCATAATCACTGTAATCACTATAATAATCAGGGGTAGATGAGAACGATCCGAAGCTTGACAAATTGCCTTCCTTGATGCCGTTGAGAAGATTTTCTACAGTTTCGATGATATCACTGTCCACTTTAGCTTTTTTGAGCGCTTTTGTTATCTTATCAAAGTTGAGTGTATCAAGGAAGTATTCGACTTCTTCTGCGCTGAAGGTCTTTTTGTCGGAAGGAATCTTTACACCGCTGCCTTTTCCGGAATCGTATTTCATCTCAATGCCGGCGTACAGATCATCGTCTTTAAGAATGTTGAACTCTATTTTACCCTTTTCAAGGCCCGCATCGAACACAAGCTCAATACCGTCGCTGATAAGAGAGAGCGCAGACATTCCGGATATTCCTGCAAAAGCGCCGAGAGCATTGTTGGGTGTGATTATTACAGTGCCTTTAAGTTCACCCTTGGCAAATGCATTTGTATCAAATTTTTCAAGCTCAACGCTGAAATAACTGAAATTGAGTCCTTGAGAGTTGCCAAAGAAATTAAACTCGCCGGTTATCACGCCATCCTTATCCTTACCTTCACCGGTGATCTTCATTCCGTCTGCTTCATATTTGAGCGCAAATTTGTCGCCCTTGTGAGGCGTTACGTAGGAAGAAACCGTGACGTTTGAATCGCCTTGGGGCATTTTGACCTCTCGGCCGACTACCTTGTGCTCCGAGTCAATGTAGGTAATGATTACGTAAAGAGTTTCGTTTTCGGTGAGGGCATCTTTTTGGCTTTTGAAGTTTTCAAGAGCTGTATCTATTCTTAAAACGAAATTTTCGTATACTTCGTCAGCATTAAGCTCTTTGGTTTGCCCCGATAAAGCAGGCTGCTTTTTAGCCGTCTTGACAAAGTCTTGGATAAGTGCTTTGATGTCTTTGTCATTTCTTGCTTCTTCCAATACGGCGATAATTATATCAAGCGATGTTTTTTCCTTGATCTTCATCTTGGAAGCTGTAACCTTTTGCTCGATATCACCTGCTTTGATGGTATCCTTATCCTCGGAAACATCGTCTATCTGCTCAATAGCGATATCAACATATTTATCAAGCATCTTTTTGAATTTTGCTTCGGAAGGGAGTTCTTTAGCAAAATCGGCAATCATATCCAAGCTAAATCCCTCGGGAATGGCTATATCGGTTGAGAGATAGTTCTTGCTGAGATTGGTAAGGCCGACAAAAAGCTTTTTTCCTGCTATGTCCAATATAGTTTCCGCGCTGATAACGTCGCTTGAGCCGAGCTTGACACCGAATTCGGCAGAAGCGGCATCCTTCTTAACGTTTGCGGACGCAAATACGCTGAGCTTTTTAAGCCAATCAAGCTCGATATCGGTCATATCTTCAAAATCCTTAATGGCATTTTTGGAAATATTAAGACCGACTTCAACCTCTGCTTTATAGTTCGTGTCTGCTATATCACGAAGGGCGCCGTAAAATGCGGATGTCGCATCTATCGTTTCTTCGGCGGCTTTTTTCTCTACGTATTGAGCGTACTTTGCATCGGAGCCGAAAAGCTTGACGCAAAAGCCCGAGATAGCGGCAAGATTGAACACTATGACAAGCGCGAGTAAAACGGCTACGGCGCCTATCCATATTTTAGTATGCTTTAAAAACGATTCCTTTACAGTGAAGAGTAAGTCTTTGAAATTGAATTTACTCTTATCGCTTTCATTTTCGAAGGGCTGCTCGTTTGTGACTTCGTTTGAATTTTCCGCCACGCCCATCTCTTCGTTTAAAACCGTGGTTGCACCGATTTCTTCCGTTACAGGTGTGGACTCATCTTGCTTTGCGCCGCATACGGAACAAAATTGAGAGCCGTCGGGGATTTGATTGTTACAATTTTTACAAAACATAACTGTACCTATGGCGTTTGCACGCCACTTATCCTTCCGTAGAATGAATATTTTGCTTTACCGAATTATATCACAAACTAAGCGCTTTGGCAATATCTTTTCAACAATTTATTAAAGCTTTGGGCACAGAAACATAAAAAAACGGAGGACGATTTTCGCCCTCTGTTTCTCCTTACGGATAAATTTAGCCTTTCACAAGAACTGTTTTGATATTGTTTCCGCTTTTTGCGTCCTTTATAGCTTCGTTTATTTGAGTTATGGGGTATTTGTTTGCGAGCTTTTCGATAATGGGGAAGAGGTCCTTGTTGTTGCCCAAAAATTCAAGATACTTCTTAACGTCCTTTATGGAATATTGAGAAGAACCGATGATGTGAAGCGCCTTGAAGGTGATGAGTTGGGGTTGTATTTCAACCGCACCCGATTGGCTGTACTGACCGGGAACGATATATACGCCGCGATTTCTCAAAATGCCGAATGCAAAGGGAACTGCAACGGGTGCTCCCGAGCATTCTACGCAAAGGTCAACGCCTATACCGCCGTTTTCTTTAAGGAGTTCTTCCTTGATGTTGTCGTTGCCGTCTCTGTCGATGCAGAATACCTTGTCTGCGCCGAGCTTGAGAGCGAGATTTTCTCTCTTTTCGTCAGCAAAAGCGGTTATAGCGTATACCTTTTTAACGCCGCTTCTCTTGAGATACATAACGGAGAAGGTTCCGACAGGTCCAAGACCTTGTACGACAGCTACGTTTACGTTTTTGAGGTCAACGCCTGCCTGTTCTGCGAGGCAGCAGCCGTGAATAGCCGTGGGGCCGGGGCAAGCAAATACCGTTGCAACGGTGGGGTCGATATCCTCGGGTATCTTAATAAGGTTAGTTGCGGGTGTGAAGTTAACTTCTCCATATCCGCCGCGGAAGTGAGGGGGCTCGTCCAAAACTCCGCTTATAGCTGATTTGAAATGAACGCAGTTAGCGTCGTCGCCGTTTTTGCAAAGGATACATTCTCCGCAGGGAATAGCAATATCCGCAATAGCCGCATCGCCTACTTTAAGTCCGAACTTCTCGCCGTCCTCTTTGCTTATGTCGGTGATTCTTCCTACGAATTCGTGGCCTATGATAGAGGGAACTCTGCCGCCGAGCTTGCCCTTATGGATATGGATATCCGTTCCGCATACGCCGCTTGCGATAAGCTCCATTCTGCCATAACCTGCGGGAGCGTCCACAACGTCGAACTCGCGAATTTCGAAGTCCTTTTCAGCTCCCATAAATACTGCTGCTTTAGCTTTCATCGTAAATTCTCCTTTTATTTTTCTATTATTACTTTAAATTTTTTCTCGTATTGTGCTGATATTCTTCCAAGCTCTTCTTTGGAAAGCGGTTCGACGTCCTTATACGCATAGTCCTTTTTCATAGCCGTGTATTTGCCTGCACCCAAACGGTGAAAAGGCAAGAGGTAAACGGTTTCTACGCCTATTTCGGAAAGGCGCTCTATAATAGCGCTTATGGATTTTTCGTCCGTATTAAATCCCGGTATAAGCGGTATTCGCACCATTACGTTTTGCCCTGCTCTTACGAGCTTTTGCAAATTCGAATATACAAGCTCAAAATCAGCGCCCGTGTACTCAAAAAGCTTTTCTTTATCTGCGCTTTTGAAATCGTACAAATATCCCGAAACGACGCCGTTTGTTTTCTCGAAGGCTTTATACGGAACACAGCCCGCCGTGTCGATAAGCACTTCGACGCCTTCGTTCTTCAAAAGAAAGGCAAGATAGGCAACATCCTCGTACTGAAGCATACATTCACCGCCCGAAAACGTAATGCCGCCGCCGCTTTCATCAAAAAACGCCTTATCCTCCAACAGCTCGGGAAGTACATCTTCGCACCTAACTTTTCTGCCGACGGTTTCGGGTGCTTTGTTTTTGTATTCAAGCACTTCGGGCTTTGCGCTTATCGTTTCGGGGTTATGGCACCATAAGCAGTGAAGATTACAGCCTTTAAAAAACACCGTGGTTCTTATGCCGTCACCGTCGCCGACGGAAAAGTGCTGTATATTGGAAATATTTATCTGCATAATATTATCCTTGCTGTGTACGGTTTAAGATGTCAAGCTGAACTCCGGGATCAAGCGTTACGTAGAATGCCGAGAATCCCGAAACTCTTACGACCAAGTCCCCGTAATTTTCGGGGTGGTTCATGGCGTCGATGAGGACTTCTCTTGAGGTTGCGTTCATCTGCAATTCCTGACCGCCGTTTTTGAAGTAAGTTCTTATAAGCGCAAGGAGCTTAGCTCTCTTTGTATCGTCCGTGAACATCGAGGGTGAATATTTTTGGTTGATAACGCTTCCTACGCTGACGTGCGTATAGTCTGGCTTTGCAAGTGAAAGAAGAGCCGAAGTAACTCCTTTGCAGTCTCTTCCGTATGCGGGACTTGCCGCATCGGAAATAGGCTCACCCGCAAGTCTTCCGTCGGGAGTTGCGCCCATTACTCTGCCTGCCTTGACGTTGCTTATGTTCGATGCCATACCGATAATATATCTTCCGCCGTCTCTTGTGCGGTATTTATCGAAGGTCTTTGACATAAACTTCGTCAGCCATATAGCGTATTTGTCGACGAAATCGTCATTGTTGCCGTATTTTGGAGCCGATAGCAAATATTCTCTTATCTCATCATAGCCCTCAAAGTTTTTGTCGATAGCTTTGCTAATCTCTGCAAGAGTGTATTTCTTATCTACGAAAACAGCCTTCTCGATAGCCGCAAGGGAGTCAGCGGTAGTTGCTATTCCCGCAACGCCTGCGCCGTGATTCGAGGGATATATCGCGCCGCCGTTGTTGATGTCAAGTCCTCTGCCTATACAGTCGAAGCAGAAGAGCGAAAGGAAGGGTTCGGGATAATGCTTTTGATTGAAGCGGTCATTTACGTTTCTCTTTGTGAAGTAATACTGATCGGCTGCGTATTGAAGCTGTGCTTCGTAAGCTTCCATAAACTTATCCATCGTGGTAAGCTCCGAAATGGGAGCGGTTCTTGCGCCGATACGTACGCCCTTTTCGTTTTTGCCTTGGTGGAATACGTGATCAAGGTACTTGGGGGCGTCGATTCTGCCGTCTGTCCAAGGTGGTTGCTTACCCGCAATAAAGTTTTCGATACAACCTACCATAGCGTAGTTGTAAGCATCTTCTTCGGGATATCCGAGTCTAAGAAGCGACTTTGTGTTAACGTCATTATTCATAAGTGCGGGATATCCAAGACCCGTGCCGATAATTTTAAGAGCAAGGTGCATTATATCGTCGGGCGTGTTGTCAGTCACTCTGAACGAGAGGTTGGGACCGGGCACGTTGCAGTTGCCTACAGCCTTTAAAACGCAGTAGGTAAGGCCGTTTACGTCGCACGAGCCGTCTGTGCTTCTTCCGCCGATGGTTATGTTTACAACGTCGTCCTGAAGCTTGATAAAGACGTTTTCAAGAAGCGTTACGGCATACTCGTCGGTGAGCGTTCCCGCTTCGATATCCTTTTTGTAGAAGGGATAAAGATATTGGTCAAGTCTTCCGAGCGCCATGGCAAATCTGTCTTCCATTACGAAAGCAAGGTGGCAAAGCCATACGAGCTGAAGCGCCTGTTCAAACGTTTCGGGTACGCCCTTTGCAACCGCATGGCAGTTTGCTGCTATTTTTTTAAGCTTTTCTGTATCATAGCCGTCCTTGCCGTAAAGCTCTTCTGCGGCGAGGGCGTGATTTTCTATCATCTTCTCAAAGCCTTCGAGCGCACGGTACATAGCCTTCAAGTTGAGCTCTTTTTCCTCACAGCCCTTGTGATTTTCAAGGGAAGCGGTTATCTCCGCTTTGAGTCCGGGAATACCGATAGTCAAAATGTGCCAATAGTTAGGAGCGTAGTGGTCTTTGTTCTGCGGGAAATCGCGTTCTCCGAGGCTGTCGCACTCAGAAGAGAAAAACTCAAACTCCTCGTCGGTAATATCCAAGTGGATAAATTTATTGTTTCCCGCAATCAACTCGTTCTTCAAAATAACGGGTTTGGGGAGGGAAAAGAGAGTGTATATGCCCTCTGCTCTGAGTAAAGGAATGGGAGCGGCAAGATCTTCGATAAGTCCTTCGCGGCGAAACGCTTGGGGAGTAAGACGTCCGTAAGAAACTTTAAGCTCTTTGTTTAATTCTTTTGTCAAACTCATAACGATTTCTCCTTTTCTGTATAAGTTTCGGCAATTCATAAAATATTTTCATTAGATTTTGAGGAACTCTCCTCATCAGATATAATATCAAGCAACATTTCCAAATGGAATATATAAACTTATTTTTTCTTGACAAAATTCATATAAAATGATACTATACGTTTAGAGGTGATATGATGATACAGATGAATGTTTTTTCTATGCCAAAGCTGTGCTTTGCACATAGCTTTGAAGCGGAGCAATATTCCAACGGCTCCGGTATCTGCAAAAACCGCATTGAAATAGCCGTGCTCGTTGAGGGAGATACGGTCCTTGACATAGGAGGAAAGCGCATAGAAACTCACGCAGGCGACGTTGTGTGCAACACCTTTTCCGAGCCGCTTAAAATATATGCGCCGTCATTTCACCGACATCACACCGTGGCGGCTACGCTCGAATGGGAGAAGGCAGAAAGCGGCGGACTTTTTATTCCTACGGTTATCACCAAGGATATGCATAATGAGAATATCATTCGTATGATAGACAATTTTGTTTACGGCTTTGATGCTTTAAACGGCAGTCCGACGAGGGCGGCGGCAAAATTTTTAGAGCTGTTGTGTGCCATAGACGACCTTGCTCGCAAGCAGGGACTTTATACCGTGCCGGGCTCAGCTCTTTATACGGAGAGGGCAAAGCGCTTTATTGTTAAGAATATCACAGAGCCTATAACGCAGAAGGAAGTTGCCGCACATCTTAACATTTCTCCCGGATATCTTTGCACGGTCTTCAAAGAAACGGAGGGAATGACGGTTATTAAATATATAAATCGGCAAAAGCTTTCCCGAATAAAGACTCTTATGGAAAAAGAAAAGGTGCCTTTATACAAGGCGGCGTCGCTTTATGGCTTCGGTGACCCCAACTACGTAAGCAGACTTCACAAAAAACTGTTTGGGTATAATATAACCGACCGACCTCTCGATGCGGAAGTATAGAATAAAATGATGCTTTGGGACTTGTAAAAACGAGGTAAATAAAGATGTTTTTTAAAACTAAAGACAACATTCCCGAAGGGCTTGGTTTCAAATTTTTCGGAATAACACATATTATTTGGCTTTTAGTCGGACTTTTTATATGTGTTGCGTCATGTGCGTTATATAGGCGGCTGAGTGAGAAAAAAAGAAAAATTATGCTTGTCACTTTAGGCGTATATATATTTCTTCAAGAAATGTTGAAGAACTTGGTGCTTGTAATAATAGATGAATTCAGCTTTGGGTATCTTCCTTTCCACCTCTGCGGAATAAATATTTTGCTTGTTGCTTTTGATATAATAAAACCGACGAAAATCGTAAGAAGCTTTCTTTATTATTTTTGTATTCCCGGAGCTCTGCTTGCGCTTGCTTTCCCGAATTGGACTTCCGTGCCGTTTTGGAATTTCTTTCACCTTCACAGCTTTACAATACATATATTGCTCGTTATTTATCCCTTGCTGTTGGTATGTACCGGTAAAGTACCTGCCGAAATAAAATATGCGGGCAGGTCGATAGTCCTCCTTGTGGCATTAGCTGTCCCCGTATATTTTTTAAATTTACTTTGGGATACGAATTTTATGTTTTTGATGAGGCCCGATTCGGGCAACCCGTTAGAGCTTTTTGAAAAGCTTTTAGGTTCTTATCTATGGGGATTTCCGATACTGTTGCCCATTGTGGTTTTAATAATGTACGTTCCGATATCAGCAGTAAAAAAGTTCAAAAAATAAAAAGTTACCTCCCGTAATATCATTTCGGGAGGTAACTTTGTTGAAGTGAAAATGCCCAAGTGTCATAACGGCACTTGGGCAAAATATTTATTCTGCTGATTCTTCGGATTTTGTTTCTTCGGTATCCATCCATACGTAGCACTTGGGCGATTCTTCCTTGGAAGCGTCGATAAGATGCTTGATGGGAGTCGTATCCTCGATGACACCGTTTCCGATAAGATAAAGATATACGATATCTTTTGCGTCCTTGAGTGCGCTTACGTCTTTGATTTGGTTATTGCCGAGATAGCACATAGAAAGCTTCGTCAAAGCGGAGAGTGCAGATATGTCGCTGATCTTATTATCGTTGAGGTCGAGGCTTTCCATGCCTGTCATACCCGCAAGTGCGGAAATATCGCTTATCTTGTTTTCGCTTGCAACTAAAGTCGTTATCTTCGTGCAGTTTGCGAGAGCCGAGATATCCTCAACGCCACAGTTAGCAAAAGAAACCTGCTCAAGATTTGTTAAAGCGGAAAGCGGGGAGATATCACTTACCTTCGTGTCGTCAAGTGCCAATGTCTTTAAGGCTGTCATATTAGATAAAAACGAAACGGACGTAAGCCCTGTGTTCTTTGAAACGTCTACGTTTTCAAGCTTTGTTAAAGAAGAAAGTGCGGAAAGGTCTGTGATAGAGTTGGAGTCAAGGAAAAGACCCTTGAGCTCTTTACAGTTTGCAAGAGCGGAAACGTCCGCCAAAGACGCACCCGAGATGCTTACTTCAACGAGCTTGGGCATTTCGGAAAGAGCGGAAATGTTTTCAAGCTTTTTTGAACCTATGGAAATATATTCAAGATTTTTGCATTCATTTGCAAATCCGAGATCTTTGACTTCCGTGTTTTCGATAACGAGCGCTTGAAGTCCCGTGAAATATTTGATATCCGTCAGATCCGTAATATAATCGCCGAGCGCAACGGTCTTCGTTTTCACTTCGACGCTTGTGTCCGTGAGAGCTTTTATAGTATCGTCATATCCTATCTGAGCCGTAATGATAGTGTTTCCGTTTTCGTCTTGTGCGGGATAGTTGATGGCAAGATATTTTATGTTTGCAAGATCCTCTTCGGTAATATTTGAGGGGTTCTTTTCAAGAAGCGTTGAGAGAACGTTCATAAAATATTTGTCAGCAAACATATCGTTTCTCTGAAGGAAGTTTGTGAAGATTATCGTGGCGATACCGATTATGACAAGTGCGCAAAGCACGTAAAGCAATACCGCGTTGCTTTTATTCTTTTTGGAATTTTTAACCATAAAATTTCTCCTTAAAGATAGTATTGTTTTCGCTTTCGTATCAGTCGGCACCGCTTCCCGAATCCGTTTCGCTTTCGGTTTTCGTGCCGTCTTCCTTGTTATTGTTATAGAACCAATTTGCACCGGGATATCCTATATCTTTCGTTTCTTCGGTGTTGTGCACACGCACGCCGCAAGCGTTTATCTCTATCACGTATACGTTTACAGTCCGTCTTCCGAAGGCGTAACATTCTTCGATCGTATCAAAATATATGTCGATCCAATCGCCCCTGAAATTTCCGACGTCCTCTGCTTTCAAAATTCCGAAGTCACCGACTTTACCCGTAACGTAAACTCTGGAATGCAGCGGAATTACGTCTTTATCAACGGCAACCGTACCCGGTACGGTTGCATGTCCCGTAGCACCATAGCCTATGTTTCGGTAGTCGTAATATGCCGTGGCGACGCATTCTCTGCGATAAAGATAACGGTAAACCTTGCCGTTCGGAGCTCGGAATTTTCCGCCGACTCCGTGTTCTTTAATACACGGTGTTGGTTCTTCCACTACCGTGCTTGAAATGACTCTTCGCTCGTTGGTTATGACACCGTTTACTGTCTTTGTGGCTATTTTGTCGAGCCTTAGGCCTTCTTTGCCTTCTTCTGCTACGACGGTCGTACCCTTCATTACCGTATCGACGTCTTTTATCATCGTTTCAAACGGCAGCTTCGTTTCAACGGTCTGCACGATATAGTCGACTCTCGTAATATATACCGTCATACCGTTCGCTATTGCACCGTCACCGTACGGAACAACGACGTCGTATGCTCCTACGGTAATTCCGTTTTCACTGAAAAGCTCCGACACCGTTTTTGCTTGGGTGATGTATTCCCTCACAACTCCCGCATCGTCGATAAGTACGGTTTTTTCGTACGTATTGATTCCGTTTTTATTAGTGCTTTGCCAATGATCTGCGGCATACATAAGGCTTGAGTGCCCTTCTATGCCTTCACCTCGAATGTCTTTAAAGATACAGATGTTTCCCTGAACGTAGTCCTTTGCAATAATTGCCGCTGTTATTCCTATTAGTAAAAACAGCGCCGAATAAATGTTTTTGGTTGCAAAATCGGCAATTTTTTTAAAAAGCGCCTTGAATTTTTGCAATCCGGCTCACCTCGCTTTCATAAAAACGCAATGCTCCGTTGAAAAACGCGTAGTTTTTTAGGGCAATATTGCAAATTGCCGCAGCCGAGACTTGCTCGGCTGCGGAACAACGCTTGCGTTTTTGTTGCTCGGCAAAGCAAAAAACGGTAAAAAGTATGATGTTATCTCTTGGAGAACTGGGGAGCACGACGTGCGGCTTTGAGACCGTACTTCTTTCTTTCCTTCATTCTGGGGTCACGAGTGAGAAGTCCTGCCTTCTTTAAGGAAGCACGGAATTCCTCGTCTGCCTGCAAAAGAGCTCTTGCAACGCCGTGACGGATAGCGCCTGCCTGACCGGAGATGCCGCCGCCGGAAACGGTTGCAACGATATCGTATTTTCCTTCGTTACCGGTAACTGCGAAGGGCTGACGAACGATGAGCTTCAAGGTTTCAAGACCGAAGTAATCGTCGATATCTCTTCCGTTAACTGTAACAGCGCCTGTGCCGGGGTAAAGTCTAACCCTTGCAACAGACTTCTTTCTTCTTCCTGTGCCGTAGAAGTAAGGCTTAGCGGTTGTATATGTCATTTGTCTTTACCTCCTTATGCTTCGTAAGCTTCGGGCTTTTGTGCCTGTTGCTCGTGCTCTGCGCCTGCGTATACTTTAAGTCTGCCGATGGAAGCGGCGCCGATGGAGTTGTGGGGAAGCATTCCCTTAACAGCCTGCTTCATTGCAAACTCGGGCTTCTTCTCCATAACGTCGCGAAGGCTCTGCTCTTTGAGACCGCCGACGTAGCCTGTGTGACGGTAGTATTTCTTCTGGTCAAGCTTTTTGCCTGTCCATACTACCTTTGCAGCGTTTACAATGATAACGAAATCGCCGCAGTCAACGTGGGGTGTGTATTCGGGTTTGTGCTTACCGTTAAGAATGGATGCTGCCGTAGCTGCAACACGACCTGCCGTTTTGCCTGCAGCGTCGATTACGTACCACTTACGGTTAAGCTCTTCTTTTTTTGCCATATAAGTAGCCATTGTTTTCCTCCGTAAATTTACTATTTTCAAAGCTCTCATAGTATATCACATATTTTTTACTTGTCAATAGATTTTTTTAAAAAATTAAAAAACTTTATAACTTACTCGTTTAATCTATAGTTTTTCTCGTTTTTTCTCGTTTTTTCTAAATTGCTGTTTTTATAAATACGGTTGAAAAAAGGGGTGAACTATTGTATAATTTCACTCGGAGGACAGTTATGATAGATTTACAAAACATTCTAAGTTTCACAAGACGTGCGTGTGAAAATTACGATATGATAAAAAACGGTGATAAGATAGCTGTAGGTGTATCGGGCGGAAAGGATTCCCTTGCGCTGCTTGTTGCTTTGGCGAAGCTCCGAGATTTTTATCCCGAGAAATACGAGCTTATAGCAATTACCGTAGATATGGGTTTTCCCGACACGGATTACACACCGATAAAAGAGCTTTGCGAAAAGCTCGGTGTCGAATATCACGTTGTCGCATCGCAAATATATGAGGTCATATTTAATATAAGGAAAGAATCCAATCCCTGCTCGCTCTGTGCAAGAATGCGACGAGGTGCGATAAACGATGCGGCAAAGGCGCTCGGCTGCAATAAGCTTGCGCTCGGACATAACTACGACGACGTGGTTGAAACTGTGCTTTTGAATCTTTTTTATGCAGGGAGATTTGGCAGCTTTCTTCCCATAACGTACCTTGACAGAAGTGACCTCACGGTCATTCGCCCGCTCATATATGCCCCCGAGGGAAGCGTTGCCGCTTTTGCAAGAAACAGCTCTTTGCCTGTTGTGGAAAGTAAGTGCCCCGCTAACGGAAATACGCAAAGAGAAGAAATGAAGAAGCTGATGTACAGCTTACAAAAAGATAATCCATCGGTGATAAAAAATATTTTCGGTGCGCTTGAAAGGGCGCAAGGCACAGGATACGAAAAACATCCGAGAACGGAAAATAAGGAGGTATAGCATTGGTAACGACGGTTATTATAGATTCCATTGACAAGGTTATGGAACTCCTTGCGGAGCAGACGAGGGTAGAGGCTATCGACCGTTACCGCAACGCCTTTTTATATAGAGGTATGCCCAATGCGTCGTGGAAGCTCTGCTCGAGCTTAAAGCTCAACTGTAAGGAAAAGCAAAACGAGCTTGAGCCGATAATCTTGCGTAATTTCACAAAATATGCGGTAAGCGATGACGTTGAGATAGAGAATTCCGTATGGCGCCAAATGATAGTCGGAAGGCATCACGGACTCCCCACGAGATTGCTCGATTGGTCGCATTCTCCGCTTATAGGATTTCATTTTGCGACCACGGGTGAAAGCCTTAATTCGCTTGATAAGCACGATGCTGTCGTGTGGAAGATAGATATGGAGGAGATGCACTCGCTGCTTCCGGAAAAATATAAGGCACCGCTTAAATCAAACCGCACTCTTGCGATGAGTGTTGACTTGCTCGACAGTGCCTGCACCTCGCTTTCGGAGTACGATGAGGATATGGGCAACGATGCTATGGTCATCGTTGAGCCGCCCTCAATAGAGCCGAGGATAATAAATCAGTATTCGTATTTTTCTATCGTTCCCGGCAATATGAACGATATAGAGGGGTTTTTGGCACGTAATACGAAGAATACGGTAAAATACATAATCAAGAAAGATATAAAGTGGCGCATCAGGGATATGCTCGACCAACTCAACATAAACGAGCGTATCGTTTATCCGGGACTTGACGGTCTTTCGGAATGGCTTGCGAGAAGATATTACGTAAAGAAGTGAGTCGGTTTTACGCTGAAAGGAATACATCTTGGCAAAGAAAACATCATTTAAGGAAAGAATACTGCCCTTTTACACGAAGGGCGAGGAAATATTTAATATGAGCTCTCATATTGTCGGCGGAGCTTTGGGAATCTTGGTAACGGCAGCTTGCGTTATCACAGCCGCATTGAAAAGAAACGTTATGGGAGTTGTGACGGGCGCCGTTTTCGGTGCGACGATGATACTTCTGTATACGGTATCGAGCATATATCACGGCTTAAAGAACAAGACTGCAAAAAAGGTCTTTCAGGTGCTTGACCACTGTACGATATATTTTCTCATAGCGGGTACATATACGCCTGTTTTGCTCTGCTCGCTCGTGAAGGTCGCGCCCGTTGCCGCATACGTCACGTTCGGCGTAGTGTGGTCACTTACAGCACTCGCTGCGACGCTTACGGCTATCGACTTGAAGAGATTTAAAGTGTTTGGTATGCTTTGCTACGTGGGCATAGGCTGGTCTATAATCTTTTCGATAACGAAGGTGTACCGTGCACTCGGTGCGGCGGGATTTTGGCTTTTGCTTGCGGGCGGAATAATGTATACTGCGGGAGTGGTTTTCTATAAGGTGGGGAAGAAAAAGAAATATTTTCATTCGATATTCCACCTGTTCGTCATTTTCGGAAGCATACTTCAAGCGCTTTGCATAATACTGTATGTAATGTAAAAAAGGAGACGGTTTTGCCGTCTCCTTTAATATTTTAAAGCTTGTTTTTGATACGCAGATTGTCCGATATAAGTGCAATAAATTCGGAATTCGTAGGCTTTCCGCGTGAGTTTTGTACGGTATACCCGAACATTGAATTAAGCGTTTCCAAATCGCCTCTGTCCCAGGCGACTTCTATCGCGTGGCGTATAGCTCTTTCGACTCTTGAGGGCGAGGTCTGATACATTTTCGCAACGAGCGGATAAAGCACCTTTGTCACGGAATCAAGTGCGCCCGTATCCTTCAAAACGAGCATTATTGCAGTGCGAAGATAGCTGTATCCTTTAATATGTGCGGGGATACCCACAAGATGTATGACCTCCGTAACTTGTTGCTCGATATCGGTATATGAAGCGGGATTCGGCTTTGAGCCTTTCATGATTTCCGATATCCTGTCTGTGAGCTCTCCAAAGTTAAACGGCTTGCGCACGCAATACGCCGCACCCTTGCAGGAAGCGTCTTTAAGCATATTCATATTGCTTACGGAGGTCGCAACTATGAATACGGGCTTGTCCGCTTTTTCGGCAAATTCTTCGATGACGCCTATACCGTCACGTTTTGAAAGCCAAAGGTCGAGTATAACGACGTCGGGCTTTGCGCTGTTGATAAGGCGTATAGCCTCAACACCGTCAGCGGCAAGACCTACGACGTCAAAGCTTTTGCTGAAGTTTATTTCACACTCCTTTCTGTAATCGGCATCCGAGTCTGCAATGAGTATCTTTCCTAAATTTTCCATTTCTTATTTCTCCCTTATTCGTTTTTGTTCTCTGTGATTACGGATATTACCATATTTTACCAATTAAATCAAGAGTTTTCGTGCGCCTTTTTCACAGTTTTTATCGACAAAAGTTTTGCAAAGAGAGAAAAAACGGCATAATTCGGAGCAAAAATACGCTTAATTTGGGAAATGAGAGGGAGTTTTGGCGTAAATTTGTCTGTAATATTTTTAGCCCAAAAAGCAAAAATGCGCCATTTTTCATCTTCAAATCGACGTATTTTAATATTCGCGAAATTTACAAGCTCTTTTTTGAACGGATACTTTCCGTTCGGAAAGGGGCATTTTTTATGCAGAAAAACATCAAAAAGAAAAGTAATACTGCTAAATGTAAAGACGATGTCATTTGTAATGGTGCGGTGGGGGTGGTATTATGTCGATAAATGAAAAATTATCGGAAAAGAGGGACGTGATTTTTTTGGGTGACGATTTCAGCGGTTTAAACGAGGTCTACCGTGAAATTGCGGACGAAATCGGCATTGAAAATACAATACGGATATTCAACCTGTTTCACGGCACTCAAATATCGTTTCCGAACAGACTTTTTTCGCGGGAACACGTACATAAAGCCATAGTCGAGGAGTATGACGGAAAGAATGCGCTTGCTCTTGCACAAAAATACAACTATTCCGAACGCTCAATATGGCGAATCTTAAAAGAAGGAAAATAAAAAGGAGGAAATATTATGTAAAAATATCTACTTCGTTTCAAGAGTTAGAACAAATTAAAATTCAAAGGAGAATGAAAATGAAAAAATTTTTAGTTTTATTGGTGGTATTGTTAACAGTCGTATCTTTGGCTGCTTGCGGCGGTGGAAAAAATGAGATTCCTAACGTTTTCGGAATAGATTACAACGATGCAATATCTGTATTGGAAGCTGAAGGTTATGAGGTTAAAGCTATTGCGACAAGCGTAGGAAGTATCGCCGAAAAGTTGCTATATCCTTTAGAAAAAGTAGACGAAGGCATCGTTATCAAGATTGACGATTATGTTTTAGACAATAATGGGAATTTAACAAATAATTATGACATTTTATACGGTGATAAAGCAAAAATGGATTCTGTAGATAAAAGCATAGTTATCTATTACGCAAAGGAAGATTATTTAATTGAAAAGGAAAATAGTGAGACGACACCTATTGGTGACGGCTCCACCGATATTGAGGAGCCTGACAACACGGAAAAAGTGCCCGAAAACGATAGTTCTGCTGAAACAGGAAATGACGATATTGATATAATTGACGGCTTGGACGCAGAATTTAAAGCCGCGATGGATGACTACGAAAAATTTATGGATGAGTATGTTGCTTTTATGAATAAGTACAAGAAAAATCCGAGCGATTTAGGTCTTCTCATCGATTATGCAAATTTCATGAGCAAATATGCAGATTTTGTAGAAGATTTTAAAAAGTGGGAAGATAAAGAAATGAATGCCGCCGAAACCGCGTATTATATTGAGGTTCAATCGAGAGTAAGCAAAAAGCTGCTTGAAGTTGCATATTAAGGAGAAGAATTATGAGGAGTAAAACGTTATTGGTATCAAATATTTTGGCAACGCTGTATTCTGTGTATTTGGTTTGGATGTTCGGAGGGGCAATAATCGAAGCGGGCGGAGCAGATTTTATTGACGCTGTCGGAGCATATTTTGAGTTGGCATTTGATCTTCTTGGCATGAGCTCTCCCGCAGTGACGCTCCTATATGTGATTTTGGTATTGCTTTGCATACATATTTCGACATTTGTAATCGGATGTCTTATAGGTTGGATCGCTTATGCAGGCAAAAAAAGCGGTGGTGCAAAATTTGCGGCCGTACTCTATCTTCTCGGCACGATTTGTTTTCCCATATATTTGTTCTGCGCTCTTCCTATTACGATCATAGGTTTTATCGGCGGAAGCAAACAAAAGAAGATCAATAATAATCACTAATAAGATATGATAAATTAACGCATACAATCAACGGCGATGATATGCCAAGCCTGCGGCTTGGATAAAAAAAGAAGTAACTTTTGGTAGACAAAAGTTACTTCTTTTTTGCGAAAGAGCGACTAAAAGTAGTATAAGCAGGGGTAAGAAAGACCAAAAGTAGTGTAATTACTCTTGTTCCATCACATACAAATCAATGTCAATTTCTGTTCTTGTTGCGTGGCAAAAATCAATAACTTTTAGTGATGGCGCAAGACACGGACTTGCATTGGATGTGTGCACAGTAGGCACAACCTCTAATGTATAATCAACATCGAATTCGTTTTTGATTTCATTAAGGGTATCAATTTTATCCAAGAGAGGAGCAATGGTTGTATGCATTTGATTTTCTGTCAGCACATCATATTGCTCACACCGCCCAATTTCCCACGATGCAAAATCATACAATGTCCCGTTGTGGCGTTTATCTCCAATTCTCCAGTATTTCTCAGGAACCAGACCCAATCGTTCCGTAATAAGATCCGGATCAAAATTACCGGTAATTCTGAAATATGTATAGCAACTGTTTTCGGACATAAACACACCTTCTTTCAAAGATATTATATCATAAAAATTGCATTTTTCAATGATGTATCGCTGATGCGATATGATATATGGCAAGCCGTATGATATACTTGCTACGCAAGCATGATATAATATCCGTTCCCTTCATACGCGAAGCGTATATCATCTGCGCAGCAGATATCATACCCACACGGTATATCATCCGTGACCGCAGGGAACGGATATCATTGAAAAAAGTCACCTTTGGCAGTAGACAAAAGTGACTTTTTTCGTGGTGGAGGCGAGGAAAGTCGCTCTCGCCTGCGGGCTCGGTCAGGGTCGGCTCTGACAGTCCACCGGCCTGTCATTCACTCCCGACCCGCTTTATTCCCTTCCGAATAAAAAAGACTGACAACCCAACCTTACGGTCGAGATGTCAATCTTTTTGGTGGAGGCGAGGGGAATCGAACCCCTGTCCGAAAATCGATCCATACAACTTTCTCCGAGCGCAGATATGTTTTAATTTCCGAGCGCACACGTCACATATCGGGCAAATGCGCTTGTAGCTTCATAAATTCATGACCTTCCGCAAAGCTTTGGAAAATACACGTTCACTGCAAGATGACGCCGAGTCCGCAGCCGCAGTCCTCTGCGGGTCGACGGCTACCTATAATTAGGCAGCGTAAGCTAAATTATTGTTAGCGTTTATTTTTAAAAATTGCGTTGTTTTAAGCGTTTCGCACCGCTGCTCGCTTATCGTACTTCATGATCCCCGTCGAAACCTTTACGCCCCCTTATAGTAAAGGAGCAACGCTCCTTTTTATCTGTTTTTCATCGCTCTGTCGATGTTGCGCTTTGCGTCTCTTTTTGCGATATCCTCTCGTTTATCGTAGAGCTTCTTACCCTTGCAAAGTCCAACCGACATTTTTATTTTCGAATTTTTAAAATAAAGCGATATCGGTATAAGGCTGTAGCCTTGCTTCGATACGAGAGAGAAGAGCTTGATTATCTCTTTTTTGTGCATCAAAAGCTTGCGCTTTCGAAGAGGGTCTTTGTTATAGATATTCCCCTTTTCGTAAGGACTTATGTGCATTCCGATAACAAAAAGCTCGCCTTCGTCGATACTGCAATAGCTGTCTTTTATGTTTACTGCTCCTTGTCGTAAGCTTTTGACCTCAGTGCCGACGAGCTCAATGCCCGCTTCGTATGTTTCTTCAACAAAATAGTCGTGAAAAGCCTTGCGGTTAAGGCTTATCGTACGTTCGTCCTTTTTTTCCATAAGGCTCCTCCTTACTTTTCTTGCGAGCTATAATTATACACCCGAGAGTGAGATTTGTCAACCGTAATATGTCGAAGCGGCGGGCATGAGGAAAAGAGCGTGCCACAAAGGCGTTTATCACCTTATTTTTTATGAAAAGATTTAAAAAAAACTTGCAATTGGGGGTAAGGAGTTGTATAATGAGAATGGATATTTATCCGAAAAACTAATGCGACAAGGCGTGTTGCTTAAAGCAAAAGCCTTATTACATAGTGTGATTTTCAAATTCGTCATATAAAGGAGGCCATGGTATGACAAACAAAAGAAATTTCAAAAGCAGGGTATTAAGTGCATTTCTTGCTTTCGTGCTTCTGTTTACGATGATTCCCCTCACGACAGTATCTGTATCTGCGGCAACGCTCGGTAGGCAGGCAGATCTTCCCACATGGAACAAATGGGAGGAATATTTCAACTTAGACGGTAACACCTTATCTACCGAGAATGCCGGTGGCGTATGGATGGATAAATCCGTATTTACGAATGCGGATCTGCTTGATGAAATGGGAATATCGCAAGATGATCCCGATAGTTTCCTCGTGGCTTTGTCCACTATGGCTGCAAATATGAGCGTTACGGGTATGTCTCACGTACCTACAGATTCAATGCTTGTGCTCGATGTCAGCGGAAGTATGAATGACGGCGATAACGACGTTGCCGAGGAATTGGTGCAGGCGGCAAACGAGAGCATAAAGGCTCTTTTGCAGACCAATAAGTATAACCGTGTCGGCGTTGTGCTTTACTCGGGTTCTTCAAACAGCAGCAACAACTATACTCAAGGCGCGGTAGTTCTTCTTCCTCTCGGAAGATATACGACCGGCTCGGACGGACAGTATTTGAACTATACTTACGAAGAGGAGGGCGGTTGGTTCAATTCTTCGACAACAGAGACCATCAGCCTTGACAGCGACCTTCGTATCGAAGGAACGAACACAAGACCTACTCCGGTCTCCAAAGAGGTTGTCGGTGCCACCTATATGCAAAGAGGTATCATCACGGCGATGGAGCAGTTCCTTGCGGAAGGCAATTCCACCGTTGTGAACGGGCAAAACATAAAACCTGTTTTGGTACTTATGTCAGATGGTGCTCCCAGTTTGGGAAGCACTAACTTCACCGATCCGGGATACAATCAGAATAACGGTTATAATTTGGGTTCCGGCTCTGGAACAAGTGCGGCACTTGGATTTGTCAGCCAATTGAGTGCGGCTTATGCAAAGGCTAAGATAGAAGAAAAATACGGCACCGATGCTTTATTCTATACTTTGGGACTTGGTCTTGGCACCAATGATGATATTGCTATCGGCGTTATGGATCCGACAAATTCAGATGCGAATACGGCGCTTGATGATTTTTGGAACGATATTCAAACGAATTGGCGAGGTCAAGTTACTTTCGCGGGTTATAACCACGTTGAAGTGGGCGAAACGGTCTCATTGGGAAATAACAGAACCGTTACAAAGATAGCTACTCCTTTAGATCAGAACTATGTAGACCAGTATTTTGCGGCAAGCACCACGAATATGGTGCAGGTATTTGAGAGCATCGTGAATGCTATCCAACTTCAATCCGCGTATTATCCGACACTTATTTCCCAAGATGAAGACCTTTCGGGTTACGTTTCCTTTGTAGACAAGATCGGTCAATATATGGACGTGACCGATATCAAGGGAATTATTATCCACGATCAACTATTTTCAGGCGCGGATCTCGCTTCAAACTTTGTAGCAAACGGCGGCAACTTGGGAACTTGGGATAATCCCAGCGAGCTTGGCAGAGAAATGCTTGCGGCAGTAAGAACGCGTCTTGGAATTGAGAGTGATGACGTAGCGGCTACCTTGATAAGTCTTGCTTACGAAAACGGTCAGCTCAGCTTTACGGATGCAAATAATTTCTCAAACTACATCGGTTGGTATGCCAATGCGGAAGGCGAGTACCTCGGCTTCTATAACGAAGGTACTACTGTTTTACCCGAAGCTACAGGTAATGCGGCGACCGACCCCGTGTTTACGGTACGCTCTTACGGCTACCTTGGCGAAGTTGACGAAAGCCATGGCGTAAGTAAATCGGATATGATGTACGCTATCGTACAGGTGCGCGAGAATATTGCTACGGGTGAAGAACTTGTAACCTTTGCCGTTCCCGCAGCGCTCATACCCACACTCACCTATAACGTTTCTCTTGACGAAGACGGCGAGCTCGAAGAGCTTACCGTAAGCGGCGCGCAAAACCCCATACGCCTTGTATACGAGGTGGCTTTGGGCGAAGAGATAAATCCCTTCAATTTAAAAGAGATCGTTTCGGCGGAATATCTTGCCGATCCCCATAACGTAAACGCTGACGGCTCGATTAATTTCTATACTAACCAATGGGATCACGATAACAAGACTGAATACGGTACGGTAAACACGTACGGCTACTTCAATCCTTCAAGACAGAACGATAAATACTACTACTTGGAAAACGCCCCCGTTTATACGGATACAAACGGCACACTTTACAAAGGCGATGCAAAGCCCTCCGATGACGGTACGTTCTATCGTTCATATAAGGTATACGAAAAAGGTGCGGGCCTTCAAACCAAGACTGTATACAGAGAGCTTTCCGATGCGGCAAAGGCAACTGCGCAAAGAGCGGACGATAACACTTGGTATATTCCCAAGGGTAACGTTCACGTAAACCTCGACGGATATACGGTGCACAAGGGTTCGGAAGGAAACAAGACCGAAACTCTCACTGAAGTAAGCGTGCCTTTTGTCGATACTCAGAATCACAGCGTGGATGATCTCGGATACGAGTTCTACGTTGGAGCTGTTCTCGGAAACAACGGTAAAATGTCCGTAGCGGTCGAGACGGGTATTAAGATAAGCAAATCTATGGCGGACGGCGTTGCAGATCCCGGCACTGCGTTTGAGTTTACTCTTACAAATACTACGGACGTACAAGATAACAGTACCTATCCCGCATGGCTTGTTACGGCAAACGGCACGGAAAGCACGACCGAAGTTGAGTTTACAAACGGTACGGCAACTGTAGAGCTTAAATCGGGTGACACTCTCTATATCGGCGGTATGACCGCAGGTGAGAGCTTCAGCATTGCAGAAAAAGACACTTCCAAATATATAGCAACTGCGACGGGACTTTCCAATGGAACGGTTACCGTAATTCAGAATTCTATCGTACCTGTTTCCTTCGTAAACAGCGAAAGAAGAACGGGCAACTTAACCATTGCAAAGGAAGTTGAACACGACTTCGGCGTTGATTATCAAATACCCGCAGGTAAGCTCTTTACGATGCAGGTAAAGTTAAGCGGTATCGGTACGGCGGGAGTTGAATTTGATGCACAGCATACGAACGGAACTTATGATAAGATAGAAACCGACGAAAACGGTCAGTTCACCGTAACACTTGCGCACGATGAGCAGTTTGAAGTATTCGGACTTCCCGAAGGTACGACTGTGGAAGTCATCGAGCAAGCTCCGGGTGCGGGCTTTACACCTTCTTATTTGGATAACGGTGTTTTAGGTGACGGTATAGTAACTATTGCAGGTAACTCCACCGCCTCAGTCATTGTGACCAATGATTACGAGGCTGCACAGGTGTATCCCGTCAACATTAGTGTTCATGGCAATAAGCATATTTCCGGTACGGATTGGAAGCAAGAATACAGCTTCGATTTCAGATTAGAGAAGCTTATTGGAGATAATAATTGGCAGCAGCTCGGCGATATTGAAACTGCTTCCTACGGAAACACCGAATTCGATTTCACCGATGCGTTTGCAGAGGAGAGATACACGGAACCCGGCACTAATTATTACAGAATAGTCGAGATAGAACCCGACCAAGCGCTTGGCGGTTTCACCTACGATAAGACGGTACACTCCTTCTCCGTTCACGTCGGAGATGAGAATATGGACGGAAATCTTGAGATCACCGATGTCGTTTCAAACCGTCCCCAGACCACAGTTGTCACCGAGACGGCAAACGGTTGGGATGTGAATGTTAATTTCACAAACACCTATTCGATAACCGGTACGGCGACCGTTACGGTTGAGGTCACCAAAAAAATTGACAATATCGGCGGCACGGATAAAACTCTTGAAGGTTATACCTTCGGATTATTCGATGCGGTAACGGGTGATGAGGTCGACAGGCTTACCACTACCGAACGCGGCTTCGCAAGATTCGTTTTGACGTACGACGAAGCGGATATGAATGCAAGCACAGAAACTTTCAAGTATATTCTTAAGGAAATTGCTCCAAACCCCGTACCTAGCGGTTGGGATTACAGCGCGGAAGAGATCACCGTGACCGTAGAGGTCAGCGATAACGGCGACGGAACCATCTCGGCACTTATCTATACGGGTGATGAAAAGCCGAATGATGCGGGTACTTCGATAGCGGAAACTTTCACAAACACCTATAATCCCGAAGACACCGAGCTTCCCATAGATTTTGTAGATAAAGTTCTTAACGGAAAAGATCTTGGTGACAAAGAGTTTACCTTTGAAGTTCAGAATACGGACGGTACAGTGGCTTTAAAGGGAACCAATTACGAGAATGGCAACGTTATCTTCGACGATCTTTCCACAACCGAAGAAAACGACGGCACTCTCAAGTTTGACGCAGTCGGAACGTATTTTTATAATATCGTTGAGACCTCCGAGGACGGTAAGGGTGTAACTGCAGATAAGACGGTTTACCGTATCATCGTGACTGTAACTGACGAAAACGGATCGCTCAACGCAAGCTACATTCTAGCAAGCGCCGTAGGCAATACGATCACCTTTGTCAATGAATATAAGGCTTCTTCCGTTGAGCATTCCATAAAAGGAACGAAGACACTTCGCGGCAGAGAACTTGTTAACGACGAGTTCACCTTTGTGCTTACGGAACTTACCGCAGACGGCGTATCCGTACAAAGTCCGAGAAGTTTCTTTGCAAAGAACTTTGCAAACGGAGATATAATATTCCCTGCTATCACATACGATAAGGTGGGAACCTACGAATACAGCGTAGAGGAGATTCGTCCCGACAACGGAAAAGCTTACGGTATCTCATACGATCCGATACAGTATAAGGTGACGGTTGTTGTAGATGACAACAAGGAAGGCTCTCTTTACGTGTCAAGTGAAAGCGTCAGCCTACTTGGCGGCGGTGCGGCAAACTCCTTAAATTTCCTCAACGAATACGAAGCAGATCCTACCTACACGCAGTTTGTCGGCGACAAAGAGCTTACGGGTAAGGTCAACAACGCACTTGAAGGCGGCGAGTTTGAATTCGAGCTTTATAAGTCAAACGCAAGCTGGGATCGCGTTTCCTTGAAGGAGACCGTAGAAAATTCCGAAGGCGGCGTTATCACGTTTGAAAAGATAGATTTTGAAGTCGCAGAAGATCAATACTTTATCGTAGTCGAGAAAAACGGCGGTCAAAACATTGACGGTATCACCTACGACGATACGGTATATCACGTAATAGTCAAAGTAACCGACGACTTGAAGGGCAAACTTCATGCGACAGTTCACATTTACGATGAGGATGGCGTTCCCCAGGATAAGATAGCCTTCACTAACGTCTACGAGATAACGGGCGGCGACAGTGTGACTTTGTCCGGCAAGAAGACGGTAGACGGACGCGAGTGGAAACAAGACGACGTATTCACGTTCGAGCTTTATGAGGCGGACGAAAATTACACTCCTTCCGAAACTCCCAAAACGACTGTAGACGTAGATTACGAAAACCGTGAGTACGAGATAGAGCTTGACTATACGGCAGAGGACGTCGGCAATACCTATTACTACGTGCTCTCGGAAAAGAATGCAGGCGAGAAGGAAGACGGTATTACCTACAGCGATGCTGAGTATCGTATTAAGGTTGAAGTTAAGGACAATGACCTTGGCGGTGTTATGACGGTCGTGACCGTCATCGGCGCAACGATTGAGACTCTTGACTTCGTCAACGAATACGGCATTGAAGAAGGTACTTACGTGCAATTTGATGCGACCAAAGAGATGGAAGGCAAGGAACTTGGTGACGACAAGTTCTCCTTTGACCTTATCCAGTCAAATGAAAATTGGGAATCGGTTACAGTTCTTCAGACCAAAGAAAATGTTGGCGCAGACATTGTATTTGACCGAATCGACTACATCGAAGCAGGTGAGTATTATTACATCATTGCCGAGCAAAATGCGGGCGAAACGATAGAAGGCATTACGTACGACAAAACGTATTATAAGATATACGTTAAGGTCACCGACAACTTGGACGGTACGCTTTCAAAGAGTGGAACCGTTACGAAAGTGACGGAAGAAGCGGAGGAAAGCGTTTATGAATTGATATTCGTAAACGAATACGATCCTGTAAAGGTTCCGCCCACTTCGGATATATCAAACCCTGTGCTTTGGATGCTTATGATGATCATATGCGGCGGCGCAGTACTCACGCTTTGGACTTTTGAACACAAGAAAAAAGGCGAAGAAAACATCTGAAAATTGAACAAATCTAAAAACAGAGGCAGGCTCAAATGAGCCTGCCTTTGTTTATTGCAAAAAAACGTTATTTCAACACGGGTGTTATTACGGGTTTTCCGTCTCTGTCAAGAAGAACCGTGAGTCCGCCGGAATATCCGCTTTGGCGGTATAGGTAATTCACACCCGTTTCTCTGTCAACCCATATTTCCATAGTTCCCATACTCTGCGAATATGTTTTTTCGAATCTTTTATCTTTAGCCATAGTTTAAGCCTCCGCATTATTTATATAGGAAGATTATATCATAAAATGGCAAATATTTCAACTGTAAAAATAATGTTAGCAATAATACGTTTAATGGGATTATTTTATAGATTTCGAGAGTATAAATTAGACGTAGCATAAAATATAAAAATATCTTTGTTGGTGTTTTGTTAAGCTATATAAGAAAATTTGATGTTTTATTGCAAAATACCACTTATATGTAAAAAATTCATAATATAGCACTTGAAATTTTTGTTTTTTCTGCTATAATGAAAAAGTTGAATTTTCGCTTAAATACATTTGTTGATTTACGTATTTATCCATAATTGGAGGTCTTTTAGTGAAACACGTTAAACGCTATTCCTTTTTGCATAACGTACGGTGCTTGTCCGAGATATTGCGCAAACACTCCGCCGGACTATTTTCGCCGACGTTTTTGGCGATAAGCTTTGCATATATGGAACTTGTTTTTCATATCCGTGAGTTTCGTAACGCAAGCGCGCTGTTCCCCATTTTATTTGCCATTCCGACCGGAATTTTCGCAGGCGCAATATGCAATCTGTTTTCAGAGAAGGTCGCTCGGATTTTGCGCTACGTGTTTTGCATTGCGCCGGCAATTCTATTTGCCGTGCAGCTTGTCTATTTCCATTCGTTCCAATCGTTTATGTCCATCTCCCAAACGGGTATGGGCGACGATGTATTTACTAACTTTTTCAAAACTATTCTCTTAGCTGTTTGGGAGTGTATAATACCGATTTTATTGATGTTCATTCCCGCAGTGTTGCTGATATTCTTGCATAAACGCTTGGATAACAATCGCAAATTTGAACTGAAGCGAACAATATATAACGGATTTGTCTTCGTTGCGGTTCAGCTTGTTGTTATTTTGATGTTGCCTCTCGGCGGAACTACGGAACATTCAGCATTCGCCAATTACCATAGCAACTGGGTACTTGATCTGAGTATGGAAAAGCTCGGTCTTTTCACCACTACCGGAATTGATGTGAAAAATTTTCTGTTTAGTGATTTGATCGACGAAAATACGTTGGATGGGGCAGATGTTCCTGAAGTATTCGTTCCCGTTATCCCCGATACCGACAAACCGGAGCCCGATAACACGGATCCCGGCGTCACTGAGCCTACGGTTCCCCTTGAGTACGGCGACAATGTGATCACAGGCTTGGATTTTGCCGCATTGGCAGAAACGGAAACAAATAAGACCGCAAAGAAGATATATAATTACTTGGCTTCCGTAGAGCCCACTAAAAAGAATGAATACACAGGCTTTTTTGAGGGCTACAACCTTATTTTAATTACGGCTGAATCTTTCTCGGCTGAGGGTATTCACCCGGAGCTGACTCCTACGCTGTATAAGCTTGCAAATAACGGCTTTAACTTTACTAACTATTGGTCAACTTACCCTTCAAATACCACAAACGGCGAATATACCAACTTGACCGGACTTTTGCCCGATATATCCAAGCCAAAAAGCAACGGCAGCTTTGTGTATTCTATCAGGAATACGATGAATATGAATATCGCAAATTGGTTCAATGCGCAAGGGGTGACCTCCCGCGCATACCACGACCATACCGGCTCCTATTATTCCCGCAGAGAAACACATCCCAATTTAGGTTATGTATTCAAGGGAAGAAATGAAATCGGCGGTTTGAGCGGTTGGCCTGAATCAGACCTTGTTATGATGCAAAAGACCGTGGACGAATATATAAACGACGATTGGTTCCACACATACTATATGACGGTTTCGGGGCATCACAACTATCGCTTCGGCGGCTACAACGCTATTGCGGATAAAAATAAGAGCTTGGTGCAGAGCTTAGATGCAAGTAATGAGGCCAAAGCGTATATTGCTTGCCATATCGAGCTTGACAAGGCACTTGAATATTTGATTTCTCGCTTGGAAGAAGCAGGTAAGCTTGATAAGACGGTCATCGTTATAACGACTGACCATTATCCGTACGGTTTGACCGATGCTCAGTGGAAAGGTATGATAGGACACAGTCTTCAATGGGGAGGACTTGAGCGCCACGAGAGCGATTTGATTATCTGGAATTCCGCAATGGAAACGGTTACAATTGACAAGCCTTGCAGTAATCCCGATGTGTTGCCAACGTTGCTCAATCTATTCGGATTTGAGTATGATTCACGCTTGTACTCCGGCAGCGATATTCTTTCCGACAGCTACGGACTTGCTATTACGGTTAATCAAAGTTTTGTTACCGATAAGATAATATATAACAGTCGTAACGAAAAAGTTTATAAGATTGACGAAAGCTATGAGCTTCCCGAGAATTATTTGAATACTTATATTCAAATAGTAAAAAATCGTTTCAGCATTTCCGCAAATATGCTGACTAACGACTTTTTCTCTCGATTGCCTCAAGATGTTGTTGCCGCCGCTCAACGCGGTGACAATAACCGTACACCGACAAACTAACCGATACCCCGCATTTGAAAATTTCAAATGCGGGGGTTTATATATAGGAGAAAAAAGCCCAAGCCGTGAGGCCTGGACTTTTTGTTTTATAATTACAAGGGAATAGATTTTATATAATTTAAATGGTGTGATCCTTAATAAATTTTTTTGTGTCTTTAAGCAATTTTATATCGTCTTCTGTCAAAGAGGCGTAATCCCCTAAATCAAGAAGGTATCTGGGATCAATATTTAGTATTTGACAAATTCTTCTTAGTTGTTCTATGCTGGGTTCTTGTGTGTTACGTTCTATTTTAGAATAATTCGATTGATTCATAGGTATAAGATTTGCCATATCTCTTTGAGATAAATCCATATCTTCTCGAGAATTTCGTATTTTTTCACCAATATTCATATTTATATCCCCTTTTAATATATTATAGTTTTTTTAACTAGACATCTTGACTTTTAGTTGAAATTATTATATAATATTAAACAAGAGTTAATTATTAACTCATTTTATGAAAGGAGGATATAAAATATGCTTAAAATTTCTAAAAAAGTCGCTCAAACTATCGTTTGCGCTTCCGGTTGCGGTAAGAGCAGCGATTATGACTGCGGCAGAAATGTAAGATTTGGCTAATATTTATAAAAACCGCTAAAACTTAGCGGTTTTTATACTATTCGGAGCAATATTTTTAATTTTGAGCATATGTAATAAAAATATGAAAGAAGAAAAATTTAAAATTTTTGACGATGAAGATTTAGGAAAAATTTTCATTCCTGACAATGTGTGCTACGATGACGTAAAAGCACTGATAATATCTCCTGTACACGGAAGAGCTGTAGCTATAAAAATACGTGATTATGAATGGCTTTCTGTAAAAGGCGGTGGTTGGAATTACGGAGGACCTCAAATATATATATCTGCAAAAGATAACGAACTTGTATTTGGGCTCTATCCTCTCGAATCTGCCGAGCGTGAGCTTGCCGTAAGCAAAAAAATCGAGAAAATTTCCGATAGATTTCCCAAAGTATTATATTATAAAAATATATCAAAAAGCGATTTGCCGCAAAAATATGATTTTCTTAAAAACATAAGATTCAGTAACGGAAAAGTAGTTGAACCTTGTCTTTTATACACACGGTTAAAGTGCCCGTATCGCGTTTCGGATTTAATATATCTTAATTCGTTTGAACGAGCTGCCGTAATAAAGTATTGTTGTGGTTATTGGAAAATATCAACCAACGATTACATTCAAAAGTTTACGGAAGAACTTGCAAAAAACGTCGCTATTCTTCACAAAAACGGATTTGTCGATGACACTCTTGACTACGGAAATGTAACGATGCTTGCTGAAGTGGTGGACTATGAATGGGTTACGGCTCCCGGAATCAAGCTTTTTGACGGCACTTACGGTCTTGATATAACCGAAGAACGAAAAGAGAAAGAAATTCTATACGGCTCGGAAATATGTCTTCAACTGACTTCAATGTTATACAAGGACTATAGATTATTTGACATTTATAATAAATTCGTAGAATCATACAACACAATAAATCCCGAATTTGTAACAAACAATATTCGCGTGCAAAAAATACTAAACCAGGAGGCTTTTATAATATGAATATCACTATTCCAAATTGGATATCTTGCCATACATACTTTCAAGGCACAGAGGAAAGCAGAACGTATATATCTAATGAAAAAACTCACACATATCTTCAATTAGACGGAATTACAAGTGATTTATGGAAGTTGTTGAGTGACGGAGCAGATGAGGAATCGATAAAGCTTTTTGCTACACAGAACAAAGTTGAAAAAGAAATTTATAATTTTATTGAAAATTTGGCAGATTTGGAATTATTGATAATTGGCGACGCTATGAATTGTCAATGCGATGATAATTGTGCTCCATTATGCAACAATGAAAATGATGCAAAAGAAGAACAAGCCTTTGTAGAGGAAATGCAAAATTGGCTATATAAAAATGGTTTTATGTATTCTCTGTTTTTTGAACTCACTTATCGTTGCAACTTAAAGTGTGTGCATTGCTATAATCCAAAACATATGAGCGATGTAGAGCTTGATTTCAACACGATTAAAAAGGCAATAGACGACGCATATGATCTCGGTTGCTTTAAAGTGACCTTTTCGGGTGGCGAATCTACGCTTCATTCGCGTTTTTTGGAGATTGTCAAATACGCCCGAAGCAAACATATCTCCGTAGAAATTTTCACAAACGGACAAGTTTTGGAAAGCAATGTGGATTTATATAATGCAATAAAAAGCCTATATCCTTACAGAATTTGCGTAAGCCTTTACAGTGATAACGCAAAGATTCATGAAACGGTTACAGATGTACCGGGTTCATTTAAAAAAACTTTCGATTTAATAAACAAAATGAAACGTGAAAATTTAAATGTACAAATAAAGAATTTTTTGCTGAATTTTAATTGCATGGATTGTATAAATGTAAAAAAATATGCTGAAAAAATCGGAGCAACTTCCGTTGCCGATATTTCGTTGATTCCAACAATTGAAGGCGACAAAAAAACCATGAAATACGCAATTAGTGAAAAAGAACTCTTTTCGCTATATATTAATCCCGAATCGCCCTTATACATTAAAGAAGATTATAAACCGCTTGACCTAGATAAAATTAAAAATGGTTCTCCTTGTCTTGGTGGTTTAACGGGACTGTCCGTAACTCCGAATGCTGAGGTTACAATTTGTGTATCTTTACCTTATACGGTAGGAGACTTAAGAAAAGACTCTATTAAATCAATTTGGGAATCTGCAATAAAAAAAGACGAAAACAGTAAACTTTATAAATGGCAAAGTGTCACCGTTGCTGATTGTACTGATTGCTATAAAAATGAGTATTGTTCCTTTTGCAATTATTGTCCCGGCATGGGCTATTTGGAAAACGGTTATTTAAAAAAATCAGATGTGCAATGTACTCAAGCAAAAACCAAAATGAAAGCATATTATTATTTAAGAAAATTAAAAAAATAAAGCAACTGCTTAAATTTCGTTAAATAAATTCACCAAACAAAAAGCCCAAGCCGTGAAGCTTGGGATTTTTGTTCGTGTATAACGAACAGGTTTAATACAATTTCAAATAAATACACATTTTATAAAGCGGTCGATTTATGTAAATGTTCTGCTTTTATATAAAAATATGTAATTTTCATGCATTTTGAATATAAAAAAATTCCCGTCTAACTTTGATGGAGTTAGACGGGAAATGTGGCGCAGGAAGAGGGATTCTTCTTGAAATTTTCAAAGCACCTCGGATCTTGGGAAAATGTTGTGCTTTGAAAATTTCTTCGGTCACCGCTCGAAAACGCTCCACCGGAGCCTTTTCTCACTGCTTCGAATCCCTCAATTATATCACACCAAACAAAAAAGCCGTGCATAGCACGACTTCTCTGTTTGGCGCAGGAAGAGGGATTCGAACCCCCGTGGGCTTGCGCCCAAACGGTTTTCAAGACCGCCTCGTTATGACCACTTCGATATTCCTGCGTATATATAAAATTGTAGAAAGTAAAATGAAAGAAACCTTATAATCGGCTCCGTCTCGTTATGTTCGGGTTGCGGTGCCCGAAATTTTCTGCTCGCTCTCGCATCGCAAAATTTCGACCGCTGTCCCACCTAATTGCTCGCTTGTTCTGCCACAGTCAGCGCTCGCAAACGGCGCCACTTCGATATTAGCATATATTTTTATATTTTGCTAACACCACAACGATTATATTATCATAATATAACCTCCGTGTCAAGATGCTTTTTTAATTCGCCGACAAATATTAAAAACAATTCACTTTGGTAATGAATTAAAGAATTTCGAAAAAAATACACATATTTTTTTCGAAATTTACCATTTTTTTGTAAAAATAGCTAAAAAATTAACATTTTTTTACAAAAACATATTGCAGAAACGAAAAAAGTTGTGTATAATGATTACAATAAAATCTTTTTGGATTTTGAAAAAATTATATAAAGGAGTTATACCAATGAACAAAACAGAACTTTTGAATGCCGTTGCAGCAGCGGCAGGCGTTTCCAAGAAGGACACAGAGGCAGTTGTAAAAGCTACTCTCGAAACCATCGCTAAGGCTATGGCAGAGGGTGACAAGGTTCAGCTCGTTGGCTTCGGTACGTTTGAAGCACGTGTACGTGAAGCTCGCAACGCAAAGAACCCCCGTACAGGCGAGGTTATCAAGGTTGCTGCTTGCAAGGTTCCTGCTTTTAAGGCAGGCAAGGCGCTCAAAGAAAGCGTAAATAAGTAATATTAAAACGAGGTGTCGCAAGGCACCTCGTTTTACTTTGCTTTTTAAAATCGGACGGTATTTGCCGCCCGATTTTTTTGCAAAAAAGCAAGTTCCTTTAAAATTATTAAAAGAAAATTATTGAAATTTACCAAAAATGCTTATATTTTTTAAGAAATCGCCGCAAGACCCTTGACAAATGGAAAAATTTGTGTTACCATACCATACTGCCATTATAATCGAATTGTCTCGCCTAAATTCAGAAAGCGAATGCATCATAGCGCTTTTTCAAGTGCGGCGAAGCGGATAGGTAGGGGAAAAACCCGCATTTTTGTTCCTTTTGCACAAATCAATTTCGGTTTGTGTTAAAACTGCAAAAACGGCCACTTTTAATTTTTTCTTACCTTATTCGGTTTTTTAGCGAAGAAGAGCGGATTTTTCCGCAAAAGCGTTCAAATTCTTTGACAGAAACGGAGTGGACAAATTATGGTAACACCTCGCAAGCTTGGCAAGACCGAGCGTATGAGCTTTTCCAAGATAAACGAAAAGCTTGAGATGCCCAACCTTATAGGCATCCAAAAGGACAGCTATGAGTGGTTTATCAAGGAAGGTATGAAGGAGGTTTTGGAGGACGTTTCCCCCGTAACCGACTACACCGGCAATTTCAGCCTTTCCTTTATCGACTATGCTGTTGACACTACCCCCAAGTATAACGTAGAGGAGTGCAAGGAGAGAGACGTAAACTACGCTGTATCTCTCAAGGTGACGGCACGCCTTACGAATAACGAGACGGGCGAAGTTAAGCAAAACGACATTTTCATGGGCGATTTCCCTCTTATGACGGAGGACGGCACCTTTATCATAAACGGTGCCGAAAGAGTCGTTGCTTCCCAGATAGTCCGTTCCCCCGGTATGTATTACGAGTCACAGATGGACAAGTCGGGCAAAAAGCTCTTTTTGTCTACTGTCATTCCTTACAGAGGCGCATGGCTTGAATACGAGACCGACGTAAATGATATTTTCTACGTAAGAATCGACAAAAACAGAAAGATCCCCGTGACCGTGCTTTTACGTGCTCTCGGACTTTGCGAAGATCATCAGATAATTGATTTCTTCGGTGAAGACCCCAAAATCATGAGCACTATGGCGAAGGACGGTATGAACGTTGCCGCTCAGGATCACAGCTCTACACCCGAAGCAGAGGCACTCAAGGAGATATACAGAAAGCTGCGTCCCGGCGAACCTGCCGTAGTAGACAGCGCACGTCAGCTTGTTGAAAATCTTTTCTTTGACCCCAAGAGATACGATCTTTCAAACGTCGGACGTTATAAATTTAATAAGAAGATGTCCCTTACCGCAAGAATCACGGGACACGAGCTTGCAGAAGACGTATTTTCAAGAACAACGGGCGAGATGCTCTTTGCAAAGGGTACCGTTTTAACGGAAGCGGATGCGCAGCTTATTGATGACAACGCAGTAAACGAAGTTGTTTTGAAGATAACTTTTGAAAGCGGCGAAGAGCCTTGTGTTGTAAAGGTTGTAGGCAACGGCACCGTAAGACTTGCGGCATTTGTTGATTTCGATCTTTCGGACGTCGACCTTCGTGACAGAGTTGATTACGCAGTTTTATCCGAGATACTTGAAAGTTGCCAAACAGAAGAGCAGATAAGAGAGCAGTTCTTCGAGAGAAGATACGAGCTTTGTCCCAAGCATATCACGAAAGCGGACATTTTCGCTTCCGTTAACTACTTAAACTGCCTTGAGTACGACGTCGGAACGACTGACGATATCGACCACCTCGGCAACAGACGCCTTCGTTGCGTAGGCGAGCTTTTGCAAAACCAGATGAGAATAGGTTTCTCAAGAATGGACAAGAGCATCAAGGAAAGAATGTCCATTCAGGATACTGCGGAGCTTACTCCCCAATCCATCATAAATATACGTCCCGTTGTTTCCGCAATAAAGGAGTTCTTCGGTTCATCGCCTCTTTCGCAGTTTATGGATCAGACAAACCCTTTATCCGCGCTTACACACAAAAGACGTCTTTCGGCTCTCGGCCCCGGCGGTCTTTCCAGAGACAGAGCCTCCTTTGAGGTGCGTGACGTTCACTATACGCACTACGGAAGAATGTGTCCCATCGAGACACCCGAAGGCCCCAACATCGGTCTTATATCCTCACTTGCGATTTATGCAAAGACGGATATCTACGGCTTTATAATTGCACCCTACCGCAAGGTAGTTGACGGCATCGTAACGGACGAGGTCGAGTATATGACTGCGGACGTTGAGGATAAGTACGTTGTCGTACAGGCAAACGAGCCTCTTAATCCCGACGGAAGCTTCGTAAACGATAAAGTAATCGTTCGTGAAGTCGGCGAGATCATGGAAGTTGATAAATTGAAAGCAGACTATATGGATATTTCTCCCAAGATGGTCGTTTCGGTTGCAACTGCGATGATCCCCTTCCTTGAAAACGACGATAACTCCCGTGCGCTCATGGGCTCAAACATGCAGCGTCAGGCTGTTCCCTTGATGGTAACCGACAGTCCTATCGTCGGAACGGGTATTGAGTATAAGGCGGCAACCGACTCCGGCGCTGTTGTTTTGGCAAAGCGCGCGGGTACTGTTGAGATAGCTAATGCCGACAGAATAATTATCCGTGCGGACGACGGCACGAAGGATGTTTACAACCTCGTTAAGTTCAAGCGCTCCAACCAGGGTACTTGCATAAATAATATTCCCATCGTTGATGCGGGCGAGGCGGTAGTCAAAGGTCAGCCTATCGCAGACGGTCCTTCAACGAGCCAAGGCGAGCTTTCACTCGGTAAGAATATGCTTATCGGTTTTCTTACTTGGGAAGGCTATAACTACGAGGACGCCGTACTTATCAACGAGCGCCTTGTAAGAGAAGACGTTTACACCTCTATTCATATTGAAGAATATTCTTTGGAATCCAGAGATACGAAGCTCGGTCCCGAGGAGATCACTCGTGAGATCCCCAACGTCGGCGAGGACGCTTTAAAAGACCTTGATGCAAGCGGTATCGTTTTGAAGGGTACGGAAGTACACTCCGGCGATATTCTCGTAGGTAAGGTCACACCCAAGGGTGAGACTGAGCTTACGGCTGAAGAAAGACTTTTGCGTGCTATCTTCGGTGAGAAGGTGAGAGAGGTAAGAGATACATCTTTGAGACTTCCTCACGGTGAAAGCGGAATAGTCGTAGACGTTAAGATATTCACAAGAGCTGCAGGCGACGATCTTATGCCCGGTGTAAACAAGGACGTAAGAGTATACGTTGCACAGAAGCGTAAGCTTTCCGTAGGTGACAAGATGGCGGGACGTCACGGTAACAAGGGTGTCGTTTCCAGAATTCTTCCTCCCGAGGATATGCCCTTCCTTCCCGACGGTACACCTCTTGATATCGTTCTTAACCCCTTGGGCGTTCCTTCCCGTATGAACATCGGTCAGGTACTTGAGGTACACCTCGGTATTGCCGCAAAGAAGCTCGGCTGGAAGGTAATGACTCCCGTATTCGACGGTGCTACGTACGAAGACATTGTTGAGTGCATCAAGGAAGCGGGTCTTTACAGAAGCATCATAGACGGAGAAAGACTTGTAGGCAAGGTATTATATGAAGAATACCTTGACGAAAACGGCGACAAGAAGCTTAAATTCGTCGATAAGGAAATGAAGGAGCACGCCGACTTTATCGAAGCTCTCCGCACCGAGAAAAAGCTCAAGGTGAAGATCGACAAATCCGTATATACACAAAACAGCCAGAGCGAGATAGATGCATACTTCGGCAAGGGCGATGTTTTCGAGGATGTAAATCCCATAAACGACTACTTTGCAGGTGAGCTTTACGAAGAAAAGACGGACGAAAACGGCAATAAGAGCTACGCTTTGATCGATGAAGCAACAGTTGCCGATGCAAGACGCTTTAACGAGCTTCGCCGTGTCGATAAGATCAAGATAGCCGACGGTAAGACCGTTCTTTACGACGGACGTACGGGTGTTGCATTCGATAACCCCGTAACAGTCGGAATTATGTACTACCTCAAACTCCACCACCTCGTTGACGATAAGATCCATGCACGTTCAACAGGTCCTTACTCGCTTGTTACGCAGCAGCCCTTGGGCGGTAAAGCTCAGTTCGGCGGACAGCGTTTCGGTGAGATGGAGGTTTGGGCACTTGAAGCTTACGGCGCAGCATATACACTTCAAGAGATCCTTACCGTTAAGTCTGACGACGTTGTCGGACGTGTCAAGGCTTATGAAGCCATCGTCAAGGGTGAGAATATTCCTACTCCCGGCATTCCCGCTTCCTTCAAGGTTCTCATTAAAGAGCTCCAAGCTCTCGGCCTTGATATGCGTGTGCTCGACGAAAACGGCGAGGAGCTCTCGCTTACCGACCTTTCGGATGATGATATTGCAGGCGGACTTATGCCCGATGAGTTTAAGCAGCAGATTCAAGAAAACGAGCTTATCGGTTACGGCATAGAGGATGCAGAAGGCAATCCCGTTTCCTCCGACGATCTTATCGGAGAATTTTCAGAGGAAGACGACTTCGGATTTGACGAAGAAGAAGTTTTCGACGATGAGGATTACGACGAGGAATAATATTCGAAAACCGCTTATAAAGTCTTTCCCTTGCGACAAAAGCGGGGGAAAGACCACCAAACTTTAAATTAAGGGGTGTATAAATTGTCAGAAGAAAACAGCAAGAAGGGGACTTTTTCCTCTATTAAAATAGGTCTTGCATCTCCCGATATGATCCGTTCTTGGTCATACGGCGAGGTTAAAAAGCCCGAAACTATAAACTATCGTACCACAAAGCCCGAGAGAGACGGTCTTTTCTGCGAAAGGATCTTCGGTCCGACGAAGGATTGGGAATGCTATTGCGGAAAATACAAGAGAGTTCGCTATAAGGGCAAGGTCTGCGAAAAGTGCGGAGTTGAGGTCACCACGAAGAAGGTGCGCCGCGAACGTATGGGACATATCGAACTTGCAGCTCCCGTTTCGCATATTTGGTACTTCAGAGCAATTCCCTCCAGAATGGGACTTTTGCTTGACCTTTCTCCGAGACTTCTTGAGAAGGTACTTTACTTTGCGCAGTACATCGTAATTGATCCCGGCTCAACTCCTTTGCAGGAAAAACAGCTTCTTACCGAGGCGGAGTACAGAGAGCAATACGAAAGATACGAAGACGAATTCCGTGCCGGAATGGGTGCGGAGGCTATCAAGGAGCTTTTGCAGAAGCTTGACCTTGAGCAGATGGCAGAGGATATCAAGAAAGAGCTTGAAACGATGCAGGGACAGAAGCGTGTCCGTGCTATCAAGCGTCTTGAGGTTATCGAGGCATTCCGTCTTTCCGGCAACAAGCCCGAATGGATGATACTCGACGTAATTCCCGTAATTCCTCCCGATATACGTCCTATGGTTCCCCTCGACGGCGGCAGATACGCTACGAGTGACTTAAACGACCTTTACAGGAGAGTTATCAACAGAAATAACCGCTTAAAGCGCCTTGCGGAGCTTCAAGCTCCCGAGATCATTCTCCGTAACGAAAAGAGAATGCTTCAAGAGGCTGTTGACTCTCTCATTGACAACGGCAGAAGAGGCAGACCCGTAACCGGCCCCAACAACCGTCCTTTGAAATCTCTTTCGGAGATGCTTCGCGGTAAGCAGGGACGCTTCCGTCAGAACCTTCTCGGTAAGCGTGTTGACTATTCCGGACGTTCCGTTATCGTCGTCGGCCCCGAGCTCAAGATATATCAGTGCGGTCTTCCCAAGGAAATGGCACTTGAGCTTTTCAAGCCCTTCATTATGAAGCAGCTTGTTGATAAGGGCAAAGCTACCAATATTAAGGACGCAAAGAAGAAAGTCGAAAAGGTGACGGACGAGGTTTGGGACGCACTCGACGTGGCTATTAAGGGCCACCCCGTGCTTCTTAACCGTGCGCCTACACTTCACCGTCTTTCCATTCAGGCATTCGAGCCCGTGCTCGTAGAGGGCAGAGCAATTAAGCTTCACCCCCTGGTATGTCCCGCGTTCAACGCCGACTTTGACGGCGACCAGATGCCTGTACACGTACCCCTTTCCGCCGAGGCACAGGCAGAGGCAAGATTCCTTATGCTTTCGGCTAACAACCTGCTTAAGCCCATGGACGGTAAGGCAGTAACCGTACCTTCTCAGGATATGATCCTCGGTTCTTACTATCTTACAATGGATAAGAGCGGAGAACCCGGTGAGGGAAGAGCATTCCGCGATTTCAACGAAGCAATGATGGCTTATACCAACGGTGCACTTGGACTTCACGCACCTATCAAGGTTCGTGTTACCAAGGAGATAAACGGCGAAAAGAAAACCAAGCTCATAAATGCAACGCTTGGACGTATGATATTCAACGCTCCCATTCCTCAGGATCTCGGATTTATTAAGCGTGAAACAGAGGACGATCTCTTCGAGCTTGAGATCCAGAAGGTAGTTAAGAAGAAAGAGCTTGGACAGCTTATCGATCGTTGTATTAAGAAGCACGGTTCTGCAGTCTGTGCTGAAATGCTTGATAACATCAAGGAAATGGGCTACAAGTATTCCACAAAGGCATCCTTCTCTATCTCTGTATACGATATGACGATTCCTGCTGAAAAGAAGGGATTCATTGCCGCAGCACAGAAGAAGGTTGACGCTATCAATAACACTTACGATGAAGGTCTTCTTACCGATGAAGAGCGTTACAACAACGTTATTAAGGTTTGGGAAAAGACCACAAACGAGGTTACCGATGCTCTCCAGAAGGGCTTTGATAACTTCAATCCTATTAAGATCATGTCTGATTCCGGTGCCCGTGGATCTATCGCACAGATGCGTCAGCTCGCAGGTATGCGTGGACTTATGTTTGCGACAAACGGTAAGACTATCGAGCTTCCCATTAAGTCAAACTTCCGTGAAGGCTTGAATATACTTGAGTACTTTATGGGCGCTAAGGGATCACGTAAGTCACTTTCCGATACGGCTCTTCGTACAGCTGACTCGGGATACCTTACAAGACGTCTTGTTGACGTTTCTCAGGAGGTTATTATCCACGAGGAGAAGTGCGATACAACTAAGGGTGCGTGGGTTGAAAAGATCATTGATGAAAACAACGGAACTGTTCTTGAGCCTCTGGCAGACAGAATCGTTGGC
>JAZMZG010000033.1:0-2777 GCA_045585835.1 Eubacteriales bacterium
CCCGACTTGTTGGAAGCGCTGAAGGTAGCGGGGATTCCGGAATTTTTAGAGGGGTTATACATAACCGTGTCGATTCCGTTGAGGAAGCCGCAGGTCTTATATTCCTTTCCTCTAAGCTCACGGTCGAGTCCGTGAGAGAACCAGGGGTCGAAGATTTCCTGAGCGTAGGTCGGCGAAACGGTAGTGATTTTTTCTGCAGTTTCAAGAGCACCCTTCATAAAGTTTACGTCGCCGTCGTATTCGAGAATAGAAGCACAATGCTTAGGAATACCGAGGATTTCTTCAAGAAGCTCAAGACCGTAGCGTCCCTGATACTGAATATTGTGGATAGTGAACACAGTATGAATCTGAGACATATTATGCTGATTTCTGTAAAAGAGGTTAAAGTAAACGGGAACGAGCGCAGTCTGCCAGTCGTTTGCGTTTATGATGTCGGGGCGAAGGTCAAAGCGCTGAGTAAGCTCAAGGATAGCTCTTGAGAAGAATGCAAAGCGCTCAGCGTCGTCGTAGTAGCCGTAAATTCCGAAATCACGCTTAAAGTAATATTCGTTATCAATAAAGTAATATGTAACGCCGTTAAGATTGGTTGTGAAAATACCGCAGTATTGAGCACGCCAACCAACGGATACGTAGAAATGGTCAACATAGGAGATAGTGTCTTTATGCTCCTGCTTGATTGTATTAACATAGTAGGGCATTACGACAATACATTCGTGGCCCGCTTCGACGAGAGCCTTGGGGAGGGAGCCTGCTACGTCGGCAAGTCCGCCTGACGCCGCAAACGGCTGAGCTTCACTGGAAACATAAAGAATTTTCATAACAGTTTTCCTTTCTGAAAGAAAATAATATCAACTATACTTTTATTTTATCACATATTTCAAAAAAATCAAGTACCGACGGCGAATAAAAAAGCTGTTTTTGCTTTTTTACAGGCAAAAAGCGACGGGCGTTTTGTGCCTGTCGCTTTATTTCAGTTGAGCAGTCTTTCAATCTGCTTTTCAGAAAGAGCGCCTCTGATTGAGTCTGTGACCTTTCCGCACCTGAACATAAGCATTGTCGGCACGCTGTTTATCTTGTACCGATAAGCAAGGTCAGGATCGTCGTTCACGTTTACGAGGGCGATTTTAACTCTTTGTCCCAAGCGGCTGCTTATGCTTTCGAGCGCACGGTTTACATCAGTGCACTGCTTGCTTCTTGCAAGCCAGAAATCAACCAGCACGGGAACGTCGGAATTAATTACCTCCTTGTCAAAATTGTCTTCAGTTACGATAACGGTAGCCATAGCAAAATCCTTTCTCTTTTTTGTTATTATTGACAGAAAAAGAGCTTTTACACAAAAACAGCACCCTCGGAGAAAAAACCGAGAGTGCCGTAAATTCAGATTTACCAGAAGAAGTTATCCCAGCCGCTGTCGTTGCTGTCACTACCGTAGTCGTAACCGTAGTCGTAGTCGTCGTTTCCGAAAAGGTCGTCGTATTCGCTCAGCCAGTCATTCCAGTAATCGCTGTCCCAATAATCGTCGTCCCAATCGTCGCTCCACGAATCGTCGCCATAGTCGTATTCGTAGTCGCCCGACCAGCCCCACGTTTCTTCATAGAAGTAAATATCCTCGCCCTCAACTCCAAAGAGAATGAAGTCGGTGTAAATTACGTTCTCAAAAATATCGTAGATTTCGTAGCCGTAGTAGTAGTCAGCGTCGTAAAGGCTTTCGTAGTAAATTCCGTTATCGCCCGTGTAGGTGTAATCGTCGCCGTAGTAATATCCGTCGTATTCGCCCGTGAGAGCGTCGTAAGCGTAGTAGCACGGAGTAATTATATCGCCGATTTCAAGGCTTGAAACCTCTCTTGCACTTGAACCGTCGTCCTGAACGTCGGAGGTAACGCCGATTATCTCACATTCGTAATATTCTCCGTCGTAGTACTGAGCGATTTTGAGGTTCTTGAGCTTATCGTTGACAAAAACGGGAGCAGAATAGATGTTGCAGCTTTCGCCCGGTTCAATAAGGAAGCAAGCGATAGGCTGACTGTCGGGCAGAGCGAACCAGGTTCCGTCAAAGGCGTCGGTGACTGTTCCTTGCGCCCAATCAATATTAAGATAGTCGTCCGTTCCCATATCGAGCATGTATTCTCTGCCCTCGTCTGTGATAGACATCAGGATGTTGCAGTAAACTCTGTCAAGATAATACATACTCTGGTTAGTCAGAGTAAAGGTGTAATAGCCGTCGTTTGTAAGGTGAGGCTCCTGACTGTATGTAAGAGTTGACGAGCCTATATCAAAGTTAAAGTCGTCGTCCTCTTCGGTTTCGCTTCCCCAATAATCAATCCAGCCCGAAAAGTCGTCGCCGTAGCTTGAGGAATCCTCAGTATAGTCGTAGGAGTAGTCGTCGTTCCAGAAGAAAGAGTTGTCGCCGAACCATTCGCTTCCGTCGAAATCGTCCGTGCTTCCGTGAGAGCTTCCGCTATAAGCGACAAGGTCGCAGAACGAAGCGTAGTAAGGACTTATGGCAATTCCCTTAAAGACGGAAAGCTCGTTTGAGCCTTGAACGCAGACAGGGAAATAAGTCGAAAGACCTGAGCTTGACTTTCTGTCGCTTCCTTTAACAGAATAAGCAACACAGCTTTCAAGAGCCTCAAGCGCAGAACCGTCGTCGCCTATTACCGAATAGGTAGAGTTAATTATTCCGCCAAGGTCAACCATATTTGAGTAACCGTTTGCCGCGTCGTTATAGCCGTATTTTTGAACGTCGTTTATAAGACGCACACACTGAGCCATTTTCT
>JAZMZG010000034.1:0-2605 GCA_045585835.1 Eubacteriales bacterium
GGGAACAAATTGTTTCTGTTTAACACTTATTTGCCAAAATCCAATGGTAAAACAACCGAGATTGACTTAATTATGATTCACGAAACTGGCATATACGTTTTTGAGTCTAAGAATTACAGCGGTTGGATTTTCGGAAATGACAATCAGCAGAAATGGACTCAAACATTCGGTAACGGTCAGAAAGAACACTTTTACAATCCTGTTTTTCAAAACAACGCTCATATCAAGGCAATCAAAGAAATTTTGCACATCAACTATGAAATCCCAATATATTCAATAGTGGTATTCAGCGAGCGTTGCACTTTGAAAAAAATAACAGTAACTGCTCAAAACACGTTTGTAATCAAAAGAAATGATTTGAGCCGCACTGTGTTGGCAATTATTCAAAACAGCAATCACATGGATGCACAACAGAACATAAATGCGTATTATGAAAAGCTATTCCCTTATTCACAAGTAACGGATGAGGTTAAAAAACAACATATAGAAACTATACGCAACGGAACTACGAATCATATAGTTACGCAAACCATTGATACTGCAACCCCCAGCGAAAACATTAACAATAAAGCTGATTTCATAATTTGTTCCTACAGATTATGTCCATTATGCGGCGACAAGATATACATTGAGAAAAAGTCCGATAATACAATTTATTCATGTGCAAATACTGATTGTAATTACAGGTTCATTTCAAAAAATCTATTTTGACCACAACTTACATATCGGAACGCAAGTATTGATACGACGCTTGCGTTCCTTTTCTTTTTTTGCAGGCAAACCCTCATTCGTTGATTTGAACGTGCAAAGCTCAGAAAAAAACCACGCTCGCACAGGATTCCAACAAAAGCTCCGCTTGGGAATCAAAGCGGAGCCTTTGCTGTTTATATCAGAGTTTTTTTACAAACAAAGCACGAATCGCATTGAGCACGGCAAGAATCATTACGCCGACGTCGGCAAAAATTGCAATCCACATATTAGCTACGCCCAAGGCGACGAGAACAAGGGAGAGAACTTTAACAGCAATTGCAAAAACGATGTTCTGATGCACGATTCTAAGACATTTACGGGAAATCTTGATTGCTTTTGAGATTTTTAGCGGATCATCGTCCATTAAAACAATATCGGCAGCTTCAATGGCTGCGTCCGAGCCCATAGCGCCCATAGCGACGCCAATATCCGCACGAGACAGCACGGGAGCGTCGTTTATACCGTCGCCGACGAACGCAAGCTTTACCTTTTTTGGCTTGGAAGAAAGCAGCTGCTCTACCTTATCGACCTTATCGCCCGGCAATAACTCGCTGTAAACAGTATCAATCTCAAGCGAACGGGCAACCTGCTCGGCAACTGCTTTTGCGTCGCCTGTCAGCATAACGGTTTTTTGAACTCCTGCCCTTTTAAGCTCTGCCATAGCCTTTGCAGAAGAAGGCTTGATCACGTCGGAGATAACTATGTGTCCTGCGTATTCGTTGTCGATGGCAATATGAATAATCGTTCCGACGCGATGACAGTCGGAATAAGAAACTCCGATTTGTTTCATAAGCTTGTCGTTTCCTGCGGCAACTAAACGCCCGTCAACCTTTGCGATAACGCCGTTTCCGCTGATTTCTTCGATTTCGCTGACTCTGCTCCTGTCAAATTCAAAACCGTGTGCTCGCTGTAAGCTGTGGGCAATAGGGTGAGATGAGGCAATTTCAGCAAGGGCGGCGTATTCTATCAGCTTTTCTTCGGGCAGTTCGTTGTGATGAATGGCAGTAACCTCGAAAACGCCCTGAGTCAGCGTGCCCGTCTTATCAAACACCACATAACCTGTCTGTGACAGCGCCTCCAGATAATTTGAGCCTTTGACAAGTATGCCTTCCTTGCTTGCCCCGCCGATACCGGCAAAGAAGCTGAGTGGAACGCTGATAACAAGCGCACAGGGACAGCTCGCTACAAGGAAAGTAAGGGCCCTATAAAGCCAAACGCTCCAATTGGCTGGGCTATTCAGAAGCAGCATACTGACAAGGGGCGGAAAAATCGCAAGAGCTACTGCACAGATACAAACAACAGGCGTATATATCTTAGCAAATCGGGAGATAAAATCCTCAGATTTTGACTTACGGGAGCTTGCGTTTTCTACCAGATCAAGAATTTTAGACGCAGTGGATTCGCCGAATTCCTTTGTTGTGCGGACCTTCAAAACGCCCGTCATATTGATACAGCCGCTGACAACCTCATCGTTCATCTTCACGTCACGGGGCAGACTTTCGCCTGTCAAGGCGCTTGTATCGAGAGACGACGCTCCTTCAACAACAACGCCGTCGATCGGCATTTTTTCACCGGGCTGAACAACGATTACCGTCCCGATTTCAACCTCGTCGGGATCTACCTGTATCAGCTTGCCGTCACGTTCGACGTTGGCATAGTCAGGTCGAATATCCATAAGCTCGTTGATGTTGCGGCGACTTTTGCCCACAGCGTAGCTTTGGAATAATTCGCCTATCTGATAGAACAGCATAACGGCGATAGCTTCAACATAATCGCCGCTGTCAATAACACCGATTATCATAGCCCCGATGGTAGCGATTGCCATAAGGAAATTCTCGTCAAACACCTGACGGTT
>JAZMZG010000035.1:0-8102 GCA_045585835.1 Eubacteriales bacterium
GACAGACAGACAGACAGACAGACAGACAGACAGACAGACAGACAGACAGACAGACAGATAAAGTATGCTTGCCGCATGGCAGACCTATTAGGGGTGGAACGCCGTGTAGGAGAGAGCAAAGCATACAAAGCGTTGAAAACGGGAGTTATCCCTAACGAACCTTTGCGCTATCAAATGCTTTACGGTAGGGTTATCCACAAAGAGAAAGGAGAAATAACCGACGAGTTTTCAAAGCGATACGATAAAAGTAAATATAGGTTTTTCCTTGACGCCCCTTTTGAAATATCCAACAAGTGCTGCAACGTGATGAAGAAAGCACCAAACAAAAAATATCAAAAAGAAACGGGAAGAAAACCTATGCTTGCGACAATGGCAGTTGAGAGCCGATTAAGAACTGAAAAGTGGTTACAAAACGGCTGCAACGGGTTTGAAATGAAATCGCCAGTAAGTACGCCTATGAGCTTTTGGCTCGAACAAGATGTATTACAATATATCAAGGAAAATAATATCGAAATATGTTCTGTTTACGGCGACATAGTGCCGGACTATTGCGGAGATCAACTTGACGGACAAATGGACTTTTGCGATTACGGTTTAGCTGACGATAACCGAAAACTGAAAACTACGGGTTGTTCTCGTACGGGTTGTATGTTCTGCGGATTCGGGTGTCATTTAGAGAAACAAAGCCGATTTGTGCTCATGAAAGAAACTCACCCGAAGCAATACGATTACATTATGCGTCCGAAAGAGCAAGGTGGTCTTGGGTACAAAGAAGTTATAGATTGGATAAACGAACACGGAAATTTGCATATTAAATACTAATATTCTATAATCGAAGGAGGTAACACTATGGAAAATAATAACGACAATATCATAATGAGCAGGCTTGCATTTGAACGTATGCAGAGCAAGGACGAAAAGAACGATAGGTGGAGAAACATTACGATTATCGTTTTAATTGTCCTCTTAGTCGTAACAAACGCTATGTGGCTTATAGCCTGGAATCAGTACGATTATGTTGACGATTATTCTATCGAAGCTGAACAAGACGGCGAAGGCATAAACATACTTGGCGGGGGCGATGTAAACTATGGGGCAGAAAGTTACAGTACGCAGGACACGGAAAAGGGTTCATAGTAATGGCAAGAGCAAAGGAACCAAAGTCAGACGAAGGGACGCAAAAGGTAGATTTATCTGATATTAAGAATAGCGATATTGCCAACGCTATCGACGAATATATACATTCGTCCCGTGATAGATTGATTTTGAAATTACGGCTTATCGACGGTTTGACATATTCTCAGACCGTCGAATATCTTTATAAGCACGAAAATATAATCATATCTGAAAGACAAGTAATGAGGATAGTTTCTAAAACCGAAGAAGTATTATTCCGTCATATTTAGTGTCATAAAATTGTCGCACTTATGGTAGTAAACACGCACTCGTAGGACATTCTACGGGTGCTTTTATTTTGCGAAAATTTAGGCATAGGGGGTACATTCTATGCCTTTTGAATTTTATAACCCGAATCCGAATCATATTCGCGTAGGTGATTGCACAGTTAGGGCAATAAGTAAGGCTATCGGCACCGATTGGTCAGATGCTTATATCGGTCTTTGCACCGAAGGGTTAGCCTTGCGAGATATGCCAAGTTCAAACTATGTTTGGGGTATGTATTTGAAAAAATACGGCTTCCAGGAATACCCGATTAGTTCTATTTGCCCCGATTGTGTAACGGTTGCTCAATTCGCAGAAGATCACCCGAAGGGTAGATATGTCGTAGCGTGTCAAAACCATGTATGCACGATAATAAACGGCACTATCTATGACGCATGGGATAGTTCAAACGAAATCGTACTTTTTTATTACAAGAAAGAGGTTTAAATCATGGCTTATAACAGTTATTTCCCTCAGTATTACCCAAACTATTACGGCAATCAACAAATGCCCCCACAACCCCCACAAATGCCCTCTAATGCCCCTCAAAACTCGGGCAATTCGATTACATGGGTATTAGGCGAGAACGCCGCTAAATCGTTCCCCGTGGGCGCAGGACAAACAGTAATTCTTATGGATAGGGAAGAACCCATTATGTATATGAAAAGCGTAGACCAGAGTGGTATGCCTTTACCCCTACGCATATTTGATATTACCGAAAGAACATCGGAAAAGCAGAGTTCTAATGTTACGAAAGAAGTAACAACCAATGATTATGTTTCAAGGAAGGAATTTGACGAGTTTCGGGAGAGCGTAAAGCGTTCAATCAGCGGTTTCAGAAAACCGCATAACGAAAGAGAAGGTGAGAAGTAATGAACCCTTTATATCAACAGTTGGGTAATACCGCACCTGCAAACCCGATGATTCAACAGTTCATTCAATTCAAAAAGAACTTTAACGGCAATCCGCAACAGATTGTTCAGAATATGCTTAATTCGGGAAAGATAAGTCAGGCGCAGGTAAACCAATGCGCTCAAAAGGCGAATCAGCTTTACGAACAGTTGAAGCCTTTTATGTAATTTTTTGAAATATTATCCGAGTTTTTGAAATAAAAGCGCAAATTTGAAACTTATATTTCAAATTTTAACTCGATTTTAATTACGCCTAACTCAATTAAAAAGTTGGGGTTAGATTTTTAATTCGTTTTTCATTAGTTGCAACGGTGGAAATAAAAAATTTTAAGTAAAGGAGATGATTAAATTGAGTCTTACGACAGGTGAGATGAGCGCAGCGGATTTAGCGGCGGTAGTAGGTAACTCAAATGGAAACGGCTCTAACGGAGGTTGGGGCGACAATGGATCATGGTGGATTGTGTTATTGTTCCTTATTCTGCTTGGAAACGGCGGTTGGGGAAACAACGGTAACAACGGCACGTCAGGTGGAGGAAGTAACGGCGGTGTAGGCGGTCTTTTCTATCCGTTTATGAATCAGAACGACGCAATCAACGACGGTTTCAGAGATCAGATGCTTAACAACAACATTACTGGCATAAGAGATAGCATTGGCAATCTTTCAACTCAGCTTTGTAACTGTTGCGGTGATATGAGAGATACCGTAAATCAGGGTTTCTATTCAGCAGAGATCGCGGCGGCTAACAGACAGATGGCTAACATGAATCAGGCATTTGGTTTACAGAACGCTATCAGTTCCGGCTTTAACGCAACACAGGCACAGTTAGCAAATTGTTGTTGTGAGAATAGGGCAGCTACGGCAGACCTCAAATACACAATCGCTACTGAAAATTGCGCTGACAGAGCCGCTATTTCAGACGGTATTCGTGATGTTATCGCTTCACAGACCGCGGGCGTTCAACGTATTTTGGATCAGCTTTGCAACGACAAGATTGACGCAAAGAACGACGAGATTGCGCAGCTTCGTCAGCAGCTTAACATGGCTACGCTTCGTGAATCACAGACGGCGCAGAACGCTTTCATTCAGCAGGGATTCAGTAATGAAGTCGATGCTTTGTATAATCGCTTAAATTCCTGCCCCGTGCCCACTACTCCGGTTTTCGGACGCACCCCGATTTTTCAGTGCAATCAGAATTCCGGTTGCGGTTGCAACGGCAACTTCTTCAACTAAGGGGGAATTTACCTATGGCAGAATATATAACAACGGCTGATAACACAGTTGCGTTGAATGGTACTATTCCGTTTAACAATGTTTCTATTCCTTGTAACGCAGGAAATGTTATTCCTGCCGCACCTGGGATTCTTATTCTCAAAGGTAATACCTCCAACAGATTTGCAAGATACAAGGTTACGCTTCAAGCAAATGTACAGATACCTACGGGCGGTGCGGTTACACCTATCGCCCTCGGTATCACGCTTGACGGGGTAACTATCCCCGAAAGTGTTGCTATCGTTACTCCGGCGGCGGTAGAGGATTATACCCACATCAACACCGTGGCGATAATCACAATTCCTTGCGGTTGTTGCATGACCGTTTCGGGAAGATACGTTGACGGTACGGAGGACGATCCTACGGTTACACCTACACCGTCAGTAACGATTAGACGTAATGCTTCAATATCTGTTGAAAGAATCGCATAAGGAAGGAGGAAAGAGTTATGCATACTTATTACGATGCTAAAGACATGCTCAAAAAGGAACTTGACGAGATCGTAAGAAAAGGAGAACTGTCAGCAGGTAGTCTTGATACGATTGACAAGATTCTTAGTTCGATTGTTCATGCTTGTAAGATCATCATGTATGAGGAATATGCCGAGGACGGCTATTCTTACGCTGACGGTGACAGAGACATGAGCGATTATTCCTACGCAAGAGGCAGGGGCAGAAACGCAAAACGTGATAGCATGGGTAGATATTCTCGTGAGGGTGGCTACTCTAACGAGGGTGGATATTCCAACGAGGGCGGTTATTCTAATGCTCGTGGCGGTAGAGGCCGCTATTCCAGACGTGGCTATTCTTATGCTGACGGTGAGAAGGAAGAAAAGATCGAAATGCTTCGTGAAATGATGAATGAAGCAAGCTCTGAGGAAGAACGCAGAGCGATTCAGAACATCATTAAGAGAATGGAGAAGGAGTAAGGAGAAATGTTTTCAGAAGCCGAATTGCTAAAAGCAATAGGCGAACTTGAAAAAGCTCCTACTACTTATCAGGACGCAGAAAAGCTCGCCACATTCTATATTCTTTACGACCATTTATATAAAAAGCGTGAGATTAAATACGAGACGGTTAGAGAAGTAACAATAGATAGATATAACGGCTCAGAGTTTTCTTGCGCTATCTCAGGCAAAAAAGCCAATGATGTATGGCAGATAGTAAGTGAAGCGATAGAAGTGCTAAAGATCATCGAGCCGGGTGTTTATATAGCCACTATTAAAAGGCTAAATGAGTTGAAGATTCCTCATAGATAACACCCTGCGTCTTGGAAAAAGGGAAGTTGAAATATATTTCCCTTTTTTCTTGCATTTACTATTGATAATTTTCAATTTAACAGTATAATAGTATCAAGAAAGGAGGTTTACATGGGAGAAAGCGTAATAAAAAACATCAACGATTACATATCCCAAAACAACGTATCGTTGACACAATTAGCGCAAGCGAGCGGTATTCTTTACAACACGCTTTGGGTTATTCTTAACAAGAACAAAGACATTGCGGTTAAAGACTATATCGCTATCTGCAAAGCATTAAACAAACCCGTTGATTATTTTATTCCCAAAGAATAAAGGTAGGACAAAATGAGTAAAGACAATTTTTATTATGTTGTTGCTGAACCGCAACACAGGGGAGATTTTCGCCCCGTTGTATTAGATTACGGCATAGACCTCGTTAGTGCCGACAGGGTTGTTCACAGATTCATTAAGGAAAACGGATTGCGTATCAAGATTGGCGATAAGAAATTCCCCGCATTTCTAAGAATCCATAGAATAGCCGACACGTTGCCGGACGATTACGTTCTCATAAGAGCTATCGAGGTGGTGAAATGAATAAGATCACGCAGAAACAGATTATCCTTGATTACTGTAAGACAAACACATGGATAACCCAAAGGGACGCATACAAGTTAGGCATATATCGCCTTGCGAGCCGTATATGGGAAATGGCCGAAGAAGGGTGCGTCGTTATCCGTGAATACATTAAGGTTGAGAACGCAGACGGCACTTACTCCTACGTTAAGCGTTATTCAGTATCGGAAAGAGAGGAAATGGCGGTATGAGCGTAGAAATGCACAAATGTAAGAATCACGAATCGTGGTTGAAGAACAGGAAGAAGTACATCGGAGGCTCAGACGTTGCTTGCATACTCGGTTACAACCCGTGGAAAACCAACGTGCAACTCTACCGTGAGAAGAAGGGACTTGTCGAACCTGACGATTTATCCGATAACCCCCTCGTACAGTACGGCACACAAGCCGAAGAACACATTAGGGCGTTATTCCAACTCGATCACCCCGAATTAAAGGTTGAGTATGTCCCAAACAACTCATGGCATAACACGGAATTTCCGTTTGCAGCGGCTTCACTTGACGGCAGTAGTACAGACGAGAACGGCAGGAGGGGAATACTCGAAATCAAAACGGCTACGATAACAAACGGCCAGCAGAGCGCAAAATGGAAAGACCAAATACCAGATAACTATTATTGTCAGGTGCTTTTTTATCTTGGCGTTACAGGTTTTGATTACGTTGATCTTCGGGCGCATCTAAAATACGAGTTTCCTGGCGAGCCGATTAAGGTGTGGATTAAGGACTATCACATTGAGCGTTCTGAGGTTGAAGAAGATGTAACGGCAGTCATGCAAGCAGCGGCGGACTTTGCAGACTTGTTGAAGAAGAATACGCCGCCGTCATTATTACTTACACTATAAGAAGGGAGATATTGAATGAATTTTGAATTAAAGATTCAAGCACCAAAAACCAAACCTGTTGTTTGGAACTACGAAGAACTGAAAGAAAACCTCACAACCGCTTTAGCAGACTATCAGAGCCGTGTTTACACGGAAGATACGATTGCCGAAGCGAAAGAGGACAGAGCAAAGTTGAACAAGCTGAAAAAGGCTATCAACGATGAACGTATATCCCGTGAGAAGGAATATATGCAGCCGTTCAACGAGTTCAAGGCACAGGCGAAAGAGCTTTGCGACATGATTGACACCGCTTCGTCCGGCATTGGCGAGAAGATTGACGGTTTCGAGCAAAAGCGTGTTGCTGAGAAAATGGCGAAGATAAGAACGTTATTTAACGAGATAGCAAGCCTCTATCCTATTGACTTCATCACATTGGAGAAGATACATAACGATAAGTGGCTGAACAAAGGCACATCTGAAAAGGCCATCTCAAAAGAAATCACAGACATTTTCGAAAAGGCGGTAAAAGACCTTGATGTTATCCGCAAAATGCCGAGATACGCATTTGAAGCGGAAGAAGCCTACAAGACTTGCCTTGATTTGAATAAGGCATTGGCAGACGGCGAACGCATTGCAGAGATACAGGCACAAAAAGGTCAGGAAACCCAGGCAAGCGCAGAATCCGAAATTGCCGTTGAAATGTCTTTCAAGTGCAAGATCACAAAGACACAGGCACAGGCGCTTTCCGATTTTTGCAAGGCAAACGGAATCACATTACAGAGAATTTAACAAAGGAGAATATCACAAATGGCTATCAAAAATTCATTGACAAAGACACAGGCACAGGCAAGCGACAAGATTACTTACAATGCAAACGGTGAGGAAGTTAAAATCTCCCCCAAAATGATTAGGGACTATCTCGTAGCGGGTAACGGCACAGTAACGGATCAGGAAGTTGTTATGTTCTTGTCTCTTTGCAAGTTTCAGCACCTTAACCCGTTTATCAGGGAAGCATACCTGATTAAGTACGGTACTTCACCCGCTACTGTTGTAGTAGGTAAGGACGTTCTCTTGAAGCGAGCAATGCGTTCGGAGAAGTTCGGCGGTTTGTCCGCAGGCGTTATCGTAGTAAACGCGAACAACGAGATTGAGGAAAGAGAAGGTACTTTTGTTCTTCCTGACGAGAATCTTGTAGGCGGTTGGGCGAAGGTAATCATCAAGGGTTACGAAGTACCATTCTATTCATCGGTAAGCATGAAGGAGTATTCCACGGGCAAGTCTAATTGGCTAACAAAACCCGCTACGATGATTCGCAAGGTTGCTATGGCACAGGCATTAAGAGAGGCGTTCCCCGAAGAAATGTCTGCGCTTTATGAGCAGGAAGAAGTAAGGGAAGTATCAGACATTCAGCTTGATACAACGCCCGTAAATGTGCCTGACGAGCCTTCCGAGGTTGCAAAGGTAAAAGAACCCGTACAGACGGTTGCAAAGGCAGCAGAGCCTACCCAGGGCGCACAGGAAAGCATAGACAACATCATGTTTCCCCCGATTCTTGGCGGTGAAGAACCCCCGTTTGAGGTTTAAGGCTTGATTTCCACCTGAACATTGGGTTAAAATACAAGTGTATGGTTGTATCGGTGTAGCAGACGATACACCAGGTACAACCTTATTTAGAGATTTACCCGAATAGTTCCTGCTACGACTATTCGGGTTTATTTTTTAAGGAGTGAAAAATGTATCATTCTTTTGATGTTGACATAGCTTGTTTATACGGAGTAAATGAAGCAA
>JAZMZG010000036.1:0-52114 GCA_045585835.1 Eubacteriales bacterium
TACAAACTAATCTTCTCTTCATGTTGTTCAATTTTCAATGTCCAAACCGCTCCCCCCTCACAGGGAGCTTTGTTAGTATATCTCTTTTTTCTCCCTTTGTCAATACCTTTTTTGAAAATTTTTCATTTTTTTTGCTTTTCGGCAACTATTACAAAACCGTCTTGCTTTTTTATACCAAAATGTTGATTTTGACGAAGAAAATATCGCTTTTTGACGGTTTTTAACAAAAGAATTCGCACAAAGCAATTCTCTTGCCTTGTGCGAATAAAACTTTTTTAAAAATTATTTTTTCTTTTTTACAAACTTCGGCGACTTTTTATCCGTCACACATTCCTTTGTAATAATAACTTTTTCGACGTTTTCCATAGACGGAAGCTCATACATTAAAGGAAGCATCACTTCTTCTATGATGGAACGCAGTCCTCTTGCGCCGGTCTTACGCTCTATAGCCTTATCCGCTATCGCCTCAAGAGCTTCTTTTTTGAATTCAAGCTCTGCGCCATCCATCCTCAAAAGCTCACTGTATTGCTTAACGATTGCGTTCTTCGGCTCTGTAAGTATCCTTATAAGCGCATCCTTATCGAGCTCATCGAGCGCCACCGTTACGGGCATTCTGCCGACAAGCTCGGGTATAAGTCCGTACTTGACGATATCTGCGGAAGTGACGCTTTTTAATATATTCTCCTTGCTCTTTTCCGCCTTTGTCTGCACGCTTGCGCCGAATCCCATTACCTGATTGCCGTTTCGGCGCTCTATGATATCGGTGATTCCGTCAAATGCTCCGCCGAGAATGAAGAGTATATTAGAGGTATCTATTTGGATAAACTCTTGATTCGGGTGCTTTCTGCCGCCCTGCGGAGGTACGTTCGACACCGTGCCCTCGACTATTTTTAAAAGCGCCTGCTGTACACCCTCTCCGGACACGTCACGCGTTATCGAACGGTTTTCGCTTCTTCTTGATATCTTATCTATCTCGTCTACGTAGATAATACCCTTTTGCGCAAGCTCTACGTCATAATTTGCCGCTTGTATGAGCTTCAAGAGTATATTCTCTACGTCCTCGCCTACATATCCCGCTTCCGTCAAAGTGGTTGCGTCGGCAATTGCAAACGGTACGTTAAGAACCCTCGCAAGCGACTGCGCAAGTAAGGTCTTTCCGACGCCCGTGGGCCCTACCAAAAGAATGTTGCTCTTTTGTATTTCCACGTCGCTCTTATCCTTACTGTTTATCCTCTTGTAGTGGTTATATACGGCGACCGCAAGCGACTTTTTCGCATCGTCCTGACCGATTACGTACTTATCCAAGAATTCCTTTATCTCTACGGGCTTCGTAAGCTCAAGCTCGGCGCTTTTTTCCTTTATCTTTGCGGACTTTGGGGCGCCTTGGTGCATCATTTGATGACAAAGGTCAACGCAGTCGTTACATATATAGAAATCCTGCGCTATCATTATGAGAGATTTGGTTTCCCTCTCGCTTCTGCCGCATACGTTACAAGAAATTTTTGTATCCGACATTATGCTCTTTTCTCCATAACCTTGTCTATAATTCCGTAGTCAAGAGCTTCTTTTGCGCTCATAAAGTTATCTCTTTCGGTGTCCTTTACGATTTCTTTATAGCTCTTGCCCGTTTTTTCGGCAAGTATCTTATTCATCTTTTCCTTAGTGCGCAAGATATGCTCTGCGTGTATCTGAATGTCACTTGCCTGTCCTTGATAACCGCCGAGAGGCTGATGTATCATTATCTCGCTGTTGGGCAGAGCGTATCTTTTGCCCTTTGCACCCGCGGCAAGTAAAAACGCACCCATTGAAGCCGCCATGCCTACGCATATAGTGGATACGTCACATTTGATGTAGTTCATAGTGTCGTAGATCGCCATTCCGGCAGATATACTGCCACCGGGGCTGTTTATATAGAAGGATATATCCTTATCGGGATCTTGCGCTTCAAGATAAAGAAGCTGTGCTACGACGAGGCTTGCAGTAGCATCGTTTACCTCATCTGACAAAAAGATTATTCTGTCGTTTAAAAGTCTTGAGTAAATGTCGTACGAGCGTTCTCCTCTGCTTGTCTGCTCTACTACCATTGGTACGAGTGCCATAATAATTCTCCTTTCGGCATATTGCGCTTATTTTCGTAATTCAAAGCGGGAGCGCCCACGAGGGTGCTCCCGCTTTTTCGGGGAGACTTGCTCCCTAATTTTTATTCTGCTTTCTCAGTCTTCTTTGCAGTTGTCTTCTTTGCTGTGGTTGTTTTAGCAGTCGTGCTCTTTGCAGCAGTTTTCTTTGCCGCAGGTTTTTCTTCGCCTTCTGCAGTCGTCTTCTTCGCACAGGTCTTCTTTTCCGCAGGCTTTTCTTCACCCTCAGCAGTCGTCTTCTTTGCTGTGGTTTTCTTTGCCGCGGGCTTTTGTTCACCTTCAGCCGCCTTTTCTGCCGTCTTCTTTGCTGCGGGCTTCTTTGCCTTTGCTGCGGTAATGGTTGCCTTTTCCTTTACGAAATCAGCGGCAACCTTTAAGAGAAGGTCCTTCTTCATAAGGTCGGGTGCAAAGCTTGCCTTTATCTTCTCAACGTCAATGTTATACATCTCGGAGAGCTTCTTATACTCTTCTTCAAGCTTCTCGTCGCTTACTTCAAGGTTTTCCTTTTCGGCAATCTTCTCGAATGCAAGGCGGAGCTTTACCTGTCGCTCTGCATTAGGCTTGAACTGTGCCTTTACGTCTTCGATCTTCTGACCCGTATACTTGAGGTAGGTCTCAAAGTCAAGACCCTGTGCTCTCATATTTTGGTCGTATTCGTAGAGCATATTTTCAACTTCGTTGTCGATCATAGCATCGGGTATCTCGCCCTCAAGCTTTTCAACGAGAGCGTCTGCGAGCCGGCCTTCAACTTCGTTCATAGCTCTGTCTTCGTTTCTCTTCTCCATTTTTGCCTTAAGGTCTGCTTTATATTCAGCAAGAGTATCAAATTCGGATACGTCCTTTGCAAATTCGTCATCCTCTGCGGGAAGCTCGGAGAAGGTTATAGCGTGAATAACAGTCTTGAAAGTAGCATCCTTGCCTGCAAGTTCTTTTGCATGATATTCCTCGGGGAACTTAACGTTTACGTCAAATGCCTCGTCGATCTTCTTGCCGACTATCTGATCCTCAAATCCCGGGATAAACTGTCCGCTTCCAAGCTTTAAGCTGTGGTTTTCACCCTTGCCGCCTTCGAATGCTACGCCGTCAACGAAGCCTTCGTAGTCGATCTTAACCGTATCGCCCATCTGTGCGGCTCTGTCGGTGATCTCAACTTCTCTTGCGTTTCTCTCGCGAACGTGCATTATCTCGTGCTCGACCTGCTCGTCGGTAACGGGGATAACTTTCTTCTCCGCCTTGATTCCAACGTAATCGTTTATCTCGACCTCGGGCTTTACGTAAACCTTTGCCTTCAAAACAACGTCGCCCTCGATGGATTCAATATCGAACTCGGGTCGGCTTACAACTTCGATAGCCGCTTCTTTTACAGCCGCTTCGTATGCATCGGGCAAAAGCATATCTATAGCTTCCTCATAGAACACTCCCTTACCGTACATCTTCTCGATAAGGCTCTTGGGTGCCTTGCCGGGACGGTAACCGGGAACGTTTATTTTTCCTGCCTTCTTCTTATAAACTTTGTCAATTGCTCTTTCAAAGCTCTCCTTGTCTATGGAGAACGTAAGCTCCACAAGGTTCTTTTCCGTTTTTTCGGATTTGATAAGTGCCATTTAAGGTTCCTCCGTTTTTATATTGCATTTGTTTTTAATATTTTACCAATTTTGCATTATACCACATTTTTTTTGCTTTGTAAACTGTTTTTTAATTATTTTATAAGCATTGGCTTAAAATTTAAGTAATCTGCGGAGCAAAGCGTGAATGATATACCATCGTAATTGTCCCATAGCCTTGTACCGTCTATTCCGTGCAGATGACCGTAGAAGCATTTTTTGATGCCGTGAGCCTTTAGGACTGATATTATCTCATCGCAGCGGTAATCGCCGTAGATGGCGGGATAGTGCAAGAATACTATCGGAGCGTCAAGTCCGTTTTCCAATGAAAGCCTCTCCCCCTCTTTTATGGAAAGTTCAAGCCTTCCGCATTCCCTCGCTATTATCTTTTTGTTATCCGCACCCGCAACCTCTGCATCTAAATACCAACCTCGTGAGCCGCATATAACCGTATCCTCGCACACATAGGCATTGTTGAACAGAAAACGTATCTTGTCAAAGCCCATCGCCTTACGGTACTCTTCAAGCTTATTCATCGTGCTCCACCAATAATCGTGGTTGCCCTTGCCTATTATCTTCATACCGGGGGTGGAATTTAAAAACTCCATGTCGGCGCCGAGCTCTTCAAGCTTCATAGCCCAAGAAATATCTCCGGGCATTACAAGCGTATCGTCTTCCGAAAGCTTTTCAAGGTTTATTTTCAATTTTTCCGTATAGTCCGTCCATCTGCCGCCGAAAACGTCCATCGGCTTTTTCGCTTCAAGCGAAAGGTGCGGGTCGGACAAGGTATATATTGCCATAAAATAACCTCGTTTTTTAGAATAAATCCCTTAACTTATGCCAAACATATCATTACTTCAACAAAGGAGAACGTCTATGAATCTTTTTAACTACAGTAAAAACGATGAACCCGAACACATCAAAGGCATCTATTGCAACGTAAAAAATTGCGTACACCACGACGGAGACGGTTACTGCACCGCAAACAAGATAAACATCGGTCCTTCTTTTGCAACAAACTGTACGGATACGGTATGTTCAACATTCAAGCAGAAAAACTACGGCTAAATTGCGGAGCATATCGCTCCGTTTACATATCATATACTTTTGAGAACTTCTTTTGCCATCGTATCCTTATCGATGCTCTTTGTGAATCTGACCTTTCTTTCGCCGATATTTGCAAGAGGTGCCGGTATCTTTACGTTTGTGAGCTTATAAAGGTCATCGAGTGCCGCAAGTGAGCTTTCACTCTTTTTACCCGTGAGTGAATAGTATACGTTATCCGCAAACTTATAGGGGCTTGCGGTGGATACTACGAGCATTTTTGTGTCATCGTTTGTATCTTCGATATATTTTCTTGCACAGTAAAGCGCAACTGCCGTATGCGTATCGGAAAGATATGCGCTTTCTTCGTAGGTCTTTTTAATTGTATCTGCGGTGTTTTCCTCGTCACAATAATATCCCGCAAAGCTCTCTTTAAGCTTTGCAAGAGTGTCCGTATCTACAACGTAGCGTCCGTTTTCCGAAAGCTCCTTCATATAGCCTGCGGTCTTCTCGCTTCCTACGGAAAGATAGAGATACCTTTCGAGGTTTGATGAGATAAGGATATCCATAGAGGGTGACATCGTGAGGTGGAACTCTCTGTTTCTGTCATAAACGCCCTCGTTTATGAAATCCGTAAGAATATTATTCTTATTTGATGCACAAACAAGCTTCTTTACGGGAAGTCCCATTTGTTTTGCTATATATCCCGCAAATATGTTACCGAAGTTGCCCGTGGGAACGCATACGTTTATCTTCTCGCCAAGCTGTATTCTGCCCGATGCGACCATATCGCAATATGCGGAAAAGTAGTATACTATCTGAGGAGAAAGTCTGCCCCAATTTATAGAGTTTGCGCTGGAGAAGAACTTGCCTTTTTCCGAAAGCGCTTTCTTTATTTGTTCGTCTGCAAATATCTTTTTAACGCCCGTTTGCGCATCGTCAAAGCAACCCTTTATTGCGCATACGTTTACGTTGTCGCCCTCTTGAGTTGCCATTTGAAGTTTCTGTACGGTCGAAACGCCGTTTTCGGGATAGAACACCATTATTCTTGTGCCGGGAACGTTCTTATATCCCTCAAGAGCCGCTTTTCCCGTATCGCCCGAAGTGGCAACAAGTATAAATGCTTCGCCCTTTTCGTTCGTTTTCACGAGCGCCTGCGAAAGAAGCGTGGGGCATATCTGAAGCGCCATATCCTTAAATGCGGCTGTAGGGCCGTGCCAAAGCTCAAGCACGCAAAGGCTCTCGTCCAAATTCACAACGGGAGCTGCCGCCGTATCAAATTTGCCGCCCTCGTATGCAAAGCGTGCGGCATGCGAAAGCTCGTCCTTCGTGTAATCGTCAAGAAAGAGCGAAAGCACTTTAACTGCTCGTTCGGAGTAAGAAAGGGGCATAAGCTCCTTTATGAAATCCATATCGACGGAAGGCAAGCCTTCGGGCATAAAAAGTCCGCCGTCGCCCGCTATGCCTTTTTTGATTGCGGTTGCGGAAAGTACCCTCTCGTCACTTCCTCTTGTGCTTACATAATACATAACTTTGTCCTCGTATCTTTAGATTTTATTTTAAACTTCTTTTGAAAAAATTATATGCGTTATTGTAAAATACGTCATCGGCAATAACCGAAGGCAGTACGTCATAGAGCTTTTTCATATCCTCAATGCCGCATATCCCACGTGGCAGTTTTTCCGTACCGTCAAAATCCGCTCCGATGCATACGGCTTCTCTTCCCATAAGGTTTATCGCATACTCTATATGGCGCACGGCGTCATCTATTCTTGCGCCATTTGAAAAATAGTCCTTATTTAAATGCTCGCCGACCAAATTTACACCTATACAACCGCCGATGGTCGCAAGCGCTCTTGCGTGTTCATCGCTTAAATTTCTGCGTATTCCGCATAACGTGCGAAAGCAGCTGTGCGATGCCAAAACGGAAAGTGACGTGGTACGTGATATATCCAAAACTTCTCCCGTCGCCTTGTCCGATAGATGCGAAACGTCGACTATAATGCCCTTTTCGGCGCATATCTCGCAGACCGTCTTACCGAAATGGGTAAGTCCCACGTCGGTGTCGTATGCCCCGCCTATACAGCTTTCGCCTTCCCACGTAAGCGTTATAAGGCGTACGCCGCTTTTGTAAAGAAGCTCTATTCTTCTCTCGTCGCCCTCAAGAAGCCCCGTGCCCTCAACGGATATTATCGCACCGTTTTTCGTTAGATTTTCTCTATCCGTTACTATACTCGGAAATTCAAAAAAGCTTTTTGCGTATTCAAGCACATCAAAAAATCTTGAAAAATTTTCTTTATCGCTTCTTTCGGGATTTGACCATATCGCATATACTTGCTTTTCGGGGGAAAATACAGTGCGCCTTTTCCCGTCCGTATGAAGAGAATTTTCAAAATAGCTCTCTTTTCTCTCATACATCTCGTAAAGTGTATCACAATGTAAATCAAAATATTTCATAATTAAAAAGCATTTATAATATGTTCGGTGACCTTAAAGCCTATTTTTCCGATAGATACGCACAGCACGTCAAAACGAGTCTGCAACGTGCGGTATTTATTATTGCAGATCTGCATATAACGCATCGCCGCAAAGCGTAGGTGCTTTTCCTTTTGATGCGTCACCGCCTCCATAGGAGAAACAAGACCGCCATTACGTCTTGCCTTAACCTCTACAAAAACAAGGAACTTGCCCTTTTTCATCACAAGGTCTATCTCGCCGCCCTTTACGGTGAAGTTGCGGCAAACGGGTCTATAGCCACGCAACATAAGCCAAATCATAGCATAGCGTTCGCTTTTGTATCCGATATTTCTCATTTTAATATCTTCGTCAAAAAGCTCATTCTGTGCTCGGGGCAAGGCCCGTACTCGATAAGAGCTTCCCTATGCTGTTTTGTTCCGTATCCCTTATGCTTTGCAAAAGCATATTCGGGGTATTTTTTATCAAGCTCGTCAAGGTATCTGTCACGGCTGACCTTTGCAAGTATCGACGCCGCCGCAATATTCGGGGAAAGCGCATCGCCGCCTATCACGGTTTTGGCACATACGGGAAAACCCCTTGCAATATTTCCGTCCACAAGCACTATATCGGGCTTTATGGATAGCGCATTTACCGCATCCACCATAGCTTTTTGAGATGCGGAAAGTATATCCGTCTTTTCAATGGTTTCAACATCACAAGATGCTATAGCATACGCAAGTGCCTTTTCACATATCTCGTCAAAAAGCTTTTCTCGCTTCTTGGCAGAAAGCTTTTTTGAGTCGTTTAAGCCCTCGATCTCAAGCCCTACGGGCAATATGACCGCAGCAGCATACACGGGTCCTGCAAGTGGGCCTCTGCCCGCCTCATCCGTACCTGCTATTACATTATATTCGCAAAGCAAGGAATTTTCTATAATATATTCCATCACGGTCTCTCCAAGCTTATCTTGCCTATTTTTGCACTGCGGAATTCCTCGATAAGTATATTCGATATCCTCGTCTCGTCTATCTGCCCGCCGCCGACAAGACAACCCCGCTTCTTGCCTAAAAGAAGCAAGGTGTCGTATCCGCTCTCGCAAGCATCAAGCTCATCGGCCGTAAGCTTGAAGCGTGAGCATAAAAGCTCGGGGTAGAGCTTTTTAAGGCGCGAGCAGAGGATTACCGCAAGCTCTTCTATATCAAGTATCTCATCCTTGATGGCACCCGTCAAAGCAAGGCTCTGTCCTACCGTCTGATCCTCGAATTTCGGCCAAAGCACGCCCGGCATATCAAGTAAATCCACGCCGTATTCGCTTTTGAGCCATTGTTTCGTTTTTGTGACGCCGGGACGGTTTTCAGCCTTCGCCTTCTTGCCACCGCAAAGAGTATTGATAAACGTGCTTTTTCCGACGTTGGGGATTCCCACTACCATAGCAGTAACGGCTCTTCCGCTCATTCCCTTTTCGTTGTATCTTTTTATTACGTGCGCTACCGTTTCCTTTATTGCGGGAACGATGTTTTTCACGTTATATCCTGTTATAAAATCACAGAAGATACAGGTGTTGCCTTTATCTTTATAATATTTTTCCCATTCCTTGCATACCGAGGGGTCGGCAAGGGTGGATTTTGACAAAAGCACCAATTTCGGCTTTGTGCCGATTATTTTATCTATTTCGGGATTTTTGGAAGCAAAAGGAATTCTTGCGTCAAGCACCTCTATTACAAGGTCAACGCTTCCAAGACTTTCTTTTATGATTCTTCTGGTTTTTGCCATGTGGCCGGGAAACCAGTTGATAGTTGTCTTTGGTAAAAGCTCTTCCATCCTTTATACCTCATTTTCGTTCTTGATACAGAGTGCCGATTTTTTCCATAGGCCAAAGTCTGAATACCGCTTTGCCTATTATCTCGCTTTCCTTAAAGCAGCCTCTTGAGCGGCTGTCCGTCGAATGCGCTCTGTTGTCACCCATAGCAAATATCTCGCCTTCGCCTACGGTAAGCGGATATCTCGCTGACTGCTCAAAGCCCATCGGTCCGTCTCCCTCACGGTTGACGTATTCTTCGTTTTCGTATATTATTACTTCTCCCTCTTTAGTCGTCACGGTCGTTACCCAATTTTCAAAATCTATCTCGACCGTGTCACCTTCAAGGGCGATTATTCTCTTAATTATCGGTTCTGCGAATTTATCCGTATCGATTACGACGATATCTCCCCTTTCGGGAGTGTAAAACATAGAGCTTATTATAAGCTTTTGTCCATTGTATAACGTGTAATCCATAGAAGGTCCCGAAACCGTGACTACCTTAAACATAAAGGTAAACACGAACGCAACGAAACAAAATGCAAAAATTACGGTTTCTGCCCACTCAAAAAACGTGCTTACCGCCTTCTTTGCAAAACAGGGGCTTTTATCTTTTTGTACGTCTTTGGTGTTTTCCATACGAACCTCCTATTTCAAAAAATGTCAAAAGGGCAGGCAAAAGCGCCTGCCCTACAGCAATTAGTCTTTCTTTGCGTTTTCGATGAGCTCTTTAACCTTTGCGCTCTTACCGGTTCTTTCACGAAGATAATAAAGCTTCGCACGGCGAACCTTACCGATTCTCGTGTTTTCAACTTTAACAACGTTGGGAGAATGAACGGGGAACGTCTTTTCTACGCCTACGCCGTACGCAATTCTTCTTACTGTAAAGGTTTCAGAAAGTCCGCCACCGCGCTTTGCGATAACAGTTCCTTCGAAAATCTGAATTCTCTCTCTCTGTCCTTCTTTAATCTTGCAGTGTACCTTTACGTTGTTACCTACAACGATGTTGGGTACCTCTGTTTTAAGTTGCTCGTTTGTAAAAGCTTTAATGAAATCCATTATTGCTTCCTCCTTTCATTTTATAAAGGTCGAAAAGCGTTCATGCAGAGCTGCGCAGCGGACCGCTTCCATAATCTGTATTTTAAAGTTCAAGTTATTGTATCACATCGCAAGACGGAATGCAATACCTTTTTTCTGCGTTCCCCTCGGAGTAGGCGATTTGCTTACTCCGAGCGGACTTTAAAAGCTTATTCAGCTGCCTCTGCCTTCTTTGCGGACTTTTTATCCTTCTTTGCGGCGAGACGTACTTCTCTGTTGCCCATAAGCTCGATAAGTGCCATTTCAGCACCGTCGCCGCGGCGGGGACCAAGCTTAACGATAGTAGTGTAACCACCGTTGCGGTCAGCATATTTGGGGGCGATCTCGTCAAAGAGCTTCTTTGCAACGGTTTCGTTTGTAATGAAAGCCATTGCCTTTCTCTTTGCAGCAAGGTTGTTTGCCTTGCCGAGTGTAATCATTTTATCTGTCAGAGCCTGTACTTCCTTTGCACGATAAAGAGTTGTTTCGATAGCACCCTTATCAAGCAAATAGGTTACAAGCGCTCTCAGCATTGCCATTCTGTGCTCGGTAGGTCTGCCGAGCTTTCTGTTACCGGACATTGCTATTACCTCCTATTTTGGATTAGTGCAGATTATTAGTCGTCGTTCTTCTTTAAGGAAACACCCAGAGTGTCCAATTTCTGAATTACTTCCTCAAGAGACTTCTTACCGAGGTTACGCACTCTTATCATATCTTCCTCGGTTCTGTTAATAAGGTCTTCAACTGTGCTTATTCCGGCACGCTTGAGGCAGTTGAAGGAACGTACGGAAAGGTCGAGCTCTTCAATAGTCGTACTGAGGATCTGTTCCTTTACGGTTTCCTTGCGTTCTACCATGATCTCTGCCTTGCGAGCTTCGTCTGAAAGCTCTACAAAGAGATTGAGATGCTTTGTAAGTATCTTTGCGCCCAAGGAAACGGCCTCGCTTGCCGTTATTATTCCGTTGGTCTGCACCTCAAAAGTAAGCTTGTCGTAATCCGTAATGTTGCCGACACGCGTATTTTCAACCGTGTAGTTTGCTTTGTACACGGGTGTGAAAATAGAGTCGGTATAAATTACGCCCAAAACATTGGAAGCTGCGTTGTTCTTGTTCTTTTCAGCCGGAACATATCCACGGCCGTGATCAAAAGTAAGTTCCATATAGAAATGCTCTGAGCCCGAGAGTGTTGCGATATGGTGCTCGGGATTCATTATCTCAATCTCAGCATCAGTCTTGATATCGCCTGCGGTAACAACCTTGTCACCCGTGATATCAATGCAAACGGTCTTGGGTTCTTCAATGTGAAGGCTTGCGATTATACCCTTCACATTAAGCACGATTTGGGTTACATCTTCTTTGACGCCGGGTATGGTGGATATTTCATGGGATACTCCGTCAATACGAATCGACGTTACGGCAACTCCCGATAGGGATGACAGGAGAATTCTTCTGAGTGAATTACCCAATGTAATTCCATTTCCTCTCTCAAGGGGCTCAACGATAAACTTACCGTAAGAACCGTTAGCGTTAGCCTCAACGCTTGTTATATTGGGCTTCTCTATTTCTATCATCTGTTATACCCTCCTTCAAATTTAAGTATTGCGCAGTAATACACGAAAAATATATTATCTGGAATACAACTCGACGATCAAAGACTCCGTGAACTCAAAGTCAACGTCGCTTCTCTGAGGAAGTGCGTTAAGCTTTGCACTGAGATTTTCCTTATCAACCTCAAGCCACTTGGGGAAGAGCTTGTTGTCAATGTTAGAAAGGATAGCCTTGAACTTTTCGGAAGCCTTGCTCTTGTCCTTGAGTGCAACTACATCGTTTGCGCTGCAAAGGATAGAGGGAATGTTGGCCTTGTGTCCGTTAAGTGTGAAGTGGCCGTGGCGTACGAGCTGACGTGCTTCACGTCTGGACTCTGCCATGCCCATTCTGTAAACTACGTTGTCAAGACGTCTTTCAAGTAAAACGAGGAGGTTTTCACCTGCCTGACCTTCCTTCTTGGAAGCAATCTTGAAGTAGTTTGCAAACTGCTTCTCGGGCACTCCGTAATATCTCTTTGCCTTCTGCTTCTCACGAAGCTGCATACCGTACTCGCTAACCTTTTTGCGACCCGTTCCGTGCTGACCGGGTGCCTGTGCTCTACGGCTTACTGCGCATTTATCCGAATAGCATCTGTCGCCCTTGAGGAAAAGCTTTGTGCCTTCTCTGCGGCAAAGTCTGCATGCGGGACCTGTATATCTTGCCATTAGTATTTACCTCCTAAAATTATACACGTCTTCTCTTGGGCGGTCTGCAACCGTTGTGAGGAATCGGTGTTACATCTTTGATGCTTGTAATTTCAAGACCTGCTGCTTGGAGAGCTCTGATGGCAGACTCTCTGCCCTGTCCGGGGCCTTTAACAAATACATCAACACTCTTGAGGCCGTGCTCTATTGCGGCCTTCGCTGCTGTCTCTGCAGCCATCTGTGCTGCAAAGGGAGTTGACTTTCTTGAACCCTTAAATCCGAGTTCACCTGCCGATGCCCAAGAAATCGTGTTTCCGTTAACATCGGTAAGAGTGATGATGGAGTTGTTGAAGGTTGAACGGATATGTGCCGTTCCTTTTTCGATGTTTTTGCGCTCGCGGCGCTTTCTTACAACTTTCTTAGCTGTTGCCATGTTCTCACTCCTTATTTCTTCTTGTTGGCTACGGTCTTAACCTTGCCCTTACGAGTTCTTGCGTTTGTTTTGCTTCTCTGTCCTCTGACAGGAAGACCCTTTCTGTGACGAACGCCTCTGTAGCAGCCGATTTCGATAAGACGTTTAATGTTCATATCGGTATCTCTGCGTAAGTCACCTTCTACCAAATACTCGTGCTCAATTACCTCACGAAGCTTGGAAACCTCTGCTTCGGTAAGATTCTTAGCTCTTGTATCGGGATTGATGCCCGTCTTTTCGAGAATCTTGTTAGATGTTGTTCTGCCGATACCGTAAATATAGGTAAGAGCGATTTCAACTCTCTTCTCGTTGGGAATATCTACACCTGCTATACGTGCCATTACGTTGCACCTCCTTTATAATCAGCCTTGCTTCTGCTTGTGCTTGGGGTTTTTGCAAATTACCATTACAACGCCCTTGCGCTTAATGATCTTGCATTTTTCGCAAATCGGTTTAACTGAAGGTCTAACTTTCATTGTTTGCTCCTTTCACTCGTCGTGCGTTATTTCGCACGCCAGGTAATTCTGCCCTTCGTGACATCGTACACCGATACCTCGATTGTAACCTTGTCACCCGGGAGAATTCTTATATAATTCATACGAAGCTTTCCGGATATGTGAGCGAGAACTATCGCTCCGTTGGGAAGCTTAACTTTAAACTGTGCATTGGGTAACGCCTCTACGACAGTACCCTCAAATTCCATTACATCATCCTTAGGCAGAATAATCACCCCTTTGGTTTGTAGTGTCGAGCTCTTAAAACGGAAAAATCAAAGTCAAATTCCGCAAGACTCACTCGTAGCTCATCATCTGTGCCAAATCTGTGAAGCTCTCCTATTTTCCGAAGATGCAAGGTCTTTTTTAACTTCATATTGCCAAGTGTACGGCTTTTCCCATCCGCTATAAGCACGTATGGTTTTTTTAAGACCTCGATTATCGCAAATATTCTCCCTTTATCACGGCCTGCTACGGATACGACCGCATCGCCGACCGAGAAAACATCGTTAGCTTCAGATTTTAGCATCTTTTCAATTCCCGTCATACTTTTGTAAGCAATATCGGCCCGTTATCGCTGATAGCTATACTGTGCTCGTAATGAGCGGACAGCTTTCTATCTGACGTGAGGACCGTCCATCCGTCGTTAAGAACCACTACGTCCGACGTGCCCATATTCACCATAGGCTCAACGGCGAGTGTCATTCCCTCAACAAGACGTATTCCGTGTCCCGCTTTGCCGAAATTCGGCACTTCGGGGTCTTCGTGAAGCTCTCTTCCGACTCCGTGTCCGACAAATTTTCGAACTACGGAATAACCCTTCCCCGCCACGTGACTTTCAACGGCGTTGCCTATGTCACCTATTCGGTTTCCGGGGAACGCAACCTTCATTGCTTCGTAAAAGCTTTCTTCGGTAGCTTCAATAAGTTCGCGAGCTTCTTCCGATATCTTGCCTACCGCAAAAGTAGCGGCGCAGTCTCCTGTAAAGCCCTTATAGAAAGCGCCTACGTCTATTTTGACGATGTCGCCCTCGACAAGCTCTCTGTCGGAGGGTATTCCGTGTATCACCTGCTCATTGACACTGATACACGCACTGCCGGGAAATCCGCCGTATCCCAAAAAAGTGGGACGTGCACCGCATTTCTCGATAAATTTGCGTATCTTCATATCAATTGCCTTGGTGGTGACACCCGGCATTACTGCTTCACCGCCCACCAGCAGCGCTTCGCCGGTTATTTTGCCGGCATCGCGCATACTGATAAGCTCTTGACTGTTTTTGATCTTGATCATTTCAATTTTTCCTCAATGGCAGCGAAGGTTCTCTTCGTAACCTCGCCGACATCTCCGAGAGAATCGACAGAAATGAGCTTTCCCTTATTGGCATAATACTCAATAAGAGGCTCTGTTTTGCTGTGATATACTTCAAGTCTGTCCTTTACGATCTCGGGCTTGTCGTCACTTCTGATTCCAAGCTCGCCGCCGCATTTATCGCAGCTTATGCCGTCCTTTGTGGGATTACTTACCACGTGGTAAGTCGCACCGCAAGTTTTACAAGCACGTCTTCCGGACATTCTTTCAATGATCACAGCATCCTCGATCTCAAAATTCACGGCAAGGACATCCGTATGTCCCATAGCACTCAGTGCCTCTGCTTGAGGCACGGTTCTCGGGAAACCGTCGAGTATAAAGCCATTTTCACAATCCTTATCCTTCAAACGCTCGTCAACAAGCCTTATTACAAGCTCATCGGGAACCAATGCACCCTTATCCGTATAGGAAAGAGCCTCAAGTCCGAAGGGAGTCTTTGCTTTGATGGCACCTCTTATAATGTCACCCGTGGAAATTGCGGGGATACCAAAGCGATTAGTGATAAAAGCTGCCTGTGTGCCCTTACCGGCACCGGGAGCTCCGAGTAATACGAATTTCATCGCGCACTCTCCGTTTAACCCAAGAAGCCCTTATAGTGACGCATCGTGATCTGTGCTTCGAGATCTTGCACTGTCTCAAGAATAACGCCTACTACAATGAGCAAGGAAGAACCGCCGAAAGCGATATTTCCAATGGGCACCAATGCGTTGATAACGAGGGGGAATACGGCAATTACGCCAAGGAAGAGAGCACCTACAAGAGTGATCTTGCCGAGAACCTTGTATATAAAGTCGCTCGTGGGCTTTCCGGGACGTATTCCCGTTATAAATCCGCCGTTCTTCTTCAAATTGTTAGCAACCTCAATGGGATTGAACTGAATGGTTGCCCAGAAATATGAGAAGAGGATTATCAATACAAAGTACAAAATAATGTATACGGGGGAAGTAAAGGAGAAGAAATTATTTACTCCGCTCCAGAAGGAACTGTTGGGGAAAAAGCCTGCGATAGTTGCGGGAAGAGATACGATGGAGGAAGCAAAGATGATAGGCATAACGCCCGACATATTCAGCTTCATGGGAAGATGTGTGCTCTGTCCGCCATACATCTTTCTGCCGACAACGCGCTTTGCATACTGTACTTGTAAACGACGCTCGGAATTCGTAATGAAGATTACGAATCCAACGATCAGTACCGCAACTGCGCAAACACCGATTACGGATGCTGCGTACTTAACGATCTGAATGTTTCTTCCTGCCGAAGCTCCGCTGTTTGCAAGGCTTACAATGTTAGTGTAAAGCGATGCGGGCCAGCTTGCAACGATGTTTACAAGAAGTATAATGGAAATACCGTTTCCGATACCGTTTGTGTTGATTTTTTCTGCTATCCACATTACTATGGACGCACCGGCGCAGTAACAAGAAATAATTACGAGTGCGCCGAAGAAGCCTTGACCGTCAGCGAGAATAAATCTTTCGCCTGCAATTCCATACATACCGTAGTTGAGGTAGGAATAGTAACCGTAGCTCATTACGATTGAAAGAACTATAGTAAGGATTCTTGTGTACATATTGATCTTCTTCTGGCCCTCTTCGCCTTCCTTCGAAAGTCTTTCGAGTGCGGGAATAGCGATAGTGAGAAGCTGAATTACGATCTGTGCGGTGATATAAGGTGATACAGACAAAGCAAATACAGTTGCCTGCGAGAATGCATTACCGGAGAGGATATTGAGGTAACCGAATATCGTGTTACTCTGCTCCGCACCTGCCGCAAACAAAGCAGAAAGCGCTTCTGCGTTAACAAAAGGTACGGGGATCGCTGCACCGATTCTGTAAATCAAAACAATAAGAAGTGTGAAAAGTATCTTGCTTCTCAAATCTTGGAGCTTAAACGCATTCTTAATTGTCTGAAACATACTTAGATCACCTCTGCCTTTCCGCCGGCAGCTTCAATCTTAGCTTTAGCGGATGCAGTAAATTTGCTTGCCTTTACCGTAAGCTTTGTGTTGATGTCGCCTTCGCCGAGAATCTTAAGTCCGCAGCAAGCGTTTTTGATAACGCCGTCTGCAAGGAGCTTTTCGATGTCAACTACTGCGCCGTCTTCATATTTAGCAAGAGTGGATACGTTAACCGTTGCATATACTGTTGCAAACTTGCTGTTGTTAAATCCTCTCTTGGGAAGGCGTCTGTAAAGGGGAATCTGACCACCTTCGAAACCGGGGCGTACTCCGCCGCCGCTTCTAGCTTTTTGACCTTTATGACCTCTGCCGGCTGTCTTTCCGTTTCCGGAACCGGGCCCTCTACCCTTGCGCCAAGCGCTTTCGGTGGAGCCTACTGCCGGTTTTAATTCTTGAAGCTTCATTTTGGGAACCTCCTTATTAGTATTTTTAACTCTTTAGGTTATTCTGCTTCAGCAACGTCGATGAGGTAAGAAATCTGCTTGATCTTTCCCTGTACACCGTCATTGTTTTCAAGCACGTTGGCATCGCCAACTTTGTGAAGTCCCAAAGAATTAGCGGTCACGATGTGGGCGGGAACTCTGCCTATAAGGCTCTTTTTAAGTGTAATTTTAACTTTCATTTCCTCACCACTCCTTAACCTTTGATTTCAGCGGGGCTTTTGCCTCTCATAGCGGCAACCTGCTCTGCTGTGCGAAGCTGTTTGAGTCCCTCAAATGTTGCCTTAACAACGTTTACGGGGTTGTTGGAACGAAGGCACTTTGTACGAATGTCCTTAATGCCGACCATATCCATAACTGCACGTACAGCACCACCTGCGATAACGCCGGTACCTGCTGCAGCAGGCTTCAAAAGAACTGTGCCTGCGCCGTATACGCCGAGAATCTCATGGGGGATCGTTGTACCTTTAAGAGATACTGTGATCATATTTTTCTTTGCATCTTCGATGCTCTTTCTGATGGCATCGGGTACTTCCGCTGCTTTTCCGAGTCCGTAGCCTACGTGGCCGTTGCCGTCACCGACAACCATAAGAGCTGTGTATCTTGCGATACGGCCGCCTTTTACAGTCTTGGATACACGGTTAATCTGTACCAGCGATTCCTGGAGATCGAGAGTTGCGGGATCTAATCTGTTACTTGCCATTTCTTCGCTCCTCCTTAGAACTTTAAGCCGCCGTCACGGGCGCCTTTTGCCAGACTTTCGATTCTTCCGTGATATACGTAGCCGCCACGGTCAAATACGACCTCGGTGATGCCCTTTTCAAGAGCTCTCTCGGCAACCATCTTGCCGACCTTCTCTGCATCTTCCTTGTTACCGCCGCCTACGAAATCCTTTTCGACGGATGAAGCGCTGCAAAGTGTTACACCGTTTACATCATCAATAATCTGAGCATAGATGTTTTTCAAAGAGCGACTGACACAAAGACGAGGTCTCTCGGGTGTGCCCGAAATGTTTGCTCTGATTCTCTTATGTCTTTTGATACGCTTAGCATTCTTATCAGCTTTTGTAACCATTTATTTTCGCTCCTTTCCTTATTTACCGGCCTTACCGGACTTACGTCTGATAACTTCGTAGTCGTACTTGATGCCTTTGCCGAGGTAGGGCTCGGGGGGTCTCTTCTCACGGATATTAGCCGCGATCTGTCCGACTCTCTGCTTGGAGGGGCCGTGAATAATAATTGTGTTTGCATCGGGTACGTCGAAAGTGATTCCGTCTTCTTCCTCAAACTCAACGTTGTGAGAGAATCCAAGACCCATAACGATCTTCTTGCCCTGCTTTGCTACTCTGTAGCCTACACCGTTGATCTCAAGCTTCTTGGAAAATTCTTCGGTGACGCCGATGATCATATTGTTGATAAGCGCTCTGGTGAGACCGTGATATGCTCTGATCTCTTTTACTTCGCTTTCTCTTGTTACGGTTATTGTTCCGTTTGCGATCTCAACCTTTACTTCAGGTCTGATCGCTTCGGTAAGTGTTCCCTTGGGGCCTTTTACGGTTATAACACCATTAGCAAAAGTAACCTCAACTTTTTCGGGAATTTGGATTGGCATTCTTCCTATTCTTGACATATCCTTATCCCCCTTACCATACAAACGCGAGAACTTCGCCGCCGATGTGAAGAGCTCTTGCCTTCTTATCGGTCATAATACCCTTGGAAGTGGAAACGATAGCGATACCGAGTCCTCTCATAACCTTGGGCATATCCTCGCAGCTTGAATAAATACGAAGACCGGGCTTGCTGACTCTGCGAAGTCCTTGAATGATTCTGGACTTGCCTTCGCCGTATTTCATCGTGATCTTGATAATACCCTGCTTGCCGTCTTCAATGATCTGATAATTCTTGATATAGCCTTCCTCAAGTAAGATCTCCGCAATAGCCTTCTTCTGATTGGATGCGGGAATATCTACCGTAGGATGCTTTGCAGTGTTTGCGTTACGGATTCTCGTAAGCATATCTGCGATGACGTCTGTCATTTGCATCTTAAAAATCCTCCTTATGCAAGTGTGTCTATAATACTTGTTATACTACCAGCTTGCTTTTTTCACACCGGGAATCTGGCCCTTGTATGCCAATTCTCTGAAGCAGATACGGCAGATACCGTACTTGCGCAGATATGCGTGGGGTCTGCCGCAAATTTTGCATCTGTTGTATGCTCTGGTGGAAAATTTAGGCTCTCTCTGTTGCTTGAGTATCATTGCCTTCTTTGCCATTATCTGTATCCTCCCGATTACTTCGCAAAAGGAGCGCCCAAAAGCTTAAGGAGCTCTCTTGCTTCTTCGTCATTCTTTGCGGTTGTAACGAATGCGATGTCCATACCTCTGATCTTGTCGATCTTCTCGTACTCGATCTCAGGGAAAATGAGCTGCTCTTTGAGTCCCATTGCATAGTTTCCTCTTCCGTCGAAACCGTCGGGGTTGATTCCCTTAAAGTCACGTACACGGGGAAGTGCAATGTTAAAGAGTCTGTCAACAAACTCATACATTCTCTCGCCGCGGAGGGTAACCTTGACACCGACCTGCATACCCTGTCTTACCTTGAAGTTTGCAACAGACTTTTTAGCGGTCGTTGCAACAGCCTTCTGACCGGTGATAGTGGTGATGTCGTCGATAATAGACTGAATAACCTTGGGATTATCTCTTGCTTCGCCTGCGCCGACGTTGATTACTATCTTGTCGAGCTTGGGTATCTGCATAGAGCTCTTATAGTTAAACTTCTTCATAAGCTCGGGAGCAATGCTTTCAAGGTAATATGTCTTAAGTCTTGCCATTTTCGTATCCTCCCTCGTCTTACAGAGCGTTGCCGCACTTGGCGCATACTCTGATCTTCTTACCGTCTTTGACTTCGGTCTTTACTCTAACGCCCTTGCCGCATTTTGCGCAGAAAGGCATTACTTTGCAGGCATACATGGGAGCTTCAGCCTCAACGATACCGCCGCTTTCGCCCTGTCTTCTGGGCTTAACGTGCTTGGATACCTTGTTGATGCCCTCGACGATGATCTTGCCCTCGTCGGGTGCGACCTGAAGAACTTTTCCCTTTTTGCCCTTATCGTCGCCTGATACAACGATAACTGTGTCGTCTCTTCTTACATTCATCTTGTTCATACCGATAACCTCCCTATTAAAGTACTTCGGGTGCCAAGGACAAAATCTTCATATAGTCCTTGTCGCGAAGCTCACGGGCAACCGGTCCGAAAATACGTGTTCCTCTGGGGTTCTTGTCGTCCTTCTTGATGATAACTGCGGCATTCTCATCAAATCTGATAGTCGAGCCGTCAGGTCTCTTGAGGGGCTGTACCGTTCTTACGACTACTGCCGCAACAACGTCACCTTTCTTAACAATTCCGCCGGGAGTTGCTTTCTTGACCGATGCGATAACTACATCGCCGATTCCGGCATATCTTCTGCCTGTACCGCCAAGTACACGGATGCACAAAAGTTCTTTTGCACCGGTATTGTCGGCAACCTTCATAAGTGATTGTTGCTGTAACACTTTGTGTATCCTCCTTACTTAGCTTTCTCGATGATTTCAACAAGTCTCCAATTCTTGTTCTTGGAGAGAGGTCTTGTTTCCATTATCTCTACTTTATCGCCAATATTGCAGGTGTTACCTGTATCTTGCGCCATAAACTTTACAGAGCGTTTGATAACTTTGCCATACTTGGGATGCTTGATGTTGTCCTCAACCAAAACAACGATGGTGTCGGTCATCTTGTTGGAAACGACCTTACCGACTCTTGTTTTGCGGAGTGCTCTCTCGGCTGCGGGAGTCTTGATCTCATTACTCATTTTTTATATCTCCTTTCAACCAAGTCAGTTCTTACCTGCAATTTCGTTTTCACGAATTACAGTGAGAATTCTTGCGATTTCACGCTTTGTCTCAACGATCTTTGTGGGATTGTCGAGCTGATTGATAGCGTGTTGGAAACGAAGGTTGAACAATGCAGCCTTCTGCTCCTTGAGCTTGCTTTGCAGCTCTTCGGAGGTCAATTCACGAACTTCTTTAATATTCATTTATTTATCCTCCTCTGACTTTACTACAAATTTGCACTTAATGGGAAGCTTGTGGCTTGCAAGACGCATAGCCTCGCGTGCTACTTCCTCGGAAACGCCGTCCATTTCGAACATTACACGTCCGGGTTTAACTACTGCTACCCAATATTCAGGTGAACCTTTACCGCTACCCATACGGGTTTCAGCAGGTTTTTCCGTGATAGGCTTATCGGGGAAGATCTTTATCCAAACCTTACCGCCTCTTTTTACGTATCTGGTCATAGCGATACGGGCAGCCTCAATCTGATTGCTTGTGATCCAAGCGGGTTGAGTTGCCACGAGTCCGTAGCTACCGTTGGAAATGGTGTTACCTCTATGAGCTTCACCCTTCAAACGACCTCTGTGAACTCTTCTGTATTTAACTCTCTTGGGCATTAACATTTTACTTCACCGCTCCTTCCTTTTTGGGAAGCTTCTTCACTTCGGAAAGTACCTCGCCCTTGTAGATCCAAACCTTGATACCGATCTTACCTGCGGTCGTATCAGCCTCAGCCGTGCCGTAGTCAATGTCAGCTCTCAAAGTCTGAAGGGGAATCGTACCCTCGTGATAGTGCTCGCCTCTTGCGATTTCAGCTCCGCCGAGACGGCCGCCGCAGTATACCTTGATACCCTTTGCGCCGAGTCTCATCGTTCTGCCGATTGCCTGCTTCATTGCTCTTCTGAAGGAGATTCTCTTCTCGATCTGAGCTGCAATGTTTTCAGCAACGAGTACAGAGCAAAGGTCAGGATCTTTAACCTGTTCAGCGCTTACGTGTACCGCAACGCCGAATACTCTTTCGATCTCAGCCTGAAGCTTCGTGATCTCCACGCCGCCTCTGCCGATTACCATACCGGGTTTTGCGCAGAAGATCTTTATCTTCATCTTCTTTGCGTTGTCTCTCTCAATTTCGATTTTGGAGACACCGGCAGGCTTAAGCTTTTCTTTAAGGTATTTTCTTACCTTATAGTCGAGAACCAAGTTGTCGCCGAAATCCTTGTCGGATGCGAACCATCTGGAATCCCAATCTTTAATTACGCCTACTCTGAGGCCATGAGGATTTACCTTATGTCCCATGTTTATGCCTCCTTCTCTTTTACTACGATTGTAACGTGTGAAGTTCTTTTAAGAATGCGGTCTGCGCTGCCCTTTGCACGAGGCATAACCCTCTTCATTGTGGGGCCGGGGCATACAAAGCATTCCGAAACATAGAGCTTGTGAGGATCCATGTGATTGTTGTTCTCAGCGTTTGCCATTGCGCTCTTGAGAAGCTTAATGAGATACTCACTTGCAGCTTTGCGTGTGTTTTTAAGAATAGCCATCGCATAATCAGCATCTTTGCCTCTGATGAGGTCAAGTACGATCTGAACCTTGCGAGGAGATATTCTTGCATATTTTAAATACGCTCTTGCTTCCATTTTTTCTTATCCTCCTCAAGATGACTTGGAGCCTGCGTGGCCCTTGAACGTTCTGGTGGGTGCAAACTCACCGAGCTTGTGTCCTACCATATCTTCGGTCACATATACGGGAACGTGCTTTCTTCCGTCGTGTACGGCAATCGTGTGGCCTACAAACTCAGGAAATATCGTGGACGCTCTTGACCAAGTTTTGATAACTTTCTTTTCGTTCTTTTCATTCATTTCGTTGATTCTGTTAAAGAGCTTCTCTTCAACATAAGGTCCTTTTTTAAGACTTCTGCCCATTCTATATTACCTCCTTTGTAGATTATTTACCGTTTCTGTGTTTTACGATGAACTTCTCGGTGCGAGCCTTCTTATTTCTTGTCTTATAGCCAAGAGCGGGCTTGCCCCAAGGAGTAACGGGACAGGGACGGCCGATGGGAGAACGTCCCTCACCACCACCGTGGGGGTGGTCGCAGGGGTTCATTACGGAACCTCTTACGGTAGGACGAATGCCGAGGTGGCGAGTCTTACCTGCTTTACCGCGGTTGATGTTCTCGAATTCGATGTTGCCGACCTGACCGATCGTTGCTTTGCATTCGAAGGGAATATATCTAACTTCGCCGGAGGGAAGTCTTACCTGAGCGATTCCGCCGTCTTTAGCAACAAGCTGTGCTGCAGCACCTGCTGCACGTACAAGCTGACCGCCTTTTCCGGGGTGAAGCTCAATGTTGTGAATAAGTGTACCGGAAGGAATAAATCCGATAGGAAGTGTGTTACCGGGCTTGATGTCAGCATCTTTGCCGCTGTAGATCGTGTCGCCAACCTTGAGGTCAACGGGTGCGATAATATACTTCTTCGTTCCGTCCTCGTACTGTACAAGTGCGATATAGGGGTTTCTGTTAGGATCGTATTCGATTGCGATAACCTTTGCAGCACCCTCAATATTGCGCTTGAAGTCGATTATTCTGTACTTTCTCTTGTTGCCGCCGCCCTGGTGACGTACGGTGATTCTACCGTAGCTGTTACGGCCTGCGTGCTTCTTGAGAACTGTTAAAAGGCTCTTTTCGGGAGTCGTCTTTGTGATCTCCTCAAAGCTGGGGACAGACATCTGTCTGCGCGAAGGGGTGGTAGGCTTATATTTAAATGTTCCCATTACTTGTCACTCCTTCCTTAATTCATACCCTCGAAGAACTCGATGGGTTTAGAGTCTGCCGTGAGCGTCACGATAGCTTTCTTCCACTCGGAAGTGTAGCCTGCGTGTACGCCCATTCTCTTGGGCTTTCTCTTAACTGTCATTGTGTTGACGCTGTCAACGCTTACTTTGAATATTTCTTCTACTGCCTTTTTAACCTCGGGCTTTGTCGCAGAGCTTGCAACCTTGAAGGTGTAAACCTTATTTGCGGTTCTGTCCATAGAGTCCTCAGTGATTATAGGGCGGATGATGATGTCATGTGCTAACATTATGCATACACCTCCTGGAGCTTTTCAGCAGCTGCCTTTTCGAAGATAACCTTGTCGGCGTTCATAAGGTCGTATACGTTTACGGAGCCTGTGAAGGTCGTCTTGAGGGCTGCAATATTTGCGCAAGATGCGATTACATTCTTAGCATCTGCGTTTTCAAATACGATGAGAGTCTTTCTCTCTGCATCAAGAGCCTTGAGCATATTAGCTACGGTCTTGGTGCTGTATCCTTCAACTGCGATGTTATCAACGAAGATGAGCTTGTCGTTTGCGAGCTTGTCTGAAAGCGCGCTGCAGATAGCGATCTTCTTAACCTTCTTGTTGATGGAAACCTTGTAAAGTCTGGGCTTGGGGCCGAGAGCGATACCGCCGTGTGTCCATTGGGGTGAACGTGTGGAGCCCTGACGTGCTCTGCCTGTTCCCTTCTGTCTCCAAGGCTTCTTGCCGCCGCCGGAAACCTCTGCTCTTGTCTTTGTGGACTGTGTGCCCTGTCTTTGATTGAGCAAGTATGCTCTGATAACAGAATGAAGAACGGACTCGTTAACCTCTGCTGCGAATACGCTGTCGAGAAGTTCGATGCTGCCTGTTTCCTTACCTGTCATATCTACTACTTTCATTGTAGGCATTATTTCGTCCTCCTTCCTTATGCTTTAACGGCTGTGCGGACAAATACGATTCCGCCGCGGTTGCCGGGAACTGCGCCCTTAACTGCGATGAGGTTTCTTTCCGCATCAACCTTTACTACGGTGAGGTTAAGGATCGTAACCTGCTCGTTACCGTAGTGACCTGCCATCTTCTTGTTCTTGAAGATTCTTGAGGGCGATGAGTTCGCACCCATAGAACCTACCTGACGGTGTACAGGACCCGTACCGTGAGTCATACGAAGTCTGTGAAGTCCCCAGCGCTTGATACCGCCGGCAAATCCTCTACCCTTCGTAGTGCCCGTTACGTCGATCTTGTCGCCTGCTGCGAAGGTTTCTGCCGTAATCTCGGCGCCAACCTCAATTTCACCTGCATTGTCAAGCTTGAATTCCTTGAGATGTCTTCTGTAGGAAACGCCTGCCTTGTCGAAGTGACCTTTAACAGCCTTGTTTACTTTGCGCTCGGGGATTTCCATAAATCCGAGCTGGACTGCCTCGTAGCCGTCCTTTTCAACGGTCTTCTTCTGTACCACTTTGCAGGGGCCTGCTTCGATGACCGTTACCGGTATAACGTTTCCGATCTCGTCGAAAATCTGTGTCATACCGACTTTTCTTCCGATGATTGCCTGTTTCATTTTTTCTCCTCCTTAAAGGTTATTGGTCGGCACCTTTGCCGACATGACCTTGCCTGCCGAATCTCTTATATATAATAATGTAAGAAACCGATTAAAGTTTGATTTCGATTTCAACACCGGCGGGAAGTTCAAGTGTGCTGAGCGAATCTACAAATTTCTGGGAAGGCTTGTAGATATCAATGAGCCTCTTGTGAGTGCGATACTCAAACTGTTCTCTGGAATCCTTGTACTTGTGAACTGCACGAAGGATAGTCACTATTTCCTTATCCGTGGGAAGAGGAATAGGACCGGAAACCTTTGAGCCCGCTTTCTTTGCCGCTTCAACTATTCTCTGCGCCGCATTGTCTATAAGCATGTGGTCGTAGGATTTAAGTCTTATACGGATCTTCTCTGACATTGCCATGTTTTTGCCTCCTAAATTAAAATGATGAATTTCAATCTTGGGCATTTTCGCGTACACCGTTCCGCTCGTTTCTTCGACTGCCTTACAAAAACCGGATTTTGCGCAAAGGTTTTTGGCATAATCCGTCTTCAGTAATGCTGCTTTAAAACAGCACGGGACAATGGGGTTGCAAACCTAAAATCGACCTGTACTTCCCAAAGTATACGTATTTCTGCCGCCCGATTATCGGACATACTCCACGATAATTACCTGCATTTAGCAGCAACTTACCGCTTCATCGCATATCATGCTTGGCTATTGTATCACAAAAATATCGTTAATGCAATAGGTTTTTCAAAAATTTTTCTATTTTTTTCAAGTTTTTTATATTTTTTCAAAATTGCCCGCTTTTTAACAAAGCGGGCAATTTTCTACATTTTATATTATATATACGTTATACTCCGAGACTTTCTATTGCCTTGTTTACAAGATAGCTTATCCTGTCGTATTCTTTTTCAAGATACAGCTTTCCCATTAAAGCTTCAAAGCCCGTCGCCGTGCGATACTCCTCGACGCTTGCACTTTTGGGGACGTTTCCGCCCTTTGCGTTCCTGCCTCGTCTTACGGTTTCTCGCTCCTCTTCGGTAAATTCCGTTTCAATTGCCTTAAAGGCCTTATACTGTGCGGGAGCGCTGACTATCTTTACGGCGATCTTGTTATACTCCTTTAAGGACATCTCCCCTCTTTCAAGGAGCGCATATCGCACTGCCGTTTCGAAAACGCTGTCTCCGAGGTATGCAAGCTGCATGGGTCCCGTTATTTTGAGAGTGTCCATTTTGCGCCCTCGGGTGTGTCGGTTATTACGATTCCCTCTGCTTTAAGCGTATCTCTTATCTCGTCGGCACGGGCAAAATTCTTCGCCTTTTTAGCCTCGGCTCTTTCGCGAAGAAGTGCCTCTACCCTGCTTGCAAGCTCGTCGGAAACGTCAGGGCTTTTTTCCTCTGCTTTTTCTGCCGTCTTTTCGTTTCTCTTTTTATTGGCGGCTTCAATAAGTCCGAGCGAAAGCACCTTATCAAAATCCTCAATAAGCGCAAGCTTCGTCTTGTCGCTCGTCTTATACTTCAAAACGTCGTACAAAACGGTAAGGGCAAGAGAAGTATTAAGGTCGTTTGAAAGTGCATCGTTAAACTTATCCGTAAGCGATTTTACGGCATCGTTGTCAATCGCACCGCCGTTTTTGTCAAGAGCAGCTATTTTTGCGATAAGCTTATCGTAGCTTACTTTTGCGTTATCAAGCCCCTCAAACGAGAACACGAGCTGCTTTCTGTAATGCGACTGCAAGCAGAAGAAGCGGTATACAAGCGGGTCATAACCCTTTTCTTCCAAGAGAGAAACGGTCAAAAACTCACCCTTGGACTTACTCATTTTGCCGCCGTTTGTATTAAGGTGCAATACGTGGAACCAATATTTGCACCACGGGTGTGAAAGATATGCTTCGCTCTGTGCTATCTCGTTGGTGTGATGGGGGAATGCGTTATCTATGCCTCCGCAGTGGATATCAAGATACTCTCCGAGGTGCTTTAGGCTTATTGCGGAGCACTCGATATGCCAACCGGGGTATCCTATGCCCCAAGGGCTGTCCCATTTGAGCTCTTGGTCATCAAACTTCGATTTTGTAAACCAAAGCACGAAGTCGCTTTTATTCTTTTTGTTGGTATCCTCCTCTACACCCTCTCGTACTCCTACGGCAAGGTCTTCGCTTTCCTGATTGCCGAAAACGTAGTACTCCTTGAGTTTTGAGGTGTCAAAGTATACGTTGCCGCCCGCTATATAAGCATAGCCTTTTTCTATAAGCTTTTCTATCATCTCGATAAATTCGGGTATGCAACCCGTTGCGGGCTCTACAACGTCGGGCTTTTTAATGTTAAGCTTTTCGCAGTCTGCGAAGAATGCATCGGTATAGAACTTTGCGATCTCCATAACGGTCTTATGCTCACGCTTTGCGCCCTTGAGCATCTTATCCTCGCCCGTATCGGCATCGCTTGAAAGATGTCCTACGTCGGTGATGTTCATTACACGCTTTACGTCATAGCCTTTAAAGCGGAGTGCCTTTTCCAATACGTCCTCCATTATGTAAGAACGCAAGTTGCCTATATGTGCAAAGTGATATACCGTCGGGCCGCAGGTGTAGAGCTTTACTTTGCCCTCTTCATACGGAACGAACTCCTGCTTTGTCCTTGTTAACGTGTTATATAAATACATTTGTTTTCCTCTTTTTTAATTGAACTTCAAAAATTTGCGATAGCTGTATACGTAGTCGATGCCCGACCAAAGCGTAACGGCAAGTGTAAGTACGATAGACACGTACGAAAGTATGCCCATTGAGAAAAAGTCTTGGAAAATAACTTGCGCAAAAAATCTTTCCATCAAAATAACCACTACGCTTACGCTTTGCATAGTCGTTTTCACCTTGCCCGACCACTGTGCCGCCACGACTACCTTTTCCGTAGACGATGCCGCAAGCATTCTTATGCCGTTTATGGCAAGGTCACGAAGGAATATGACCACCGTAAGCCACACGATGAGTCTTGACATAAGGGTAGCGCCGCCGTCTATAACGACGAGCACGAGATATGCGGAATATACCATAAATTTATCTGCAAGAGCGTCCATAAATTTGCCGAAATTCGTGATTAGACCGTATTTTCTCGCAATCTTGCCGTCAAGCATATCCGTAAGCGCGGTTATAGCAAATACGATTGCACAAACAAGATATCTGTACGGTGCGGGGATTATATCGTACATCGTAAAAACCACAAACACGGGAACTAACACTGCACGAAGTATCGTTAGCATATTCGGTACGTTTTTATTCATTTACACTTCCTCCTTTGCTTTGCGGCAGTAACGGTATTTTCAAGTAACATCGTGATGGTCATAGGCCCTACGCCGCCCGGAACGGGAGTTATGTAAGACGCCTTTTCCTTTGCGTTTTCAAAATCAACGTCTCCGCATAGTTTGCCATCTTCATCTCTGTTCATTCCGACGTCAACTACCACAGCGCCCTCTTTTATCATATCCGCTGTGATAAATTTCGCCTTGCCTATTGCCGCTACTAAAATATCCGCTCTTTTGCAGACCTCTTTTAAGTTTTTCGTTTTGGAATGGCAAACCGTGACTGTGGCGTTTTCACGGAGCATCAAAAGCGCTTGAGGCTTGCCTACTATATTGCTTCTGCCGACTATTACGCACTCTTTTCCCTCGATGGCTATACCGTAATATTTCAAAAGCTCCATAACGCCTGCGGGGGTGCAAGGCAAAAAGCCTTTTTCGCCGAGCATAGTTTTTCCGACGTTTATCTTATGGAAACAGTCCACGTCTTTTTCGGGAGATATACGGTCTATTACGGCGCCCTCGTCAAGATGCGAGGGCAGCGGAAGCTGACACAAAATACCGTCCACGTCATCTCTTGCGTTTAATTCGTCTATAAGCGAAAGAAGCTCTCCTTCGGTTGCAGACGCATCAAGCTTATATTCAAACGAAGCTATGCCGACTTCAACGCACGCTTTTTTCTTGTTTCTCACATAAACGGCAGAGGCGGGGTTGTCCCCCACCAATATAACCGCAAGTCCTGCCTTTATTCCTTTGTCCGAAAGCTCTTTTACGTCTTTCGATATTTTTTCGCGAAGTGCCGCCGAAACAGCCTTGCCGTCAATTATTTTTGCCATCTTCGCTCTCCTCTTTTATATCTTCCGCATCTCCTTTTTTCTCTTGTGCTTGAGTAAACTGCGGGGTGTATTCTTGCGCCGCACACGCTTTTTTACTTCTCACGGCAAGAATGATATTCGCCGTAGCCGCAATAACGAAAAACGTTGCGGCAATTATAGAGGAAACGTACCCGCTTAAAACGTACTTGCTGTCACGCAAAAGCTCAAGGAATGCTCTTCCGAGTCCGTACCAAGCAAGATATGTGAAGAATATCTCACCGTTATATTTTTTCTTTTTCGCAAGTAAAACGAGAAGCACAAAGCCTATCGTGTTCCAAAGCATCTCGTAAGCAAACAGCGGATGTACACCTTGTTCACTTGCCCCTATGTACATCGCCCAAGGAAGATCGGCAGTCTTTCCGTATACCTCAACGTTTACGAAATTTCCGAGTCTTCCTATTATCTGCCCGATTATCAGGCAACGGCATGCAAGGTCGAATACGTTTAAAATATTGAATTTTTTTATAAGGCATACGGTGCATACGCCGACGATGCCGCCGATTATCGTACCGATAATGGAGATTCCGCCGTCCCATATTGCGATGACCTCGATAAATGTCTTTTGAGCAACGCCGTCCGTCAGCACGTAGAAAAGACGTGCGAAGATCACGGCGACGGGAATTGCGACTATGGCTACATCAAGAAGGTCGTCTACCGTAAGACCCGATTTTTTTGCGTTGAGCATACCGTAAGCAAGTGCCAAAATAAGCCCTATGCAAATTATAACGCCGTACCAATGAATATTTATGCCAGTGCCGAAAAGATCCTCAACGGCTATCTTTTTAAGTTCAAACTCACCGATTCCAAGACCGGGGAATGAAATTGTATCGTTCATCGCCGCCTCCTATTTTTTAACGGGCTTTACGATGCTCAAGGTCATTGCATCGGGGACAAAAAGCTCTTTTGCTCTTGCGTTTACGTCCGCAAGCTTAACACCGTTTATTGCAGAAGGAACGTCAAGCATATCGTAATTCATCAAAATTCCGTTCATAAAGCTTTGCGCAAAGCCCTCCGTGCTTTCAAAGGAAAGAATGCTCTTTGCATATATAACCCTCTTGCAACGCTCGAAGTCCGCTTTATCAATACCCTTTTCCACGGCTTCAGCAAGTGCTTCTTTAAGCTTTTTCATAACGGCGTCGGGGTTTTGAGCCTCACCGCTTATGATAAGGTGGGAATAAGCAAACGCCTGCTCGTAGATTGCTTCGAAGCTGTCGTTTAAAAAACCCGACTTATATCCGTCGCAGTAGAACTTGCTTCCGATACCGAAAAGGCATTCGACGAGTATATCCGTTACCGCCGCTTTTTTAAGGCCGGCTTTTCCCGTATTCGTTTGGTTTTGATCCTTTATACCTATCATATATACGGGTCTTGCAACGTCAAGCTCAACTTCCGTCTTCTTACGGTTTGCCTTTTGAGGCTCTGTAAATTCGGGGAGCTCAAAATCGCTTTTTTTTGCAGGCTCGACTATTTTGTCGACAAGTTCCATTACCCTCTCGGCTTCGTATTTTCCGCAAACTACGAGGAACATATTGGAAGGCGAATAGAAAGTTTCGTAACACTTATAAAGTAGCTCCTTGTTAAGTGTCCCTATGCTTTCTACCGTTCCCGCAATATCGATTCTCACGGGATTTACCTTATACATTCCCTGCAAAACTCCGATATAAAGCTTCCAATTGGGGTTGTTGTCGTACATACCGATCTCTTGACCGATTATGCCCTGCTCCTTTGCGATATTCTCCTCAGTAAAATAAGGAGAGCGCAAAAGGCGGAGTAAAACCTCAAGATTTTCGTATTCGTTGGTGGTGCAGGTCACGTAGTAAAGCGTTCTGTCGTTTGACGTATACGCATTTGCGCTTCCTCCAAAGCGTGCATACTTTGCGAAAGTGTCCTCGCCGTCCTCGTTTTCGAACATCTTGTGCTCAAGAAAATGGGCCGTTCCGTCGGGAATATCCGTAAATTCACTTTCGCCCTCGAGCTTGAATTTATTATAAAACGAGCCGAATTTCGTTCCGAATCCCGCAAAAGAAGCTGCGTGATCCTTGGGAATGATATATACCTCAAGCCCGCTTTTATGCTTTATCTTCGTGTAGCCCTCTTCAAGCTTTTCGTTATATTTTTCGGTGCTCTTAAAATCAGCCATCGTTTTCTTCCTCTCCTTCACCCTCTCCCGTAAGCATATAAACCGTATCGAGACTTATCTCTTTGGCGGCTTCAATTACGTGTTCTTTCGTTAAAAACGATACGGCAAGAGCGGCGATCTCGGGAGAATCGACAAAGCCCAAAACAGATCTTTGCATATACCACGCAATCAATGCTTCGGCGCTGTCGGGAATTTCGTTATAGCGGTTTATAAGGCTGTCCTTGGCATTTTTGAATTCCTCGTCGCTTATCTCTCCCGCCTTTATCTTGTCAAGCTGCAAAAGTATCTCCTCTTGTGCTTTTTCCTTGTTCTTTGCCTCTATTGCGCTTGCAACTATCATAATACCCTTTATCTGTTCAACCATAGGTGAGCAATAGTAGCAAAGAGAGAGCTTTTCTCTTACGTTGACAAAAAGCTTGCTTGTCGGACTTCCTCCGTATATCTCCTTTAAAAGCGTTGCCGCAGCAAAGTTTCTGTCCGCAAGAGAGCGTCCGAGCCTAAAGCCGAGCGTAAGCTTTGCTTGGCTTATGGGCGCAGTCTCGGTTATCGTTTTCACTTCACCCGATGCTTTTCTTCTGACCTTCGTTGCGGGCACTTCCAAGGATACGTTCCTTCTGACAACGGAAAATTTCTCTCTCACTATACTTGCCAAAGCATCACACTCATAATCTCCGACGAAATATATCTCAAACTTTGCACCCGAGACGATCTCGCAATAGCTTTCGGTTAAGGCTTCGGCATCAATAGACTCTATCGTTTCTTCGTCCGAGTGAACGTAGGTGGCGAATTTTTCGTTTTCGCACATCAACTCTGCACAACGGCGAACCGCGTATCCGTCCTTGTCATTTTGAGAAGCTCGGATAAGGTCAACGAGATTCTTTTTCTCATTTGCAACTATATCCTTATCGAAGCAGCCATCGGGAAGCGACGGAGAAAGAAGGGTGTCAAGACAAAGCTCCGTAAGCTCCTTTATGACGTCTTCGCCGTCGGGGACGAACTTATTTTGCAAGGTACTTGCTTTGATAATTGCCGTGTGAATCTCACCGAACTTTCTGACATCTCCGTTTATGCTTGCGGCATAAAGGCGGTCAAGCTCTCTGTTGAAATTCTCCATCTTGGGAAATCTCGCGCAGCTTTTAGTAAGCACGGACGCAAGAAGAGAGTTCTTTGCGGCATTTTCCGCAGTGAGCTTCGTGCCGTAGCTTATCGCAAGACTTGCGTGCTTGAATTTACCCGTTCTTATATGGCATAGATTTATACCGTCACCGATTTCTACTCTTGTAATTTGCATATCGTTTTGCACTTTCATTTCTTCCTTTCGGCGTTTTGTCACCGGTTATTTTATTTATATTTATATAATAACACATACCGAATAATTTGGCAATACAACATTGGAAATTTTTTTAAAATATTTCGTTTATCTTCTTTTTTATCTCCGAAGAAAGCGACTGTGCCGCCTCTGTTGCCGTAGCGTAAGCTATTATTCTGAGGCTCTCGTCTCTGTTACACATAACGCTGGCACGGCTTTTTTCTCCAATGAAAACTATCCCCTCTTTACCGTAAGACGCTCCGTTTTTTATAAGCCTTTCCATCGTATAAACTCTTCCGTTTCTGCATGGAACGACGGTTTCGATCTTGCATATGCCCTCAAGGTCGGACGAGAGCGCCGAGATATCGCGTCCCGTGCTTTTTATCACCGCCGCAAGACGCATAAGCATAAACGAGGCGTCCTTGAGCCATAAGCTCCTTCTTGCGTTAAATCTCGCAAGCGCCTGTTTTCCGTTGCTTGGCGACGAGGGAAAGCTTTCAATATTTATACTGTCGTCCGCCCATAAAAGCTCGGGCTCTCGCTCGCAGGATACGGGAAGCTCCCTTTCCCCTCTCGCCGCAGCATCCTTTGCCAAAACAGCACATATAAGCTCCTTTTTGTAGCTCTTACCGCGATAATCTATCTTTAGATCAAATCCGTCGTCGGATACATCGACCTTCATATATTCAACGCCGCTTTTATCAAAATAAAGGCTTGCTTTTTCGGGAGTGTAAATTTGCGCATCAAGAAGCGACAGCGCCGCACGAAGACACCCGAGCCGTGAATGCGCGGGAAGGGCAAAAACAAGTCCGTCAAAGCTGAATACGCCCATATTTGCGCTGTAAACGCTTTTTATCAGAGCATCGGTATATCGGGGTGAAAGTCCGTGGGTTCTTACCGCTTCGCCCAAGCGCCCGTATACGCTTTCGCTTCGCAAGGCGGATATGATATCCCTCTCAAACTCCCTTGTTGGTGCGGCGGTGCTGCTGTCGTACATTTTAACGTATATCCCGTCCTTTTCACTCTTTACGAATACGGCGGCGCCGAGTCCGTAGGAATACGCCGCAAAAGCACTTTGCGCTTCAAATCCGACACCGAAATCGTATGCGCATTTTGCGCCCGCATTTGCCGCACCTTCTATTATCATTTTAGCCGCTGAAGCCGACTTGTCGAGCCCATCGTTTAATATTCCGACCTTGCCTGCGCCGCAAGCCTTGCATATAGCCGCACCCAAAGCCGTAAAGCTTTCTGCGCCCGCATCCTTGCTTGGCGTTATGCCCTTGTCGGTGAATTTAAAGCTTATCTCGTCCGTGCCGATGCTTTTTATTACGCCCTCGCAACCTATCGACTTTCCGACAAAGCTTCTGCCTTTGTCTATTTCCGTATCCGCTGCCACGATACAACCCTCAAGCTTGCACCCGTCGGGTACGTTTACCCTGTCAAGAAGAAGGCTTCCGCATACCGTAGCGCCCTCACCTATAAAGCAACCGTCACCAATTATACTGTTTTTGACCGATGCGCCCTCTGCGAGCATGCAGTCACGCCCGAACAAACTGCCTTGGCTTTTTCCATCACCGCCGTGCATAAAGCTCTCGAAATCCGCATTTATCTTTCCGCTTAATGCATCCATATTACAGGAAAGCAACGCTTTCGTGTTTCCGATGTCGCACCAATAGCCTTTAAGCACCGTTGAATAAAGCGCTCTTTTTTCCTTTAAAAGCAAAGGGAAAAGGTCTTTTGCAAAATCCTGTGCCTTGCCGTCCTCAATTAAATCAAGTGCGCTTTTATTTACGACATATATACCCGTATTGACGTTGCCCGTGACCGTACTGCTCCAAGATGCCTTTTCCGCAAAAGCTATGACCTTCCCGTCTTTATCGGATATGACCGTGCCGTATTCCGTCGGGTCCTTGCAAAAATACGTACCTACGGTAAGCTCGGCGCCGCTTTTTTCGTGAAAACGCACAAGATGATTTAAGTCGAAATCGAACATCCCGTCGCCCGACAAAACTATAAAGCCGTCGCCGGAAAGCACCTTTGCCGCACTCTTGACACCGCCTGCCGTTCCGAGCGGCACCTCTTCCGTAAAATATTCAAGATGCATATTCCCAAAGCTTGACCCGAAGCGCTTTTTTATCTGCTCCCCCTCATACATAAGTGTAAGGGCGCAGTTTTTAGTACCAAGCTTTTCAAGGCTTTTTAAAATATGCCATAATACCGGTTTAGTTCCTACGTTTACAAGAGGCTTGGGGTAACCGTCCGTTATGGGATATAGTCTTTTTCCCATTCCTCCCGCCAATATGACCGCATCGTACATAAAGATCCTCCTTGTGAATGTTTATTTGAAATATTTTTTGACAAAAAGGGGAAATTATACAATGCGCAAAAAAAGTAACTGTGTTTTTTGAAAATCCTATTGACAAAGCGTTTTTTATATGATATAATCGCAAAGCAAAAAGAAGAAGAACCCCACAGTTCTCACCGTAAGAGCAAGGCTTATACGGTTTGATATTCAAAAAACGTGCATCGCTTCGGGCGGTGTATGCTCTTTGTCTGTGCGGGCTCATGGCTCGCTTTTTTTATTTTATTATCGGAGGTGTTTGACAATAGCATCCAAGGAGCTTCGCATCAATGAAAAGATCACCGCAAAGGAAGTAAGACTCATCGGAAACGACGGAGCACAACACGGTATCATGTCTGCGTCAGCAGCGCTCGAAATTGCTTACGATGCGGGATACGATCTTGTTGAGATTTCCCCTAACGCCGTTCCTCCCGTTTGCAAGATAATGGACTACGGCAAATATCGTTTTGAAAGCGATAAAAGAGAAAAAGAACAAAAGAAAAAGCAACAGATCATTGAAGTCAAGGAAGTTCAGCTCTCCTGCAGAATCGATACTCACGACTTCGAAACCAAAGTCTCTCACGCTCTCCGCTTCTTAGCTTCCGGCAACAAGGTTAAAGTTGTTGTAAGATACAGAGGTAGAGAAATGGCACACCTTGAAATAGGTAAAGAGATACTCGACCGCTTCACAGCCGCAGTTGCGGAAAGCGGTACGGTAAGCAAAGAACCCGTGCTCGAGGGACGTTCTATGACAATGTTTATTTCACCCATCAAAAAATAATGGGTGTGTAATTTAAAAACGCTTGAAAGGAAATAAAGTTATGGCAAAGATCAAAACTCATAAAGCTACCGCAAAGAGATTTTCTCTCACAAAGGGCGGCAGTGTAAAACTCAATCACTCAAACAGACGTCACAAGCTCGGCCTTAAAACACCGAAGCGTAAGAGACAGCTTCGCAAGGGCGGCATCCTCAGCCCTTCTTTTGAGGCTGCTATCAAGAAGCTCATCCCCTACGCATAAGACGTACTATCATCAGGAGGTAATTTAAAATGGCTAGAGTAAAAGGCGCACTTGCTACAAGAAAAAGAAGAAATAAAATGCTGAAAGCCGCTAAGGGCTATTGGGGTTCCAAAAGCAAACACTTCAAGATGGCGAAGCAAGCCGTAATGAAGTCCGGAAACAAGGCATTTGCGGGCAGAAAGCAGAAGAAGAGAGATTTCAGAGCTCTCTGGATCACAAGAATCAGCGCACAGGCTAAGGTTTGCGGAATCAACTATTCCAAGTTCATCTGCGGTCTTAAAAAAGCAGGCATCAACCTTAACAGAAAGATGCTCGCTGAGCTTGCAGTAAACGATAAGGAAGCTTTCGCTTCTCTCGTTGAAGCAGCAAAAGCCGCTAACAACTAAAATACATCGAAGAGACGGTTTTACACCGTCTCTTTTATTGCCGTTTTTCCTTGACAACGTATGAATATAGATATATAATATAATGTATGCTTAAGATCGAATCGGAGTAATGGTATGCTTTTATCTGCTATACTTAATAAAACCGAATATACTTGCGATGCGTTTTGCGACAAAGAGATATCTTCTCTTTGCTACGATTCTCGAAAGGCTGATGAAAATTCGCTTTTCGTATGTCTTGTGGGAACGAACGCCGACGGTCACGATTTTATTTCTTCGGCGTATGAAAACGGCTGCAGAGCTTTTGCTGTTTCAAAGCTTTGCGAGGGCTTTGACGATGCCGTGTTTATCGTCTTCGAAGACACAAGGAAGGCTCTTGCGCTTATGTCCGCAAACTTTTTTAAAAAAAGCGCGGACAGGCTGTTTTTGATAGGATTGACGGGAACGAAGGGCAAGACAAGTACGAGCTTTATGCTCCGCTCTATCTTTGAGGAAGCGGGGCACAAGGTCGGAATAATCGGAACGACGGGTATCATCTACGGCGACGTTTTCGAAAAGAGCGACAATTCCACTCCCGAAAGCTACGAGATACACCGCCATTTCGCCGCTATGGAAAAGTGCGGCGTAGACGTCGTTATAATGGAGGTCTCCTCGCAGGCACTTATGATGCACCGATGCTACGGTATCACCTTTGATGCGGCGATATATACAAATCTCTCCCCCGACCATATCGGCGGTGCGGAGCATAAAAGCTTTGAGGAATACAGATATTGCAAATCGATACTGTTTTCACAATGCCTCGAAGCATTTGCAAATGCAGACGATGAGAATTTCCCATATGTGACGGCACCTTTCGGTAAGCGCCCCGTCTTATACGCAGTGGAAAGACCCGCGGATATCAAAGCCGAAAACATAGAGTTTGCGGCAGACCAAAAAGGTCTGAAGACCTCGTACGAGCTCACTATAGGCGCAACAAAGTATCCGATAAGCATAAATATTCCCGGTAAATTTACCGTATATAACTCCCTTGCCGCAATCGCATGTGCTCTCACGTTCGGCTGTGAGCCCGAGCAAGTATGTGCGGGACTTGCGAAAGCGTTTGTAGAGGGCAGAATGGAAAAGGTAGACACAGGCCTTCCCTTTACCGCTATAATCGACTTTGCTCACAACGATCTGAGTATGGAAAAGCTTTATGAAACCATAGGATACTACGAGCACAACCGCATTATCACAGTCTTTGGCTGCGGCGGAAACAGATCAAAGACCCGACGTTACGATATGGGAAGGATCGCTATGGAAAACAGCGATGTTTGCATAATAACCTCGGACAATCCACGATATGAGAACATTGACGACATAAATGCGGATATATTGGTGGGAATAAATCTCGGCCTTGAGAAAAACAGATCGGGCGTGTACGAAATAGTAAAAGACAGAAAAAAGGCCATCATGCGAGCTATGGATATTGCAAAGGACGGCGATATCATAATATTCTCGGGAAAAGGCCATCAGCATTACGAAGAGATCGAAGGTATAAAATATCCTTTAAACGAAAAAGAAATAATAGAAGAATATGCTAAAGTCAAGAAAGAAGGCAACAAATGACGGAACTTAAAAAATATATAGCGAATAAGCTTTGCGCTGCCGCAGGACTTGGTGAAGAAGAAATAATAGGTCTTTTGGAATATCCCCCCGATAAGTCGATGGGCGATATAGCTTTTCCCTGCTTCAGACTCTCAAAGCAGCTTCGCAAGGCTCCTAATATGATAGCTCCCGAGCTTGCAAGCACCTTCCCCGAAAACGACAGAGTGAGCGTATGTGCCGCAGGACCTTACGTGAACTTTAAGCTGACAGATAAGGAATATGCCCGCATACTTGCGGATATCACAAGTAAGGGCGAGAGCTACGGCAAAGCAAATACGGGCGTAGGTAAGACGGTAGTGCTTGACTATTCCTCTCCTAATATCGCAAAGACCTTCCATATAGGTCATCTTCCCTCTACGGTCATCGGTAACGCATTAAAGCTCATACACGATTACGAGGGATATAAAACGGTCAGCGTGAATCACCTCGGTGATTGGGGCACGCAGTTCGGTAAGCTCGTTGTTGCATTCAAAAAATGGTCAAATAAGGAAGCAGTCGAAGAAGGCGGCGTTTCGGAGCTTACGAAAATATACGTAAAATTCCACAAGGAAGCAGAGGAGCATCCCGAGCTTGAGGACGAAGCAAGAGCTTGGTTTACCAAGATGGAAAAGGGAGATAGTGAAGCGCTTTCCTATTGGAAATGGTTTAGAGATATAAGCCTTATTGAATTTAATAAGATATACGATCTTATCGGCGTCAAGTTCGACTCCTATAACGGCGAAGCATTCTATAACGATAAGATGGCACCCGTCGTTGAGGAACTCAAAAACAAGGGACTTTTGAAATTTGACGACGGTGCGGGACTTGTCGACCTTGAAGAATACAAGATGCCGCCCTGCCTTATACTCAAATCCGATGGCTCTACGCTCTATGCGACCCGTGACATAACGGCGGCGCTTTACAGAAACGAAACGTATAACTTCGACAGATGCATATACGTTACCGCAAGCCAACAGATTCTTCACTTTGCTCAATGGTTTAAGGTTGTCGAGCTTATGGGATATGATTTTTACGATAAGCTCCACCACGTTCCCTTCGGAATGGTGAGCCTTGACGGCGAGAAGCTCTCCACGAGAGCAGGAAATATGATACTTCTTTCCGACCTCTTTGATACGGCAATAAAGAAGGTATCCGCCGTTATGGATGAGAAAAACACAAATCTCGAAAACAAAGATGAGGTCGCAAGAAAGGTCGGCGTAGGCGCTATAGTATTCAACTTCCTTTACAACAGCCGTATAAAAGACGTTGACTTCAAATGGGACGAGGCACTTTGCTTCGACGGAAACACCGGCCCCTATGCACAGTATACCTATGCAAGAGCTTGCAGCGTGCTTGAAAAAGCGGGCGATACTTGCGGCGGTGATACAGTAATAAGCTGTGATGCGGAGAAAAATCTTATTTTGGAGATGGCGATGCTTCCCGAAAAGATCTTTGCCGCAATAAGAGATCTTGAGCCCTCTTACGTCACACGTTGCCTTATAAACGTATGCAAGGCGTTTAACACCTTCTACCACGATTGCTCTATCGCAAAAGAGGAAAACGAGAAGCTTCGTGCATCGAGAATCACTCTAACGTCAGCCGCAAGAACGATAATCGGCGTATGCCTCAAGCTTATCGGCCTTGAACGTATAAATAAAATCTAAATATCGGAGGAAAGAAAAATGTCCGGACATTCCAAATGGAAAAATATTATGCACAAAAAAGGTAAGAACGATGCCGCAAGAGCAAAGATCTTTACCAAAATAGGCAAGGAAATTGCAATAGCAGTTAAAGAAGGCGGCCCCAATCCCACATCTAACAGTAAGCTCCGCGACCTTATATCAAAGGCGAAGGAAAACAACGTGCCCAACGATAACATCGAGCGCTCCATCAAAAAGGCGGCAAGTGCCGACAGCGCAAACTACGAGGTCATCTTCTACGAAGGCTACGGCCCCGCAGGTGTAGCCGTTATAGTGGAAACGATGACGGATAACAGAAACCGCACAGGCGGTGAAGTGCGCCACTATTTCGATAAGTTCGGCGGAAATATGGGAACCACGGGTTGTGTATCCTTCCTCTTCTCAGATACGGGTATAATACTTGCATCCAAAGAAGGTGTTTCCGAAGAGCAGATCATGGACTACGCTATCGAAGCGGGCGCCGATGACGTCAACACGGAAGATGCGGAAACCTACGAAATCACTTGCGACGTAAACGCTATCGCTGACGTACGTACAGCACTTGAGGGCTTTGGCGTAAAGGTGGTTTCCACGGAATCCACGAAGATCCCCTCTACAACCGTTACGCTTACGGACGAGGACGACGTAGTTAAGATGAACAGACTCCTTGACGCATTCGACGATAACGACGACGTAACTAACGTATGGCACAATTGGGACGCTCCCGAGTCCGAGGACGAGGAATAATGAAAAGAACCTTTTTGGTCTTTTTGTGCATTATAATTACGCTTGGCTTATGCGCTTGTGCGGAAAAAAAGATCGAAGACGGAAAGATCACGGTCATTTCTACCGTATTCCCCTCGTACGATTTCGTCAGAGAAATAGCAAAAGACAGAGTAAATAACATACTTCTTTTAGCTCCCGGCAAAGACAGCCACAGCTATGACCCCTCTGCAAAAGATATTATAAATGTCCAAAATTGCGAGCTGTTTATCCACACGGGCGGCGTTTCGGATGCGTGGGTGGATAAGATACTCAAATCCGCAAATAAGTCCGAAGACGACGTGGTTACAATGACAAAGCTCGTCACTTTATACGCCGACGGACACGAATATGACGAGCACGTTCACGAGCACGAAAGCGAGTATGACGAGCACGTATGGACCTCTCCCGCAAACGCAAAGCTTATAGCGGAATATATCTGCATGGAGCTGTGCCGAAAGGATAAGGAAAATGCGGAATTTTACAAAGCCAACACCGAGGATTTTATAAGAAGGCTTGAAAAGCTCGACGACGATATAAAAGATATCGTTGAAAACGGCAAACGTAAATTTATTGCCGTTGCCGACAGATTTCCGCTTATATATTTTACAAAGCACTACGTACTTGATTACGTGTCGGCTTTCCCAGGTTGCTCGTCAAAAACAGAGCCCTCCCCATCTACTCTTGCCGAGCTGACACAAAAGGTAAAAGCGGAAAACATCCCCGTTGTATTCAAAATTGAGCTTTCGGACGGAAAAGTAGCAAATGCGGTTTCGGAGCAAACGGGCGCAAAAATACTTACCTTCTATACGCTTCACAATATTTCAAAGGAAGATTTCGAAAACGGAGAAGGATACATCTCCCTAATGGAGAAAAACGCGCAAAGTCTTAAAATAGCACTAAATTAAAGAAAAAACGAGAAAAAATGACTATAGATGAGAAAAAGAGAGTAAACAACTGTGTTTGCTCTCTTATCTTTTTGACCTTGTTTGACTTTGACTTTCTTTGACTTTGACTTTCTTTGACTTTTGCGATATAATATATGCGTAAGAAAGGAAGTGTATTTAGATGTTGATGAGTGAACAAATAGCTCAAATTATAGAGGCATTACTTTGTGACGGCGGCGGAGTCACGGAAATCGCAAGGAACGATCTTGCCGAAAGGCTTGGTTGCGTTCCGAGTCAGATAAACTACGTTATAACCTCTCGCTTTACACCCGCAAAGGGGTATATTGTGGAAAGCCGCAGAGGCGGCGGCGGATACGTCCGAATCAAAAAAATCGAGCTTGACAAAATAGGCTACGTTATGCACTTTTTAAATGCTATAAATAACAGTATAGACTGTCAAAGTGCGGCAGCCTTTATAGCGAATCTTTACGGTGAGGGAATCATCACCAAGCGGGAAGCGGAGATTTTAAAGCTTGCGACCTCCGACAGCGCTTTGTGTGACGTTCCCCTATCGATGCGAAACGTCATAAGAGCATCTGTCTTACGCCATTCGGTGCTCGGAATTTTAAATTACGAAAAAATGAGGTGAATAATATGTTGTGTCAACATTGTAAAAAAAGAGAAGCCAATACGCATATAGTCAGAACAGTCGGAAACAACACGGTTGAAATATTCCTTTGCTCCGACTGTGCAAAGGAATGCGGATTTGAAACGAGCTTCTCCGTATCGGATTTTCTGTTCGGGGATATGCTCTCCTCACCCTTCATTCAAACAAAAGCAAATAAATGCCCCCTCTGCAACAGCACTTTTGCCGAGATCTTGGCATCCGGTAAGGTCGGATGCGGTAATTGCTATAAGGCATTCGAAAAAGAGCTCATGCCCACGGTGTCAAAGCTCCACTCCTTGCCGCTTCACAAAGGAAAGTCACCTATCAAAAGTGCTCCGAGCAGCATAAGCGAAGAAGAGAACAAACCCGAAGAAAAGCCGAAGGCAAAACGCCTTACGAAAGCCGAGCGTATCGCAAAACTTAAAGCCGAGCAGGAAAAAATGATTAAATGCGAAAATTTCGAAAAGGCGGCAGAGCTTCGAGATAAGATAAAAAAATTGGAAGGAGGAAAATAATATGGGTGCATGGTATGAAAAGTGCGGTTCTGCCGATGACGTGGTAATAAGCACACGAGCAAGGCTTGCCCGTAATCTAAAGGGTTTTCCCTACAGTCCGAAGTTAAACCGTGACGGCGCGCAAAAGATAGTTGCTCTCGTCGACGATGCTTTATCAAGAGCGCATTTTGATAAGTGTGAGTTTATAGATTTTTCCTCTCTCGGCGACAATAAAGCAAGCTCGTATTTTGAAAAGCACTATATAAGCTCCGATTTTCTCTCCTCCACACTCCCAAAGCAGCTCGTGCTTTCGGAGGAAATGGGAATGGCAATAATGATAAACGAAGAAGACCATATCCGCATTCAGTCCATAGTTTCCGGCTTTGATATCGAAAAAGCCTTTGATACGGCGGATAAAATCGATTCTCTGCTGTCCGAAAGCATAGAATTCGATTATGACGAAAAGCTCGGATATCTTACCAAATGCCCCACCAATCTCGGTACGGGTCTTCGCCTTTCGGTTATGATGCATCTGCCCGCTCTTACAATGACAAAGCAAATGTCGCAGGTGCTCAAAATAGCGCCGCAGCTTGGCTTTACGGTTAGAGGATTTTACGGAGAAGGAAGCAAGGCAAGCGGATATATTTATCAAATATCCAACCAAGAAACGCTCGGATTTTCCGAATCAAAGCTATGCGAGAAGATGAACTCGTTTATCTTGCAGCTTGTCGACCGTGAAAGAAACGCAAGGCGGCAAATGTACTCCTCTGCCCCGACAGCAGTCGAGGATATGGTATTCAGGGCCGAGGGCGCACTTAAATTTGCAAGGCTTATGTCCGCAAAGGAATTCATCGACCACTATTCAGCTTTGCGTCTTGGCATAAGTCTTGGTATATGCGAAAACGTAAAGGGTGAAATTTTAAATAAACTGCTTATCGAAACCGCTGCACATACTCTCTTTGCGGAAAGCGCCGCTTTACCAAACGAAAGCACGAGAGATAAAGTAAGAGCGGAATATATAAGAAACCTTTTGTAAGGAGGTAATCTAATATGAAATTTACAGAATCCGCACAAAGAGCATTAAACACCGCAATTGAATTTGCGGGTGAAATGGGACACGGATACGTCGGAAGCGAGCATATTCTCTATGGCATCGCATCCGAAGCCGACAGCGCCTGCGCAAAGCTTCTTTCGCAGAAAGGCATAGGTTGTGAGGAAATACAGAAAGTCATCGCCGATGCATACGGAAAGGGCGCTGCGACAAGTCTTTCCGAAGATGACTTTACTCCCCGCTCGAAAAAAATAATCTCCGTTTCCGAAATATTTGCATCTAAGCTGTCAAGCGAGCTTGTCGGCACGGAGCATTTACTGCTTTCGATTTTGAACGAGAGCGACTGTGTCGGTGCAAAGATAATAAGCGCACTCGGCGTTTCGCTTTCCTCTATTGGAAATAAGCTCGTAGCCGTGTTAAATAACGGCGGCGCCAAAGATGATGACGAAGACGACGCAGATGAGCTTTATCAAAGCACAAATAAGCAAGGCAAAAATAAATCCGGTGCGCTCAAGGACTGCCCTACTCTTGCAAAATACGGAAGATGTCTTACCGATATGGCAAGGGCAAATAAGCTTGACCCCATAATCGGAAGAGATACCGAAATGCAAAGGGTGATACAGATACTCTCAAGGCGCACGAAAAATAACCCCTGCCTTATAGGCGAGCCCGGCGTCGGAAAAACCGCCGCAGTCGAGGGACTTGCCCAAAAAATAGTTGAGGGCAGAGTATCGGAAACTCTTTTGGACAAAGAAATAGTCACCTTGGATATAGCAAATATGCTTGCAGGTGCAAAGTACAGAGGCGAATTCGAAGAAAGACTCAAAAAGGTTATGGAGGAAATCGAAAAAAGCGGTAAAGTCATACTCTTTATCGACGAGATACACACGCTTATAGGTGCAGGCGCCGCAGAGGGCGCAATAGATGCCGCAAACATCTTAAAGCCCGCTTTGGCAAGAGGCAAAATGCAGCTTATAGGTGCAACCACCATAAGCGAATACCGCAAATATATCGAAAAAGATGCGGCTTTGGAAAGGCGCTTCCAAAGCGTTACGGTAAGTGAGCCTACGCAAGAGGAGTCTATTCTCATTTTGAAGGGATTAAAGGAAAAGTACGAGGAGCATCATAAGCTGAAAATAGGCGACGATGCAATAGAAGCCGCAGTTAAACTTTCCGCAAGATATATAAGCGACAGATTTTTGCCCGATAAGGCCATCGACTTACTCGATGAGGCGGCTTCAAAAATAAGGATAGACGCACTTTCCGTTCCCGATGATATAAAGGCGGTAAAAGACAAAATACAACAGCTTAAAGCCGAAAAAGAGCTTGCCGTAAAAGCGCAGGATTTCGAAAAGGCAGCAAAGCTCCGTGACGAAGAAAAGGCTTTGACGGAAAATATGGAAAAGCAAAAGACTGATTGGGAACTCAAAAAAGAAAGAGAAAACCTGTCGGTCGGCGCTCACGATATAGCTCACATCGTCGAGCAGTGGACGGGTATACCCGTAAACAAGCTTGAGCAAAGCGAAAGCGAAAAGCTCCTTTCTCTCGGCGAGATACTGCATAGCAGAGTTATAGGTCAAGACAGTGCCGTTGATGCTGTTGTTAAGGCTATACGCCGTTCCCGTACGGGACTTAAAGACCCGAAAAGGCCTGTGGGAAGCTTTATGTTCCTTGGCCCTACCGGCGTTGGCAAGACCGAACTTTGCAAGGTACTTGCGGACGTGCTTTTCGGCGGTGAGGACAGTCTTGTAAGAATAGATATGTCCGAATATATGGAAAAGCACAGCGTATCGAAGCTCATCGGATCTCCTCCCGGATACGTCGGATATGACGAAGCGGGACAGCTCACGGAAAAGCTCCGCCGGCATCCGTATTGCGTTTTACTGTTTGATGAGATAGAAAAGGCGCACCCGGACGTATTTAACATCTTGTTGCAAATACTTGACGACGGTCAGCTCACCGATGCTCACGGCAGACGCGTTGACTTTAAAAACGCTATTATCATAATGACCTCCAACGTTGGTGCAACGGGTATTACAAGCTCCGTTAAAAAGCTCGGCTTCGGCGACAGTGCACAAAGCGAATACGAAGACAGGGAGCGCACCAAGAGCGTCGTTATGGACGCTTTAAAGGAGAGGTTCAGACCCGAATTTATTAACCGTCTTGACGAGATAATCGTATTTGACAAGCTCACGAAGGAAAATATAAAGGACATCGCAAGACTCCTTCTTTCAAACGTCGCAAAAAGAGTCGGCGAGCTTGGTATGGAAATAGTCTTTGACGACAGTATCCTTGAAAAGATATTTGACGAGGGCTTTGACGAAATGTACGGCGCCCGTCCCCTAAAGCGTGCGTGTGCAAGGCTCATTGACGATGCTCTTTCGATAGAAATATTGGAGGGGAAGGTTACGTCGGGTGATAAAATAATCGCAAAATTCGACGGCGAAAAGACGGTTTTTGAAAAGGCTTAAAAATCGGTGCACCGCCGCAAAAAACTCCCCATATGAGTGCGGCTACTTAAAACTCTTTTATTCAAAGTCAGATAAAAAAACAAGCAGAGGCAAAAGCCTCTGCTTGTTTTCGGTTTTACAAGAACAATAACAAATATGTTATATATGTCCCGCTAAGAAAGCTTATTCAGCGTCCTTCATTTCTGCAAAGCAAGCGCTGCAGTATACAGGTCTGTCTGTGCTGGGCTGGAAGGGAACTTTTGCTTCCTTACCGCACTTTGCGCATACGGTAGTGAACATTTCTCTTGCAGCTTTTCCGGCATTCTTTCTTGCTGTGCGGCATTCCTTGCATCTCTGGGGTTCGTTCTGGAATCCCTTTTCTGCGTAGAACTCCTGCTCTCCTGCGGTGAATACGAATTCGTTTCCGCAATCTTTGCAAACCAGTGTCTTGTCTTCGTACATGATGTAACCTCTTGTATAAAATATTTTTTATCCCCGTCGGACTTTACCAACATCTCTTAAAAAGCGCTTTAATTAAGCTATAAGGGACATATTTGCATTAAAAAAACACCGTAAACCAAAACAAAAATAAACAGTCAATGCCCTATCCTACAAATACGATGAGCATACAAATCGGGAATTGATGCAAACGCATCAATTCTTCATATAATTTATAACTGACAATTTATTTCGTATTCGGTAAACAGCGTTGCTTATAGATTTTATATTGTGTCCCGTCTTTCCGGCTATTTGTGCGTAGGACATATTTTCGATGTACAATGTAAATACCTTCCACTCAAAAGGTGTGAGCATTTTTTCTGCTTTTTTGAAGAAATCGTTAAATTCTTCCTTCTGCAAATACATAGACTGAGGGTCTGCGTATTCACAATAAAGCTCAAGTGCCTTTTTGGGAAAGCTCTCGGAAAGCTCTTCAATATAAAGACATTCGGTCAAATCGGAATTCTTTGCTCTGAAATACTTTTTTAAAGAATTGAACACAGCCCTTTTCACGCAAAGCTTTGCATACGGCTCAAAGGGCACTCCTCTTTTGAAATCAAAATGCGTTATCGCCGAGTAAAGTCCGATGCTTGCATCGGAAAAAAACTCGGGAAAATCATTTTCTTTTACGTGATATTTCGCAAGGAGAGAATTGATATAACCTTTATATTTGCTTATCATAACATCCAAAGCAGGACTATTCTTATCTTCTTTTATTAAGTCGATAAGCTGTTCTTGGGTATAATTACAATAATCCATCATTCACTGTCCTGTTTAGTGTTTACATAATTGAGTATACCATATTTAAACCGTTTGTCAACCTTTTTTACAAAAAAAACGAATTTTATCCCCTGCTTTTGTTAATTTGCTTCATATTTATATTGTACTTTATCATTGATTTTTTATCAAAGCTGTTATATAATATAGCATAGGTGTACGATGAAATATGAAAGCGGATAAGAAAGTGAACGGTAACCAAAGACAACCACAGCCTAAGGTAAGTCAAAAAAAGCCTTTGGCGACAAAAAGAAGAATACCGAAAGCTTTGCGGGATAAATATATTGCGCAAGGTCTTATTATTGCGTTCTTTTTTACAATAATTTCACTCATTCTCACACTGGCAGTCAAGCTTTCTTTGCGTGTCAAGGACGGCCCGTCGGAAGTAACGTACAATTTCATCGTGACGGAAAACAATACGGAAACCGCACTGAAAAAACGAAAATACACGCTCTCCGACGTACGCAAAAACGGTATATATTACATAAGTCTTGACGATGCATCGGAGCTTCTGTCCTTACGTTATATTCGTAATTTCGATGAGATCACGCTCTCAAACGCAGGCGGAAAGGAATATGCCACCTTTACCAAATCGTCGCAAAACTGTCTGATAAACGGTATTTTATGCAAAATGAGCGCATCAAGCTATACCGTCGATGATGAGGTTTACGTGCCAATGGATATATTTGAGCAATACTATCCGGGCGTAAGTCTTGAGCTTGACGAAGAAAAAATGATATACCGTCTTAATTTTGATAAGGGTAAGTCGCTTGGTGCGTTTACCATAAAAAGCATCTGTTCGATTGGCGGACTTTTCCAAAACAACGAGCAAGCTGAGGACAGACTCTCGGGCGTTTCGGTCACGGAGCTTTCGTTTTCGGCAAATCTTGATAGCTATGAGGAGCATATGAATCCTTACGACTGCTATCAGTATCTCGTTTTGGTCAACACCTCTCACGCTCTTGCACCGTCAAATATTCCGCCGAATCTCTGTAAAATAAGGGATTCGAATATACCCATCGACGTAAAGCTGAGGCTTGATGCACAGATGTCTTTGGAAGCGATGCTTAAAGAAGCAAGAGCAAACAACTATATAACCTTGACGGTGACCAACGCTTATAAATCTTACGGTACCATAAACACGGAATTTTACCGTGAAGTCACAAAAAAGATGAACTCCGACAAATCTCTTACAAAAGCACAAGCAGAAGCCGTTGTCGAAACGTACAAAACAAGGGCGGGATATGATGAATTTCAAACCGGCCTTGCCTGCACGGTTTTAAATTACGGTAAAAACGCAGAGGATTTTAAAGAAAGTGCGGAATTTGCGTGGCTTAAAGAAAACGCTTGGAAATTCGGTTATATACTGCGCTTCCCCGAAGGAAAAGAAGAAATAACGGGTTATGAATATAATGCGACGCGCTTCAGATACGTCGGAAGATACCACGCCGAAAAGATATACAATCTCGGTATGTGTCTTGAAGAATATGTTGAATACGTTGATGCACTTGCATAAGGAAAGGTAAAAAAATGAACGGTCAAAAACAATTAAAGCACAGAAAAAAATCTATCGGTTCAAAAGAATTCTCACTGAAAAACAAGGCTTTCGGCGCTCCGCTTTTGCCTATAGTTTTACTCGTTACGTATTTTATAAGCGAAATAGTATACAAGCTTGCCACGAAAGAGCCGCTTTCTTCGCCGTACACGCTGTACTATTTCTTCTTCGCACTCCCTTTTGCGCTGGTTATAACGGCGCTTTGCACATTCTTTAAAAATTCAAAATTTAATTTTGTTATTTTGCTTGTCGTGAATATATTTATTTCTCTGTATTTTTCGACACAGCTTATATATTCAAAGTTTTTCGGTTATCTTATGACCTTTACCGACGTCGGTAATGCAGAGCAGGTATTTAACAAAGATTTCATCATCAGCATATTCAAGGGAATATTCGGCAACTTCTTCTACATTTTGATATTCTTTATTCCCGTAGCACTTATAATAATTTTCAGGAAAAGCTTTCTTCGTCCCGTCAAGACTTCATTTGCGGCAAAGATAGTTTTGGTGGCGCTTGCGCTTTTGGTTCAATCGGTCACCGTCGGATTTTTGTTTTTACATAAAGTTAGTGACGATGACTTGGGTGATAAATATTTCTACAAAGAATCTTACTTGCAGGATATGGTCTGCGACCGTTTCGGCGTGTTGACTACAGCAAGGCTCGACCTCAAATATACGCTCGGTGCAGTACCCTCGGGAAGCGATGACGACGGCCCCGCATACGTCCCCGGTCAGACCCCCGATTACTCCTCCGGCTCCGTATCCGAACCCGAAGAAAACGAGGTTCTTTATGACACGGCCTTGCCCGAGTACAATAAAATTGACTATAGCGTAAAACCCATAACGGTTGACAAAGAGCAATATAACACGATAATACAAAACGCAACCAAGCTCGAATGCGCCGTGGAAAATATTGAGCTTTATTCCGTGAAGGACGGCATAAATATCAGCTATCACGCTTTCCTTGCACTTGAAGACGGAACGCATCAAAAGGTCGTGGTGAACATTCCCGAGGGATATAACGGCGACGTTTCGACTCTTGAATTTAAGTATGCGTTTAACGTTGTCGACAAAAACACGATAGAATACGGCTATAACGTTATGGACGCTATCGACTTCGACACACTTATTGCAAACGAATCCAACAAGTCCATCAAGGAGATGCACGAATATTTTGCATCATTACCCGCTACGAAGAAGAACAAATATACAGGTCTTTTTGAAGGCAAAAATATCGTGGCTTTCTGCTGTGAAAGCTTCTCTCACGTTGTAATCGACAAAGAAAGAACGCCCATGCTTTATAAGATGTATACCGAAGGATTCGTTTTCGAAAACTTCTACGTGACGGAATGGGCTGCATCTACGGGTGGCGGCGAATTCAGTATGAATACGGGTCTTGCCGCACTGCGCTCCGCATCGCTCGGCGGACACTGTATGGAAGTAAGTGCAAGAAAGGGCACCTACCTTCCCTTTACGCTCGGAAACATAATGAAGCAATACGGATATACGGCAAAATCGTTCCATAACAACGACAACAATATGTACGAGCGTGAGAAGGCGCACGCAGCTTGGGGTTATGATTACAGCTGGATAAAGCACGGTCTTGATATGACGCTGCTTAGCGGTTTTGAATCCGACAACGATATGGTAATTGCCTCATTCGACAGTTACGCAAACTCCACTCCCTTCGTTGCATACTATATGACGATAAGCGGACACGGCGCATATAATATGGGCTGGAATGCCATCGCAAAAAGAAATAAGTATCTTGTCGAAAACCTTGACTTCTGCGATCCCATAAAGGTATATCTTGCTCAAAGTATGGAGCTTGAATATGCCGTCGCAACACTTCTTGAAAAGCTTGAAGCGGCGGGAATTGCAGACGATACGGTTATCGTTATGGCACCTGACCATTGGCCCTATACGCTCGTGCCCGATTACGGCGTATCCAAAGCACAGCTTGACAAGCTCTACGGACAGACAACGGACAATATATTTGAGGTATTCAAAAACGCACTTATAATATATTCTCCCTCTATGGACGAGCCGGTTCATATCTCAAAGCCCTGCTCAAGCTACGACGTTTTGCCCACTGTTCTTAATCTGATGGGCGCAGAGTACGATTCAAGACTTCTTGCGGGCACAGATATTCTCTCCGACTCCCCCGCACTTGCTATGACCAACTGCAACCAAAGCTGGATATCCGACTACGGCAAATATAACCTCGCAAACGGTAAGTTTACGCTGTTTGACGAAAATAATCCCGCACCCGAGGACCACGTTAAGACAAACAGAAATATCTTGAAAAAGAGAATAGAGTACAGCCAAAAGATAATTATAAACGATTATTACAAGGCGCTGTATAAAGCGATAGGTCTTTATAAGTAAGCATAAAAAATCGGAAGGCAATAGGGCTTCACTCTAAAGGATAGTTTTACCTACCGACAGAAATAGCAGAAACCGCAGATTGATTTTCTGCGGTTTTTGTGTTATAATAGGCTTATGAGCAACGTCTTATGATATGAAAAAGGAGAAACATTGTGAAAATAGCAGGAATATGCTTTCTTATTTTGGGCGGTATTTTACTATTGATATCGGGATTATATTTTATCGCCTATTTAATATTTGAAAAATCACCACATAAAACAGGCAGGACTCTTGGAAAACTGTACAGTAGTAAATATAAAAAGGACGTTAATGTTTGGACTGGATTTGGAAAATATGATGGTCCTCCGAGAATTGCTTTCACCATAAAGCATCTAACAAAAACAAAATACTTGTATAGTGTAAATAACAAACTTTATCTTTGTGCTTTGGAGTTTTTTAGGAAACCGCATAAAATACCAAATAATTCTTGGGTAGTTTATATCAAAGCATTTCCGCGTATTTCATATTTAGACAACGATGAGAATTGCATCGGAGCTTTTGACTTTTGTGCTAAAGCAATTGTTTTCCTTGGAATAGCAATATGTACATTGGGTTTAGGAGTTGCATTTTTATCGAAAGTTTAGATGCTGATGTTATAACAAA
>JAZMZG010000037.1:0-2500 GCA_045585835.1 Eubacteriales bacterium
GCGGACAGCCGAACCCTTGGGACCTGCTCCAAGCCCCAGGATGTGATGAGCCGACATCGAGGTGCCAAACCTCCCCGTCGATGTGAACTCTTGGGGGAGATCAGCCTGTTATCCCCAGGGTAGCTTTTATCCGTTAAGCGACGGCATTTCCACACACTACCGCCTGATCACTAACTCCAACTTTCGTTACTGTTCGACTTGTAGGTCTCACAGTTAGGCTGGCTTTTGCGTTTACACTCACTGCACGATTTCCGTCCGTGCTGAGCCAACCATTGAGCGCCTCCGTTACTCTTTTGGAGGCGACCGCCCCAGTCAAACTGCCCACCTGACATTGTCCCCCGCCAAGATTCATTGGCGCAGGTTAGAACCTCAATTCACCAAGGGTGGTATCCCAAGGGCGACTCCACAAAAGCTGGCGCCTCTGCTTCATAGTCTCCCACCTATCCTGTACATAGTAAACCGAAATTCAATATCAAGCTACAGTAAAGCTCCATGGGGTCTTTCCGTCTAGTCGCGGGAAACCGGCATCTTTACCGGTACTACAATTTCGCCGGGTGGGCTGTTGAGACAGTGCCCAGATCGTTACGCCTTTCGTGCGGGTCAGAACTTACCTGACAAGGAATTTCGCTACCTTAGGACCGTTATAGTTACGGCCGCCGTTTACTGGGGCTTAAGTTCAATGCTTCGGATTGCTCCTAACACATCCCCTTGACCTTCCAGCACCGGGCAGGCGTCAGCCCCTATACTTCACCTTACGGTTTTGCAGAGACCTGTGTTTTTGCTAAACAGTCGCCTGGGCCTTTTCACTGCGACCCTCATCTCTGAGGGCACCCCTTCTTCCGAAGTTACGGGGTAATTTTGCCGAGTTCCTTAACAACCCTTCTCCCGTTGGCCTTAGAATTCTCTTCCCATCTACCTGTGTCGGTTTGCGGTACGGGCACCTCAGTTATACATTAGCCTTTTCTCGCCTCCACGCTCGTCTACTTCCCTACTATTTTTCAGTCCCTTTCGCCCGGGGCAACCAACGCCCGGGATAGATCTGCTATGAAGTGTCAGTTAACTTAAAACTTTTGGTGGCTACGGAATCTCTACCGTATGTGCATCGACTACGCCTCTCGGCCTCGCCTTAGCTCCCGGCTTACCTATGGCGGACGAACCTAGCCATAGAAACCTTAGATTTTCGGCCATTGCGATTCTCACACAATTCTCGCTACTCATTCCGGCATTCTCACTTGTGTGCAGTCCACCGTTGCTTCCGCTACGGCTTCACCCCGGCACACAACGCTCCCCTACCCAGTTTTAAAACTGCCTAAGCTTCGGTTATACGCTTAGCCCCGTTGAATCTTCGGCGCAGCTTCACTCGACCAGTGAGCTATTACGCACTCTTTAAATGAGTGGCTGCTTCTAAGCCAACATCCTGGTTGTTTTAGCAATGCCACATCCTTCTCCACTTAGCGTATATTTGGGACCTTAGCTGTAGATCTGGGCTGTTTCCCTTTTGACCACGAGACTTATCTCACGTAGTCTGACTCCTGTATATTATCATTCGGCATTCGAAGTTTGATAAGGGGCGGTAGCCTCTCGGCCCCTAACCTATTCAGTGCTCTACCTCCGATGATATTCATACAAGGCTAGCCCTAAAGCTATTTCGGGGAGAACCAGCTATCTCCGGGTTCGATTGGAATTTCTCCGCTAGCCACAAGTCATCCGCCACCTTTTCAACGGGGGTCGGTTCGGACCTCCATTGGATTTTACTCCAACTTCATCCTGCTCATGGCTAGGTCACCCGGTTTCGGGTCTTATGCATGCAACTACGGCGCTATTCACACTCGGTTTCCCTACGGCTTCGCTGCTTAACAGCTTAACCTCGCTACATACATAAACTCGCCGGACCGTTCTACAAAAAGTACTGTATCGAGCCTTAACGCTCTTTACATGCTTGTAAACATAAGGTTTCAGGTTCTATTTCACTCCCCTCCCGGGGTTCTTTTCACCTTTCCTTCACAGTACTGCTCCACTATCGGTCATTGGGTAGTATTTAGGCTTAGAGGGTGGTCCCCCTTTGTTCCCTACGGATTCCACGTGTCCGTAGGTACTCAGGATACTGCTAGCTCAACTTGCATTTCGTCTACAGGACTCTCACCTTGTTTCGTTGTGTTTCCCACCACATTCGACTATACTTATTGATACACGTTGCAGTCCTTACCCCGTCGGTATTACTACCGGCGGTTTGGCCTCTTTCGCTTTCGCTCGCCACTACTCGCGAAATCTCGGTTGATTTCTCTTCCTCTGCTTACTTAGATGTTTCAGTTCAGCAGGTTCCCTCCGTACACCTATGTATTCAGTGCACGGTCATTGAGGTTTGCTCAATGGGGTTTCCCCATTCGGATATCCGCGGGTCAAAGCTTATTTGCAGCTCACCGCAGCTTTTCGCAGCTTGTCACGTCCTTCGTCGGCTCCCAATGCCAAGGCATTCACCTTATGCTCTTTACAGCTTGAA
>JAZMZG010000037.1:5000-70438 GCA_045585835.1 Eubacteriales bacterium
GCCATAATTCCGTATGCGATGCCAAAGAGCGGAAAAAACACGGCGACGCTTATGGCAAGAATACCGTATTCGCCCGCCTCCGAAGGAGCAGTATATTTGGAGTAGATATAATACGTGCTTACAGCCGTATAGAATATGACGCTCCACGCAACGAGCGTCAAAGAACCTCTTGTAAGTCCGTCGCGCTCGCCCGAGTCCGCCTTCTTTATCATTTCATCACCTCTTACTGATTCTTTGCCGATTTTTTGTAAATTATTCTCCGTGCATATTTACTTTTTTTCATTTTAATGATAAAATTATTATAACTCTCATTGTGAGGTGATATTCTATGAAAACGAGCCGTAAATATTTTCCGCTGTTTTTATCTTTGACGGTTAGCACAGCCGCCTGCACCGTACGCAGCGTGTTAATGTTTTTATACACAGACAATCTCGGTGAATATTCGGGAAGCAAGGTTTTGCTTTATCTTTTGTCCGCGCTTTTGATAGCGGCTATAGTCTTATTTGCCGCCGCTACCGGAAAAAACACAAAAAAAGAGGCTGTGCATACGAGTACGGACTCGGGCTTTGCGGAAATTTTCGTTTGGGCTTGCGTAGGCTTTTTCCATGCTTTTTCTATTCTGTTTATGGCATTTGCTCTTATAGAAGGCTCGGCATTTTTTGAGGGAGGCACGAAGCTTGCGACGCTTCTTTTGTTGATTGCATCTCTGTTTTGCGCAGTGCTTTGCTTTATCAAAGCATCGGGAAAGGAATCGAAGCTTAAAAGCTCTCCTTTTTATTCCCTTATGTATATTTTTCCGATTTCTTGGTCCTTGATAAGACTTTTCGTTTTGTTTATAAATTACTCTGCGATGGCGATATACACCACCGAAAAGCTCCAAATTTTGAGCCTTATTGTGCTCACTGTATACTTTCTTTACGAAGCACGGCTTTATTATTTTCAAAAGCCTCTTTCGCTGCGCTCGTACGCCGTAGTATCGGGAGGTGCGCTCATACTCGTGCCGCTTTCTGCGCTGCCGAGCTTTTTGAAGTCGCTTTTTATAAACGAAAGCGCTAATTTCGGAGAGCCTATACTGTGCCTTGTTGAGCTTGCGATGTGCGCTTATGCCGCTGTAAGCCTCGCCGCCGCACTTAAAAACAGGAGAAACACAAATGCGAATCGATAAATTTTTAAAGCTTTCGAGGATTATAAAACGCCGAACCGTAGCCAACGAGGCTTGCGATATGCAAAGAGTAAAGGTGAACGGAAGGGACGTCAAGGCTTCCTATAACGTAAAGCTCGGCGATGTCGTTGAAATAGCCTTTGGCGCAAAAAATCTTTCTTTTGAGATAACCGACCTTTCCGAAAATCTGCCCAAAGACAAGTGCTCGCAGATGTATCGGGTGATAGACGGCTGACGCCGCAAAGGAGCTCTAATATGAAAAAAGCCCTCCTTTCGTTTTTGCTTATAATATCACTTACTCTGCCCCTTTCAAGCTGTACCGACGCTCCCGTGAAGGAAACGACGCCGAGCAAGGATAGCAATAATATGCTCATTCAAACGCCCAACGAGCCTATAGGCACGCCCGGTGTTCCCGAGGATACGGTCGTTTCCGTATTGGCGTGCGGTGATAATATCATTCACGGCAAAGTAAAGGATCACGGTGATAAGTACGGCTATGCTTCCATATACGAAAAGATAGCGCCGCTCGTTGCCGAGAAGGACATTTCCTACATCAACGTCGAAACTCTTATCGGCGGCGACGAATACGGATATTCCGGATACCCGAACTTCAACTCGCCCTCAGAGGTCGGCCAAACTCTCGTCGATTTGGGATTTGACGTTATGAATCTTGCGCATAACCACATGCTTGATGCGCCCGGTAAAGATAAGGCGCTTTATCTTCGTAACTGTGCAAAATTCTTCGAGGAGAGAAGCTGTGTACCCATCGGCTACTACAGCAGCGAGGCAGATACCGAAAACTTACGCATAACCGAAGTAAAGGGTATTAAAATCGCATGGCTTGCATACACCTACGACGACAATCAAGCCTATAACTTTGCCGCAAGTGAAAACAATTCCTACAGCGAACGCTCGCTAAACGGACATAAGTCTGCCACGAGCAAGGACGTATATATCCCCTATCTCAAAAAGGCGCTCATCGAAAAGCAAGTCTCTATAGCAAAAAAGCAGGCGGACGTTGTTATCGTTTCCGCGCATTGGGGCATAGAGGACAGCTACAGCGCGCCAAATACTCTATTCCCCACTCACGATATGCAGGACGCATACGCACAGGTATTTGCGGACTGCGGTGTTGACGTGGTAATAGGTATGCACCCGCACGTAATACAAAAGACCGAGTGGGTGGAGGGTAAAAACGGAGGCAAAACGCTATGTGCTTACTCGCTTGGCAACCTCCTTTCCCGTATGCTTTGGGGCAGAAATATGATAGGCGCAATGATGGAATTCGATATCGTAAAAAACGGCGTAACGGGCGAAATAAGCATTCAAAACGCATATATGGTGCCTACAATATGCCAATACAACAAAAACAGCGCCGACTTTAAGATAATTCCCTTTTCGGAATATACCCAAGAGCTTGCCGCAGCTCACGGTTGCCACCAAAACGATGCAACCGACCGTAAGAGAGGCAAAATATTCAGCTATGAAGCCATAAAAGAAAAAATAGACGTGACCTTTGACAAACAGTTTTTGAAGGAAGGCTACGTTGCATAAATAAAAGAGGACTCGAATAGTATTTACTGTTCGAGTCTTTTTTTGGAGGTTTTTATGAAAAAAGTAAAAGAGCCTATGCCTGCTTTTAAGGCTATACTTATCAGCAGCGCAATCTCACTTGTTTCGGTATTTATCTTATCTCTGCTCTGCGCATCGTTTTTACAAAGCAAAGCGTCTCCCGAAAGCTTTTACGGGGTAACGTCTGTAGTCATACCCGTAGCGTCGTCGCTTATAGGCGGACTTTTATGTGCCCTGCTTTCTAAAGGCAAGGGACTTATACGCGGCTTTTTGGTCGGAATACTTGCGGGGCTTTTGATAAATCTTACAGGGCTTGTGCTTTCACCGAGCTCTTCCCCTGATGCGATGGGAATACTTATGCCCTTCGTATATTCTTCCCTCTCGGGCGCACTCGGTGGCTTTTTGGGAGTAAATCTAATAAAAAAATAAGAGATGGCAAAAGCCATCTCTTATTTTTTATTCCGCAAGTAATATATAAGGGTATATCTCTTGGCCGCCGTCTGCGAAATATATTTCCGCACTCGGTATCTCCTTTTCAAGAGCTTCCTTGAGCTTTACGGATTCTTCGCTTTGCATGCTGTCCTTGCAAAATACGGTAAGTATGCTCTTTTCGGTGCCGTCAAACATCTTCTTAGCAAGATTCGTTGCCGCAAGACTGCAGCTTTCGTCGCAGTTGATTATCTCCTTGCCGATATAACCGATATATTCGCCGTTTCTTATATCCACGCCGCAAAGGTGCGCATCTCTTATTGCGGGCGAAACGTATCCCGTGCTGACCGTGAGCATCGCATCGGCTATATTGGATTTGAGCGCTTCTACGTCCTCTGCTTCAAAGTCAAAGTTTATAACGCCGACGTAGCCTGCGCCTATATCCTTGCTTTCGATAACGTGTATCTTCGCCTTTTCGTATATCTGTGCCGCCTGCTTTGCCGCCATAATTATATTCGAATTGTTGGGGAAAACAAATATATGCTCTGCGGCAATTCTTCCGAACGCTTCTATAAATTCGGAGGTAGAGGGGTTGTTTGTCTGCCCGCCCGAAATTATTTCGTCCACGCCGAGCGATTTAAACGTTTCTGCGATTCCCTCGCCCGTGCATACGGTAACGATACCGTATTTCTTCAAAACGGGCTTTTCTTCTTTTCTTATCGTTTCGTTATGCTGAAGCGACATATTTTCTATTTTAAGGCTTACGAATTCGCCGTACTTATGGCAAAATTCGAGCACTTTTTCGGGCGTCTTTGTGTGAACGTGTATCTTCACGATGCTTCCGTCCTTAAACGAAACTATGCTGTCGCCTATAGTTGAAAGGAAATCCGTTATCACGCCGCAATCAAACTTATCTACGTCGACCTTGCTGTTTTGAAGCTGGAGTAAAAGCTCCGTGCAATAGCCGTAGGTCATTTCACTGTCTGCGTTAAACATAGAGGTGTCTATGCGCTTTTGAGCAGTCTTTGCCGTCGGCGCCGCCTCTATAGCCTCGCCCGAAAGCACCTTGTCAAAGCCCTCTGCGATAAAGAACAGTCCCGCTCCGCCGCTATCGATAACGCCCGCCTCTTTTAATACGGGTAAAAGCTCGGGTGTTCTCTGCAGAGAATCGTTCATCTCTTTTTTTAAATCGGAGAAAAGCTCCTTTATATCCTTATACTCGCTCGCGGCAGATGCGACCTTTTCGACCGCTTCTCTTGCAACGGTGAGTATCGTGCCCTCCGTGGGAGTAAGCACCGCCTTATATGCCTGCGCAACGCCCGACTGCAAAGCCTTGCCGACTACTTCCGTATCAGCCTTGTCACAGTCCTTAAAGCCTTTTGCGATTCCGCTGAAAAACTGCGAAAGAATTACACCCGAGTTACCTCTTGCGCCCATAAGCATACCGTGGGCAAAAGCCTCAACGACGCTCGAAAGTCCGCTGTCGGAATCTATATCGGAAATCTCCGCAATACCGCCGTCTATGGTCATATACATATTATCGCCCGTATCACCGTCGGGAACTGGAAATACGTTTAGGTTGTTTACGGCGTCTACGTTTGCCTGCAAGTTTGCGGCTCCGCCCATCGCCATTTTGGCAAACAGCGCTCCGTCAAGCTCTCTTGCGCTCTCGGATTCAAGCTCCTTATCAAGTATAGACATAATTAACGTTCCTTTCCGATAAAGAATACAGCCAATGTTCCTGGGCCTGCGTGGCTTCCGATTACCGTGCCGATATTTACGGTCATTTCGACCTCGACGCCATACTTTTCTTTTATCATAGCTTCAACGAACTTTGCATCGTTTTCGCAACATGCGTGACAAATATATATAGGTCCCTCGTTTTTGTTTTGCGCAAGCTCGCCTATTTTACAAACGAGTGCCGAAAGCGCCGCTTTTCTGCCCCTTACCTTCGTTACGTTCACAAGCTTGCCTTCATCGTCTACGTGAAGCACAGGCTTTATGCCGAGAAGATTTCCCACTACAGCTACCGTGGGGCTTATTCTTCCGCCTCTCTTTAAATATTCAAGGTCGTCGACCGTGAACCAATGTGCAATATTGCCTCTTATGCCCTCAACGTAGCTTACAAGCTCGTCAAGACTTGCACCCTCATCACGCTTTTTAGCGGCGAGCGACACAAGCAGTCCAAAGCCTGCGGAAGCGCAAGAGCTGTCAACCGCAACAAATCTTATATCGGAAAACTCTTCCGAAAGCTCACGTGCGGCAAGCACGGAAAATCCGTAGGTTGCGCTGAGTCCTGCGGAAAAGCCGATATATACGACGTCCTTTCCGTCCTTTGCGCATTCTTTGAAAAACTCCTTAAATCTCTCCGTATTTATAGCAGCCGTCTTTGCACTGTCGCCCTTTTTCATTCTTTCGTAGAATTCGCCTGCGGGGATATCGTTGTCCTCGTAAATTTTATCTTCACCAACGAAATTAAACGTGATATTTATACTTTTCACGCCCCATTTTTCAAGTGTGGCGGGTGCGATATCACAACCGGAATCCACGCATATTACGTAATTGCTCATAGGTCATTCCTCCTACTGTTCTTTAAAATTTGCGGCTTCTGCCGTAGTGTCCACCATTCTTTTCAAAACGGAATAAAACACCGCAAGGTCTTCCATGGAAATATCTCCGCGCACTTGGTCTTGTGCGCTAATGCCTATCTCCGAAAAGCTTTTTGCGATATCTCTCCCCTTTTCTGTCAGAATTATTTTTGCGTTATATTTACTTGTTTTGCCGTCCTTTAAGTTGTAGCGGATAATACCCTCTTTGCAAAGCGCATTGACCTCACGTGAAACGAGTGAGCGGTTGTAGCCGTTTTTTCTCGCTATCTCACTTGCGGTAAGCCCCTCGGGTAAGTCGTACAGCGAATATATCATAAGCGCATGCACACCCTTTATTCCGATATTGCGAGCCACCGAGATCTCAATCGATTTTATGTAATTGTCAAGTTGGTGTATTCCCACGACAAAATCGTGAAATCTTTCGCTTTTCATAATTCCTCCATGCAAAATGTTGAGTTGTCAACAATGCGTATTATATCACCTAAAAGTTTACTTGTCAACATTTTATCGACATTTTCTAAAATATATTCCCATATTAATGTTATTTACGCTCAAAAAATCCTATTGACAAAAATGTAATATGTGAAATATAATATATTTAACACAAGGCAAAGGAGTAAATTTATGGCAGAAATAAGGTTAACGACAAACAATTTTGAAACCGAAGTGATAAACAGCGATTTGCCCGTGCTTATTGATTTTTGGGCAACTTGGTGCGGTCCCTGTATGATGCTTTCCCCCATTATTGAGGAAATCGCAAAGGAAACCGAGGGCAAGGTCAAGGTATGCAAGGTAAACGTTGACGAGGAAAGAGAGCTTGCTGTGAAGTTTGCAATTTCAAGTATTCCCACGCTCATCGTTATGAAAAACGGCAAAGCAGTAAATCAAGCCGTTGGATACAGAGATAAGGCGCAAGTCTTGGAGCTTTTAAAGTAAGAAACAACTAATATATATAAGGAGAACACATTATGAGAAAATTTAAATGTAAGCTTTGCGGCGAAGTTTTTACGGTAGCTGACGGTGTAGAGCCCATATGCCCTCTATGCAAAGCAACAGGCGACAAGCTCGTTGAGATCAAGGAGGAAAAAGCTATGAACAAGTACTCGGGCACACAGACGGAGAAGAACCTTGAGGCTGCTTTTGCAGGAGAAAGCCAAGCAAGAAACAAATACACTTACTTTGCGTCCGTTGCAAAGAAAGAAGGCTATGAGCAGATATCCGCACTCTTTTTAAAGACTGCCGAAAATGAGAAAGAACACGCAAAGATGTGGTTTAAGGAGCTTGCGGGCATCGGCGATACCGCCCATAACCTCGCAGCAGCCGCAGACGGCGAAAATTACGAGTGGACGGATATGTACGAGGGCTTTGCAAAGACTGCAGAGGAAGAAGGCTTTACGGAGCTTGCAGCAAAATTCAGACTCGTTGCTGCTGTCGAAAAGCACCACGAGGAAAGATACCGTGCGCTTCTTAAAAACGTTGAAACGGCACAGGTATTCGAAAAGAGCGAAATTAAGGTTTGGGAATGCCGTAACTGCGGACATATCGTCGTCGGCAAAAAAGCACCCGAAGTATGCCCCACCTGCAACCACCCGAAAAGCTATTTCGAAATTCACGCAGAAAATTATTAAGATATGTAAAAAGGACGGAGATTTTGAAGTGAACCCCGTTTAGTTCACAAAAAAGAAAAAAGACAAAACCTCTTATGGTATAATGGTACCATAGGAGGTTTTTGTTATGGCTACAAAAGGACAAAAGTTTAAGAACTACACACAAGGAATCAAAGAAGAAATTTTAAGGAAGTATTTTGAAGAATACGTTCCAACAACAGCATTAAGCGAAGAATATGGAATATCCAAAAAGACAATACAAAACTGGATATACAAATCAAAGCAAGGAAAAGATATTTTGGTAGATCATCGTCAATTCAGCTCTGGCAGACCAAAGAAAAATGACGAGGATATAGACTACAAGGAACGTTATGAAATACTAAAAAAATACCAAGCCTTCCTCAAGGCACAACGAGAGAAAAAGTAATATTTATCAATATGCACATTGAAAATTATTCTCTCGATAATATGTGCGAGGTGTTGGATATTTCGAAGAGAACATACTACAAATATCGTGCAGCAGAAGATAAAGATTACTACGACTACCTTTTGATTAAAGAAATATTTGATGAATCAAAAGGTACGTATGGATATCGTAGGATTTGTGAAGGCTTGTTGATTAAATATGGTGTAATATTTAATCACAAAAAGACGGCAAGAATCATGAAAAAATATGGCTTGAAGCCGGAATATATAAAGCGCATCAGACCAAACGTTGCTTATCAAAGAATTGAAAAGAACGTTAAACCTAATCTTCTCAATAGGAATTTTAATGTTAGTGAACCCGATCGCGTGTGGGTTACAGATATTACATACCTGATATTCGGCAACAAGCGAGCTTATCTATCAACTATTCTTGATCTGTATGATAGAAAAATCGTTGCGTATCAGATATCGAAACGCAACGACATAAAACTAGTTATTGATACATTAAATCAAGCTATTGCTAAAACGAAGGACGTATCAAACCTTATCATTCACAGTGATCAAGGTTTTCAATACACGTCCTTCGAGTACAAAGCCGTATGCGAATCCAACGGGATACAAATATCCATGAGTCGGAAAGGCACTCCGATCGATGATTCTCCCATTGAGAGCTTCCATAGCATACTGAAAAAAGAAACTTTGTATAACAATTATATCACATCTTTTGAAGAATATCTACTACTTGTTGAAGATTGGTTGCTTTTTTACAATTCTTCAAGATTGAAAAACAGGAAGAGGTAATTTCCTCTCCCTGCTTTTCTTGCGCCTTTTTTCTTTTTTGTGAACTAAACGGGGTTCACTTCAATTCCTCCCTTTTATTTAATTTTCTGCAGAATTTTCTATATAGTGCTTTGCTTGCGTCGTAAACATTTTATAGTAAATCCCTTTAGCCTTCATAAGCTCTTTATGGTTACCCATTTCACATACGGAACCCGAATCAAGCACGATAATCTTATCAGACATAGTAGCACTTGAAAGTCTGTGAGAAACAAATAAGGTTATCTTGCCTTTTCTCAATGCATCGAATTGCATATATAGCTCTTGTTCAGCTATCGCATCAAGCGATGCTGTGGGCTCATCGAGAATCAGTATATCGTAATCACTGTAGAATGCACGCGCTACGGCAAGCTTCTGCCATTGTCCAATTGAAAGCTCGGTACCTTTTTCTTCGAATATCCTCATTAGAGGTGTATCATACCCTTTTTCAAGCTTATTTATATAAGTGGCGGCTCCGCTTTTTTCTGCTGCGTTTTTAATTTTATTGTAATCCTTTTCGGAATTGATATTGCCGAATGCTATATTATCGGAAATGCTTTCCGCATACTTACCGAAATCTTGGAAAATAATTCCAAAAAGCTTGTAAAGTTCAGTCGGCTCATATTCCTTAATATCAACGCCGTCTAAAAGTATTTGTCCTTCACTAACATCATAAAGACGTGTGATCAGCTTTATTAAAGTAGTTTTACCGGCACCGTTTAGTCCTACGAGAACAACGCTTTCTCCCGAATTTATTTTTAAGTTGACATTCTTTAAAATATAAAGGTCGGTATCGGGATACTTAAAAGATACGTTTACAAGCTCTATGGTATGGTCTCCTCTTGAAATTACAGCAGGCGTCTTGGAGCTTGCCTTTATCTCTACTTTTTCTTTTAAGAATGATATTATGTTATCAATAAAAAGTGTGCCTTCGTAAATAAGCGAAGTGGTTGATACTATAGAGCTTACAGATGTCGTGACCGAGCTTAATGCCGCAGTATAGTACGTATAGTCACCGATTAGAATCTCGCCCTTAAAGCTCCTATATGCAATAATTGACAAGAAAACCAAGTTTGCACATTGTGAAGCTAAAGCGAAAAACAAATGCCAGAGATTTTCTCTGATTATTAAGCTTTTTAAGCCCTTAAAATATTTTTTAAAGGTTAAATTATATCTGTTGATAAAAGTCTGTGAAAGCCCGAAAAGACGTATCTCTTTTACAATGTCTTTATTTATCATCGTTTGCAGATAATAATTCATCTGTCTGCGTTCTTTTGACCTATGTCGCATATACATAAAGTTCTTTTTTCGATAATGATAATTGACAAACGCCGACGGAAGCGCAAGGGCAATAACGATTAGCGCTATATATGCATTAAATGAAGTTAATACTGTAAAGAACGATATTGCGGTTATAAGCAGGCTGATTACGGAAAACACTGAGCTTAATATAGTTATAGGGCGATTACTTGCTTCTCTGCTCGCATTCTCCAATTTTTCATAAAATGCGGGTCTGTCAAAGCTTGCGATATCGACTTCTTTTGCCTTTTCCATGATTTTAATTCTTACCTTATTAGCAAGAAGCTCACCGGAAATACGTTTTATTGCAGCATCAAGCCGTGTTATAAAGGCTGAAGTGAAATTATAAATAAAAAGCGCAATCAAAAGAACAACTATTGCTTTAAAGCCGTCGCTTGATTCGTTACTTGACTGCTGTAAGGCGTTAATTACATTTTTGCTTACAACTGCGCCTAAAAGCGGCATAACACCTTGTATTAGCGAAATTAAAGAGAGAACGATCAAAATTATGGGTGAAGTCTCCCAAACAAGACGAAATATGTAAAAAAGTCTTCCGAATAAATCCTTGCAAAGCTTAAACAAGTAGGGTAAAACCTCTTTTATACTTTTAGGTTTTTCCGGTTTATTGTAATCAAAATTTCTCGGTCCCATATAAATCTCCGAATATAAACTTTATTTAATTTTATCATTATTGTTATAGTTTGTCAATCATAGTGTTTACAAGCAGCTTAAATAATGATATAATATAAAAAAATAGGAGGTCTATCTATGAAAGTAATAACAAGTGCGATTAAAAACGGTTATTTCGACGATAAGTATGGCAAAAGAGGCGAACAAAAATATATGGGCTACCCCTCCCTTTCCGTTCCGTTTGAAATTTTAGATGCACCCGAGAATACAAAGTCATTTGCGGTAGTGCTTGATGACAAGGACGCTGTCGAAGTTTGCGGATTTACTTGGATACATTGGCTCATAGCTAATTTGAAGACAAATTCACTTGAAGAAAATGCAAGTAAAACACGTACAGACCTTTTGGAAGGGACAACGAGCGAGCATAGTGCGGTTTCTGCTTTAAGCATTGAAGATGCTACGGGATATGCGGGAATGGCACCTCCCGATAAACCACACAGATATGATCTTTGCGTATATGCACTTGACTGTGAATTGGAGCTTGAAAAAGGCTTCACCTATAATAAGCTTTGGTATGAAATGCAAGGGCACATACTCGATACAGCAACAATTACCGGAATATATAATAATTAGCAAAAAGCCGAGGTTAGCACCTCGGCTTTCACTTTATACTTTTTTATAAAACCAAATTGCGCCCGAACGTTTAGGGAGCCTTATTGTAAATCCATTTTTAAGAGAAGTGCCAGATACGGTCATTACTTCCTCGCTTACGGGATTTTCTATTACGTAATCAGAATTCTCGCAAACATGCAGACTTACGGTTATACAGTCCATTTCACAAAGAGTATTACTTATAACGTGAACGAATCCGTCGCCTTCCTTAGCGTCCGAAAACTCAACTGCATAAAGCTCCTTGTTGCTCTTAGTACTTTTCGTTATCGGGAAATAATCGGCACGCAGCTCTATTTCAGCTGCCTTTCTCCATATAGGGAGCATCTTTCTTCCAAGCTCAAATTCGTCTTCTTCTGCCCACGCTTCAGTCATAACCGTAATTGACGGAGTTATGGCATTTTGATATGCAAATTCATCGCATTTTGTATGATTGACAATAGGATCATATTCGCCTTCTTTATTATCCCACGACATATTGTGAGCTCTAAAATAGGGTATCCACTCGAAATGCAGCTGATGCTGACATTGTTTTACGGGGTGCTCACCGTAGCCGACGTCAGTATAATGTAAGGGCACGGAGCGACGGAGTGTTTCAAGGTCATTTCTTCTTCCACCCGATGCGCACGAGTCTATCCAAAGTCCCGGATTATTGTAGATAAGCGCATCCCAATAGCGATAATATCCTTGTATATGCTTATTTTCAAGTGCTCCGATTCGTCCTTTTTCTTCATTATCAAGCCAAATTCGCATAGGATTTTGAAGATTAAAGTCCTGTCTGTAAATAGATACGTGCCATTTCTTGATCAGCTTGTTTACGTGTTCTATTGCCCAATCGCAAGCATCTTTATTTCCAAGGTCAAGGAGCATCCAACTGTTTTCGACGTCCTTTCTTTTTAAACACCATTCGGGATGCTTTTTTGCAAGCCAAGTTCCCGGAGAAACTCTTTCGGGTTCAAACCATAAAAGAAACTGAATATCGTTTTTGTTGCAACATTCACCTATAGGTGCAAGTCCTCCCATGGGGAATCTTTCCTTATCTACTTCCCAAGTACCGATTTTAGTCCAATCCTTATTGCACTTATACCAACCGGCATCAAACCACCAAATATCGGGCTTTAAGCCTCTTTTAATATATTGGTTTAATCCGTTTATTTGGCTTTCCGTAGTAGCTCCCGTAAATTCAGGGCCATCGTATGCAAAAACGTGCATACAAGCTTTTGGAGAAATACTTTTGCCGAATTCTTTGGGAAGAACGTGCGCAAAATACCATCTGCGCCACATATTCATAGCTCTGTTTGTATCATTCCCGTCTTTAAACATTAAGGTTATCTTCGGCGTGCAGAACGTTTCTCCGGAATAAATTTTTGACTCAAATCTCTGTTGTCCCGCAATAAAACGAATTCCTTTTGCTTCTTTTGCGAAACTTGCCTGCCATTGTCCTGTCCAACCAATAGCAATACTGACGGTATAGTTTTCAAGGCAAAGTCTCATAAACGGAAAAGCACCTTCGCATGATACGCCGTTTTTAGAAGCTAAGACGGTAGGATTTTTAGTTATATGTGTTTCATAGCTGTCAAACGCATCGCGTTTTCTCGTATCGCCGTTTGAATGCTGTAAAACAGCTTTTTTAGCGGGAAAAACAAAATTAATAGGATTAGGCTCACTTAATATTTCTGAAGTTATGCCGCTTGTATTCTCAAAGAAAAGCTGCCATTCAATAACAGGAAAATCTCTATATTCAAGTATTTCTGCTCTGACCTGTATTCCTTTTGAGTCAGTACCGGTAATAATGGTTTCGCAAATGTTTGAATCTACAAGTCTTTTTCGAATTGTCGGGAAAAAATCGCTTCCGATACCTACATGTTCATTTTTACCCAATTTAAAATAAGCGGGTAAAGTACTATGATCAAGGTTTGCAAAAAGCTTATTTAAAATAAGCATATCCTTTTTTGTTGCGAAATTATCCATAATTAAACCTCGCAAGCGATTCTTCGCATATTTTGTATAATTGCTTTTCTGTCTGCTGATTTAAATACTGCACTACCCGCAACAAAATTATCAGCTCCCGCTTTTGCAGCTATGCTTATCGTCTTTTCACTGATTCCACCGTCGACTTGTATGCTGAAATTAAGGCCTCTTTGTTCTCTGATATATTTAAGCTTTTCCACCTTAGGCATCATATCGCTCATAAAGCTTTGCCCACCAAAACCCGGTTCAACCGTCATAACAAGCACCATATCTACAAGGTTGAGATATTGATATATCTGCTCAACGGGAGTATTAGGCTTAATTGAAATTGAAGCATTAACACCTCGTGCACGTATTTTAGCAATAGTGCTCGTGATATCCTTGCAAGCCTCATAATGAATCGTTATATTTTGACTGCCAACGTCACAAAACTCGTCAATATATCTCTCCGGTTCCATTATCATTAGATGAGTGTCAAAATAAAGATCTGTCTTCTTTCGCATTGACGAAATTACGGGCATACCGAAGCTTATATTGGGAACAAAAATTCCGTCCATTACGTCCAAGTGGAGCATATCAGCACCCGCTTGCTCCATACTTTTTATCTCTGATTCAATATTCGTGAAATCGCAGGCAAGGACGGAAGGTGATATTTTAATTTCATTCGACATTATCTCTTTCCCCTCTTTTTTATCTTGTTTTTGTTTGCAGTTCTTTGAAGACTTTTATTCTTATTGTCGTACTTTGGCTTAATAAGGCATTCTTTCGCATATCCGATAAGGTCTTTTCTTCCCGCTACAGTTAAAGCTTTTCTTATAATATCGGCATTTTCGGGCCTCGTAAACTGCAATAAAGCTCTTTGCATCTGCTTTTCTTCATAGCTTGACGGAACGTATACCTTCTTATTTGTCATCGGATCAATACCGGTATAAAACATACAAGTTGACGGTGTGCCCGGCGTAGGATAAAAATCCTGTACCTGCTCGGGTGACAGTTTGGATTCTTTTAAAAACAAAGCAAGTTCAATAGCGTCATTTAGTGTGCTTCCGGGATGTGAGCTTATCAAATACGGCACAAGATATTGCTCTTTTCCTACTTGCTTGGTAATTTTGAAAAATTTATCTTTAAAGCTGTTGTAAACGTTTATATCAGGCTTACCCATTAAGCTAAGCACGTTATGTGAACAATGCTCGGGCGCCACCTTGAGCTGACCGCTTACGTGATATTTTACAAGCTCTTTAAAGAACGTATCGTCCTTATCAAGCATCATATAATCAAAACGGATACCGGAGCGAATAAATACCCTCTTAACTTTGTCAAGCGAACGTAATTCTCTTAACAAGGAAAGATACTCGCTATGGTCGACCGTTAGATTTTTGCACGGGTGCGGAGCAAGACAACGCTTGTTTTTACATACACCCAATTCTTTTTGTTTTTCACAAGCGGAATATCTGAAATTAGCGGTAGGTCCGCCGACGTCGTGTATGTATCCCTTAAAATCGGGAAGGTTTGTAAGCAATTTAGCTTCATTTATTACAGATTCTCTGCTTCTTGAAACTACTCCTCTTCCCTGATTATATGCAATAGCGCAAAACGAGCATTGACCGAAGCAACCTCGGTTGTGGCATATAGAAAACTTGACTTCTTTTATTGCGGGTATTCCGCCTAATGATTCATAAGCCGGGTGATAATCCCTCATATACGGCAACTCATACACCTTGTCAAGCTCTTCACGAGTTAAAATAGTTTGTGGCGGATTTTGCACCAAATATTTATCTGCGTAGCTTTCTATGACTCTCTTTCCGCTTACGGAATCATTGTTGTCGCATTGAATTTTAAACGCCTTTGCGTATGCCAATTTGTCAATTTTTAACACATCGTAATCATATGTAAATACGCAATCGTCGGTATTTATATTTTCTTTTGACGTGTAAACAACCGTACCGCGCACGTCACGTATCTTCTTGACAGGCACTCCTTTATTAAGAAGCTCCGCTATACGTAAAATAGATTTTTCTCCCATTCCGTATGAAAGGATATCCGCTCTGCTGTCAATGAGAATACTTCTTCTGACCTTGTCACTCCAATAATCGTAATGTGCAAAACGGCGCAAGGATGCTTCAAGACCGCCAATTATTATCGGAACGTCACCGTATGCTTGTCTGATCAAATTACAGTATACTATAACTGCTCTGTCCGGCCTGTACCCGCTCTTTCCGCCGGGAGAATAATAATCGTCGCTTCGGCGCTTTTTAGACGCTGTGAAATGCGCTACCATTGAATCAATGTTGCCGGAGCTTACAAGAAAGCCGAGTCTTGGCTTTCCAAATGCTTTAATATCGTCAGTGCTTTTATAATCGGGTTGAGCTATAAAAGCAACCGAATAGCCTTTATCTTCAAGTAATCTGCAGATAATTGCGGCACCGAAAGAAGGGTGATCTACGTATGCATCACCGCAAACGTAGACAAAGTCGGGTCTTTCACATTCTCCCCATTTTTTCTTTAGTGCATATAAAGGTAAAAATCCCATATTTACTCCAAAAGGACAAGCGGCCGTAGCAAAATGCTTCAGCCGCTTGTAATGTTTTACTGTTGTACTTCTTCCATTATGAAAGCTTCCAAAACATCATTTTCGTGAATGTCATTGAATTTTTCAAGTCCGATTCCGCACTCATATCCGGACATAACTTCTTTTGCGTCATCCTTAAAGCGCTTGAGTGATGAAACACTGTCTTCAAAAATAACCACGCTGTCACGAAGAACACGAATGTTTGAATTTCTTGTTACCTTACCGTCGGTGATATAGCAACCGGCAATAGTACCGACCTTAGGTACGTGAATTGTCTGTCTGACCTCTGCTCTTCCGAGTATGACTTCCTTAAATTTGGGAGCAAGCATCCCCTTCATTGCCGAAGTTATCTCTTCGATGCAATCATAGATAACTCTGTAGGTTCTTATATCGACCTTGTTTTCTTTTGCAGTATCCGCTGCGATCTTATCAGGTCTTACGTTAAAGCCGACGATAATTGCATTAGATGCATCTGCCAAAGTTACGTCGGATTCCTTGATGCCGCCAACAGCGCCGTGAATAACGTTTACTTTTACTTCTTCGTTTGAAAGCTTTACAAGAGATGCTTTTACGGCTTCAACGGAACCTTGTACGTCAGCTTTAACTATAATGTTAAGCTCTTTAGCACCGTCGGAAATTTGGGCAAACAAATCGTCCAAAGAAGCCTTTTGATTAGCGTTAAACGCCTCTTCTTTGAGCTTCGTACGTCTTTGGTCTGCAAGCTCTCTTGCCATACGCTCGTCTTTAACTACGTTAAGGATATCGCCTGCGTTGGGAACTTCGGAAAGACCTACTATCTCAACAGGTGTAGAGGGTCCTGCGATCTTAACGGTCTTACCCATATCGTTAGTCATTACACGAATTCTACCGACTGTCGTGCCGACAATTACGATATCGCTCTGCTTGAGCGAACCGTTTTGTACAAGAACCGTAGCGACGGGGCCTTTACCTTTATCAAGCTTTGCTTCAATAACGATACCTTTGGCTTCTCTGTTGGGATTTGCTTTGAGCTCCTTCATATCGGCAACCAAGAGCGCCATCTCAAGAAGCTCGGGAATCCCCTGACCGGTGAGTGCCGAGATAGGCACGCATATCGTATCACCGCCCCATTCTTCAGGCACAAGATCATAATTCGTAAGGTCTTGCTTGATCTTATCGGGATTTGCCGTGGGTTTATCCATTTTGTTTATAGCTACGATTATCGGAATATTTGCAGCTTTAGCATGGTTAATAGCTTCTACCGTTTGGGGCATGATTCCGTCATCGGCAGCTACAACAAGTATAGCGATATCGGTAGCCTTTGCGCCTCTTGCGCGCATTGTCGTAAACGCTTCGTGGCCGGGTGTATCAAGGAAGGTGACTTTCTTGCCGTCGATATCAACACTGTACGCGCCGATGTGCTGAGTAATACCGCCCGCTTCGCCCTTTGTTACACTTGTCTTTCTTATTGCGTCAAGAAGTGAAGTTTTACCGTGGTCAACGTGTCCCATAACAACAAGTACGGGGGGACGGGGTTGGAGGTCTTCTTCTTTATCTTCTGTTTCGTCAATGAGCTTTTCTTCAATTGTAACGACGACCTCTTTAACAACTTTTGCACCAAAATCTTCAGCAACGAGAGATGCCGTATCAAAATCAATCGTTTGGTTGAGAGAAACCATCACGCCGAGCATCATTAGCTTCTTAACTATCTCTGAAGCGGTTATCTTCATTCTCTGCGCAAATTCGCTTACGACGATCTCGGGAGGAATATGAACGGTAAGAGGCTGATTTCTTGCTTTTTCAAGCTCGGCCTTCTTTATCTTTTCCATCGCTAAGCGTTCTTTATCGAAGCCTCTGTCTCTGTTGTTGTTTTTCTTTATCTTTTGTCTGTTTTCGATTATCTTATCGGATTTTTCGGGAATATATTTTTCAAGTCTTTCATCGTACTTTGAAAGGTCTACGCTCGTCGTTCTTGTATCAACTATACGTACCTCTCCCGTTTTAGCTTTTACAGCGCCCTGTCCCTTAGGCTTATTTTGTTGTTGCGAGGTAGGTACTCTTACCTTTGTGTTATTATTGACAGCCGGCTCTCTTGCAGGACGATAAGGCGCAGGCTTTTGAGCCGTACGGCGATCCTGTTTTGCATCTTGACGGACTTCGGGTCTTTGGGGCGCCTTGCCGTTTTTGTCGTCAAGCTTTCTTTCATCAACACGCTTTACTACGTTTTGTTTTTGTTCGGGCGCCTTTGTAATCTGCTTTTGAGGTGCCGGTTGTACTTCAGCTTTTTTGGGAGCTTCCGCCTTCTTGGGTGCTTCTTTATTTGTTTGCGCAGGAGCACTCTCAACCTTCGGTTCGGTTTTTTTCTTAGGCGCTGTTAAATAAGGAGTAACGTCTTCAACGGTATACTTCGTTAAAAGATACTCCAAAATCATGCTCATCTCATCAGAGGAAAGTGCCGCCATCGTCGTTTTTCCGGGCACTCCGTGTTCTGTGTAGAAAGTGACAAGCTCTTTACTTTGCATGCCGAGAGCTTTTGCCACTGCGTTTAATTTATTCTTCGTCTGTACTGCCATATACACATCCTCCATCTGCTTTTGCTGCTTTTCTGACCGCCTTATTAAGTTCATTGTCCGAAACGTAAACTGCGGCTATATTTCCCATCTTACCGATGGCTGATGACACTTCGGTCATCTTATTTGATAAAATACAGTATTCAATACCGTAATATTTACACGAATCGCAAAATTTCTTTTTGGTATTATCCGAAGCATCAGCAGATATATAAACCGCCTTCGCCTTATTTTTACGAATACCGTCAAGTACCGCATCCGTACCGGAAACAAGCTGACCTGCACGTTTTGCAAGTCCAAGCATACCCAAGACTTTATTCAACTTTTTCAAACTCCTTTGCAAGAGCTTCATACACGGACTCGGGAATTTTCTTATCAAATATCTTTTCAAGCCGGCGTGATTTTATTATCATCGCAAGACATTTGGGATCTTTACATATATATCCCCCTCTGCCGTTTTTCTTGCCTGTAAAGTCTACTGATATTTCACCGTCCGGAGAATGAACAATTCTGACAAGGTCGTTTTTTTCTTTTTGAGCGTTGCAACCCATACACTTGCGAATCGGTACTTTTTTCATTAAATAACCTCAAATAATCATTCTCTTGTTGTCTTAATGTCTATCTTTAACCCGGTAAGCTTCGCTGCAAGACGAGCGTTTTGTCCTTCCTTACCGATTGCCAAAGAAAGTTGATCTTCATCAACAACAGCTCTATAAGTCTTTTCTTCGAGCTTTATAACTTCATTTACGGTAGCGGGAGAAAGCGCCATCTTGATGTATTCCTCGGGTTCTTCGCAATATTTTACTATATCTATCTTTTCGCCCTTGATCTCGTTTACAATACTGTTGATTCGAGCACCTCTTGCACCGATACAGGAACCGATAGCATCAACATCGGGGTCTCTTGACATAACGCTCATTTTTGTTCTTGATCCCGCTTCTCTTGCAATACCCATTATGATTATCGTTCCGTCAAGAATTTCGGGTACTTCGAGCTCAAAAAGTCTTTTTATAAGACCTGAATGCGTTCTTGATATGGAAACTATAGGACCTCTTGTTTCCTTTTTAACTTCCGAGAGATATACCTTAATATGATCGCCGGGATAAAGGTCCTCGCCCGTAATCTGTTCGTTTTTGGGAAGCAAAAGCTCGTTTTTACCGATTTCAATATAAGCGTTGCCGCTGACGGAATCAACACGTACTACTTTACCGGTTAAAATCTCATCTTTTTTATCTTCAAACTGCTTTGCAAGAAGACTCCTCTCTGCCTCGCGCATAGCCTGAATTATAACTTGTTTTGCCGTCTGCGCAGAAATTCTGCCAAAATTCTTTGTTTTAAGCTCTTCTTCGATTACACTGCCGAGCTTTGCACGTTTGCTATGTGTTTTTGCTTGCTCTAAAGTAAGCTCACAGTTGGGATTCTCAACAGTTTCAACAACGTTGTATTGCTTATACATCTTAACGTCTTTTTTATTTTGGTCGATAACGATCCTAACGTTGCAGTTAATATCTTTACGGTACTCCTGCTTATATGCAGCCAAAAGAGCCGCTTCAACCTTTTCGAGCAAATATTCTTTAGGTATACCTTTTTCCTTTTCTATAAGTTCAAGTGCTGTGAAAAATTCGTTATTCATATCACGATCCTCCGAAATTATACATTCTTTTCCGCAAATAACTTGCCGTAATCAACGTCAACCTTTGCAAAACTTATATCTTTTTTGTTGTATTTCTTTTCTTCTCCGTTAATTTCCAATATCAAAGTGTTTTCATCGTGCGCCTTTAAAACGCCGCATATCTTTTTAGTGCCGTCTATTTTAGTGTAAAATCCGATTTCAATTTTTTCACCTATCGCTCCGTCGAAATGAGCAGGCTTTGTAAGCTTTCTGTCCGCACCGCAAGAAGAAACCTCCAAGCAGTATTGGCAGTCAATAACGTCCAACTCATCAAGAAGAGGATCTATGGCTCTGCTGAGGCTCTCGCAGTCCTCAATGAAAACACCTCCGACCTTATCGATCAAAATACAAAGGTTGAAATCCGCACCTTCTTTAAAAAAATCAACGTCGTATAGGATAAGCCCAAGCTTTTCGCATAAGGGGGCTGCTATTTTTGTTACCTCGCTTATAATTACATCTTTCTTCATACTTTCCTCAAACAAACATAAAAGAGTGGGGAAAAACACCACTCTTTCTTAAATCATTATCATTCTACGTTAATTTTACCACTATTTTATTTTAAATGCAATAGTTTTACATAAAAAAATTATTTTTTTGTTTTAATATTCGAAAAAAATTTAAAATTGTCTTGACTTAAATAAAAAGGTGTGGTAATATACTGTTGTTCGCTTTATAATTTGATATTTGCTGATGTGGCGCAGTGGTAGCGCAATTGATTCGTAATCAATAGGCCATGGGTTCAAATCCCATCATCAGCTCCAAAAAAGACGGTTGCTCTGCAACCGTCTTTTTTTATTATTACAATAACTTCAGAATATATTTTTTCACTTTCTCAAGTTCACTTGCCTTCCGCTCGCCGTTTTCTCCTTTATCTGCAATCGGCGCAAGACGGTCAAAATCCATATGCTCATTTTCAAAGTATTCATATGGCTTATCTTCAAAGAAGTATTTATTCCATTTGTCTTCGGAGGCGTTTGCAAATTCATCGGGTATAAGATATGCTATACGTCTCTTTTCTTCAGCCATAAAGGCTTTTATTGCAAGAGGTACATATACCGCACGCTTCGTCAAAATATATTCTTGTTCCAAACTATCTATGGTTTCATTAGCAGCAGAAGCAAGCCTAAATATATATCCGCCTTTTTCCGCAAGTTCATTGATGTCATCAGCGGACAGATCCATAAAGAATGCATATTCACCCTTATACGCTTCATAAATGAACACGCCGGACTCCTCGGTGACAAGAACCGGGGCGGTTTCGCTCAATTGGGTTGCATATTCGAGACGAGCATTGGCAATTTTATCGTTGTATTCATTTCTCAATTCTTCACTGCGTGCATCGCATTTACGACTCAACTCTTTCTTCAACGCTTCTTTTTCATCAATCTGAAGCTGCTCATATAGTTCTTCACGCCCTTCATCTACACCAACTAATTTGGACAAAGCATCTTCGTATTCCTCAATTGCTTTTACAAGCTGATCATAGAGCAAAAGAAATTTTTCATCCTCTTCATCCGCCGTAAACTCATTATTGTCCTCATCGGTAATTATAATTTCGACAATAACTCGATAAACGGCATCCGTGTCACGATACATCTGCATTTTTTCCAGTAAAGCGTTTGAAATATACCGTTCTTCTCTACTTTTCACATTCTCGAGTTCAATTCCATCATAGTCATCATCACTGTCAGCCACGATGTACGGTCCCTTTTGAATGTTATCATTATCGGTGTCCGAGTTATCGCCTTCAGTGGATAGTTGTCCTATATCACCGCTATCGGGAGAGAAGAACGTTGGAACGTGAAGAGCTACGCCTACAATAAGGAGTAAACACGCAGCAAATGCCGCCACTCTGCGAAATACAGGAGTAATATAAACCGGCTTCTTTGCGTTCTTCTTTTTTATATACATTTGGAGTTTTTCCGAGTCATCCACTTCGTAAGCATTGGCAAGGATATCTTCATCGACATTTAATAGGTGTTCGGACAATCTTTCATTGCGAGAGTTTTTCATATAATGACGCCCTCCTTTTCAAGCATCTTTCTTAGCTTTTTTCTTGCGCGGTACAATTTTACAGAAATACGGTTCTCGTCCAAATCAAACCGTTTTGCTAAATCTGTCACTGATTCAAGATACATATATCGGCGAACAAACAAAATCTCAGTTTCCGGATCAAGACCGCGAAGGAATGCAGATAACACGGAACGAATCGTTTCACCGTCCTCATTTCTGCTCTCAGGTATTTCTTCTGCCGGTAGGCAGTCGCCAAGTTCTGAGAGCATAATGGAAAATCCTGTATTCCTCTTTTGCCTTGTATTATATCTGAGTTTGTCAACACCAATACGTCTTGCGATTTTGCATATATAGGTTGGTAAGCTTGTCGGATTGTTTGGCGGAATAGAATTCCATACCGCCAAAAGCACGTCATTTCCGCATTCTTCTATATCGCATTCATCGCTCAAGACTTCTCTGATAATCCCCTTGTACAGTCGGGAATATTTATGGGATACTTCTTCAAGCGCAGTCTCGATGCGCTCAAATAACATTTCTATTATTCTACTGTCATCCATAATACCCCTTTCCGTGACAAATTGACACCGCGCGATTGTCTTTCACCTATTAAGTCGATATTTATTTTAAAATATGTCACATAAGACAAAAAAGCCCGCAACTTTTTGCAAGTTACAGGCTTTCATCCTAGTCCACTTTCAGTTCATGGGTGTATACAATAGCCTATAACTGGCTTAAAACCCCGAAAAAACAAATGCGCACAAAACCTACTGTGTATGTCTTATGCGCATTGGCTGCTGAATTTGATTCTCCTAAACCTCAAATAGCACGGAGCTTTGCGCACAAAACTTTGAAACAGGTTAATAAAGATTTTCACAACGCATCACCCTTTCTATTTATCTATTCATATTATAACACGCTTTACTGAAAAACGCAATAAAAATTTACTTTTTTAGATATTAAGAGCATAACTATATCGCAAAGTGTAAACTCTATGTCATTTGCACTCTGATTTTGGAACAGTAGATTTTTGTAAAAGTTTGCACAAAAAATTATTGACATAATTGATCTGTTATAAAGTTTGCTTTTCCTGATATAGTTGATTTTTTATACATAAATAATATCCGACAGCACTTTGCTCTAATATACCCTTGTAATTATATATTCTTTATCTAATGCAAATGGATCAATAATTTCAAAAAAGCCGTAAAGCTCATCTTGTTTTTGGGCTTGTATGTTAGCAAAAGTAATATCCATATTCCACCAAGATCTATCAAAGTAAACTCGGTTCCAAGTATGGTGGTATTGATGGTTTTTCCGTGCATCACCATCAACCACATAGCATGGGATATTCTGACTGCGGCAGAGTGCAGCGAATAGATGAGAAAAGTCATAACAGACTCCTTTTAGTGTGCTTAAGGTTTTATGAACGTTAAAATATTGAATAACCGGATTGTACTCATAGTCATACTCGAAGTTATGTATCATCCATTCGTATATTGCTTTTACCTTTTCTTCATCGGTATCACAATCGGCACAAATTTCGTCAGCAAGTTTAACTGTGTCTACATCCCACAAGGTTGACTGACCGTTGGTAAGAGAAACATCATCTTGTTTGTATACGAAAATATATGCTGATAAAATTAACGACAAAATTACAGAAGATACTACCAATACATAAATTTTGGTCAATAACTTATCTTTACGAGTAGCGTTGGCAAAAGCAACAAAATACATAAAGACAACATCAAGTGATATGATTGCTAAAATGGGAAATACTCTTCGACAATAAATCGCATAAACAATATTCATACAAGCAATGAGTATCAGTGAAATATAAACTGTCGATCTCATTGCTTTTGAATTTATCTTAACTGTTAAAAATAAAGTTGGTAGAGCCGATAGTAGATAGAATACTTGTAGAGTGGAAGAGAGAACAAGAAATTCTCTCATGTAAAATCCCAATATTAAATTATATGTAAGTGCTATAGTGAAGAAAATAATTCTTGTTTTTGTAGTCTTCATTTCAAATCTCCTTTTATGTGCGAAATTCATTGAAACGAAGAAGTGGCAGCACAGAGCAAACCACTCTGTACTGCCACAAACAAAGACTTATTTAACATCTTTTAAGAAAACAACAAACCCGAACATTTCACCAATCGGTAAAAGGTTCGGGTTTGAATGCTTTGGTGCCGGTGGCGGGACTTGAACCCGCACGATGTCGCCATCAATGGATTTTGAGTCCACCTCGTCTGCCAATTCCAACACACCGGCAAATATTTCTTTCTTCAGACGAGTTGTATTATATCACAAAAAAATATGTATTTCAATACTAAAAATAAAAAAAGTGCTGTTTTCACAGCACTTTTTTATTAATTAAATTTTTCAATAGCATTTGAAAGTTCTTTTGTTAACTCTTCGGGAAGTCTTTCGCCAATCTTCTCATAAAGCTCTTTTACTCCTTCAAACTCGGAAAGCCAAGCTTCTTTATCGATGGCAAGGAGTTTTTCAATATCCGAGGTATCCATATCAAGTCCTTCAATGTTGATATCCTCAGGTAAAGGCAAATATCCGATAGGAGCTTCAACAGCGTCTACATTATCTTCGGAGCGCTCAATGATCCAATCAAGCACACGCATATTGTCGCCAAAGCCGGGCCACATAAAGTTGCCTTCGTCATCGGTTCTAAACCAGTTTACATTAAATATCTTGGGGGGATTTGTAAGTTTTGCGCCTATTTCGAGCCAATGTGCAAAATAATCACCCATATTGTAGCCGCAGAAAGGAAGCATAGCCATAGGATCACGTCTTACAACGCCAACCTTTCCGGTAGCCGCCGCAGTTGTTTCGGAGCCCATTATAGAGCCGACGAATACACCGTGAGTAAAACTTCTGCTTTGATAAACAAGAGGCATAAGCTTTGCGCGTCTTCCGCCGAATACGATAGCAGAGATCGGTACGCCCTCGGGATTGTTAAATTCTTTTGAAAGGCAGGGGCAGTTTTCGGCAGGTGCTGTGAATCTCGAGTTGGGATGAGCTCCTTTTTCACCTTGCGTAAAGTCCCAAGGCTCACCCTTCCAGTTGATGGCGTTTTTAGGGGGATTCTTGTCAAGACCTTCCCACCAAACAGTATTCTTGTCAACGTCATAAGCAACGTTGGTGAATATTGAATTCTTTGAGCAAGACGCAAGAGCGTTATAGTTGGATTTTTCATTCGTACCGGGGGCAACGCCGAAGAAGCCGTACTCGGGATTCTGCGCCCAAAGTCTGCCGTCTTCACCGATGTGAAGCCAAGCTATATCGTCACCGATGCACCATACTTTGTAACCCTTCTTCTTATAAAGCTCGGGCGGAATTATCATCGCAAGGTTAGTTTTACCGCAAGCGGAGGGGAAAGCTGCTGCTATGTATTTAACTTCACCGTTGGGCTTTTCTACGCCCAAAATGAGCATGTGTTCAGCCATCCAGCCTTCATTTCTGCCCAAGAAAGATGCAATTCTCAAAGCAAAGCATTTTTTACCCAAGAGGACGTTTCCGCCATATGCGGAATTTATTGACCAAATAGTATTATCCTCGGGGAAGTGGCAGATATAACGATTTTCCTCGGAAACGTCAGCCTTAGCGTGAAGTCCCTTTACGAAATCGTCGCTATCTCCGATAATATGAAAAAGTTCTGCTGTGACTCTTGTCATTATTCTCATATTGAGAACAACGTAGATGGAGTCTGTAAGCTCAATGCCTATCTTCGAATATTTACCGCCTACTACGCCCATCGAGTACGGAATAACGTACATCGTTCTTCCCTTCATTGATCCGCGGAAAAGCTTTTTAAGCTTTGTATAGCACTCTTCGGGTGCCATCCAGTTATTCGTATTACCCGCATCTTCTTTCTTTGACGTACAAATGAAAGTTTTGTTTTCAACACGGGCAACGTCATTTACCATCGTTCTGTGCAAATAGCAACCTGGTTGAAGCTCCTCGTTGAGCTTTATCAATTCGCCGCTTTCAACAGCCTCTTTTGCAAGTTTTTCATAAAGCTCTTCGCTTCCGTCGATATATACAATGTTATCCGGGCAGGTAAGCTCGGCGCATTCATCGATCCATTTTTTTACATTTTTACCTAAATTCATAACGGCTCCTCATAAATATAAAATGATATGAAAGCATTTTATCATAACAAAAACGTTTTTGCAATACAATTTTTAAAATATTTCAAAATATTATGATATTTTGTGAAAATAATGCTCATTTTGAATAAAATTAAAATCAAGATTTCATTTTTGTATACATTTCGGCTAATTTTATGAAATCCTCAATACCAAGTTGCTCCGCTCTCACGTTACTTGGTATATTACACGTCGCAAGAAGTTTTTCCGCAAATTCGCCGTCAACCGAAAGTCCGCCTTTTAAGCTGTTATATACGGTCTTGCGCCTTTGCGAAAAAGCGGCTTTGATGATCTCTTTTACGCTTTCTTTATCAACGTCTTCAAATTTATCGTTCCAAGGCGTAAGTCTTAAAACCGAAGAGTCGATTTTGGGCACAGGATAAAAATTACCCTTTCCTACATCAAAAAGACGCTTAGAGTCAGCATATAGATTTACGACAGCGGTAAATGCACCGTAATCACTATCGCCTTTTTTTGAGCAAATACGTAAAGCAACTTCTTTTTGCATCATAACCGTAATGCTCTCAAATTTTACTCCCGAATCAAAAAGTGCCATAATGATAGGTGTTGTTATATAATATGGTAGATTTGCGCATACCGCTACAGGAGAAGAACCGAATTTATCTTTGCACAGTGCGGCAATATCGGTCTTCATTATATCTTGAAAAACAACTTCGGCATTATTAAAATCGGATAGTACCTCGGCAAGCGGCTGTTTTAATGTCGTATCTATCTCCAAGGCACATACTTTTTTATAAAGCTTCGCAAGATTGACGGTTAAGGCGCCTGCGCCTGCACCTATTTCAAGGATGCAGAGCTCTTCCCTGTTTTCTTCTCTTACGGACATTGCAATTCTTTCGGGTATTTTCGGATTAGTCAAAAAATTCTGTCCGTACTTCTTTTGAAATTTAAAATTATTTTCGTTTAATAAATCTTTTGTCTTCATATCACCTTAATATTTTTAGACTTTCGAGAAATCGAAAGTCTAAAAATCAATACTCCAATATTACAGTTTCGTTATTTAAAACTCTGTTGAAGTTATCTATGAATTTATCAAGGGTGGCTTTTTCAATGTAAAACTCGCCATTTCCGTTATAAGTAAAATAACAACGGAGAGTGGAAATTTGATAAAAGCTGAATTCAAAAACCTCACCAAAACGTGTTTTTATCTTTATTCTTAACATTGGATTTTCAAGTTTATCGGGTATATCGGAATATCCGTCCCAATTCAAACGAAGAATGTTCTTATAAAATTGGCGGAAATTCATAGGGTCTCCGTTTTCGTCAACACCTAATTTTTCACCGTTTGCCGTAACTTGAAGGATCTCCTTTGTATTATCAAGTTCAAACAATGTTATCTTGTCAGATGTAATGACTTCAATAGACTCGACAAAATCTATAGACATTTGAAACAGGTACTCGCCGATAAAATCACCAAGTTTCCAATCAACAAACGGTAATGATTCCACGGGAATTATCAAGAGTGTGTCATAATGGAGAGAATAAACGTAATAGCCGCTGCCGTCTTCGGTTTTGCCGCCAACGTAAAGATATGTCGGAAGTTCATCAAAGACGTAGTATATTTCGGTTATTGTGTCATTAAAACCGTATTTTGAAAGCTCCGAAAAATCATTCTTTAAATAATAGCCAAATCCTACGACTTCCGTTCCGTAAAGCTGTGCAAATGAACTTAAAAGCTTCTCAAAATTAGTTAGATTTACGAGATAATTTGTAGGATAGGTCATTCTGTGGGTGAGTGTATAACCCGTTCCTTGCTTATAGTTTTCCGGAACCTTCTCAAACTCAACAAAATTTTCGCCGTTACGCTTAATGCTTATTTTTTCGATATTTACATAGCTTACATCTTCCATCACCGGTGCGGCAATTGTAGAGATAAACGATTTCGCCGAAAGAAAAATAAGATCCTCAATATTGGAATTGTTTATAGCATAAACGACATTTCTGCCGTCGACCATCATATAATAAAAGCTTCCGTCCGCACTTCTTAAACCAAAGTATAGCTTATAAACGGTCTTATCAAATTTAGTGATCTCCAAATATGCGGGATCCGATGCATTGTCAAGCCCATAAGTCGACAGATCGGTGGGTTCAGTATCAATGCGTGTAACCAAAAAGCTCGAAATTCTCGAATACAACGAAGAAGTCATCTCGCTTGCTATAGGATAATTTTCATAATCCTTTAGGTATGTCATAGAGTTCTCAAGATCATTTACAAAGGTAAACGTTCCCGTTGAATTATGAACAGTTATTTGTTCTACGTCTTTTTCATTTAGCTGTTCAATAATTCTTGGTTTGGTATTTGATCCTTCTGCTTCACCTTCAAGCAGTTGCAGCTTCTCAACGGCAGGAGCATTGTTTTTTAAAAATGCTTTTACGCAAAAGAAAGCGGCAATTAAGACTACTGTAACAGCCAAAAAGATTATTATGAGTTTCAACTGCTTTGAAATCATAAGCGCCTCCGTTTAGCCGTAACAATTATTCCGAATATAAGCACAATGGTCGCCGGGATCACAGTAATAACTATTCCCCAAGTCTTCGTTGCCTTTGAACTTATATCAAATTGAGCTTTAGTTTCGTCAAGTAATTTGATCGGAATATCGGGGGTGACGTTTTTTGCGCCGAAGCTTTCAGCGATACTGTAAAGCAAATCACGGTTAGCGTACGCTGTTGTTTCAATAAATGAGTTGTAGTATCCGGTAGAACAAAGCACGAGCTTTGACGTGCCCTTTGCGGATAAGGTCATCATATTGAACTGACCGTCAATTTGTTCGTTTCCATCTGTATAATACGCCGCTTTTGACGTTGTAACGATAGGACTTACGTATATTCCGTTTTTATAATCAAAAAGTCTATTTATCGGAGCAACATTGTTAAACACGGTCTTATATCCGCTGTTTACTCTTTCTGTTATAGCATCGACGTTTTCGTTTTCGCCTGTCTGTGCAAAAATACCGTAAACTCCGAGTCCTGCTGAGCCGGAAACGCTGTTGTCTGCATCAACTATAACGTTTCGCTCAACACTTACTCCGTAAACTGCCAAAAATTCCTCAAATTCTTTAAGCTCGGGAGAATCGGGTGCCATAAATACGAGCATATTTTTGTCGGGAGTTTCCATATACTCTACAAGCTTTTCGATCTCGGATAAATTTGTCTGTGATGCGTCTGTATTTCCAATAAAATCCTGCTTTGGAGAATTTATAACGAGAAGGCTTATGCTTTCATCTATCTCTTCTTCACGTAAGTTAATATCAATTACGTTGTATCCGACATTTTCAAGGAAGCTCTTTAATGCCGGAGAAGAAAGCTCATTATGACCGTTTTCAAATGCCGCTACGAGTTCGTCGGGCGTGAGAACGTTCAAAATAGCCGACGTCAGAGCAAGTTCGCCTTGAAAACCGGTTAAATAGGTCTGATAATAGCTTTGCTCCAAAAGAAAATAATCGCTTATAGTCACTACCTTATATTCATTGGTAGCAGAGCATTCAACAATAATAGAGGTATTAGCAAGCGTCTCGCTGGTACTTTTGGTGTATTTGTTTTTAAACTTTGGGTTTCTGTCAAGGTCTACATATTCAACGTCTATCCACGAAAAATTCGTAGTGTAAGAATCGACGAGATTAAGCATATAGCCCTGACTGTCCTCTGATATTTCATCTCTTTCGCGTAAAAAGTAAATTGTCAAAGGAGTGCTATTTGTTTTTAAAAGTGAAATAGATTTATCTGAAACCGTGAAAATCGCTTCAGACGTAACGTCGATTTCAAGGGCACCGTTTTTATTTATTACGGATACTATCACGTTGAGCAAAACTACTACCGCAAGAAATATTGCCGTGAGTGTAACCGCAACAGAGCCGTATTTTAATATCTTATTATTAAATTTCATCATATGCTCTGCCCTACTTCCATCTTCTCGTCTCGTGGACACGAATCGTTAAAAATATAAATACGGTCGTTATAGAGATAAAGTAAATGATAGACTCAATACTCATAACACCTTGAGTGAAAGGTAGAAATCTCGTATAAAAAGAGAACCAATCAAATACAAATCTTATCACATATACCGAAATATAGCTGACAAGGAAGTTTATAACGAGCGAAAAGAGCAATATAAAGATGGTAACTATTGCCGCAACTATCTGGTTCTCCGTTAGTGAAGAAATAAACATTCCTATAGCTATAAATGCCATTCCGACAAAGAGAATACCTATCATATTCGTGATAATTGCCGCAGTATTGGGCGAACTGTAGATATATAAAATCCCGCACGGAATACAAGAAATTATAAACGTTATAAAAAACAGAGCTCCTGCCGCAAGAAATTTTCCCATCACGACTTTTGAAAGACTGACGGGAGCTGTTAAAAGCGCTATGTCCGTCTTCATTTTTTTCTCTTCGGAAAATAATTTCATTGTCAGAATGGGGACTATGATTATAAATGCAAACATCTGCATCAAGAAAAAGCTTTGGAATGAGCCGGAGCCTCCATCAAGTGTAAAGAGCCAGAAAATCCCACCCGACAATATCAAAAATATAGCCATAAAGATATAACCGATTGAGGTAATAAAATAAGATTTAAATTCACGTTTGAAAATTGCGCCCATTTTTTACCTCCTTAACGCTTATTTGTAAGCTTGATGAATATATCTTCAAGACTTGTCCCGGACGTTTCAAGACCGAGAAGATACCACATTTTCGAAGCAAGAAGCGCGAACAACGGTTTTCTTATATCAATATTCGTCTGCGCTTCAATAATAAACGTATTCGCGTCTTGGTCTTTTTCATTGATGAGTTCGACGCTCGTTATTCCCTGCAAGGATTTTATCTCTTTAATTATTTTATCCGCAGGACCGCATATCTTCGCTGTCAATCGATGATGCTCGTTTATAAGCGCATCTATTTCCTCGGTTTTGGCGTCGGCTATGATTGTACCCTTATCAATTATAATAATTCTATCGCATATCGCCTGTGCTTCGGAAAGAATATGGGTAGACAAAATAACCGTGTGTTCCTTTCCGAGAGATTTAATGAGTTTTCTCATTTCAATGATCTGTCTTGGGTCAAGTCCAACCGTAGGTTCATCAAGAATGATAACCTGAGGATTGCCTACAAGAGCTTGTGCAAGTCCGACACGCTGTCTGTATCCTTTTGAAAGATGCCGTATAAGTCTTTTTGCAACGTCCTTGATCTTAACGACCTCGCAAATCTCCTCAAGGTGCTGCGTTTTTGCGAATTTACAGCCCTTCAGTTCATAAACGAAAGAAAGGTATTCCCAAACGGTCATATCTTGATAAAGCGGAGGTAACTCGGGAAGATATCCTATACATTTTTTTGCCGAAATAGGATCATCGAGAATATCAACACCGTTTATTTTAGCGCTACCGGATGTAGACGAAATATAGCCCGTAAGCATATTCATCGTTGTAGTCTTACCGGCACCGTTTACACCAAGAAAACCTACAACTTCTCCATCGTTTATGCGAAAGCTGATGTTATTTACCGCATATTTATCCGCGTATTTTTTTGTGAGATTTACTATATCGATCATTAAAACAACTCCATAAAATGCTTATTCTTCCGAATTAACTATAGCTATACCAAGCTCATCAAGAGCATCATTTTCCGCGAGTGCGGGTGCGCCCGACATGAGTTCCGACGCATTCTGTACCTTCGGGAATGCAATAACGTCTCTTATCGCATCAAGCCCGAGAAGCAAACAGCAAAGTCTGTCAAGGCCGAAAGCAAGACCTGCGTGAGGAGGTGCGCCATACTTAAACGCCTCGAGTAAGAATCCGAATTTATTATTTGCTTCTTCTTCGGTAAGTCCAAGACAAGCAAATATACGCTTTTGGATCTGTCGGCTGTGAATACGTACGGAGCCGCCGCCGGCTTCATTACCGTTTATTACTATATCGTAAGCCTTCGCTCTTACTCTTAAAGGATCGCTTTCAAGATACTGAAGGTCCTCGTCCATAGGAGAAGTAAAGGGATGGTGCATAGCGGACACCTCTCCCGTTTCTTCATCTTTTTCAAACATAGGAAATTCCGTTATCCAAAGTATCTTATAATCATCCTTGCTCGTAAGCTCAAGCTTTCTTGCAAGCTCACAGCGAAGAGCGCCGAGTGAGTCGAACACGACCTTATTCTTATCGGACGCAACTATAAACGCTACGTCTCCGGGTTTTATGTCAAGTCTTTCTATAACTGCATTCTTTTCATCTTCGGAAAGTTGCTGAAGGAAAGAAGAGCTGATATTTCCGTCGACATTCTTTATCCAAGCAAGTCCCTTTGCTCTATATCTCTTCACGTAATCGGTAAGAGCGTCAATGCCCTTTCTTGAGAACTTTTCAGCCGCGCCTTTAGCATTGATACCTCTTACGCTACCGCCGCTTGATATTGCACCGGCAAAGACCATAAATTTAGTATCGGAAAGAATATCGGAAAGATTTTTAAGCTTCATATCAAAACGAAGATCGGGTTTATCCGAACCGTAAGTGTCCATTGCATCCGCATAAGTCATACGCATAATGGGAAGCTGTATATCTATCCCCTTGTATTCCTTGAATAGTCTGCTGATGTAGCACTCAATGAGCTTCATAACGTCATCTTGTTCCATAAATGACATTTCAAGGTCGATTTGAGTGAATTCGGGCTGTCTGTCAGCACGCAAATCCTCATCTCTGAAGCAACGTGCAATTTGAAAATATCTGTCAAATCCCGATGCCATCAATATCTGCTTATAAATCTGAGGAGATTGAGGAAGTGCATAAAATTTTCCGTTATGAACACGGCTGGGCACAAGATAGTCCTTAGCACCCTCGGGAGTGGGCTTGATAAGCACAGGTGTTTCTATTTCAAGAAAACCGTACTCATCAAAATATCTTCTCGTTATCTGTGTTATCTTGTGGCGCTCGATTATATTTCTCTGAAGGTCGGGGCGACGAAGATCGAGATATCTGTGCTTTAAACGAAGTTCTTCCTTTACGTCGGAATTTTCGACTATTTCAAAAGGAGGAGTTTCTGCTTCGGAAAGTATTTTCAATGAGTTTACAAGAACCTCTACCTTACCCGTGGGAATGTTCTCGTTTATTGCTTCTCTCATTCGAACGTCACCCTTGACGCAAATGCAAAATTCGCTTCGAAGAGTTGCGGCTTTCTTTAAGGTAGCCTCATCAAAAGTGAGCTGCACTATACCCGTTCTGTCTCTAAGGTCAACAAAAACCAAAGAACCGAGGTCCCTTGCCTTTTGAACCCAACCCATAAGACAAACGTGCTCACCGACGTTTGCTTCACGGAGCTCTCCGCAATAAAGCGTTCGTTTTTCACCGTTTAAAAGTTCAGCCATTTATATCGCCTCCGATTATCTTCACAATTTCTTCACAAGCCTGCGAAAGCTTAATTTGTACACTTTCTCCGCCTTGCATATTTTTAAGCGTTGCTTTATCTTCATCAACTTCGTTATCGCCGATTACGAGAACGTAGCTTACGTCTAACTTATCCGCATATTTCATCTGCGCCTTCATACTTCTTCCGACCGTATCAATCTCCGCAGAGATATCACAAGACTGAAGCTCGGCAAAAAGCTTTGTTGCAAAAGCAGTTGCCTTTTCACCCAAATTCGCAATATAAATATCAGGGTGCTTTTGTTCGGGTACAGGCGCATTTTCGGTTTCGAGCGCAAGTAAAAGTCTTGACATTCCCATTGCAAATCCGATTCCCGAAAGCTCGGGGCCATCAAGCATCTTGCAAAGTCCGTCATATCGTCCGCCTCCGCAAACGGTGGCTTGAGCTCCGATACCTTCGTAAACGAATTCAAATACGGTCTTCGTATAATAGTCAAGACCTCTGACTATAGTCGGATCCACCGTATATTCAACGCCCATAGTCTGAAGATATTTTTTCAAAGACTCAAAATGATTTTTACAATCGTCGCAAAGGTAATCAACCGTTTTAGGCGCAGGTGCTGCAATTTCTTTGCATATAGGACTCTTGCAGTCAAGAATACGCATAGGATTGGTCACAAGACGCCCCTTGCAGGTATCGCAAAGCTCATCTTCCTTGCTTGAAAAATAATCACGTAAAGCTTTGTGATAATTTTTTCTGCACTCGGGGCAACCGATAGAGTTGATAAAAAGCTTTATGCCGTTAATTCCGAGCTTTTTAAATACTGTGCTCGCAAGATAAATTATCTGTGCATCGCAAAGAGGGCTGTCCGCACCGAAAACCTCAACACCGAATTGTGTAAATTCACGGCTTCTGCCTGCTTGGGGTTTTTCATATCTGAAACAGTTTGTAACGTAATAGTATTTAAGTGGCATCGTACCGCCGTAAAGACCGTTTTCAACAAGTGCTCGTACGGTAGATGCTGTGCCTTCCGGACGAAGAGTAAAGCTTCTGCCCTCCTTGTCCTCAAAGGTATACATTTCTTTTTGAACGATATCGGTCGTGTCACCGACACCTCTTAAAAACAGTTCGGTTGCTTCAAACGTAGGAAATCTGATTTCTTTAAATCCAAAGTTTTCTGCCGTTTCTTTAACTGTCTTTTCTACGTATTGCCACTTATATATGCTATCCGGCAATATATCGCTTGTGCCTCTCGGTTTCTTTATCATAATGTGTTTTTACCTCTTGTTCTTGTTATATTTTGACACAGGGTTAACGTACTCTCTCCAATCGAGGTCGCCTCTCTCGATAGCGCATATAATAAGCTCCGCAGTGGCTATATTCGTAGCAACGGGAATCGTGTGCGCATCACAAGTACGTATTAGTTCTTCCTCAAACACGCTTACTCGGATATTGGTTCGGTCGTTATCTCTGAAAATTATCAATGCATCAATTTCGTTGAATTCAACTTTTGTGTTTATCTGTTCGATTCCGCCCTGTGGTCCGCTTAAAAACTTTTCGGTTTTAAGGCCCGTAGCGTCAGCGATCATATTTCCCAAAGTGCTGGTCGTATAAAGATTATGCTTGCTCAATACACTGCAATATGCAATGCAAAGTTGAGTCATAAGTTCTTTTTTTGAATTTTCTGCAATAAGCGCAATTTCCATATCTTTTCCTTCCTAAAAAAGTTTCTTTGTTTTGATACCAAAAAGTTTACGGGGCAGCGGAACGTTAAAGCCGACCACCCTTTGTGCAAGCTCGTTAAACTGCTTTGCAAGCTTATCTCGTTTCACATCAAGAGGTAACCCTTTTTCCTGTTTCGTACTTACTATGCTGTCAAAAGGAATGATACCGATGAGCTGAGCACCAGATGTTTCAATGCTCTGCATTATCCCCGCGAATTCCTTGCGAAGCACTCTCTTGGGCTCAAACATATTTATAACAAGACGTATATCTTCGCAGCCGAGCGAGGTGAGTTCCGCGGCGGTTTTAGCAGCAGCTCGTAAAGCACAAGCTGAGCTTGTTGAAATAAGTATAGCACTGTCCGATGCTTTCTGAGCAACGTAAAAACTGGGGGCATGAGCGGGAGCGGAATCTAAAATGACATATTCATACTCATTTTTAGCTTCATTGATCAGCTTTATAAATTTTTCTTCGGGAAAGCTATCACTGCTGTAGCTCATAGGTGCGGCAAGTACAAAAAGGTTATCTCTGCCTTCGACCTTTCTTACGGCATCATCAAGAGTGGCGCTTCCGGAGAGAACGTCACTTATATCGTATATGTTAGAATTCTCAACCCCGAGAAAGAGATCAAGGCTTCTTACACCGAAATCGCAGTCTACAAGAAGAATCTTTTTGTTGATCTCGGTGATGTCGCTATATATACTGCGTTTGCTTTTTCCGGTAGGTGCATACATCTCTGCCATAGCAACGGCAAGGTTGCAGGAAACGGTAGACTTTCCGACACCGCCTTTACAAGACGTTATAAGAACTGATTTACCCATAATCCACCCCTATTAGTTTTAATCGTATTATTTTATCATAAAATAATACTAAAAGTCAATATTTAGAGGATTTTTGCGCATAAAAAACTGCTTATTCTTTAGTGTCATACCACGTTTTGCCCACTTTTACCTCAACCATTAAGGGAACTGCGGTTTTACATACGTTTTCCATTTCATCTTTAAGCATTTTCGCAACCGAATCCGCACTTTCAGAATCTGTTTCAATTATAAGTTCATCATGTACTTGCAAAATGAGCTTTGAACCCGGAAACTCGTTAAGACGCTTATATACGTTAACCATCGCAAGTTTGATTATATCAGCCGCCGTTCCCTGAATCGGGCTGTTTCGCGCCACTCTTTCTCCGAATCCTTGAAGCATCTTTTTGTCTGAAGCAAGTTCGGGAATATAACGGCGTCTTCCAAAAAGCGTCGTAACGTATCCGTTTTGCTTTGCACTTTCGACAATATCGGAAAGATAATTATTTACACCGTCATATCTCGTTAAATAATTTTCAATATATCTTTTCGCTTCGGCTACGCTTGTATTTATGTCCTTTGCAAGAGAAAATGCGGAAATTCCGTAAACTATTCCGAAATTTATAGCCTTTGCTCGCGTACGAAGTTCAGAGCTTATAAGATCCTCGGGAATACCGAACACGTTGGAGGCAGTCTTTCTGTGAATATCCTCGCCGCTTTTAAACGTATTTATAAAGGTTTCGTCCTTCGATATCTCAGCAAGCAAACGGAGCTCTATCTGTGAATAGTCAGCGTCTACAAGTATCTTATTCTCCGCAGCCTTGAAATATTTTCGAAGCTCTCTTCCCCTCTTTTGTCTTATTGGAATATTCTGCAAATTCGGCTCAGCAGAGGAAAGTCTGCCCGTTGCGGTCGTGGCTTGGTTGAAGCTCGTGTGTATACGTCCGTCTTTTTCGGAGATAACCTTTATCATAGCGTAAACAAACGTAGATCTCAGCTTTGATAAAGCTCTGTACTCAAGTACCTCGGCAACAATGGGATAATACGGAGCGAGCGGCTCTAAAGTTTCTGCGTCCGTAGTATATCCGGTTTTTGTTTTTTTCTTTGCGGGAATACCCATTTGCTCAAAAAGTATATGCCCGAGCTGTTTTGGTGAATTTATATTGAACTGCTCACCCGTTAAGAAATATATCCTTTCTTCTCGCTCCTTTATATCTTTTTCAAGTTCTTTTCCAAACTCGGAAAGACCGTCGGCATCAATGTAAAATCCCGTTTGTTCCATATCGGCTATTACGAGCGCAAGTGGTAATTCTATATCGTAATATAATTGTTCCTGATTAGTTGATTTGAGCTCTTTTTTCAGTACTTCTGTCAACAATGCGGTGTAATATACGATCTTTGAAGCACTTATTGAATCATCTTCAATACGCAAATATTGATTTATAACTCTTTCGATATTATGCTTTTGAAGTCCCGAATTAACGACGTACGAAGCGAGCATAACATCAAAAGCAAACACGGAATCTATACTTATATCTTTCGAAAAAAGATATTTATACAATACTTTGCTGTCAAAAACGCAAAGCTTTGACATATTTTCCGAAATAAATGAAACAAGATCATCGTTTTGAGTATGAAAATATATAACTTCTTTTCCGTTTGACAGATATACAAAGTTTGTATCAAAGTTAAAATCGGCAAAATTATAACCGTCTGCAACAGCTTTTTTTGCATCATTAAAAGAAACTTCTCTTTCCGAATATACGATTTTTTCAATAGATACTTGCTCGGATAACTCGGCGTTTGCAAAATGCGGCGTTATTTTTTTCAAAACGGAAAGCATTTCAAGCTCACTTAAAAGCTCTTTCAAATGGGAAAAATCAGCGCTTATCTTATTTTTTACATCAAAAGATATATCAACGTCACATTTGATTTCGGCAAGTTTTCTTGAAAGATACGCCATTTCTTTGTCACCTGATATTTTAGCTTTTGCCGAAGGACCTACCGGTAAGGTATCTACGTTTTCATATACTTTATCAAGATTACCGTATTGCGCAATAAGCGCTACTGCCGTTTTTTCTCCGATACCCTTTACGCCGGGTATGCAGTCGGAGCTATCACCCATAAGAGCTTTAATGTCAATAAGGCTATGGGGCTTTGTTTGATATTTTTCAAAAAATTTCGCTTCATCAAAAAGTACCGTGTCGGAATTTCCAGCAAGAAGAACACTTGTATACGTGTCGTCTATAAGTTGAAGAGAGTCTTTATCTCCTGTAAGTATATAACAAAAAGCGCCGTTTTCTTTGCAACGTCTTGATACTGTTCCGAGTAAATCATCTGCTTCGTATCCGTCGCTTTCCAATATGCAAAAACCCATATATTCCGAGATTTCTTTTGCATAAGGAAGCTGCACGGCAAGCTCGTCCGGCATACCCTTTCTGTTAGCTTTATAACCCTCATAAAGTCCGTGTCTGAAGGTAGGCGCCTTTTTGTCAAACGCAACGACGGTCACATCGGGCTTTATTGCCTCAATGTGTTTGTAAATTATGTTGACAAATCCCGTTAATGCGTTAGTCGGAATACCTTTGGAATTTGATAAAAAACGTATTCCGTAATATGCTCGGTTTAAAATGCTGTTGCCGTCAATGGCCAAAACTTTATACATAGATCATACTTCCTCTGTAACAGCTTCTTTGTGTATCGTTATTTGGATATCCGGAAATCTTGATTCAAGCTTTTCCGAAAGGTCCGTCAATATAGGAAATTCAGTGTAAAAATGCCCTGCATCGATAAGTGCGATTCCAAGCCTTTGTGCATTAACAAACGCAGTATACGACACATCCCCCGTTAAAAGTGCATCCGCTCCTTGTTTGAACGCATCGTATAAAAAATCCTTTCCCGAACCGCAAACTACCGCAAGCTTACTTATTGTCTTATCGCCTAAAACATATTCTGCGTGAGGTGTATTAAGCAAACCTTTTGCAAATAAAGCAAGGCTTTTACAGTCTGTTTTTTCTATGTTTCCTATAATTCCGATGTCGTCTTCTCCGAAGCGTTCAGGTTTATTAATTCCCATAAGCCGTGCGAGTTTTTCGTTTACTCCGTCCGTCGCTTTATCAAGGCGTGTGTGTGCGGAAATACAGCTTATTCCGTTTTTCAAAAGCTTTATTGCAATTTTTGCTTCGGGAACTTTCTCATTTATTCCGTTTAACGAGTTAAATATCAAAGGATGGTGGCTGATTATAAGGTTTGCGCCCAATTTTATTGCTTGTTCAATAGCTTTGTCGGTAACATCAAGACAAAGTAAGATCTTGTTTACTTCGCCTTCGGCATTATCGCAAACCTGCAATCCGTCGTTATCCCACGCACAAGCGTTACAGCTCGGTGCAATTTGTTCTATGTATTCAAATATCTCACGTATTTTTGACATTTAATTAAGCTCCATTCTGTAATTTTGCAACATATTTAAAAGCGCTTCTTTGTCTTTAGCGCCTCTTTTTACTGCATTCTGTGTCGCACATATAATTAAATCAAGCTTATTTATATAATTTTCTTTGTCTTCACAAAGAGCATATTTTCCAAGTAAGTATTCATATTCCGTGTAATTTTCAGCTTCTCCGCAAACTGCAAAAATCACGTTATAGAGCTTTTCGCCTTTTGCTTCTGGGCACTTTTCGCGAGCAATACGGTAACCAAGCTGAAAAAGCGTCTTTCGAAGCTTGTCCTGCTCGGTCATAGGTTGAAGTATAAGGCTCGGTTTGTAAATTTTAAGCTCATTTTCGACCTTATTTAAAATACCGGATATAGTATGACCGCCCATACCGGCAATAATTATTTTATTGTATTCCTTAAGAATTTCGGGGTTTATTCCGTCATAGAGCATTGTTACAAGCGACGATCCGTAACCAAAACGCTCAAAATTCTTTTTAGCACTTAAAAGCGGACCTTGTTTAATATCCGTAACAAGCGCCTTCTTGCAAATATCGTTTTGTATAAGATAAAGCGGTATGTATCCGTGATCGCTGCCAATATCGGCAACCTTATCACCTTTTTCTACAAATGAAACGACCGCGGAAAGTCTTTTATCAAGTATTTTTTCTCTCATAGTTAAAACGGGGCACGGAAAACGTGCCCCTTCCTTCTTTACTGATTTTCAAAGTGCTTGTTGAGCTTTTCGATAAGTGCATCGCAATCAACACCGTGAACTGCGCAAGCCTGCTCAACGGATTCGCCTCTTGATGCGGGACAGCCAAGACAATGCATACCTATTTCAAAAAAGTATTTTGCAGTCTGTGCATCAGTATCGAGTATATCTCCGATAATGCTGTTTCTTGTAACCTTCATTTCGTTTCTCCTTTCGTTGATTATACTACGGAAATGTTTAAATTTCCGTTTTTAACGGTTATATCTACCCCGGTTAACGGTGAAAGATAATTAGATACTATCGCCGTAGCAATAACATCCTCTATATCTCGCTGTATCGTTCTTCTTATATTTCTCGCACCGTATTTTTCAGAATACGATTTTTCGGAAATATATTTTTCCGTGTCCTTATCCCAAACAAGAGTTATGCCCTTGTCGTCAAGTACATCTTTGAGCTCATTAAGCATTATAGATACTATTTTTTCAAAAGTATCAGTACTTAAAGGAGCAAAGGTAATGACTTCGTCAACTCTGTTTAAAAACTCGGGTCTTAAAAATTCAAGAAGTGCTTTTTCGGTCTTTGTTTTTAACATATCAACGCTGTCGCCGAAGCCGAGCATTGATGACGTATTCGAGCCTGCATTGGTAGTCATGACAATAACTGTGTTTTCAAAATTTATATCTTTTCCGTGAGAATCTTTGATTCTTCCGTCATCAAGCACCTGCAAAAGCACGTTTAAAACGTCGGGGTGAGCCTTTTCTATCTCATCAAACAATATAACGGCATAGGGCTTACGCCTTATCTTTTCCGTAAGCTGTCCCGCATCATCATAGCCCACGTATCCCGGAGGAGAACCTATTATTTTTGAAACAGAATGCTTCTCCATATATTCGGACATATCAAGTCTTATGAGTGACTCGGGTGAATCGAATAAATCAAGCGCAAGCGTCTTCACAAGTTCGGTCTTACCAACACCCGTAGGCCCGGCAAAAATAAAAGAAGCAGGTTTTTTCTTGACGTATATTCCGGCTCTGTGTCTTTTTATCGAACGGCATAATGCATCGATGGCATCGTCTTGTCCAACTATCTTTTTGTGGAGTCTTTCGCTGAGCTTATCGACACGTTCGAATTCATTTTCGTTTATATTTCCCGCAGGTATCTTCGTCCAAATTTCGATAACTTGTGCAATATCCTGTCTTGTCAGTATTACCTTTTTCTTTTCTTCGGAAAGCTCGTTTACTATTCCCTCAAGACGTAAAACATTTGTTTTTGCGGAAGCTATCCTCTCATAAAGAGAGCTGTCGGGCGTTTCTTCGCTTGATTGCAGATCTTCAAGCTTTTTAAGCTCCTGTCTTTGAACCTCAAGTTCTTTTTCGTTTTCCTTGAGTCTTTCAAGTATATCACTGTCGAGCGCAAGTCGGCTTGCAGCTTCATCAAGAAGGTCGATTGCCTTATCGGGAAGAAATCTGTCGGTAATATATCTTTCGGATATGACTGCTATCTCTCTCAAGAGAACTTCGGGTATTATTACACCGTGAAACTCCTCGTAGTAATGTTTAATGCCTCTTAAAATCTCAACTGTGCTTTCGATATTCGGTTCCTCTACCACGACAGGTTGAAAACGTCTTTCAAGGGCAGTATCCTTTTCAATGAATTTTCTGTATTCGGCGAGAGTTGTAGCGCCGATGACCTGAATTGCGCCGCTTGAAAGCGACGGTTTTAGTATATTTGCAGCATTCATACTGCCCTCGGCATCGCCGGCGGCTACGATACTGTGAACTTCGTCAATTACCAAAATTATATTGCCGAGTGCTTTAATTTCATTTACAAGCCCCTTTAAGCGTGCTTCAAACTGACCTCTAAACTGCGTTCCCGCAACTACAGACGCCATATCCAAGTTGTATATCTCTTTATTTTTCAGCTTGTACGGAACCTCACCCTTTACTATTTTTATAGCTAATGCTTCAGCTATAGCTGTCTTACCCACGCCGGGCTCACCAATAAGGCAAGGATTATTTTTCTGCCTGCGGCAAAGAATCTGAATCATTCTTTCGATCTCAGCTTCTCTGCCTACCACCAAATCAAGTTTTCCCTCTCTCGCTTTTTCTGTTAAGCAAGTGCAAAACTGTGATAAGTATTTGTTTTTAGGTGCATCTTCACTCTTTTTATCATCGCTTTTTTTAGAGCTTCCGCCACCGAAAATTGCCTTAAGGTCAATAGCCGGCACTCTTGAATCGGGGGTGTCAAGACCGTCCTCTGTGGGCATTTGAGAAAGCATTTCGGTCATACTCTCGCTCATCGCATCAAGCTCGTTTTCGTCTATGCCCATTTTTTGAAGCATATCGTTTACAGGCTTAATGCCAAGCTCTCTTGCGCATTGTAAACACAGACCTTCGTTTACAGTCTTCCCTTTTTCCATTCTTGTAACAAAAACAACTGCCACGTTCTTATGGCATCTTGAACAAAGCATAATTTATCCATTTCTCGACACACGGTCGTTTATGATTTAGAAAAACAAATTCTTGACGTCGTTAAATAATGAGGAAATATACTTGTAAATTGCGGTTTTTTCAGTAACTTCAATTTGAAAAACATTCGGATACGCAGAGCTTAAATAAGGTAACACTGCGTCGAAAACACCTATAAAAACAAGCGTTATCACAACTGCGTAAACAACACCTATAGCTATTCCCAATGCTTTATCGCAGCTCTTTAACACAGGTAGGGTAACAAACTTGGAAATAAGCCACAACAGCACCGCTGCTACAACATAGGAAGCCAAAAAACCAACTGTAAAACAAATGAAATATATCAGTTTTTCGGCTAAAAGTGCCGATACGGTTCGGGCAATTCCGTTTATCGCATTATCAGTGCTATCATTTAAACTGTTTTTAAGGGAATTTACATCTACACCTATATTACCAAGAAATTTGTAAAGCTCTGAGTCCTTGTCTTCGATGTCGTTCGCCGCATCATCATCGCTTTCGGTCATTTCCGAAATCGTAATCGTGAGTTTTTCCTCCAAAGCGGCTCTATACCCTGCCGTGTCCACTAAGTTGCAAATTTGAGGCGTTGCGGTAATTGCAATGATAAGAGCGGCAACAAGTGAAGTAATCTTCGAAATACTTTTTATAAATCCTTTTTTTGCCGCAGTAACCACGGGGATGGCTATAAGCAACACAATAATTATATCAAGTAAAATACTCATCTCTAATCACCTCTGCTGAAAATTAGTGTCTCGGTTTCGGAAATAAGCGCAAGATTTCCCGAAATTTCCAATAGATCCGAATAACTGTCGGTAAGAGACGTCCTTTGTTTTGTATTTTCTTTAATATTCACAACTACGAGTTCACCGTAATGTATATAATATAATTCACCGTTTATTACAGCCACAGAAGAAATTTCATATTTTTCATCATGGGTAAACAATTCATCGCCGACTTGATCAAATAAAACAAGCTTAGAGCCGTAAGAATAGCTTTGCTCTTCGAATACAACCGCAAGTGTTTTACCATCGCAATAAGCTTCGGATATCGTATTTCCGTAAGATACGACATCTATTTCTTTTTTAATGTTACCGTCAGCATTAAAAAATACTATTCTATCTGAACAAAGAAGGTAGATCCCACCGTTGATCTCACCGATCTTCAAAGGAAGAGTTCCAGAAAACTCGTGGCTGACCGCCGTTTCACTTTTGATGGTGAACAAATTAAAAATAGTAGTAGGAGTTCCTTCAGAGGAAGAAAACGAAGCGGTCACTACTCTTTGGCCATCTTCAAGCAACTGCATACAAGAAGTGTATTTGTCGGCGGAATTCCACTCAAAAACCTTGTTCATATCTTCATTAAACACAAGAAGCTGCGAAGCGTAGGACACATCATGCGTAAGAACTGCAAGATATCCCTTATCGTTTATATCCGCAATATAAATAGTATTATCAAATTTTTGCTCATATATAACGTCAACGGTATTGTAAATACTTATGTCATATCCGCCCAAATCATAGAGGAGAAAGTACTTATCCGAGCATTTAACCGCAGGATTGGACATTTGAATGCGCTTTGTCAAATATCTGGTACCGTCCGCTTTATACAGCTCAACTCTGTCATTTCGAAGCATAAGCAAATAGTTTCTGTACGAATCGGCGTCTATAAGATCCGCACCGCTTATTGAAACCGAAGCAGACTCAAGCGAAATTTCCGATTCTTTGAATGAATAGAAGAACTCTTTGATACTGTACAGATTTATATGCGAAGAAAATCTCATTATTGCAAACAATAAAAGTATAACGATTACAAAAAGCAAAATAAATCGTATAACCTTAAGGCGTTTTGAGATATTCAGATATATCTCATTTACGTATATCTCGGGACTTGTTCCGTTTTCTTCGTATCTTGCAAGTTCGGCAGAGCCACCGACGGAATAAGCGCTTAGCTCAAGACCGTCGGCCTTTTTATTTAATTTGGCATCGTTTTGGTCTTTCATTACTTACCTCGGTCCTCAATACGAATGAATATACAACATCTCACTTTCTATTGTACCATTTTTTTCAAAACATAGCAATACCGATTTAAAAAATTTAACATAAATAACTTGATAAATTTAGAAAAATATAATATAATTAAATCAAATCATAAAAGGGGTGGCTTATGAAGAATTACAGATCTGCGTTCAGATACAGCGTTATCTTAATTATATTTGCCGTTTTCTTGGTTGCATACACGGGCAGACTGTTTTCTTTACAAGTCGCCAACAAGTACAATTACAACATATCCGAAACAAATACATACAAAAAATATGTTACTGTCAAAGCGCTTAGGGGCCGTATTTTTGACAGAAACGGTGTCTTACTTGTTTCAAACAAGGTTTCGTATAACATACAAATAAACAAATATTCCATAAGTGATTCGGATTTGCCGAAGACCGTTCATTCCCTATTAACTCTTCTTAAGCAAAACGGCATTGAAATAAACGACAGATTTCTTATTACCGAAAAGGAGCCGTTTGGGTTTAAAGACGGTTACTTTGAAAACTACGGAAGCATTTTCAGCAAATATGCAAAGGACAATATCAAAATCGAAAATTATACCGCAATTGAGCTTATGGAATATCTTATAAGCAAATATTCGCTTGAAAGCTACAGTAGCTCGGAGGCAAGGGCCATTATCGGTCAACTTTTCGAAATGTACGTTGCAAACTACGGTTACGGAAATCCTTATGAGTTTGCAAGTGAAATAGATTCCGAACAAATTATAGGTATTGCCGACAAGATTATGCTCATCGACGGCGTTGAACTTTCATATTCATCGGAACGAGAAATATTGCACGGTGATTTTGCTTCGCATATTATCGGCACAGTAGGCGAAATATATAAAGAAGATTACGAAAAATATGCCGCAGAGGGCTATCCGATGAATGCTATTGTGGGACGAAGCGGCGTGGAAAAAGCCTTTGAATCATATCTACGTTCATACGACGGAACTATAGTGCAAGAAATTGATGAAAACGGGTGCGTAATAAGCGCATATTATGAAACTAAGCCTATTTCCGGCAAGGACGTATATTTGACTCTTGATTACAACGTTCAAATGTCAACACAAAAAGCACTTGAATATACCATAACTACTTATGCTCCTCTCGACGGAGCGGGAGCGATAGTCGTTCAGGATCCCAATAACGCCGACATACTTGCTATAGCATCTTATCCAACGTATAATCTCGATGAGTATAACAGCAATTATAACGAAATTTCCACATCCCCCAATTCTCCTCTCTTAAACAGAGCCTTAAACGGTCTTTATGAGCCGGGCTCCACGTTTAAGGTATTGACGAGTATCGCAGCTCTTGAAGAAGAGATAATATATCCATACACGAAGATATTTGATTCGGGAACGTACAGCAAATACGCTCCATCTTATACACCGCACTGTTGGATCTATAATAAGTACAGGTATGGACACGGTTGGCTCGACGTAACCGGCGCTCTTCAAAATTCCTGCAACTACTTTTTCTTCGATGTCGGTGATAAATTGGGCATTAACACGCTTAATGAATATGCAAAGCGTTTCGGGCTCGGTGAGCTTTCGGGGATAGAGATAGGTGAATCAGCAGGTATACTTGCGGGTCCCGAGCACAGACAAGCTATGCAAGGCACTTGGTACGGCGGCGATACGCTCCAAGCGGCAATCGGACAATCGGACAACTTATTTACACCTATCCAATTGTCCAATTATATGTGTACGTTTTTAAATAAGGGTACACGATACCAAAGTCATTTACTTCATTCGGTCAAAAATCACTATGACAACTCCGTATATTATCAAATGCCTCCCAATATTTTGGAACATACGGATTTTTCAAGCTCAACGTATGATGTCATAAAAAACGCGATGAAAAAGGTTGTCGAAGACGGTACGGCCGCTACTATATTTAATAAAACAACGGTACCGATAGGCGGAAAAACCGGTACAGCCGATACTGGAAAGGGAAATGCAAACGCAGTATTTATAGGCTTTGCACCTTATGATGATCCCACAATTTGTGTGACGGTAGTAATTGAGCACGGAAGCAAAGGAACATACGCTGCATTAGCGGCAAAAATGGTTATTGAAGAATATTTCGAAGAAGAATAACTAAAAAAGCAAAGCGTTTGCACGCTTTGCTTTTTTTATTACGTTTATTCAATACTTGAAAATATTGGCATATTTACAATGTCGTATTGGTCGATCTTCTCAGAAATAACTATATCGTTGCCAAGTGCCGAAAGTTTCTCGTCAAAAACTTGACGGGTGATCATCTCTTGTATTACGTACTTGATATTATCGTTCAAATCATCTTCCGAAAGCTGAAGTTTTTTGATAAGATGTATACCGTAAGACGTTTCAAGTTTCTTGAGTTCTCCAACCTGCATTGAGAAAACGCAGTCGGAAAAAGTCTGGTCGTAATCACCGTTTTCAAAAACGAATCCGTCATAAGTATCTTCCGTATCGTCACTGTATTCTTTTACCGCTGTGTTATAATCTATAGTTCCGTTTTGAATTTTAGTCCAAATATCTTCAGCTTGTGTACGTTTTTCGGATTTTTGCGTGTCGGTAAGATATGAATAATTGCCTTCATCGTCAAAAGCATAATTCAAATCAAAGAAAACGTGTTGCGCTTTTACGTAATTTTCATAAAAATACTCTTTGATAATTTCATCTGTTATTTTATCTGTTCCGTTTTCACCAAACAAATCTTCATAAACGTGATTGGTTATCTCTTCGAAAATGAATATTTGTTTTAACAGCTCCGTATCCGCATTAAACTTTGAAAGAATTACGTTGAATGACTCTTCTCCGCCGTTTGTCTCAACAGCTTCTTTGATCTGTTCGTTAACTGAAGTCAAAATTTCTTCGGACACACCTTCATTGTCTTGGAAATAAAGATATGCGGACTCAAGCATTTGCTCTACTGCGGTCTTGCAATCATCCATAAACATCATTTGGAAGGTGGTGCCGTTTTCATCGATCTCGGTAGCCCAAACTTCAGGAGAATCCTCGCCCAAATAGTATTCGACCATCTGTGTCTTATACGATGCAAGCCAATATTCATACATAGCATCGGTGATTTCAACGTCGCCAAGCTGCATAACTACGCTGTCGCATACTACGTTGCAAACCGCTTCATATCCGTATGAAGTCTCAACTTTTATCTGTGCCCTGCCCTTTGAAACCCTCGTCACTTTGCCGTCTGCTACGGTAGCTATGGATTCATCGGACGAGCTCCATTTCTTTATTCTGTCAGTTTCGTCGGTAAGTGTAGCAGTAAGATAAGCCCTCTCGCCGTCGTTATCAAAGATCAAACTGTATGTATTGAGCTTTACTCCGCCGTCTGCTTTTAAGCATTTGACATTAAAATCGTTAGAGCAAGTCTTTTTGCTGTTTGCAGACGTTCCGTTTGCAGTAACGACCGCTTCTCCTTCACCAACGTACGTTATCTTTCCCGAAGCAACCTTTACAACTTCTTCGTTTGAACTGACCCATTCAACCTCTGCGTCATTTCCGAGCTTATTATATATATCCGTTGCCAAAAGCTGCACGGTTTCACCGCTTTTAAGAACGATGGGGGCAGTTTCTTTTGCAGGCGAGCAAGCGCAAAACGTTGATAAAATCACAACAATTAGCAGTATCGATATTGACTTTTTCATAATTATTTCCTTTCGCCATTAAACCAATAATTTTGCATATACGGGGTCTATTGATTCAATCTTTTCTTTGTCAACAACTACATCATTTATATACGTATCAAGGATCCTATCCTCCGCCTCTGCTTCAAACTCGGCTTTTATTGTATCCTCTATTTGCGTCTTTTGCGCAGGGGTGATATCATATTTTTTTATAATATGAAAACCGATTCCCTCGGATTCAATAAGCCTTATGTCGCCGATTTCCATATCAATTGCCGCTTCAACGAAAGACTCTGTCATTTCCGTATTTATATTCACAAGATAACCGTCGGGTGAATAATCGTCATTGGAATATTCAAGAAAATCTTCAAACTCGGCCGCTCCGGAGATAATAGTATCGTATATTTCTTGTGCTCGTGCTTTTATCTTCTGATAATCCTCTTCTTCGAGTTCTTTAATGCTTCCGTTAGTATCAAAGCTTACAGAATAAAGAAAAATATGATTTACATTGGAATAACCGAAGGCATCAACCGTATCGTCATACGCATTGTTTACCATCTTGTCGGTAACTTCATATTTTCCGCCCGGCGCCAAAAGACTCGTGAGAAGCTTTTGCGTTTTATACTGATAGGTAAGAACTTTTTTGTACGTAGCTTCGGTTATGTCGTACTGCTTTAAATACTCCTTAAGAGTAGTGCCGCCCGACTCTAACGACTCGGAGACCTGCATTATTGCACTGTCGATGGCTTCATTGTCGGCATCGGTCATAGCAAATCCGTATTCATCAAAAAGCTTTTCGGCAACAAGATAGCTTTTTCCGATAACTATCGCTTCATCTCTGACTATTTGTGCTAGCGTAAACTCGCTGTCACCGTAACTGTTGCTCCAAAATTCATACGATGTTAAATCGTAAAGTGCAAGGTCTTCGCCCGCAGCCTGTAAATTCTGTGCAAAAACCTTGTATTCCTCTGTTTTGCAAAATGAAACGAGCCATTCAAACACCTCGGTATCAAGCTTGTATTTTCCGTAGTCAAGACTCATTACATATTCGTCTTTACAAGCAGTAAAGCAAACCAAAGAAGTAATCAAAATAATGGTTGATAAAATCAATGATAACCGTCTTTTAGAAGATAGCATAATCTTACATTTTCCTTATATGTTGATTTAAAAATTATATTCAAAAAACCTTAAAATAGCCTTAAAGAAAGGGAGATATCCCCCTTTCTTTAAGCAAAATTATTCATATTTTTGTGTCTGCTTTTTATCTCTCATCTTCTTAATTTTTTTATCGCGTAATTTCATATAAAGAGAGGGTAAAACAGCCCTGCCGATATTTTTAGCATTAAGCCAGATCCACTCTTTTGCATCACTCAAAAATACCATCGTGCGACGAGGCGTGAGAGGTCCGAGGAACCAAAAATCAAGCCATTTTTCATATCTTTCGCCTTTTTTGCCGCCCATAGCAAACGCTTTCTTATATTTTTTGATGTAATATAAGAAATAATTATGAACAAAAAGGACTTGATACGGCGGGAACTGTTTTTGTATCAAAAATACACGTTTAGAGCCGTCAATTACATCCGGCACTTCCCCTGCCTCTTTTGCAATATCGGCAAGTATAGTCATAGGATACGGCGTAAAGATATTCGGGATCGCTCTGTCCGATTTAAGACGTGCGTTGAGTTTGATGGTTTTAAGCGCTTTTGAAAGATTTTCGTAAGGGAGTCCTATGATGTTATATGCAAGACCCGTGATATGATATTTGTGGAACCAATTGAACGCATTTATCATCTGCTCGTCGGACATATAACGGTGCAAGTATTTTTTACGTATTTCCTCGTCACCGCTTTCAACACCCACCTCGATAAGATAGCAGCCCGCATCAGCCATTCTGCGAACGGTATCCTCATCAAGAGCATCCAAACGAAGATTGCAAGTGAAGGGAAGCTTTATCTCATTTGTGTACATTTCGATGAATTCATCAAACCACTTGGGATACATATTGAAAATTGCGTCACGGAAGTTAACGTAACGTATATTGGGATACTTTTCGAGTATACGTTTAAGATAGGATATTGCCTTATCGGGAGAACGAAAACGGCAGTATTTAGCCTTATTGGGATAAATATTACGGAATTGAGAGTTGCCGCAATAAGTACAAGAGAAAAGGCAGCCTCTTGACATCATAACGAGAATCGTATCAACCTTCGTCGTTGAAAGATTTTTATAGTCAAAAAGTTCAAAATCGGGCAAGGGCAGTTCGTCCAAATCTTCAATAAGCGGACGCACTGCGTTTTTTTTCAGCGTTCCGTCGGGAAGCTTATACGCAAAGCCCTCAATATCAAGTATATCCTCATCGTTTGCAAGCTTGTCGCAAAGCTCAAGAGTGGGATATTCGCCTTCACCGAGACATACGCCGTCGACACCGTCGACAGCAAGTACCTCGTCGGGCACCAAAAGCACGTGGTATCCGCCACAATGTACGAATTTACAACCTGCTTCTTTTGCCCATTTAACATATTTTTTAACATCTTCAAAAGCAGAGGAACGGCAAGTAAATCCAACGATATCCGCATCAAATTCAAGAAGCTTTTTCTTGAATTCCTTTTCGTTATGGGGATAAAGCAAATGGAAGAGCTTAACATCGTGTCCGCCTTGTTTCACAACAGCAGAAATAGACGCAAGACCCTCTTGATAATTACCGCCGCTATTACTTATAGCGGAGTCACCGGCATTATAGTCGGGATAAACCAAAAGCAGTTTTGTTTTGCCACCGTTTATTTTGATTCCGTATGGATTATTCATAATGCACTTCCTTGTAGATAATTTAGGTTAAAAATTATTATAGCATCATTAATCTGAAATGTCAAATACAAATTGAAGGCAGATTGAAAAAGTTTTTTCGCTGTGAAAAAAAGAAGTTTTTTTCATATTATTTTTTTAAAAATCCATCTTATTCCTTACAAATTACTTGAAAGATTTTTTTATGCGTGATATAATTATTATGTATATTGATGCCGTTTTGGCAGACGTACAAGTTTATGAAAAAACAAATTAAAATAAGAAGGAGACAAATCAATGAAAGCAATTTCCATCACTGCTCCGGAAAAAATCGAAATTATCGATGTTCCTATCCCCGAGCTTGCCGACGATGAGCTTCTTATAAAAGTCGCTTATTCCGGTATATGCGGAACGGACATCGGTATTTACGGCGGAGGTTTAAGCTTTGTTAAAAGCGGTCTTATCAAGTATCCCGTAAGAATCGGTCACGAATTTTCGGGTGTAGTTGAAAAGGTTGGTAAAAACGTAACCAAGTTTAAGCCCGGCGACAGAGTAATAACCGATAACGGCGTAAGCTGCCGTCACTGCAAGGCTTGCCTTGAAGGCAGAAACATTGAATGCGAAAATATGCGCTCTTTGGGTACGGTCAACTGCTGGGAAGGCTCCTTTGCCGAATACGTAAAAATGCCCGAGATACATACCTACCATCTTCCCGACTCAATAAGTCTTGAAGAAGCAGCTGTAATCGAGCCTGTAACAATTTCTCAGGTTTCGCTTATGAATGCCGAAGCTCTTGAGCCCGGCAAAACGGTTCTCGTAATCGGCACAGGTCCCATCGGTCTTGCTACCGCCAACCTCGCAATAAGCTATGGTGCAAAGAAGGTTTACATAGCCGGCAGAAAAGAAAACAAGCTTGAGATTGCCAGAGCTTATGGCGCTGAAACGATAAACGTAACCGAAACAAATCTTATTGAGTATATCGCAAAAGTCGGTAAGGTTGACGCCTGCATTGAAACGTCGGGCGCTATCGGTTGTATTGAAGAAGCTTGCAGATGCACCAAGAAGCACGGAACGGTTGCTCTTGCCGGATTCTACGAAAGACCTCTTGACGGCTTCCCCATTGACGACTTCGTATTAAGCGAAGTAAAGCTCGTAGGCGTTGAAGGTAAGTGGATCGCTCAGGATATTATGAACCTCATCGTTGAAGGAAAGCTTGATTTGAAGCCCCTTATAACCCATCGCTTCAGCTTTGAAGAAGCGCCTCAAGTAATTGCGGAAGGCAACACTTCAAAATATAAAGAAAAAATCAGAATGTTGGTACACGTAAATCCCGATCTTGTTTAAACTAACGAAAGGATAACAGGAAAATGGACGAAAAATACATACCCGATAAATCTTACGAAATAAAAAAGGGCGAGGTAGGAGTAATTTGGCTCGGTCAGGCAGGCTTTATGTTTATTGACAAAAACGGTCACAAGATAATGCTTGACCCCTATGCTTCCGATTCTTGCGAAAGACTTTGCGGATTCAGACGTCTCTCTCCCTTCCCCTTCAAAGAAGACGAGCTTTGCTGCGATACGCTTCTTCTTTCCCATCAGCACGAAGATCACTACGATATGGATTACGTGCCCGCACTTTCAAAAAAGTGCAAGATGAATATTTTTGCATCTCCCTCTGCTGCCGCATTGTGTAAACGTGACGGTATCGATATGACGACCGTTACCGAAATTGCAAGAGGACAGCGCTTCGAGGTCGGTGATATAAAGATGCAAGGTGTATTTTCCGATCACGGTGAAATGGCTCCCGATGCACTCGGCTTCATTATCGACATCGACGGATACGTAATTTATATCACGGGCGACACGGGATACAATATCGAAAAGATAAAAGAAGCGGTAAAAGTAAAGCCTGACCTTCTCATCGCACCCATCAACGGAGCATACGGCAACCTTAACGAAGAGGAGGCTGCAAAGCTCACCGTTGAGCTTGAGGCGGAGAACATAATCCCTTGTCACTATTGGACATTTATGCAACACGGCGGCAACCCCCAAAAATTTGCTGATATTGCTGAAGATATGGGTATTGCCGACAGAGTCAAGTTCATGCGTCCCGGCAATATAGCCGTATTTTCAAAATAATCAAGGAGGTATTGTAATGGCAAACATTTACGGTAAGGAAATGAAAAAGGCCGACATTCTCCGTTTTGCAGGAAATATCGACCAAATTGCAGGCATCCGTCATGAGGAGATACTTGACGACAGAGCAAGAGGTATTAAGGTTTACAATGTTGACAACAGCGTTCTTCAATATACTCTTACGGAATCCAAGGCGCTTGATGTTTACGATTTCAAGTATAAGGGCATGGGACTTTGCTTTAAGTCTAAAGCAGGACTTGTAATGCCCGGCGCTTTAGATGCTAACGGTTGGAACTTCCACCGCGCTCAATGCTCCGGCGGTCTTATCTATTCTTGCGGATTTTCAAACGTAGGACTTTTCGGCGAAAACCCCAAGTGGCACGATTATGATATTTTCCACGGACGTATTCGTACTATTCCCGCAACCAATCTCCGTGCCGACTCCTATTGGGAGGGTGACGACTACATTCTTTCCGTTGCGGGCGAAATGAGAGAATGCGCTCTCTTTAAAGAAAATCTCGCAATAAGACGCGAGATTAAAACAAAGCTCGGCTCAAAAAGCTTCACTTTTAACACAGAGGTTGAAAATGAAGCTTTTGATGAAGCACCTTTAATGCATATGCTTCACATCAACTCCGGCTTCCCCGTAGTTGATAAGGATTCAAGATTTATCTGCAAAGTAAATAAAACGCATTCTATGAATCCCGTTGCTGAGGCAAATGTTGAAAACTTTAAAGTTATGAGTGCACCCATCGACAATCATCCCGAGGAAGTTTTTGTTCACGAGCCTTACTGCAACGAAGACGGAATCTGCGCATCGGCTATTGTAAACGATAAAACAAAGCTCGGTATTATGATTAAATTCAAGGTTGACCAGTTCCCCTATCTTCTTGAATGGAAGAGCATGGGCTCAGGCGACTACGTACTTGGTATGCAACCCACAAACTGCTTTGCATCGGGTACCGAATACGAGCTTAAGAAAAACGGCAAGCTTCCTATGATAAAGCCCGGTGAAAAGAAGTGCTTTGACCTCGAAGTAACCGTACTTGACGGTGAAAAGGATATCGCCGAAGCAGAAGCTTTTATTAATTCGCTTTCCATTGTTAAAAATTAAAATATAAATACACGAAAGGAAATCACCATGGAAACAAAGGAATACATCGCATCATTAGTTGAAAAATCCAGAATCGCTCAAAAAGAGCTCGAAGCTAACTTCGACCAAGCTAAAGTTGACGAAGTCTGCAGAATCTTGGCTAAAGTCGTTTACGATAATGCTGAAATGTTTGCAAAAATGGCTCGTGACGAAAGCAGAATGGGCGTTTATGAAGACAAGGTTGCAAAGTGCAAAGGCAAGTCCAGCATTATTTGGCACAGCCTCAAAGGTAAGAAGTCTGTAGGCGTTATCGAAGAGGACGAAGAAAGCGGTCTTACTCTCGTTGCTCGTCCTATCGGTGTAGTTGCTGCTATCGCACCTTGCACTAACCCCATCGTTACTCCCATGTGCAACTGCATGTTCGCAATCAAGAGCCGCAACACAATAATCATCTCCCCCCATCCCCGTACAAGAAACTGCACGAAGGTTCTTCTCGATATGTGGCTCGACGCTCTCAAGGGACTCAACCTCCCCGAGAACACCATTCAGATCGTTGAAGACGCATCCATCGAAGCTTCCTCCGAGCTTATGAAGGCTTGCGACATCGTTATCGCAACAGGTGGTATGGGCATGGTTAAATCCGCATACTCCTCCGGCAAGCCCGCTCTCGGCGTAGGTGCAGGTAACGTACAGTGCATCGTTGACCGCGACGTTGATATCGCTGAAGTTGTTCCCAAGATCATCGCAGGACGTAAGTTTGACAACGGTATCATTTGCTCCGGCGAGCAGACCATCTTTGCTCCCGCTGAAAACTACGATGCTATTATTGCTGAAGCAAAGAAGAACGGTGCATTCTACGTAGAAGACAAAGCTACTGTTGCTAAGTTCCGCGATGCTATATTCCCTCTCGACGAAAAGTCAGGCAAGAACGTAATGAACAAGGACCTCGTAGGTCAGAGCGTTCAGGACGTTGCAAAGGCTGCGGGCGTTGAAGTTCCCGAAGGAACGACTGTTATCCTTCTCAAAGCAGATACATACGGCAAGGCTGATATGCTTTCCAAGGAGAAGATGTGCCCCGTAATCGCTACATACTCTTACGACAAGTTTGAAGATGCAGTTGCTATGGCTACGGCTAACCTTGAATTTGAAGGCAAGGGTCACTCTGTATCTATCCACTCCAACAACGACGAGCACATCAAGTATGCAGGTTGCGTACTTCCCGTAAGCCGTGTTCTTATCAACCAGATCTGCTCTACCATGAACGGCGGTGCTTTTGCTAACAGCCTCACACCTACCACGACTCTCGGTTGCGGTTCTTGGGGTAATAACAGCATTTCCGAGAACCTTTCTTACAAGCACCTTATGAACGTTACACGTATCGCAAAGGTAAAGAAGGGCTTTGTAGCAGCTCCCACGGCAGAAGAAATTTGGGGCTAATTTTAAGACAACTAAAATAAAGGAGATTTGTTATGGATTTAATGGAATATAAATCCGTCGAACTCTTCTGTCAGTACGGCGTTCCCGCTCACCGCGGGGTCGTCGTTGACAGCGTTGAAGAAATTGACGCTGTTAAAGATCTTATTGAGTATCCTTCCGTAGTTAAGGCTCAAGTGCAGATCGGCGGCAGAGGTAAAGCAGGCGGTATCAAATTCGCAAACAACTTGGAAGAAGCAAAAGCTGCTGCTTCCGCTATCTTGGGTATGGATATTAAAGGTCATACCGTAAAGAAGATTATGTTCACCAAGAAGGCAGACGTAGACAAAGAGCTCTACATCTCCATAATGATGGACAGAGCAACAAAAAGCCCCATTATCATCTTCTCCGCAAAAGGAGGTATGGATATCGAGGCTGTTGCTAAAGAAACACCCGAAGATATCATCAAGATCACAGTTAATCCCTTAATCGGTATTCAGCCCTTTATGGCTAAATATCTTCTCAGCAAGGCAGGACTTGACCTTTCACTCGCAGGCGGCCTTTACAAGGTTCTTACCGCTATGTACACAATGTTCGACAAGCACGACTGTATGCTCGTTGAAATCAACCCCCTCTCCGTTAATCCCCAGGGCGAATTCCTCGCTATCGACGGTAAGGTAAGCGTTGACGACAACTCAATTGATATCGCCGTACAGCGCCACCCCGACATCATCGAATTCAGAGAGAGCATCAGCTCCGCAACCGAAGAACCTCTCGTTAAGGAAGCAAGAGCATTTAAGTTCCTCTACGTTCCCTGCGATGAAACGGGCGACACCGCAGTTATGAGTAACGGTTCAGGTATGATAATGACCACTATGGACAGACTTGCCGCAAAGGGTATCAAGACTTGCGTAGGCTTTGACCTCGGCGGCGGCGCTACTTCCGACAGAATTGCGGAAGCTGTTCGTATCGTTACAACTAACCCCAAAGTAAAGAATGTATTTATCAACATCTTCGGCGGAATAACCCGTTGCGACGAAGTTGCGGGCGGTATTGCAAATATCCTTCCCAAGCTTCACAACGACAAATTTATCGTTATCCGTATGGAAGGTACAAATAAAGACATCGGTCTTGGCATCATCGAAAGTCTCGGCGACAACGTAAAGGCTGTTGACGGTATCGACTCCGGAGTTGATACACTCGTTCAAAGGAGGGATTCAAAATGAGTATTCTCATCGACCAAAATACAAAGCTTATAGTTCAGGGTATTACGGGCCGTGAAGGAACCTTCCACACCGAACAGATGCTTATCTACGGAACAAACGTAGTAGGCGGTGTAACTCCCGGTAAGGGCGGACAGGTCGTTCACTATGATAACATCAACGGCAAAGCTGTAGACGTTCCCGTATTTAACACAGTTAAAGAGGCTATTGCCGCTACGGGCGCAAATACGACCATCGTATTCGTTCCCGCAAAGTACAGCTACGACAGTATCATCGAAGCTATCGACGCAAAGGTTCCCCTCATTCTCACAATCGCTGAACATATCCCCGTTCACGATATGATGAAGGTTTACCACCTTGCAAGAGCCGCTGGCGTAAGAGTTATCGGCCCCAACTCCTTCGGCGTTATCTCTCCCGGTAAGTCCAAAGCAGGCTTTATGGCTCACAAGATCTTCCTTCCCGGAAACGTCGGCATTATGTCAAGAAGCGCTACGAACTGCTACGAGACTGTATTTATGATGTCTAACAAGGGTATCGGTCAGTCTACCTGTATCGGTAACGGCGGTGATATGATCCCCGGTTCTACATTCGTTGATCTTCTTCCCTTGTTTGAAGCAGATCCCGAAACAAAGGTTGTCGTTATGATCGGTGAGATCGGCGGCGTTGAAGAAGAGCTTGCCGCTGAATACATCAAAAACCACATGACAAAGCCCGTAGTTGCTCTTATCGCAGGTAAAAACGCCCCCAAGGGACGCAGTATGGGACACGCAGGTGCTATCGTATCCGCAGACGGTACGGGAAGTGCGGAAAGCAAGGAGAAATCTCTTCGTGCCGCAGGTGTACACATTGCCGAAAGCACAGTACACATCGTTGATATCTTAAACGAATTACTTAACAAATAAGGAGCTGTTTCATTATGAATAAAAAACAGATGCTCGGAATATACGAGATGATGAACCGCATCCGTTGTTTCGAAGAAAAGGCATATTCACTTTTTGAATCCAATAAGCTTCGCGGTTCCGTTCACCTTTGCACAGGTGAGGAAGCAATTCCCGCAACGGTTTGCTCGTACCTTACGGACGAGGACTACATCACAAGTACGCACAGAGGACACGGCGACTGTCTTGCTAAAGGCGCCGAATCCGGTGCCGCTCTTGCCGAGCTTATGGGTAAGGCAACGGGCTATTGCAAGGGCCGCGGCGGCTCTATGCATATCGCAGATCTTTCCAAGGGTAACCTCGGCGCAAACGCTATCGTAGGCGGCGGTATCCCCCACGCAGTAGGTGCTGCACTTGCTCTTCAGATGCAGGGCAAGAAGGATAACGTAGCAGTTTCTTTCTTCGGAGACAGTGCTTCCAACGAAGGTGTAACCCACGAGGCTATGAACCTTGCGGCAGTTTGGAAGGTTCCTTGCATTTTCGTTATTGCGAATAACGGATTCGGTATTTCCGTTCCCTATGCACAGTCAACATCCGTAAAGAAGCTCAGCGAAAGAGGCGCGGCTTACGGTATTCCCTCTGTTACTGTTGACGGTAACGACGTTATGGCAGTTGCAGAAGCTTTCGAAGATGCTCTCAAGAGAGCAAGAAGCGGCGAGGGTCCCACTCTTATTGAGTGCCTTACATACCGTTACAGAGGTCACTGGACGGGCGACCCCGAGCCTTACCGTTCCAAGAAGGAAACAAAGGTTTGGAAAGAAGAAAATGATCCTATCATTCGCTTCAGAAAGTATCTCCTTGACAACAAAAAAGCGACCGCAAAAGAGCTTGACGCTATTGAAGCGGCTATGATCGAAGAGCTTAATCAGGCTGAAAAGTTTGCTCTTGAAAGTCCCGAGCCCGATCCCGCTGCAGTCATGGATGACGTATTCTATGAGGAGGTTTAATTGAAGATGGCTATTAAATCATACGCTCAGGCGATTAAAGATGTCACCGCAGAAGAAATGCGCCGTGACGAAAAAGTATTTGTAATGGGTGAAGACGTTGAAGTACTCGGCGGTATCTTCGGATGCACGAGAGGTCTTAACGCCGAATTCAATAAAGAATTTTACGAAAACACAAAATTCAAGGAAGGTCCCGCAAATCTCAGCCTCGAAGAGCTCAACGAGTTCTACGATAGCTGTGATTACGCTAACTACAGCGGTAAGTACAGAATACGTAACACACCTATTTCCGAAGCAGGATTTATCGGTGCAGGTATCGGTGCAGCAGCAGCAGGTATGAGACCTATTTGCGAGCTTATGTACATGGACTTTGCTCTTTGTGCAATGGACCAGCTTATGAACCAGGCTGCAAAGATCCGCTACATTTTCGGCGGAAAAGCTAAGCTTCCCTTAGTTGTAAGAGGACAGCAGGGTGTCGGAAGAGGTAATGCGGCAACTCACTCACAGTCTATGGAAACAATGCTTTGCCATATCCCCGGACTTAAAGTTGCTATGCCCTCAACTCCCGCTGATGCGGCAGGACTTTTACGTGCCGCTATAAGAGATGACAACCCAACGGTTATCATCGAGCACAAGGCTCTCTATATTAAGAAAGGCGAAGTTCCCGAAGATCCCGACTTTATGGTACCCTTCGGAAAAGCAAGTGTACGCAGAGAAGGTAAGGATTGCACGGTTATCGCAACTCACCTTTATGTTGACAAAGCACTTCACGCCGCTGAGGAACTTGCTAAAGAAGGTATTGATGTTGAAGTAATCGACCCCAGAAGCATCGTTCCTCTTGATGAAGAAACGATACTCAACTCCGTAAAGAAGACCGGACGTGCCGTAATCGTACACGAGGCTCACAAATTCCTCGGCGTAGGTGCAGAGATCTCTTCTGTAATCACCGAAAAGGCATTCAAGTACCTTGATGCTCCCGTTATGCGTCTTGGTGCAAAGGCTTGTCCTCTCCCCTTCAACCTCGGTCTTGAAAACGCCGTTGTTCCTCAGGAAGAGGATATTGTAAGAGCTATCAGAAAAGCTTGCCACAAATAATTTCAAGGAGAGTTTAAAATGGCACAGAAAGTAATAATGCCCAAGCAGGGCCTTCAGATGACAGAAGGTACTATTACCAACTGGATCGTTAAAGAGGGTGGCGTTTGCAAAGCTGACGAGCCCCTTTTCGAGATGGAAACAGATAAGCTTACCATCACTATAAGTGCTGAGATAGACGGTACACTTTTGAAGATCGTTCGCGGTGAGGGCGAAGTCGTTCCGATCACTGAAACGATTGCAGTTATCGGTAATCCCGGTGAAGATATAAGTGCAATTCTTGCTGAAGCAGGTGCTCAAAGCGGAGCTTCCGCTGCACCTGCCGCCGAAGAAGCTGCACCCGCAAAGGAAGAAAAGGCTGCTGAAGTTGCCGCAGCTCCCACGGAAACAATAGTAAGAGCAGAGGGTGAAAGAGTATTTATCACACCAAGAGCAAAAGAGCTTGCTATTGAAAAAGGTATTGACTATACAACCATCAAGGGTAGCGGCGAAGACGGTCTTATAATCGAAGCTGATATCAAGAATGCAAAAGTTGATGACATTAAGGTTACTCCCCTTGCAGCGAAAGACGCAAAGGCTGCGGGAATCGACCTTCACAGCGTTGCAGGCACAGGTTTCGGCGGAAAGATCAGACGTGCGGATATTGTAGCTGCTATCGAAAACGGAACACTTGCTACAGTTGCTCCCATGGACGACGAGGTTGTTCCTCTTACGGGTATGAGAAAGGCTATCGCAAAGAATATGATGGCAAGCCTTTCCGGCACCGCACAAGCAAGCATAAGAGTAAAGGTAGATATGACCAACGCTATGGAGCTTCGTGCTACTTATAAAGCAGCTGACAAGAAAGTTTCATATAATGACATTCTCGTTAAGGCTTGCACCTTGGCTCTTGAAGAATTCCCCGTTATCAACGCATCTATGGACGATCAAAACATCACATACCACCACTATTGCAATATCGGTATTGCAGTAGCTATTGACGGTGGTCTTATCGTTCCCAACATCAAGCATGCAGAGCTTTTAAGACTTGAGGAGATCTCCAAGGCTTCCGCAGACCTCGTTGCAAAAGCAAGAGACGGTAAGCTTAAGCCCGAGGAATACAAGGGCGGCACCTTCACCATCACCAACCTCGGCTCGTACGACGTTGATGAATTTATTGCAGTTATCAATCCCCCCGAATCTGCAATTCTTGCTGTCGGCTCTATCGTTAAGACTCCCGTTGTAGTAAACGACGAGATCGTTATTAAGCCCATTATGAAGCTTTCGCTTACTTACGATCACAGAATCGTTGACGGCGGTCCTGCAGCTAAATTCCTTAACAAAGTCAGAGAGCTTATCGAGCATCCCTGCCTCATGCTTTAAGGAGGTAGCTTAAAGTGGAAAAGTTTGAAATAACCGTAATCGGCGGCGGTCCCGGCGGATACGTTGCCGCAATACGTGCCGCACAGCTCGGCAAAAAGGTTGCACTGATAGAAGCAAGAGAAGTAGGCGGTACCTGCCTTAACAGAGGTTGCATACCTACAAAGGCTTATCTTCATTCCGCAGAGGTCTACAAAGCAGTAAAGGAAGCAGAAGCTTTTGGTATCCATACCGAAAACACCACGTTTGACTTTAAGGCTATCCATGAAAGAAAGAATAAGGTTGTAAGCACTCTTACGGGCGGTATCGGAAATCTTTTGAAAGCAAACGGCGTTAAGGTCTACAACGGTCTTGCAACGTTCCGTGACCGCTATATCGTTGATATAGCTATGAAGGACGGGTCGAAAGAAGCTGTGGAAAGTGATAAATTTGTTATCGCTTCCGGTTCTGTTCCCGCTGTTCCCCCTATCCCCGGCATCAAAAATGCACTCGTAGTAACCTCCGATGAGGCTCTTGACTTTCAAGAAGTACCCCAGTCCATCGTAATCGTTGGCGGCGGTGTTATAGGTGTTGAGATAGCTTCCTACCTTTGCGAGTTTGGAAGCAAGGTTACTATCGTTGAAATGCTTGACAAGATTCTTCCTCCCGTTGATGATGAAGCATCAACTCTCCTTCGTGGCCTTATGGAGTCAAGAGGCATTGACATAAAGACCGGTGCGAAGATTACGGAGATTACAGAAACAGGCGTTAAGTATGAAAAAGACGGCAAAGTTGAGGAGCTTACCGCATCTAAAGTATTGGTTGCTATAGGAAGACGTCCCAACTCTAAAGACCTCAAACCCGAAAATGCAGGCGTTCTCACCGAAAGAGGTTTCGTACCCGTTGATGCAAGACTTCAAACGAACATTGAAGGTATCTATGCTATCGGCGACGTAACTCCCGTTGCAACTCTTGCTCATACCGCTTCTGCACAAGGTATGGTTGCTGCTGAAAATGCAGCAGGCGGTCTTAAGGTTATGGATTATACTGTAGTCCCCGCCTGCATCTACACAACACCCGAGATAGCTTGTGTAGGTCTTACCGAAAAGCAAGCTGTTGAAACAGGCAAAAAGCTCAAGATCGGCAGATTTAATCCCGCAGGCAACGGTAAATCGCTCGTTATGGGTGAAACCGACGGCCTTATCAAGATCATCACCGATGCCGATAATGGTGAAATTCTCGGCGCAACACTTATGTGCGCCCGTGCAACAGATATGATAAGCGAGCTCGGACTTGCAATCAAGCTCGAGAGCGACATCGAGGAAGTTGCAGACCTTATCCATCCTCACCCCACGGTAAGTGAGGTAATTATGGAAGCAGCTCACGACGTACACGGTATGTGCGTACATAACAGACCTAAAAAGAAATAATTTTTAGCTTTCAGCGGAAGCCGTTTTATATAAAGCGGCTTCCGCAAAAAAAGAAAGGTTTAGGGAAATATGGAAAATTACACAAGCGTAAAAATGGGTTTTGGAAAAAACAAAATCGACGTGCAGATCCCCACAGCAAATCTCGCAGGCGTTCTCACTCCCAACGAGGTTGAGGTTGCTTTAACAGGCGAAGAAGAAGTAAAACGCGCCATTGCTAACCCCATAGGTAGCGAAAGGCTTTCAAAATTGTATAAAAAGGGTGCGAAAGCGGTAATCATCACAAGCGACATTACTCGCCCCGTTCCCTCTAAATATATTGTACCTCACATCATCGATGAACTTATTGCAGGTGGCGCAAACTACGAAGACATCACAGTAGTATTTGCTCTCGGCTCACACCGTAGCCACACTGAAGAAGAAATGCGCTATATGGTTGGTGACGCAACCTTTGATAAAGTTCGTTGCATAGACAGTTCAATGGACAAATGCGTAAATTTAGGCACCTCAACGAGAGGTACTCCCATTGACGTATTCGATGAAGTTGCAAATGCTGATATGAGAATCTGCGTCGGCAACATCGAATATCACTATTTCGCAGGCTACAGCGGTGGCGCAAAGGCTATTATGCCCGGTGTGTCAAGCAGAGCAGCAATCCAGGCTAACCACTCAAGAATGGTCGAGCCTACCTCCGTTGCGGGTAAGATAGAGGGCAATAATGTACGTGCAGATATTGACGAGGCCGGTGATATAACCGGTATTGACTTTATCGTAAACGTAGTTTTGAATGAAAAGAAGGAGATCATCTGTGCTGTAGCAGGCCACTATATCGAAGCTCACAGAGAAGGATGCAAATTCCTTGATAAGCTTTATAAGAAGGAAATTCCCGAAAAAGCCGATATTGTTCTCGTCTCCCCCGGCGGATTTCCCAAGGATATCAACCTCTATCAGTCACAGAAAGGACTTGATAATGCCGCTCACGCAGTCCGCGACGGCGGAATTATAATTCTTCTCGCGTCTGCCGCAGAAGGACTCGGTGAACACGTTTTCGAAGAATGGCTTAACGAAGCAAAGTGCTCACGCGACCTTGTTGACAGAATACAGAGAGAATTTAAGCTTGGCGGACATAAAGCGGCTGCTATAGCTATGGTACTTGAAAGAGCAAGAATATTTATGGTGTCCGACAAGGATGACGAATTTGTTAAAAACGTATTCCTCGAGCCCTATCACAGTATAGACGAAGCTATAAATGCCGCAATTGATGCTTTAGGTAAGGATGCAAAGATAATTGCAATGCCTTACGGCGGTTCAACTCTCCCCGTGGTAAAGCGTAATGTATAAAAACCATTTACTCGTTACTGATCTTGACGGAACACTTCTTGATCAAAAAGGTGAACTCCCAAAATCTGCTAAAAAGGTATTTTCCGATCTCGCAGAGCTTGATATTAAGACAGCTATCGTAACTGCTCGTCCCAAACGGCTTGCCGAAGCGTTTGTTCGTGAGCTTGATTGCGACATCGCAGTATATAATAACGGTGCGGAAATATATCAAGGAGAGAAAAAGATTTCCTCCTTCCCTATCAATCCCGATTTTGTTTGCGAATTTACGAAAGATATGCAAGCATTCAACCCCGACATTATGATGGGCGTAGAAGCCGATGGCGAGCTTTTTGCAAATTCCAATATGTTCAGTGCTTGGGAGCTAATTGATGCCACACGATGCGATTTGATGCATTTTAAGGCTGAATCTGTTTCGAAGATATTGGTTGGTGCAAACAATTCATCGGATATTGCCGATATTGCGTCATTTATTAAAACGGACGATGTGCGCATTGAGCTTGCGGGCAGTACGGCGCTCGTTACCTCATCGAAAGCGTCAAAAGCCAAGGCTATTGAAAAGATAGCCAGACTTTACGATGTTGATATGTCCTGCGTGTACGTTTTTGGCAACGATCTTTCCGACGTCGAGATGCTACGCCTCGCCGGTCACGCATATTGCGTTTCAAGCGGTCATCCAATGGCAAAAAACTATTCGACGGTCATAGGGTCAAATAATGAAAGCGGCGTTTTGAAGGCAATTCAAAAATTCATAACCGGAATTAAAAGATAATCAAAATATCCCCTCATTTGAGGGGATATTTTGATGCGTATGCATATTGACAAAGCAAATAAAATAGTGTATAATCAAACAGTCGCAAAATAAACTATATAAGCAGAGATATCGAAGTGGTCATAACGGGGCTGACTCGAAAGGTAGCCGACCTTATCACTTTCGAAGTTGCGAAAGCTCTTGTTTTCTCCGATTTCCTCGCAAATGCTTCATTTTTCTTGAATTTTGGATGAAAGCATTTCCCCATCGGCCTTGCAAAAGCCGTGCAAAATTCAAACACAACTTAATACGGAGAGATATCGAAGTGGTCATAACGGGGCTGACTCGAAATCAGTTTGAGAGCAATCTCACGAGGGTTCGAATCCCTCTCTCTCCGCCACTTTGAGCCCAAAATCGTCGATTTTGGGCTCTTTTTCTTTCGATTTTACTTTATTTTTGACTTTCATTCCCCACTTTCAAGGAAAACGCCTTTTGCAGTCTTTATGCCATCTATCACTTTTTTTGCAAGGCTATGCAAGGCAACTGCAAGGCTGGTCAAAAACACCCTATTTTTAGGGAGGGATAGATACGGGTAGGTACGCAAATAAACTGAGTAGGTA
>JAZMZG010000038.1:0-8540 GCA_045585835.1 Eubacteriales bacterium
CACTGGCGATAAAGGCGACAAGGGTGATAAGGGTGACCAAGGTGACCAAGGTGAACAAGGCATTAGTGTAACTGGTGCTGAAATCAACTCTAACGGCGAACTCGTTCTCATTTTCTCTAACAACCAAAGAACCAATGTCGGTAATGTAATTGGAGCCAAAGGCGACAAGGGTGATAAAGGTGACCAAGGCGAACAGGGTCTCCAAGGTGAAAAGGGCGAAACTGGTGCAACAGGTGCTACTGGCGATAAGGGTGACAAAGGCGATAAAGGTGAAACTGGTGCCGCAGGTAATGACGGTGTAAGTGTAACCAAAACCGAAATCAACCAGAGAGGCGAACTCGTTATCACACTCTCTGATAATACCGTATCTAACCTCGGTGTCGTAGTTGGTGCCAAGGGTGAAAAGGGTGAAAAGGGTGACAAGGGCGATAAAGGCGACCAAGGTGAGCAAGGCATTCAGGGTATCCAAGGTATTCAGGGTGTTCAGGGCGAAACTGGTGCCAAAGGCGACAAAGGTGACGATGGTGTCGGCATCGAGACTATTGTTATCGAGAACGGCAATTTGAAGATTACCCTTACAAACGAAACCACACTTGACCTTGGCAATATCAAGGGTGAAAAGGGTGACAAAGGCGACACTGGAGCAACAGGTGCTACTGGTGCACAGGGTGAGCAGGGTCTTAAAGGTGACAAAGGTGATAAAGGCGACCAAGGTGAGCAAGGCATCCAAGGTATTCAGGGTATTCAAGGTGAAACTGGTAACGGTATTGCTTCTGCCACAATCAATGAATACGGTGAACTTGTAATCGTATACACAAACGGTGACGATATTAACCTCGGCAAAGTAATTGGTGACAAGGGTGACCAAGGCATCCAAGGTGAGCAAGGTGTTGGTGTATCCACTGTTGCTCTTGTAAACGATGAACTAATTATTACTCTTTCTAATGATGAATGGTTCAACCTTGGTGATATCAAGGGTGAAAAAGGTGACAAAGGTGAGCAGGGCATCCAAGGTGAGCAAGGTGTAAGCATCACTAATGTTACTCTTACTGCCGATGGCAACCTTTCTATGACCTTCTCCTCTGGCGAAACTATTCCTCTCGGCAACATCAAGGGACAAGATGGTGTAGACGGTGTAGGTATTGCAGAAGTTTATATTGAAGATGGCAACCTCTATGTAAGAAAGACCAACGAAACTGTTGCCATTAACCTCGGTTCCGTTAAGGGACCGAAGGGTGACAAAGGTGATCAAGGTTCGAAGGGCGATAAAGGTGAAGACGGTGTGAATGGCAAGTCTGCTTATGAACTTTACAAGCAGGAACATCCTGAATATACTGGAACAATTGAAGAATGGTTGAATAGTCTTAAAGGTGCAGATGGACGAAGTGTTATAAAAACGGAAATCATTAACAACTCATTAGTTATCACTTACTCTGACGGTGAAGTTGTTGATTTAGGTGGTTTTGCACCAACATATGTTGAAGGTACGCATGAAATTTTCGAAATCAACTTACTATCAAACAATACATATAGCATAACTGGTATTAAAAATAATCAGTTAGAAGAAATTGTAATTCCTGCAAGAATTAATGGTTTGTCTGTTACTAAAATTGCATCAAATGCTTTTGTAGGCAATACAAATATCAAAAAAGTTATTTTGACCGATTCAATTGTTGAAATTGGAGATTCTGCTTTTAAAGATTGTACCGCTCTCGAAGAAATAGAAATAGGAATAGACAGCGAATTAAAAACCTTTGCGGCATATGCTTTTAATAATTGTTTGTCGTTAAAAGAAATTTATATTCCTAAAACAGTAAATTACATTGGAAATTATGCATTTTATAAAGCAGGATTAGAAAAGGCTTATTTTGAAGATTATGTAGGATGGAATTTCAAAGGTTTATATAATCGTGTATACACTGCATATTATCAACCCGTCGGACTATCTGATTCCGCAAAAATGTTAAAAGCTGAAGTTAAAATATCGAATGAAACGTATTACTTTTACAAAACAAACTTGCAAAAAAGCGATGCATATATTAATGTAAATGGTACTTACTCCATTTCAGTAGGAACAAGAGATTAAATATGTGTATATTTATTATACAGCCTTTCTTATCAATGTTAAGATTGTCATAATCATTTTTAATTTAAGATCATACGAAAGGGAAAATAATCCCCCACTGGTACACACCAATTCACGTTCGGGCAAGGCGGAACGTCGCAAAGCGCCGTTCCCTACGGTGAGGAAATCTACGTTTGTACGAACACAGAGGGCGATCGGTGAGCGCCCCTACGCCTGCGGCCCATAAAAAGACAGACGGCTTTTCGCCGTCTGTCTTTTTATTTCTCTATATACGAATTTCTTTTTCTTGCGAAGCCACAAAGTATCTCGTAGCTTATGGTACCTATGGTTTCCGCTATCTTCTTTGCACTCAAAGTCTCAAGTCCGTCTGTGCCGAATATCGTCGCAACGTCACCTACATTACACTCTATATCGCTTACGTCAACTATAGTCTGGTCCATACAAACTCTGCCGAGTATCTTCGCCCGCTTGCCGCTAATAAGCATATAGCCCTTTTCGCCCCAAAGTCTCGGAAGCCCGTCGGCATATCCTGCGCTTACGGTCGCAACCGTCATATCTCTCGTTGCCTTAAAGGTACAGCCGTAGCTTATGCTTTCGCCCGCTTTGACCTTATGAACGTGTATGACTCTCGCCTTCACTTCCATTACTGGACGAAGATTAGGGCCACCCTCTGCACCGTAAAGCGAAATGCCCGATCTTACCATATCAAGATGGCAATAGGGGAAATTTGCAATACCGTCGCTGTTACAGATATGCTTTGTAAGTCCCGTCACACCGAGCTTTTCAAGCTTTTTCGTTATACTTATAAAGTTTCTGTACTGTATTGCATTATATACGTCCGCACGCTTGTCGGCAACCGCAAAATGACTATAGATACCTTCTATCTTAAACAGCGGTATTCTCGAAACGTTGACTATCTGCGCCACGCTTATCTGAATATCGTCGGCACTCTGGCAGACAAAACCTATACGGTTCATACCCGAGTCAAGCTTGATATGTACACGCAGTTTCATCGCACCCTCTCTGAGTGCACTTGCAAGCTCACCCGCGTAGTCGTATGAATAAAGGCTCTGTATAAGGTCATAGCGACACAAAAGCTCGCAGTCAGACGGCTCTGTTCTTCCCAAAATGAGTATATCCTTATCCACGCCCGCCTCACGAAGCTCAAGCGCTTCGCCTATACAAGCGACGGCAAACATATCCGCACCGAGCTTTTCAAGCTCTTTTGCTATACGTACACTTCCGTGTCCGTATCCGTCTGCTTTCACGACCGCACAAAGCTTACATTCTTCGGGAATGAGGCTTCTTATATATTTATAATTGTTTCTCAAATTGTCAAGGCTTACTTCAAGCCACACTCTCTTGGTCCTTATTTCCAAAATTATCGTCCTTTCCGTATGTAAATCCCGTGATTTCCGCTCTTGCGCCCTCCCATATCAAAAGCAAGGGTTTATTATTTGCAAAAAATATTTCTCCGCCGTCAAGGCATATCTTTGTGCCTTCTGCACCGTATAAAGTCGCTCTCTCGCATCTTTCCGTACCGCTTAATGCAGACGCTTTATCCAAGATGTCAAAAATCTTGCTTATTTTACTGTCTCTGTCGGATACGTCAATGCTTATGTCACCTATCTGCAAACGGACATTTGCATCTCTTTTTATATATTTTGCATCTGCGCTTTCCTTTGGATAATCCAAAACGTATACATATTCACCGTCGCTTTTTGACAATATTCCGCCAAATAAAAGCTCCCCCGTTTCGCTTTTCACGTTAAGTCGAAAGCTATAATCTCCCGAAAGGCTTTCCGAAAGTCTCAAGGCGTCGTCCTTTGCACCGCAAGCACAAAGTACAAGCAAAACCGATAAAACGATAAATAAGATACGTAAACGAGCCATACAAACCTCCGAAATTTACTGTTTGTACGTCCTCTTAAATGCTTCGGGTATGTTTTCTGCGCAAAGCGTCGGTATTGCACCGAAGCTCGTGTATTTTTCTGCCGTTATATCGCCCGCAAGTCCGTGAAGATATACCGCAGATACCGCCGCCGAAACGTTATCCATTCCCTGTGACAAAAGTGCTCCCATCATTCCTGAAAGAAGATCTCCGTAGCCGCCCTTTGCCATGGCTGAACTACCCGTCGTATTTACATATAGGCTTTCGCCTTTTCCTACTATCGTGTTCTTACCCTTTAGTACGAGCGTGGCACGGCAGCTTTCGCAAAATTCTCTCACCGTGCGTTCTCTGTCCGTGATGCTCTTATGCGTAAGACGTGCCATCTCTCCCTCGTGAGGGGTCAAGATAACGTTCTCGTTAAGGCTTTGTATACCGCCTGCGTCCTCAAGCATCGCAATACCGCTTGCGTCTATAAGCACGGGTGTCTTGCACTCATTTAATATATATTCCAAAAGCCTCGTATTATGACTGCTTATTTCAAGTCCGCAGCCAAATACTACGGCTTTTGCTTTTTTCAAGTATTCCTTTATCGCACTTTGCTCGTTTGACAAAAATACGGGCTCGTAAAGCGCTGTTTGCAATATGCTTTGAGCATATGCGGGCGACGATTGATATAAAAGCCCCGTACCGCTTAATAACGCACCTTTTGCGCAAAGTATCGCAGCTCCCGTCATTCTGTCGCTTCCGGTTATGCACAAAAGAGTGCCCACGTCGTATTTGTGGGCATTCTCGGGGTGTTTAGGTAAAAGCGGTGCTACACGTTCTCTTGTGATTTCTTCCATATTATAAGTCGCCTCTGTCAACTGCTTTGCGGTTATAATATGCAAAGCTGTCAAGCGTCTTCTTTATAGCGTCAAAATAAACGAGCGTTTCGCCGTCTTTTGCATCCTTATAAGCAAGGCAATAAAGGTTAGGCGCTTTCATTGAAGAACAAGCCTTGATGACTCTTGCGTATTTTGCCGAATCTCGCATAGCCGCATTTTTTTCGGTTACGGGACAGATGAAGTGCATTTCGCTTATCTTCCCTTCACAAAGTCGCTTACGGTTCTTTTTGGAATGGATCACATCAAGCTGAAAATATCCCGAAACAATCGTATATTCATATTCAACCGTCGTAAATCCCCAAAGAAACCATACCAAAACGGCGACCAAAACCCAAAGCACGGGAAAAGCCATAAAAAAACCCTTCATCACATCGACCACAAGAACAGCCACAATCGAGCAAAAAATGACCGCAAAAAATCCGACGAGCAAAAAAGTTCTTAACAAAAAAGTCTTAAAACCCGCTTTGCGAGCTGTGAGATATTCGCTGTAGCTTGATAAATTTTCCATTTTTCACCTGTAATAAAATTTATTTGGCAATAATATATTGTAACACGTAATCGTCATAACGATTATACCAAATGAAAATAAAAAATGCAATATCAATATTGAAAGAGGTGTAAAGAAAATGAAGTTCTTTTTATCGTGGTTTGCTGTTGGTTTTGGAGTCATAGCGGTCCTGCTCTACGGCTTAAAAGCAATTCCTCTGAAGGAAAACAAAGAAAATTTAACGGTTCAGGATAAGCTCGAAATGTGGGAGGCGGCATCTCCCGTGTTTTTGCCCCTAACGGACAAGCAAAAGGAGGATCAGAAAGACATAAATTCGGAAGCAAACGATGATGAAAGTACGTCTTTGTCAGAATCGGAGCTTATTATAGACGTCTACAACAGCAAAGCAGATGCATATATGAAGATACCGCTTGAAGAATACCTTTACGGTGTAATACTTGCGGAAATGCCACAAAGCTTTGACGATGAAGCCTTAAAAGCACAAGCAGTTGCCGCAAGAACTATGGTACTGTTTAAATCTGCAGGCGAAAAAAATAAAAGCCACCCGCACGCCTATGTATGCACAAATTCGGGACATTGTATGGCGTATTTGCATCCCGAAGACTATATAGCCGCATCCTCCGGCACAGGAAGCGAATTTTTGGAAAGAATAAAAAAAGCGGTAAACGAAACCAAAGGGCAGATACTTACCGACGAAGGCAAACCTATTATGGCGGTGTTCCACGCATCAAGCTACGGAAGTACCGAAAACAGCGAGTCTGTTTGGTCTGTGAAATATTCCTATCTGCGTGCGGTCGACACTCCCGAAAAACTCTATCCCGATAAAGTGAAAAGTCTTACTACGGATAAAACCATCGATATATATGAATTCTACGACAAGGTTTGCGAAAAATATCCCAATACGACGTTGACAGTTGCGGCTGTGAAAAAAGGTTTCAATATCGAAAAAACCGAATCGGGGCGAGTTAAAACGGTAACTATCGGCGATACGGTCATAAAGGGCACCGCCTTCAGAAGCATGCTCGGCCTTCGTACGACCGATTTTGACGTAAAATACGAGGACGGCAATATCGTAATAAACGTTAGAGGAAACGGGCACGGTGTGGGTATGAGCCAATACGGCGCAACCCTGCTCGCCTCTGAGCTCGGATATACTTATAAGGAGATACTTGCGCATTATTACACGGGAGTGGAAATAACTAACCTATAAGTTAAAAAAGACTGTGATAAAATCACAGTCTTTTATTATGTCCCCCCTCTAATTTTAAAAGCTTCATTAAACCTGCGACAACAATTATACCCGCCGCAAGCGCCCCCGCATAGCCGAGCGTAGCAACACCCTTTTGCGCAAACATGAAAAAGTCACCGGAAAATGCCGCACGCATTGTATAATATAAAGCACTACCGGGAATAAGCGGAATGAGGCTCGTGATTATGAATGTGGTCTTCGGTGTTTTTAAAATTCGTGCCATTATTTCCGAGTACACTGAAACAAATGCCGATACGATTAGATATCTTACTATCTCGTCAGAAATAAATATTCCCAAAAACAAGAAGAACGACCAAGAAAGAAGTCCGCCAAACGCCGCAAATAAATAGCGTCGGCCTCTAACATTATACAAAACAGCAAAGCCGCTTGAACCGATAAATCCCGTGATTATCTGCAATATGGGGTTTGGAGAAGCGATAAGTGTGGCGTCGGTTGCAGTATGCATAAGAAACGCCGAAAAGAAATAACCTATCGCAATCGAAAATGCAAGAAGCAGGGCTTCTATAGTACGAATTATTCCCGAAAGGCTGTCACCGACGAACATATCACGTAAAGCCACCGTAAGTGCAACACCCGGAATGAGAAGCATTATATTTCCGATTATAACAAAATCGGCACTCTCTACAAAACCGATTTTTACCGCCGCAAACGCAAGTATGGTGCAAGCAAATGCAGATATAAAACGCGCAAACACTGCGTTTAAGGCACGGCGCTCGGTAAATGCGCCTACAAGTGACAAGATTATACCCGTGAAAAACGAGCACAATGCGTCTATAGCTGCGCCTCCGAAAAAGAGAGCGAAAGCTGCGGAAATAAAGCCGTAGGAAAATATATGAAAAACAAAAGGATAAGGCTTGAGTTTTCTTATTTGTCCAAATTCATTCTCCGCTTGCTCGCAAGTCAAGTGCTTGCTGCATATATCCCTCGATAGCTTGTTTAAACGGTGCAAGCATTCGATATCTGTGCTGACGTTGCGTATCCGCCTCGTTTGCGTAAAAGTCTCACCTTGGGCGTTTTGAAGCGTCACAACGAGGCTTGAGGTGATTATAAATGTATCGACCCTCGACGCACCGAATGCATACCCCATTTTATTTATGCTCTCTTCGGCACGGCTTACCTCTGCTCCCGAATAAAGCATTTTTTCGCCGATATTTAATAAGAGTGTTAAAATACGATTCATAACGTCACCTTAAAATGAAAATAAAAACCCTGCACTTGAGTGCAGGGTTTTACTAAAAAAGTCGGCATCGACCTATCTTTCCGGCCCGTTGCCAGGCAAGTATTGTTGGCTGAAATGAGCTTAACTACCGTGTTCGGAATGGGAACGGGTGGGACCTCATCCATAAAGACACCGACCATATTTAGTTTAGTATAGGGAGAGTGCTTGGTGCACCCTCAGGGACTCGAACCCTGGGCCCACTGATTAAGAGTCAGTTGCTCTACCGACTGAGCTAAGGGTGCAAATATACCCTGAAAACCGAACAAAGAGAAGAAAATGAAAGCTTCGATTTGCGATTCTCGAAAACAAGAATCAGTAGTTCAAGCCCTCGGTTTATTAGTATCAATCAGCTTAACGTGTTACCACGCTTCCACACTTGACCTATCAAACTCATAGTCTATAAGTAACCTTACCAGCTTACGCTGTGGGATATCTAATCTTGAGGGGTGTTTCGCGCTTAGATGCATTCAGCGTTTATCACGACCGTACGCGGCTACCCGGCTGTGCTCCTGGCGGAACAACCGATGCACCGGAGGTACGTCCATCCCGGTCCTCTCGTACTAAGGACAGCTCCTCTCAAATATCCTGCGCCCACGACAGATAGGGACCGAACTGTCTCACGACGTTCTGAACCCAGCTCGCGTACCACTTTAATCGGCGGACAGCCGAACCCTTGGGACCT
>JAZMZG010000039.1:0-1701 GCA_045585835.1 Eubacteriales bacterium
TTTTCGGCACCCACTTCCCTGTGAAGAAAGTGAACGGCTTCACTTGGAAGACGCTCAGCAATCAGCTCGCAAAGAAGAATGTTGCAGCCGACATTCAGTCAGACAACAGTACAACACTGAGAAAACGCCGCCCACACTTTGAAATGGCAATGGGCGACATTCCGTTCATCGCTATCAGCCGTGAAATGAAGCGTGACGAAATCAAGGCTTATCAAACAGCCCGTGCGTTCGCTCCTGATGCAAGTGCAATTGACCTTGTTGAGTATTGGGGAGAGGACGTTGACTTCTGTTTCAACGGCGTTCAGTCTGAGTTGGAGTATATCGCTTGGAAACTTGCTTCCAATGCGGGTGTTCTTCATTTCACAACAACCACAAATGCCACCTTTGCCAACGAGTTTGACCTTGACTATGGCGTGGATGACGATATGAAACAGAAGACAGGCTCAAATTGGGGCAACGCTGCTTCCGCTGACATTATCGGCGACCTTGTGTCACTTGTGAAATTCGCTAAGGCTAAGGGCTTGAACCCTAAGTACGGCTTCATCAACCTGAACGAACTCTACAAGATTTGTTCAGCAGACCAAATCATCAAGAAATGTGCGACTGTAGTTCAGAACGTCACAGGAACAGGTAGCACACCTGACCTCGCTCAGGTCAATGCCATGCTTGCTAAACAGGCTTGGCTGAACGGCATTCAGTTGCGTGTGATTGACCAAACCATTACCCGTGAGTTCAGTGACGGTTCTTCTGAGAGTGGCAACCCGTTTGAGGACAATCGTCTTATCCTGTCTGAAACACCTGTTCTCGGTTCTACTCAGTATGACATTCTCGCAGAGAATAACGACTGCATCATCCGTGCAGAGCGTTCTCATACTGTTGTGAAGAAGTACGGAACTTGTGAACCTCAGTCAGAAGTAACAATCGGTCAGGCTGACGCTGTGCCTGTCTTTGACACTGCATATCGTAACCTGTACGTAAAGACAGACGCACAGAGTTGGTAATCTGAAAAAGTCTCAGGCTTATGGCAACAGTTGTAGAATCCCTGAAAAGCGTAAACGCCTATCCTGTTCCGCTCAGGACGCTTGTTGAGACAGCAGAGAAAAGAGGTCTTGACCTTGACAAACCCGCAACGGCTGAGGTTCTGAAAGGTAAAGAATACAATCTTGCGAAAGCAGACCTCTATCTGTGGCTCTCTCTCGCTCCTGACGTTTCACAGGGCGGGCAGTCATTCTCTTTCACGGATGAACAGAGAACACGGCTGAGAAATCAGGCAAAGGCTCTCTATGCTGAGTTTGAGCCTGACGGTTCAGCCTCTCAGAAACCCGTTTACGGATATAAAGGTTCACGGCTATGATAATTCAAAACGGAACAATCGAATTCAAGGCACAGGCGGCGGGAGCGATAAACCCTGAAACGGGTTACCGTTCTCAGCCCGTCTCTGCGTCTTGGGGAGACCCTCAGCCCTGTAATATTGTCCCTGTCAAGGTAAATCAACTTGCTCAGGCTCTCGGAGGCGAACACTTCACAAAGAAGACCTATCAGGTATTCATTGAAGAAGACACCCCTGTAACTTCTGAGCGGGTCAGACTGAAAGACCTTTCAGGGAAAGTTCTCGGCGAGTTCAGCACCATTGAGGTTGTGCCGCTTGAAGCCACAGCAATGATACGAATTACCGTTTAACCCCGAATGCGCCCGAATGCG
>JAZMZG010000040.1:0-2302 GCA_045585835.1 Eubacteriales bacterium
CCAAACAATCACTTCTTCGCATACCCACTGAGTTTGCCCCTGAGCCTGTTCTGTGGTTTCTGTGTTGTCACTCTGAGCGGGCTTCTCAACTTCCTGAATGTTATATCGGTACGCAAATGAGCCGTTACCGATAGCCTCTAACTTGGAGGGCTTGTTGTCATAAAATGCTTGCATAATACTGCGGTTTAATAATTGTTTTTAATAAATGTCTTGAATTACTGTGCTTAGCCCAACCGAGCCACGGGGCAAGAGCCTGTTTGTATGCTTTTGCGTCAAGCCTCTGACGGTTCAGTCGTGAAGCAGCACGGCAGAAATTCTTTTTAATTGATTTTCTTATCAGTTTTTGGCTGCGAAAGAACTTGTAGCCAACATAGTCAACGGCTCTTCCGTGACGGTCTGAACGGTTCACGGCGACAGGGAATATCTGAAAGTTCCCTTTTACGGTCAGTTCAAGTTCTGTTTCAAGATACTCCGTGACAAATTTTAGAACCTGATGAAGAACAGCCTTGCTGTCAGAAAAGAACGGAATGTCGTCAGCGTACTCAGTCGCCTCTATCATTGGTTTTTCAGACAGGTTCAGAGCCTCTTTCACAAGTTCAGGCAAACACTCATTTACCCAATGCATAAAATAGCACAGATAGAGGTTTTCGAGATATTGACTGAGATAATTCCCAATAGGAAGACCCTCTGCGCTGTCAATGATTTCATCCAAGAGCCACAACAGATTAGCGTCTTTCAACTTACGGCGAATAAGACGCTTCATTACTTTGTGACTGATTGAGGGGTAGTATTTCTTGATGTCAATTTTCAGGCAATACAGAGGCTTCCCCTCAAACTTCTTGATGATTTTATCAACCTGACGGGCGCATCCCTCAATACCCCTGTTTTTGACACAGGAATAAGTATTGAAAGTGAATGTTCTTGACCATATCGGCTCCAACACGTTCATAACAGCGTGATGAACAATTCTGTCAGGATAATAAGGCAAACGAAATATAAGACGCTCCTTTGGTTCAAAGATTGTGAACACTTCGTAAGGAGAGGTCTTGAACGTCTTTGTCAGCAAAGCCTCGTGAAGAGCCTGAATATTGGCTTCACGGTTCAGGTCGTGATGCTTCACGCCGTAGGTGTTTGTCTTCCCACGGCGGGCTTTCTCATCTGCCAATCTCAGATTTTCAACTGAGATAACCTTTTCCCATAAATCATTATATCGTTTCATAATCAATTTGCTTTGCTTTTCTTACTGAGAGTCTTCAATAGCCCATACAACAGGCGTTTTTACCAACACTCTTCGGGGTTTCAGAACTTTTTTACCAAGTGGTAAGGCTGTCATTCTTTTATATTGTTTCAGAACCGAAATTCTGTCTTGAAAGCATAGGTGAGAGCCGATGTTCGCATTTGTATTCGAGGGGGTGTTATTCGAGTTCGCATAGGCGAGACCTGCATTCGCACCGTTATTCGCATTACCGCTGAACAGGACACCACGAGAATGACCCACCTTATTTCGTTTGACCTTTCTCACGTTATTCAAAGAAGAACCTGTTCCCGCAACTTCTCAAAGTCACACGGCGGGGAAAAGCGTTCATTTCTTTGATTTTCTTACAAACGTAGAGAATATCGGAAGACCCCGTGAAGAACTTCCTTGCTTCACTCTCAGGGCTGTCTTTCTGAGGCTTGATTTTGACAAGCGTCTGACCTGACTTCCCTTTCGCTTTACTGAAACGTGTCTGAACGTCTTCAATGAAGTCAACCACCCAAAATTGAGTGTTGACCAACTTTGACTGAGTTGTTTCGTCACAGTTGAAACTGCGGCTGTTTGCGTCACGAGGTATATTCAAGAAAGCGAGGCTTCCATCGTCAGACCCCTGACCGTTCATCGGTCTGTTATCTTCTGCCATTTTATCTTTTTTTATAACCCCGACCCCCTGATAAAAGAGGGCGGGGCTTGTTAAACTTCAAAGAATGTATTCACACTGAAACGGGGCTTATGCTGTTACAACATAGCAAAGGCGAGAGCCGACGGACGCATTTGTAAGCGAGGGGGCGCCATTCGAGTACGCAAAGGCGAGACCCGCATTCGCACCGTAATACGCACAACCGCCGAACAGGACACCACGCAACACCTCTGTTGTTGGAATGTTCGTATAATGGTAGTCACAATGGAACTGAGTTGAAGACCCGCCGACAACTGACGGCATAACTTCGCCACCCTCTCCAAAGACAATCTCTTTGACGTATCCCTCTGTACGGGCTTCGTTGCCAACGTGTTGGTAACCCGTATAGTTTGTGTCGTTCAGTTTTG
>JAZMZG010000041.1:0-25278 GCA_045585835.1 Eubacteriales bacterium
CAGTATCCCGCCCAAAATGAGCATTTCGGGATTTATGGGATATTTAAAAGGGAAAAGCGCAATGTTAATATTCCAAAAATTTGGCAATATGAAATTTGCATACCGAAATCGCGAATTTTGGTGTAAGGGATATTACGTTGACACAGTATATTGCAGAACAGTTACAAAGGGATCGGGAAAGTGATCAATTAAGTTTATTTGACCCACGGGACCCATTTATGGGTAGTAAGTAACAAATGCGTGGCTGGCAGGCCAATAAAATACGCACTTGTGCGTAGCCAGTAGTATTAGGGCTATGCCCGAAAATGAAATACCCCCCGCTATGCGGGGGGATCATTATTGTCAAAACTGCGGGAATGCGGGCTTATGGCGCAAATTTTGTTGCAACCTTGCCGCTTTTATGCTATAATACGCAAAAGAAGGGAGGGCGAAGCCGTGATTGATTTTGCCAACATAGAAAAATACAAAGAAAACAATCGCATTGAAGCAAAAAAAGCGGTCGGCGGATTTCCGCACAGCATATGGGAGACCTATTCCGCATTTGCAAATACGCTCGGCGGTATAATTTTGCTCGGCGTCGAGGAGTACGCCGACAAATCGTTTCACCTCGCTTTACTGCCCGATCCCGAAATGCTTATAGAAGAATTTTGGCGCGGTGTCAAGGACAAAAATAAGGTCAGCGCAAATATTTTAACGGAAAAGGACGTGACCGTTGAGGATATCGACGGCAGGCGCATCGTTGCTATTCGCATACCTCGTGCGCGTCGCACGGACAAGCCCGTTTATATTAACGGGGATCCTTTTTTGGGCAGTTATCGCCGCAGCGGCGAGGGTGACTATAGGTGCAGTGAAGAGGAAGTCCGTACAATGATGCGAGATGCCGTCTATAAGACGCAGGATATGCTCGTGCTTGAAAACGCAGAGCTTTCGTCGCTTGATTACAGCAGCGTGAAGCGATATCGCAGACATATCATAAACGAAGATTTGTCGAAAAAGCTTGATGAGCTTGAATTTCTATGCACACTCGGTGCACTTGGAAAAGCAAGTGACGGTGCCGTGCGCCCTACTGCTGCGGGGCTTTTGATGTTCGGCCACGAACACGAGATAGTAAAAGTGTTTCCCGAATATTTGCTTGATTATAGAGAAATTTCCGACACGGGCGGAAAGATATCTTTCCGCATCGTATCTTCATCGGCAAATTGGAGCGGGAACGTTTGTGATTTTTATTTTGACGTTTACGATAGGATAACGCAAAATTTCGGCGTTTTGTCGGAGCACGAAGCCGCTTTGGTAAATAACGCATTAAAACAGGCGCTTGCAAACTGCCTTATAAACGCCGATTATCACGGCAAAGACGGTGTTATGATAACCAAGGCTGACGAGCGTATTACAATGTCAAACCCCGGCTCTTTCCGCATTGACGTTGAAGCGGCAAAGACGGGCGGTGTTTCCGACCCACGTAACAGTGCGCTTATCAAGATGTTCAACGCAATTGACGTAAGCGAGGGTGCGGGCGGCGGTATACCGTATATTTTCAATGCTTTTAGAAAGCTTGGGCGGTCTGCACCTATCATAAGCGAGAGCTTCGAGCCCGATAGGATAAGTCTGATATTGCCGATGGGTAAAAGCGGCGGCAAAAAAATTGCCTCAAAAAGCATAGCGCATAAGCAAGTCGTAATTTCCTACCTTACCGAAAATGTTGTTGCGACAAGCTCCGATATTGCCGAGCTTATCGGCATAAAGCCGGTGAGAGCGAAAGAGCTACTTGACGAAATGGCACGTGACGGAATAATTATTGCCGATGACGTAAGCCGTACTTATAAGCTGAAAGCATAAAAGAGGTGCTCATAATGAATAAACGCCGTAAAAATTCTGCGGGGCTTATTATTGCGGTCATAATATGCTGTGTCGTTATGGCTATAATCGAAACCGTAATTGAGCCGACCTATTTTGTCAAATCCGCCTTGAAAGTGCTTTTCTTTTTGATAGTTCCCATAGCTTTTATGAAATTGAAAAAGGAAAAAGTGTTTACGGATTCCTTTTCATTAAATAAAAAGAGCATCTTCAAATTATTGGTGCTCGGTGCGGCTGTTTACCTTATAATTATGGCGGCATTCTATTTAACGAAGGGTGTATTTGACTATTCTGCCTTGGTGCAGTCACTTTCCAAAGACCAAAACGTTTCGCAAAGCAGCTTTATTCCGGTTGCGTTATATATTTCCTTCGGGAATTCGCTTTTGGAGGAATTTCTGTTCCGTTTCGTTGCGTTTACAAAGCTGTCCGAATATACGACCAAAAAAGCGGCATACATATTCAGCTCGTGTGCGTTTGCGCTGTATCACGTGGCGATGATAGGCGCCTCGTTCCCGCTTCCTCTTCTTTTGCTTGCTGTAATCGGACTTGCTATAGGCGGGGGAATATTTAACTACGTAGACGACAAAGGCGGAAATATTTATAATTCGTGGATAATTCATATGTTTGCGGACTTTGCAATTATGACGATATGGTATATCCACATTTGAATGTGCAAAACAAAATTTCAAAAGCGGATATGATTGGTATGCGCTCAACGGATACTGTGCTTTGCGACAAGGAAAGAAAGGCAATTTTCGGGGGGTATAATGAGTTATTACTTTACGGAGGACGTTGATGCGTACAGCGACGGAGAGAAGGCATTTTACGGATATGATGTTCTACTATACGACCCAAACCATACAAGCACGGACGTTCCTGTGTTTGCTTACGGACTTGATGCGGGCGTGTTTGACGGTATTACATTGGAGAATATTCAGATACCCAAGACGATAGCGGCTATGTGGGGCGTTGAGCTTGAGGGATTACGATAATGTAAATTTTCCTTCGCTCATTCACGTAAAGTAAGGCAAACATTTTTTCAAAAAATTTTAAAAAAACTATTGACAAACACAGTTTTGAGTACTATAATTATCTAAAATTTGAATATCACAAAAAACGACTATGATGAAGACGGTCGGGACGTGATGCAAAACAGAGAGTTGCCGGTTGGTGCGAGGCGACAAGCAGAACTTTCCAAATGGCCTATCACTTCTGAGTCGGAGGACCGAAAGGCAAAGCGCCGAGTAGACTCCTTCCGTATTGCTGCGTAAAGGCAAAGGGCTTATTAGAGTCCGGTAAGTGACGGAAAATTTTCCGTAATTTGAGTGGTACCGCGGGTTATATACTCGTCTCAAAGGTTTTCTTTGGGGCGAGTTTTTTGTTTTATTCAAATTCGTAACCATTATTTCGTGACGAAAGGAGAAACTAAAAATGGATTACAGTTTGAAAGAGGTCGCGGGCAGAATAAAGGACCTGCGAGAAGCGAAGGGATACACGCAAGCACAGCTTGCAAAGCTCTGCGGCGTATCGGAAGAGGAATACCGTGTTTTAGAGCAAGGGAACACGGATTTCAGCTTTACGTTTATCTACAAGTGCGCAAAGGCGTGCGGAGTAGAGGTAGTAGACCTTCTTGAAGGAAGCAGCACGACGCTTAAATCCTTTGCTATCACGAGAAAGGGCGAGGGACTTAAAATTTTAAAGCAGCACGGCGTCGAGTATAACAACCTTGCACCCAAGTTTAAGGAGAAGCTTGCAGAGCCTTTCCTTGTAAAGTTCCCTTATATTCCCGAGGAGCAAAATGCTCCGATGAAGCTTTCCTCCCATAACGGTCAGGAATTCGACGTTATCGTTAAGGGCTCTTTAAAAGTGCAGGTCGGAAGCCACATCGACGTTTTAAACGAGGGCGACTCAATCTTCTACAATAGCCTTATTCCTCACGGAATGATCGCAGTAAGCGAAGGAGGCTGTGAGTTTCACGCCGTAGTTTTAAATCCCCAGGACGGTCTTGTGAGCGAGGAATATCCCGATACTCCCGTCGCCGTCGCAAAAGCAGTCGAGAAGCCCGTAGATAAAACGACGGTTGCGGATAATTTTGTAAAGTCTTACTACGACGAAAACGGCGTATTTTCCGGAATCGAATTCAAGAATGACGATAAGTTCAACTTTGCATTCGACTGCGTGGATGCTATTGCGGACAAAAATCCCGACAAGCTTGCGATGATGTGGGTTGCAAATGATAAGACTGACCGTGCCTTTACGTTTAAGGATATGAAAAAATATTCCGCAAAGACCGCCAATTACTTTGAGTCGCTCGGCATCAAGAAGGGCGATACGGTAATGCTCGTGTTAAAGCGCCACTATCAATTTTGGTTCTGTATGCTCGCACTTCACAAGATAGGCGCTATCGCTATCCCCGCAACAAATCAGCTCGTTGAGCACGATTTTGACTACAGATATAAAGCGGCTAAGGTAAAGGCTATAGTATGCACCGCCGACGGTGAGGTATCTTGCGAGGCAGAGAAGGCGGCAAAGAACTTCCCCGAAATGATAAAGGTTCTCGTCGGAGGACAAAAGGACGGCTGGTGCGACTTCAACGTAGAGATGGAGCGCTTCAGCACGCACTACGAGCGCACCGAAAATACTCCTTGCGGAAACGATCCCATGCTTATGCTCTTCACCTCGGGTACTACGGGATATCCCCGTATCGCAACGCATTCATATAAGTATGCGCTCGGACATTATCCGACGGCGAAGCATTGGCATAACGTAAATCCCGACGGACTTCACTTTACCATCTCCGATACCGGATGGGGCAAGGCTCTTTGGGGTAAGCTCTACGGTCAATGGCTTTGCGAGGCGGCTGTATTTACGTATGACTTCGACAGATTCCACTCAGAAGACATCTTGCCGATGTTTGCAAAATATCACATCACCACGTTCTGCGCACCTCCCACGATGTACAGATTCTTTATCAAGGAGGATTTGTCGAAATACGACCTTTCCTCTATCGAGTATGCGACGACTGCGGGCGAAGCGCTTAATCCCGAGGTATTCAATCAGTTTAAAAAAGCGACGGGCCTTACCATAATGGAGGGCTTTGGTCAGACCGAAACGACGCTTTCCATCGCAAACTTTGTCGGTTCTACTCCTAAGATAGGCTCTATGGGAAGACCGAGCCCGCTTTACGACGTCGTAGTGCTCGACCCCGACGGAAACGTATGCAAGACGGGCGATGCGGGCGAAATATGCATCAAGGTCGGCGACAAGGCGCCCTGCGGACTCTTTACGGGATATTACCTTGACGAAGAAAAGACGAAGGAAGTTTGGCACGACGGCTACTATCATACGGGAGACCAAGCGACGATGGACGAGGACGGATATCTTTGGTACGTCGGACGTATCGACGACGTCATAAAGTCATCGGGATACCGTATCGGCCCGTTTGAGATAGAAAGCGTAATAATGGAGCTTCCCTACGTTCTTGAGTGTGCGGTCACTCCCGTACCCGATGAGGTCAGAGGTCAGATAGTCAAGGCGACCGTCGTTTTGGTAAAGGGCACGGAGGGCACGGACGCTTTAAAGAAGGAAATACAAGAGTACGTCAAGACGCACACCGCTCCCTATAAGTATCCGAGAATAGTCGAATTCGTCACCGAGCTTCCCAAGACCATAAGCGGCAAGGTAAGACGTGTTGAAATTCGCAAAAACGATATGGAGAAACTTAATAAGTAAAAACGAAAAGCAGGATAGGGATAGTTCCCGATTCCTGCTTTTCTCAACCATTGGTTGAGAAAAGTTCGGGGGTTTTTGAGACGAAGGCTTTATAGTTTGAAAAAAATAGTGTATAATATACTCAAAGCGTATAAAATTTTCACGAAAGAAGCGTACGAAGATGATAAATGCCGAAAAAATCAAAGAGTTAAGAATACGCCGCGGATTTTCACAGAGAGAGCTTGCGAAGTTACTTGGTGTAAGCGACAGAGCGGTTTCGAAATGGGAGCGCGGTTATTCACAGCCGTCCGCTACGCATTTGATAGAGCTTACGCGGATATTTGACGTCGACGCGGAGGAGTTTTTGCCTACGGCACGGGCTAAAACGAAAAGCGAAGCAAGGGGAATGAAGTCTCTCACGGAGCTTTACAAGATAGGTAGAGGCCCGTCAAGCTCGCATACGATGGGACCCGAACGGGCTTGCCGTGAGTTTTTGGAAGCAGGTTTGGATATTGATGCGGCTCGCGTTATACTCTACGGATCTCTTGCAAAAACGGGCAAGGGGCATGGCACGGACAGAGTTATCGAAAAAACATTTGCGCCGATTCCCTGCGAAGTCGTGTTTGATTTTTCGAAAACGGATATCCCTCACCCGAATACGATGCAGATAATCGGTATAAAAAACGGCGCGGAAAGAGCCAAAGCTACGGTAATGAGTATCGGCGGCGGAAGCATTTTGTACGAGGGGCAAAGCGTAAGCGATAAGCCCGACGTATACGATATGCACACGTTTTGCGACATAGCGAAATATTGCAAGGAAAAATCGCTTCGCCTGTGGGAGTACGCGCTTGAAAAAGAAGCGCCTGACTTTTTCGGGTATATGGAAAATGCGTGGGAGATGATGAAGAGCTGTATTCGCCGAGGTATCGAGGATGAAGGAGTTTTACCCGGAGGGCTTGACGTAAAGAAAAAAGCGAGGGCATTATACCGCAGTGAGCATATAGACGAAAGCGCCGAAACTCGCGAAAACCGTATGGTGTGTGCGTTTGCGTTTGCCGTGGGAGAGCAAAACGCGTCGGGTGAGCAGATCGTAACGGCTCCCACCTGCGGTGCGGCGGGGGTAGTGCCTGCGGTGCTTTACTACCAACAGCAGAAAAACAAGTATAGCGACGAGCAGATAGTAAAGGCGCTTATCACGGCGGGAATCGTCGGAAATTTAATTAAAACCAACGCGTCCATATCGGGAGCGGAGTGCGGATGTCAAGCGGAGATAGGAAGCGCTTGCTCTATGGCAGCGGCGGCACTGGCAGAGATTTTTTCTCTTGATATCGACAAGATAGAATACGCCGCCGAGATTGCGATCGAACATCATTTGGGGCTTACTTGCGATCCGATCTGCGGACTCGTGCAGATACCGTGTATAGAGAGAAATTCCGTGGCGGCGATGCGCGCGATAAATGCCGTAAGCCTTGCAAGTTTTTTGTGGGATTCGCGTAAAATATCATTCGACAGTGTTATCAAAACTATGAAAGAAACGGGGCACGACCTTCATTCTTCATACAAAGAAACCTCCGAAGCCGGCCTTGCAAAGCTTGCGTTTTAACATTTTTTATTAACGCTTGACAAGCGCCGGAGAACCAACTATAATGAGCTTGAAAGAGAGGGGAATTTTATGGAAAAAATAATTGCTGCAGTAGACAAGCACCGCGAAATGATACTTGAAGCGGAAAGATATATCTGGAAAAATCCCGAAACGGGTTACAAAGAATACAAGACCTCTGCGTATATGGAAAAAAAGTTCCGTGAGTTCGGATATGAAGTTAAGAAAGCGGACGAAATAACGGGCTTTACGGCGGAGATAGATACGGGCAGAGAGGGCGCAACGCTTTTGATTTTAGGCGAGCTTGATTCCATAATCTGCCCTGCACACAAGGAGGCTGACGCCGAAACGGGCGCGGTACACTCTTGCGGACACAACGCACAGTGTGCCACGCTTTTGGGTATTGCCGCAGCTTTGAAAGAGCCGGGCGTGCTTGACGGTTTTTGCGGTAAGATACGCCTTTGCGCAGTTCCCGCGGAGGAGCTTCTTGAGATAGAGTACCGCTCCGAGCTTAAAGCGGCGGGTAAGATAAAATATTATGGAGGAAAGCCTGAATTTTTGTACAGGGGCTATTTTGACGGTGTAGATCTTGCGTTTATGATGCACACGGCGAGTATATTTGCGGTAAGGCCTGCCGGCTCGGTCGGTTGTATTGCGAAGAACATTGTATACAAGGGCAAGGCGGCTCACGCGGGAAGTTCCCCATGGAACGGTACGAACGCGCTTTATGCGGCGACCTGCGGTATAAACGCCGTTAATGCTATAAGAGAGACCTTTTCCGAGCCCGAGTACATACGCGTTCACCCCATAATCACGCACGGCGGAGATATGGTAAACGCGGTTCCCGAAACGGTAAGGCTTGAAAGCTACGTAAGAGGAAGTACGTTTGAGGCGATCGAGAAAAACAACAGAAAAGTAAACCGTGCTCTTACTGGCGCCGCACTCTCGCTCGGTGCAAATATAGAGATAATAGATATTCCCGGATACGCTCCCGCCATATACGATGCGGGAATGATAGCGGCGACAAAAGATGCGTTTGACGTAATTTGCAAAGGGGAAACGTACTATACTTTAGATGCGAAGGGAACGGGAAGCACGGATATGGGCGACCTTTCATGTGTAATGCCCGTCGTGCAACCTTATGCCGCAGGCTCGTCGGGTACCAGCCACGGCGCAGATTATCAGATAGCAGATCCCGAAAAGGCGTGCGTTTTAAACGCAAAGTGGCAGCTTGCCACAGCAAAGCTCCTGCTTCAAAACGGCTCGGAAAGAGCTAAAAAGATAGTTGCTGAATACAAGGCTCCGTTTAGCTCGAAGGAAGAATATTTTGCATATCTTGACAGTTTTAACACGCTCGGAAACAGAATTACGTATAACGACGAAGACAAGACGGCAAAAGTAATACTTTAAAAAGAAAAGCCACAGTTGCAAACGCGCAACTGTGGCTTTTCTTTTATTCAAGGCAGGACATAACGTCTTTTTCAAATTCCATGGCGATATTTCCGCCGCCGCGGCTATCGTACCAACGGCTGTTTCGAAGATAAACGGCGGTGATATTGTTTACGGGGTCTACCCAGAAATGCGTGCCGTAAGCACCGCTCCAGCCGTAGCACCCTACGGGTAAAACGTCCTCTTTATCAACGACTCTTACGCCGAGGCCCCAAGACGATACGGGATCTCTGCCGGGAGTTTCGGCGGGTATGCGTGGGGTGCAAAGTTCCGTTATCCTTTCGGGCGAGAATATACGCACGCCGTTAAGAGTTCCGTTATTAAGAAGCATTTCGGCAAATTTAGAGTAATCCTCAAGCGTGGACACAAGGCCCGCGCCCGCACAGGTATAAGTGAGAGGGAAGCCTTCGAAGGTGTGGCTCCCGAGGTCTACCGCAGCGAGCTTTCGCGCCGCCATTCTGTCCGTCATAGTGATGACGCGCGACCATTGTTCTTCGGTGGGCGTATAGGTCGTATCCTTCATTCCGAGCGGATCGAAGATGTACTTTTTCAAAAAGTCCTTATATTCCATACCGCTTTGAAGCTCAATTATTCTTGCTACCGTGTCAAACGAGGAGTATGCGCAATACGCGCTGTAGCTTTCGGGCTCGTAGGCAAGGGGCTGGGACGCACAATGCTCTACCATTGTCGCAAGCGTTTTGTACGCCTCGTCGGGTTTTTGCGCTTCAAGCGCAAGACCTATCTCCGTTGCCGCCATCATACCGCTTGCGTGCGAGAGCATGTGCCATATACGAAGCGGCACCTTACTTTTCTTTCCTGCTACTATCTCACCGTCTTGCTTTTCTGCGACGTACATATTTTCAAACTGCGGAAGATAGTCGCTCACGAGATCGTCCATCTTGAAAAGCCCCATATCCTCTGCAACAAGCGCCGCGACTGCCGTAACGGGCTTGGTCATAGACGCCATACGGAATATGGCATCACTTTTTATCGGTTCTTCGGTGAGCACGTTTTGATATCCGGCTTCAAGCTTGCACAGCGTTTTTCCTTCTTGACGCACGATAAGCTTTGCACCGCCTACTTTCCCTAGCGCGATATTATCGTTAAGGCGTGCAAGTAAGACCGAGTTTAATTTTTCTGCATTTAATTGTTTCATATTAACCCTCGCAGTATGTTCGTTTGCCTTAATTTTAGCACGAAAAATTTCCAAATGCAATATAAAGCGCCGATCTCTTGAAGCAGAGGCGCTTTTTTGGTATAATAAAGTACAGAAAATGATTTTTATTAAGAAAAGTTAAGAATTCTCATTGATATATATTAAGAATTGTGCCTTATGATAATAGCGGAGGTGAAAAATATGAACGTATTGGTCGTAGACGACGATAGGGAGATAGTTGACAGTATATGCATTTTCCTTTCGGCAGAGGGCTATAAGGCGCTTAAAGCATACGACGGCATCGAGGCGCTCGATATATTATCGGAAAACGAAGTGCATTTAATGATACTTGACGTTATGATGCCGCGCCTTGACGGGATAAAGACTCTTATGAAACTGCGCGAGTCAAGGAATATTCCCGTCATACTTCTTTCCGCGAAAAGTGAGGATACGGACAAGATATTCGGACTTACGGCGGGCGCGGACGATTACGTCACAAAGCCCTTTAATCCGTCCGAGCTTATGGCGAGAGTGCGCTCGCAACTGCGAAGATACACGACTCTCGGCTCTATCGGAAAGCAAAACGGTCAAATAGTTATCGGCGGGCTTTCGGTCGACACGGAGAAAAAGACCGTGAACGTCGACGGAGAAAGTGTGAGGCTCACGCCCATCGAGTATAAGATTCTTGAGCTTCTCGTACGAAACAGAGGGCGCGTATTTTCCGCAGAGGATATTTACCAAAACGTGTGGAACGAGCAGACTGCCGTGGGCGATAACACTATCGCGGTGCACGTAAGGCACATAAGGGAAAAAATAGAGATAAACCCCAAAGAGCCGAAATATCTGAAGGTCGTTTGGGGAATAGGCTACAAAATAGACTAAAGGAGAATTATCAATGAGAAAAATAATATATTCGCGCGTACTGAAGACAGTCGCGGTGCTGCTGTTTTGCGCGTGTATCGTGCTCGGCGCGCTTACCGTTACGGGCGCTGTTGTTACTTTTTACAACGAGGAGGATAACATATACTCTTTTGAAAGCGATTTTTCTAAGTCTTGGTACGTATCAATGCTTTTAAATGAGCCCGAATGGACGCTCGTGCACGCATATCACGAGGCATTTCCGGACTACTTAAACGGCAAGGGGAATGCCGAGAGGGCAAAATTCGTAGAGGCAAACCCCGAAATAATAGCGGAAAGCATAAAAAAGGCCTTCGATGATTTCTATTACGATGACAAGCTCAATTATTACGTCGAGTATAACGGCACGGTGATAACGAACTGCGGCGCAAAAAGCGCAGAAGAGCTTATGGCGGGCGACTGCTACTCGTATGTGAAAAGAGACGCGGCGGGAAACGTCGACAGATGGTATACGGGCGCAAATTGCAGTTATTACATCGAGGAGCTTATAAGCTACGACACAAAAAACACGATTACCGTTAGCTGTAGCGTTAAGGAAGACGTAATAAGCAAATGCGAGGCAATATGGCTAAAACAGGAGAAAATCGTAATAGACACCGTGCTTCACGCGGCAATTTTTGCGTTTGCGGCGATACTTTTACTCGTGTACCTTATCTGCGTATGCGGTAAGAATAAAGACGGCGAATATAAAAATATGTGGGTTGACAAGATATGGCTTGAAGCGCACCTTGTTTTTGCGGGTGTTGCCGGATTTTCTGCCGTTTTGCTTTGTGCGAATATGATAGATGCGCTTATCGGAAACCGTAATGCGCAAATTGCCCTTTCAGTCATAGGCACGGCGGCGGGTGCGGCAAGCTTTATTGTAATAACGTCGATTCTTTCCGTGGTGCGAAACATCAAGACGGAAAGATTTTTAAAGACGAGTATCGTCATTCGCGTTCTTACTTGGATATGGCGCGTATTTGTTAAGATATTAAAGTGGACATGGAGAAAAACAAAGGCGTCTTTTAAAGCGCTGAAAAGAGCGCTTTCGCTAAAAACGGGCGCTATCGTTATCCTTATGCTTTTTGTTTACACCGCGCTGATAGGCGCTTTGGGAATAGTCACGTACCACTCACCGATAGGGCTTATCCTTGCCGTTTTGCTTTTCTTATTCGCGTGCATTGTCGTTGCTTACAGAGCAAAAGACCTTGACGATATAAAGAGGGGCGCAAGAGAGATAAGGGGCGGAAATACGGGCTATAAAATAGCCGAGGTAAAGAGCGAGGATATGAAAGCCCTCGCAGAAGACGTAAACGATATCGCAAGGGGGCTTGATGAGTCCGTGGCGGCAAAGGTCAAGGCGGAAAGAATGAAATCCGAGCTTATCACTAACGTGTCGCACGACCTGAAGACACCCATAACGTCCATAATAAGCTATGCGGAGCTTCTTGCGAAGACTGAGGGACTTTCCGAGGAAGCAAAGGACTACGTTGCAGTTATAGCAAAAAAGGGCGAAAGGCTCAAAAAGCTCACGCAGGACCTATTCGACGTATCGAAGGCTCACAGCGGAAACGACGAAGCCGTACTTGAAAGACTTGATGCGTCCTTGCTTATCGAGCAGTCGCTTGCCGAGCACGAGCGTGAAATACAGAGCTCGGGATTTGTGTTCTGCACGCAGGTACAGAAAGAGCTTTATATCCTCGCCGACGGACGTAAAATGTCACGCGTTTTGGGTAATCTCATAGACAACGTCTTGAAATATACTTTAAAAAGCACACGCGTATTTATTACTGCCGCCGAGAAGGACGGAAAGGTTGAAATAGAGTTTAAAAATGTCTCGGCTTTTCCGCTTGACTTTGACGCAGAGGAGATAACGGGAAGATTTGTGCGCGGCGACAGCTCCAGAACTCTTGAAGGAAACGGGCTCGGACTTGCTATAGCAAAGAGCTACACGGAGCTTTGCGGCGGCATATTTGGAATAGAGCTCGACGGAGATATGTTCAAGGTAAGGCTAACGTTTAAAAAGCTCGTATAAAAATTCAAGGGCAGTGTGTAAAACACTGCCCTTTTACTTTCCCGCTCTGTATTTCGACGGGCTTTCGCCCCATTTCTTTTTAAATGCATTCGAAAAATAGTAGGTATTTGCAAATCCGACACGAAGCGCCACTTCCCCTATAGACAAGCTCTTGTCATCAAGCAGTTCCCTTGCCTTTTGCATACGCAAATTATTCAGATATGAGATTATACCCGTGCCCGTTTCCTCTCGGAATATGCGTTTTATACTTGATAGGGAATAGGAAAACCGCTTTGAAATGATATCGAGACTTACGTCGCTTCCAATATTTTTTTCGAGGTATTCGATTATATTTTCCGTAAGCGTCCTTCTTTGTGAAAAATGCTCATAGAGTGATATTCTCGCTTTCTTTTCGGTTGCGTCCGCACTTAAAAGCGATATAATGAGCAGCTCTATCGAATTTTTGATAAACTGTAATTCGAGCTCGGTTGCTTCGGGACGGATATCCATTTGACCGTCTTTTGCGATGTCGAGAGGGTCTTTTTCCAAAAACACCGTGCGCCCCATATTTGCAATATCGTTTAGATATTGCCTCTGCCTTTGGTCGACCGAAAGTATCTTGCCTCCGAAATATTCCATATATCCGCTGCCTGCTTCAAAGCAAAAAATAATAACCGACGTCTTGCTTTCAAACGGTTTTATGGAATGAAATTGAAACGGCTTATGGCAAACCATTTCGCCTTTTTTCAAAATAAAGGTTTCGTCGTCCGCACGCACGCTGACCTTTCCGCTTTCGATATATACGAATTCCCAACCCGCGTGGCTGTCGCCCGAATAATTAAAGCTGTCGGGGAATTCGTAATAAAAGTCGCTGAAAAGCCGAGTCACACTTATTTTTTCCGTCAAGGCGGAGCCTTTGATTCTTTCCACGTCGTTTTCTCCAAAAAGTCCAAAAATAAATACTATTAAAATTATGAGCTTATTTTATAACAAAAATGCCGAATTGTCAATTCCATATTTTGAAAATAATAGGTATAATTAATATGGAAAAATAAAGGCTTTTGCCTAAATAATTTAAAAGGAGAAACGACTATGAATTTTATGACCACGGTTAAAGGCTCACTTTTGGAAAACTTCTATCCGAAGGGCTGGGATATGGCGAAGATCGACGCTTGCTGCGAAAAGGGCGTAGCTCGCGAAGCATTTTGGAACGAGGGCTTTAACCCCGTTAAGTGCGACAGCCTCGGCGACTTCGACACACTTATGGGACACGAGATCGCAATGCAGATAAAGCTCACGGGCGAAGAGGGCAGAAAGCTTGCGATGATATTGCCCGTAGGACCTATGGGTATGTACCGTTGGGCTGCATACTTCCTTAATGAGTGGAAGGTCAACGCAGACCACGTATACACGTTCAATATGGACGAGTGGGCAGATGCAGAGGGCAACACTTTAAGCAGTGATGACCCCGCTTCCTTCAAGTTCTCTATGGAAAAGGCTTTCTTCAATAAGCTCAACTCTACCATTCCCGCAAATCAGCGTAACTTCGCTACAAAGGACAATCTTCCCACTTACCCCGAGAAGATTGCCGCTTTGAGAGCAGAGGGCGCAAAGCTCGTGCTTGTATACGGTATCGGAAGAATGTGCCACATCGCATTCTGGGAGCCTCAGTTTGCAGAGGATTATGCAAGCGTTGAAGAGTGGAAGAAGGCGCCCTATCGCATCGGTGCAAAGCTTCACCCCCTCACGATAGAGCAGAATGCCATCACGAGCTTCAAGAGCAGAACGACACTCGTTCCTTGCACTGCAAATACCATCGGCCCCGGCATCTTCCTTCAGGCTGACTACGCTATCGGCGGTGCTGACGGCGCTTTGGGCAGAGGTATGGGCTGGCAGGGTATGAGCTTCCTTACCACACTTCACTACGGCCCCGATATGAACATCACCTCAACCTTCATTCCCACTATCCCCGGCAGACTCTTCTACCTTGCGGAGCTTGCAGGTCCCCTCGAGCCCGAGTGCAACTAAGGTGGCGGATATGAAGTATAATAAAGGAATAGCTTTCGCAGGCAATATGCTCTGCGACGTAATAAAGCAGATTGAGCGCTATCCGGATCTCGGTATGCTCTCCGATATAAGTGACGTTTCCACTTGCGTCGGCGGCTCCGTTCCCAATACCGCAATCGACCTTGCAAAGATCGACCCCTCCGTACCCCTTTCGGCTATAGGCAGAGTCGGAGACGACGATAACGGCAAATACATCATAAAAAGACTTGCAGACCACGGAATCGACACCTCCCGTATTAAGTTTTCCGAGAAGAGAGGCACGTCGTTTTCCGACGTTATGAACCTTCCCGCAGGCGAGAGAACCTTCTTCCATTACAGAGGAGCAAACGATGAATTTTCTCCCGCAGACGTAGATATCGCAAACCTCAACTGCGATATTCTTCACATCGCTTACCTTCTTTTGCTCGGCGCGTTCGACGCAGAGGACAGCGAGTACGGCACGGTTATGGCAAGATTCCTTCATGACGTACAGAAGGCAGGCATAAAGACCTCTATCGACGCAGTAAGCAGCGCAACGCTTGATTTTGAAAAGATAATCAAGCCCTCCATCAAATATTGCGACTTTGTAATCTTAAACGAGATAGAGCTTTGCAATATTTGGGGCATCGAGCCTTACCGTGACGGCAAGCTCGACCTTGAAGCAATAAAGCGCGCGATGAGACTTACGATGAATGAAGGCGTTGGCGAAAAGGTCATCGTTCACTGCAAGCCCGCAGGCTTCTGCCTTGATAAATCGGGCCTTTTCACCGCAGTTCCCTCCCTTGAGATACCTTCTTGCGAGATAAAGGGAAGCGTAGGTGCGGGCGATGCGTTCTGCGCAGCAAGCCTTTATGGAATATACAACGGCTTTGCGGACAAGGATATATTGGAATTTGCATCTGCCGCAGCAGCTTGTAATCTTTTTTCCGAAAATTCTGTTGACAGCATGAAGCCTGCCGCAGATATCAGACAAATGCTTAAAACTTATAAGAAAAAGGAGCTTGTAACATGTTAGTAAATCTTAACGATATACTTCCCAAGGCACAAAAAGAGCATTATGCGGTTGGTCTTTTTAACACGACCGACACAGATATGCTTGAGGCAGCTATCGCTGCCGCAGAGGAGCTTCGTGCGCCTATCATTATCGGTACTGCGGAGGTTCTTCTTCCTTTCGGCGAACTCAAACTCATCGCTCCCTCGATAATTGCGGCCGCAAAGAGAGCTACGGTTCCCGTTGTAGTACACTATGACCACGGTCTTACGTTCGACCGTTGCATTGAAGCTCTCAAACTCGGATTTTCGAGCATTATGTTTGACGGAAGCACGGGCGACTACGAAACAAACCTCAAAGAAACTGCAGAGATCGTAAAAATAGCTCATTCTATGGGCGCATCAGTTGAGGGCGAGATAGGCCACATCGGCGCAAACGACGGCAGCGCAGAGGGCGAAGGCGCAGGCGACCACAGCATATACACCGAGCCCGCAGAAGCTAAAGCTTATGCGGAAGCTACGGGCGTTGATGCGCTCGCTATCGCTATCGGAACGGCACATGGCGCATACAAGTCCAAGCCCAAGCTCGATATCGGCAGACTTGCTGAAATCAGAAAGAGCATCGACACACCGCTCGTACTTCACGGCGGTTCGGGCCTTTCCGATGACGACTTCAAGAATACCATTAAAGAGGGTATTGCGAAGGTCAACATCTTTACAGACCTCTGTCTTGCGGGTTCCGAAGCTATGAAGCAGGGACTTGAAAAAGGCCTTGATTATCTTGCTATAAGAAACCTCAAGGTAGAACTCATTAAGCAGGCAGTTATGAAGAAGATGAAGCTCTTCGGCTGCGACGGCAAGGCATAAAAATAAAATATAAGTATAAAAAAACAAGGTTTTGGATATTCCAAAGCCTTGTTTTTTCATTTTGGACGTTTACCGTCGGAGATTCGGTGCAAAATAGTATAATAAGTTAGATATTATTTTAAACGGAGGTACTATATGATGAAAAAAATCATTGATGCGGGCACAGTAAACTCGTTTGTAAAATTTCTGTCGGACAGCGAAAAAGCGCAGGCCACCGTGGAAAAGTATTTACGCGATATTCGGCATTTTGCCGAATATGCTAAAGACCGCGCACTTGACAAAGCGCTTATGCTTGATTATAAAAAGACTCTTGATGAGGGCTACGCCGTAAGGAGCGCAAATTCTATGATAGCATCATTAAATGCATTTTTGCGATTTCTGGGACGGCACGATTTGTGTATAAAGCAGTTTAAGGTGCAGAAGGAGGCGTATTGCTCCGAAGAAAAGGAGCTGACGAGAGGGGAATACGCGGCACTTGTAAGAGCCGCCGAGCAAAAGAAAAACGTGCGTCTTTCTCTCGTTGTGCAGACTATATGCGCTACGGGAATCCGCGTCAGCGAGCTGAAAAGCATAACTGTAGAGGCGGCAAAACGGGGAGAAGCGGTCGTTTCTTGCAAGGGCAAGACGAGAAAAATATTCATCGTCAAGGCTCTGCGAAAAAAACTGCTGCGGTACGCCGAAGATAATAATATCGTAAGCGGAATGCTTTTTGTAACCAAAAAAGGTAAAGCACTTGACCGCAGTAATATATGGCGTCAGATGAAGGAGCTGTGCGCACAGGCGGGCGTCTCACCCCAAAAGGTATTTCCGCACAACTTAAGGCATTTGTTTGCGAGAACGTTCTATGGTATTGAAAAGGATATTGCGAAGCTTGCGGATATTTTAGGGCATTCGAATATCAACACGACGCGCATTTATATCGTCACAAGCGGCGCTGAGCACCAGAGGCGCATGGAGAATATGCGTTTGATAGTATAAAAATAAGACCGACTTGCATAGAAGTAAGCGGTCAAATATCACATAATGGGTATTATGTTGTAAAATAACCAAAGAAGCAATTCAGCTACTTTAAGGTTGAACGGATTATAACATTATTTTCCGCAAAAATCAAGGGTTTTTTAGATTTTTGTATAAATTTACATAATTTCAACAGATTTAGGGTATAGCAAACAAGACCTTTTGTATGTTTTTCTCAAAAGGTCTTGCTTTCCACACCCTTATTTAATTTTAGCTAAGCCTCACAAACGCGCGAAATTAACGCTTCGGAGGCGTTTTACAACATAATACCCATTATGTTATTTCCGATGTTCAAAAAGCATCGGTTTTTCACTATTAACAAGTACAACATAATACCCATTATGTCGCGCTCCGCCTTGATTTCGGACGTATTTTGCAATGTTTATTTAATTTGCACAAAAAAGCCGGGTGTACTTGTTAGTTTTTTTAAAATTAAAGAGTTGACACGAGCTTAAATATTGTATATAATTAGTTACAAACTTTTGCGCACTGTCGAAGTATGCAAAAAACAAAATTTAATTTGCGCCTGAGCCTTAGAGCCTGTGCCATTTAATCGTTGTATACGGTTATGGCACAGGCTTTTTTGTTTTCTCTTACCGCAAATTGTTAAGACCGAGGTGATCTACTTGCAAGAAACGTTACAACTTAAGTCGCCGATTCACGAAGCTAATGCCCAGCGACGCCGATTCCTTTGTCCCGAGTGCGGTAAGCACACTGTTTTATGGTTGCTTCCCACTACAGAGATAAAAGATCTTCCCATTAAATGCAAGCGTTGCGGTAAAGAAAGCATTGTAAATATTTTGCCTACGGACGAGTTTTAAAATTTAGCAACAGCTAAAAGACTTACGAGCAAACGGTCGGCGTTTGCAAATTTTTGCCGAAATTTGTAGTAAACATTTACAGCAAGGAAGGAGAAACAACTTTGAAACAGGATGAGACCCGGCAAAAACTTATTGACGGAACTATCCATGTCATTGCAAGAGACGGTCTCGACAAGGCGACAACAAAACAAATAGGAAATGATACAGCGATAAACGAGGTATACATATACCGTTGCTTTTCGGACAAGGAAGATATGTTTTCAAAGACATTTGACAGCTTGGACGAAGAACTTGTAACGGTGGCTATGAAGAACGTCTGCATAATGTATATGAACGAATTGGAGTTTGAGACGCGTTGCCGCCTTTTCTACTCTGCGGTATGGAGATTCATACTAAGAAACAGTGATAAGTGCCTTGCGTATATCCGATATTACTATTCAACGTATTTTAAAAAGAACTCTGCAAGATCTCATAAGGAAAGATTTGTTCCGCTTATAGAAAAGTTTAAGGGTGCCTTCAGAGATGAATCTAACGTTTGGATGATCTTCAATCATATGTTGATGACTGTGCTTGATTTCGCTGTTAGAGTTTTTGACGGCTCCGTACCCGATAACGACGACACCGAGGAGCACGTCTTCCGACTTATATATTATTCGGCTCAGCAGTATTTCAAAGCGAAGGAGTGTTAAACACTGATGAAAAAAGCATTTAACATAGTAAAGACCGCTTTTGTATGGCTTGTCGTTCTGCTTGCAGTATCTATGATGATCTTCACCGTTATTTCCGTGACCACCTTTAACCGAAATGACAGAGATCTTTTCGGTTATAAGATGTACATAGTAAATTCCGACTCAATGGCGGCAACCGATTTTAGAGCGGGCTCTCTTATATTTGTAAAAGAGGTCGATCCTTCCACCCTGAAGGAAGGCGATATCATAAGCTTTATGTCGCAGGACACCGATAGCTTCGGCGAAACCGTGACGCATAAAATCAGAACTTTGACGACAGACGCTGAGGGAAATCCCGGATTTGTCACCTACGGTACTACGACGGATACGGACGACGATATCATCGTGACGTACCCTTACGTGCTCGGTAAGTATCAAGGACACCTTGCTTATGTCGGAACTTTCTTTAACTTTTTGAAGACCACGCCGGGATATTTCGTTTGCATTTTCGTTCCTTTTATGCTGATAATTCTCTACGAAGGTGTGAAGTTCTTTGCTCTTTTCCGCCGCTACAAAAAGGAGCAGATGGAACAGATGCAGGCGGAAAAGGATAAGCTCGAAGCAGAGAGGGCTGAAAACGCAAGAATGCTCGAAGAACTAAAGGCCCTTAAGGCAGAACTTCAAGACAAAGCTTCCTCCGCTACGCCCGATGAGACTAAAGAATAGGAGAATAAAATGCCTCAAGCAAATACATTTGATATTGGATTTTGGTTTGCCGTCGGTGCATTAGCTGCATTGTTCTTTATTCTTTTTATGTTTGCGCTGATATCGTATTTCATCGCATTTTACGACGAGCTCAGATATCTTCGCAACGAAATAAACCGAACCGACGGAGCAGAGCGCCAATATTGGATGCGCCAAAAACGGAGATTATTGTTATCCCTTATCCCGTTTGTTAAATACAGATAACTCCTTTATCATTCCCCCTTTTGCCGTTCCGGCTTCCCCCGCCAGGCGGCAATCAAAGGACAAAAGCCGAAGTGTTTTTGCCCTTTGATTGCCGAAGTGCAAAAAATAAGTAAAAAAACATTATGCAAAGGAAAGAAAACTATTATAAAACTTGCGCAAAAAGTAAATTGCATATCGGGGGGGGGGTACTATTCCCTCTTTTAGTCATATTGACTAATACCCTGACCGGAGAAAAAACAAGTCAATAACCGCCTCTTTCGCTGTGCCAACGTCGGAAGGAGAACGGTTAAATTATGCGATGTTGGTAAAGTCAATAAGGAGGTCATTATGATGACAAACAAAAGAAGTACAAAGCATGCACTTCTTATGAGCGCGCTCGCACTTTTACTGTGCGTATCTATGCTCGTGGGCAGTACATACGCTTGGTTTACGGACAGCGTGACTTTCGGTGGCAATAAGATTGTTGCCGGCGATCTGATAATTGATTTATTTCTGAAGGATGGCGACGATAACTGGACGTCTATCAAAAAGAACAATAAAGCAATTTTTGACTATGAAAATTGGGAGCCTGGTTATACCGATGTTAAAGTTCTCAAAGTAGTCAATGAAGGTACATTGGCGCTTAAATGGATGGCTAAATTCGTTTCCGCATACGAACTTACTGCACTTGCTGATGTAATTGATGTTTATGTTAATACCAGTGTGCAGGATATTCCGGCTGATCGTGCAGATATCAGCACATGGAAAAACGTCGGCACTGTTCGTGATTTTGTGAATTCAATTAAGGAAACTACTAAGGGAGAGCTTAAGGCTGAAGAGTCTGCTTACCTTGGAATTGCTCTGAAAATGAGAGAATCTGCTGGCAATGATTATCAGGGGATGTCCCTTGGCGGAGTATTTGATATCCAGATTCTTGCAACCCAGCTTACATACGAGAGCGATAGTTTTGACGATCAGTACGATGCAGATGCTACTTTGAACTATGCGCCTGTTTCCAATATTAACGAGTTAAAGATCGCACTTGCTAACAAAGAACCCAATATAGTACTTACCGAGAACATCGAAACCGCAGAAACACTTAATGTTGATTACGCAGCTATCATTGATGGCGACGGTTTTGTAATCAGCCGTGCAGACGGTTTTACAGGTACTGTGTTCACCGTCAAAGCAAATGCTACTCTAACAATGGTGGATGCTGTTGTTGACGGTGGTGCCGTTTGGAGCGGTGCTGCTGATTCCACACTTGGTCGTGGTGTTGCCAACAACGGCATAACCGCAACCGGTAATTTAATTAAAACCGAAGGAAACGGAAACATTGTTTTGAATGCAGGTGTGGTGCTACAAAATAATGTCGGTGCACATGCCGTTTACCTTGATCACGGCAGTAAAAAGGGTTCGTTGACCTTGAACGGTGCTCAAATTATCAATAACCAATCCGATTCCGGTGCCATTTGGGGCGGCGGTGCAATCATTATCAACGAGGGCTCTAAGATCAACGGCAACAGCTCTACCGGTTCAGCTGGTGCAATCCGTATGGTCAGCGCCTGCAATCTGACGATGAACGGCGGAGAAATCAACAACAATCGTGCTGTCGGCGATGGCGGTGTAATCTGGGGGTACGGTTCCTCCACGTATAATTTCAACGGTGGCGAATTTGCATACAACGAATCTGCTGGGACAGGCGGCGTAATCTACACCGGCACTTACTCCGTTATCAACATTGGCGGCGATTTCGAAATGCACGATAACAAGGCTGCTAACTCTGGCGCAATTCGTTTGACCGACCATACATCAATGAATATGGTTGGCGGTAAGATTTATAACAATACACAGAACGGTGAATCCAATGCCTTTAACACCTGGAACAACTCCATCAGCATTACCGGTGGTGAAATCTCTGACAACATTTCCTATGTCGGCGGTCTTGGCTTGACGATCGGTGAAGCAAAGATAGATGGTGTAATTGCGTACGATCTTTCCACCAATCACAACACAGCTTACCTTGCAGAAAACTTCAATGCGTTCAAGTTTACCGTAGATGAAACCAACACGAACTTTGTAAACTTCAACTTTAAGCCCGCGGCAGGATATACCTACACCGAAGGCGACGAAGCAAAGTTAATCTGCATGAACGAAGGATACAGCACTTATTGGGATGCTACTACTTCAACCTTCCGTCTTCAAGCAAACTAATAAATAGCAGAAATTGTTCTGTTTTGTTCATTTTAAGTCCGACCTATCCTCTCCTCTATCGAGTGGATAGGCGGCAATCAAAGGGTATAAGCAAAGCCTTGTACCTTTTGATTACCGAATGTTTCGGTAAATCCGCCTCCCGCGTTAGGTCAACGGTCAGCGTGAGAACGGTAAAACACTTCCCAACGTTGGCACTATTTCAAAAGGAGGTCATCAAAAATGACAAAAACCAGAAGCACCAAGCGTGCTTTACTGACGAGCGCACTCGCACTCCTTATGTGCGTGTCTATGCTCATTGGTAGTACGTTCGCTTGGTTTACCGATTCTGTTACCTCTTCGGGTAACATTATTAAGTCCGGCACTCTTGATGTTGAGATGTATTGGGCTAAGGGTACCGAAGCTCCCGAAAGTGCCAACTGGACCGATGCTTCTACCGGAGCTATTTTCAACTATGATTTGTGGGAGCCTGGTTATACTGAGGTTCGTCACATTAAGATTGAAAACAAGGGCTCACTTGCTCTCAAGTATCAACTTTCTATCGCTGCAAACGGCGAAGCGACTGATCTTGCAGAGGTAATTGATGTTTACTATCTCGATCCTGCGCAGCAGCTCGGCAACCGCGCTGTAATTGATGCAGATATGAGACTTGGCACCTTGAACGAAGTACTTGATGCTATCAGCACTACCGCATCCGGAAATCTCGAAGCAGGACAGAGCCATACCATTACTCTTGCTCTCAAAATGCAGGAGAGCGCCGGCAACGAGTATCAGAATAAGTCTATTGGTACTGATTTCAGCGTTAAGTTAAGCGCCATTCAACTGAATTTTGAAAGTGACTCCTTCGGCGACGATTACGATGAGGGCTTAAATCCCGAGGCAATATATGCTTTCGATCCGCAAAGTTTGAAGGATGCTATGCTCGTCAGAGACGGATACATCGTGCTTAATGAAGATATTATCGTTGACGAAACCACTTCTCTCCAATGGGGCGCGTATATGTTCGTTGCTAACGGTCGTGAGGTTACCATTGACTTGAACGGTCACGATATTATCGTCGAAGATGATGCTCTTTTGAAGACTAATGCGGTATTCACTACCGCAAATGGCGGAACTTTGAATATCGTTGGTGATGGCACCGTAACTGTCAAAAACGGAAAATCCGGTATTTTCCACGCTATGAATAAGAACGACCAGATCAACGTTTATAGCGGTACCTACATAAGCAATTCCGATAACGGCAGCAATGCTCTGGCTATTATGTATACAAATAGCGGCAATATAGATGTCTATGGCGGCAAGTTCATTCCTCTTGATGGTATTGAGTGTGCCAATGCAGAAGATACTCAGGGTAGCAGACTTAGCATCGTCTTCCACGAGGGTGCAGTTCTTAAACATACGAAGTATTATGCTGGTTATGATGCGACCCGCATTCAGCTTGATGAAGGTTGCACCTTTGAAGCCGTGGAAATTGGCGGAGAGACCTGGTATCAGGTTGTTAAAGGAAACGGCGTAAGCTCAGCTTCCGACTTAATATCCGCTTTGAATACCGAAGGTGCTTATATTGTTTTGCAGAATGATGTTGCTTTAGATCAAAGTGTTACTGTCAATAAATCCGTAACCTTGAATTTAAACAATAAAACCCTTACAACGATGGGCTTAGACTTCGCTGCCGATGCAACCATCGAGAACGGTACTATTGCAAGCGGCGGAAACACCAATCTTGTACCTCACCTGAAAGCAACTGCAGGCACTTTGACTATGGATAATGTTACCGTAGATGTAAAACATCATCTGAATGCGAATGTTAATTGGTCCGAAGCTTCCGGTATGGAGGTACAGAATGCAAAGGCAGTTCTTAACAACTGCAACGTAAAAATCAATAACGATACCAAGGCAAAATGGGTTTATAGCTATGGCATTAGTCTTAACAATGCTGAAATTACCGTAAACGGTGGCTCTATTACTGCTGAATGTGTTGCGGGTACTGCAGCAAACGGTCCCACTAACCCCAATGCAATAAGCACTATGGGCGAATGTACCGCAACCCTTAATGATGTTAATGTTACGGCTATGTACTATGTTACTACTGTAAACGGACACGCTACTATCAACACAACAGATAAGAGTATAGCGAGTGCTGACTTTGTTGATAACAGAGGCGGTAGCCATACCTTGAATTACATAGACTAATGCTCGGTTGAGAGCAAAAAACAAGTTAATAACCGCCTCCCGCGTTAGGTCAACGGTCAGCGTGAGAACGGTAAAACACTTCCCAACGTTGGCACTATTTGAAAAGGAGGTCATAGAAAATGACAAAAGGAAAAAGCACAAAGCGTGCCTTACTGACGAGTGCACTTGCACTTCTTATGTGCGTGTCAATGCTGATTGGGAGTACATTTGCTTGGTTTACTGATAGTGTTACCTCCGGCAGCAATGTCATCCAGGCTGGTACACTCGACATTGTTATGGAATATTGGGACGGCGATAGTTGGGAAGATGCAGAAGGCAAGGCTATTCCCTTTGTTGCAGCAGACGGAAGAACTGAGATCCTTTGGGAGCCTGGCTGTACTTATGAAATGGCACCTTTCCGCATTCGTAACGAGGGTAATCTTTCGTCCAAGCTTCTCGTCCTTCTTAATGGCGTAAATGGTGACGAAAAACTGATGGAAGCTATTGAACTTAAGACAAGGGTTAACAATATTCCTGAGTCTGTGTTGAACGGCTCTGCAGGCAATCAATTACAGAAATTTGAGGACGCAGAGGTTGGTGTGCTTTACGGTATGCCCGAAGGCAACGTTCTCTTCGACTGGTCGCTTGCAGGAAAAGGTGAAACTACTCCCGGAACGGGGCACACCGATACCACCCCCGAGTTTACCGTTTTCGGTCATATGGCAGAAGAAGTCGGCAACGAGTATCAGAACCTTTCCCTTGAAGGTGTTTCTATCACGGTCGTTGCCACTCAGCAGACATATGAGACCGATAGCTTCAACAAATACTATGATAAAGATGCCACGTATGTCCTT
>JAZMZG010000042.1:0-2008 GCA_045585835.1 Eubacteriales bacterium
GAAGTCTATTGACCGTGTGAGACAGACCCTCTCCGCAACCTATCTTGAACTTCTTCGGACTAAGGCTGCAACAAACGATTGGAACGCTGTTTGGTCTCTTATGTTCAGCAACGTCAGAACAAATTCTGAACTCCTTGAAAAGACCGCTGACAAACTTGCCACAGCCTACGGGAACATCGCCTACACTGCTGACAAGGCTCTCGGCGGCAACAAGTATGCAAACGCCCGTGAACAACTTGAAAACATCAGCAAACAGCAGCTTCTTTTGAATGAGCAGATAAAACAGGAAGAGGACAAGAAAGACACTGACCACGGGGCTATTGAGGACATGGAGCGTCAGATTGAAGAACTCGGGCAACAGGCTGTTCAGATTATCAATGAAATGGTGGAAGACATCATCGGCGGCACAAGTGCCGACATTGCGTCTGAACTCGGAGACGCTTTCTTTGAAGCGTTTCAGGCGGGCGAAGACTACGCCGAAGCGTGGGGCGAGAAAGTGAATGAGATTGTCGCTGACGTTATGAAACGTATGCTCATCAGTAAATTCCTTGAAGAACCGCTCGGAGAAATCTTTGACAAGTACAAGGCGAAATGGTTTAAGAACGGAGAGTTTCAGGGGCTTGACGCTGTTATCAATTCAATGGGCGGTTTCGCCTCTGACCTGAACGCCGTTGGAGAAGAGTTCGCCACTATTTGGGAGAATCTCCCTGACAGTGTGAAAAATATGTTCACAGTCACAGACGAGGCAAGCCGTGAAGCCTCTCAGAAAGGAATCGCAACGGCTTCACAGGAAAGCGTGGATGAACTGAACGGGCGGGCGACAGCCATACAGGGACACACGTTCTCAATTGCAGAGAACACGAAACTTCTTCTCGCTTCTGTGAACCTCATTCTGAGAAGCGTTCTGAACATTGAGCAGCACACTGATAAAATTTCGGAGGGCTTCTCAGATGTCCGTCAGAATATCAAAGAGGTTAAAGACGCTGTGAACGATATTCAGTTGAAAGGTGTGAAACTTAAATAAAGGAATAATATGGAAGATATTATCAGACAGATTTACGCACAGGCAAAACTTCTTGGGGCTTGCTCTCTGTTCACAGGACGGGAGAAGACCCTTGAAGACATTTTCAGGCTTTTCTCTTCAACAAAAGGAATGGAGTTCTGCCTGAAAAACCGTTTCCCGAACCTCTCAACATTCAGGCTCTTCAAGCCTTTCGGCGTTGAGAAATACGGTGTTTACATTGATGCGGGGTTCGTTGAGTTGAAAAACCCGAAAAGGGCTATTCTCATCGGGCGCACAACGGCGGTCATTGATTGTGACACTCTTGAAAGACACGAGATTTACGTGTTTCAGGGGGCTTCTGCAACAGTTAACGCCCGTAAATGGTCAGTTGTGTCTATTCAAGGCGTGACAGGCGCACGGGTCATTAAAAACGTCTCTGAAAACGCTATAATCTTATGATGTCGGGAAAGTTATATGTTGACGGATATGACGTGTACAAACAGTACGGTATCTATGTCCCTGACGGTGGGTGGACTTCACTCATCGCCTTTCCCCCTTTGAAACAGCCTGAACAGAATGATTGGCACGAAGAAGACGGAATAGAAGCAGACCTCTCTGAACCCGTTCTGAATACCCGTGAAGTGTCACTGACCTTTGCCATTTCAGACGTATTCAGCCGTTACAATGACTTTATAGAAATGCTCTCAGACGGTTCTTATCACGTCTTTGAATGCGCTGTCATAGAGCGTAAATATACGCTCAGACTTGTCAGTCAGAGCAACAGGGAATATGCGGTAACTTTCGGGCGTGAGACATTGAAATTTGCCGATGACTTCCCTTTCTCAGGATATACATATAAAGTCCCGTCAAGTAAGATGAGTGCTAATGACAATTATCTGATAGACGGGGTTCAGACCACAAACTACGGTCTGAGGGTTCTTCAAGGTTCTTTCTCAGAGGTGTTGAAAACGGCTGCTGTCAAACAGAATATGCTTCGCAATATCA
>JAZMZG010000043.1:0-2257 GCA_045585835.1 Eubacteriales bacterium
AGCGAAGAAGGTCTGCTGAACTGTTGTTTCGTTGGCAGCAGCAACAACTATTCCGCTGTTATCTACTATTGCAACGTCAACCACGTTCTCGTCGCTTTCTAAAATCCCTGTAAAGAGGGTAGAGAGTGTGTCCTTTACAGAAGCGTGGTCGCCGCTTGCCGCCGTGATTACCGCAGGCATTTTCGAGAGCGTAAGCAAGCGAGTCTGATAAGCCGAGAAATATTGATTAATACATTTCGACGACATGTACGACAGCGCACTGACCTCGTTATGAGTCATCTGGAAAAATGCGCCCTTGCACAGCCCGATTCCAAGCAGGAAGTATACGAATGCAGGCACTGCAATCGCAACTATCATAATAATCTTATAGGCGTTTTTAATCTTCATAAAATGGAGTAACCTTTCTGAGTGTTATTCTTCATTTGCTTTCTTGGCGTTTTTCTTCATATCCTCAAGCTGAGTTCTGTAAACGTATTTAGCAAGCACAGCCTCAATTTTCGGGGTTATATTCGAGAAGCGGCAGCCATAGCCCATTATGTCGCCGGCGGCGTTGAGCTGAACTCGTAATACCTCGGCGGCTATGATTCTTGTCTCGTTTTCAAGGTCAACTGAAAGCTCGATAACGTCGCCCTTATGAAGCTCGACGTCAGAAACGCAGAGGAAAACCCCTCCGATATTGAGGTTTCTGATTCTTGCCTTAGAGGGAACGTCGTTTGTTTTTCCGAAGGCGTCGGTAACCTGAGTAATAATACAGCTTATATCAGCTTCGACCTTAAAATAGCGCCGTCTTTCCTCCATCTTCATAGCCGAGCCCATATCAAGCAGAATATTAAGCTGAAGCTCGGTAGAAAGGGTAATTTTTCCCGAATATCTTATTCTTTCGCCCGTACGCATATATGAGATTATGTAAACAAGAGAGTCAGCCTCAACCTCAGGAAGCGTACGCCCTTTTATCATCAGAATATTTTCGGGCCTTCCCGTAACGGAGTTTATGTGAGAGGGGGTGGAAAACTGCTTTCCTGTGGCAGTAAGTATTCTCGTTCCCGACGGCGTGACGATGTCAAGCTTAAGAGTTCTATCCTTTTCAAACATTGTTCTGCTTAACACCTCACTATATATAATATACTCACCTTAACATTATACAGTAAAAATTACTATAAATCAAGACTAAAATTCAAAAAAATGCCACAAAATTAACTACCTTTTTTTGTTTGGCATTAACCTCCCTTCTCCTTTACAACAGCTCCGAAATAGGTTATAATTTATTCAGTGCCACTGCGGTAAGGAGATAAAGATGAACAGCTATTTTCACGCCTACACAAAAAAATATTACCTCAGACGGCGCTATGCGATGCTTCTTACGGCGGCGCCGGTTGCGGAGCTGTCGCTTTTTTTAATCTGGGCGGCTTTTTTTAATCTTCGCCAGATGTACGAAAGCGGGGCGCTAACGCTCTTTGCCGTCTGGATAGGGGCGGCGGTTGCGGCGGCGATGGGGCTTTTTATTTTTTACGCTGAGCTTACTGAAAAAAAGGTCAGACGCCACAGTAAATATACGTATTTTGACATTGCACAAAAGGCGGCGGTTTACAGCCGCTACGCAGGAGAATACACCCATCGGGGCGAAAAGGTCATAAGACGGCGGCTGTGCGTGATGAGGTTAAAGGATTTTGAACGGGCTTATCTTGACGAAAAGAAAAAGCACCTCATTCTCGTCGGAAAAATAAGGCTCTATGAGGACGAAAGCTCAAACCTTGGCTACCATATCTCCGACGGCGACGTGGTTTTTGACAACTGGTGGTATAACGAGGCAGGGTTTGAAGAAACCCGTATGCTGAGGCTTCCCGTTGACTTTGAAAAGCCGTCTCGGATTGCAAGGAGACTCTATCTTTCCAAAAGAAGCTTTGATAAAATACCCGAAAAGAAGCCTTATGTCTTTGTTGAGTCGGAAATTGTCAGAAAAAGACGCGAGCTAAAGCGCATAAAAGAAGAAATGAGATACGAGCGAAAATGGTAAGATAAGAAAATTATCACACCTATGTTTTGGTAATAACTGTTAAAAAATCGTCTTTGAGACGGAAAAATCTGCCCAAAAGCCCACTTTTTTCGAGATTTTCCGCTAAAAATTTGCAAAAGGCATTGAAATTACAGAAAATATGTAGTATAATACTATATATATTGAGAGAACGAAGTCCGAGCGACAAGATGTTGTTTGGAAAGAGATGAAAGGAGAAGCCTATGGCGCTTTTTGACACCACCG